>NZ_CP082301.1:7355301-8632952 GCF_019880305.1 Streptomyces decoyicus | reverse complement strand
TCCGCGGGAACGCCAACGGAGCGCTTCGCGCACCGCGCCCGGCGAAGCCGGGCCGGCCCCTCCGCTCCGCTCCAGGGCCAACAGCAGTGCAAGCGGGCCGCGTTGCGGCCCGAGGCCGGGCTCCGCCCGGCCCGGCGGCCTCCGCTCCGCTCCAGCCACCCCCGCACGGCCCGCCATCGACAACCACCGGGCCGTGGGGGCGTAGTGGCCCTGCGGGCCAAGCGGGCTACGAAGAGGGGGTGGTGACGGACAGTCGGGACGGGGGCGGGAAGCGCCGGGGGCCGGCCTCAGAGGCAGAGGCACAGATTGAGGGGGTGTCAAGGCTTTGGAGTGGCTTGCGATAAGGCAAGACTGGCGGCTTTCGGCCACGTTAGAGGAATCTTCGAGGTCCGTGTGCTTCATTTTTAAAGCCGAGATAAGCTATGGACTCAGAGCGCACCACCCCGGACCACTCCGAAGGGTTATCGAGATCCATCCCACGGCCTTGCCGGTGCTCCGGTGAGGCGGAGCAACCAGCCGATCGCGTCAGTCCAGCCGAAGCCCTCTCACCTCTCTTACGTGCAGGTTTCCCGTTTTTGCCGCTCGAATCAACCGGACGGTACCCCAGGATAAGGCAGGAGAGTATGTCGAGCACAGACCGCGTTGACCAGCGCGAGGCAGCCCAGCGAGAAGCCGTTGACGCGGTCGTGCGTGCCCTCGAATTGCCTGCAAGATCACTTGTGCCCGAACGAGGGATTCGAACGCAGGTGATCATGGCGACCGGGTCCGGGAAGACTCGGGTGGCGGTCCGCAGTGCGGAGGAGCTCCACGCGGGTCGTGTGCTGGTGCTCGTGCCCTCGCTGGACCTGCTCGCCCAGACCGAGTCCGCGTGGCGCGAGGGGGGCCGCCGGGGGCCGATGATCGGGGTGTCCTCGCTGCGGGGCGAGGAGGTGTCCTTCCCCAACACCACGGACGTGGACGAGCTGGTGGAGTGGACGCGGGGCCTGGACAAAGTCACCGTGTACGCCACGTACGCCAGCCTGGGGCTGGGCATGCTGGAGCGGGCGCACGCTGAGGGTTTGGCGGCTTGGGACCTGATCGTCGTCGACGAAGCCCACAGGGTTTCGGGCCGGATCGGGAAGCCGTGGGCGGTCGTGCACGACAACCAGAAGATCCCGTCCCTGCGCCGGTTGTACATGACGGCCACGCCCCGGCTGTGGCAGCTCGGGGATGAGGACGAGGCCGGCGCACCGGGCGAGCTGGTCGCGAGCATGGAAGACGACCCCGAGGGCCCCTTCGGCAGCAGGGCGTTCACCTTGACGCTCTCGGAGGCCATCGACCGGGGAATTTGTGCCCCCTACCAGGTCGTATGCGTGGACGTCACCGACACCGCGCTCCAGGCCGCGCAGCTCCTGGGCGCCGAAGGCCGCTCGGCAGAGGTACGCGGGGCACGGCTCGCCGCTCTGCAGACCGCCCTGGTCAAGGCATCAGCCGAGGAGGGCTTCCGCCGCACACTGGTGTTCCACCATCAGATCCGGGAAGCCGAGGCGTTCGCGGCTGGCCTTCCCGACGTCGCCGCGCAGCTGCACGCATCCGATCCCGAGCTGTACCCCAGGACGATCTGGACGGATTGGCTGTGCGGGGACCACAAGCCTCTGGACCGGCGTCGTCTGCTGGGCGAGTTCGCGGCCGGGATCGCCACGGACGGCACCGTGGTGGAGAAATGCTTCCTGTGCTCGGTGAAGGTGCTGGGCGAGGGCGTCGACACCAAGAACTGCGACTCCGTCTACTGGGCGGATGTGCGCGGCTCCATGCCCGACCTGGTCCAGGCCGTAGGGCGGGCGCTGCGGATGCAGCCGGGCGAGGGCAAGGTGGCCTCGCTCGTGGTGCCGGTGCTGCTCGGGCCGGGCGAGACGGCGGACAACATGCTGACGTCCCGGGCGTTCGGCGGGTTGGCCAAGCTGTTGGAGGCGCTGCGGGCGCATGACGCGCGGATCGTGGAGAGCCTCGCGGAGCAGCAGGCTCCGAGCCGCTACAAGCCCGTCAGCAAGGACGAGAGCGGGAAGAGCACGGGCGGGAGCGGCGAGGGCTCCGGAGGCGTCAGCGGCCCCGCCAAGGCCCTGCTGAAGTTCTCCACGCCCCGCGACCCGGCCGCCCTCGCGGCGTTCATCAACCTGCGCGTCCTCAACCCTGAGCATGAGCACTGGCGGCGTGGGGTGGAGGCCGCGGTCATCTTCGCCCGTGTGCACGGTGACCTGCGGGTGCCGTTCACGTACCGCGTGCCGGAGGGCGAGGAGGCCGAGGGGGTCGGGTGGCCGGCCTCGCTAGCGAATTTCCCACTGGGGCAGTGGACCGCCGACGCGCGCCGGTTCTACGCCCGCGGCGACATGGACGAGGACCGCATCGAGCAACTGGAGAAACTCGGCATGGTCTGGAGCCACTTCGACGTCGCGTGGGAGGAGGGCCTGAGCGCCGCCCGCGGGTGGGCCACCGAACACGGGCACCTCCTGGCCCCCCTCGACGCCGCCCACCAGGGCTACAAGGTCGGCATCTGGCTGAAGAACGCCCGCGCCGCCGCCCGGCGCGCCCAGGAGCTCGAACAGCGCCAGGCCGAAGGACTCCCCGTCGACTCGTGGACCGGCGCCCTGTCGCCGGACCGGCGCGAGCAGCTGGAGGACATCGACCCGTCCTGGTGCCCAGCCTGGCCGGTGGAGTGGCAGCGGGCCTTCCACCTCACACGGCAGCATCTGGAAGAGATCGGCGGCGAACTGCCCACCGAACCCGGCGTCGTCATGCACCGCGGCCAAGACCTCGGGCGATGGGTCAAGGCGCAACGGCTGGGCTGGCAGAAGCTGACGACAGTGCAGCAGTGGATGTGCGAACAGGTCCTCGGGATCACACCCGCGAGTGAGGACGAGAAGCCGAAGCCGCGCCGCACGCAGGCCGACAAGTGGACCGCCAACCTCGCGGCCGCCCGGCAGTTCTTCGAGCGCGAGGGCCATCTGAAGGTGCCTCGAAAGCATGTCGAGACCGTGCTCTCCGAGGACGGCTGGGAGCTCCAGTTCCGTCTGGGGGCATGGGTCAGCAACCAGCGGAGCCGGGCCGCCACGCTGACCCCGGAGCGGATGGAAGAGCTCTCCGCCATCGGCATGCGATGGGCATGACTCAATTCCTGTGGGGTGCTACAGGACGGCGATGTGGAACGGCTGCGCCGCCTCCGTCCCGTTCTTGCCGGTCAGGACCTGCACGACATGCGGTCCCAGGCTGTGGGCGTAGACCTCACTCCCCCAGTTGGCCGCGCTGTCGGCGGTGACTTGCAGCGCGGCGTGGGTCACGTCGACGGTCTCGGCGATGATCACCTTGTAGGTGCCGGTGCCGACTTTCTCCACGCGGAGGATGTTCTTCGTCTTCTCCACGATCCCGTCGCGGGTCACCATGGCGGCGGCGCGGGCGTAGGGGGCGTACAGCGGGACGGGATCGGCCATGGCATGTCCTCCAGGTTGTTGTCTTGGCGAGGGCCGTTTTTCTCGTACTGTGATCGGCCGGGTGAGGTCAGGGCACGGGCAGGTTGAAGGGCTCGTCGCCCCGGGGGTTGCGATCTTGGTAAGGGGCACAACCGTGTCGGTGAGGGGCCGGCCAATGAGGCTTAGGGCACGATCACAATGAAGGGGCTGTCCACACGGGCAGCGCCCGCGTACGTAGTTACGCCGAAGGTGTGCGGGTCGTCGCTGGTCTCGTGGGGGTTGATATAGATCTGGGCCGGGACGGACGAGTCAACCCGGCCGATCAGGGAGGCCAGCGGCACGGCTTTGTCCAGGTCGATGTCCTTGCTGACCTCCACGGAGTAGCTGCCGTCTGCGATCCGTCGGACTTTGACGACGCCTTGGGCTCGTACGACGGTGCCATCCCCATTGATCACGGCCGCGGCTTGGGCATAGGGAGCGTTGGCCAGCGGGTAGGACGGGGTGCTCACAGCTTGTTCCTCTTTCCTTCGCGGGTGACGGCCGCACCGGGAGGGGAGCAGCGCATCTGGGTGCGGACGAGCGGCCTGTTCACGGCACGACCAGGTGGAAGGGCGCGTTGTTTCCGCCGTTGATGGTTTGGATGAGGACGCGGATCACGCTTTCTGCGCTGAGCACTTCGATGAGCGCGCCGGAACCCCACGGTGCTCCCGGTGAGGGGGTCGCCACGGGGACCGAGCGGTCCAGGCGGACCGTGCTGTCGACCTTGATCCAGTAATTGCCGGAGCCCTTTGGGATCACTTGCTGGATGCCGTGGGCGCGCAGGATGGTGCCGTCGGCTTTGACCACGGCTGCGGCCTGCGCGTACGGGGCGATGGCGGAGGGGTGACTCATGCAAGCTTCCGTTCATTCGACGCGGCTGACTGCCGTGGTCCGGCTGGGCTCTGCGTGGTCTATCGGGTCCTAAAGCGGCGGTAGAGGTTGCGGGCCACGTACACGCCGGGGCCGCCGAAGCCGATGATGTCGGTGCGTCCGTCGCCGGTGATGTCGGCGAGGAAGCGGGGGTGGTGGTCGACTCGCCAGGCGCCGGCGTCGTCGTTGTAGCCGAAGCCGCGGCACACCAGTTGGGCTTGGTCGAACTGCCCGTCGCCGCGGTTGTGCGCCACCCAGACGCCTTCGTCGCCGAAGCCGGTGATGTCCGGGGTGCTGTCGCCGGTGACGTCGGCCAGGAGCCGCAGATGTTTCTTGCCCGTCCACCCCTGGGCGCTTCCGAAGTCGTTCAGGACGAGTTTCGCGGGCTCGAAGGTGCCGTCGCCGCGGCCGCGGGCGACGACGACGCCCTGCGGGCCGAAGCCGACGATGTCCACTGCTCCGTCACGGGTGGTCGGAAGCAGGAACCGGGGGTGCTCCTCGGTCGTGCTCCATCCCTGTTCGACCCCGAAGTCGTCGAGGACGTACAGGGGTTCGACGAAGGTGCCGTCCTCGTCCTGGAGGGAGATCCAGAGTCCGTCGTCGTGGAAGCCGGCGATGTCGGCGCGTCCGTCTCCGGTGGTGTCGACGAGGAAGCGGGGGTGCTTGTCGGCCAGCCAGCCGCCCGCTTCCTCGTTGTGGCCGAACGCCTTGAGAGCAGGTTCGTCGGTGAGTGGTGCGAAGGCGCCGTCCTCGTCCTGGAGCGACAGCCAGAATCCGTCGTCGTGGAAGCCGGCGACGTCGGCGCGTCCGTCTCCGGTGGTGTCGACGAGGAAGCGGGGGTGCTTGTCGGCCAGCCAGCCGCCGGCTTGGACACCGTGTCCGAAGGCGTGGAGGGCCGGCTCGCCGCCCGAGGGCTTGAACGTCCCGTCCTCATCGCGAGCAAAGACGCGGAGGCCGTCGGCAGAGAGAATGACGATGTCGGGATTTCCGCCGGCTGTCGTGTCCGCGAGGGTCCACAGGTCCGCCGGGCTCGCGGAGGGTGCCGCTGAGTGCAGGACGCGTTCGTCGTCGAACGTGCCGTCGCCGTGGCTGGAGGCCGTGACCAGACCCGTCGCGGGTTTGAGGCCGACGATGTCCGCTCCTCCCGCTCCGGTGGTGTCGGCGAGGAACCGTGCGCCGGGCCCGGCCCACCAGGTGGGTCGCCCGTCGGGTGAGCGGTTGGCTCCGTCGCTCTTCCATCCGCCGGCCTCCTGGTCGCTCCCGAATGCCTCAAGGACCAGCAGCATGTCGCTGAAGGCAGGGGCGGCGCCGGGGGCCGGGCGCAGGGCGGGCGAGCGGGTCAGCCGCCAGGACTGGCGGCTGTTCCAGTGGCTCAGTGGTGCCCAGCGCAGCATGGGGTCGCTGGTGCGCTCGGGCTCGGCCGTGACGAACCGCCAGCGCTGGCTCTTAGCGTTCTCGTCGTAGTCGCTCAGGACGACCGCGGTGTCGTCCGGGCCGGGGCCGGTGAGGTCGAGGACGGCGAGGTCGAGGACGGCGCCGTCGGTCGCGGTCTCGATGACGTAGCAGCCGGCTTCGCCCTCGACGGGGATGACATGCCACTGCTGGGCCTTCTCGTTGGCGGCGGCGTTCCACTGGCGGACACCGCGGTCCGCGGCGGCTGGGTTGTCGAACACCTTGCCGCCGGCCGCGTTGCGGATCACGTACGCCTGCTCGTCCTGTGTCTGTCCGCCTTGTGCGGCCTGCACGGGGACGAGTTGCCACTGTTCCGGGCTCGGGCCGCCGTCCGGCAGGTCGCCTAGGACGAGCGCCCCCTCCGCGCCCGGCGCGTCCTTGACGCCGAGGGTCTTCCCCGTGGCGGCGTTGACGATCTGAAGCTTCAGCTCTTGCGTGGGTACGGGCATCGTGCTGCCCCTTCCAGGCGGTGCGGGCGTAGGTCAGGGATGGGGCTGATGCGGCGGTGGCCGCCGGTCACGTGAAGACGTGGTGGTAGGGGACGCTCCACTCGTTGGGCAGCCGCGGGTAGAAGGTGTTGATGACCGTCCCGGTGAAGTCGCCGCCCCAGTTGTAGGTGAGGCGCACCTCGCTGTCGGCGGCCACCGCGTGGTCCTTGAACCCGAGGATGGTGTCGGGGTGGGTGATCGGCACGAACGTGATCCCGCCCCACGGCGTCACCGTGACGATCCAGAGCTGTGTGTCCTCGGGCGCGCCGTTCTTCCCGCGCCACTTGTCGTCGACCTTGTCCGGCAGTCCCACCTGGACGGTGTCGGCCGGGCTCGCGGGGGCGTCTTGGTGCACGGTGACACGCCGGCGCTGCGGCTTCGGGGTGCCGTCGTCACCGCGCCCGGCATCGGTTTGCCCCGCGGCAGCGGGTGCGGGCGGCACTGGCCCGGCGGTGGCAGGGGTGGGCGACACCTGGCCCGCGGCGCTCTCGAGGAAGTACAGGGGGCGCTGCCCGAAGAAGCCTGCGGGGGTGATGTACCAGAGGTGGCCCTTCGCCTCCTTGGTGACCTGGTCCAGTGCGGTGGCCAGCTCGACGCCCTTGTCGTGGACCGAGTCGGTCAGTTCGGCGGGCCGCAGATAGCCGCCGTTGAAGGCGTGGACGAGCATGACGGGCCGGTTCTCGACCAGTGCCGCCACGATCGCGTTGTCGTGGCTGTTGACCGCTACCGGGCCACCGACCACCAGGTTCGACATCGTGGTGCGTTCTTGGGTGTACATCGCGAAATACCTCACCTGTTCTGGATGTGGAGAACAACGCGTCCGGCGCTCAGCGATATCACCGATAAACCGCTGCGATCGATACTTTCTCGAAGTTACCCTGGAACAAGGAGAGTTGAGAGGGCAGGGAGCGTTTATCACTCGATGGAGGGTGATGAACGGTGACATCTTTCGGGGAAAAAAATGCCGTGCTAGCTTCGATCGCCAGAACGCGTGCACATTCCGTTCAAATTTACCGAGCGATATTCGGCCACATTAGTCGAGGATGGGAATGTCTTCCAACGCGTACAACCTGGGACGGACCAAGCGCCAGCCGCTGACGAAGAAGAACCTGAAAGAACTCCACATCGACTGGAAGGCTCTGCTGAACCACCCCAACCTGGTCTACGTCGACGACTCAGGTGTGCCGCACAAACCCATCGGGCTCTCCGTTAACAAGCAGCGTTACGGCACCATGCCCGGTACCGTTACCGCGTTCCAACTGGGCTGGATCGCCTATATGCACCTCGGGGAGCCGCTCATCGAGGAGCGGTGCGACATCAGGCAGCCCCCGCCCGACATGTGCTCCTCGCGTACCTATGTCAACCGCAGTCAGACGTCCAAAATGACCTTCACCGACTCGGTCGACTTCAGCGTGTCGAACGACATCAAGTGGTCGCTCCAAGGAGATGCCAAGCTCACCTTCGGCGGCAGCATCAGCGCACAACTGCAATTGCAGCTGCAGAACCAGCTGCGGATGGACCTCCAGGAGCAGATGCAGGCGCAGTGCCAGAACGAGGTGGCGAACAAGAACGCGAACACCGTGACGAACAAGAACAGCAAAGACAGCGTCGGAGTGGACAACGCGAACGCCACCGAGAACGCGGTGCGGAACGCGGCAACGAACTCCATGGCGAACACGGTGACGGAGTCGGTGGGCTTCACGACCACGGGCAGCGCCACCGGCACCGCTACGCTCAACGCCTCGCTGGCGCTGGGCATCCAAGGCTCCGTGAGCGGTTCGCTGAGCACCAGCTGGGCCTCGAAGTCGCAGATCTCCGGCGAGGTCCCCCCGGGCGGCCGCGTGGAGAGCGTCGTCACCCAGCGACGCTGCCACAAGCACTACTACTACGAGATCCCGGTGACCTTCTCCGGGTTCATCGCGGTGTACTACGCCGTGCCGGTGGCGGTCCTGTGTCCCCCGCAGCCCGGCGACTATCCCGGCCTCGACCAGATGGTCGCCCGCCCCATCAGCGTCCTCGACCTGGCCTGCGGCGGCTTCCACCTGCACGGGCTGGCCGAGGTCGTCTCCGTCCTGGACGTCCACCACACGATGTTCGACTGCCAGAGCCTGACCGACAGCGACCGCTCGCTGCACAAGCACACGTGAGCCGGCACCACGCCGAGCACGACGAGCAGAGGTGACCACCATGGTGTTCAACAGCATCTTCGACTTCGCCGGCAAGAGCGCGGGGTTCTTCTCCGTGACCCACGGCGACCGGACGCAGCCGACCGCGGACCCCGACTTCGACTTCGACTCTGACTTCGAGGAGGACGTCACCGACACCACGTACGACGACAAGAGCACGAGCCTGTCCGCCGATGCGATCCACGGGGCTTCCTCGCGCGCGAAGGTCGTACAGGAGCAATCGCCGGAAGCGCGCCTCATCATGGGCTTCCTCGGCGCCTTCGTCCAAAAGACCCAGGAGGCGGCCGGCCCGACGGGGTACACCCAGGATCTCGGCTCGGTGTCCACGGCAGCGTCCGAAGGCATGGAGCAGTCGAATGCGAAGATGGCGAACAACCCCGACCTGAAGAAGAACGAGGACCTGCAGAACAAGCCGGACAAGGGCAAGTACACCGGCATGCCCAAGACGCCGGCGAAGCCCGCGGCGCCGGAGGCCGGCAAGGCACCCAAGGCGACCGCCGACAAGCCGCCCGGCTCCAAGTGACGCCCTGGTCGTGAAGGGGGCAGGGGCGAGACCGCCTCTGCCCCCTTCGGCATCACGCGGGCAGCAGCTGCCACTGCCGGCCCTGGTGGTCGCCCTCCGCCCCGTCCTGCCTGATCGCCGTGCGGGCATTGGTGTCCGCTCGCAGGTACAGTCCGCTGTTGCGGTTCGCGATCTCGTACACATGCGGAGCGTCCGCCGCCGAGCCCGCCGGGATCAGCCTCCACTGCTGGTGGTGCGCGTCGTCCCCCTCATAGGCGCGTTGCGCGATCACCGCGCCGGGCCACTCCTGCCCGCCGACGACCTCCAACGCCTTGCCGCTGCGCACGTTCTCGATCCGGTACAGGGCTTCGCCGTCGTTCTGGCCGACCACGACCAGCCGCCACCGCTGATGCCCCCGGGGAACGGGGAGGGTCTGATGGATCTCGGCACCGTCCTTGGTGGACTCGCGCGTGACCGCCATCCGCAGCCTGCTGCGGGCGTTGGCCCAGCAGACCACCGTGCCGGACTTGGGCAGCCTCGGTGAGGCGATCTTCCGGATCCGGTTGTTGATGTGGTCGGCGATGTAGAGGGCGTCGACGCCGTTCAGCGCGAGTCCGAACGGGTTGTTCAGCTGGGCCGAGCCGGCCGGGTCGTCATCTCCGCCGAAGTCCGCCTCGCCCGTGCCGGCGACCGTGCTGATCGTCCCGTCGGCCGCGACCTTCCGCACCCGGTGGTTGTACTGGTCGCAGATGTGGACGCAGTCGGCACTGTCCACCGCCACCGCCACGGGGTGGTTCAGCTGGGCCGACTCCGCCGCCCCGCCGTCACCACCGAAGTCCGCCTCGCCCGTGCCGGCGAACGTACTGATCGTCCCGTCCACCGCGACCTTCCGCACCCGGTGGTTCTCGGCGTCGGCGATGTAGACGACGCCTGCACTGTCCACCGCCACTGCGTGCGGGCCGTTCAGCTGAGCCGACTCCGCCGCCCCGCCGTCACCACCGAAGTCCGCCTCGCCCGTGCCGGCGAACGTACTGATCGTCCCGTCCACCGCGACCTTCCGCACCCGGTGGTTGTTGTGGTCGGCAATGTAGACGGCACCGGTGCCGTCCACTGCGACACCGTACGGACGGTCCAGCTCGGCAGCGGTGGCAAGACCGCCGTCGCCACCGGCACCCGCGGCGCCCGTGCCGGCGAACGTGCTGATCTCCCCGTTCGCCGTGACCTTGCGGACCCGGTGGTTGCCGGCATCGGCGATATAGACGGCGTCTGCGCTGTCCACCGCCACCCCACGCGGGTAGTTCAGCCGGGCAGAGACGGCCAGGCCGTCGTCGTCCCCGTAGTCCGCCTCCCCGGTCCCCGCGAACGTACTGATCTTCCCGTCCGCCGTGACCTTGCGGACCCGGTGGTTGCTGTATTCAGAGAAGTACAGAGTGCCGGTGCTGTCTACCGCGACACCGTACGGATGGTTCAACTCAGCCGATACAGCCAAGCCTTCGTCCCCGCTGAAGCCCGCCTCCCCGGTCCCCGCGAACGTGCTGATCGGCGGGTCGGAATCCTCTCCCCCTGTGGCTGCCACATGGGCAGTGCTCATCATCATCCCCTCACCGTTCACCAACCGCCCGCTACAGGCGTATGCAATAGGTCGGCCGTTCCTGGGCAGGTGCCGCACTGCCTGCACCGCTTGGTCGGCCTGGTCTTCTTGTCGGGCAGACGTCTCCTGCGCTCGCACACGAAGCAACCGTCTGCCGCAGGTGCGCTGCTCCCATGCTGGAGGCCGACAGATCGCCGCCCGAGCCTGCGGCGTGCAAACCCATCCATCCAGTGGTCCGGAAGCACTGCCCACCATGTCCAGCGCATGTCGACACGACCGACGCACAGCGTGCGCCTTCTGCCCCGGCGTACGCACCAAGATGCGGGCATCAACAGCAGTCTGTACGTGCTCACCTGCCTGTCGGCATCTACTCTGCGCAGCCGGCATTGCAGGGCCTGACCGTGGCCTCGGCGACGCCGGAGCTACCACCGCATCGGGCTCCGAGCGAAGACCACCCTCACAGATACGTTCGGGCGACCCACGGCCCACTCGGTCAGAACGACGCCTTCGGCGTCATCGACGGCGAGCCGCCAGCGCAGCTTCGTCGCCACCCAGTCCACCAGGCACAGCATGGGTGACGGCGGCGCTGTCGCCGGGTGGGCGGAAGCGGACCCGGAGCTGGCGTTCATCCTG
The DNA here is from genome assembly GCF_019880305.1 of Streptomyces decoyicus. Classification (NCBI taxonomy): domain Bacteria; kingdom Bacillati; phylum Actinomycetota; class Actinomycetes; order Kitasatosporales; family Streptomycetaceae; genus Streptomyces; species Streptomyces decoyicus. The sequence goes on along the minus strand of NZ_CP082301.1, from coordinate 8,621,748 downwards.
CTGCGGTTGCCGAGGGCATCGTCTGGCCCGTCACGGCCGTCGACGGGGAGGCCGACCCGTGTACGGACTCCTTCGCGCTGGACGAGGCCGGGTGCGTGCTGCTGTCCGCGCTGCGGGACTGGGCGCGGGGCTCCCCCACCACGGCGATGGACCTGGCGCGGTGGCGCGGGCCGGTGGGGCGTTTCCCCTTGACACGGGCCGTGGTCAAGGGGAAATGCGGCGGTCGTGCACCGGGTGGCTGCACGGCATCGTCCCGTCGGTGTCGCGCACTCCCGCACGATGGTGTCCACTCCCAGGCGGTGGACTCCACCCGGTGGAGTGGATTCCGTGCATCGCCGGTACGCACCACGACATCGGGTGCCCGGCATCGGGTGCACTCAGTGGCTGGCCCCCCGGCCGCGGGGCGGTCCGGGCTCCTGCGGGCGGTGCGTCTGCTGGTCGTCCTCGCGCACTGGATGCACGCCGTCGGCGTCGTCCCGGTGCGCGTAGCGTCCATGGCGAGCCGAGAACGAGATCACCGGCCTGCACGCCGTCCCCTGCGACACCGAGACCGAAGTCGGCGTGACGAAGGGCTTCCCGCTCGGGCAGTGGGTCCACCAGCAGCGCAAGGCCCTGCGGGCCGGCGAGCTGGAGCCGCGGCGCAAGACCCTGCTGGACGCGCCGGAAGCCGGGATGGTGTGGGAGCCGGGCGAGGAAGCCTGGGAGACCAAGCTCGCCGCGCTGCGGTCCTATCAGCGGGCCACCGGACACCTCGCTCCACGTCAGGACGCGGTGTGGGGTGAGGGCGAGGCGATGGCGCCCATCGGGCAGCACATGGCCAACCTTCGCCGGAAGGGCGGCCTCGGCAAGGACACGGAGCGGGCCACCGTACGCGCGGAGCAGCTGGCCGCGATCGATGAGGACTGGAACTGCCCCTGGCCACTGGACTGGCAACGCCACCACCGCGTCCTGGCGGACCTGGTCGACGCCGACGGAGTGCTGCCGGCCATCCCGCCCGGAGTGCTCTTCGACGGCGACGACCTCGGAGTGTGGCTCCAGCGGCAGAAGGATCCGGCCACCTGGGCGCGGCTGTCCACCGAGCAGCAGCAGCGGCTGACCGCGCTGGGCGTGCAAGCCGCCCAGGCCCCGTCTCCCGCCCGGCAACGAAGCGCGCGGCACGGGCCCCGGTAAAGCCCAGCAGGCGTTCCATCGGGGCCTGGCGGCCCTTACACAGTGGGTGGAGCGGGAAGGCGATCGGCCGGTGCCCCGCGGGCACAGCGAAGAGATCACCATTGACGGCGAGGGCGGCGGCGAGGCGGAACCGGCGGTCGTAAAGCTCGGCGTATGGGTATCCAACACCAAGAGCAGACGCAGCAAACTCACCCCCGACCAGCGCCAGCAGCTGGCCGAGCTGGGCATCGAATGGGCATGAAGGCGCCGTCGCGATGCGGGTTCCCTCGTTGGCGCTCTTGCCGGCTCACGTAGCCGACGCCGGGCGGTGCTGTCTCGAAAAGTGCCGGAACTGGCGGGCAAGGCCGGGCGGTGTGGGAGACCAGACGCTACGGGCCGCAGGAAGCTGGCCCTGTCGGCTAGCTGCATGGAGGCCGGACGTGGGAGAGACGCGCAGGGTGGATGCTGCGGTATGTACGAGGAGCGGGCCTTGGGGGAGATCAATGACGGGCTGGAGCGGCTCTGCGTACCCGGCCCCTGCCGGGCAGCGTCACTGCCCGTCTGGGCTTCCTGCTCAGGGCGGAGAAGGGCTCCACAAAGAGGCTGGCGGGGGTTCTGGGGGTTTCGCAGCGGACTGTGCAGCGGTGGGTCACGTCCGGTCCGGGGCGGCGCACGCCGGGCGCGGCTCAGATGCGCGTGATCGAGGAGGTCGTCCGGGCGCGGTGGCAGCCCCGGATACGTGAGCGGTTGCGTGTGCGGGCCGAAGCACGCGGTTTCTCTGTGCACACCCGGGCCCGGTTTGGATTCGCCTCCGTGGCAGGTTCCTCCGATGGCCCCCGCCGGCGGCTGATCACCCAGCATCTGTCCGGCGCGGTCGCGCGGGAGCTGTTCGCCGCCCGGGACGCCGACGCCGGTGAGGCGCAGCAGATGGTCATCTTGGCCCGTGCGCTGGGGCATGCCTACTTCCGCGACGGAGGCGGGCGCGCCCACGGGCTGCAGGTGGCCTTCTCGGACGTCGAGTTCGCCGACTTCGCCATCGACTGACCCGGCCCCGCACGCGTGCCCGGGGCGGAACGTGGGCGTCGGGGCTACCGGCTGTGAAGGGGCAGTGTGCGCGGGGCCGCCAGCAAGCGCTGGTAGTACTCGGCTTCCCTGCGCTCCGCCCAATCCCACACCACCAGCCCAGATCCGGCCCTCCGTCGTCCCGGAGGTTGGGGCGGGCGTAGCTTGGCGCCCTCGGCGAGGCGCAGGAAGTGGGGGCGTTCGTTCGGGCTGGCCAGCAGTTCCTGGCTGCCAGTGAGGGCGGCGTAGCAGGCCGCGGCGCGCAGGAACGGCTGTGCCCAGGGCGGGATCGGGTGGATGGCGCAGCCGTCGGTGTAGCGGGCGGGGTCGTGGAAGGCGACGGTGACCGCGCCGGGGCCAAGGTCGTCGGTGCGGACGGTGAGGAGTTGCTGGTATGACGCGCCTGTCAGCAGCGTGGCGACCAGGGCTGCGGCCAGTCGGGGGTGCGCGGTTGCCCGGTGGATTCTGCGGGTGATCTCCTGAGCGGCTGTGTCGGTGAGCGGTCGTGGTGGCGGCCGTTGCTTCCAGTCGATCGGGGCCGGCGTGCACGGGCCGATGCAGGGGCGAGTGACGTCGTAGGAGACGAGGCGGTCAAGGGCAGGCAGCGTCACCCACCGGGCCGTTGGCATGCGCGGAAGGAATGCCGGCTCAGGAATGCCCACGGGAGTGGTGGGGCCCCGTCGTAGTAGTGGCTGCGGGCAGTGTCCAGGTCGCTGGTGACGGTGTGGGGCACGCCATACAGGGCCTGGTGGAGTGCGGCGGTCGGGCGGGGCCGGTGGCAGACCAGGGTCAGGGCGATGCCCGTCGCTTCGCGCAGGCGCAGGAGCCGCTCGATGCGGCGCGGGGTGAGCCGGTGGGCGCGTAGGACGGTGAGCCGAGCGGCGGGCATGGCGTGGATCCAGGCGGTGGCGGCCTGCCACGCCGGTTGCCGGCCTGGCGGGTAGCGGCCGGGCAGCAGCGGCGGCTTGCCCAGCGCCGCGAGGAGGTCGTGGGCGAGCGCGGTGTCGCTGATGGTGCCAGGTCCGGGGTGCAGGGTGATCCGGCCGACGGCGGGATCGTGGGAGGCCAGGGCGGTATGGGTGTGGGCCGCGTCGTCGTACCGGTCCAGCACGAGCACCACCGGCGGCGGCTTGATGGAGCTGGAGGAGGCGGTGGTCATGCGAGGCGGCTGAAGGCCCAGCGCAGCAACTCCCGGTCAGCCCGGGGCCGGCCGGTGCGGGCGAGCGCGGTGCGGGTGTGGGCGGTCAGCTGGGCCCAGGCGCGGAAGTTTCCGTGCGCGGCGTGGCTGTCGGCGAAGGCGATGTCCTCGGGGTCGGCATCGGCCCACACGGGATGGAACAGGGGAATGACCTGCTGGACCTCTTCGGGGGTGAGGCGGGTGAAGTGCTGCCGGATGAAGACGCGGGAGGAGAGCATCGGTTCGCGGCGCAGCACGGTGTGGCAGCCCTCGCCGCCGACGAAGACGACCGCGAAGCGGGTGGCGGGCCCGTCCCACAGGTAGCGGAAGTACTCGAACGCCTCCCCGTTGAGCCACTGGGCCTCGTCGACGAGGAAGGTGCGGGGGTGTTCGGCCAGTGCGTTCTTCAGCAGGCGGTCGAACTCGCTGGGGTGGCGGGGCGGCTCTCCGGGCAAATCCAGGGCGGTGAATAGCTCGTAGCGCACGGCGCGGGCGGTGGGACGGGCGCGGAAGGTGACCCGGCGGACGTCCTCTGCGGGTTCGAGTTCGCGCAGGCAGGTGTTGACCGCGAGGGTCTTGCCGAAGCCGGCGCCGCCGTGGATGCACATCATGGCCCGTGCGGCGACGGTGTCGGCGATGTTCTCCCGTGCGGTGAGCAGCGCGCGGGTGGTGACCACGGCCGCGTCGGGCAGGTCGACGTACTGGTAAGTGGCCGCGGTCATCAGGCGTCTCCTGCGGGGTGGGAGCCGGGCTCCGGCGGAGCCTCCGTCAGCGGCTCGACGTGAGTGGAGGCTGCGGGCCGAGGAAGGGGTGGCGCGGTGTCGGCTGCGATGCCGGGCGGGGTGCGCCAGTGCGCAGGCGGCGGGGGATGCGAGGCCAGCACCTGGGCGCAGTTGTCGCAAGAGCAGCAGCGGCGACTTGCCGGGCTGGGCCTGCATCCGGCTGAGACGCCGTCTCCCACGCCGTCCGCCAAGCGTGCGACGAAGGGCCCAGGCAAGGCGCAGCAGGCGTTCCAGCGGGGCCTGACGGCCCTGGCGCAGTGGGTGGAGCGGGAAGGTGACCGGCCGGTGCCCCGAGGCCATAGCGAAGAGATCTGCGTTGACGGCGAGACGGAGCCGGTGCCGGTAAAGCTGGGTGTATGGGTCACCAACACCAAGCAGCGGAGGGAAAAGCTCTCTCCCGCACAACGCCGCGCGCTGCGGAAGGTCGGTATCGACTGGGTGTGAGCAGCGGCGGTGACCGGGCGGTAGCCGGGCATCGTGCAGGGTGGTCAAGTGGGGCACTGAGAAGTTTTGTGCCTGACGTGGCCCGGGACTTCGTGCTGCGGGGGCCGGACGGCTCTAGGGGAGCCTTCACGCAGGTCCGCCAGGTGAGCGGCCCAGAACGTCGGCTGTTCCGGCGACCGCAGACGGTCGTGGGATACGACGAGTACCACTTCCGGGCCATGACCATGCCGTGATGGTCGCGTGCGCTGTATCCCGTTCGGCCGTCCCAACATCGACGTTGTCGCGGGTGTGCGTGGGTGCCGCACCGCCTCACTTATTTCGGCCGGGGGTGGGGCGCAAGGGTGGGATGTGAGACGCCCGGTCTCTGGCAACTGCAAGACGCTGCTGGCGAATTTCCTGTGCCGACGGAGGTTGCTGGTCAGTAGGTTTGCGCCATCGAAGGATGGGCGGACGGCTCGGAGGGGAAGGTGGACAGCTCGCAGGTCACCCTGCGCTTGGAGAAGGGCGTGACGGGGTTCCGAGGCGGGAGTGACCCGCCCTTGCCGAGTACCGATCCCAGGGCATGCCGTGTCGCCTGTATGCCGCGGCGCGGGCTGCGCACGGGCAGGTCGAGGACTTCACGGAGCAGGAGTACCCACAGAACTTCCACAGCGCCACGATCAGCGATCGGGAGGGCACGCACATCGCTCTGTTCCACGCTCACCATCCGCTGATTGCTTCGTTGGTGACCGGCGCTACTGGTACACCAGCGAATTCCAGGAAGCCCCTGCCTGGGCCACCGTCCTCGGCGACGTCGGTTTCGTCGTCTTGAGTGCAGCCCGGCTCCTCCCCCCACTGGCGGAGTCGGACACCTGTGCTCTGTCTGGCGCGGAGTGGCGTCAGATCAGGCACTGGCGGCCGGGGACGCTGGGCGCGACGCTCTTCAACTCGTGGGATTGATGGCCGGTCTTGGACGCCGGTCTTGGACGCCGGTCTTCCGCGTTCTCCTCGGCAGGACGGCGGCTCTCTCCTGGGAGGCTCGCTGATGCGGGCCGGGTGACGGCGCTGGGCCGGGTCTTTCTTCGTGGCAGGTCGGGGCGGTCGGGGTCTGCATGCGCCTGGTTTCCAAGATCGATTGTCAGTGGTGGGTGAGACGATGAGTGCATCGAGTCGGAAAAAGGGGGAGCAGTTATGTCCGGAAGCCAGAACTACATCAATCACGTTGCTCTTGTGCTGGATGCCAGTTCGTCCATGTCACACCTGAGCCGCAAGGTCGTCGAAGTCGCCGACCAGCAGATTTCCTATCTGGCCCGTCGGTCGAAGGAACTGGACCAGGAAACCCGCGTGACGGTGTACGTCTTCGCGGACAAGGTGGAGTGCGTCATCTACGACAAGGACGTGCTGCGAATGCCGTCCCTGAAGCAGCTGTACCGGGTCGGGGGAATGACGGCTCTGCTGGCGGCCACGCTGAAGTCGCAGAAGGAGCTGGCGCAGACAGCTCAGCTTTACGGCGACCACAGTTTCCTGACGTTCGTGCTGACCGACGGGCAGGAGAACGCAAGTCACCGCTGCCCGGACGCTGCCGGCGGGGATCCGCGTGAACTGGTGCGGGCCGTGGCGAAGATGACCGAGACGCAGGCGGACAACTGGACGCTGGCCGTCCTGGTGCCGGACCAGATGGGCAAGCGCGAGGCCATGCAGTGCGGCTTCCCGAAGGACAACATCGCCATCTGGGACGCCACGAGCACCCAGGGCCTGGAGGAGGCCGGACAGGTCATCCAGCAGGCGACCGAGAAATTCATGGTGGGGCGCACCCGGGGCATCCGGGGATCGCGGGCGGTGTTCTCTACGGGTGCCGAGGCTGTCAACAAGGACACCATAGAGGCAGCCGGTCTCACCCCGGTGAATCCGTCCGGGTACCAGCTGATTCCGGTGGCTCGCGAAGCGACGATCCGAAACTGGGTCGTCGAATGCGGACACGCTTTCCGTACCGGTTGTGCGTTCTATCAGCTGAGTAAGTCGGAGAAAGTCCAGGCACGGAAGCAGATTGCGGTGCTGGAGAAGAAGACGGACCGGGTGTTCACGGGGCCGGAGGCCCGGGCCCTGCTCGGTCTGCCGGACGAGGAGACTCGCGTCAAGCCGGACCACAACGACGACTTCACGATTTTTGTGCAGAGCACCAGCGTAAACCGGAAGCTGGTGCCGAACACACGGCTACTGCTGATGGTCTGACGCCGGGAAAGCCCCCGCCGGTCCGGCTGGCGGGGGCTGCCGGCGCAGGCCGGCGAAGGCGGCTTCGCTCGGGCGAAGCCGTTATTCGACGGCTTGCGGCTGCCTCGCCGGCAGCGGAAGGCCAGTGGGGGCGGTGGAGGTGGTGGGGCGGTGGTGGGGCGGTGGTGGGGCGGTGGCGCAGGCCGCGGGCTACGAACCTGCGCCATTGGGATGACCCGGCCTGGCCGAGCAAGCAGCGGACTGGCAACCTGCGGTCTGATCCCTCAGCAGGCGCCCTCGCCACTGGCGCCGGGGCCGTGAAAGATCAGCGGCTGTCTGACCGCTGCCGCCTGCCAGGCTGATCAGCCCCGGGCCCGGCCGTCAGAGGCTGATCAGGAATTGCCGGTGCTGGACGCAGTGCCGGGTGGGGGCTTGTCCGTGGAGTCGTCGGCCGGCGCGCGCAGGGAGGTGCGGCGCGAGCCAGGGTGTACGGCGCGAGGAGCTGCCCGCGGTGCGCGGTGTGTGCACGCTGCGACTTCTGCGCGGGCCCAGCCTCCGGCAAGGGCCGCCGCTTGCTGAAGGGCCGCCGCTTGCTGGAGCTGGGGAGACCTGGAGAGGTGCGCGAGGGCGGGCGGGGTGGGCCGGGTGGTGTGGGGGGTGTTCACGGGTGCTGCAGCCACTGGGTGTACCAGGTGCGAAAGCCGGGGCTGACGGGGACGAAGCCGCCCCAGTCCGGGTCGATCTGCCAGACTTCGCCGGCGTGCGGGCCGGTCAGGATCAGCCGGAGGAAGATGCCGCAGCCCTCTTCGGCCAGCATGAGCGTGCCCGAGGTCAGTTCCCCGGCCGGCGTGCCGGTCCGGCCGGGCAGGGGTTCGGTGAGGGGGAACGGCGCGGCGAGCCGGCCCGGCAGCCGGTCCTCTTCCCATTCGTCGTCCACGGCCCACTCCTCGCCGGCCTGCGGGCGGGGGGCGGTCAGCGGCATCAGCCCGTGACCGGGACCGGCTGGGCCGTTGCCGACCTCCGCGACGAAGGACCGGTAGGCCAACGGCAGTTCGATGCCGTGGGCTTCCTCGAACGCCCTGATCTCCGCCTTGGGCAACGGCGGCGCCAACTCGTACCGGTGCGTGTCCGCCCCGAAGCGCAGCCGCTTCGGGTCCCGTGCCGCCATCTGCCGTATGCGAGCGCGTACGCCGTCCTCGTCCCAGCTCCCCATCCAGCGACCGTAGCAACGAGGTCGGTGCCTGGTTCACCGCGCCGTGTGCACCGCACCCGGCGCGGTGAACCAGGCGCAGGGGCAGCACAGCGGGCAGCGCGCAGCACACGGGTCGGCTGCCGAACCGACGCCGGTGTTCCCGGCGATGGTCGTGAGCGGCTGCGGGGAGTCGTATGCCTGCGGGGGCGGCGACGGCGGCTGCGGGTAGCGGCGGCTGCGAGTAGTGAGGGGGCCTGGTGGCTTGGGTCAGGCTGGGGGCAGTGGGGGGCTGAGCGGGTTCGGGGCCGGTGTCGGTGTCGGTGTCGGTGTCGGTGTCGGTGTCGGTGTCGGTGTCGGGGCCGGTGTCGGGGCCGTGTGGTGTTCTGCGGCTGTGCGGCCGGTCTGCTGGGCGGGGAGGGGGCGTACGCATTCGATGAGGTAGTCGCCGGTGTCCGGGTCGAGGGTGACGCCGTGGGTCTCGCTGCGGAAGCCGGGGAAGCGGCGGTCGAAGGATTCCAGGGCGGTCAGGTAGCGCAGCAGGGGGCCGTCGGGGGTGCCGGTGTTCTCGCCCGGCATCAGGACGGGGATGCCCGGCGGGGTGACGGTGACCATGGCGGCGGCCACCCGGTCGGCCGCGTCGGTCAGTCTGACGCGCTCGGTGCCGCCGCGGATGAGGCGCTGGTAGCAGTGCCGGGGCGGGGTGACGGGCTCGGGCAGGTCCTGGAAGGCGGCATCGAGCAGCTCGACCAGGCGGGCGTCGCGCAGGTGGTGGTGCATCTGCCGGCACAGGTCGCGCAGGGTCTGTCCGGTGTAGCGGCGGGGGTGGGCGGCGACCAGTTCGGGCAGCACGCGCTCCAGGGGCGCGTTGTGGTCGTAGAGCGTTTTGAAGTCCATCAGGGCGTCCATCAGGGTGCCCCACTTGCCCTTGGTGATGCCCATGGAGAAGAGGATGAGTGTGGTGTAGCTGTCGGTCTTCTCCACCACGATGTTCCTGGTGGCCAGGTAGGCGGTGAGGACGCGGGCGGGGATGCCCGGGTCGGACATGTGGCCGGTGGCGTCGATGCCGGGGCAGGTGAGGGTGACCTTGACGGGGTCGAGCAGGCAGTAGCCCTGGGTCAGGCCGGTGAAGCCGTGCCAGTGGGCGTCGGGCTCCAGCTGCCAGCAGGAGGGTTCGGTGCGCAGCAGTTGGGGCGGTGCGTCGGCGAAGGGCAGACGTTCGCCGGTGGCCGGGTCGGTCACCGTCTCGGGCTGCCAGACGCCGAAGAACCAGTCGGGCCGGTCGTCGGCGGCGGCGATGCGCCGGGCGACGCGTACGACGCTCTGGCGGAAGCGGATGGCTTCGGTGACGGCTTCGTCGATGAGGCAGCGGCCCTGGGGGCCGTCCATCATCGCGGTGGCCACGTCGAGGGAGGCGATCATCGGATACAGCGGTGAGGTGGTGCCGTGCATCATGAACGCCTCGTTGAACCGTTCGTGCTCCACCGGCGCGCGGGGTGCGGGTTTGATGTGCACCATGGCGCTCTGGGAGAGGGCGGCCAGCAGCTTGTGGGTGGACTGGGTGGAGAAGACGGTGGGGCGTTCGGGCCCGGGGAAGGTGTCGGGGCCCACTGCCATGGCGTAGCGGCCGGCGTAGAGGGGGTGGAAGCGGGCGTAGGCGAACCAGGCTTCGTCGAAGTGGAGCCGGGGGGTGCTGGGTGCGAGGGCGCGGGCGACCTGGAGGGTGTCGTAGCACAGGCCGTCGTAGGTGGAGTTGGTCAGCACCGCGTACTGGGCCCGGGGGGAGACGGCGCCCCGGGTCAGGGGGTTGCGGCTGGTGCGGGAGGCGACCGAGGGTGCCTGGATCTCGGCGGGCGGCAGGGGGCCTGCCAGTCCGTAGCCGTTGCGGGTGGGGATGAGGTAGACCGGCCGGGCTCCGGAGAGGACCAGGCCGTGCAGCACCGATTTGTGGCAGTTGCGGTCCACCAGTGCGATCTCGTCCTGGGTGACGCTGAAGTGACCGACCATCCGGTCGCAGGTGGAGTCGCCGTGCAGGACGAAGTAGGTGCGGTCGGCGCCGAAGACGCGGGCGGCGTTGCGTTCTGCCGCACCGATGGGGCCGGTGTGTTCGAAGAGGGAACCGAGTTCGGCGACGGAGATCGACAGGTCGCTGCGCAGCAGCCGTTCGCCGAAGTAGTCGTGGAAGGCCCGGCCGACAGGGGACTTGAGGAAGGCGACCCCGCCGGAGTGGGCAGGGGTGTGCCAGGAGTACTCGTGCGCGTCGTCGAAGCGGCGCAGTGCCTCGAAGAACGGCGGCAGCAGGTTGTGCTGGTAGCCGCGGGCGGCGCTGGCGATGCGTCCGGCGATGAAGGGGGCGGTGTCCTCCAGCGGCCAGATGTAGCCGATCACCGCTTCGGCCACCCACAGGGGCAGGTGTTCCAGGTCCTCGCCGGCCGTGACCAGGAAGACGGGAAGGTCGTGGAAGCGCCGGCCGGCGTGGCGCAGCACCTCGGCGCCGCCGGTTTCGCCGCCGTCTGCGGCGGTCTGGGGAAGGTCCCAGTCGACCACGGCGGCGGCCAGGCCTGCCTCGGTGCGCAGCACTGCCTGGGCGTCACCGGCGGTGGTGGCCCAGCGCACGTCGAGGCCTCGGCTCTCCAGCTCCTTGCGGATGGCGCGCAGTTGCTCGGCGGCGGCGCCTTCGCTGTGGGGGAGCTCGCGTACCGCGAACAGAATCGTCCCGTCGGTCATAGTGGCCCTTTGCTCTGCGCGTGTCGGTGATGGTCAGCTGTGTGCGCCATGCGTGCTGTCCGAGAGACAACCGGTGCGTGCGCCATGCGTGCTGTCCGAAGGCAACCGGAAGATCGCCGGCAGCGGCCCGGTGACGGGGCGAAACCACTCCGATGAGGGAAACCCGGCTACTGGCCGTGGTGTGTGGACGCTGTGGCGGCGGACTTCGGCGGACTTCGGCGGACTTCGGCGGACTTCGGTGGGCTTGGACGGGCTTGGGCGGGCTTCGGCGTGTGCTGGGTGTGCTGCGGGTGCTGCGTGCTGAGGGCTACGGCGTTCCGCGGCAGGCTGACCGGTGACCAGGGACCTGCTGAGGGCCCCGCCGCGACCCGCGCCATGCTGACCGGGGACCGGGGACCGGGGACCGGGGACCGGGGACCGGGGACCGGGGACCGGGGACCGGGGACCGGGGACCGGGGACCGGGGACCGGGGACCGGGGACCGGGGACCGGGGACCGGGGACCGGGGACCGGGGACCGGGGACCGGGGACCGGGGACCGGGGACCGGGGACCGGGGACCGGGGACCGGGGACCGGGCGGCCGGCGTGCTGATGTCCCGGTCCGTCCGCTGCTGCGCCGGTGGACGGGCCCTCCACCCGCTCCCGCTGCCGTTCCCGCTGCCGCTCCCGTTCCCGTTCCCGTTTGCGCTGTGAGGCGGTCTCGGTCTGTGGCGCCGGTCCGGCGGCAGCACATGCCACACGGGCTGCCGCCGCAGCCGGTTGACGGCGGGCTCGGCTCCATGAAGCGCAGCGGTGAGGGGGTCTCCTCCCCTGCCTGCCGCCTGTCCCGGCTGAGGGGGAGCGCGGCCTGCCTCCAGCTGGAACGGGAGCGCGTGGACCGGCGCGTCGTCGAGGCCGCGATACGGGCGCAGGCACAGGAACGGGAGCAGGGCCGGCGCGGCCTGCCAGGCCGCTGTCCGCACGGGGCCGCCGGCGGACAGGGCGGCCTGGGGCCCGTTGCGCACCGTGGTGCGTACCGTCCTGTTCCTCCGGCGCCTGGAACGAGCTGGCCCGCACGGCGAGGCAGGCTGGGCGGCGCCGCGTTGCTCGGGGCGGACGGATAATCTGGGCCCGTCAGCGAAGATCACAGAAGGGCGGAGCACATGGCAGACATCATGGAGACGGCGGCGCGGAAGGTCTTCGAGCGCTACGACCTCGACGGGGACGGCCAGGTCACCGCGGACGAATACCGCAAGGTCGTGGCGGAGCTGGAGGGCTCGCAGATCACCGAAGCGCAGGCCCAGGAGCTGATCGACTCACTCGACACCGACGGCGACCGCCAGATGTCCTTCGAGGAGTTCTGGGCCGCCATGAAGGGCTGACCTGCCGGACCCGGCACGTGACGGTGTGCCGCGGGCGGCCGGCACGTCAACGTGGCGGCCGGCACGTCAACGCTCCAGGCCCAGGCCGGCTCCGCGGCCCACACAGGCCACCTGCCCCCTGCGCGAAGGCTGCCCGGATTGGAAGATCAGGCCTGGTCAGGCTCTGCTTCCGGCTGGTCCAGCTCGGCCTCGGCGGTCAGCGGGCGCCGGAGTTCTTGTCTGCGAGCCGGGTCTGAGGGCGTGTCACCTGCCGCTGTGGAGGGGCTTGGACCGGCCGCTGTGGAGTGGCTTGGACCGGCCGGTCGGAGGGGCTTGGACCGGCCGGCGGAGCAGTCAGCTTCCGGACGGGTGGCGGTTGTGCATCGGTATGCCTACGGGAGCGAAGGGCGGCGAGGCCGAAGGCCAGTCCTCCGGCGATGAACCAGGGGTTCCAGAGGGCCAGCGTCCAGGCCCGCTGCCCCACGCTCACCGAGGTGTCCAGGTGCGTCGTGTGGGTCAGCAGCAGCACCTCGATACCGATCCCCCGGGCCAGTAGGAGGGCACTGACGCCCCACCCCAGCCACCGTGCCAGCAGAGCTGGAACACCCCGGAGCCTGGAGAGGGCAAGCAGCCACGCCAGCAAGGCGCCGAGGAGGCAGAACACACCCACACCCCACAAACCGGCCACGACGAACCACAGCGGGCGCTCGGTGGCCAGCGGACCGGCGGAGATGCTCAGCCCCGCCTCACCGCCCACGGCCCAGTAGAAATGCACCCCGGCGAACACGGCCGCCCACAAACATGCGACACGCCCCCACAGCACGGACGGTTTTGCGCCCGCTCCCGCCAGTTCGCGTCTCACCGCCGGCCCTCAAGGCCATCGCGCCTGCCGGCGCACGGGCCGTCCGCCTCCTGCGGCAACACGATGAACGCCGTGCCCAGGGCCAGGTCGATGCCGGAACGGGGCGGCGCCCCCTCCCTCCCGTCATCCCGCCGCAGCAGCTCCACCCGCCGCTGCTCCAGCTCCACCGTCTTGTTTCCGTTCACGACCGCCGTGAACTCATCGAAGGCCGTGGTCGACAACGACTGCCCCGTACGCCTGCGCAGCCACGGCATCAAGCCCAGCCCCGTGAACCACCGCCACGCGCTCTCCACCAGGGCGAACAAGACCAGCAGACACACGAACGCCGGGAACGACATGAGCCAAAGCGTCACAGGTGACCCCAACGTCCTCAACACAGGTGACGGCCGGGAAACGACGCAGAGCCCGGGCCTCGTTCTCATCGGACGTGCGAACGAGGAGAACTCGGGGCCCCGGACACCGGCCCGCGCCCGACCCCTCACACAGACACCCGGCACCCCTCCCGGCAGCGTTGCACCCACCCCGACCGGGGCGGCCCCCCATCCCGCAGGCAAGCCGCTCTGCCCAGAGCAGCACAGGCCGCCCGGCCCCTCGACCGCCCACGTCGTTCCCGTCGTTCCCGTCGTTCCCGTCGTTCCCGTCGTTCCCGTCGTTCCCGTCTCGCTGACTGCCATGGGACCACTGTTCCGGACCCCCGCCACGCAGGGATCAGGCCGGCGCATGATCCGCTTCCCCCCTACGGCGGAGGCGCCACACCAGGGAGATCCACCGCACGGCGCAGCGCCGTGGGAGCGGCCTGCTTCGGTAGACCCGCCGGACAGCACACCCAGAGCCCCAGCCGCATCCCGGGCCGACGCAAGCTCAGCCGCACGCCCGATACCGCCTTCTTCAGGCGGGATCCACCATGCTGGTGGAGACCTGCCAAAGGAGCGCATCATGTCGTACCCGGAATACCTCAAGTACCCGGAGCCCCGCTACCACGGCACCAAAGGCGAAGTGAGTGCGTCCTTCCGCCCGGCCAACACCCCGCCGGACATCTCCCCGCCCGGCGGCTCCACCCACTACCTCGCCACCAACGACTCGACCGGCGGCGAATTCGGCCTGTACAAGGTGGAGTTGGGCGCACGGTCTGCTGGAGCCAGGACCCACTTCCACAAGGCGATGTCGGAGTCCTTCTACATCCTCTCCGGCGAACTGGAGCTCTACAACGGCGAACGGTGGGTCACGGGCCGCGAGGGCGACTTCCTGTACGTACCGGTCGGAGGTCTGCACGCCTTCAAAAACACCACCGACGAGCCCACGTCCATGCTCCTGCTCTTCTCCCCCGGCGCCCCACGCGAGGAATACTTCGAACGGGTCGCAGAGATGACACAGCGCGGCGGCGAGACACTTAAACAGTTCCGCATCCGGCACGATAGCTACTTCACCGAAGACTTCGAGCACGGCGCGGAGTAATCCGGGCTGCGGCACGACCACCACTCCCCGCCCGGCACGCGGCGGCCACCACCACGGCAAGTACGGCCTGCACAAATACCATGGCACGGTAGCCACCACCGGACATGACAGGCATCCTGGACGAGCGGGACGCAGAACCACCAGCCCTCGAAACGCGGACTCGTCAGCTGCACCCACGGAACCCGGGGCGAGCAGTGCAGGCAGAAGGCACGTCACACCGAGGCCACACCGGGGCTGCCCCGCGGTCATGACCGCTCTCCCCTCTTGGTGAAGGTACCCACGTATCCCAACGGCCGAAGGGACATCAGGGCGACCGGCTTGGGAAGCGACCGCGACGGGCTGCGCTGCCTGGCCGCAGCGCTCTACGCAACGGCAGGCGTGCGTGATGAGTGCGCGGGGCAACACCTCAAACAGCGAATGCTGCGACTCGAACAGAGAAAGCTGCGATGACATCGCCGAGCCCGGCACCGCACGTGCGAGGCAGAGCAAAGCCCGTCAGCCGTCACCCCGCCCCAGCCCCGGCGCAGCCACCACCACCAGCGCGCAGCACTATTGCTCAAGGTCTACGCCCTGGGCAGAGTTTCTCGGATCTCCGGACGTGGGAGGGGTGTCGGGTCAGGCTGGTTCCATGGTCGTGGGGATTTAACGAACGCAGAGTGGCATCGACTGGAGTCTGCCTCGCGGTGGTGCGCGTGGAGGGCGGTGGAGTGATCACCGACGGGTGATTAACGGAGTGCCGTACCGGGTGCGGACGGGTGTGCAGCAGCGGGACCTTCCCGAGCGGTCCGGGCCGTAGAAGACCATCTACAAACGTCATCGCCGCTGGCCAGCAGACGGCACGTAGGAGAGGCCACTGCCCCTCGTCCAGGCCGCCCAGGACGCTGAGGACCGAAACGACTGGGACGTGTCAGTGGACTCCACCGCGGTACGGGCCCACCAGCACACCGCCGACGCGAGGAAGGTACCCCCAGCCGCGGTTCCTCAAAAAGAGCCCGGGCAGGGACGAACCGAGTCGATCCAGTGCTGCGGAAACCGGCCGTCCAATGGGAGGACGTGATCAGACCGGCGAATACCTGGGACCCTCCCACGCGGCTCCACCACCAAAATCCACCTCGCCGCCAAGAGACGACGCCGACCCCTCACCCTCGCTCTGACACCCGGGCACTACAGTGACGGCCCCCAGCTCGAGCGAGTGCCGAAGCAGGCTTCCGAACCCCGCACCGGACTCGGCGGCCACCCAGCCCACCCGACCACGTCCTGACAGACAAGGCCCACACCTCCCGCAACAACCACCGTCACCTGCCACAACACGGAATCCGGCACACCACCCCCCAACGCCCCCACCAACAACGACACCGACACAACCGCGGCTTTCGACGCCAGCCACCCACCGGACTCAACAGCGAACACCACAAAAACCCCACACCCACAAGCGAACCACCAACCACCCCAAGACCTTCCGGCCATCACCACCCGCTACGAGAAACACACCTACGCCTACCTCGAAACCCTCACACCCACAACCCTCACGATCTCGCTCCAAACACAACCCGAAAAACAGTGCCTAACTGGCTGCCTCAAGCAAGATTCCTGCCAACGCTCTCCGCACACGGCGGACGGGCGTATCGCGCCAAGGAGCGGCAGAAGCGTGGCGGCGAGTGGGTCAGACCATCGAGGGGGCAGGAGCCGCGCTCGGCGTCGTGGGTGAGCACAGAGCGCCGGAGCCACCGTGTTCACGGACGTCTCTCGTATCCTCCCCGAGCGCATCCTGCCTCGTCGCCGCCACGGCTCCCCTGCTCATCCAGGTGTTCCGGTCCCAACTGCTCCGTCCGCCTGGAGCAGGCGACTGTGCGTGTCCCGCCCCGGGCGACCCTGTTCCTCCAGGAATGGGACGCCGGGCTCGCCGACGACGCCGTCGCCTGTCTCACCTGGAGGACAGCGTCTCCTACGAGGGTGAGATGCCGTTGCTTTTCGACCGCTAGGCCCGGCGGCTCCTGGCCGTCGAGGAAGCAGTGGTCTCCGAGGGCCCGGAAACGGGGACACAGGGCAGCGTCGTCTTCCTGGACATGGTGTCGCTGTAACGGGTCGGTGGTGCCGGGCCCTGCGTCCCGCTCCTGCGCCAGCGGTCAGGCCACCGGCGACTGGCAACTACATTTGACCTGACAGGTGAATACCTGGGTGCCACCCCGCCAGCAGAAGCACTTCTCCGTCTTCAGCGTGTCCCCCTGCGCGCAGCCAGCCTTGGCCTTGCAGTCCGCCTTGGCGGCCTCGCATGCCTCCTTCAGGGTGTCCCCGTCGCCTTGGCCAGCCACGCCACCAGAGCTGGACTCCGCGAGCACGATCTGCCCGTCCTGGTCCCCGCCCTGGGCTGCCTGGAACCCCTTGATCGCACCGATTGTGGCCGGTCCCACCAGGCCATCCACAACGATCAGCTCAAGGCCGTTGTCGGCCCGGAAGTCGTTGAGGAACTCCTGGACATCCCGCACATCCTCGGGCTGATTGTCGCCATTAAGGCCGACCAAACGAACAAATGACACGACCACTCCTGAACATCTACGGAGAAAGTGAGGCACTCGCAGGCTAGCGACAGCACGCGCCTCGACCGCCCATCCCAGCGCGCGTGCCGGACTCGACGGAATCACCATCCCCACGATGGCCTACAGGCCTGCCCGCACCGGGGCATACCACCACCACTATGCGATGGACGGGCCAGGCAGCGATCGGGCGGCTCCTCGGGGAGGGACTCGTCGACGGGCTCGGCGGTGAAAGCGGTGCCGTCGTCGACCCCGCCGACGAAAGAGGAGGGCAGAACTGACAACCTCGCGTAACCCGGAGTCGCCTATTCCTCAGCTGCTGAGGGCCCGTGATCGTCGTGAGTGGTCACCGGGGCGTAGCCGACATCCACATTACAAAGAGCCCTACCTCACCCAGGATTGGGATCGGTGCTCATGCCCCTCATCAGCGGTCTACCAATGCCTCCGCCCCGATGACACCACCCTTTCGGTCATGGTCGACTGGGGACCTCAGTCATGCCGGTGCCGGAGGCCGGGAGCCCCGTTGCGGGGCCAGGAAGAAGGTAACGGGAGCTACAAAAGGAGCCGCCGGCGACGTCGCCGTCTAGCCTGCCGGCCACGGGCGAGGCAACCGTACCGCTCCCTGGAGACCAAGTCCGCAATCGTCAGAATCTCGGCTCCCGAGGCGGCCAGCCACCGAAGTTCGCGACGTCCGGGTCGTAAGCGTCTGGATAGCCGCAAGGTGCTGTGCGGGATCCTGTTCGTGCTGTACACCGGGATCCGCTGGGAGTTCTGCCCCAGGAACTGGGCTTCGGCTCGGGGATGAACGAGGCCAGGGTCTGGCAGCGCCTGCACGATCTGCTGCTCTCCGAGTTGGGGGGCTGCAGGCCTTGCTGGACTTCTCCCGCGCCGCGGTCGACTCTAGCCCCATCCGCGCGATGAAGGGCGGGCCGGCCACCGGCCCGTCCCCGGTGGACCGGGGCAAGGCCGGCAGCAAGCACCACCGATCGTCGAGGCGCACGGCATCCCGCTCGCCGCGATCACCACCGGCGGCAACCGCAACGACGTCACCCAACTGATCCCGCTGATCCAGGCCGTCCCGCCGATCCGCGGCAAGCGCGGTCAGCCACTGCGCCGCCCCAAGCACCTGTACGCCGACCGCGGCTGGTCTCATGCTTTGAGCGCGACTGGCCCAGGGGCTGAACCTGCTGTAAAGCCTGCACCAAAACTTGGCCATCCGAGAGCTGCTCTACCTCGAAAGCAACGGGCAAGGGGGTGTGCCTGAGAACGGGCGCAGTCGGCACGCAGGCGACGATGTTTCGCGGAAGCTCCGCGCCTCAGGCGGGGGTGAAGCCACCGCAGTGGTGTGTGAACGCCCGTGGCCAGATCCTCGGAAAGCGCGAGGAGGTGTGCTGGATCTCCGGGCTGTCCTACCAGACGTTCCGCGTGGTCAACGGCCGCCGACAGGTGACAGGCTCGGCCGATATGAACGTCATCAACTACAGCTACGGTGATTCCGGAATGCCCCGATGGGGCTACGGGATCGAAGTCTCTGCCTACCGTGGCTGGGGAGATGCCCTGAAAGCATCCATCAGCGGCAAGGCAACGAAGGACGGTGCTTGCAAGGTTCACAAGTCGTCCTTTCCTTCAAGGAAATTGGCTCCGCTGAGTTCCTGGAAGCTGGGGGAGTCATTCTTCGACACCACGGCAACGCGCTCCGGCGCCATTGGCCGCTGCGCCACCACATGGACGCTGTCCGTCGCAAATGGGACCTACGGCACGTCGAAATCCTCCTTCAAGCTCAACGAGTTCCGCTGTGACAACGCAACGGCCGGTAGGGCCACGGTCGGATGTGTCGTCCCGTGGTATGCCTCACCGCTCATCTACAGCAAGAGCAGGGCGCCGCAACTAGCATCGCACATCACTCGTGCTCAGCGCTCCGGTCTGCCGGGAGCCACCTTCAAAAGTCCCCTGACCCGGACGACGAATGCGGCCACCATGAAACGCAACCGAGACCTGGCCTGTCCCAGGGACGAGTCACGGCCTCATCCCGCGCTCAACCCCCAAGGACCGGGCTGGTATCGAATGCGCGTCCACGCATCGGGGCGTTCGATCAACCCGGACGGGGTCAGCGAAGAGCCTGTCGAGGACTACCTCATTGCCGTCTGGCCACAAGAGCCGGCGGAGTCCGTCGTCATCCGCTCCAGCAAGATGATCGACGAGGCGCTGCCGGCCAACGCCGACACAACACCCGACGACACTTCACACGCGACCCCGGAGCCGGACGACGCAGCCGAAGCAGACCGGAGGGCCGACGTACGAGCACGACTTCTGCGGTCACTACAGGACGACTGAACCACGTGTGCCACGCGGTTCTCCTGCGGCTTCCCTGACGAGAATTCCTGGCTCGCTGTGAACAAATGATCCCGCCCGGCGTCCCCCCTGGCTGCACGCGCAGGGGGCGTCTGAGCGAGAGGCAGCGCGAGCGCCTGGCCGAACTCAGCGTCGAGCCACTACCCGGCCCACGCACCCCCGGTGAGCGATGCCACTGATTACCTGCCGGTGGTCCCGCCATCGTCGGGGGGCCCGGGTGTCACCTCACTGCCTGTTACGGCATCGAGGAAGACTGTCGACTCCACTGTCTTCTTCGGCCCCCGCACGATCGAGACCATCCATACTGGACGCCAAGCGCGGTTGACTCGTTGAGCGAGCAGTTTGACGGGGACCGCTGTGGCGCCTCCGGCCGTGCGTTCAGCCAGCTTCGTCGCACTGGCCCACGTGACAACGGCTTTGGGGAGCTTCGGATCGGGCGTGGACTGCGCAGCCATACCCGTGATTCGGCCGGTAGGGGAGACCGTGAGGTCCAGCCGCATCGGCATCATTACCCCGTCCACGTAGCGGCGATAGACCAGAATGTGCGGCCCTCGGCTGCCGTCGACAGTTCTGTGTGTGACTTTGGCTCCAGCCACATCATCAGGAAGCCATTTCTTGGCGAACCGATCGCCAACACTTCTGAGCTCGTCCTCGGATAGCGTGCCGGTACCGCGGGCACGTCCTTTCGGAGTGAAACGCGCGAGCTTTCGGTCCGGCCACAGCACATCGACGCTCCCTTTAGCCGTCTCTGCCGTCAGTCGCCAATGTCCATTGTTCAACTTCACACTCGTGGACTGAGTAATCAATGTGCCCTTGCCGTACAGGCTAGCCACCGCATTCTGAAGCCAGGCATCTTGAGCGAGATCGTCTCCGGCAGCCTCGCGTCTGTGCTGCGCTTTCGCCTCCGAGTGCACCGGATTGACGATGAAGGCGAACGTCGCAGAAAGAATGGCCCCGCCTACCACGCCAGAACAAATACCCCACACTGCATCTGTTTTCGTGAAGGGAGGGCGGCGTCTCCGCGTCCACAAAACGACAACGCCGAGAATCACGCCGAGGAAGCCACCGAACGCATTCGCCTTGATGTCGTCGTAGCTGCACGAGCGCCCCAGATCTGTCCATGACTGGAGCAGCTCAATACCACCCGTCGCCATCAAAGTTCCCGCAAGAACCAAAAATGGCCGCCGGAAAAGGAGCACGGCGAAGAAACTTGCGGGAATAAGTAGCATCACGTTGAGACGGGCCGACTCAGAGGACAAGAGGCCCTGCAGAGGCAGGCCGACATCACAGATGCCGGCCTGCCCCGATCCTCCGTCGCCCGGCGTGAGCGTGACAGTCAGCACACCACTCAGAGCTGCGGCAAACAGAAGCGAAAGGGCAACTGACGCACCCTTTGCCCGCGCTACCAACAAGGACGGAATTCCCAGCAGAATTACAATCACGAGAAATCTGGAATCAATCCAGGCAGTGCACCGACAGACGCTTCAATCACCAGGCATATCCTTCAAGAGGAGCAAACAAGAGGATTCTCTAGCAGAGATGGTCGATGTAAGGTGTTTCATAGTTGACGCCATTTGAACCCATGACGCCCACGGCACTGCAGTCCGAAGCTACACTCACAGGGGCAGTGACTGAGTAACTAATGCTCTTCCCTGCCGAGACGGTCTTCACCGGGCCCTTGTAGAGGGCACCCGCGAAGGAGACCTTCAGTTGTGCGCTTACGGCGCTACCGCCACTCTTCGAATACTTCTCTCCTGTGTAGATCTTGCTGCTCGACTGGCCTATCTCGCGCCCATTATGGGCTTCGAAAGACAGCTTGCCGTTCGACGGGCTAGTGCTCGTGCTGCCGCCAGCATAAGCAGCAGTCGCGCTAGCCGCGACTAGCAACGCTCCCCCCACTGCCGCACTCCACACCCTGTTGCGCGAGAAGATCTTCATGCGCAAACCCCCCTCTATTGGCGTCCCCATAGGCGAAATGGGTACGCAGCCTTTCTCAAATTGCGCGCTTTTTGCCAGCAACTGAGTTCGCCATAACTTTAAGTAGTTCACACTTTCGACGCAATTGATCTTTTCAGTCACGCGGCTGCGGTGTCTTGAATCAGCTCCAGATGACCGGATCTGGCGGCTGCAGAGGAGACGCGGCTGTCGTACGGTGCCTGGCGCGACGCCCGCGCCCGTCGGACCCGGCTCCGGATCCTGCGGCCGTGTGTATGTCACGAACCAGCAGGACAACACCCTCTCGGTGATCGACGCCCGCAGCTACAAGGTCGTCGCAACCGTGAAGGCCGGCAAGGCACCCGAAGGTGTCGCGGTTGCCCCGGGCGGCAGGCACGTATACATCGCCAACAACGGTTCGGCCCAGGTGTCGGTGCTCGGCACCCGCAACAACAAGATCACCACGACCGTGCCGGTGGAGAAGAGCCCCACGGGTGTCGGCCTCAGCCCCGATGGCAGATCCCTCTATGTCGCCAACGGGGGCTCGAACACCGTGTCGGTGATCGACACCGGAACCAACCGGGTGGCCGCACGTATCTCAGTCGGTAAGTCCCCGGTGAGCGTGACCTTCAGTCGTGACGGCAGTACGGCCTACGTGGCCAATTCCGGGTCGGGCAGCCTGTCGGTCATCAACACCCCTACGCACAAGGTCACCGGGAACCTCACCGGGGGGCACTCCCCTGTCGGCTTCGTCGTCACCCCCGACGGCAAGTCGGCCTACATCGCCGACGAGGTGGCAGCACGTGTGCTGGCCGTCGGAACCCGCACCCGCAAGGCGACTGCCGTACCGGTGTCGGCGAAGGGCCCTTCGACGTGGCGATCGGCCCAGACGGCAAAACGGTCTACACCGCCGTTCTCGGCCCGGGCCAGGTATCCGTGATCGATACCAGCAACAACCGGGTCTCGTCGACCATTTCCGTAGGCCCTCCCGGCACCGACCCGTGCAACATCGAGGTCACACACCAGGCGGTTTACGTCACGGAACAGGCCGCGGGCACCCTCACAGTCATCGACCCGAAAACCAACAAAGTCGTCGCCACAGTCACCGTCGGCACCAGCCCCTACGGCGTGGCAGTGGGCTGAGCTTGACACCTTCCTGCCCCGCCCAAGACCCCCACAACGACAGCGGATGCCACGCGCTGAGCTGTGCCCTACGGCCCAGATGGCCACCGGCCGGCGGCGATCCGATCCGCGTGCTGGCCTCCCACGCCGAGCAGGTTCCGCAGCTGCGCCTCGGCGACCTCCTCAGCCACTTCGCGGGACCCGATGCCAGTCCGGACCAGGTTGAACACTTCTCGGGCAGCGTAGCGTTTGAGACAGCGGATGATCTCGCGCCGGGTCTTGCCCTCAGCGATGCGCCGCTCGTAGTAGTTGCGGGTACGGGCATCGAACCGGAGCCGTGACTGCACGATCCGGTGCAGGGCGGCGTTGGCCTGCCGGTCGCCGCCGCGGTTGAGCCGGTGGCGACGCTGACGACCGGAGGAGTGCTCGACGGGGCTGACCCCGCAAAGCGCCGCGAACGACGCCTCACTGCACAGGCGTTCCGGGTTGTCCCCCATCGTGATCAGCAAGGTGGCGGCACTATCCGGGCCGATCCCCACCGGGATGAGTAACTGCGGAAAGTGACGCTGCACCAGCCCGGTCAGGTGCCGCTCCAGGTCACGAATCTGCCCGGTCAGCTGATCGATCCGCTGGGCCAACAGGCACAGGGCGATGCGGGTAGCCTGCCCGACGGCATCCTTCACGCCGTCGTCATCTTCACGATCGTCGAACTGCGCGCAAGTCCGGACCAAGGCCGGAGTCTTCAAGCCGGCCAGTTGCTCGCGCAGGTCCGGATCGGCGGTGACCAGGATCGCCTTGAGCTGATTGATCGCCTGTGTGCGGGCGGAGTCCTTGGCCAGTTTGAACAGACGGGCGCACTGCACCGGCCCATCCCCAGCCTTGGCCTGGGAGCGAGCGCGGCCACTAAGTACCGCCCGTGCCGCCTCCTGGGCATCCACCGGATCCGACTTCCCCCGCCGTCGACGAACCGAGCGATCAGGCCGGTTGACCTCGAACACCTCAACCCGGCGAGCCAGCAAATAGCGGGAGAGGGCAGCTCCGTAGCTGCCGGACCCTTCCACCCCGGCCCTGCGCACCGTACCCAGCCGGCTGACCCACTCCCAGAGTCCGCGATAGCCCACCGCCGTGGCAGGAAAGGACGCGGTGCCCACGACCGCCCCTAGCGTGGAGAGCAAGGCGGCCACATGAACATCCCGGTGCGTGTCCACGCCAAGGACGACCTCGCCCACAACAGGCGCATTTTCTCGTAGACTTGGGATGCTCGTTTCAGTGCATACCTCCAGCTCTGTCAGCCTGCCGGTCCTCGCCACCAGGCCGTCGAGGCGGTCAACGGTGAGACAGTGCCCAGTTCACGGCACGCATACCCTTGGGACACGCCTCAGCAGCCCGGCGACAGTACACCCCACACTGGTGATCGACGAAGGTAGGACCGGACACCCGGGTCCGATTTCTCACGAGCCAGAGACCCGCGCGGGGGTACGTCAACCGGTATACCCAGGTCTCACAACTTGCGATCACTCGGAGCGCAGCGCTGTTTCAAGGCGTGGTGATCTGATACGGCGGCGCATCTCCGCGGAGGCGGAGCAGACTTGTACTTGCGGGGAGTCGACGCCATCCGGAACGGTCTTCCTCTTGGCGGGGAGCGTCGTGTGCGGCACAGGAGCAACCCTGGGGTGCTGTTGGTCACCTGCTGTGCTCTGCTGTACTGCCCTGCGGCTAATTTGTGTGCAGGGCAGGTACGCAGGCCCGTGGTGGCAGAGGTGCACGAGGGACGGGAGGTCGGGAAGAGTGTCGCTGCGCGCAGGTGATCCAGCCGAAATCGGCGGTTATCCGCTTGAGGCGCGACTCGGCTCGGGTGGCATGGGCACGGTCTTTCTGGCCCGTACGAGTTCGGGTCGTCCTGTCGCGATCAAACTGATCCACCCGCAGTTCGCGGCGGACGACGAGTTCCGCATCCGCTTCCGGCAGGAGGTGGCGGCGGCAAGGCGAGTGAGCGGCGCGTTCACCGCCGCCGTGGTCGACGCTGCCCCTGAGGCCGAGCAGCCGTGGATGGCGACGACCTACATCCAGGGGCACACGCTCGCCCGGCGCATCGCCACGAAGGGCCCGCTGAGCGGAGCGGAGCTGCGAAGGCTCGCCATCGGGCTGGCTGAGGCGCTGCGGGACATCCACCGGGCGGGGGTCGTCCACCGTGACCTGAAGCCCTCGAACGTCGTGCTCTCGCCCGAGGGCCCACGCGTCATCGACTTCGGCATTTCGCGCGCCGTGGACCAGCAGACGCTGACGATTACAGGGCGGGTCATCGGTACGCCGCCCTTCATGTCGCCGGAGCAGTTGCAGGCGCCGCGCGATGTGGGGCCACGGTCCGATGTCTTCTCGCTGGGGACGCTGCTGGCGTACGCAGCGACGGGCCACGGGCCCTTCGACGCGGACAGCCCATACATAGCTGCGTATCAGGTGGTGCACGAGGAGCCGTCGCTGGAAGATGTGCCGGTGGCCTTGCGCACGGTCGCCGAGTCATGCCTGGCCAAGGAGTCCAACGGGCGCCCCTCAGCGGACGAACTCCTCGTACTGCTCCGGGACCTGCCGACCGACCTCGGCCAGACCGACGCGAGGAGAGTCGGCGCGGGCCGCACCCGCGACATGGTCACCGAGCATCACTTCGCGACGCCGGCCACCCCCACGCCAGCCACCCCGACGCCGGCAGCCCCGACCACCACCCCGGCCGGTCCCGATACGGGGAGCGCCGACACCTCCATCGGCCGCCGATCGCGTCCCCGATGGCGTCCCGTGTTCACGGCCGCGGTCGCGGTCACGGTGGCAGCGATCGGTGGAGGAGTCGCCGCACTGACAGCGGGCGGAGGGAACAGCAGCGGCGACAAGGGCAACAGCCTTGCAGCTCCGGGTGCCGCACTTCCGGACGGCTTCGAGCCGTGGCACAAGGCCGTGCCCGGCGGTCGCCCGGACATCCCCGACGAGCTGCGTTGCGTCGTGCGCGGCGACGCGCTGTTCTGCGGGGGCGGCAGTGTTGTCGCGACCCGTATCAGGGCCAGGGACGGCTCGCGGGTGTGGACGGCGAAGAGCCCCGGCGTCCCCGTCAACGGCATGCACCTGGTGGGCGCCACCGACGACACGGTGCTCGGTTACCGCTTCGCCGCCCAGGACGCCCCGCAGGACCCTCCGAGCGAGGTGGTGGCCATCGACGCGAACAACGGACGGGAGCTGTGGTCCGTGCCGTCCGGCGCCCAGTCGACGGCCGTCACGGGTCGGACTCAGGACGCCGTTGTGGTCGGTTCCGACGTCGTGACGGTCGACGCTTCCAACTCCCGCTTCGAGGCCCGCAACGCGCACAGCGGTCAGGTCACATGGACGTCGCCATTCCCAGCGGGTACGCAGTGCGCTCCCGTCCCGGTGGGCCCACAGCTCGTCGCGATGTGCGCGAAGGATGCGGAGGTGGATGCCTTGGCAGTGCGCCACCCCGCCCTGTACCCGGTCGACCGCGCCTCGGGGACACTAGGCAGGCCCATCGCGGTCAACGGCCCCGCCGTGCCGATGGACGTCGCCAACGGCAGGCTCGTACTCCTGCAAGTACACAGGAAGGGAACGGAGCTGGCCGGCTACAACGGGGTGGCGCAGGTTGACCCGGCCTCGCGGAAGGTCACGTACTCCCGACTGGCCAAGACATACGCGGGGACGCCCGGCATGGCGGACAGCACCGTATACGTGAGCGGGCAGACCGGTCTCGTCACAGCACTCGACCCCGCGACCGGCCGGAAGAAGTGGTCGCGGCAGACTGGCGTAGAGGGCGCGTCGGGTCCTGGTGCGGGAGCGGACGCACTGTATTTCAGCTCGGCCACCGGCCGGGTGGTCGCGCTGTCGCCGGACGACGGCAAACCCCTATGGACAACAGATCCGCAGGTCGATGGTTTGACCGGCGAGCAGGACGCAAGCCCACATGTGACTCTTGCAGGGCGTGCGGTGATCGTGGCCGCGGCCAAGAACACTCTCTTCGCTTTCGACGCGCAGAAGCCGCCGAAGTCGGGCTGACACGGGTGGCTGGACGGCGGCTGCAACATTGCCAGGGAGTACCGCGAGAAGCTCCGCCGCTGGCACCACATACCAAGATCCGGGCCAGGTGCGGACCAACCGGGCTTCGCATCGGGCATTTCCATCCGTCGCTGCAGGTCAGACTGATCGGCGACAGCCGCTTCCTCGCGCTGGCCGTGGGCACTATCGCCAAGGGCAGCCGGACGGTGCATGTCCGGTAGTACTTCACGGACTTCCGCGCCGCAGGCGGCACCGGCCGGGCCAGCACCGGCCGCAGCAGTCGTGAGCGGTGATGGTCGGGTTCGCCTTCTTGCTGCACCCCTTGTGACGGCATACGTAGTAGCCGCCTGCATGTTTGGTCCAGTGGGGGTGTTCGAAGGGGTCGTAGCTATCGGCGTAGCTGT
This sequence comes from Streptomyces decoyicus, assembly GCF_019880305.1. Taxonomy (NCBI): domain Bacteria; kingdom Bacillati; phylum Actinomycetota; class Actinomycetes; order Kitasatosporales; family Streptomycetaceae; genus Streptomyces; species Streptomyces decoyicus. The sequence continues at coordinate 8,594,978 of NZ_CP082301.1, read as the reverse complement.
CGCGTTCGGGGCTGGCTGCGGACGCGCGGCCGTTGGAGAGGGCCAAGAAGCCTCCGACCACGGCAGTGGCCACGCCGACGATCACGCCCGCTTTGTCGGCGGACCCGAGGCCGCTCCATCTGTCGGCGATGCGCCGACGCAGGGACCTTCCCCCATCGCTGCCTTCCGGCAGCGGATCGGAAGGCTGAAGATCACCCCTCGGGGAGCGGGATGTCGTATCGTCCGGCGCTGCCATCTGACAGGTCGTCCTCTCTGCTCTGGTAGGTCACACGGGAGTCGCCAGCAAGCCGGACGGTGGTCAGAAACTGTCGTCGGGCAGGGGCCGCATAGCGTACGAGACGACGTCCGTCACAGGCGCGCCGCCCTGACGGCCGATCTGAATCAGGTCCTCGGCCGTGTACCGGGCGGTCGTAGGAAGCCCGGCCAGGCTCACCTCCTCCGTGGTGGCCAGGTGCAGCTGGCACAGATCGCACCACAGCCCCTCGGCCGCCAGCTCCATGTCGAACAGCAAGGCCGTGTTGGGTGCCCTCAGGAACATGGCCGCCGCCTCGGTCCGGCAGGTGGGGGCGGCCGACGGAACCGGCGTACCCGCGCCAAGCGCGGAAGGCCGCTCGCGCCGAGCGCTCCGGCACACCCCGACGAGTCATTCATCGCCACCCGGATCAACCGCATCATTGATAGGTCCTCAGATCGCCAACGCCCCAGCAGGCTCGTCAGTCTGAGAGTCGCCGAGCAGGTCAGCGACCGGCCACGCAGGTTCTGGCTCGCCGACTCGGCCATGAATAACACCCCAAAGCCGCCCACCGGCACCGGCGCGGCCGCGCCCCTCACACCATGCGGAGCGCACCCGGCCCCCACCTCGGAATCCGTTACCCAGCCTTGACCGACACCCCCTCCACGCCCACGCCGGGCAGTCCGGCAGCCGGTCACCCGGGGGCCTCACTGCAACCATCCCGACACTGCGGCATGCTATAAAAATGGAAACCATTTTCAACAAGGAGCGAGCAAGCATGCCCGACGTGGCCCACGACAGTCGTCGGATCCGCCCCTTCACCTTGGTCGCATGCACGAACTGCCGGGAATCCATAGACAGCCAGGTGATGGACCGGCTGCGGCATGCTGTCCGCAGCTGCCCCCACGGGGTCATGGTCGCTACCGGATGTCTGGGACGGCTCCTGGACTGTCGTTCCACCAGCGGTCTGTACGCCGCCGTGCAACCGTGCGCAACGGACCCCAGACCCACGAGTGCCGCAGTACTTCTTGGTCCGATCGTCACCGAAGCCGACGCGGAGTCCGTCGGCGCATGGCTGCTGGCAGAAATGCCGGACGACGGCACGCTGCGCGTCGGCTTGCGCCCAGCACCGGCCCCCCGACCCCGTCCCCTCCCACGCCTCAACTGATGAGCTCCGCCATGCCCAAGGGCCTTTTGAGCGTGGTCGTCGGCAACACTCCTGACGCGCGCGGCACAGTGGTGAACCAGGCGATGCGCGCTTCTCCCCGCGCTGTGATCTTGTCTGTGTCGGTCCAGGATACGACCGACGACGGCTACCCGGCCGTCCAACGCTTCATGACCGGAGGCGATGCGCGCCTTCGGGACACCACGCCCCTGAGCGCGACCGGCGATCCGGCGGTGATCCTCCGCCAGGATCTCCTCTCCCTCAAGCGCACCGCAGGACATCCGCACGTCATCCTCGCCCTGCCCGAGGAGGTCGATGTCCTTGCGTTCCTTGTGGAGTTGTGGCACACGCGGACCGGAAGCAGCTCATTGGAGGACCACTTCGATCCAGCCCCCATCCTCGTAGGCGTCGATCCGGCGTCCTTCATGGCGGACATTGGCTGCGTCCACCGAGCCGTGCACCTGTGGAACGGCGGCCCTCGCAGCACCCCCCTGACACCCGCCGAGTTCGCCGCCCGCCAGATCGAGGCAGCGGACGCACTGATCGTGCCCGGGTCGGCGAAGAGCGACAGACGGCGCGCGGCCGGCGTTGCCGCACTGGCCAGCCATCTCAACGGGCAAGCTCTGCTCGTACGGCACCCGGGCACCGACGAAGCGGAAGCGGATCTACCAGCATCCCTTGTCCAGCCGGCACCCCCTGGAACCGTCGAGGAGTGGCGGGCACAACTGGAACCCATCACCGTGCCGCGCTCACGTCGCGGCAGCAACCACGGTGTGGATTCCCTACTGTGGCGGGCCCGCCGCCCCTTGCACCCCGAGCGACTGGCAGATGCACTCAGCGCCGTGATGTGCGGCGTGGTGCGCAGCCGCGGACACCTGTGGCTGTCCAGCCGCCCCGACTCCGTCGTGACCTGGCGCTCGGCCGGGCCACACCTGGAAATCCGCGAAGCGGACCGCTGGCTGGAGGCCGGTGCACAGGGCGCGTGGGACCGCCTCACCGCAGCGGCGAACGCTCGCCTCGTGGTTCTGGCACGACTACTACGGCGAGCGACGCAACGAGATCACCTTCACCGGCACCGGCCTCGACGAGCAGCGAATCCGCTCCGCCCTCCTCACCGACGCAGAACTGTCACTGGGCTGGGACGGCTGGTCCGCCCTCCCCGATCCGCTCCTTAGCGATGGAGATCCCCCGTGACCACCCTCGTCCGCACGCCCGCGACGCAACCGGCCCACATCCGCCAGCGCACCTCAGGGCCGCGCCGCGCCTCACCACCCGGCACTCACCGCACTTGATCTGCCGAAAACGTGAGCCGTGAACCACAGCAAACAGGAGATACCGATGACCAACGCCCCGCACTCCTCGTACACCCTGCGCCCCGCCACAGAGGCGGACCTGGAGGGAGCCCGCCGCCTCATGCTCGACACCTTCTACCGGGAATTCGGCTACGGGTACGTGCCCGAATGGCACCGAGACGTCGTCGACCTAGCGGGCACGTACCTGGACAACCCCCGCCATCTCTTGCTGGTGGCCGTGCACGAGCGCGACGGCGAAGTCGTGGCCACAACTGGTGTGCGATCGACGGGCCCGGCCCATCCGCCGCACCCCCGCTGGCTCGCCGAGCGTTACCCGGCGGGGACCACCGCACAGCTGGTCCGGGTCTACGTCAGGGCAGAGCACCGGCGGCACGGCCTGGCGCGGACCATGGTGCGCATCGCTTGCGACTTCGCCGCCACGACCCCCGGCTACGACAGCATCTACCTCCACACCAATGTCAGGGCCGAAGGCGCCGAAGCCTTCTGGCGCAGCATGGCCAAGAAGGTATTCGACGCCCGGACCACCGGCGAGCACGGCCTCGGTGTCGACACAGTCCACTTCGAGATCCCCATGCCGTGCCCCGCGACTATCGTCCGGCCCCAGCAGGCACAGGTCGCACCCTGTGCAAGGGAGTAATCCGGAACGACCCTCCGTGGTGCCCGCGGCCATGGCGCGCACATCCACTGCCGCACTGGTGCGTCCGGGCCCTACGGGACCCTCCGATTCCCGCAGATCAGGCTGCACGCGAACACTCTCGGTCAGCGCCGGAAGGCCAGCTCCGAGCAGGGCACGGGCCCCCGCCGCGAGGGATTCGCCCTGCTCGACGGCCCCTTGCCCGACTCGTCAGCCGCCCGGGGGCGGTGCACTGTGGATGACGTGGGCTTCCGGCAACGCTTTGCAGGTCTGCGGGAGCCATGGCGGCCGAGCCATGCGCTGCTGGTGATCCCTGTGGTGCTCATTGTCGTGATCACCGTGGTGGACATCCTGGTGCCGGAGGACATCCATCTGGGGCCATTGCTGGTCATCGCGCCCGCGATCACCGCCTCCTTCGCCGGTCCCCTGATGACCGGAGTGATCGGGATCCTGGCCCTCGCGGCCCAGGCATTCATCGGCCTGCACTTCGGCGTGCTGTCCACCCGCAACGTGATGGTGCAGATCCTCGCCCTCGCCGTGCTCTCGGCCCTGGTCGTGTTCTACTGCGTGCTGCGCGAGCGGCGCAGACGGGAACTGGCCCAGGTGCGGACGGTGGCCGAAGCCGCACAGCACGTCCTGCTCTGGCCCCTCCCGGAGCGCATCGGCCCACTGCGGATCGCCTCCCTGTACCTGGCCGCCGAGGACGAGGCCCAGATCGGCGGCGACCTGTACGCGGCCACCCGTATCGACACCGGAACCCGGGTGATGATCGGCGACGTGCGGGGCAAGGGCCTGACCGCCATCGGAGAAGCCGCCCTCCTCCTCGGCGCCTTCCGCGAGGCCGCCCACCAGAACACCACCCTGCCTGCGCTGGCCGCCGCCCTGGAACAGAGCGTCTCCCGCTACCAGGCCGACTTCGAGCCGGCGGAGGAGGCCGGGGAGCGCTTTCACCACCCTGCTGCTGGAGATCCCCGACGACGGCCACATCACCCGGATGACCAGCTGCGGCCACCCCGCGCCCCTCCTGCTCAGCCCCGCTCACGCCGTCACCGCACCGAGTCTTCACCCCGCGCCCCCACTGGGCGTCGGCGGCATAGCGCCAGCGGACTACACCGTCGACGTGTTCTCCTTCGAAGCCGGCGACACCCTTCTCCTCTACACCGACGGCGTCATCGAAGCCCGCGACCGGGACGGAGTCTTCTACCCCTTGGCGGAACGGGCCGCCCAGTGGATCGAGAGCTCCCCGGAGACACTCCTGCACCACCTCCGACGCGACCTCCTCACCCACGTCGGCGGACGCCTCGGCGACGACGCCGCCCTCATCGCGATCCACCGCCCATCCACCGCCTACCGAGGACGTCACCACGGAGGGAACCACCCACCCTGACGTCTACCGATACGGCTCAGGAAGGACCGACCCACGGGGGTGAGCAGGCCCGGTGCACCATGCACAGACGCTCCCTCCCAGAGTTGCATCAGCCGACTGCTGCGGCAGCCGCACTCAAGATCCCGACGCCATGGCGGGCATCCCCGCCAATGAGATCTTTCCACCGATGTTGGCAGCCCTGGAGGAGCACCCATGACGGAGCAGACCGCCGAAGAGGGCCCGGGAATCTCGGCCGCGATCGTTCGTCCACGAAGGGCGGGTCTTGATGGTCCGGCGGCGAGTGAAGGCAGGCCCGCTCTCGTGGCAGTTCCCCGCAGGGGAGATTGAGTCGGGGGCGGTCAGCGGAGGAAGCGGCTGTCCGCGAGACCGGCGAGGAGACCGGCCTCACGGTGACCGCGGTCAAACTCCTGGGCGAGCGCGTGCACCCGAAGACGCAACGACTCATGTCGTACACGGCATGCGACGTGGTGTCCGGAACCGCCGACGTGGCGGATACCGAGGAACTTGCCGAGCTGGCCTGGTGTGCCCACTCGGAGATCCCGGAGTACGTGCCGTACGGGCTCTTCGAGCCGGTGCAGGCATACCTTGATGTCGTACTCACCAGGTAGCAGCCCAGGCGCCCGCCTTCCGGGGTCGAGCAGGTCGTGCACGATGTGCGGCATGGCTAAGGGTGACGACAAGCAAGCGGCGCTACGCCTCGCCGATCAGGCCCACGAGGTTGGGCGCGCATCCGGGCGGGAACCCTGGCGCAAGGTATTGCGGTGGATCAGCGGTGGGCGGCTGGGCCGATGCAAGGGGCGGCCGGACGTCCCCGAGCTGGGCACACGTCACCACGGGCGGGCGACCCGAGCGGTGCTCGCTGCACAGCGCACGTATGTCTAGGTTCCAGAACTGTTCGCGCAGCGAAGTCGGAACTGGCCAGCAACGGCCGCTTTCGGGCCAACTCGGTCAGGCCCACGCCTGAACCGTGCGTCCCGCGCGGGGTTCGGCGCGCTGGGCCCTAAATGGAGCGGGCTTCGGACGTTCCTCATCATCTCGGGCTCGCCGCGCCCTCCGCCTGAAGCCCGGCCGAGCTCGCCGAGCACCTCGTCCAGCGCCGCGTGGTGCCCAGGGTGAGCCGTGAGCCTGAGCCAGATTTAACCAAGGGCCGCAGGCGTCGCTCGCCGGGACCTGGCGAATCACCCCTATTTCTTCGCCAGCCAGATGGGGGTCAACCCGTCAGAGGCGGCGCATCCGTGCGGCTATGCCGTGCCCGACCAGCAAATAGATCACGGCCGGCAGGCCATAATTGAGGAGGACGCGAAGCCCTTCCGTGTCCATCGTGAAGATGTCCTGTGACCACCAGGCCAGCAAGTCCGCCACACCTTCCACAAACTCGACGAAGACATTGGCCCGGTTGGCTTCGAGTAGGTAGAGCAAGATCCACAGGCCCAAGAAAACAGCCGCGATGTCAGCGATCGTGTGAATGATCAGGGCTGTCCGCCTTGCGGCGGAGCCGTCCCGCTTGCGCTCAAAGCGGTGGTTGCCGCCCTGGCTGCGGTCGTATGGCTGGTTTCCCGACATGGGTTCGGTGTTACTCACTGGGGTTCCCATCTGACGCGTACGAGGTCTTGGCGGTAAGGAGGAGACACGGCCAGGTGTCCCGTTCGCTCCTCCCTGGGGGCATTTCCGCCGTGTCGTATACGGGTCGCTAGGCGCGCCCACATTCCGTTCTGCGTCGCAAGGGTGCCGTTGCGTTACCAGGCCGCCCGATATGGGCCCCGACGATATCCCTGTCATTCGCTCGACCTGGGGTTTGACAATTGATCAGCAGGGCCGAACTGCGCAGAGTCGGGCCCTCGGTTGGGGTTACCGCAAGGCGCAGGCCACCACGGGAGAGGGTGCCACGTCGAAGGGTGCAGCATCCCCGCCGACCCAACCGTCTACCAGGGCGGACCTCGCCACCCTCTTCCCGAACGCGACGCATCGGACGAACCCGAAATCCGGCGACACAATTCCATGTTCCGAGGCTCGGCAACCCTGCCCATTCTCTTCGCAGAATGGGCACATGCTCGCTGCTGATTCTCACCTCACAGGGCGAGTGCCCTCTTCGTAGAGGCGATATGCCCTTCGAGTGACACCACCGGCACCGCTCCGCAAGCCTCGACTGTCGAAAGGTGTGTGAAGGAGTTGTCGCCATCCGGCCGAACATTCCACTTACCGATATCGCGGGATACCGGAACGACTACAGAAATTACCGACGGGTCGGGGTAGCCTGGCCGTCCGCTGACATGGTTTGATCTCGCACCAATCGGAGGTTGCACATCCGCTTCCAGGTATCAGAGGATCGTCAAACCGGCAGGATCAGCTTGTCGCCGGGTCGGCCGATACCGCTCCTGATCACACATACGATGAAGAGAAGGGCCAGTCATGCGTAAGGACGCCATGCCTCAGAACGAAACTCGCGAGATCTCTGACAGCGACCTGGACAATGTTTCCGGCGGAATTCTCGGGGCCCTGGTTGGCGGTGCAGAATCCGCCCTGCCTGCCACGCCTGCTCTGCCCTCCCTGGGCGGCTCGGTTTCGGGTGGCGTGAGCGGTCAGATAGGTCCTGTCTCCGGCCAGGCAGGTTTTTCCGGCGGCGCCGGCATCTGACACGTATTTGCCAGGGCATCCTTGGTCTGAATTACTCACCCTACCGGTCCATCCGAATTCCTTAGGGTGACCATGGGCCCCGGGGCTGCCACCTCCGGGGCTCGTGGCATTCCACCGGCCGTACACCGTTCAAGAAAGCGGTGGAGAATCGCAGGAGGAGGGTGCCGATGGCCTGGTCCAACCGTCGAGGTGCTCTGGCCGCATGCGCAGCTGGCCGCCGCCGCGCAGCTTTGACTCCTGCCGAGCCCTCTCCGCGTCTGAGAGATCACCCGCCTCGCACGGACGGAGCAACTGGCCCGTGGCCCAGCCGCGCTGCCGTCGGGCGGGCCCTATTCCTGCGCGCGGGCGATGAGGAGGGCGACGTCGTCGTGGTTATCCGGGCGGCATAGGGACCGCAGGAGCCGGTCGCAGGTGTCTTCGATCGAGCGGTGGGGATCGTCGAGCAGGCTGAGAAGCTTCTCCAGCCGGTCGTCGAGATGCTGGTGCCGGGTTTCGACCAGGCCGTCGGTGTAGAGGACCAGCTGGTCTCCGGGCGCGAGGTCGAACGTGGTGGTGCGGAAGGTGACACCGCCCACCCCCAATGGCACCCCGGTTGGCACATCGAGCAGCTCCGGAGCGTGGTCTGCGCGTACTCGAACGGGAGGCAGGTGGCCGGCGTTGGCGACCTGGCATTGCCAGTGGTGGGGATCGTAGATGACGAATACGCACGTGGCGATGTAGTGATCGAGGCGGGCAGTGATCTTGTCGAGCTGTTCGAGCAACCGATCAGGGGACAGTTCGAGTTCCGCCAGGGCGCTGGTCACGGTACGCAGTCGGCCCATGGTCGCGGCGGCGTCGATGCCGCTGCCCATCACATCGCCGACGACGAGCGCGGTCTTGTCGCTGTCCAGGGGAATGACGTCGAACCAGTCGCCACCGACCTCGCTGGCGGCTCCGGCCGGCTGATATCGGGAGGCGACCTCCAAACCCATGGTGGGGGGCGGGTGTTCGGGCAGCAGGCTGCGCTGGAGGGTGACCGCGGTGTTGCGCGCGCTCTGGTACCAGCGGGCGTTGTCGATTTGCACGGCTGCTCGGGCTGCCAGCTCGCGCGCTAGGACGACGTCGTCATCGGTGAAGGGCAGCGGGTTGCGGGTGCGTTTGAGGTCCAGTGCGCCGAGCACTTCTCCGCGAGCGATGAGTGGCACCGCGAGATAGGAGTGGAGGCCCGCCAGGGAAAGGAGCGAGGCTGCGTCGTCGTCGCGTGCGAGGCGGTGCAGGTCCTGGTCGTCAACGTGGCCTACCAGGACCGGGCGGCCGGTGTGCACGCACTGGGCCACGAGGCGATCGGCGGGGTAGTGGGCGAGGTGCCCGGGTGGGGCGGCGGCGCGGAGAGCTGCGGTGGGGTGGTCAGTCTTGACGGCGAGGGCTCGGATGACGGCCGGGCCGGTGGGCGACACGTGGGCAGAGCGCCCTTGCAGGACGTCGTCGAGCAGGTCGACGGCGGCGATGTCGGCCAGGTCGGGCACGGCGACGTCGGCCAGTTCGCGGGCGGTCCGGTCCAGCTGCAGGGTGGTGCCGATGCGGGCGGAGGCGTCGGCGATGACGGACAGGCGTCGGCGGGCTCGGTCGGCCTCGATGCCGCGAAATGCCGCTCGGTGACGTCCATCACCGAGATGGCCACGCCCAGGACAGCTCCGGCGGCTTCCTCCAGCCGGTGGTACGAGACCGACCAGGGGTGCGGCCGACAGCAGGCTGATCGATCAGAGGCTCCCCGGTATGCAGCACCTGACGCACCGCGGACTCGATGGAGTCGACATCCAAGAAGGGCAGGACCTCGCGGACCGACCGGCCGAGGTGTTCTTCGGCGGGTATGCCGTTGATCCGCTCCAGGGCCGGGTTGACCGAGACGTACCGCAGATCGGTGTCCAGGACCGCCAGACCGATCGGGGACTGCGAGACCACCCGCATCGACAGCGCCAGGTCCCGCTCCACCCGTCGTACGGTCGCCTTGTCACTCGCGATGCCGAGGGCATAGAGGTCTCCACGGTCGTCCAGGAGGCGCATGTTGCGGAACTCCACCAGCCGGGTGCCGCCGTCCTTGTGCCGGACCGGAAAGGCGCCGGCCCAGCTGCGGCCGATCGCCATGGCCTCGTCGAACAGCTTGAGCACCGTACCGAGATCCCCCTCGTGGACCAGGAGCCGCCCTGCGTACTGACCCAGCGCCTCCTGCGCGGAGTAACCGAACAGCTCCTCGGCCTGCGGGCTCCACAGCACGATGCGGCCCTCGGCGTCCAGTACGACGGCCGCCACGCCCAGCACATCCAGCAGTCCACTGGGCTGGAACGGCCCGGAGGCCGACCCGCCGCCATTGGCCCAGAGGGGTCCAGCTGTGCTCCTCCCAGGCCCGCCTCCGCCCGTTCCGTACGAACAGCCGTCGCGTACCGGCTCCGGCCCGCAACACCCATCCGCTTGTCTCCGCGACTCCATGGTCTCCCCGGACCGGCCAACAGCACAGCCCTGCATACCGGGCCGGGGTCGTCGCAGAGAGTAGTCGCAATGATGGCCTCACTGGCACCCGGCTGCCTTGGGGGAACTGCCGTGCTCCCCCAGAGTCGCTGCACTGCCCGGACGGACTGCGTACAGACGTAACCGCTTCATCACCGCACCGCTTCTAGGGCCCGTCCGACGGGTCGAGTACGGGCCCACCCGCGAATCGTTCCGTTCCGCGTGGGGGCGGGGCAACATTACGGATGTGGAGTGGGTTCGGCTGGTGCCGCACCTCCTCGCTGACCGCCGTGAGCACAGGATGGCCAATCGATCGATCCCTCGGGAGGTACGCCCACTTCCCTCAGGCCGATCCAATTGGCCGACGCACTCGGCCGCTGACCCGAATCCATCTACGAAAACCGCTCTGGATCGCCTAGTCACGCAGTGTCGCGTTTGCTATTCGGCCAGCAGACGGTTGAAGAAGAAACGATAGTGGCGAAGAGCCATTCGCAGACCCTCGGTGTCCATCTCTTCGCCGCGCTTCCACCGGTCTTCGAGTTGCTGTTTGTGGTCGGCGAATGTCGTTGCCAACGTCTGCATGACGTCGGCAACGAGCGCGTCGGCAGAGTGCACTGCATCGCGAGGGTCGTCCACGAACCGGTTCTGGATCTCCTGCCAGCGGGTGTTGAAGTCCTCTGCTTGCTTTGCCGTCAGGAGTTGCGGGGCCTCCTCGGCCTCGCCAGTCTCCTGTGGGCGGGGCTGCGAGGTGTCCGTGGCGATGGCCTCACCCGGGTGGGTGGGGGTTTCGGGAGGTGGTTGGGGCGGCTCGGTGGCGGAGGCTTCGGCGGGCTGAGGCTGGGCAATGTCTTCGGTGGACAGACCCTGCTGTGCGGGGTCCGCTGCTCGGTCGTGTGGCATTTTCTCTCCCTTCTGTGCCCGCTGCTCGGATGGGCGGGGAGTTCAGGCGCGGGCGTGTCGTGGCGACCCGCCGTCGGAGAGGAGCTCGTCAAACAAGGTGCGGTAGTGCACCATGGCTCCGCGCAATTGCTCCGTGGTGGCCCTGTGCTGATCGCTGAGTGTGTCGACCTCGTGGGCCGCGCGGTAGTGCTCCAAGGTGCGGCCGTGCTCGACCGACAGATCCTTGAGCTGCTGATCAAAACCTTCGGTCGGATAGCCCCGCTCGTGCATCAGCGACGTCACCAACTGGTCTGCGTCGTGCACGGCCTGCTCCGGGCGGTCGACGAATTCGTCCTGCACACCCGCCCACTCCCGGCTGTAGCGTTCCCGGCTGCTGGATGGGAGGGGTTTGATGTCCAGCGCGTCGTGCCGCTTCTCTCGGGCCCGCAGTTCCTGCTCAGCTGCCAATCGGCTGTCGGAGCCCTCCATGGTCCGTTCGTACTCCGGGCCGAAGCGTTCCCGAAGATGACGCCGACGCATGAGGAGTGTGGTCGCCACTGCCAGGAGGGCTACCACCACCACTACGGGAATAATGATCGCCAGAAGCGTCCCTGTTGACATCAGCTGAACCTCCCATCCAGAGGCCCCCACTCCAGCTTATGACTAGGACCAGCGAAGGACTCGCCGAGCCTTCCCACATAGGCTGACCACGGCATTCCCACCCCCGAACTTGCCCCCTGTGAAGGCATGGAGAAATGCCATTGTGGTCCTCGTGGCAGGTATCGGATTTGCTCACCTGTCTGGTGCCCGTGCGGTGGGATAATGCTGATGAAGCCCTTGGTCGCGAGCGGTGGACGCGCCAGTCAACCTGCGAGGGACAGGTGGTCACAATGATCATCCTCGGAATCATTCTTCTCATAGTCGGATTCCTCACGGGAATCTCCACCCTGTGGACCATCGGCATCGTGGCGCTGGTCATCGGAGCGATCCTGTGGATCCTGGGAACTGCGGGGCACGCCATCGGGGGGCGGCGCCACTACTGGTAGCACAGCGCGACGGTGTACAACCGAACCGTAATGTCGCTATCCTGCCGCATCACCGCATCGAACAGCTAACACACCCCGCAGCTGCTTGAGTGCTACGGAGTGGGGCCGGACGCCGCCGCAGCTCTGCTCATCGCCGCAGGCGACGGTCCTGAACGGCTGCGCAGCCAGGCTTCGTTCGCCGTCTCGGCAGGTCCCGCCACGGGATCCCCGTCCGCTGCCGGAACAAGATGCCGTTGATCACCTTGCGGCGACACTTCCAGCACCTACCCCGCCCGATGTTTTTCGGCAGGTACGGCTCCAACCGAGCCCATTCCTTGCCCGAGAGATCGCCCCACCCCACGCCGATCCGAACGACTCGGGCGTGAGCCGGTTACAGGCCCCTGTCCCTAGCGCTTCGGTCCCTTCTTCTTCCGTGCCGGCTTCTTCGGCGGAGTGGAAGCCGGGGTGGCAGTCTGCTCGGATGATGCTGTGGGGTGGGCCGTCGGCTCGCCCGTGGCGTGCGCCGTCGGCTCGGTCGAGGGTGAGGTGCTGGTGCTTGCGGGTCGGGAAGTGGCGGGGGAAGCGGCAGGCGAAGGGGTGGCGGAGGCTGAGGAGTCGGTCGACGACGGTGACGAGGCGCCGGTCAGAGCAGGCGACGGTTCGGATTGGCGGGAGGGCGGGTGATCCGTGTCCGAGTTCATGGTCATGCCGACTGCGGCTGAGACCGCGAAAACGACGGCTCCGACCACGCCGACCAGCGCCTTGTTCAGGGTGGCCCTGGCTCCCCGCGCCGGCCGGGGCTTGGGCGTGGCGGTGGAGGACGGGCTGGTCTTCGTGCGCGCGTCGGCCGGCCAGGGCGGCCGGGGCTGCTCGGTCCTCCAGGCGGCGAACCAGCCGGCTATCTGCTCGACCGAGGGACGTCGGCCGGGCTCCTTCGCCAGCAAGCGCAGGAGATAATCGTCCAACGCCCCTGGTAGCCCGGTGCGCAGCCGCCCGGGTGGTGCAGGCGGCATGTGCACATGCTGGTAGACCACCGCCGTCGGGTTGTCTCCCTTGAAGGGCGGACGACCGGTCAGCAGCTCATACAGGACGCAGCCGAGCGAGTACGCATCGCACGGAGGTCCCGCAGAGCGGCCCAGCCCGCGCTCCGGTGCCAGGTACGAACTGGAGCCCACGACCTGCCCGGCGGTCACGCTGCAGGCTTCCTCGGTGAAACGCGCGATGCCGAAGTCGGTAATCTTCACAGTGCCGTCGGCGGCCAGCATCAGATTGCTCGGCTTGATGTCGCGATGTACGACGCCCTCGCGGTGGGCCGCGGCCAGGCCGGCCGCGACCTGGACAGCGATGTCGGCCACGCGTTGCGGGTCCAGCGGGCCGTGGGTGGCCAACTCCTGGGCCAGGCTGTGCCCGTCAAGGAGTTCCATCACCAGATACAAGCGGCCATCGTGAGCGCCGAAGTCATAGACGGCCGCCACGTGAGGATGATTCAGGCAAGCCGCCGTCCGGGCCTCCATACGGAAGTCCTCGGCCGCCTTCTCATCGGCGCCGGCGGTCAGCATGAGCTTGACCGCCACCTGCCTGCCGAGAACCTGGTCCGTGGCGCGCCAGACCTCGCCCATCCCCCCTCGGCCCAACGGCTCGTCCAGTCGATACCGATCCGCTACCAGCACGCTCGCACCCATTCCGACCTATACAGTTTCACCGTCCGAGGGGCCCCGGGCCCCTCACCGGAGAGCAAAGGCGCAGGCGCGGGCAGGGAGCAAGCCCCACCCGCGCCTGGCGTGGATGCCCCGGCACGGGGGGAACCGGACATCCACAGACCGAAACCAGTCGGCCCAATCCCTTCAGCGTGACGGGCGCCGGATGTGTCACACCCCGACTAGATGATGTCTGGACATTAGCCTCTTAACGCCCCGCCGACATCGTGGCTCTTGGCATTGCCTTGCGCCACCCTGGCGATGACGATGGCATCGCTCTGTCCATCGTTCTGGCCCCAGGCCCAGCCGGGGGACGCAGGTCTCGGTCATGACCTGCTCGAACTGGGTGCAGTCCGCCCGTTGCCCACGGTCAGGGCCGTGTAGCCACCCCCAGGGTGCCTCTCTGGTTGGGCCATTGGGCCTCGTCGCAGGTGCCGTCGTACTGCGAGGTCAGCTGCCCTCTCGTGCGTGAGCGATGCGTGAGCGGACGGCGTGTCACAAGCCATCCGACGCAGGATCCTGCGTCAAGGCAGGCATCCTATGACCAGGCAAAACCGGACTTCGGCGGACCAAGCAACAGCGTCGATCATGAAACCGCCGGGACTTTTAATCCAACGGTTCCGGATACGAGGCACGGCCGACCAGCAAGCGACACACCGACACCACCGCCCCGGAAGGCGCCGACGGCTCATGGGCACGGCGCCATAAACGCGCCGCCAAAGCGACGCTGACCAGCAACAACCGACCGATGCCTGGTCTCAGTTCTGGTCTCATTCACCCCCGTTCAACACCGTCCATCACCGACCCGACTCCGCGCTCCGCCACAGGTCAGAACGCCCCCGCCCCACGCTGAACACCCAGACGAACATTTGTTGATCGTGTTGAACGTGGCCGGGGCAACCGCGATCGCGTCCGCCGACGGCAGCGGGCGGGGCTCGCTGGGAGTGCGCCCGGCAGAACGGATCGGATAACCGGTCTGGACCTCGATCGCCTGGACATCTGTGAAGCCAAGCGCGTACGGAGTGGCGACGACACCGACATCCCAGTGCCGCTCCTGCGCGGCAGTGATCAGCTTGCCGACGTCCCCAGCAATGCCGGACGGGCAGACCACGATGTACAGGAACGGCTTCTTCAGCTGGTGAGGCTGGTCACTCACGCGGAAACTCCCAGTTGGCGGCTGAAGTGGTGCAGTTCGGGCAAGGATCGGCGACGGTCACGGGCGGCTATGTCGGCGGCCAGTTCCCGTGCGCCAGGTCGACGGATGTCCTGGGCCGCGCAGCTCTCCGCAATCCGCAGGACCTGGTAGCCGTTGGCGAGCCTCCCCTGCTGACTGCGAGCTCGAGGGCATCGGCCTCGGCGCGTCCCGCACAATGACCGTGAAGGTCAGCAAGGCCGCCTCGTACACCACCGCCTGCAAGCCGGGAATCGTGGGCAACAGCATCCGGGGCGACTTCACCATGACGGCAAAGAAACACCACGGCTGACACACTCCGCCGCAACCTGGGGAGACAGCGACACTCCGCTTGCGAGCCTCCCCGTCTCCAGTCCTGCGGGGCCAGCCTTCTTGAGCGTGGCGGTCGCGGCCTCGATCCCGACGTCTCTGCTCCGTGGAGACACAACGAAGGCCAGAACGCCAGTAAGAAGCTGCCAGGCGGAGTCGATGGCGGATTCCGGTCCCACACCAGCTCTTGCAGCTTGGCAAAGGCCGGATCCTTGATGTCCCCCGGGAGTCGACCCTCGACGGATGCGCTTCTCGAATCTCTTCTTCTGTCGCGCGGAAATCACGCAGGCCATAGAGACGCCGCCTGGTCCGGCTTCTCATCCCGGCATTCGTGAGGACATGTCCGGAGGGGTGAGAGCCGTAATCTCCACGGGAGCGTCACAAGGTCTACGTGCTGCCTTGTGCGGGTGTCGTTAGCGTGGCAGCCGCTCGATCCCGCGTGCGAACTTGAACAAGGTCGCCGGCGTCCCTGGCGGCGCAGTCAGCACAGAAAGATCGCAGATGGACTACTGCTCGTCGTGCCGCCGGAACCTCAATGGGGCGCTCATGTGTCCGGGATGCGGCGATTACGCTGCGGACATCGCCCCGCCCGCCCCCCGCCAGCACACCACGGCGGCCCCTCCCGCGACGCCGTGGGATGCGTGGGGCACGGAGGACATCCCCGCTCAGGAGTCCCACCCCGGCACTCATCGCTCGGACGCAGCACGGCCCGGCAGCGGCGCATCCGAAGACGCAACAGCGGATGCGACGGGCGCTGCTTCGTCCAGGGGCTCCGAAGGCCCCACCCCCACCGGGCAGGGCCGGGCGGCTCGGCGTCGGCAGCTGGCACGGTGGAAGAAGTACCGGCGCCGGAGCGTGGCGACCGTGGCCGGCAGCAACGGCGGGCAGCGCGACGGTGGCGGCGAGAGCCGCAGCACCGGCAACGGCAACGGCGATACGCGAGATGTGACGGGACACAGAACCCCCTCAGAGGACACCCCACGAAAAGGGTGCCGGAATCCGGAAGTCCGGCCGGTTTGACTGGACCCCCACACAGTGACGCCCCGTCACGCCTTGCCAGGAGAAATCCGGTTTGGTATTACAAAACGCAGATATTTACGCAACCGCACCACGCCAGGCGCGCTCCCCCGCACCCACCAGCACAAACACAACACCTCTTACACCCAACCAGACACCCCAAGGGGCTACCGCCGGTACACAGCCAGCGTCAGCCCGGGCCGGCCCGGTCGAAAGCTCGCGCGTCAGGGCGCGGGCGCATACGGCCGATGCAGCCCTGAGACGACGCCCCATCTCCTCTGCCCGCCACGCCCAGCCGATGAAGAGCACCACGGAGGGAACGGATCCGGCCGGCTACAACGGGGTGACGCGGGCCGGCGACGGTCAGACCACCGGCTCCTGCAGTTGAGGCAGAGAGAAAGGGTCACTGCGCGGGGAGGACTTCCGCGAGCAGGCCGCGGATGCGAGTTTCGGTCGCGTCACGCATCGGACGAACCGCATCGATGTCCTGGCCGGCGGGGTCGGCGAGTTTCCGGTCTGGGTAGCCTGCCTCGACGCGGTTGGGCGCTTTCCGTTGCAGTTGACGTGCCCACGGCGAAAGATAGGGGTTCGGTCGACGCAATCTCCGGGGGGGGGGGACGACGAACGTGGTCGAGACAGTGCTTCAGATCATCACGCAGATGGCGAGCGGGACCGCCGCTGCGGCCGGCACCGGAATGGGAGAGGCGATCTCCGCGATGGTGCGCGATCGGCTCGCGGGGACCGATCGCGGGTCCGCGGCCCTGCGCGCGGTCGAAGACCAGCCCGGAGACCGGGCGGCGGTCGACGAACTGCGCGCGCTGCTCCAGGCGGAAGTCGACGCCGACCCGGGCTTCGCCGAGCGTATCGCCGCGACTCTGGCCGCCCTGGAGACCGCTGAGCCTTCCCGCACCACGACCAACAGCATCACGTTCGAGGGCACCACGGTACGGGGCCGGAACACCATCTCCCTGGGGCCCGTGACGGTCAGCAACACCCGCAACGTTCGGCTGACCCTGCTCGCTGCGGCACTGGTATTCATCGCGCTAGTGGCGCTGGGGATCTACGGCGGGGTGCGTCTCATCGTCGGCGACGACCCCGCGCACAGCCCAACGGCCACTAACAGCAACCAGCCTGACTCACGCGCGGACAACCCTCCGAAAGAGACGGCGAAGGCCACACCGGAATCGGTCGCCGGGTCCACGCCCACCAAGCCCTCCGGGGATATGGAAGACGCCATTCTCATCAAGTCCGACGTCCCCGAGCATTGGGTGGAGAACGGGTGGGCGGACTACCCCCAGCACCTGCCGTGCGACGCCCTGGAGGGCTCCCTCCCCGGGAGCAGCGGCGTGTCGAACTCCTTCGGTTCCGGGCCCGAAGGAATGGGTGTGAGCATCCAGATGCACAGCGACCCGGCCGAAGCCAAACAGGCCCTGGCCTGGCAGCGCACGAACGAGGAACAGTGCCTGCACGGTCGGTCTGTGGCCGTCACGCCGAGGGGCGATGAGACGGTCGGCTACCAATACACCAAGCACTCCGTTGTCTACATCCGTGACGGCAAGTACCTGCTCGAAGTCACGACCAGCGGCGATCTGCCACACGGCCTCACCGGGTACTTCTCCAGGAAACTGTATGAGAGGTTCTCAAAGGTCATGCATTGAGGCCGATTCGCCCGTGTGCTCAGCGGGGCCCCACCGTGTGTGCGGATCCCCATGGAGACAGGAGCATCGGCTCCCGCAGCCTGCCGCACGGCCCGAAAGTCCCGGCCTCCCCAGGCTGGGAGAAAGCCCTGGTCACTGCAAGAAGTCGCCGGAGCGGACACCGCTCCCCTGGCCCCCCGAATACCCGGTGGACGGGCCAGGGAACTGGTCACAGGCGTCGGCCGCCGCCCATGAACCCGCGCCGAGCGCCAGTGGTCAATTCGGGGGTTCCTCCCCCGGCGGGCCCGGCCGGACCCAGATCCGCTGAGCCGCCAGAGCACACGCGACTTTGCCGCCGAGCAGACGGTCGCCAGGTTGAGTGACGACCGAATGGCCCAGTAGCTGATGCATCCCGGCGCAAAGGATGAGGTGATGGCCTCTCACGGCAAACCGAGGAGTGAAAGATGCGCAACGAGGGCCGCGACAAGCACAGGACCGAGTCGGAGAGGGGGCAGGCGCTGAAGCGAAAGCCTGCCAAGGAGGAGAGAGACCGAAGCGCTGAGGAGGTGAACGCCGATCAGCCGTCCAACCGCGGCGAGAAGCCGAAAAGGGCACCGAAACGGTAGGGCATCCCGCAGTACCGACAAGTTTTCCCTGCTGCCCTCCCCCGGCCGACAGGCGCCACCCCGTCGGATGTGCTTACGGACTTCACCGCGCCCCATGTTGCCTGCTCCCGCAATGTGGATGCGGGAGAGCGGGAGAAATGCAGCAGAGACCTTCACCGCCGCCGTGGCGGCGGCGGAGGCTCCTGGCAGAGCGTGGCCTTTACCGAGTCCCGAGACTCTCGGTGATCTCGTCCATCACACCTGTCGTTCTCCGTCCTGCTGATGAGGACGCGGCTGTCAGGTCTCGTTCCGAGCGGGCTCGCGGGCGCGGACTTGCGGCAACGGCGCCGGCAGTGCGCTGCGGCCTTCCCGCCAGGGGGCGAGCAGGATTTTGGCGAGACGCCCCTCAAGAAGTGTGGTGGCACCGATTCCGAAGGCGACATCGGGTTCCAGATCCGGCTCGTCCTTCAGCAGACCCTCGACCACTTCTGTGCGGACGACCTGTTCATGGACGGCGTCGGCTTCGACGTGCTCGTCGTAGAACCTCTCCGCGGCGGGGCCGGCGCCGGTGCGGCGCATGGCTTCCGCGAGACGTCGTGATCCTGGCGAGGAGGTCACCTCGACCGTGGCGAAGTGGCCGATCAGCGCCCCGCGCAGCGAACGGTGCAGTCCCAGCAGGGACATGAGATTGACGACGGCGAGCGTTTCGGCGGGTGCCAGGTCGAGGTAGTGCCCGTACGCGGTTTCCAATGCGAGGTCCGCCATGAGGTCGGCGAAGAGCTGGGCGTGGATGTCCTCGGCGCGCCCGGCACCGAACTCGTCGAATTCGATGGCCGCCATCCCGGCCTTGTCGCGGCCCCGCAAACGGGGCAGACCCAGGCGTGCGGGTCCGCTTCCTTGAGGTGGTAGAGCGAGCGGAGGGCCGCGTACTCCCTCAGCTGCCACAGCCGGCCTTCACGCTTCAAGTAGTGGCTGACGCTGCTGCCGTCGTCGGCGGCAGGCTCCGTCAGCAGGCCCGCCATCGCCTCCTTCGCGCCGAGTGCCGGGACGTCAGTGCAGAGGGCCCCGAGAAACGCCTCCTCCAGATAGCGCCGTGCCGACAGCAGTGCAGGAGCCCATTCGCAGTCGTCGTCCACGCCGTCGAACCCCTGATAATGCAGTTCATACAGCACGTACAGGGCGAGCTGGAGATCTGCCTCGTACGGACCGTCGCGCTGGACCTCCTCCCGGGTCGGCAAGGGCCCCTCCCCGGTACGGAGCCACGAAATCACCGTGCCGGACAAGTGGCCGCGCGCTCGCGGAAGCTGCGGTCTGCCCGGCCGGGCGGCTCCGACGCTCGCCTTCATAGCCGGTCTCCTTCGCCTGTTCTGTCCGCTGCCGGGCAGCCGGCACCATCTGCGGGGTCGGATGTGGGCTTCGAGCGAGCGCGGTGGCTGGTGTCGCACGAGGGGTAGCTGCGGCTGCGTCGGCACATGCAGATCGCGACGGTGAAGCGGCGGGAGACGGCTGTCTCACCATCGTCACCGACCACTTCCACCGGCCCCTCCACCAGGAGGGGGCCGTTTCGGACGAGGGTGACGCGGCGTGGACCCGCAGGAGTTCTCGGCACGGATGATCACCAATTCCTCTGTGTCCTGGACCTCGTCCAGCAGTCCTTGGCACCGCAGCCAGGCCAGCCGGGAGCGCAGGATCGGGCCGAAGGGTATGACCGCACGGTCGCTGACCGTCGCCCGCAGCCCCGCCGATGTCAGCTGCTCCAAGGTGTCCTCGGCGCCGCACAGCCCGGAATGGACATGAGCAGCACGCCCCCGGGGCGGAGCACGCGCGGCGCGGCGTCGCAGATGCGGTCGACAAGCAGCCGCCCGTTACGCCCCGCGTCCCAGGCGCGGGCCGGCCCGCGGGGCGCCCGGTTCTCGGGGGCGGGGACGTAAGGCGGATTACTGACGAGCATGTCGAAGGAGCGCCCCCGGACCGCCGCCGTCAGATCACCGCGGCGAACGGTGAGCCGCTGCCTCGAAAGCCACGCATTGACCCGCGTGGCCAGCACCGCCTGCCAACAGATGTCAACCGCGGTGACTCGGGCACCACATCGTGCCGCTCCCACTGCGAGGGCTCCGCTACCCGACCCCAGGTCCAAAAGCTCGGTCCCCGCCCGCACACCCTCGCGGTACAGAGCACGCAGCAAAAGCCGCGTGTCCTCCTGCGGCCGGTAAACACCGGGCAGCACCCACGTACGCGGCCGGACGAGCGACAACGCCCCCATGCTCATGCGATACCTCCGGCCCGAGAGACGAGAACGAACACCTGAACGATTG
The DNA here is from genome assembly GCF_019880305.1 of Streptomyces decoyicus. NCBI lineage: Bacteria > Bacillati > Actinomycetota > Actinomycetes > Kitasatosporales > Streptomycetaceae > Streptomyces > Streptomyces decoyicus. The sequence continues at coordinate 8,574,453 of NZ_CP082301.1, read as the reverse complement.
ACGCATCCGTGCTTCCCAGCCTGCTGGCAAACCCGTGCGCCGACCACCCGAACGGCGGCACCGGCCATCCCTCTCCGTCCCGGGCACGGCACCCGCTGAGCGCAGACCGGCCAGGACGATTCACGGCGCAGCCCACAGCGATCGCATCACCCCTCCGTGATCTCCTCTTGCCTGTCGCGCCTTCCCCGATCCCGTCACCTCACGCCGATGGAGCGCAATGGGCGGCGCCCACCCCGCACGCGGCCGACGGGGCGTTCTTCCCGCGGAGGGCATTCTGAGCCCGGCCCCCGGCCCCCTTGGGGCACCGACCAAAGGGCCCATGACCAGAACCACCGAACAGGCGGATTCCGCGAACCCGTTGGCCGCCATCGACGTCGCCGGAATCAACAGGTACGGCGTGGGCCTTGCTCCGACCCCACGGCCTGATCTGTCCGATCCCACGGCCGGATCTGTCGGTCTCACCTGCCCTCAGCCCCCTTCCACGTCGGTGGCGGAGTGGGGCGCGCAGACCGGCTTGGACTCCGGTGAACCCCGTTGCCTCAGGTAGATGGCGAGCACGGCCATGGAGGCGATGGCCAGCAGCTCGGACTGCCAGTTCTGCAGGGTGCGGTTCCAGAAGTCCGCGGAGGACAGGTAGTTGACCCATGTGGTGGGGGCCTGGAGTTAGCGCAACTGCTGCTCGTTGTACGCCGCGACGCCGGTGACCGACTGGGTCAGCCAGGACAGCAGGAAGATCCCCCCATGACCAGACCCAGCGAACGGGAGAAGACGACTCCCCGCCAGCCCGTGTCCGCGGCCCAGCGCGGGGAATCGCTCCTGGCGTGTTCCCCGACCATCTGCTCCTCGTCCGACTCGGTACCGGCCTTGCCGAGTCCCTTGGATTCCGGCGATCCGCGTTGCAGCAGCCAGACGGTGCAGAAGATGTACAGGAAGAACTGCAGGTACTCGGACTGCCAGTTCTCGGTGACATCGACGGCGAAGTCCGACGACGTCACGTACGCGGCGAAACTGAGGGGGGCCAGCCCGTCGGTGGCAAGTTCGTCGTTGAACTCAGCGTGTCCGGCCACGGCCTGTCCTGCCACGGCCAGCAGGAACGCGGCCATGAAGAACAGACCGAGGCTGTTGTGCCGCACGTGGCGTCGTACGCGGTGCCGTCTCGGTGCGGTGTCCGAGCCGCGCTCCGGTACGGCGCTCATCGGTGCATCAGTCCCAACGTCATGCAGTACGCTAAACCGCCGACGAGCACCAGCAGGATCCCGATGAACAGCGTCCGCATGGCTCCGTCACCCGCCCTTGATCTCGCACTGATACGGCCGCTGGGGACGTGGCCGGCACCCGGCGGCCGTCAACTTCCAGCCGGTGGAGAAGTGCGCCAGGAACACGGTGTCCTGCTCCAGCAGCACTCGGGCCTGATCGCCGTACACGTCCACGCCCTGCACCGCCCCGGCCGCCGGCAGCTCCTGCTCATGGATCGCCTGGCCGATCGCCTGAACGCATCCGCTCTTGGCGGACTGTTCCAGTTCCTCATTGGTGGCGGGTGCGAGGGCGGCGCACAACCGCCCGAGTTGTCCGCATCCTGCCTCCCCGGCGGCCTGGGCAGCAGCGGGCCCACTCGGTCGATCTGTGACATGCGGCTACTCGTTCATAGGACTTCAGCACTCGGGTGCCCGCAACCCGGAGCGGCCGATGGGGCGCCCCCCGCCGCCCGGCACGAACTACGGTTCGATGGGAGTCCTGGCCTCGCTCGGCGCCTCGGCCGCCCAGCGCTCGACCCGGCGGGCGGGAGGGTACGTCCGGGCGAGGACGGGCCGCCCGGCCCGGCCAGGGGCGCACGCTGCGCGCCGACCCCGATCCCTACCGCATCACCTGAGGACACGGCGCCAATGAGCACCGATCACCGGCCACCTATGCGGGCCAGACCGTTGCCGCTGCTGCCCCCGGCCCGGCCCGCTACTGGACGAGTTCGTTTGGGCCGTTCGGCTGAGGTCCGGGTGTGGGAGGAACGAGGCCGGGGTACCCGGCCCGTGCTCTGCGAACGGCGGGAAAGAGGTGCATCGAGAACCGTCGGAGTTGTCGCCGCGTGCGGCGTCGCCCAGGGCGATGGAGCTGTAGCGAGTCTGGAGGAGAGATGGACCTTCGACGCACCCCGGTACTGCGTGCCTGGCAGAAGTGGCGCCGTCCACGCAATCTGCCGGTGCCCTCAAGCTCCTTCGATACCGAGGACGCGAACCGACGATTCCTCATGTATGGCGTTCTGCCCCTGTGGTTCGTGCCGGCAGTGGCGGACTGGATCATGCATCGGCGTACCAGGATCGAGGAAACCACCGGAGCACGTGAGTCAGCGTTGCATGCGCTGATGATGACGGAAGCGGGCATCCCGGTTGCGATGGGCCTGCTCGCCAAGGTGAATCCGCTCGTGCTGTCCGTCATGGGGGGCGCCGCCATCGCTCATGGAGCCACGGCGCTCTGGGACGTGAGCTTGGCGACCGACGAGCGCGAGGTCCGCCCGGTGGAACAGCATATTCACAGCTTCCTGGAGGTCCTGCCGCTGGCAGCGATGGCTTTCACATGTTGTCTGCATGCCGACCAGGTCCGAGCCACCCTGCGCGGCGGCGTCAAGCCAGACGATTGGAAGCTGCTCCCCAAGGAAAACCCCCTGTCGGTCAAGTACTTGGCCGGCCTCGGCCTCGCCATCAGCGCCTGCGTCGCTCTCCCCTATGCCGAAGAGATGACACGGTGCCTCAAGGCGGCCAGGGCGCGGAAGGCCTCGTGAACCAGGGCGCCGGCCGAGTCGGCCGCCCCCGTGGCCCGAAACGGTTCCCCGCCCCACGAGTGGTCGCCACCGAGGTCCGGGGACCTGAAGATGTGGTGGCCGACACCGAGGGCCGAGTCGTCACCGGAGCCGCGGACGGAACCATTTGGCAGCTGACACTTTCGCATTCCGGCGTGGGCCGCACAGTGGCCGTGACAGTGGCCCACACCGGTGGCAGACCACTCGGCTTGGAGCCCACCACGGAGGGTCGGCTGCTGGTGTGCGATGCGCAACGCGGGCTGTTGCGCGTCGACCCGCGTGACGGGGCCGTATGTGTGCTGGCCGACGAGCTGAACGGCGAGCCCTTGCGATTCTGCAGCAACGTTGCTGCGGCTGCAGACGGGACCGTCTACTTCAGTGTTTCCAGCAGCGTTTACGGACTCGATGACTGGATGGGCGACATCTTGGAGCACACCGGGACCGGCCAGTTGCTGCGGCTTCGACCAGGTGGCACACCAGAAATACTGCTGGACGGCCTGCAGTTCGCCAACGGGGTGGCGCTGGCAGAGGACGAGTCCTTCGTTGTCGTGGCCGAGAGCGGAGCATATCGGCTCCGCCGTCTCTGGCTGGAAGGCCCGCAAGCCGGCCGGTGCGACCATCTCGTAAGCGATCTACCGGGCTTCCCCGACAACATTTCCCGCGGGCCCGGCGGCGTGTTCTGGGTCGCTTTGGCCGGGCCCAGAGAACCCGGCATCGACTTGCTGCACCGTACGGCGCCCAAGGTCAGAAAAGCGGTGTGGCACGGTGTGAAGCCGATTCGGCCACGCCCGCGCCGCACCGTGAGGGTCATGGCCCTGCGCCCGGACGGCTCCACGGTCTGTGATCTGCGGCGGGCCAGGTCGCCGTACCGGATGGTCACGAGCGTCTGCAGATCCGGGACATTCCTGATCATGGGAAGTCTCGTGGAAAACGGTCTTGTGGTATGTGAATTCGACGGCGCACCACCGGACTTCGCTCGCTGACCCCCTCATGCCCCATGGCCCACCGGAGCAGCGCTACGTCTGCCTCTCCGACGTCCTGCCGACCGCCTGGCAGTCCGTCGCTTACGCCGGTCCTGGGACTGGGACCGATCGGCGGGGTGCGGTACGGGGCTCTATGGCCAGACCTTCGCCCCAGCGCTTCCAGGCCGCGAAACGACAGCCGCACCCCTCAAGCAGCAGGTGGGGGGCTGTGCCTCGGAGTCTTCTACAGCCAGTTGTTACGGCGAAAGGCTCGGTACAGCAGACCTGCGGCCACGACCATCATGGCGACCGCGAGCGGGTATCCGTATACCCAGCCGAGTTCGGGCATGTGGGCGAAGTTCATGCCGTACACACCGGCGATCAGTGTCGGGGTGGCGAGGATCGCGGCCCAGGAGGATATGCGCCGCATATCGTCGTTCTGCCATGTGCCCACGCGCGCAAGGTGGGCATCGAGGGCGGAGTTCAACAGCTCGTCGAGCGAGTGCACCTCCGTATTGGTGCGCTGCATGTGGTCCGCAACGTCGCGGAAGTAGGGCAGGGCCTCCTTGTGCCACCCCTCCCGGGACTTGGCAAATTCCTGCACGACCGGGACCAACGGCTCCACGGCATCCCGGAACTCGACGACCTCCCTCTTGAGGGAGTAAATCTCCTCGATCAGGTCCTCGCGGGCCGGGGCGAACACCCGGCGCTCCAACTGCGTCAGATCGGCGCGGATGCGAAGAGCGACCTCGGAGTAGGAATCAACCACGGTGTCCAGAACCGCGTGCAGCACCGCGAGAGGCCCGAACCGCAGCGTCCTGGGATCTTCCTCGAGCCGTCGAGCGGCTTCGGCGGTCGGGTCGCTCGGACCGTGACGGACGCTGAGCGCGAGACGCGGCCCAGTGAAGAGCATGACGTCCCCGGTCTCCACCTCAGGGCCCTCCGGGAGATACCAGAGGGTCTTCAGCGCCACGGCCAGCACATCACCGTACCGCTCTCGTTTCGGGCGTTGAGACGCCTGCACCGCATCCTCAACGGCCAGTGGATGCAGTTCGAGATATCCACTCAGCTCGTCCAGATCATGCTCGTCCGGCCCGTCCAGGTGCACCCACGCGAACTCGCCCTCCGCCAGCTCCTTCAGGCGGCCCAAGGTGGCTGCATGACCACCGTCGTCCTGCGGGCAGCTCACGCGCTCCGCGCGACCGGTCCGCTCGTTGTAGACCACACACCTCATGCCTCACGTCTGCGCCGCAGCAGACATTCCATGCACCTCATTTTTTCAGCGCTGACACACCAGCCCACTCTGCGGCATCACCTGCCACAGGGCGGAAAGTCCCCGGCGTTGGGCCGGCGGGTTCCGACATCTTTCTTCGCGAGGCGCAGGCATCTGGTCTGAGTTCGCCCCGCACCCCGCCAGGAGATCCCGCCCGCGACCAGGTAGCGGATGGCGTCCAGCAGCTGACGGGGCAGTAGCCCTCGGGCTGCCCGCCTCTGCCCTGGAGCCAGGCCGGCACCGGCAGCAACGGCCGGATGGCCGCCCACTCCGCGTTCGTCATGTCCGACGGATACCGGCGTTCCCGGTCACGATCTACACCTGGAGTACTGACAGCGCGGCTTTCGTTCACAGGCTCGTCAGAATTTGGGGGCACAAGATTTTGATCATGGTGTTCGTCCAGCGCACCTGACGGAGCGTCTGGGGGTGGCACGCAGAAGCGAGTTCGAGGAGCTTGTCGTCCTTGGTGGCCTGTGCCGCTTGGGCGAGCATTTCCCAGTGCAGCGAGTTGTTTGACGCGCTCAGATGCAGCTCCCGCAGATCGCGCAGCAGGAGCAAACCGGGCTCCGGTCGGCATCCCGCCCTCTCGGCTGCCTGCTCCGTCAGCGTCATCAAGAAGCCGGAGGAGGACGCATCTGGCGGACCGGTCAGAGCCAGATCGTAGTCCCGGGCGGTGTCCGACACTTGCTGGAGGTGCTCGCGGGACCAGCCGGCGAGGTCAGTAGCGACGTGGTGGATCTCGTGCTCGGTGTGGTGGCGTTCCGCTACCGCGACCAGTTCCCTGACCAGGTGTTGTTCACCGTGATGGACAGCGCGCAGGATGAGCTTGATGCCGTTCACTCGCTGTCTCCTTGGTGCCTGTGCCGGGCAGGATCTCCCACCTGAGACACGCGGGCTGAAGGGCCTCCCATGGTGGCGGGAACGTCGCCGGGCCGGGACGGGGCGGACGCTGCGGTGGTCGGCGCGGGGGCACTGGCGCCGTCGCCGCGTTCCACGAGACGCAGAGCGGCTGCCGCCGTTTTGAAGAGTGGCTGCTTCGAGACGGGGTCCCAATCCGTAATGGTCGTCTCGTTCGCTGCGCGGCCAGGCGTGCTGTCGTCCGGTCGGTGCCCGGCCGGGGTGTCCCAGTAGCCGTAATGGAATGGTACGAACAAAAGGCCCGGCCGGATGTCGGTGCTCCGCAGACGCGCCCTCAGTCCGCCGCGTGGAGTGAGGACTTCCATCATGTCTCCTTCGTGGAAGCCGAGCGTGCCGGCGTCGAAGGCGGAGACCTCCACCCACACATCTGGAGCGGCAGCATTCAGCTGCGGGGCACGGCCGGTCTTTGTGCGGGTGTGGAAGTGATAGATCGTCCGGCCGGTAGTGAGCTGGAACGGGTATTCCTCTGTCGGTTCCTCGTGGGGCGGAAGGTAGTCGGCGGCCTTGAGCATGGCTTTGCCGTCGGGGTTGAGGGACCTGTACTCGACGACGCTGTTCGTCGCACCCGTCACCAGGTCCTTGCCGTAGGACTCGCACACCTCCGGCCGGGCCCAGCTGATGCCGTGGGCGTAAAGGCGTTCCGTCCCATCGGGGGCCTCGTCGTTGCACGGCCATTGAATGCCACCCGCCAGGCGCAGCCCGGCGTACGTCAGACCGGTGTAGTCGCAGGGCCGGCCCGCGCTGCACCGTTTCCACGCCTCGAAAGTGGTCTCGGGGTCGTGCCAGGTGATCAGGGGCCCGCCGTCCTTGTCGCGGAAGTCCATCCGGGCGGCGTAGTCCAGGAAGATCTCCAGGTCCGGCTTTGCCTCGCCCGGCGGTTCGACGGCTTTGTCGGACAGGTGCACGGTCCGGTCTGCGTTGGTCAATGTGCCGGTCTTCTCACCCCACGTCGCAGCCGGCAGGACCACGTCGGCCAGCTGGGCGGTCTCGGTCAAAAAAAGGTCCTGGACCACGACGAACAGGCGGTCCTGGGCGAGAATCGAACGGATACGGGACAGCTCCGGCAGGGAGACAGCCGGGTTGGTACCGCTGATCCACAGCATGCGGACCGAGCCCTGCTCGGCGTAGCGGAAGATCTGCATGGCGTGGGTGGGCGGGGCGTAATGCGGAATGGTCTTCGGCTCGACGTTCCACACCTTGGCCAGCTCGGTGACGTGCTGGTCGTTGTCCCAGTTGCGAAAGCCCGGCAGGTCGCCGTTGGCGCCGCACTCGCGGGTGTTCTGGGCGGTGGGCTGGCCGTTCATCTGCAGGACTCCGGCCCCTGGCCGCCCGACCATGCCGCGGATCAGGTGCAAGTTGTTGATCTGTACGACAGCGGCGGTGGCCTGATGGGACTGGTAGACGCCCTGCAAGACCGTGGACAGCAGCCGGTCCGCGCTGCCCACGACCTCGGCTGCCTCCCTGATCCGGTCGGCCGGTACGTCACAGATCTCGGCCGCCCACTCAGGGGAGCAGTCCTTGACCCGTGCTCGCAGTTCGTCGAAACAAACCGTCTGCGCCGTGATGTAGTCATGGTCGATCCGGCCGGTACGGAGGATCTCGTGCAACAGGGCATTCAGCAGCGCCACGTTGGTTCCCAGGCGTGGCGCAAGATGGACGGCGGCCCGACGGGCGGCCTGGGTGGGGCGTGGGTCGACGCACACCAGCCGGGGCGGGTCCCTGCCTTCCAGCCGGTCGAGGATCCGCATCCACTGCACCGGCTGGGTCTCCGCGATGTTGTGACCGAACAGGGCGATCACATCGGCGTGATCGATGTCGTCGTAACTGCCGGGCTGCCCATCACAGCCGAACGACTCCTTGAGTGCCTCTGCCGCCGTCGAAGTGCACAGACGGGTGTTGCCGTCCAGGTGGTTCGTGCCGATACCCGCACGCGCGAGCACGGCAAGCGTGTAGTACTCCTCCAAGAACAGCTGACCGGTGGTGTAGAAGCCGATCGACCCCGGACCGCGCTCGTCGAGCAACGACTTGGAACGGCAAACGATTCGCTCCATGGCGGTGTTCCAGTCACACTCGACCAGCCGCCCGTCCTGGCGAATCAAGGGGCGGGACAACCGATCGGGGGAGGCGTTGGCCTGCCAACCGAACAGATCCTTCGGTCCCAGACGGCCGCGGGTCACCCGGTCCACAGAGCGGCCCCGCACGCCCACCATGTGCCCGCCGCTGACGGCGATGTCCATCGCGTCTCCGTCGGAGTGCAGGATGGACGCCGCTTGCACCCATCTCTCCACCATGCCCGGTTCGACGCCCGCGGCCAGGTGCGTGTCCACACGGACCGGCCACGGCTCGTGCCGGCCGAAGGGAGTGCGGCTACCCCACGGCTGTGCGATCCCGTCCACAGAAGCGTCCACGCCTACCTCCAGGACTCGACGACACCCAGCGCGACCCGTCATGGGTACCCGGAGCCGTTACTGTCTAACGTCGCATCCCTCTCAAGCCGGCCGGCCCCGACCTTCCTGAGGTAAGGCAACGCGATTACTCACTTTTGGCGTCGGGAAAGCGTCTGCTATGTCACTTGACCACAGCCAGGCGCCCGTACTGGACGCTCTCGCCCGGTATCACGCCTCGAAACACCTGTCGTTCAGTCCCCCTGGTCACAAGCAGGCACGAGGCGCCGACCCTCGGGTCCGTGAAGTACTGGGCGACGCCGCCTTCTACGGGGATGTTCTGGCGTCCGGTGGTTTGGACGACCGGCGCACCCGCAGCGGAGTACTCAAATGTGCCGAGCAGCTGATGGCCGATGCGGTGCACGCCTCCCACACCTTTTTCTCGACCTGCGGGAGCTCCTTGTCGGTGAAGGCCGCCATGCTCTCCGTCGCACATCCTCACGAGAAGTTGCTGGTCAGCAGGGACGCACACAAGTCCGTCGTCGCAGGCCTGATTCTTTCCGGCATCCAGCCGGTATGGGTGGACCCCCGCTGGGACGCCGAACGGCACTTGGCGCACCCGCCGTCCGCCGACGATTTCGAATCCGTCTTTGCTGCGCACCCGGACGCGAAGGGGGCACTGGTCACGAGCCCGACCCCGTACGGCGCCTGTGCGGATCTCCGCGCCCTCGCGGATATCTGCCACCGTCGGCAACGGCCACTGATCGTGGACGAAGCCTGGGGAGCCCACCTGCCCTTTCACCCCGAGCTGCCTGCCTGGGCCATGGACGCCGGCGCGGACGTCTGTGTGACCAGCATCCACAAAATGGGGAGCGGTCTGGAGCAGGGTTCGGTCTTCCATCTGCAGGGCGATCTGATCGACCCAGCCTTGCTCAAGACCCGTGCCGACCTGCTCGGCACCACCAGCCCGTCCGTGCTGATCTACGCAGGCCTCGACGGCTGGCGCCGCCAGATGGCCCAGCACGGACGCGGCCTGCTCGAGCGGGCCCTGCACCTCGCGACACAGGTGCGGGAAGCCGTCGAGGCGATCGAAGGCTTTCACGTCAACGACCGTGCGAACTTCTGCGGGCCCGGCCTGGCCGACGACTTCGATCCACTTCCTGTGGTCATCGACGTCACCGGGCTCAACACAACGGGGTACCGGGTGGCCGACTGGCTTCGCGAACACCGACATGTCGATGTGCATCTCTCCGACCACCGCCGCATCAACACTCAGCTCACCCACGCTGATGACCAGGAGACGGCGCGCGTCCTCCTGGAGGCGCTGAAGGCTGTCTCTGCCGCCGCCCCCGACCTGCGCCCCAAAGCCACGGTCGACATCCCACCACCCGCAACTCTGCGGCTGCAGCAGACCTGCCTGCCGCGCGACGCCTTCTTCGGCATCGTCGAAGACGTTCCCGCCCAGGACGCCGTGGGCCGCGTGGCCGCCGAGATGCTCACCCCCTACCCACCCGGCATCCCGGCCGTACTGCCGGGCGAGCTCCTCAACGAGCCCGTCCTGCACTACCTGCGCTCGGGAATCGAAGCGGGAATGAACGTCCCCGATGCCGTGGACCCCCAGCTCAACACCGTAAGAGTCCTGGTGGACAGCAAAGGGTAGAACCCCGGGGCCGGCTCGCCAGCCTGAAGAGGGAATCAGGCTGCCGTCCGACCAGCCCGGCGCCGGCCGTCTGCCCCTCACCGAGGACGCGGTCGACCACTCCGTGCTCTCACCGTGGAGACGACGTGGACGACCGGGTGACCCGGCTCGTCGTAGCTCACCATGACCCGCCGGTACGGACGCGGGTGCCTTGCTCGTGATCAGGACCGGGCGTCATCTGGCCCATCAGGGCGGGGCCTTGCAGGGTGTGCCGATATCTCACTCACCCCCTTCACGCTCTCAGATCTCACAACACTGCCCCTATGACGGAGGTCATGGCTGTGTGGGCCTGACCAGGTGGAACACCTCGCGGGCGGCGTAGCGTTTGAGGCATCGAACAATCTCGCCTCACTGTGCAGAGGTTCCGGGTTGGCCTCCATCGTGATCAGCAAAGTGACGGCCGTGTCCGGCCCGATGCCCACCACATTGAGCAGCTGCGGGGCGTGGCGTTCCACGAGCCGGGCCAGGCGGCCTTCCAGGTCCTGGATCTGGTCGGTAAGCTGCCCGATTCGCTGGGTCAGCAGACCCAGGGTCATGCGGGTGGCGTGCAGCACCGTCTCTTCACCGTCCTCGTCGTTCTTCGGCAGTTCGTCGTCTCGTACGGCGTGCCCCGGTTGGGCTGCGTATTGGTCTGTCCGGGTGATATTCGCGTCAATGCGGTGGTGCTCTATTGGCCATTTCGGGTTAATGGTGGGGACCGTTTTCCGGTGGGTTGCCCATCTCTCCGGGGAGAGATGGGCAACCCCTGTGGTGCGCGGGTGCGTGGTACATGTCGGCGTGCCCTCTTTCTGTCCCGGTGTGCAAGCGGTGATCCGGTTCGCGTATACCGGCGCCGTGCGACGCGGGCCCCGGTGGGAGTTCTTGGGCGGCCCTCTCAGCTGAGAGAGGTTTGTCATGGAACCGATTACGGGTTGGTGGGGAGCTCCGGCGGTAGCCGGCGGGGTCCGGCCGGTTGTACCGGCCGGTGGATCCGAGGTGGCCGCGGTACGGGGGCTTGCGGTCGCGCCCTTCAGTGCGGCGTTCTCCACGGTGACGATCCCGGCGGGCACGAGCCCGCTGGCGGTGACGGTGGCGCCGAACAGCAACGTCTACGTCGGCAACGCCAATTCCAACAACGTGACGGTGATCAGCAGCACCACGAACACCGTCCTGGCCACCGTCCCCACCGGTTCGAACCCGGCCATGATCGCGGTGGCGCCGAACGGCAACGTCTACGTCACCAACCAGAGCTCGAACAACGTGACGGTGATCAGCAGCGCCACGAACACCGTCCTGACCACCCTCCCCACCGGCGGGGGCCCGTTCGCACTGGCGGTGGCGCCGAACGGCAACGTCTACGTCGCCAACAGCACTTCGAACAACGTGACGGTGATCAGCAGCGCCACGAACGCCGTCCTGGCCACCGTCCCCGTCGGCGCGGTCCCGGACGCGGTGGCGGTGGCTGCGAACGGCAACGTCTACGTCGCGAACCGGAACGCGAACACCGTGACGGTGATCAGCAGCGCCACGAACACCGTCCTGACCACCCTCCCCACCGGTGGCTTCCCGGGCGCGGCGGCGGTGGCGCCGAACGGCAACGTCTACATCGCCAACCAGACCTCGAACAACGTGACGGTGATCGACAGCGCCACGAACACCGTCCTGGCCACCGTCCCCGCCGGCACGGTCCCGGGAGTGATCGCGGTGGCGCCGAACGGCAACGTCTACGTCACCAACACCGCTTCCAACAACGTGACAGTGATCGACAGCGCCACGAACACGGTCCTGGCCACCGTCCCCACCGGCGGGGGCCCGTTCGGAGTGGCGGTGGCGCCAACCGGCAACGTCTACGTCGGCAACAGCAATTCCAACAACGTGACGGTGATCAGCAACACCACGAACACCGTCCTGGCCACCGTCCCCGTCGGCGCGTTCCCGTTCTCGGTGGCGGCGGCGCAGAACAGCAATGTCTACGTCACCAACGCCAATTCGGCCAACGTGACGGAGATTTCGCCGTTGACGGTGACGACCTCACCGGCGTCGCCGGTGTGCGGGCAGCCGGTGACATTCAACATTTCCGGGGGGACTCCCAACGGGACGGCGGTGGTGGACTTCGGGGACGCCAGCCCCACGGTCACCGTCCCCCTGAACGCCACCGGGAGCGGGCAGACCACCCACACCTACACCGCGGGTACGTTCACCACGACCGTGAACGGCAACCCCACCTCCGTCACCGTGAGCCCCAACCCCACAACGACGACGCTGTCGGTGACGCCGAACCCCTCCACCTGCGGGCAGAGCGTGACCGTGTGCGCCACCATCACCCCGGCACCAGCCACCACCTCCGTGCCGACCGGCACGGTCACCTTCACCCTCCCCAACAGCCAGACCCAGATGGTCCCCGTCAACGCATCGGGGCGGGCCTGCTTCACCACCACCGCCCTGACCACCGGCACCCTCACCGCCACCTATAGCGGTGACAGCTGCTTCACCGGCTCCACCGCCGGCACCCCCGTCACCGTGAACCCCACCCCCACCACGCTGACCGCGCAGCCAGGCACGATCCGGCTCCGGCTGACCCCGCTGCCCGAGTTCTACATCCCCACCCTCAGCGCCACCCTGACGACCACCTCGGGGATGCCGGTGGCCGGTCAGCCGGTGACCTTCACCGCCACCACGCTCTTCGGCCCGGTCAACCTCGGCACCGCCGTCACCGACGCCAATGGCACCGCCACCCTCCACAACGCTGTCGTCCCCGTCTTCGCCGTCGCCACCCCCTTCTACACCGCCACCTTCCCCGGCACTGCCTGCTACACCGCCGCCACCGCCCACAACATCCTGTTGTTCATCCCCCTCCCCGGCTGACCTCGTCGGATCCGAAAACCCCAGGTCACCTTGTCTGCTGCGACGGGAGGAACACGTCGTGCCCCAGCTGCATGAGTTGGCCGCCCAGACCCGGTTCATCTCGTACATGCCGTCGATGGGGCCAGGATCCGGCAACGGCGCATCCACGAGGCTGAAGGCGTCGAGGTGCCATACGAGGAAGTCGCTCGCGCTACGAGGCTCCGAATGAGCCGCACCGTCGTGCTGAACGCCAGCGATCTCGCGGATCTGCCCCTTCCCGGCGTGAAGACGATCGAGGTGCTCGGCTTCCTGCCGTCCGACCAGAGCGACCCCATCGCATTCGACAGGTCGTTACTTCCTGGGCGTCGAGGGAGCCGGCGCCCACCCGTACCGGTTGTTGCGGGACGCGATGAAGCAGAGCGGCCAGGTCGGAGTCGCCCGCGTGGCGCTGCGCGGTCCGGAGCGTCTCGTGGTCCTCCGGGAGCAGCCACAGGCGCGGAACATCTCCGCGCACGCGGAGATGGGCGCCCGGTATAGCCCTACGTCCACGCCACCTCGGACAAAACCGGGAGCTTGGAGGATGCTTCCAGCGCGTTGGGGTTCTCGCGTGCGAAGGGGTACGACCCTGGACCGTCGCGAGGAGTTCTTATGCCGTGTGCTGCGTATCTGCCGTAGCACACGTGTCGTCACCGCGTTCCTGCTCCGTGTGATCGAAGCCGGAGAGCCGGAGTACAACAGTGCCAGAGCCTGACATCGCGCCGTCCTAGCCCGCCGCGCGGAGAAGCCCCGCCGGAGCATTCCGGCGGGGCTTCTCGTCTCACGTGCTCTCACACGTGTCTCACAGACAGTGTGGACGGCTCCGGACTGAGGGCTCCGAGATGGCCTTGGGAGCCACTCCCTGCTTCGGCTGGACGCCCCAGGACACGGGTTACGACCTGTGCCAGGTGGGACCGTCAGCTCGGAGCGGGCGGGCTACGGCCAATCCAACAGAGCCGCACCCCCAAGGTCTGCATCAGTCAAGATCCGGACCATTCCCGGGCCAGCAGGCCCGGCAAGATCCCCACGGCTGCCATATCCGCAGGTCAGCGAGCCGCTTGCGCTGTACCACCAGCAGACGAAGAACCTGCTGTGGGTGGCTCGCCGTGGAGCGCCACTCCCTGACAGTTCATTGCCGGACCGTTCTGACCTGGGCTAACGTCTCCCGGACCGATACCACTTTCCTCGGAACTTCGCAGGGGCGAAGTTTCCCCAAAGCCGTCAAGAAGATCGTCGATGACGAGGCCGAGCTGCTGGCGTTCTACGATTTCCCCGCCGAGCACTGGATCCACCTGCGGACCAGCAACCCCATCGAGTCGACCTTCGCGACGGTGCGGCTACGGACGAAGGTCACGAAGGGCGCCGGCTTCCGCGCGGCGGCCCTCGCGATGGTCTTCAAGCTCGTCGAGTCCGCCCAAGTCCGCTGGCGGGCCGTGAACGCACCTCCCCTCGTCGCCCTCGTCAGGGCCGGAGCCCGTTTCGAGCGCGGCCACCTCGTAGAACGCTCCGAGGTTCACGCAGCCTGAACCACCGCAACTGGCGCACAGGTACTGACGATTACTCACCGAACGGGTCTACGTGTAGGACCGGATGGCCACCGTGACATCCATGTTGAAGGCGTTCGCCCCCGCCGCGGACGGCAGGCCCAGGGCCCGGTCGAGCGCGCGACTCAGAGGGCCGCAGCCACTAGCGCCCGGGGCGGCGAACTCCGCGTCCTGGGCACCGAAGGCGACGACCAGGGGGTCCCTGGATATCACCCGGGTGGGATCGGTGTCCTTGAGCACTAGGTGGACCGCGTCCTCATCGCTGCCCACCGAGCAGCCCGACGACGACCGGGCCAGCAGCCCGTGCGCCGAGCCTATGGCGAACTTGATGTCGAACTCCCCGCGCCGGGTCTCGTCGGACAGGAAGTCCGAGTAGCCACCGTACTGCGGAGTCAGGGTCAACGGGGTGCCTCCCGCCCGGATTGGCGCAGCGGTCATCTCACCGAAGACCTGGCGGAATTCGCCGTCCACACGGCCTTCCGCGAAGGTGATCTTCATAGGTTCGGTGAGCGGCTCGTCGATGGCGCCCATGCGCAGATGCCCCGTGGCGTGCATGACCTCGCAGCGCCAGGTCCCGGGGTCCGCACCCGCCGGCAGCTCATCGACGGTCGGACAGGCGGAGAAGTTGAACTCGGGCAGATCCGCGGCCCGTTCAGCTCCATGCGCGGGTACGGCGCCCAGGGCGAGTCCGGCAAGCAGGGCCCCCGCAGCAGCACTTGTGAAGCGGCGGACTGTGTGATTCAAGGTCACTCGGTTCGGCGTCATACGCCCCAGCATTGCAGAGCTTTCTCTGCATAGGAACTCTTGCAGAGAAAACGCTGCTATCTGGATAGACTGCCGCCATGACGAAAGAGCGGAGAGCGGAAGCCGCAGGACGGCGCACGGTCGACAGCCCCGAGGTCCTCAAGGCCCTCTCGCACCCCCTGCGCCTGCGTATCCTGCGCCACCTCGGCGCGGCCGGCCCGGCCACCTCAACCACGCTGGCCGCCGCCCTCGGCGAGAACACCGGGACGCTCAGCTACCACCTGCGCATGCTGGAGCGCAGTGGCCTCACCGAGGACATCCCCGAGCGCTCCACCGGGCGGGAGCGCTGGTGGCGCGGGGTGCGCGGGCTCGACATCCGCAGACCGCCGCAGGGTGAGCTCACGGAGGCCGAGCGCGCCATGTCGGCCGAGCTGGACCGAATGAGGATGGAGGAGGACGTCGAGCTCGCCCGGCAGTTCACCGCCGGACAGGCGGAGTCCGAAGGCTGGATGCGGGGTTCCCGCAGCCTCATCCACCTCACGAAGGGTGAGCTGGACGCATTCCATGACGACTATCTGGCCCTGCTCGCGCGCTATGCCCGCGGGCCCGAGGACGCCCCCGACGGCGCACGACCCGTGCTCCTTCGCTGGTTCGGCCTGCCCGCTGACTGACCGGCAGCCGCCCGGCGAACTGTCTGATCGGCCGACTGACCGTACGGGTGAGTGAGGGAAGGCACCATGTCGGGCCACCGTTTTCACGGGCAGCCACGGCTCCTCATTCGGGCGACGCTTTGCGCGGACCTCGAACGAGAAGAAGATCAAAAATCAGTCACGCCCGCCCATCGAGACTGTGGCCTGACCAAGATCGATCCACAGGTCTTGACAATTCCTCGGTGAGGTGGCCGCTCATTGCGTCGGCTGCGTCCATCACTGCTTTGATGCAGTCGTTTCGGGTTCTGGGTGACTGTGTCTGCCGGTGCGCCAGCATCAAGGTGACGGCGCCTGCCGCGGTGGCTCCGCGCCACACGGGTGCTGCGATGGCGTGGTATCCGTCCAGGACGGCGGGGCCAATCGCGTATCCGGTGTGGCGGATTTCGCGCAGTGGGGTGTCGATGTGGATGCCGGGGTTCTTCATGGCGGCTGCCAGGACGTGGCCTGGGGGGGGGCGATGCCCAGGGGGGCGAGGTGCAGGGCGTCGTGGTCGATGGCCGGCCGCATGCCCCATTGGATTTCGACGGCGAGGCGCTCGGGGTGCTCTCCCAGGTGGAAGGGGGCGTAGAGGAGGGCGGTCTGGCCGGTGCGGGTTTGGAGGGTGGTCAGGGTGCGGCGGATGGCTTGCGAGGGGCTGGGTTGTGGTTTGTGTGCTGGGGTGTGCCAGTCGAGCAAGGTAGGCGCCTCGTGGTTGGGGCTGGCGTACTTTTCCGGTGCCCACCAGGGCCTGGAGGTAGCGGCAGGCGGTGCCGCTGGTCAGGCCGGTCTGCGAGGCGACCTCGCGCAGGGGTACTGCTCGCCCTGTCTGTTGCTGTCAGGTCTGTAAGGCGTGCAGTACGTCGATGACGCGGCGTACGACGTTGCCCGCACCTTCTGAGTGTGTGTCAGGTGCCGTGTCGAGCATGGGAATCCCCTCACCGTCGAGCGAACGGGGCGTCCCGCGACACTCCGCATCCGAGGTGTGATTCTCGACCGGGTACCAGCGGATGACCAGGCAAAAATTCTTACGGAAGTGAAGTTGGGGCACTACTCGGTTACCGAAATACGTTGCGGCACGTGGCCGCGACGGCCACAGAAGGGGCTTCTCAAGCGCATGATGAACCGAAAAGACCTGCTCAAAGCCCTACTTGTCCACCACCGTGAGCTGCGCACACCCCAGGACGTGGGGTGGCGGGGCACCACGAGCGGCGGGCCCGGCCGGCCCCGGGACCGGATCTCCGCGGAGCTCTTCGCCAAAAGCCTCGGCGTCTCCAAGCCCTACTACCTCTAAATCGAAAACGGCCGACAGCACCCCAAAGCCGAAGAACTGGAACACATCGCGGAGTTGCTGAAGATGGCATGGCGAGCTCGCGCAGCCCTCTACCGCCGCGCCCTCGGCTGCACACCAGTACTCCCAGCACCACCTCGCCCCGGAACCACCGAGCCGGCCCTTCGGTAAGCCCTCCTCGAGCCGCAAGCCACCTGCCTGACGGACCTGGCCTACAACATCCGCAGCCACAACGACCAGTTCACCGCACTCCTCCCCCACGCTGCGGCGGACTCTTCAGCAGGTCCTCGCCCCAACCTGATGCGCGCGACGCTCCTGCGGCCGCAGGCATCGCAGTGGACAGACAACTCGGCAGAGTGGGCCGAGGAGTTGACTGCTGAGCTTGCCGAGGCGGTCACGCTGCATCCCGACAACCGCGAGTTGCGGGGACTTCATGAGGAGGTAACGGCTGACCCTGTGGCCGGTCCCATCTATGCGGACGCCCACCCGCTACGCCTTCCCCGATAGAGAATGCAAAGTGGTCGTCAGCCACAGCTTCCCGGAACTCAACACCCGGCAGGTGATCCTGGTGTCCGGCTGACCATCTCCAGCGCCATGCGACGGCGCACACGAGAGGCTGACTGCACTGTTTCACTGTGCGCAGCGCGCGAGAACCGCTTGTTTCAGCTCACGGCACACGGTTGCCTGCGCGAAGACTGAGGCTTGTCTCCTGGTACAGGTCCGGCTTTGGTGGTGCTGACGGTGCATCGCTCCCCCCGACCATGACACCGTCCGCCGAAGCCGGACGAAAATACGCGTTCCGGTCCGGCGACAGACGGCACCACGCTGCCCAGGCCGGACACTTGGCCCCCCGCCAAGCACCCGGCCACCCACCTGACACCGCGAAATGCCAGGCACCCCGCACCCCGCAGCCCAGCCCGTGCCGCGCGGCAGGTCCCCGCGCGACACCGGCGTGAGCTCATCCCCGCGGGTACGCGGAGCGGCGGTGGCGTGCGGGGTGGTGCGGACCAGCTCGGGCTCATCCCTGCGGGTGCGGGGAGCAGGGTGCGCACTCGACGACATGGCACTCCGGAACTCATCACCGAGCCCCGTGAACTGGCAATCAGCAATTTGAGAAACGTGCTGCCTCGCGCACCGCGTACCTCTGACACGTGGCCTGTATAGCGAGATCTTCTGGCCCACATAGGCGCGTTGTCTTCTTGCTTCCGGCCTCTTCCTTGCGTACCAAGGACTGTCCTTCTCGGCTATGGCACATATCCGTCGAGCCTTGGGAGTATTTGAGAGAGTTCTGCGCGAGGACCATCGCTATACGTTGCCCTCGTGCAACACCCTTACCTACGCCTATCTGTCGATGCGTGATCTGGCGCGGGTGGTGCCGCTGTTGGAGCGGGCGCTGCGGGACAGCTAGCGTGTGCAGGCCATGGACCAACCGGCCACAGCGAACGGCCACATCAAACTCGCCGCAGTCGCCGATCACAACGTACAACGAGATTAATCATGACCGGGCGGTCGCATCCCCCCCGCTCGCCGACACCGCCCTCCCCGCCCGCCCACTGCAGCAGTGCTTGAACTTCCTCCCCCCCCGCATCATGCATGGACACGGCGCATTCCTGCGCGGCCGCACCACCGCGAACGGCACGGCTGCGCCAACAGCCTGCCCGAGGCGGATGGCGCGATCGAGCTACGTGATGTCGTCCACCACCATGCCCGGAAGGTTCCGGCCGGCGATGACGATCAGCGAGCCTTGGTGGGCCCGCTCGTACCAGCGAGGTGAGAAGTTGAGAGGCATCCCCGGCAGGAGGGCGCCGTGTGGGCTGTTGAGGGTGAGTTTGTTGTCGACCAGACGGGCCTGAAGGTCCCTGCAGGACCCAAGCAGCATCACCGCGACAGCGGTCACCAGAACCGTCCTGACCCATCTGCTCGTGCGCACCATGACTATCGCCCGCCCCTCGTATCAGACCATCGCCAAAGGGGGCACTCTCGCATACGGCTGGCACGGGCCACACGGGCCAGACGCCCGGCATCCGGACCTATGCCCGCTGTCCACGAACCGTGTCCAAGAGCACGCTCCTCTCCTATACTCCGCCCCACCATGCGGCGGTGTCCGAGGCCCCGGCTGGTCATCACGGAAGTTGTGCCAGAACCCGAGAGGGTTCTGGCACAACTTCCGTGAGTTAGCTGTGACGGCGAACCTTGTTGGATTGCCGCCGAAGTTGGACTGGTGAGGCTGTCCTGTTCCTCGGAACGTCACCCCGTCCACGACCTGTTTCCCGGCCTGCCGCGGCAGAAATGGAAGCGCCGTTCTTGCGGTGAAGGAGCCCATGGCCGGCGGATCTTCGACTGGGCACGCGTCGAAGTGAGGCCCTGGCACCGCGAGGACCGCCGGCACTGGGTTCTTGCCCGCCGCAGCGTCAGCAGGCCCGAGGAAATCTCCTACTACATCGCCTACTGTCCCGCCGACACGACGCTGGACGAGCTGATCCGCATCGCGGGCAGCCGATGGGCAGTCGAGGAACGCTTCCAGACCGCCAAGCAGGAATGCGGCCCGGACGACTACCAGGTCCGCCGCTACCCCGGCTGGCACCGCCACATGACCTTGGCCACGGCCGCCCACGCCTGCCTGACCGTCCTGCGGGCCCGACAGCTGGACACGGACAAAGCAGAAACGGACCCTCCCAGCTCCTCCACCTAACTGATCGTTTCAGAATGGGGTACGGAGGCGTCTCAAGCAGATGATGCTGCAGGCGAGTTCGAGGAGACCCTGGTGGAGGTCGGCGCGTATCTCGTAGCGGATGCGCAGGCGCTTGAACTGGTGGAGCCAGGCGAAGGTCCTCTCCACCACCCACCGCCTTTTGCCGAGTCCGGAGCCGTGCGGGGTGCCGCGGCGGGCGTTCTTCGGGGCGATCCCGCGCTTGCGGTCAGACGGAGGTACTTGTCGAAGTCGTAGTCGCGGTCCGCGAACAGCCGCCGGGGCGGTGCCGGGGACGTCCTCGCAGTCCGCGAATGCGGGGTATCGCGTCCAGCAGCGGCATGAGCTGGGTGACGTCGTGCCGGTTCCCCCCGGTCAGCGACACCGCGAGCGGAGTGCCGTGCCGGTCGACGATCACATGGTGCTTGCTGCCGGGACGGCCGCGGTCGACTGGCGGAGGTCCGGTGTGAGCCCCCTTTGAGGGCCCTGACGTGGGAGCCGTCGATCGAGCAGTCGTCCAAGTCGAGGAGGCCGGCTCTGCGCAGCTCGGTGAGCAGAGCCTCGTGGAGCGGGGCCAGAGCCCGGCTTCGGTCCAGTCCCGCAGGCGTCGCCAGCAGGTCACCCCGCTGCAGCCGATCCGCTCGGCGGGCACGTCAGCCCAGGTCACGCCCTTGCGGAGTACGTACACAATGCCCGCGAGAGCGACACGGTCCTCCACCGGCTTCCGGCCCGGGAACCGGTACCGACGCGGCGGCCGGGCAGGGATGAGCGGGGCTATCCGCTCCCACAAGTCATCAGGGACAAGATCATCAACCACCCGCCAGACCCTGCCCGACGGCATCCCCAACTCCCAGCCGCCACACCGAACTCATTCTGAAACGATCAGTAAGCCTCGCCGAAATCCGACGCCTGATCCACCGCCTCACCGACCCCCGGCCAGCACCGATCGAGCACATCCTGCACTGGTCAACATGGCGCCGACGACGCCAATATCAGGCCCCGCCTGAGTCACTACAAACGACGCGGACACAGCCCCTTAAAACTGCCCGGCACTCAGAACAAGCACCGTTGCAGTACTAGCCCACCGGTACGTCCTTGCCGGTCAGCTGCGCCCGAATGCCGTTCTTCGTCACGGAGATGTCGCGCAGCCGAATGTCGCCCGGCAGGTTGTCCGGCAGCTGCACGGAGAACTCCATCTGCTGCGCGACCTTCGGCTCCCGGAGCTTCTGTAGGCCCTGGATGAGCGAGGGATCGATGCCGGTGGGCTTGAGCAGCGACGGATGGTCCACGAGCGTGTCCAACACGCGGCCCTTCATCATCTGATGCGGAAGGACGCGCTTCCCGGTCGCCTGTTGCAGCTCGCCCTTGTCCATCCTCTCGGCGACGGGTGCAGTCAGCTGCAAGCCACCGCCCTTACCCGGTACATACGTGAGCAGGCCGGGCACCACCACGCGCGTGTCCTGCACGGTCATGCGCAGGCCGCGGTCCCCGGTGCGCTGCAACTGCGCACGCCCCCGGACCTGGGCCTGCTTGTCGCCCACCGGCACGTCGCCGCCGGCCAGCACTGTGTTCTTCTCTGGGCCGGGCATCAAGTGGATCTGCGACGCGCCGACTTCGCGGTTCAGGTCCTTGAAGTCCAGCAGGATGTCGCCGCGCACCCGGCTCAGCACCGCACCCTTGACGGAGGACGGCAGGCTGCCGACGATCCGGATGTCGTCCACCGTCCCCTTCACCTGAGCGACGGAGACCGGCCCGGCGTCGACATCGGGGACGTTGACCTCGACGTGGTCGATGTTGCCCTCGAGCACCTCCCCGATCAACGGGAAGCTGTCGATGTGCACCTCGGGCTCGGCGCGCAGCTTCAGCGCCTTCTGCACCTGCTGCGCCGCCAGGTTCTCCGCGTAGAGCACGGCCCACCGGTCCCCGAGCGCAAGAAACGCAAGAACGACGGCCGGCGCGACGACCACCTTCGCGGTCCTCCGCACGATCCGCCGCGGCTTGCGCGCGGCCCGCGGGTGCTCCTTCTCGTCGCCGGTGCTCGTGTTGTCAGTGCCTGCGTCGGCTGCGGTTGCGACTCCATCTGCGCCGACAACAGCGTCGTCGGCGCCAGTGACCGTGGCCGAGGTCGTGCCGCTGTCGGCGGCAGTAGCGACGGTGCTGGTGCCTGTACCGGAGTCGGCGCCAGCGGTGTTGCCCTGAGTCGACGAGGCGTCCGGCTCTTCACCGCCCTGGGCCGACGGCTCATCCGGGCACTGGTTGTCCGAGGCCGGGCCGGGCTGAGCAGCACGGCTCGCCGGTACCCGCGCCTTGGAGTCTGCGGAAGGTTCGTTGGAGAGCATCGCCACCATGCGACCACACCCCAAAGCACTCGAACCAAGTTGTGCACAGTCTTCGAGATACCAACGCAGAGGGCGCCAAAGCCGAGTCGACGCCGTGCCCGAGCACTGCGTTCAGTTGAAGATGGTCTGTCCCACTCGCCCCAGAACGAAGCGTTGGGCCATGGCCCGCATCCGCGTGCCACGACGCGGGCCGGAAAGACCCTAGACACAACCGTTGGCTTGCGGCGGCTTTCTGCTGCCCACATGCCCTCGGGTGGGTGGTCAGCGCTTGACGCGGTTGCGGACGGCCAGGACCGCGAGGCCCAGCAGAACGGGCTCGGTTACGCGGGAGGCCATCTCGATGTAGGTGCCGACCGTGGTCAGGTCATTGTTGGAAGAGCGGAAGACCACCGAGTTGAGCGTGACGTTCAGGGCCTTCTCGAAGCGCTTGCCAGTGAACCTGTCTTTGGTGGCGTTTTGGGGGTCCGCCTTGTCGATCTCGAAGGTGACCTTGCCTCCGCCGGGCGCCACAGTGCCGGTCGCTTCCTGCTTCGGGGCGTCCTTGGGGAGTCCGAAGCCCATCAGCAGCACGATTGTGACGACCATAGCGGCAACGAGCCAGCCCAGGGCCCGGGAGGCGCGCAGGCCATAGCCGGACAGAAGCCAGTAGCCGTGCAGCAGTCTGCGCTCGGCAGGAGTGGTGCCAGTGCGGTCGTGACGGCGCATCTCCATCTCGCCGTAGTAGAAATCCGCCGCCCCCGGCTCGTTCTTGCCGTCCTCGAACGCCTTGCGCAGCGCCCGGTACACAGGCGCCAGCTGCGCCGGCCCGACGTGTCCGGAGCCAGACAACGCCACGGTCCAGCCCCCAGCCGCTGTCGGCTGGCTCGCGCGCCAGTGACATTCCTCGGCGAGTATGCGGCGCTGGGTGAACCGCACAGGGGGCCACGTGCGCCAGCGCATGCCGGACGGTGCCGTGCCGAAGGAGCAGGCGCCCTCCATCCGCAGCTGGTCCAGATGCACGGTCCCGGTGAACAGGCTCCCCGAAAGGTCGACGTCGGCCAGGACTAGGTGTGCCGCGTCCACTCCCTGCAGCGAGGCGATCCGCACCCCGGCATCCCTGGCAAGGATATGTTCCGCAACCGGCAGCCCGTCAGGGAGCACGAATGGCTCGGCCTCCGCGGCAATGGTGAGGGGGTATTCGAAGACCGCGTGGGCAAAGTCCACCGTGGCGTAGCGCAGACGCACCTCTGCTGTTGACGACCAGCGGGTCCGCCGGCACTCCAGGCGGCGCGCGGCAAACGAGAGGGTTACCGGGCCGCCGAACACGGCGCCGGACAGCACCACCCGCTCAGCGCACACCAACGGCCCGAGGCTGGCCAACCGCTCGAAAACCGCCTGTTCGAACCCGGCGTCGCCGTGGAAGGTCGTCGAGCCGAACCTGGCATCGCTTCGGAAGGTCGCCGACTCGAACCCGGCGTCGCTTCGGAAGGTCGCCGACTCGAACCCGGCGTCGCCATGGAAGATCGCAGACTCGAACCCTGCGCCGCCGTGGAAGATCGCCCGGCCGAACGCTGCGTCATTTTGGAAGGTCGCCCGCTCGAACTGGGCAGCTTGTAAGGTCGCCGACTCGAACGTGGCGCCGCCTTCGAAGGTCGCCGACTCGAACGTGGCGCCGTCCTGGAAGGTCGCCGAGTAGAACACGGCGCGGTGTTGGAAGGTCGTCGAAGCGAAGCTGGTGACGCCTTGAAAGGCCGCCCGGCCGAATACGGCGGCTTGGAAGGTCGCCGACTCGAACGTGGCGCCGCCATGGAAGGTCGCCGAGCCGAACAGGGCGAGGCCGAGGCGGGGGTGTCCGGTGGCGGGGTCGCGGAGGGCGTCGAGGAGGGCACTGACGAGAGGTCCGGTGAACGGGGTGCCGCGATGGTCGATGTCGCTGCCGGGGACCAGTCCGGCCAGGTAGGCGTCGCGGTCGGCATCAGTTAGGTGGGCGAGGCATGCGGTGTGGCCGGTTACGTGGATGCCGCGGCAGCCCATTGGGTTTTCTGGGGTAGTGCCGTGGCCGCAGTGCGGCCAGTCAGGCAGATTTGGGGACGGTGCGGAGCTCGGGTGCGTCATGCCTGAAGGACGATTGAGCACGGCCGGATAGTTGCCTTAACCGCGTGTCTCGGAGGACATCACTGAAACCTTCGGTGCGGTGCTGAAGGACGCACCGAAATGCATCGTGCGCTACTGAAATGTTGCGTGCGGTCCGACATACTCCGTGATCAACGAGGTGAGGACGGCTTCCGCGCACGGCGGGCTACGGAGGTGCGCAGGTTGCCCGGAACAGCCAAGAAACTCCGAAACTGGGTGACACGAAGGGGCGGGGCTTCCTAGACAGTGTTTCTCGGATCTCCGGACGTGGGTGGGGTGTTGGGTCAGGCTGGTTCCATGGACGTGGGGATTTAACGAACGCAGAGTGGCATCGACTGGAGTCGTTCTTGCCTCGTGGTGGTGCGCGTGGAGGGCGGTGGAGTGATCACCGACGGGTGATTAACGGGGTGCTGTACCGGGTGCGGACGGGTGTGCAGCGGCGGGATCTTCCCGAGCGGTCCAGGCCGTAGGAGACGGTCTACAAACGTCATCGCCGCTGGTCAGCGGACGGCACGTGAGAGAGGCTACTGTCCCTGGTCCAGGCTGCCCAGGACGCTGAGGGCCGAATCGACTGGGACGTGTCAGTGGACTCCACCGCGGCGCGGGCCCACCAGCACGCCGCCGGCGCGAGGAAGGTGCCCCCAGCCGCGGTTCCTCAAAAGGGGGCCGGGCAGGGGACGAACCGGGTCGATCCGGTGCTGCGGAAACTGGCCGTCCGATTGGAGGAAGTGATCAGATCGGCGAATGCCTAGGACGCTCCCACGGCGGCTCCACCACCAAAATCCACCTCGCCGCCGAGAGACGACGCCGACCCCTCGCCCTCGTTCTGACACCCGGGCACTACGGTGACGGCCCCCGGCTCGAGCGGGTGCTGAAGCAGGTTTCCGTACCCCGCACCGGACTCGGGCGGCCACGCAGCCGACCCGACCACGTCCTGGCAGACAAGGCCTACACCTCCCGCAAGAACCGCCGTTACCTGCGACAACGCGGAATCCCGCACACCATCCCCGAACGCCTCGACCAACAACGACACCGGCACAACCGCGGCTTTCGACGGCGGCCGCCCACCGGATTCGACAGCGAACGCTACAAAAAACCCCACACCCTCGAGCGAGCCATCAACCGCCCCAAGGGCTTCCGGCCATCGCCACCCGCTACGAGAAACGCGCCTACGTCTACCTCGGAACCGTCACGGCCGCGACCCTCATGATCTCGCTCCGAACACGATCCGAGAAACAGCGCCTAGTGCAAGTCCGGCTTTGGTGGTGCTGACGGTGCATCGCTCCCCCGCCATGACACCGTCCGCCGAATCCGGACGAAGTGCGCGTTCCGGTCCGGCGGCAGATGGCACCCCGGTGCCCAGGCCGGGCGCTTGGCAATCCCCCTGCCAAGCACCCGGCCACCCACCTGACACCGCCAAGAGCCAGGCACCCCGTACCCAGCAGCCCAGCCCGAGCCACGTAGCAGGCCCTCGCGCCGCACCGGCGTGAGCTCACCCCCGCGGGCACGGGGAGCGGCCCAAGCGGGCGCCTGTCACACTCGCTGCGGATCATCTACGTCACTCCGCAGGAGGCCAAGGAGGCCGGCTTCGTGGAGACCGAGCACTACGGCATCCGCTACAAACGTCGGTCCAGCCATTTCGACTTCACCGACGTGCCGCAGCGGTGGCTCCGTGATCTGCTCTGGGATCGCGTGGCTCGCCGCTTGCGTTCTCCCCAGGGGCCGCGAAGCCCGCAGCGCATCGAGAGCGGGCGAAGGGCGGGCGTCGAGCTCGGAGTGTTCCTGACCGCCGTTGCTCCCGGAGGCGGCCAGGACCCGGCCCTGCTCAGCGATGATCACATGCAGCGGTGACGCCTTCCGGGACCGGCTGGCGGCCCTGGAGATCGGCGCCTGGGTACCTCACCAGGCCCGTCACACGCTGGCCACGTCGAACGGCTGGTGCCGGAGGCGCCGAAGCGCCCGCAGGGTGGGGGACGGCGGCGGTGCGACGATCGTGCAGTGCTGGCTGCGATCGTGTCGGCCACGTCGGACTGTACCTGGCGCCAGTTGCCGCCGTTGTTCGGCGCCTCCTGGCAGACGCTTCACAGGCTGGTCGGCAGCGCGAGTGTGGGCGAAGCCGCCCCGGGTGCTAACAGTCAGCCGAGCTTTTTGCTCTGCTCCTCGATGGGCAACGCCGCGAAGGGGGCGAGTCCACTGACGGAGCTTTCACCCTGATAAAATACTGCCAGGCGGGCCCCTTTGCGGATCGCAGTCATGCGCAAGTACTCCTCACCTTTCTGGACTTTCCCCGTTTCGCTGCTCTGGCGAAGGGTGAACTCAACTCGTTCGCCAGCCAAGTTGTTGTCGCCGGCGGCTATTACTCGTGTTTCTACGGAGTCATTAACCAAGTCCGGAGATAGATCAACAGTGAATGATGGACAATCTCGGATGGCGGCGATGGAATGATCTATGGTGTCTTTAGCCTCACGCTCGTCGCTGTACTCCCGCAAGAGCAATTTGACTTGCCACCCCTTGCCGGTTGAAGTGAGTGAAGACATCGGCCCCAGCAGCACAGGTTCCGCTCCCTTTGGTTCGCCGTCGGTAAGATCCACCACGGGCTGGCACGCTGGGTCATCGGCGACCGCACCGACTGTGTTGGCAACGACCGGTCCATTCGCGTTCGTGACGGGGCTTGCTATCCAGCCGAAGGGGCTAGCGGACAAGTCCGGCGTCGTTACCGCTAACTGCCCCAGCGGCTGACTGGTGCCGGAGTCCACCCCCTGGTCGCCTTCAGGTCCACCAGACACGGCGGGGTCCACGCCTTGGCCGCTTTCAGGTCCACCAGATGTAGAGCCCTGACTGTTCTTGTCGGGCGAGGAGTCTTCGAGCATTCGCACACCGCCATAGGCTCCCAGCGCGAGTAGTGCGACCATCACGAGTCCAGCCCCTACCAGTGCGGCACGCGTTTTGGGCGTGTCCGACATGGTGACTGGACCGATCGTGATATTGCCTTTCATTCTTCCGGAAATCGATACAGCACTGAGGTTTCCGTGCACGGTGTTTCCTGTGCCCTGCGCGGTCGCACGGGCCGTGATCGAAGCACGCTCCAGGCGCTCAGCGAAGGCCGGGTTTGCCGTGATGGCTTCGCCCACCAACTCGCTTACCTCATCAGCTGCTTGTGGATCTTCCGGGCTCCGCTCGAAGCGTTCCAAGGCTCCAACGCCGGTCGGCGACTCCCCGAGTCGCTCCCGAATCAAGTTCGCCACGCCATCCCCGAGACCTGTTCCGGTCCCAGTGGCAGCGGCCGTCAGAAACTGCATGGCAACCGCCGACAGATTTTCCGCTTCCACCATGCCTCAACTCCCCCACGCCCATTAGGAAAGTTAGATCGTGGCAGGAAACCTCGGGATCCGACAGGGCTTCACAGGACAGTGTTCCTCCCATTCAGTCGGCCTGAACCGTCGCTGCGTGTGAGTCTGCCCGTCGAGGTACCCGTTGTCCCGCTTTCGGGTCGAGTTCTATGGCTACCTATACTCCGTGCGGATGCGCTCTTCGAGCTCACCGACGCGATGCTCCGCACGAGTGGACCGGTGAAGGCCCTGGTCGAACAGACGCGAGCATGGGGCGCTGTATGCCGCGTTGGCATGAAGAAGGCAACTTAGGCAGCAGGAAACGGAATGCACGGGGGATCTACCTTTCAGGCCGGCGACGGTTTGCGTGGCACACCGGCAACGGTCCGTCCACGGCACTCGATCGAGTGGTACAGCGCCCGCCCGCGAGCGCCGCCACGTACATGTCCGCTACGTTCAATCCCAGGTCACTGGCCACAGAACGTCTCCCTCGGCCGGAAAACGTCGGCACGGGGAGCGGCGCTTTGCTGCCCCACCCCGCAGAGGGGCGCTGGGCTCATCCCCGCGGGCACGGGGAGCGGTGCGCCGGCCCCTGGATCAGGCTGCACGGACCCCTTCCCGACCGGTGGCGGCGGAGTGCTGGTGCGCACAGACGATGGTGGGGGCAATCTGTACCAGCCAGTCGACGACTCCAGAAGCGTCGGCTTGAGCCTGGATCTGTTGGAGGATCCGCGTGAACACTCCATCCAGGGCATACCGGCGGAAGCGCGAGTAGACGGTCTGCCACGGACCGTACCGTTCAGGCAGATCACGCCACGTGATCCCGGTACGAATCTTGTCGACCATGCCACTCATGACCCTGCGGTCATTCGCCCGTGGTCGCTCGTTCACGGCCCGCGGTATCAGCGGAGCCAACAAGTCCCATTCTGGTCGGTGAGTTCATGACGCACCAGACCATGATCCAGTCGAGCGAGTCCTGGGCGCCTCCCAACGCTAGGGTCTGAGGGAGCGAGGGGAGCGAAGGACATGGAGAGCATCGCGGGGGCTGTGGGCTCGCAGATATTCAGTGCGGTGGTTGCTGCCGTGCTCACCGGCCTCGGCGGGCTGGTGCGCTGGTTCGTGGTCAGACGACTGCCAGCGCGCCGCACATGGCGCTATTCCGGGGCTGGCGAGCTTTCCGTCGTGTTGGACACCGCCCACATAGACACGGGGCGTTACCAGCGCCCTGTGGCCGGTCTGGGGCAGGTCCGAGCTCTGTCCCTGCTCGCACCCTCCCTGACACAGGCCTACCGGGACCTCAATCTGGAGAAGGTCCGACTGTCAGCCCATCTGCCAGGTCATGAGATGGAACATGACCTGCTCGTCCTCGGCGGCCCGAAGAATAATGAGGTTGCCCGCCGCCTCCTCGTCGCCATGGCGGAGTCGCTGCCCTTCCAGCTCGGCGGTGGAGAGATCACCTGGGATGGCACCGCGTACCGAGGAGAAGCCGCGGACGGCGAGATCTCACGGGACTGCGGCTACATCATCAGAGCCACGAACCCACTCAACCCGAACAAGCGCGTCGTACTTATCGGCGGTTGGTCCACCTATGGCACGGTGGCCGCAGCCCGCTGGCTGACGGAAGACGGGGCCGACCGCTCACTGGCCGCCGATATCGCAGTGCTCGTAGAGGCTTCAGTCATGCGCGACGGCCACGTCTCCACACCTCGCGTTCTACGCCAAGCAGCACTGAACATCTGAGTGTGGCATCAACTTGTTTGAAGACGGGCCCTAGTTCGAGGCCCATTTCGACACCGGACCCGCCGCGGTACCGACAGCCTGGAATGAGGCCGGCCAGCAAACCGATCGAAGCCCTATGCGCCCACCGTGCCTTGCACGAATCGCCGAAGGTGCGCACGCACGGCGTCGGGCTGCTCCAACCAGGGCTCGTGCCCAGCGCCCTCGATCCGCGTCAGCGGAAGACCGAGCCGGAGCGCGAGTGATTCAAGAGCCGAAATAGGGCGGGGATCGTCGGCCCCACCCACAAGCTCCGCTCGCGCGGGAAGACACGCACGCAGCTCGGCAAGATGCTCATCGAGCGGATCCGCGCATCCTTCCTTGCCAAGTTCACCGTTCATAGCCCAGTTGACGGGGCGCCGCCGCCGGGCACCCTGCGCGGCCCAGTGCCACCCCCGTTCGGGGTCGGAGTGGTCGGTGAACCAGGCCAGCGTCAGCAGCTCGACTTCCTGCTCCTCCGTGCGATGCGGCAGCTCCTCCAACTCGCGGAACCGCTCCTGCTGCGCTGCGGACATACGGCGGCCGCGCTCAGCTCGGTACCCGGTACGCCAATCACCGACGAATGGGCCGCACATCAGCAGCGTCGCGGCAACCCGGTCAGAGTGTGTCAGGCAGAACCGGCTCGCCAGATCGGTGCCGTAGGAGTGCCCAATCAGCACGGCCTTGGGCACGCGCCATGCGTCGAGCAGCTCGGCGAGATCGTCGACATGCCGGGCGAAGGAATGGGGGCCCCGCCACGGGGATTGGCCCGTGCCACGCTGGTCGTACCGGTACACAGGCACGAGGTCGGCGACCATGAGGGCGACATCGCTCAGATAGTCCGGCAGACCCGGACCGCCATGGAGCAGGATCACGGCCAGCTGGCGAGTCGTGTCCCCCAGCGCCATCCAGCGCAACTGCGCCTCGTCGGTCATCGACACGAGGCCCTGTGCCTCCATCAAAGTCACCGCGAAAAACCTACCAACGTCACTGAGGCTCCGCCAAAGGTTAAAGAACAAGCTCAGCAGCGCCGGGCCGAACAGCGAAGCCGCCCAGCTGCGATGAGCATGGACGCCCGCGTGCTGGCGTGAGCTGCGTGCCGCCGGCTCAGAGCGCTTTTCAACGTCGGCGGAACAGGCAGACCAGGTAGGTCACCTGGGGGTCCGCGCCTGGGGCAGACGTCATGTTCGTCAAAAACCATCCTTGTTCCTCGATGGCCGCGATCTGGGCTCCTGCGCCCGCTGCGTCTTCGGCGGAGGTGTTGGAGTCGAATCGCTGCGCAACCCTGTAGACGAACACCTGCTGATTGTTGCGGTAAGCGGTGCCGCCATGACCGGTGCTGACCGGCTTGGCGTCGCCGATCCGGTCAGTGATCCGGAAGAGACGGCCTAGGCGCTGGTGCGTGTCCCGCACCGGCAGGGACGTGTTGGAGCTGCGTGCCCGGCTGCATCGGTCGGCGCCGCGGTGTCCGGCATGGTGTCGCGGGACGGGGGGCTGTGGGCGTCTACCGCGCCGCTGAGGACGCGGTCGGGGCTCTCACCCCGAGGGCGGCGAGCAGCATGATGGGCCGCCACACCGCCACGGCGATGGAGTCCTGCCGGGGCGGGCGTGCGCGCCGCTCACCGGAAGAGTCCGTGGCACGACCCGTCGGCCTTGATGCGTTCGGCGCGCGGCCGCGTCACAGCATGTCCGGGTCCTCCACCGGCCACTCGCCCCGGCCCGGACACCGCAGGTAGTAGACGCCGGCGCGGATGTCGGTCACCACTGCCTGCCGATCAGCCGCGCATTCGGGACCCACCGGTAATGCTGGCGGACTGAGCGCTAAGGAATGATCTTGATCCTGACTGGTTCGTGAGCTGGTGGTCTTCGCGGCAAGCGCCGACATCGGTGGGGCGGGGTCGGTAGCCTGCCGGTCATAAGTGGGCGGGATGCCGGGCTGCCTGAGGTCCTCTCGGCGTCGTGCCCGTGTCCGGTTCACAACGGGTGGCGTGGGTGGGGGCGGACGGTTGCGTCGGCGGAGGTCCGGGCGTTGGCCGGGCGGAGCATCTGTCCAGCAGCCAGTTCGCGGTAGATGGGGCTGCTGGTGAGCAGTTCCTCGTGACGTCCGCGGGCGGCGGTGCGGCCGCTGTCCAGTACGACGATCTGGTCGACGTGCTGGACCGTGGAGAGCCGGTGTGCGATGACCAGCAGGGCGCATTCCCGGGCGACGTCCTTCATCACTGTGGTGAGCGCGGTCTCATTGATGGTGTCGAGGTGGGAGGTGGGCTCGTCGAGCAGGAGGATCGAGGGGCGGGCGAGCAGGGCGCGGGCCAGGGCCACGCGCTGGCGCTCGCCCGCCGACAGGGTGCCGCCGCGCTCGCCGAGCATTGCCGACAAGCCGCCCGGCAGCCGCCGCACGACCCCTTCTAGCTGGGCGAGCTCGACGACGCGTCGTGCCTCGGCCTCGGTGGCGTCGGGCGTGGCGTAGGTGATGTTGTCCCAGAGGGTACCGCGGACGACGTGGGTGTTCTGGTCGACGACGGCGATGCGTCCGCGGCATGCGGTGCGGCTCAGTGCGGTGGCGGGCAGGCCATCGAATAGCAGGGCCCCGGAGTCCGGTTCGTAGAATCTGGCGACGAGGGCGAAGATCGTGCTCTTTCCGGCACCCGACAGGCCGACCAGGGCTGTCTGCTGCCCGTGGGGGACGGTGAACGAGACACCGCGCAGCACCGGCCGGTCCGGGTCGTAGCCAAAACTGAGATTCCGCAGGGCGAGAGCGGGCTCCTGGTACGAGTCGGTCCGCCGGGCCGGTTCGCGCGTGCATGCCCGGACGGCCGGCGCCTCCTGGGAGGGCTCCGCCGGCAGGGACAGCGCCTGCTCGATGCGCTGGTAAGCCCCCATGCCACGCTGGAGCAGGCCGACCGCCCGGAAGACCGAGGACAGCGGACGGACCAGGTAGGAGGCGTACAGCAAGAAGGCGACCAGGTCGCCGAGGGAGTTGGCGTGGCCGTTGACCCGCAGGCCGCCAATGACCAGGACGATCAGGAAGGAGCCCTGTACCGCGAGTTCGACCGCGGGGCTCATCACGGAGGCGAGTTTCGCGGTCCGTACGCCGGCGCTGTACGCCGATTCGACGCATTCCCCGATGCGGCCCGCTTCACGGTCCTCGGCTCGGTGAACCCGGATCATCGGCAGGGCGCCGAGCGCGCGTTCGAGGTCGGCGGCGATCGCGCCGACGGAGGTCTGCATGCGTTCGGAGGCGGCCCGGATGCCCTTGAGGAGCGAGGCGACGATCACGGCGGCGGTAGCTACGGTGAGGGCGACCAGGAGCAGCAGCAGCGGATCGATCCACACCATCAGGACGATCGCCCCCGCCGCGACGAGGGCACCCGTCACCAGGTCGACCAGTGCCTGGGAGACGACTTCTCTGAGCAGGGTGGTGTCGGCAGTGACCCGGGAGATCAGGTCGCCGCTGCGGTGCCGGTCGTACTCCCGCATCTCCAGCCGAAGCAGCCGCGCCACCAGACTGTGGCGCAGCCCTCGTACGATGCTTTCGCCCATGCGCTCCAGAACGAAGCGGCTCACCGCGCCCGTTGCCGCTTCGGTGACGAACAGTACGGCGAGGAGCAGCAACAGTGGCCACAACATCTGTCCGCGCCCGCTCGCGTCCACGACCCGTTGGGCGACGAGCGGCTGGGCAAGCCCGAGCGCGGAGCCGACGAGGGTGAGTACGGTGGCGACGGTGATGGAGGCCCGGTGGCCGGTGGTGAGCCGGTGCATGGTGGCGACCGCGGCCCGGGTGGAGCGGTCGCCCTCGGCCGCCGGCTGCGCCTGATCCACGACGGTGTCGTCATCGGCCTGATCGGCTCGCGGCGGCGACCGTGATGAGCCGGGTGAAGTCGTCGGGTACACCCTCGTCCACGGGGCGGCGGTCCGCCTCGATCCAGGCGTGCGCCGTGCACGGCGGCACCACGCGCACCCCGGTGCACCAGGTCGGCCAGCTCCCTCCCAGGCGGCACAGCAGCGCGGCTCCCAGAGACCGGGGCAGGCAGCCTTTCGGGCCTGCGCAGCGCAGGCTCACCGCGCACATCGCGTCCCGTGCGTTCTTTGCCTGTGCGGCGGTGGCCGGTGTGGCTCCGCGACATGTGAGGTGGAGCACGGCGCGGATCCGGCGGGGCGGCAGGAGTGAGAGCGCGAGGGCGGGGGGCAGGACGAGTCGGGCGGCCAGGCGCCGGGCGAAGGGCACGCCGGTGGGCCGCTCCAGGGCGCTGGGGGTCGTCATTCGGCCAGCCCCGAGGCCCGCAGTTGCTGTACGAGGGCGTCGACGTCCTGCTTCTCCTGGACGAGGTCGATGTCGAACTCGTCGGCGAGCGCGGCGACCGCGGCGGTTTCGTCACCGCCCGCCATCAGCGTGTTGACCACCAGGGTGCCGGTGGGATTCAACTCCCAATAGCCCCCGGCGCGTTGGTCCAGGAGGACTGTGCCGTAGTCCGTCTCGGCAGTGGAGACATCGGCCCCGAACTTCAATGCCATGCGTGTGCCTTTCTACTGGGGAACGGTGGTCATGAGGAGGCGGGAGTCTTGGGCTCGGTAGTTCGGGGGAGGCCGCGCAGCCACACTTCGGCGGCGATGGTCGAGTAGAGGATCGCGTCGCGTAGTTCGGGTGTGGCCGGGCGTTGGGCGAGCCGACGCAGGGCTGCGCCGTCGACCAGGCCGAGCTGTTCCAGCCGGGAGTCCGCCCAGAGCGCCAGCAGATCTGCGCGGTGTTCGCGCAGTCCGTTGGATGCGTCCATGGAAGCGGCGGCCTTGTTGGTGCGCCGCAGGCACGCATCGGGCACGATCCCGCTCATGGCGGCGGTCAGGAGGGGTTTGTACTGCCAGGGCGTGACGCGCTCGCTCGGGCGGATGGCGAGGCATGCCTCGATGACGCGGTCGTCGAGGAACGGCGATGCCATCGGTACGCCGGCCCGGGCCGCCATCCGGTCCCACTGGCGGATGATGCGGGTGCAGGAAAGGATCTGTTCGAGGTCGGTGTGCAGGCCGCCGTCCGGGTGCAGCGGCACGGCGGTCATGGCGGCCTCGCGCAGCGCCCGTTGGGCCATCCGCTCGGCGTCGGGGGTGACCCAGTCGAAAAGGCGAGGGGGCATGCCCCAGCCGAGGCTGGTGCTGACGGTGGCGGGTAGTGGGTCTCGCAGGCGGCAGCTGGAGTCGGCCAGCCACTTACCGTAGGACCGTGAGTCGGCCAGCGCGCGTGCCGTGCCGCCAAGTGGCCACTGCCACAGGGCCCTGAAGCGCAGCTGCCGCAGCGCGAACAGCGGGCGGGTGCGGAGCAGTCGGTGGTAGTACGCCTCCGAGCACCAGGCCACGTGATCGCCGCCGATGCCGGTCAGGTGCAATCGGCTGCCGCGCTCCGCCAGGCCGGGCAGGTGGTGCAGGACCCGCGAGCGGTACATGACGCCGATGGTCGGTTCGTCCAGCAGGTCATCGATGCCGAGCAGGCCGGTGTAGACGAGCGGCGAGGTATCGGCGTCCCAGACCACATGGTCGATGTCCGGCAACGAGCGGGCGGCCTGTTCTGCCCAGTACAGATCGGTGTCGGCGGGGTCGCGACCCGGCAAGGTGCTGGCCACTACCCGTGCCGGTGAGCGGTCCGCCAGGAAACAGATGGAGGTGGAATCCAAGCCGCCTGACAGGTCGCAGCTGACCAGGCCACCCTGCCGGGTACGGGCGTCGACCGCCGCGGCCAGGGCTTCGCGGACGAGAGGGGCGCCATCGGCGAGCGTGCGTACCGGTTCCGGCGGTGTCCACCAGCGCGAGTGGCGTACGGTCCGGCCGTCCGGCGAGACGATCAGGGCGTCCTGGGGGGACACGGCGGTGACGCCGCGCCACATGGGTGCCTCGGCGAGTGGATGGGGAACCGGCCACAGCAGCCGGACGGCCAGTTGCTCCTCGTCCGGGTCGGTGCCGAGCGCGGCGGCGAGTACGTCGGCGCGGGTGGCAGCCACCTGTGTTCCGTCAACGGGGGCGTGGAAGACCAGCCGGAGCCCGGAGGCGGTGCCCTGCACCCTGAGCCGCCCGTCGAGCGCGGCGACGAGATGGAAGCTACCGGGAAGGGAGCGGGCCAGTGCGTCGAGTTCGGCGAGATCACGTAGCCGCCCGGCTTGGCGCTCGAGCTCTACGGCATCGATCGGACAGCAGCCGATGACGGCGAGGGCCGTGTGGCCGGCGCGCGCGGTGACGATCTCCTGCTCGTGCCACTGCCCCACCAGCCAGGGCCGGCCCGAAGCGTGCTGCAGGATTCGAGTTCCGGGGCGGGCGAAGGAGCGGGCCACGGCGGCCGCGTCCTCCCGGTCGGTGAAGACCGTGAAGTGCGCGTCGCCGGGGCCCGTCCCCGCACTCTCGTGCAGTTCAGTCATGACGTCGGGTCAGGACCGTCGCTCGTCAGTTCTTGCTCAGGATGAGACGGTCGTTGCCGGAGCTCTGCAAGAGCCCGGTCTTCTTCCGGAACGTCCCGAGCCGGACCAGTGTCGGCGCCTCGTAAGCCTTCTTCATGACTTCTCCTCACGTACAGGTGTCACGACCGCCCCTCCTGGGCGGCTGCGAACCGGAGGCCGGTTCACTGCCGTCCTGTCCAGGCTCATCGGGAGCCGGAACAAGGAAGCGGGTGCACGCAATAGCTACGTGCATAGGTGGATGCCGCAGCAAGGTCGCCAGAGAAAATGGGACCATAGGTTCTTAAATGGCCGGAGAGCTGTACCGCGGCTCACGAGGTTCGTCGAAAATGAAGCATGCGGCGAGCGGGAGGCGTGCAAGGACGGAGAATCGTTTCGACCTGCGCATCGAGAAGCGCACGGTGGGTGTCGCGAAGAGGGCGCGCCGACGGGAGCCGGGCGGAGCCGCCGGGGCGCACTCCGATCTTGCCGCCGTGCTTCCGTCCCCGCTTTTTCTGCCTGAATGGCTCGATGCTGCCGCCGGTCTCCATCGCCTCGCAGACGAACCGAGGCCAGGGTGGCCCTCCAGAACCACACCGCACGTTTCCCGGTCGTGTCCTCCCTCGCCAATGCCCTCAACGTGCCCACCCCAGCCGTACGCAAGCTGGGGCCCTGGACCGAACTGCCGCGCCCAGCGGACGCCGGCGCCGAGCCGTCCGGACACGTCCGCCTCGACTACGCCCGTGCCTCCACCGTCCGACAGTCCCTCGACTCCCAAGTCGACTCCCTGGCCGAGGCCGGTGTCGCCCGGATCTCTCGGAGAAGGTTTCCAGCCGCGCCACCGAGCACCCGGAGCTGGAGCAGGCCGTCAGCCTCGCCCGTGAACTGCGCGCGTCCGGCGTCCGCGTCACCCTCGTCGTCCACGAGCACAAGCGATCAGGTCCGAGGAGACAGTCGGGGGACGAGCAGTTCCAGCGCCTCCTCCCAGCGGAAACGATCAGCACCGCCGCCGACCTTGGGCTTGTGAGGTTCGTACGAGCCGATCAGGACGCCCATCTCGCGCAAACGGTCCAGGCTCTGCCGGTATGCAGGATGGGCTGCCTGGGCCGAGTTCAGGTACGGGAGCACGGCGGTGGGGATACCAAAGCCGTACGCCTCGCACAGAATGCCCACCGCGAGGGTGTCGGAGATCCCGGCGGCCCACTTGTTGATCGTGTTGAACGTGGCCGGAGCGACGGCGATCGCATCCGCCGGCGGCAACGGGCGAGGGTCGCCGGGAGTGCGCCATGCGGAACGGATCGGGTAGCCCGTCTGCGTCTCGATTGCTTGAACGTCTATGAAGCCGAGCGATTGCGGGGTGGCGACTACGCCTACATCTCAGTGCTGCGCCTGGGCGCGGTGAGCTGATCGGCGGTGTGCCGGACCAGGGTGACGGCCTGGGCTGTGTGCTTCTCGCGGGCCAGTAGGCGTACTCGTCCCGCCGGAATCGCCGCTATCTGCGGCGTCGGCAGAACAAGCACACGATTTTCGAGCGCAAGGATCAGCGGGCCAACCGCCAGCGCCGTGGTAACGCGGGCGGCCGGCCCACCGGCTTCAACAAGACGATCTACAAGCGTCGAAACGAAGTCGAGCGAACGATCAACGCGCTCAAGGGCTTCCGCACTGTAGACACCCGATTCGACAAGCGGGCGTACATCTTCCACGGCACCGTGACCGTCGCCGCCATTCGCCTCTGGCTCCGCTCATGACCTGTCGGACGGTGCCAGCCGAGCGAGTCCGACATGTGCGGGCTCGGGATATGGCAATGCGTCAGCGAGTTCGTGCGGGGGCGAAGGGGATTCCCGAAGCCATGCCGCGGCGGCCGACGATGAGGGACTCGCCGAGGAAGCTCACGCCGATGGAGAGCTGGACGGGTCGTGCGTTCTCGTGCATGCCCATCTTCACCGCCAGGACACTGAAGCCAGCCGTGATCGCCAGGGTGCCGATCACGGCGAGGAAGGTGCGGCCCGTGTACCGCTGCCACAGGACGCCTCCCCTGTCGACGAGTTGAACGGTGGCGCCGCGGAGTGCGCCGAGTGCCGCGCCGAGGACGGCGCCCGTGATGACCCAGGTGAGGTCGGTGCCGGTCAGATCCGTCATCTTGACGAGGGACAGGACGCCGATCCCGGTCAGGATCGCGGGGGCGACGAAGAGGTCCCTTGCATTGACCGGTTCACCGATCATCCGCTTGATCACGACCGCGATCACGACCACCGCGACGATCGCGGCGAACAGCCAGGGGTTCACGCAGATACCACCCATCTTTATGGCACGACTGAGCTAAAAAAATGATGTTAGCCCGGTCGTGCTATAACGGCAATGTGCCAAAGATCGTCGATCCCCTAGCCCGCCGCAGGGCCGTGGCGCAGGCCGTCCTGTCCGTCGTCGCCCGGCATGGGCTGGAGCATGCGTCGCTGCGCAACGTCGCCGATGAAGCCGGACTCGCCATCGGGTCGGTCCGCCACTACTTCGCCGACCACGACGAGTTGATGACCTTCACGATGAGGGAACTGAGCCGGCGCATCGGCGACCGCATCCGCACCCACGCCGAGCGGCTCCTGGCTCCCGACAGGGGCACCGACCGCACCGACCGCCGGGCCGCGACAGAAGAGCTCCTGGCCGAGTTCCTCCCGCTGGACGGGGCCCGCCGCCAGGAGGCCGCGCTCTGGCTCACCTTCGCCGCCGCAGCACACACCCGCCCCGAACTGCGGCCCTGTGCAGCCGAGATGCAGGCCGACCTGCACACCCTGATGTCGCGCGTGCTGCACGAAGCCCGGTACGCCGGCGGGCTGCCGGCTGACACGGACGTCGAGCTGGAAAGCACGCGACTGGCCGCCCTCCTCGACGGACTCACTCTCCAGGCGACGCTGCTGCCGGACCGCTATCCACCGAAGCTGCTCCGGCAGGTGCTGCGGCGGCACCTGGACGCCCTCAAAGCCGGCAGCTGACCTCCGGCCAACGCGTTCAGCCCACACGCCGCAGGATCGCGGTGCGATGCTGCCCGGCAGCTCGCCAGCCCTTCACTCTCCTCGCTAAGGACGGGCAGCGCGGCCTCAGCGCGCTCGGCGTCGACGATATGTGTCCAAGTCGCCTGGCATGAGGGTCGAGCCCCGGTCGACCGGCCGCCACTCGCGCGACGGTCTGACCCACCGGACAGGGCCTAGGACCGCGTCGCCCTCCCGCACTCGTCCCCAGAAGACTCGCCCCGCCCGAGCGGCGCGCTGCGGTCGTACGGGTCGACCTCCGCGCCGGCCCCGTCCGCCCGGCGGTCCGTGCCGAAGGGCGGGGTGAAGTAGCCCGTGGGGGCGCCGCAGCCGCCATTGGTCATGTCGTACTTGTACGAGACGACCGAGAACGTCCCCGGCTCGGTGAGCACCTTGTCAGGGTCGTCCCAGCTCAGGATCAGCTCGCGCCGGACGATCGTGCGCACGATCTCGTCGTCGCCGCCCGCATCCGCGCGGGTGACCGGGTAGACGAAGGTGACGTCGGCGGTCACCTGGAGCGCGCCGCGCTCGCCCTCCCGGTAGGTGAGCCGGCCCCGGGTCTTCACGACGTCGCCGACCAGGTGGGTGCGGGAGGGCTGGAAGCGGCTGAAGAGGAGGAGGGGGTCGTTCTTCTCGCTCGGGGTTCGGAAAGCGGCTTTCAGAAGCTCCTGGACGTCCTTCTGGTGCGGGTTGATCAGTGCGATCGCCTTCTCGGGGCGCGCGCCCCGCAGCACCCCGCGGTCCAGGCCGGACGCGACGAGGAAGTCCCGGCTGCGGGCGAGGGCCCGCTCGACCTCGGCCGCGCTCATCCAGCCGACTGCCCCGGCCTTCGGCACGGTGATCCCCGCGGCTCCGCTCGCCCACCTCGCCGCCGGAGAGCCGCGGAACGGCTTGTCCCTGGCGGGGCGTTGGGCCGCCTCCGCCGGGGGTGCCTGGGCCGGGCGGGCGGTCTCGGCCGCCAGCGGCGCGGAGTCAGGGCCGTCGTCGGCGAAGAGGTCCACTACCTGCCCCGGCGCGAGCGCCACCGCCAGCAGCGCCAGCGAGACCAGCAGTCCGACCACGTACCAGCCCGTGCGCCGCTTGGGGCGCGCAGGCGTGTAGCTACGCCAGCCCTCCAGACCGCGGCCGGGCTCCGCGCGCAGCCGCTTCGCCACGTCGCGGGCCCGCGCCGACGGCTCTTTGGGCGCATCGGCGGTACCCGCCACCGACTCGCGCAGAAACCGCTCCCACTCCTCGTCGGACCTGGACGAGCCATCCGGCTCCGTACCCGCACTCATCCCCAACCCCCTGGCAACCACTAGAGCGCGACCCGTTCCCCTTGGGGCGCGTCCGCATAATGCCACAGAGCGCTGACAGCAAGGCCGGCTGGACGGACGGTGTGCAACTGGCCAACTGAAGCGCTCAGTCACACCGGCAACGCCTGTCCACGGAGCAGGCCAGGTGGATTCGCTGATGTGGCGCGGCTCAGGCGTTGCCGGTTACGTCGGCCGGGTCGGCGAGGAGGTGCGGCCGGGCCTCCGGCAGGAGCGCAGCCCCGTGCCGGGCGCGCGTTCGCGGAGCGCAGCTCACGAGTTAAACCGCCTCCCCCGATGGCGTGATCTTGGCGGAAGGCTACTGCCAGAGCCATGCGGCCGTCCGCCTCGACGAACCGCCCGCACCTTGGGCTCCGGGCTGCTCCAGGGCCCGGAGCCCGGTTTGGTCACGACTGTTGAAGACACCTTCTGGTGGCCTGGACCCAGGAGGCGACTCTTCGCGGATCTTGTCTGCGGTCTTCGCGCCATAGCTCCGCCTCTTGGTGTCAGATCCCGCAGTTGGCCCCTCGTGTAGGCAACGTTTGGTGGGATTCCCCGTGATGCGTTCCGCGTGAGAGCGCCAAGGCTTCTTGAGCCTGTCAGGGCTGGATCGCCTTCGCGCGTTTACTGCCCCAAGCGGCTCAGCGCTTGCATGGCCTCGCGCTCCATGTGTGAAAGATCACGGAGGAGGGTACCTGCCTGCTCGAGGCACTGCGCATTGCCTGATTCGCCAGCTTGTGTGAGCAGTGCTGCGACTCCCGTCCACAGGGTGGCTGCCTCGGTGTACAGACTGTGGCCCGTGCGCAGGTGGTTGCATTCGACCTGTCGGGTGCATTCAGCGAGGAAGTCGCGGTAGAGGTTGCGGAACAGGGCGCCGCCGGTTCCGGCCTTCTCCATCAAAAGGGCCGCCTGCGATAGGTCCCGCTCCGGGGTGTCGGTCCGCTGGAGCCAGGTGCGTACCAGCTTGCCGGCCTTTTCGATGCCTCGGTAGCCGAGGTTGGCGATGGGCGGGTTGAGGAAAGCATCGGCGCATGCGGTGATGGCGGGAATGATCTGGTCCCGTGGGGAGGGCAGGCTCCTCGGAGCGGTGAGGGTGAAGGACCGGTGCTTGGCGGTCATCGGTCCGCGCGCGGCCCAGGCCTGCGCAAGACTGCTCAGGCTGGTGGACACCTTTCCGCCTTGCTGGTCGGTGTCCACGAGGTAGGCATCGTGGTCGTCATAGCCGTACATGGCGACGACATGACCGCCGAAGTGCACCTTCGACCCGAAGTAGTCCAGGTAGTAGCTGTCGAGTTGCAGGCCGACGGGACAGCCGGCGTCGATGGGGGTCACCACGTTCTCCCAAGCCCTGCGGGGGGAGGTGGTCTCCCGGACCACGAGCTCCAGCCCGAGTGTGGTGGCCAGGTTTCTGGTGAGGTCAAAGGGCTTGACCCGTCCCCCGAGGAAGGGGAAGCCCATGTTCTTGCTGTCCCAGTAGATGAAGGACAGGCCGGAGCCGAGACCGAAGAGCATCGGCTCGGACAGATCGAGTCCCTGATGCCGCAAGAGCACCCCCAGGCCAGTCGTCTCGCAGTGCTGCGTACCGCGGGCATCAATGTCTCTCACCGTGGTCATGCCATCCCTTTCTGACGGAGATGATCAGCTGGGTCATCCGTTCTCCTTGCGGTGCCTTTGCCAGCCCGACGAGACAGAGCTCCCCTACGGGCGTCTGCGGGAGCAGCTCACGCGCTCCTGGATAGCGGCGAGTAGAGCTGCGTCCTTGATGCCGCGGTCTTCGGCACGGAGCTTCTCACTCAATCCCCGCAAGGCCGACGTCACGTGCAGAACCATGCCGCCTCTCCTCTGCGTTGGGATCTCCGCACCGAGGAGAACAGGTACCGGCCTGAATCACCAGCGCTGTTCTACCTAGCGTGGCTGACGGACCACCGGAGCGAGTTCGAGCGGCTGGGCCGTGACCGGCTCACGGTCGCGCACCACCTGATGCAGGTGACCGACTTCGACTTCACCCTCGCCCGACGACCGTCCGGCACCGTGGACCTGCAGGGCGCGCAGGTGTCCTACCGCCACGACAACGAGCACAGCCGGCCGGACGTGGTGGAGCTGGACGGCTTCATCAAGGCGGTCGAGGCAGGCGAACGACGGGAAGCGGTGGGGCGTCGAGAATTAGCCGCGCTATGTCCGAGCGGTCTCAGACGCCGCAGCTCTGCCCTGGACGGGTGTCACTGCCGCGCCGGGAGCGCTGCCCGGGAACGCCGGACAGCCAGCCGTTCAGGCGGACGCGCCGTTCGTCGGCCTTCGCTCAC
The DNA here is from genome assembly GCF_019880305.1 of Streptomyces decoyicus. NCBI lineage: Bacteria > Bacillati > Actinomycetota > Actinomycetes > Kitasatosporales > Streptomycetaceae > Streptomyces > Streptomyces decoyicus. The sequence continues at coordinate 8,532,050 of NZ_CP082301.1, read as the reverse complement.
AGATTCAGCGCGGCCTGGTTACGCGGCGAGCTCCAAGCGGAAATACCGGGCCGAGACGTGGGGACCGAACGACAGCGACCCACACAGCGGCAATGCGTGGGGGCGTCCAAACTTCCGAGAACAGGGAGACCTCGGTGCAGTAAGACAACCCTGTCCACCGTTACTCGGCAACCACCCTCGGCCGCACCCAGCACGAGGGCCATCGTGTCCACCGCTGCATGAAGGGGCCGCCGCGGGGAGGGAGCATGGCTCCTTCGACGGCTGCGAGCGGCTGCGAGCGGCTGCGGAAGACTTCTGCGCGGACGCCTACCCGCAGTTATGAGCTGCTCCCCGGCCGGACATCTTACTCAGCTACCGTGCGCCGCAGGGGGCTCGACTAAGGAGTGCACGATGAGTACGGCGCGAACCCCAGCGGGTACAGCCGAGTTGAAGCGGCGCCTGACTGTGGCCGACGCGGTGGTGATCGGCCTGGGGTCGATGATCGGGGCAGGAATCTTCGCCGCCCTAGGTCCGGCGGCCGGTGCCGCCGGCTCCGGGCTGCTGCTCGGCCTGGCACTCGCCGCGATCGTGGCCTACTGCAACGCCACATCATCAGCACGGCTGGCCGCCCGATACCCGGAATCCGGCGGCACCTACGTCTACGGCCGCGAACGCCTCGGCAACTTCTGGGGCTACCTGGCGGGCTGGGGTTTCGTGGTCGGCAAGACCGCTTCCTGCGCGGCGATGGCTCTCACCGTCGGGTCTTACGTGTGGCCCGGTCAGGCGCACGCGATCGCCGTCGCCGCCGTGGTGCTACTGACCGGGCTCAACTACACGGGTGTTCAGAAGGCCGCGTGGCTGACCCGCATCATCGTCGCAGTCGTTCTGGCGGTACTGGCTGCCGTGGTCACCACCTGTCTGACCAGCGGGCCCGCCGAAGCCACTCGGCTGGACATCGGCGCCGACGCCACCGCGGGCGGCGTCCTGCAGGCGGCCGGACTGCTGTTCTTCGCCTTCGCCGGATATGCCCGCATCGCCACGCTCGGCGAGGAGGTCCGTGACCCGCAGCGCACCATCCCCCGCGCCATCCCGCTCGCCCTGGGCATCACCCTCGCGGTGTACGCGGCCGTCGCCGTTGCGGTCCTGGCCGTGCTCGGTCCCGACCGGCTCGCCCATGCCGCGGCGCCACTGACCGATGCCGTGCACGCGGCCGACGTCCCGGGACTGGCCCCGGTCGTGCGCGTCGGCGCGGCCGTCGCCGCCTTGGGTTCCCTGCTGGCCCTGATCCTCGGCGTCTCCCGCACCACGCTTGCCATGGCCCGCGACCACCACCTGCCGCATGCCCTGGCCGCCGTCCATCCCCGCTTCGGCGTCCCGCACCGCGCCGAACTCGCCGTCGGAACGGCGGTCGCACTGCTCGCCGCCACCGTCGATGTGCGTGGCGCGATCGGCTTCTCCTCCTTCTGCGTGCTGGCCTACTACGCCATCGCCAACGCCGCCGCATGGACGCTGAGCCTCAGCGAGGGGCGCCCGCCCCGCCCGGTGCCCGTGATCGGCCTGGCCGGCTGCGCGGCACTCGCCTTCGCCCTGCCCCTGGTCTCGGTCATCTCCGGAGCAGCGGTCCTGATGGCCGGCGCAGCCGTCTACGGCCTACGGAAGGCCAGGAGCAACTCCTTCCCGCACTGACGCGCCCCCGCTGAACGGCAGTCGGTACCCAGCCCGGCTGCACACCGGCCTCCCTCGGCTCCTGATCAGCAAGCCCCCGATGCAGAGGATTCTGGCCTCAGGCACCTCTCTCGCTGCTCCATGTCGTAGCGGCCCAGCTGAGCTGGTCAGGACGCGTGGTGCGGCGGCGGTGGCACTGTCTTCACACCCGGCTCCGAGCGCCCCACGGCGGTGATCAACGGTCCCCCACGATGCAGCCGCCATCGACGCGAGTTCGCGCCGCTCGACTCGACGCCGGCGCCATCCTCAAGGAGTCCGTGGACACTACCGCCAGCGCCCTTCACCGGTACCTTGCCGACAGGCCCAGCGTGTGCGCCAACACCACGGGTGTGCTCCAAAGAAGGCAAACTCACCAGGCAAAACAGTGAGAGCTCTCTGGTTGCAGATGTGGTTGCCTTCACGCCCTCCCGCACCGTCCGCAGCCCGGTGAGCGGTCACTCCACCGCGTCGAGGCAGTGCCTGCCCCTGCGCATCGCCGCTGACCGCCATTGGTTCACACGGGTGCACCACCCGGTCGGCCGGACAAACCTAGCCGGCGTTCCCCTTGATGTGGTCGAGCACCTTACGGAACTCCTCGGTCGGCGAGAACTCCATGAACTCGCTGTCCTCCATCGCCTCGGGGGCGTGTCCGGGCGCCCAGTAGTAGGCATCACCCGCCTGATACTCCTCCGTACCTTCCTTCGTCCGCATCCGCAGCCGCCCCTTGGTGACGAAGCCCCAGTGCGGACACTGGCACAAGTCATCCGGCATGCCCTTGAGGGCCGGGCCGAGGTCCGTACCGGCGGGAGCCCTGATGTAGCCAACGGACATGCCTCCACCGATGTCCTGCAGGCGTAGCTCCAGCTCACCATCGGTGAGCTCGATGGGTGCCGCGTCCCTGGTGGTCGCTGTCATGGCTGGACCTCCTTCGTGCGCCCCCCTTCCCCCCTTCCCATCATGCGCCCGGCACCAGTGGCCCCGCCCCCTCGGAAACCGTCGGGCGGCGGAGGCGCGTCCGATCACCTCCCACTTAGCGAGTGTCGCCGGTCAGAGGGTGAGCAGCACCGCGCCCCAGGGCGTGTGCACCCACCGGTTGTCGTACCCGTTCCAGAAGCGCGACCCCTTGGCGAGGAAGCCGTGCAGCAGATAGCCGTAGAGGGCGCCCGCGCCCAGCGCCGTACACCACATCGTCGGCCCGGTACCCAGGCGAAGAAGCAGGCCACCAGCACCAGCAAGCAGCCGGATACCGCCAGCGACATCACCGCGCCGCTCCACCAGGGGGCGGCGAGTTCCTGTGCGGCGTCACGGTCGTAGAACCAGACGGCGTTCATCCGCGGCGCCGCCCAGTACGCGAAGACCAGGGCAGCCGCGAAGAGGGGCGCGGCCGCGCTCCGCGCCTTCATGCGGCGTACGAGCTTGAAGTGCTCCGGCCGCAGCAACAGCCCGATCACGAAGAAGGGAAGTAACTGCAGCGTCCGCTGGAGGTCCAGATCGTCGCCGATGTCCGGCCTTCGCTCTACGACGACACGGCAGCCGCCTCGACCGGAGCACCACGCAGTTCAGGCACTGGTCAGTAGTTGGGGGCTGAGTTCTTTCAGCACGGTGTGGGTCCAGCGCATCTGTCGCCGCGTATAGGGCTGGCAGGTCGAAGCCAGCTCCAGCAGCCGGTCGTCTCTGTTTGCCTGTGCGGCTTGGGTGAGCATGTCCCAGTGCAGGGAGTTTCCCACGGCCGTGAGGTGCACCTCGCACAGCTCCCTCAGGAGGACCAGCCCGCTGTCCCGCCCCTGCGGTACGGAGGCTGCATCCTGCCGTGCCCCGTCGCTCCGGTGGCTCGGGCGTGTGGGGTCGGGCAGGCTGTAATGCGGGCCGATCGCTCTGATGCGGTCTCCGCTGTCGTAGGACCATCGGGCGAGGTACCGCGCGACATGATGCACCTCGGTCTCGGCAGCATGCCGCTGCGCCAGGTCGAGCAGTCTGAGCGCGAGCTTGTCCTCCCCCTCGAGGAGCGCGGCCAGAATGACGGTAATGTCGTTCACCCGGCGTCACCGTCCCGTGGTTCGTTCTCGTTTCGCGGACGGCCGGGGACTCGCCCCGTCTCCGGGCCCCCGCCACCGGTCCCCGTGTCGGGCGCAGCGGAAGGGGCGGGTGCGGAGGCTGCGACGGACGGGGCGGGCGCACTCCGCCCGAGGCCGCGTTCGACGAGCGAGAGACGGGCAGCAGCGGTCTTGAAAATCGGCTGCTTCGAGACGGGGTCCCAGTCGGTGACCAGGGTCTCGTTCGCCGCCCGGCCGCCGTCGTCTGCGGCGGGGCCGCTGCCTTGAGGGGTGTCCCAGTATCCGTAGTGGAAGGGCACGAAGAGCATGCCGTCGCGGATGTGGGTGATCCGGAGCCTGCCGCGTACGGAGCCCCGGGGCGTTGCGGCCTCCACCATGTCGCCCTCCTGCACCCCGTGTCGGGCCGCCTCGGCCGGGGAGAGCTCGATCCACACGTCGGGGGCTGCGGCGTTCAACTGGGGGACGCGTCCGGTCTTCGTGCGGGTGTGGAAGTGGTAGAGAGTACGTCCGGTGGTGAGTTGGAGGGGATACTCCGGGGACGGGGATTCGTGCGGCGGAAGGTACTCGGCCGCCTTGATCATCGCCTTTCCCTGCGGATTCGCCCCTTGGTACTCGATCCCGGAAGAGGCGGCTCCCGTGACGACGTCCTTTCCGTAGCTTTCGCACAGCGCGGCGTCGGCCCACATGAACCCCTCGGTGTAAAGGCGTTCCGTTCCTCCGGGCGTGGAGGCCGTGCAGGGCCACTGGATGCCGCCGGCCTGCCGGAGTCGCTCATAGGTGAGGCCGGTGTAGTCGCAGGGCCGTCCGGCGCTGCACTTCTTCCACGCTTCGAAGGTGGATTCGGGGTCGTGCCAGGACACGAGTGGTCCTCCGTCCCGGTCGTGAAATTCCATGCGCCGGGCGTAGTCGAGAAAGATGTCGAGGTCGGCGCGCGCCCGGCCGGGCGGCTCGATGGCTTTCTCAGACAGATGGACTGTGCGGTCGGCGTTGGTGCAGGTGCCGGTCTTCTCTGCCCACGTCGCCGCAGGGAGCACCACATCGGCGAGCTGCGCGGTCTCGGTCAGGAAAATGTCCTGGACGACGGTGAAGAGGCCCTCGTCCCTCAAAAGGGCACGGATACGGGCGAGTTCGGGCAGGGAGACGGCCGGGTTGGTCCCGCTGATCCAGAGCATCCTCAGCGATCCCTGTTCGGCGTAGCGGAACATCTGCATGGCATGCGTGGGCGGAGCGAAATGCGGAATGGTGGCAGGGTCGACGTTCCACACCTGGGCGAGTTCGGCGACGTGGTCGTCGTTCTGCCAGTTGCGGAAGCCCGGCAGATCTCCGTTGGCACCGCACTCCCGGGTGTTCTGCGCCGTGGGCTGGCCGTTCATCTGCAGCACTCCCGCGCCCGGCCGGCCGATCATGCCGCGCACCAGGTGCAGATTGTTGACCTGTACCGCGGCGGCGGTCGCCTGGTGGGACTGGTAGAAGCCCTGGAGCACTGTGGACACCAGCCGACGTGCTGTGCCGAGGATCTCCGCAGCTTCTCGGATCGATTCGGCAGGCACGTCGCAGATGTCTGACGCCCAGTGCGGCGTGCACTCGGCCACGCACTGCTTCAGTTCGTCGAACCCCGTGGTATGGGCCCGGACGTATTCTTCGTCGATCCGGCCAGTGCGGATGATTTCGTGGAGCAGCGCGTTCATCAGGGCGACGTTGGTGCCTGCCCGGGGCGCGAGGTGGACGGTCGCCCGGAGGGCGGAAGGCGTGGGCCGCGGGTCCACGCAGACCAGCTTCGGCGGCTGCCGCCCGGCCAGCCGGTCCAGTACACGCATCCACAGCACGGGCTGGGTCTCCGCCATGTTGTGCCCGAAGAGGGCGAGGGTGTCGGCGTGGTCGAGATCCGAGTAAGAGCCCGGCTGGCCGTCCGAGCCAAAGCTCTGCTTGAGCGCCTCGGCGGCGGTGGAGGTACAAAGGCGGGTGTTGCCGTCCAGATGGTTGGTGCCGACCCCGGCCCGTGCGATGACCGCGAGGGTGTAGTACTCCTCGAGGAACAACTGGCCGGTGGTGTAGAAGCCGATCGAGCCGGGACCGCACTCCGTCAGCAGGTGTTGCGACCGGTCCACGATCCGTTCCATGGCGGTGGGCCAGTCCGTCTCGGTCAGTCGGCCCGCCTCCCGCACCAGCGGCCGGGTGAGCCGGTCGGGAGCGGCATTCGCCTGCCAGCCGAAGAGGTCCTTAGGCCCGAGACGTCCCCGGTTGACCCTGTCGCCGGGCCGGCCTCTCACCCCTAGGATCCGGCCCGCGCCGACCGCCACGTCCATCGCATCCCCGTTGGAGTGCAGAAGCGAGGTCGTGGGAACCCACCGCTCGACATCGCGTTCGGTTACTCCGTCGGCGAGCTGAGTATCCACCCGGACCGGCCACTCCTCTCCCAGCCCGTACGGTATACGCGTCCCCCATGGCTCTGCGATGCGACCGGGCACTGGTGCCACCTCACACCTCCGGTGTGCTGCGTCTGTCGAAATGGTGGCACCTCTCCGGTTGCCACTCATCCCAGCTGGGGTTTTGTGGCAGGCGGGCGCCTGTGAGACGGCCCTGTGGGACGCGAGGTCAGGTGTTGAGCAGGCGGTTGAAGAAGGAGCGGTATCGCTGGAGGGCGACGCGCAGTTCCTCCGTCGCCACTTCCTCGCCACGGTGCCACTGGCCTTCGAGTCCTTGCTTGTGTTCGGAGAAGGTCGTTGCCAGGGCCTGCATGACCTCGGCGACCAGCGTGTCCGCCGCGCCTACCGCCTCGCGTGGATCGTCGACGAATTCGCTCTGGATCCGCTGCCACCGGCTGCGGAACTCCTCCTGCTCCGGCCCGAGGAGCGGCGCGTCCGGCTCCTGGACCTCGGCTCCCCCGTTCCTGTCCGGTGAGGCGTCCCGGCCTTCGTCTCGGGGCGTGGAGCCCCCCAGGTCTGCGGCTGTGGCCTCGCCCGGGAGGTTTGGTGGCACCTCGGACTGGGGCTCCTGGGCAGCGCCGCCCATGTGCTGTCGCGTGCCTGCCAGGTCTTCGGTGGAGGGGCCGCCCGCTCCAGGCTCGGATATGTCTCTGCGCTCCATCTTTCCGCCTCCGTTTCCGTCCGGGCCGTGCCTTGCCTGCCGGTGTCGCACGGGCTCACGCACCGCTCTGCCGTGGTGTCTGGCCGTTGTGCAGCAGTTCCGTGAACAGCGCGCGGTAATGCACCATCGCGCCCCGCAGTTCCTCCGTCGTTGCCTCGTGCCGCGTACTGCGCCCATTGACCTCGTGGGCGGCCCGGTAGTGCTCCAGGGTGCGCCCGTGCTCCACCGACAGGTCACTCAGCTGCTGGTCAAGCCCTTCGGTGGGGTAACCGCGGTCGCTCATGAGTGAGGTCACCAGCCGGTCGGCGTCATGGACCGCGTCCTCGGGCTGGTCGACGAAGCGTTCCTGCACCTGGCCCCATTCATGGGCGTACCGGTCCCGGGCAGATGGTGGCAGCTCCTTGATGTGCAGCGCGTCGTGGCGCTGCTCGCGTGCACGCAGATCGCGCTCAGCCGCCCTACGGCTGCCTTTGGCCTTCACGGTCCGCTCGTACTCCGGTCCGAACCGTGATTGCAGCCGGCGACGACGCATGATCACCGATGCCGCCAGCGCGCACACCAGAAGCACGACCACGATCGGCACAATGATGGCTATGAGTGTCCCAGTGGACATCGGGTCCTCCGCTTGCAGTTGCTGACGCCAAAAGCAGATCAATTCCAGACTCGCGGGTGAATCCAAGCGGCGCGGACGGCGCGTAGCCGGTCTTCGGCACGTTCTTCCTCGACCGCCGCCGACAGCTGGCTTCCGCTACCAGTAATGCTTTCGTCCCGCGACGGCGTGCCCCATCGCGCCCAGAAGCCACAGAATCGCGCCGATGGCCACGAGCACGATGCCGATGGTCCACAGGATGGACAGGCCCGTCACGAATCCGACGACCAGAAGAATGACGCCGAGAACGACCATGACCAGCTCCGATCTCGCATAAGTGTTCTTTTTTACTTTGATCCCGGACCGCGGCAACGGCAACTGGTGCTGTCGTCACCACCAGGGTGGCGCACCGCCGTGACGCCGGACGCAATAGGCTCGGGAGCCGACTCCCGCACTCCCGTCACGCCGCCGGGCAGCTTCACGCTGCGGCGAGGAGACCCTCACGCAGCTTGCCGCAGATGCGGGTCAGCAGGCGGGAGACGTGCATCTGGGAGAGGCCGAGCTCCTCGCCGATTTCGGCCTGCGTCATTTCGCCGCCGAAGCGCAGCTGGATGAGGGTGCGCTCGCGGTCGTCAAGCTTGGCCAGGTGCGGCTTGAGGGCATGGATGTCCTCGGCCAGGGCGAGGGCGGGGTCCTCGGCTCCGATGAGGTCGGCGACGAAGCCGGTCTGCTGCTTGCCGCCACCGCCGGCCTGGATCGGCCGGTCGAGGGAGTCGCTGTCGTAGCCGTTGCAGGCAACCAGCCCCTCCGCCACCTCACCCTCCGGCATGTCCAGGTGGCCGGCGAGCTCCGCGACGGACGGCTCGTGGCTGCCCTCCCCCTCCAGCTCCTCCCGGGCCCGGGCCAGGTCGATCCGGAGCTCCTGCAGGCGCCGCGGCACATGCACCGACCAGGTGGTGTCGCGGAAGAACCGCTTGATCTCGCCCTGGATGTACGGGACGGCCAGCGTGGTGAACTCCACGTCGCGAGAGACGTCATAGCGGTCGATCGCCTTGATCAGACCGATCGTGCCTACCTGAAGCACATCCTCCATGGACTCCTTGCGGCTGGAGAACCGGCGGGCGACGTAACGCACCAGGGTCAGGTTCATCTCGATAAGGGTGTTCCGCACGTACTGGTACTCAGGCGTGCCCTCTTCCAGGGCCTCAAGTCGCAGGAGAAACAGCTTCGAGAGCTTACGTGCGTCGGCAGGAGCGACATGCCGCGGATCCTGCATCTGCGGCAGCGCCGGGGCCGGAACGGCACACACCTTCGACGAGGTCTCGGGCGCCGTTCCTACCGTCAAGGTGCTGTTGCCCGTGCTCGTGCTCATGCTCTGGCTCCTTCCGGTTGCTGGGCCTCGCCATAGAAGCCCCTACCCGCCACCGGAACTTGCATGTCCCGTCGGACTGCGACCGCTCTTCCGACGCTTGGCCAAGTAGGCATCTGTCAGGGCGGGTTGGGCAAGGGCGTAGCCGCGTTTGTCGTCGTACGCCGGGTGCCCGGCGCCGGGGGTAAGTACGGCACGGGCCGTGCTCCTGCCCGCCCCGATGCGCGTGACGCGTATCTGCTCTAGGGCTGCTTCGAACTGGGTGCAGTCCGCTTGCTGCCTGGTGCGATGGCCAGGGAGAGCGGCCTACAGCGGCCGCCCGCACTCAGGTGAAGCATGCTGGTGAACCCGCCGCGCGAGCGGCCAGGCGGTGGCGCGGGGCAGGGGCCAAGGACAATCGAAGGTGATGTGGGGTGTGCGGGCAACCGAGCCGCTGCGATCATCCGTGCCACGACAGTTGGTGAATGCAGTGAGGTCACTTGCGGCTGTGCTGATGCCCTACATGTGAGCCGAGAAACACTGCGTTTCTCCGTGTGTGAGGAAAAGCGCGGGGCACATGATGGCTCGGAGGTTGATAAATATGTTTCCCCTGCTACTCGTTCTTCTTCTCGCACTGCTTCTTTTCGGTGCCGGGTTCGCTCTCAAGGCCCTGTGGATTGTCGCGGTCATCGTTCTTGCATTGTGGCTGCTCGGATTCGTGCTGCGTTCCACCGGAGCTGGCGGAAAGCGTGGACGGTGGTATCGCTGGTAGCCAGCCTGCCAGCAAAAAGCCTCGGGGTGGGCCAGACAGCACGGCACTGTCTGACCCGCCCCGAGGCTTTTGCCGTTCGTAAGGCATTATCCCTCTCATTGCGGCCATAAGGCCACCGCGCCTGGAGATGCACTGTCCCCGCAGGGAAGTCACCTCCACCACAGCGCGCTCCGGACCACAGCCCCGCCGTTCCGAATTAGCATCAGTTTTGCAGGAGAATTGCGGGGCATCCGAGCTATGCCACCTACGAAAGGACCGCGTCATGAGCGCCAGCGAAAAGGCCAAGGCCAAGTCTGAGTAAGCCGCCGGCAAGGTCGAGAAGGAAGCCGGGCGCGCGGTCGGAAACGACAGCGCCCCCGCTGAAGGATTGGCGAAGGAACCCGAGGGAGACCTCCGCGCCGCCAAGGAACAAGCCGAGGACGCTCTCAAGGACTGAGTTCAGACATGCATCTCGCGGGTGGGCCCCAGCAGGAAGGCTGGGGCCCACCCGGACGTCCGGTGCCCTGCCGACGGCCGGTACTCCCAGGCCCGGCACCTGAGTTTGACGTCACATCGGTGTCCGCCGACACCGCCGCTACGCGAGGAGGGACAGCTATGCCGACCGAAGAACAGCAGCCGAGGGACGCGGTCTCGACAGGTGGAGGAGGGGTGTGAGCAATGCAGCAGGTGAGCTGCGGGGGGATCCGGTTCAGCAGGGGAGGCTGGCCCGGGCTGCTCAGTGGTGGCGGCGCGCATGGGGGTCGGAGGGTCACGAGCGTCACACGGCGCTGCTGATCGGGAAAGGTACGGTCGCTGCCACGCTCGCCTGGGTGCTCTCCCACAACGTCCTGCATGCTCAGTCGCCGGCGTTCGCGCCGTTCTCCGCGGTACTGATCATGCAGGTGACGGTCTATCAGTCGCTGCTGCAGTCCACGCGCTATGTGGGGGCCGTGGCCGCGGGTATGGCCGTGCAGGCCGCTCTCGGGTTCTTGGGCGGTCCTGACCTGCTGACCTTCGCTCTGGTGGCGTTGGTCGCGCTCACCGTCGGACGGTGGCCAACCCTCGGCTCGCAGGGCACTGAGGTGCCCATCGCGGCGTTCTTCGCGTTCTCCACATATGTCTCCGCCACTTCCGACCTCGACAAGCTCACTCAGCTCGGACAGATCATCCTGCTGGTCCTCATCGGGTGCAGTGTCGGCGTCCTGGTGAACGTCACTGTGTTCCCGCCCTTGCGGCTTCGCGGTGCCGAACAAGGCATCCGCTCCCTCGCCCACGCGCTGTGTGACCTGGTCAGCGACATGTACCCGGCACTGCGCGAAGGTGAATTCGACCAGGAGCGTGCCAGGCACTGGCGGGAGCGGGCGGCCCAGACCGGAGAACTGGTCACCCAGGCCCGGACGGGCCTGCGCACAGCCCAAGAGAGCATCCACTACAACCCACGCCGACTCCTGCGCCGACACCGCGGCCGCACCAGTTTCCAGGGCTACGGCGCGGTACTGGAAGCAATGGAGCGGACGCTGTACCAGATGGCATCCCTCACACGCAGCCTGGATCAACGGCGCGAAAACGAGCCCGAGGAGCACCACAACTACCGCTCTTTCCTGCGGTGCTATGCAGACTTCTTGGAGTCCGTCTCAGAGATCACCCAGGTTCTCGCCGCCCTTGATGAGGACAAGCTGAACGAGCAGGCCCCGCAGCTGTGCCAGCTGGCGGACCAGGCACAGCGGTGTCGACACCGCGTGAGCAAACAGGCCGAGCAGGACGGCCTGCCACTCGCCGACCCCACCCACCCGTACGGAGTCCTCGTCATCGATGCCACCCGCCTCATGGAGGAATTCCAGTACACCGGCGACGTACTCCAACACCACGTCGGCCAGTGAGTCCCTTAGCCTCGCGCTTTCACGAGGCAGGCTCTCCGACTAGTGGTCAAGAAGGCAGAAAGTGCCTCTGAACAGCGAGAATCAGGATTGTTGAGGCCCTTGTCCCGCCACCGTCGCAGGCGCTTTCCAGGTGAAGACGCCATTGCCCGGCGGATGGCCGCACTGGTGCCGTCCGTCCCGGCGCGTTGACCGGAGACTGTCGGAACGGGGAGAGCCGTCGGACGAGTAGCGGGAGCGGCTTCGGCCACTGCTGCCGGTAAGCAACGGCCGGTGCGGCCGGTGGCACGACCACCGCCAGGTGCTCAACGGGATACTGCATCGGGTGCGGGCTGGGGTGCCGTGGCGGGGCCTGCCGGAATGATTCGGTTCCCTGGAAGACGGCGTATAAGAGGTCGCGCAGATAGGCGTGGTGGGCTACCCCGGGAGTAGGACAGGCACAGGTCTCGGTGATCATCGAGTTGCGACGCTCTGTGATCACCGGGGAGACCTTTTGCCTGTGCTGCCAGAGGGGCCGGCCTGCGCGGCGACCCCTCCGGTGGGCTGCCAGCGCCCACACATCACCGACCTGATCGGCGGTCAGCCCGCGTCGGCTTCTGCCCTCCACATGGAGCGGAGTTGCGCGTCGACGTCGCCTGCCTGGCGAAGACCCGCTTGGTAGGCCGGTTCCCAGGCTGCCAGGTCGCCCATGTCCGAGCCGAAAGCGCGTACCGAGGCCGGATCGGGGCCGATGGTCACCATCGCGCATGCCCCCACGGCCGCCAGCTGCTGGCTGAGTGGCTCCCGGGGAAACAGGTGAGCCATCGGCTCGACCACGACCAGCGTCCGGGCTCCAACAGCGAGATCGGCGTTGGGGCCCGCACGCAGCGCACCGTCCATGTACCGCCGGCCGTCGATGGCAACGGGCGGCGCGGCCCCGGGGAAGGCGCTACTCGCTGCCACCGCGCGCACCAACGGCACGCCGCTGTCGCGGTCCCACACCACGGGCTCACCGGCGGTTGCGTCCACGGCGGTGATCAGCAGTCGCCGCTCCGGCCACGCGTCCGCACCGATCAAGGCGGCGCGCCCCGCGATCAGCGCCTCCTCAGCCTGGAGGTCGGTGCTGTCGAGCGCGAGCCGGCCCACGCGACGCCTGGCCTCGCCGGGCTCCAGGCTGCGGTCGCCGAGTACGGCGAACACCTGGCCCATCCGCCTGGGGTCCACCTTGAGCCGGTGAGCTGGCTGGCGGGCCGACGTCGCGAGCCGCCTCGGGTCCTGGCCGGTGGCGAGTAGCGCTGCGACGATCGCGCCGGCCGACGTCCCGACGATCAGGTCGGCTTCGCCCAAGTCCACGCCATCGCGGCGCAATCCGTAGGCCAGCCCTGCCATCCAGGCGGTGCCGACGTGACTCCCAGGACCCAGGACGAGTGCTCGGTCGAAGGTGCGCAAGGTGATCTCCCTCGTTATTGAAACAGTCGTACCATATACTCGCTCATGCTGTTTCAACTCCGAGTCGCTGAGAGGAGGTCCACCATGGGGCGACCCGCTGACCCCGCCCGTCGCGAGCACACACTGGCGCAGGCAACCGACTATGTACTGGCGCACGGCTTGGCCGGGCTGAGCCTGAGGCCACTGGCCGCAGCCCTCGACACCAGCCCACGGATGCTGCTCTACGACTTCGGCAGCAAACAGGAGTTGGTCGCGGCGGTCCTCGCCGAGGCCCGCCGCCGCGGTGCTGTGCGCCTGGCCGAGAACCTTCCGCCAAAGACGGGCTCTGTGCAGGAGCGGCTGCGCGGCATCTGGGCGTGGATCAGCGCAGACGACCGCGCGCCGTTCGTCCGGCTGTTCTTCGAGGTGCACGCCGACGGACTGGTTCACCCCGAGACCTACCCCGACCAGGGCGAGGCGATCACGGACTGGTTCGACACGCTCGGTGCCACCTTCCGCGACGTCTCCACCGGTCCTGAGGACACCGTCACGCCCACGTTGGTCATGGCCGTCGTCCGGGGTCTGCTGTTCGATCTCACAGCTACCGGCGACCGCCACCGCACCGATCGTGCGCTGGACCGCTTCGCTGAACTCCTGAACCAGTAAGTGGTCCTGGCAAGGTTTTGCCAGGGTGGCACCACCCCGGGAAAGGATGGAAGCCGGACCGATGTCAGGGCCGGGAACACCGCCGAGTCGGAGCGATGCCGCGATCGCATTGGGCGGTCTGACGGTCGGTTTCGCCCAAGGGCCGGCGCCTGTTCATGGGAGGCGGTTCGGGCGTTCGTCCCATCGGTGGGTCGCCCATGCCCGACGGATCAGGCTACGTACCGCGATGATTGTGTCGGTGAGGTCGAAGAACGCATCGATGACGGTGGCGCGGCGCTCGTAGCAGCGGGCGAGGCGCTGGAAGGCGTTCTGCCAGGCATGGGTGCGTTCGACGTGTCACCTCTGACTTGCCTGGATCGGCGCCTTCTCGCCCTTGCGCGCGATGCGGGCGTGCAGGCCGCGTTCGTCGATCAGGGCACGGGTCTTGTCCGAGTCGTAGCCGGCGTCCAGGTGCACGGTGATGTACAAGATCCGCATCCCCCGACTCGGCTCAGGCCGACCACGACGCCTGCCGGACAGCGTCGGAGCGGACAAAGCGTACAGCAATGGTGTAATCCGCACCTATCTGCGGCGTCGTGGTATCCGACTCGTGATCCCGGAGAAGAAGGACACCACGACGGCTCGCCTACACAGGGGTTCACGCGGCGGCCGACCACCCGCCTTCGACAAAACCCGATACAAAGCCCGGAACACCGTCGAGCGGGCGATCAATAAGCTCAAGCAATTCCGAGCTGGTCACCGCCGCCGCAATCCTCATCTGGCTCCGCTCATGAGCCGAGGACCTCAGCGGGCGACGGGGCCCATGGCCCCGTCGTCGAAACCGAAGAAGTCCGCGCAGCCTGCCAGTCCGCACACGGTTACAGGTACATGCTCCTGACAGCTCCAGTCCTGCTGCGAGAGCCGGAAGTACTGGGATTCGACGACCTGCTCGTGAAGGACATCGCGGGAGATGCCGTCGGGCTTGTAACCGAGCTTGCGTGAGACGGACATCGAAGCCTGGTTGTCGATGAAGCACCCCGACGTGGCGGATACCGCTCCAAGTTCCGCGAACGCCAGGTGAAGCACGGCCACACGCATCTCGGTTCCGATTCCCTTGCCCTGATGGCCAAGCCCGAGCCAAGAACTTGAGGCAATCTCGCCTCGGATGCTGAAGTTCTTGGCCCACATCTCCTGGATGCCCACGGGTTGCCCCTCGAAGAACACCACGAGGTCCAGGGCCCAGTCGTCAGGCGCCCATGCCCCCAGGCGGCTCCAGTGACTCCGGACGACGTGCCTGGCACGCTCGGCAGGCGGCAGATCCGTCCAGGGCGTCAGAAACGGCCGTGCTCCTGGAGCATGGACTCCCTCCGCTGCTACCTCGGCCACTGCGGCCAGCTCTTCCTCGGAGGGAAGCCGCAGCTCCAGACGGGGCGACCGTACACGCAGTGCCTTGAGGGGCCAGACGTCGATCAACATGGACCCAAGTCTGCACCGGCGTGGAACGTGGTCGCCCCTCCTTTTCCCACAGCACATGATCGACGAGACGCCGCCTAGGCGAAGAGAATTCAGCGGAGAGGCGGGACGGCTCCTCCTCGCCGGCAACGCCCTCCATGCAGACCTCGCTCCGGAGGCCGCCGGCAGCGGGGGCTTCGGCTGGCTGATGACCATGCTCGGACAGACCTACGGCTTTCCGGTACCGGTGGGCGGAGCCGGAGCCCTGACCGCCTCCCTGGTGAGGCGGCTCCGCCACCGCGGCGGCATACTGCGCTGCGCTGAACGCGTCGTCGAGGTCGTCGTACGCGCGGGCCGAGCCGTGGCGGTGCGCACGGCGGACGGCGGACGGCGAATGCGTGCCGGCGAGCCGGGCCGTGCTCGCGGACGTCTCGGTCCCCGCCCTGTACGGAGAGCTCGTGGACCCACGTCATCTGCCGGGCCATCTCGTACCGGACCTGCGCCGCTTCCAGTGGGATTTCGCTACCTCAAGGTCGATTGGGCCCTGGACAAGCCCGTGCCCTGGAGAGCCGGAGAGGCATCGTCCGCGGGCACGGTCCACGTGGCCGAAAGCGTCGATGCACTCACCCGCTTCGCCGCGCAGATCGCTATGGGAGAGGTACCCGACCGGCCCTTCGCGCTCTTCGGCCAGATGACCACAGCGGACCCCTCCCGCTCCCCCGCAGGCACCACCGAGTCGGCATGGGCCTATACGCATGTGCCGCAACGGGTTCAGCAGTGACGCCGGGGCGGACGGCATCACGGGGGCGTGGGACCGACGGGAGCAGGAAGCCATGGCGGATCGGATGGAAGAGCAAGTGGAACGGTTCGCGCCGGGCTTTCGCTCGCGTATCCAACGACGCCGGATCCTCGCCCCGCCAACCCTGCAGGCGCTCGACGCCAATCTGCATGGTGGTGCCATCAACGGCGGGACCGCAGCCATGCACCAACAGTTGATGTTCCGGCCCCTCCCTGGCACGGGACGGCCTCCGCCGGCGCCCACCCCGGCGGAGGTGTCCACGGGGCGCCCGGCGCGAACGCCGCACGCGCGGCACTGCGCAGGCTGTCTCCCAGTACGGTCCTCGCGCTGGCTCAACGCGCAGTGACCCCCCGAAGCAGGAACGACGACCCTCGTCAAGGTCGCCTTTAGGGAGTGCGGCCAGCTCCCACCAGAGGTGGAGTAGCGGGGAGCTCGCCGGGGCCCACGCTTTGCTCGACGCAAGGCCCTGCGAAGAGTGCTGACTGCTGCTCATGTTTGGCCGACGCTCGTGTGCCGCAGCCAAGTGCGGGGTACTCGGGCCATGGCCTGCCAACAGCGAGGAGAGGGCGACGGGCGCATCGAAGGCCACCCGAGTCCAGTTGCCGCCCTGCGTGGCGGCAAAGGCGAAGGACGATCTGGAGGCGAAATATGGACCTGCGGCACGGCCCGCTATTGCGTGCCTGGCGCCGGTGGCGGCGCCCCCGTGACCTGCCTGTTCCCGCACGCGCATTCGGCGCGGAAGACGCGAACCGGCGTTTTCTCATGTACGGGGTGTTGCCTCTGTGGTGTGTGCCGGCCGTGGCGGACTGGATCATGCACCGCCGCACCCGTATCGAGGACACCACGGGGGCGCGTGAGTCAGCGTTGCATGCACTGATGATGACGGAAGCGGGCATCCCCGTGGCAATGGGCCTGCTCGCCAAGGTCAATCCGCTCGTACTGTCCGTGATGGGGGGAGCCGCCGTGGCTCACGGAGCTACGGCGCTGTGGGACGTCAGCTTGGCGACCGACGAGCGGGAAGTCCGCCCGGTGGAGCAGCACATCCACAGCTTCCTGGAGGTCTTGCCGCTCGCGGCAATGGCCTTCACCTGCTGTCTGTATGCCGACCAGGTACGCGCCACGCTGCGCGGCGGAGTGGAGTCGGACAACTGGAGGTTGCTCCCCAAGGAAAACCCCCTCTCCGTCAAGTACCTCGCCGGCCTGGGCCTGGCCATCGGCGCCTGCGTTGCCCTCCCCTATGCCGAAGAGATGACGCGGTGTGTCAGGACGGCACGGGCGCGGAAGACATCGTGAATCAGAGCGCAGAGCACACCATGCAGCCCGACGAGCCGCAGCTGCTCCCCGGCCCACGAGTGGTCGCCACCGAGATTCAGGGCCCGAAGACGTGGTGGCCGACGTCGAGGGCCGGCTCTTCACCGGGGCCGCAGACGGAACGGTCTGGCAACTGACACTCTCGGGTTCCGGAGCCGTCCGGGCGGATGCCGTTGCCCACACCGGTGGAAGACTGCTCGGCCTGGAGCCCACCGTGGATGGTCAACTGCTGGTGTGCGACGCACAACGAGGTCTGTTGCGTGTCGACCCGCGCGACGGGGCCGTACGCGTGCTGGCCGGCGCGTTGGGCGGCGAACCCTTGCGATTCTGCAGCAACGTCGCCGCGGGTGGTCAACCCTTCCGCTACGGCTATGGCGCCCGTCAGTTTCAGGTGCGCGCGCTTCACACATAGACGAGTGTGAAGCGCTGATACCCAGGTCCTGAGCTTTCGCAGGGATACTGTTTGATGTCGCCACCGTATTGGCCGCCGCCCGCCACGGTCCAGCAGAGTTCCGTGGCCGTCCTGAACTCGATCTGTGGCTCACCGTACTGGCCGAAGAACGTAAAGCGCTGCAATGGAGAACCGTTGCAATGCGACTGCACGATCGGCTGACGAGCACCGTCACCCAAGAACGGGGCTCGGGGGGTCAGGCACATGCCCTCCGCGAACGTCCTGATCTCGTGGTTCGGGTTCGCGGGGCCATCGCTCATGACCTTGAAGCGCTGGGAGGGAAGATTCTGGCACCGGTCATGTTCAAGCGCAGCGCCGGCGTTGGCGCTCTGGTTCCTGATGCCCAGGCATTGGCCATCGAACATCTTGATCTGGACGAGGTGGTAAGCCGCGGACGCCTGCGCGGGCTGAGCTGCTCCGATCATGGAGACAAGGACTGCCGTTGCGGCGGCGACGGCCACTACCGGCCTTCGCAGGCCCCATACCTCCAGGCCCGTGCACTGCACCTCAGCGCGGCCCGGTTCATTGCCGGGAGAGCGCCGCAGGCATGGCACAAGGTCATGCCCACGACACCGCCGCCGGGTGGCCGGTGGATCGGATAGCTAGCAGGCTGAAGAAGACGCGCGCGGACCATCCAGATCCTCGTTTCGGCTCTCGGCGCGGAGGTGCCTTATGAGCACGTGGCCAGCCACGCTCCCCGGACGCCATCCGCTGTGACGCTTGCTGGTGTCTATCTGCCACAGCACGACACGCGGCTCCTGTTGCGCGCCCTGTACCGCGAAGGTGTGGGGGCGGGCACCGAGCTCCTGGACCTCGGTTCGGGCAGTGGGGCCCTCGCGGTGGGAGCGGCGCGACGTGGCGCTCTGGTCACCGCCGTCGACATCTCCTGGCAGGCAGTCCTGGCCACAAGGATCAACGCCTGGCTCTCCCGGCAGCGCGTCACCGTGCGTCGCGGCGATCTGACCGCAGCTGTCGGCGGCCGTTCCTTCGACGTGCTCGTCAGCAACCCGCCTTACGTCCCCGCCCCCGGCAACCAGACGCCCCGGGGGCCGGCCCGCGCCTGGGACGCGGGGCCCGACGGACGGCTGCTCGTCGACCGTATCTGCGACTCCGCACCGCGTGTGCTCCGCCCTGGCGGCGTCCTTCTCATGGTCCATTCCGGACTGTGCGGCACCGAGGACACCTTGGAGCGGCTAGCCTCCGCGGGGCTGCGGGGGACGGTCAGCGACCGCGCGGTCATACCGTTCGGCCCGATCCTGCGCTCCCGGCTGGCCTGGCTGCGGCGCCAGGGCCTCCTGGACGAGGTCCAGGACTCAGAGGAATTGGTGATCATCCGTGCCGAGAACTCCTGAGCGGCCACGCCGCATCACCCTCGTCCGAAACGGCCCGCTCCTGGTGGAGGGGCCGGTGGAAGTGGTCGGTGACGACGGTTCGGTATCCGTCTCCCGACGCTTCACCGTTGCGATCTGCATGTGCCGGCGCAGCCGGAGCTACCCCTGGTGCGACACCAGCCACCGCAATCGTTCGAAGCTCCCGTCCGACCGCGCCGCCGGCACCGGCTGCCCGGCAGCCGACCGGAGCGCCGAAGGAGGCCAGCGATGAAGGCCGACCTCGGAGCCGCCCGGACCGGCAAGCCGCAGCTTCCGCGACCGCGCGGCTACCTGTCCGACACGGTGATCTCGTGGCTCCGCATCGGGAAGGGGCCCTTGCCGACACGGGAGGCGGTCCAACGCGAGGGCCCGTACGGGGCAGATCTCCAGCTCGCCCTCTACGTGCTGTATGAGCTGCACTATCAGGGGTTCGACGGCGTGGACGACGACCGCGAATGGGCTCCTGCACCGCTGTCGGCGCGGCGCTACCTGGAGGAGGCGTTCCTCCGGGCCCTGCGTGCTGACGTCCCGGTGCTCGGCATGCATGAGGCGATGGCGGGCCTGCTGACCGAGCCCGCCGACGACGGCAGCAGCGTCAGTCACTTCTTGAAACGCGATGGCCGGCTTTGGCAGCTGAGGGAGTACGCGGCCCTGCGCTCGCTGTACCACCTCAAGGAAGCGGACCCGCACGCCTGGGTCCTGCCCCGGCTGCGAGGCCGCGCCAAGGCCGGGATGGCCGCCATCGAATTCGATGAGTTCGGTGCCGGACGCGCCGAGGACATCCACGCCCAGCTCTTCGCGGACCTCATGGCAGATCTCGCCCTGGAGACCGCGTACGGTCACTACCTCGACCTGGCGCCCGCCGAAACGCTCGCCGTGGTCAATCTCATGTCTCTGCTGGGGCTGCACCGGTCCCTGCGCGGGGCACTGGTCGGCCACTTCGCCACGGTCGAGGTGACTTCGTCGCCAGGATCACGACGTCTCGCGGAAGCCATGCGCCGCACAGGTGCCGGCTCCGCTGCGGAGAGGTTCTACGACGAGCATGTCGAAGCCGACGCCGTCCATGAACAGGTCGTCCGCACTGAAGTGGTCGATGGTCTGCTGAAGGACGAGCCGGATCTGGAACCCGATGTCGCCTTCGGAATCGGTGCCACCACACTTCTCGAGGGCCGACTTGCCGCATATCTACTTGCCGCCTGGCGGGAGAACCGCACCGCACTGCCGGCACCGTTGCCGCGCGTCCGCGCCCGCAGGCCCGCACGGAGCGAGACCTGAAAGCCGCGTCCTCATCAATAGGGCCGCGGGGGACAACAGGAGGGTGTGATGGACGAGAGTGCTGAAAGGTTCTGGGATCCGGCGGAGAGCACGGTCTTTGAGGAGTGTCCGCCCGCCGTGGCGGCGGCGCGCGAGTCCTTGGCCTCGACCGGCGTCCACCTCATGCCCGCAGCCACCGTGAAGGCACACTTCAGCACCGGAGAGGAGGAGTGGACGCGCTTCGCCATGCACTGGGAGGACCTTTCCCAGGACCGGTACGCCGCCGAACGCGGCACCTGCCGACTGCGCCGCTACGGAAAGTTCGCGCTCACCCCCTCCACCGGTGAGCTGACCCAGTTGCCGGACTCCCCGTTCGTGCAGCCGGATCGCAGCAACCCGCTCTACGTGGACGTCGACCGTCACTTCGATCCGCTGACCGACGCCTTTGCGGCGGACCCGCTCCTGAGCTCGGTCGTGACGCTCCTCGGGGACGTCGCGGGCGCCCTGGACTCCGCCCCATGCTGGATCGCGAAGGTGCATCCGTTCCGGGTCGTCGCCAGGGCCGGCGGCGAAGGGCAGCCAACTCCGGAGGGCCGGCACCGCGACGGAGTGACGCTGGTGTCTTCGTTGCTGGTCGGCCGCAACAATGCGACCGGGGGCCGGAGCACCGTCATCGCTCCGGGACGGGCCCGAACTGCTCTCGGCCACTCTGGACGAACCCGCGAGCCTGCTGCTGTCGGACGACCGCCACACATTGCACGGCGTGTCACCCATCCGTCCGTTGAATCCGTCCCGGCCCGCGCGCCGGGATGTGCTGGTGACCACGCTCACGCCGGCCTGACGGTGACGCGTCCCGGTGGACGTCCTCCCGGTGGCTCTCCTCATCGAACGTCAGCCGCTCGAGATCATCCACTACGTCCGCCAGGTGTGCACGACGGCGCCACGAGGCCCGCTGACGCTGAGCGCCGCATCCCCGCTCGCCGAGCCGGCGCAGGAACCCCATGGCCCGGTCGAGATCCCCGTGCTGCTCCAGCGCGGAGCGGACATGCTCGACGAGCCGGGCGGCCTGCACGGAGCAGGGCAGGATCCGGCCCGTCAGCGCATCGACCCCCTTGCCGGACCACCCGTCGCGCGCGGCTCGCCAGTAGGCGGCGCGCACCAGTTCGCCACAGGTCTCGGGGCCGGTGTGGCCGCGTTGTACCAGCGCGCTGGCCGTCACCACGAGCGCCCGGATCAGCACCGCCAGGCCGACGGTGTCCGCCGCCTCCGCCGGGACATCCATGACCCGGATCTCCAGGGTGGGGAACTGGGGATTGGGCCTCACGTCCCAGAAGGGGATGCCGGCATCCAGCATCGCCTCGGATTCCTGCAGGGCGGCGGCAAGCCGCTCGTAGTGGTCCAAGGACTCGACGTACGGCGGGGGGCCCAGGGCCGGGAAGCGGCCCCTGATAACGGTGCGCCAGCTGGCATACCCCGTGTCACGCCCGTCGAGGAAAGGCGAGTTGGCGCTCATCGCCACGAGCAGCGGCAGCCACGGCCGCAGGTGATTGCCGACCAGCACCGCCACCTCCCGATCCGGCATGTGCACGTGGATGTGCGCGGTGCAGATGGCGAATCCGTCCAGCAAGGTGCCGAACTGGTCCAGGCCGGCCCGGTAGCGCGGATGGTCCCCGACGATTGCCGGGCCCTCGCGCCCCACAACCGGTGTACCGGAAGCGCAGATACCGAGCCCTTCGGCCCGCGCGGCTGCTGCA
Source organism: Streptomyces decoyicus (assembly GCF_019880305.1). Classification (NCBI taxonomy): domain Bacteria; kingdom Bacillati; phylum Actinomycetota; class Actinomycetes; order Kitasatosporales; family Streptomycetaceae; genus Streptomyces; species Streptomyces decoyicus. Next base: position 8,510,218 of record NZ_CP082301.1, on the reverse strand, counting down.
GCGGCCCCTCGTACGGCGACCAGCTCGTCGTACAAGGCGGAGCCCTCCCGGCAAGGGGGCGTTTTCACCTCGACCTGACACTCATCGAACTCCCCCGAAACGAGGTCACCCACCGCCTCCCGGGCACGCGCCACCACCCGGCTGCCCAGCGACGCAACCGCCCTGCTGTCTGGATCAATGAGAAAGAACTCTTCCTCCACGCCCAGCAACGGAGCGAGGGCGCGGCCCGTCGGCCCCGCTCCGGGGCACGGTCCGCTGCTCATCGTCCCTCCGGCCCCTGCCGACTCTCTGCCACTGTTCCGGGCCGGCGGCCGCGGGGAGGGCCGGGAGAAGGCCCGGGCCGAGCAGCCCCGCCGACCCGCGCTCTCGCCCGGTGCGGCCCTGCAGCCCGCCGAACAAGCGGTGGCACCGGAACTCTCGATGACATCCACCGTCATGGTGCCTCCTTGCTCCGGCTTCTCCTGTCTACGCCGTACCCGGCCAGGGCGCGACTCCAGGAGCCGGAGGCGGCAAGGCCAGCGGATCCGCAAGTAGTGCCGGTGACATGCAGCACCCCTCTGAACGGCGGGCCCCACGGCGAGCGGCGCAACGACGACGCCCCTGACACGCTCCTTCCGCTGATGTACCAACCGCGGAGCAGCGGGCGGCGGCCCTCTGCGCGTCCGTGTGCAGCACGCCACCTGGGAGAGCCGGCCTGCTCTCCCAGGTGGCGCGGGCGTTCCTTCGGGCGTGGGGTAGAGAGGCGCACCTGGCGCCCGGAGGTTGCCAGTGCCCCAGAGCGCCGGGTGCGCCCAGCCTGCAGCAACCGACGGCGGGATCAGGAGCGCCGAGAGAACCGCTGGAGCCCGTGCCCCAACATCGTGCCGGACCGGGCCGCATCGTTGCCACCGCTCCATGATCGTGTCCCGTAGCGTTTCCCGTCAGGCTGATCGCGATCCGGCGAGACAGGCGTGCCCAGACGTAGCACGCTACGGAGTTGTCGACGTCCTCACGCACCACGCGTGCGGTGCCCGCGCATAGTTGCACGCCATTCCCTGACTGAAGGAAGACCTCGTGACACCTCCTGGCGCATCCCCCGAGACAAGCACCGAGACGGAGCGCTACCGCAAGGCACTCCAGCGCCTGGAGAGCTTGGGCGCGGACGTCAAGGTCTGCCAAGGCGCCGATATCAGTGCCGGCATGCTGGAGACGCTCGTGATGTTGAGTGAGAGGGTGATGTCGGAGGAGGTGGCCGCGGACTGAGCCATCATTCCGTGCCAGTGGTCCACACCTCTGGGCCACCGCCGCGCCACTCGATCAGCAACGGATCAAGCAGGCGCACATCGTCGGGGCCCAGGCCGGCGCGGCGCAGGAACTCCAGGAGGTCGGCCACGCTGTAGGCGACGCCGAGGATCGCGGCGTCGACGTGGACGCGGCGGCCCCCGGTAGGGGCCGGTGGGTGGACCACTATGCGGGGCCGGGCCGCGTCGGTCATACCCCCAGCCTGCCGAACTCCGGCGCCGACTGCCTGCTGGGCTCGGCTATTGGTTCTCGCACTTTGCGTTTGGTCAGCTCTTCGACGATGTCGTCCAGGTCGATCAGGTCGGCTGACCCAGGTGCCAGTGAAGCCCCGGGCCGGGGCTCTCGGGCGCCCTGAGCTGCCGGTGAGCGCTGCCGGGCGACGCACCGCCCGCGCGGTCCGAACACAGGTCTCTTCCCTCCCGGGGAAGGGATGCTGTCGTTGATGTCAGGCATGCCCATAGCGGCTGATCTGCGAGGACGTGGATCGACGGCGAAATGCCGTTCCTACTCTCGGTCCAACTGAAGGCCCCACGATGCAAGCAATGGTGGAGCCGCCTGAGTGGAGCAACTCTCGGCCCCACTACGCATGAGCCCTGCCGGTCAGCGCTGTTCATCCCAGTTTTCGAGCTCAGCACGCAGGACAGCGAAGGCTCGTTCAGCTGCGTGCCGATCGCGCAGGGCGTCCATCCAACCGGGGCCCGAGACCGCCGCCGCGTGGCGTGGGAGGTATGCGTCGCCGTGGGCGCGCTCGCGGTAGACGTCGCGAGGCGCCTCCTGGGCCAGAGGGAGGGGCTGCCGGAAGGTCTCTTCAGGCTCACTCAGACAGGCGGGTGTTGTACGAAACGGTGCGGTGGACGCCGGTCGACGAGCCAGGGGACGGCGCAGGCGGACTTCGGTCTGGCGGTGCTGCCAGGCGGGGGTGTTGGTGCCGTTCAGGGAGCGGAAGAGAGCTGTGTAGCGCTCGGCGGTCCCATCCGCGGCAGGGTGGCCGGGACTTTAGTCATCCTGAAACGGGGGCTGATATGAACGTCTGCTCTTGCTGGTCCTGGCCGTGCTCGCTCCCTCGGCCTGTACGTGCTGTGCCGGGGAGCCCCGCCGATCCCACCGTCCTCACTGGCGTTGCTCGTGCGGTCGTGGTGCTCGTCCTGATCGGGCGGGAAGGCCAGTGGCAAAGCGGTCACCCTCCCAGCTGTAACCTTCCGCCCTGGCCGCAGTTGGAAGAGTGCGTGTAGGTCCGCCCCAACGGAGACACGTATGAGGGCCCGGAACCGCGTGGGTCGTCTTGTTCCAGGCCCTCACGCATGCCGCTGGTCAGAAGTCGAGCTCCACGTAGTCGATGTCGGTGAACTCGACCAGCAGGCCGCCGGCGCGACGGCCGTGGTCCTTGAAGTAGAGCTCCTGCAGGCCCTCGGCAGCGATGTTCTGCAGCTGCTGCTCGGTGGCGCCGGCGGACTGGGCGTCGAAGAGCCGCGCGGCGTAGAGGGGCGGGAGATGCTGGGTGGTCAGCCTGATCCGGCCGTCATCCGTCGTTCCAGGGGCAGCGGTGAAACCGAAACGTGCCCGGGTCTCGCCGGTGATCCCGCCGGTCTGCGCGGCGCGGCGCCGGGCCTTCTCGCGCACCCTGGGCTGCCAGCGGCGGCGGACCTCACTCTCTATGCGCGCGGCGAGGTCCTTCCGGGCCGCTTGATTTGTTTGTTGACGTACCGCTCCACCGTGCGCTGGGAGATGCGCAGGAGCTGCGCGACGGCTTTGGTAGAGCTCTTGTGCTGCTTGACCAGAAACCGCATCTGAGCGCCGGCGCTCTTGGGGATCGGGCGGGTGGTAGCGGCCTTCTCCAGGCTGTCGCCGACACACGTCGGCCTCCTACTCTCCGCTGTCGGGGGCATCGTCGCCCTTGATGTGCCGGGCCGGGTGACCTGATCGTCCTCGATGGCCCGATGAGCCAGGGGAAGTCGCGGGTGCCTTCGTGCTTGACCATGCCGGGGCTGACGCGGAGGCGGAATCCGCCGCCCAGAACGCTGCGGTTCCAGCTACCTGAGGATCTCCCCGGGGCGTGTCGTCTGGCGCGGCGGCACGAAGCCGCCACCGGGAGGTGTCCCGCGCTCTTCGAGGTGCTGGACGCCGCCCTCTCACGGGCGCTATGGAGCGGCCGGGGGCAGCAGTTCATCCCTCCACCTGCTGCTGCGTGGCGCTCCAGGCGTACTGCAGCCAGTCGGCGATGGTGACGACGCTCAGCCCGCCGGCGACCAGCCGGGTGGCGCGGGGGGCCACGGCATACCCGCAGACGAGCGCACCACCGACCCAGGATGCCAGGCAGAACGGGCAGGTCAGCAGCTCACCGGTGGCCAGCCGCAGCCCGTGGCCGCGGGCCTCGTCGGTGACCTCGCTGGCGCTCACGGTCTCCTGGCGCCGGGTGAAGGGCGCGCGGAGGAAGCTGGTGATTTTGTCCTTCGCCACCATGCGTGACGCCTTGTACGTGGCCGCCCCGAGGAGCAGTAGGTCCCAGGGCGGGATCCTGGTGGGCAGCGGGCGCCCGGAGGCCCGTACGCCCAGCGCGAAGAGGGAGACGCCCCCGGCGTAGAGGGACGCCAGGGTCGCGTAGCCCCGCAGGGGGATCTCCTTCCCCTCCCCGTACCCGGCGAAGGCCCAGGAGGGGCGTGCCTCCTCCGGTCGCTCGGATGGCTGGGCCGGCTTCCCGGCACGGTCGGCCGCTCCGGGGCCGTCGGGTGAATCCAGCGGGTTGAATGCCATGGAGCCTCCGGTTGACGATGGTCCAGAGTGAACGGGTACCCGGGGCGGCGCACGGTCCACCACAATGCCGCCGACCGCGTCAGCGCAGCCATGGCAGCCGCCGAGCGCGGCCGGGGGCGGTCAGGACGGCTTCAGCGGGTCGTGGCCGATGTCCATCGGACCGTACCGCCATGAGGCACCGCCAACCGGACGACCGGCCGGTGCTGCGGTCTGGGTGTAGCAGCGGACGTGGTCCATGCCTCGTTCGTGGTGGATGGGCGGTGGGCGTCATCAGCGCCAGGAAGAACAGCGCCTTGAAGGCGTCGGTGTCGAGGCTGGTCACCTCGCCGGTGGGGCCCACCAGCCGGGCGATCAGCTCGGTCGAGTAGCCGGAGCCCCTGCCGTACTCGGCGACCCGCATGTGCGGTTTGCAGGTCCAGGGTGGTCAGTTCGCGGTGGATGACGACCGGGTTCGAGCGGTGCCGCGTCGGGCTGCGGCCTTCGTGGTGGCGTAGTGGCACGGCAGTTGATGCCATCGCTCGTTGGGGCGGGTGCTGCCGGGGGAGGTCGTCGTCGTCCCCGCGCGGGAGTGCCGCGCGGGCCTGCCCTCCTGGCACCACCCGACCTACGACGCGCTGCTCCGGCAGGCGGTCGACGTCCAGGAGACCGGGCTGACGACGTCGGACTCCGCCGCGCACATGGCCGGCAGTGAAATCCTGGTCGGCCTGGCCGGCCAGCTGCTGGCCCGGTCTGCGGCCAGCCGCTCTGCACGCTGGGCCGCAGTCGGCTGCTCCGAGGCAAGCACTTCGACCAGCTGGCCGATGCTCACACCTCGCTCCTTGGCGAGCTCGGCAAGGTGATCACGGGTCTCCCGCAGAACCTGAATCGTCGTCGATGCCATAGGGGCGCTGTAGAACACCCATGGCGCATGGGCCCCGGCGACACCACGGCCTCCGCTCACCGCGTGCAGCCGCCACCGCTGGCGGCATCCGGTGCAATTCGCCCGCACGTCACGTTATCGACGGCGTTGCTCGGGAACCCGTGCTCTGACACGCCGAACCGGCCGGCGTCGCAGCGAAGGAAGGCGGAGATCATGGGTCATGGTGGAGACGTCATCCAGGAACTGACCACCGACCACCGAGAGGTCGACGACCTCTTCAACCAGTTCGATGACGCCGCGCCCGGCAGCCCGGATCGCAAACGCCTGGTCGATGCGATCACCATCGAGCTGGTGCAGCATTCGGTAGCGGAGGAGATGCACCTCTACCCGGCCGTGCGGGAGCACCTAAAGGGAGGCGACGCGCTGGCGGACAAGGAGCTCGCCGACCACGGACGCGTCGAGCGGCTCCTGAAGAATCTCGAGGCTCTCGACGCCGATGACAGCGTCTTCGACGCCACCGTCCGCGAACTGCGCGACGAGGTCACCGGACACGTCGATGACGAAGAGAACAACCTCTTCACCCAGCTGCGCACCCACGTCCATCAGCAGGTCCTGGACCGGCTGGGAGAGCAGGTGCGCGAGGCGAAGAAGACCGCACCCACCCGCCCGCACCCGGCCGCGCCGAGTACGCCGCCGGCCAACAAGGCCCTGGCACCTGGGCTCGGGCTGGTCGACCGGGCCCGCGACTACGTCACCGGCCGCGGCCAGTAACCCCACCCCACACTTCCTGAAGAAAGGCGACACTGTCATGCCTGTGGCACGCGACATCATGACCGCCTCCGCGGAGTGCATCGGCGCCGAGGACAGCGTCCTGGACGCCGCCCGCAAGCTCACCGAGCTCGGCGTGGGCGCTTTGCCGATCTGCGGCACCGACGACAAGCTCAAGGGCGTCCTGACCGACCGCGACATCACCGTCAAGGTGCTGGGCAAGGGACGGGACCCGCAGCAGACCAAGGCCGGCGAGCTGGCCCAGGGCGAGGCGGTCACCATCGGCGCCGACGACGACGCCAACGAGATCTTCGCGACCATGGCCCGCCACAAGGTCCGGCGCCTGCCCGTCATCGACGGCCACCGCCTGGTCGGCATGGTGGCACTGGCCGACGTCGCCCGCGCCCTGCCCGACCCCCAGGTCGGAGACCTCCTCGAAGCCCTCTCCACCGACTGAACCGCCAGTCCGCGGCACCCCGGCGAGGGGCCAGCCGCTCTCCCGGGTGGTGCGAGCGCTCGTTGGGGCGTGGAGTAGACATGCGGACCTGGCGGCCGGATGTGCCAGTGCCCCACGTCGCCAGGTGCGCCCAGCCACCAGAATCCGTCCCGCTCAGTTGGAGGAGCATCATGCCTGCGGGGTCGAGCAAAAAACGCGAACGACAGTACGAACACATCAAGGACAACGCCAAGGAACACGGCTCCTCGGAGCGACGCGCGAAGGAGATCGCCGCGCGCACCGTCAACAAGGAACGCGCCCGCTCCGGTGAGTCGAAGCAGGCGAGCAAGACCTCCACCGGGGACCCGAAGTCCGCCCCGCAGCGCGGCGGCGAACGCTCCCACCAGGGGCCCGGGGGGCCGACCAAGGACCAGCTGTACGAAGAGGCCAAGAAGAAGAACATCGACGGCCGCTCCCACATGAACAAGGAAGACCTGCGCAAGGCCCTCGGCCGCTGAACCGGGCCGTACACCGGCGGCCGAAGCCTGCTTTCCGCCCCTGCCACAGGCAGGCGCTCCCCCTCACTCCGTGGGGTGGGCAGGGTCCTTCAGAGCCCATGCCCGGCCGGAGCAGTCTTCCGGCAGGGGCGGGAAGGTGTGGTTCTTGACGTTGGTGCTGGTGCTCCAGCGATGGGAGTTCCCGCAGTCACACTCGTAGATGCCACTTTGGGGAACGGTCTCGCCGGGATGGAAGGTCTGTCCCTGGTCGCTCATATTCCCTGTCTACGGCCCCACCCTCGGTGCCGCGACCTGAGATCCGCGCAGCGGCGATCAGCGAGACGGAAAGACCGTGGCGTGGCCGGTGCGCTGCGAAAACATCGATAGCTTTTCAGGCTGGTCGGTTTCGGCCCGAGCCGACGGCCTGGTGCAAGAGCTGCTGTCAGCTGGAGAACGTTCCGATCGGGGCCACTTCGCGCACTCCGGGCGCCAGGCGGGGATGGCGTTGGCCCGCTGCCGGAACGCTGCACTCATCCACCGGGCCGGGGAAGGAGGCGAGAGCATATGAACGACGATGACAGGCCAGCGACCACGTCGATCCCGGGATCGTGCGACCTGTGCGGGGCAGCCGTCCCACCGGCAGCCCAGCTCTTCAGCCTGGTCCGCGACTCCTCCAGCATCCACCCCTACGACCCCGACCAGGACGGCGGACGGCTCCTGGCGGCCTGCAGCCCCGGGCACCTCGGCGAACTCCAGCAGCACTACCGCAGGCGCCCGTTCGTCAATGAAGAACGCTGGGCCGGAAAAATCGCCCGCGCCCTGCGCACACAGCCCGACCTCGACGAGGAAGAACTCGCCCAGGTGACCGGCTTGAACTTCATCCAGATCGAACACACCTGACCTGGGAGAGTGAACGCTTCCTGAATGAACAAGCTCCCCGCGACGGCCGTGAAGAGCCAGAAGGCGGCTCCGACACGCGCGGCGCCCCAGGGCCGGATTGACGGAGCAGCCGCCTCGTGGCGCAGCTGCTCCGTTCGCAGGAACTGTCATGGCGGGTCACTAACCCGTAAGACGCAATGGTGAGCTCAGCGTCGGCATCTGCCGGTGCGCCGACCGTCAGGAGCCCGCTATGTCCGAACGGCGCACCCTGCTGCGCAGTCTGCACGATGTGGGCCTGGCCGCCTGGTTCGGGGGCTCACTGATGGGCGCCGTCGGATTGAACTCTGCCGCCAAGCAGGAGGGCGACAGCTGGACGTCCACCGCCCGCATCGCCGCTGCCGGCTGGGCGAAGTGGACGCCAGTAAATGCGGCGGCCATCACCGCGCACCTGATCGGCTCCAGTGGCCTGCTGGCCGCGAACGCTACGCGCGTCCTCTCCCAGAAGGGTGTCGCAGCCGCGTCAGTTCACGAAGACAGTGCTGACCGGGGCCGCTCTGACGGCCACGCCTACAGCTGGGCCCTCGGCAAGAAGATCGAACTCGCCTCTTCCTACGATCAGCAGGACCTTGAGAAGGCGGCCGCACACCCGGTCGACACCAACAACGCACAGCGGCAGCTGGCGTACATGCAATGGGCCGTCCCCGCCCTCACCGGCGCGCTGCTCGCCCTCAACGCCCTCCACGGCGAACAGCAACGGCCCGCCCAGCAACTCCACGCCATGTGGCAGCGCACCCGCTCCCTCGCCCCGCATCTCCCCTGGCCGTCGACCGGCCGACTACCACTGATCCACTGACCACAAAACAGGGTGACCTCGCAGCGACGCAGCCCTCGACTACGTGACGACCAGGTCGCCTGCCCGCCGACCGTGCTCACCTTCGAGCCGAACAAGCAGTACTTCCGCCGTGGCACGGACGCCGCCAACCTCCCCGCTATGGTCAAGGCCGTCAAGGCCGCAGAAGCCATTGCCCCCCGTCCCCACGCAGGCGTCGAGACCGGTGCCGCCAACGGGGTCCTGGGGCCGGCCACCGCTCTCAAGGACCGCACCTGGGAGATCGTCCGCAAGTCCGAGGTTGGCAAGGCGCCCGGGATCCTTTTCCGCGGTGTGGAATTCGCCGAGTCGGACACGCGCATCGCGGAAAGCCTTCGGTTCTCCAGCCGCCGTGGGGGCAAGCCTGTCGACCCATAACGCATCGGCCCCCTGCTCTCGTAGGGGCGAGGCACGGGGGCCGTATGGGTGAAACCTTGCACCATTGCCTCCCTCGAGCCAGTTATTCGTGGCAGCGCGCTGTTTCCGTGATCTCACCAGGGTCCGTGGCCTTCAATCCTCTGGAAGAGCGGGGTCTTGCTGAGCAGGCCCTGCGCTGGAGAGAACCGATCGCCCCGAATCAAGGAGTGACAGCAAGGGGGAACTATGAGCTCTCACGGCGCCCTGGCGGTCGGCGTTCAAAATCCGCCTGCGTTTCAACTGCCCAAGCATGGAAGGTGAGTGTGTGCCATGGTGACGACGACGGAGGTCGCGGACCAGGTAGGCGGAGAGTCGGGCTGGAAGAAGAATGGCGCAGTGGTGGTGACATGGCTGACGACCACAGACCATAAGAAAATCGGCACCTTGTATATGGTGACGTCTTTCCTGTTCTTCCTCTTCGGGGGCGTCTTGGCGCTGACAATGCGCGCCGAGCTGGCTCGCCCGGGGATCCAGCTCATTTCCAATGAACAGTACAATCAGGCGTTCACCATGCACGGCACCATCATGATGCTGATGTTCGCCACTCCGCTCTTCGCCGGCTTCGCCAACGCCATCATGCCGCTACAGATCGGCGCGCCGGATGTGGCATTCCCGCGTCTGAACATGATCGCTTACTGGTTCTACCTCTTCGGTTCGCTGATCGCCGTGGGATCGTTCCTGACGCCCGACGGGGCGGCTGACTTCGGCTGGTTTGCCTACACGCCGCTCTCCGATGCCACACGCACGCCAGGAGTGGGTGGAGACATGTGGATCATGGGCCTGGCATTTTCCGGCTTCGGCACCATTCTCGGCGCTGTCAACTTCATCACGACCATCATCTGCATGCGGGCACCCGGCATGACGATGTTCCGTATGCCCATCTTCACCTGGAACATCCTGCTCACCAGCGCGCTCGTCCTGCTGGCCTTCCCGGTTCTGGCTGCCACCCTCTTCGCCTTGGAGGCGGACCGGAAATTCGGGGCGCATGTCTATGACGCAGCGAACGGCGGGCCCCTGCTGTGGCAGCACCTCTTCTGGTTCTTCGGCCATCCCGAGGTCTACATCATCGCGCTGCCCTTCTTCGGCGTTGTCACGGAAGTCATCCCGGTCTTCGCCAGAAAGCCGATCTTTGGGTACGTCGGCCTGATTGGCGCAACCATCTCCATCACCGGCCTGTCGATCACCGTGTGGGCCCATCACATGTTCGTCACCGGCGCTGTACTGCTGCCGTTCTTCGCCTTCATGTCCTTCCTCATCGCAGTGCCCACAGGCGTGAAGTTCTTCAACTGGATCGGCACGATGTGGAAGGGGTCGCTCTCCTTCGAGACTCCCATGCTGTGGGTGCTTGGATTCCTTGTCACCTTCCTCTTCGGGGGTCTGACCGGAGTGCTCCTGGCCTCACCACCTCTGGACTTCCACGTCAGTGACAGCTATTTCGTTGTTGCTCACTTTCACTACGTAGTCTTCGGCACTGTCGTCTTCGCCATGTTTGCCGGTTTTCACTTCTGGTGGCCCAAATTCACCGGCAAGATGCTCGACGAGACGCTGGGGAAAATCCACTTCTGGACTCTGTTCGTCGGCTTCCACACCACTTTCCTGGTCCAGCACTGGCTCGGCGCCGAGGGAATGCCGCGCCGCTACGCCGACTACCTCGCCGCCGACGGGTTCAGCGCCCTGAACACCATTTCCTCGATCGGCGCCTTCCTCCTGGGACTGTCGACGTTGCCTTTCGTCTACAACGTCTGGAAGACCGCCAAGTATGCGCCGAGGGTGACGGTGGATGATCCGTGGGGATTCGGGCGCTCGCTGGAATGGGCTACGTCCTGCCCGCCCCCACGGCACAACTTTCTTACGCTCCCCCGTATTCGCTCTGAGTCGCCGGCCTTCGACCTGCACCACCCCGAGGTCGCCTCACTGGATCAGAAGGAGTACACGGGGCGGCGCGACGTAGTGGAGAAGGAATGAACCCGGCAGGCGCGGGCCCTGACAAGGGGCATGAGACCGGCGCTGCCTTCCGTGAACTTGAGGGTTACCTCTTTTTGCAGGCCGAAGACGCACAGGCACGTGCCGAGGCGGAGCATTTCGCCGACCAGTTGCCGTGGCTCACCACCGGCCAACGGAAGGAAGTTGTACGCCTTTGCGTTCAGGACCGTCTGGCACTCAACCGCCGCTACCTCGAACGCATCAAAGATCGCTGCTTGGAGCTCCGCGGCGAGTATTCCGAGCGCTACGAACGGTTGCGCTGTCAACTGCTTGCCGTGGTCGCGGCAACGTTCGTGGCGGCTGCCGTACTGCTGTTCTTCGCCTTTCACGCGAACCTCAGAGATTGAAAGGAACGCAACAGCCGTAGGCGTCTCCTCCGGTCCGACCTCACGGCCTCCAGCTTCCACCCCCCGCCGGTGCTGCGCCTGACGCGAGCGGCGCCAGGCACAGCTTGTCGGGCGCGCCGTACGCATCCTGGCCCACCCTGGCCACTGGCCGTGCTCGGGCGCCCGGGCCGCGATCGCGGCCAGCGCCGCCTTACGCCCTCGGCCCGGGCCGCGCGCCGTAGGCTGCGTCGGCCCTATGCCTGCCCATCGGGCTTGACGAGCCGCGCGAGCGCGCGGTTCGCGGCCCGGCAGCCCGACGAAGACCAGCTCTTTGAACAGGCCAAGAAGAACATCGAAGGCCGCTTGGGATGAACAAGGACCAGCTGCGCCGGGACCGTCGGCCGCTGAACCGCTTGCCCGGGCCAGCCCCGTGGAGAAGAGCGCCGGGCGCAGCCTGCGGCGTGCGACCCGAGGGGAGCGTCAGGCTGCGCTCCCGGCAGCTGAGGTGCTGGGCAGTCAGCCGGTGGCCAGCATCTCTTCCCGCAGGCGGGCACAGATGCGGGTGATGAGTCGGGAGACGTGCATCTGGGACAGGCCCATTTCCTTGCCTATCTCGGTCTGGGTCATCTCCGCACCGAAACGGAGCTCGAGGAGAGTGCGCTCGCGCTCGTCGAACTGAGCGAGGTGCGGCTTGAGGGCCTGGATGTCTTCGGCCAGAGCGAGCGCGGGGTCCTCGTTGCCGATCAGGTCGGCGATGAGTCCGGTCCGTTGCTGGCTGCCACCGGCTTCGATGGGCCGGTCGATGGAATCGGCGTCAAAGCCGTTGCAGGCGACCAGGCCCTCGATGACCTCGTCCTCGTCCAGCTCGAGGTGGGCCGCGTAGTCGGCGACGGACGGCTCGGGAATGCCGCGTCCCTCGATCACTTCGCGGGCGCGCGCGAGGTCCACGCGCAGCTCCTGCAGCCGGCGCGGGACGTGCACGGACCAGGTCGTGTCACGGAAGAACCGCTTGATCTCACCGGTGACATAGGGGATGGCGAAGGTGGTGAACTCGTTCTCCAGCGACACATCGAAGCGGTCGATGGCCTTGATCAGGCCGACCGTGCCGACCTGCACCACGTCTTCCATCTCCTGTCCGCGGCTGCGGAAACGGCGCGCGACATAGCGCACAAGCGACAGGTTCATCTCGATGAGCGTGTTGCGTGCGTACTGGTACTCCCCCGTGCCTTCCTCAAGGGTCACCAACCGCTCGAAGAACTGCTTCGAGAGGCGACGCGCATCTGGCGGGGCCACACGTGGGGCCTTGTCCACCAGCGGCAAGGAAGGCTGCGCAGACCCAGGCTCTGCGTCCCTTTCCGAGCGGGTCACGGATGTGTGGATCTGCGTTGCTGCCGTCGCCATGGCTGGCTGCTCCTCTCCGCTGTCCGTCACTGCGTCGCTCCGTCATCTACCCGCGGGTCAGACGCAAAACATCTTGCGGGGGGGAAACTGTTTCCGCGGGGCAACCACGGTGCCGGATCCGTCGGTGGGCAGTCGGCGGGGTCGATGAGCTGCAACAGGCCTTGTGCGCGCTGTCCGTTGTAGCGCTCACAGGCAGGCCACCGGGCCGCCGACCCCGCTGAGCGACGGGGTGTTCGCGCGTCGTCCTACAGGAGCCGCCCGGGGCTCCGTCGTTGTCGACCGCCGATTGTCAGGACCGGGGCCGGTACGGAGGGGGCGGGGAGAGGGAACAGGCGTCGCATGGCGGCAGTGTGACATGCCTCGCTCACTCGATTGCACGCGATCCGAGTTCGATGCCACGGGACACCGGCGCTGGAGGACAGCAAAACCTGCGAGGCCTGGGGCCAAGGCGCCGACCGCCGCGTAGTCCATGGCCACGAACTCAACAGCGCGGCCCGCCCCGGGCCGGGGCCCTTTGAACGGCCCGTTTCGCCACAGCCCCAGCCTCCACCGCCTCCGCATCGTTAGTGCTCGGCCCGCCCGGAGGCGCGTCAAGCTGACCGAATCCCTAAATTGAGTTAAACGCGACGACATGGGCGCTTTGGTAAGCCATGCGTGTTCTGACGTGCCGGGATCGGCAAATGCCGGAGCGAGGAAGGACGAAGACCGTGGGCCATGGCGGAGACGTCATCCAGGAGCTGACCACCGACCATCGGGAGGTCGATGACCTCTTCAACCAGTTCGACGATGCCAAGCCCGGCAGCGCGGACCGCAAACGGCTGGTCGATGCGATCACGATCGAGCTGGTGCGGCATTCGGTCGCAGAGGAGCAGCACCTCTATCCGGCGGTGCGCGAACACCTGGAAGAGGGCGATGCGCTGGCGGACAAGGAGATCGACGACCACGGCCGCGTCGAACGGCTCCTCAAAGGCCTGGAGATGCTGGAGGCGATCGATCCCGACTTCGACCGCATGGTCCGCGAACTGCGCACCGAGGTCACCGCCCACGTCGATGACGAGGAAACCCACCTCTTCCCCCAACTGCGCAATCACGTCCACCAGCCGGTCCTGGACGAGCTGGCAGAGCTGGTGCGTGAGGCGAAGAAAACCGCCCCCACCCGGCCGCACCCGGGCGCGCCGAGCACGCCGCCAGCCAACAAACTCCTGGCACCCGGCCTGGGCTTGGTCGACCGCGCCCGCGACTACGTCACCGGCCGCGGCAGGACCAGGGCCGGCGAACTCGCCCAGGGCGAACGGTCACCATCGGCGCCGACGACGCGGACATGATGTCCCGGCACAAGGTCCGGCGCCTCCCCGTCATCGAGGGCCCCCGCCTGGCCTGGTGCAGGGCTCATCCTGGCCCCTGACGCCTTGCGCGAGGCCACCCTTGATATCTAAGGGCTGCGGGGGTGGCCTACACCCCTCGCGGGCGCTGTGCATCGCAGGGGGAGCGAGGCAAGGCTTGGGCAGCCCCAGTTGCTCGCCCTCTGGCTCTGTCGGTCTTCATCAGCCGCTTGCGGTCGCGTAGAGCCAGTACAGCTCGTGCCACCTGCCCTCGTATTCCGCCCGCATCCCATCCGCGCGGGACGTCGGGACGCCCCACCAAGAAGAGCCCAGTGTGGTGATGATCAGGCGCGCCAGGCAGCCGGCCTCCGGAGACCCACCGGGCGAGGCTGCGGCCGTCGATGAGGCGCAGGGGGTGATCGAGATCGGCGTGGGCGCGCTGCGCGTGGGGGTGAAGGAGCTGATGGTGACGATGACGGCCTGGTCGCAGCGGTGGTAGGCGCGGTAGGTGCCGTTGACGGTGCAGGGCGTGGGCAACGAGAGCCCGCCTGCTCGGCGCTCACCGTGACGGCTACTGGCTGCGGCGCCCTCTGGAGCAGGAACACGAGCTCTCGTCAGAGGTCGAGCAGTGGTCATCGACCGTGAGAGCATCCACGGGCCCTCACTCAACTGGGACACGATCGGGCACCTCCTGCTCTGCCGGCTCGGCGTTCAAGAGCTCCAGCAGTGAACTGGCCATACTGGAGGTGGCGGCCTCGCTGGCGCCCAACTGCGCGGTGCCGCTCGGCCAGGTGATCCGGGCCGTGGACGACCGCGAACTGCGGCTGCTCTGGGCCATGGACGAGCGCGCACGGCGAGGACTGATCCGCTCTTGTCAGACGCGGGCCCACCCGCCGCCGGCGCTCCGCCCGCTCCTCAATGGGCGGCTTCCACGGCCGCCCCGGCCCGGTCCCCCGGACTGGCGCCTCGGCCTACGCCAGAATGCCGTCGTCTCGCACGTGCAGTGTCGGAGAATGCTCTCGATACCCCCACTGGGCTGCATCCTCGGGCACCACCCAGACTCTGGCCTGGAACGCCTGAGCAGGCGTCAACGAAGCTGTACACGCGTCGAGCGGGCTGGTCCGTGTAGCCCTGCCCGGAATGGTGACCTTCACCGACGTCCCCCACGGATCGGGGCAGGTCTGCTCTACCGCAGCCTGGACGTAGGCAAGCTTCGTCTTCACGGTGACCGGCTTTCCCGAAGTGTTCGTGAACTGCACCAGGAAGGACAGGGCCCCGTCCTTGGTGACGAGCGTGCACGGCGTCCACGCCACCGCGCCCGCACTCCGGGCCTTTCCGCACTGGCGGTTGCCCGCGGCCCCGCCGGACTCGATTGAGGCGGCAGGGCCCGGCTTGGCCACATCCTCTTGCCGCCCGCTCGGCGCGGCCGCCCCGTCCGGCTCCTTCTTGGCCGAGGTGGACTCTCCGCCGCCCGGCCACACGAGCAGCGTGATGGTCCTGGCGACCACCACGGCGGCCGTGGCCGCTCCTGCCCAGACCCTCCAGTCCTTCCCGCGTCGAGGCCCAGCTGTCTGCCGGCATGCGACGGCCGCGGCTGACCGCATGAATGCCGTGGGGTGACCTGACCCTGCTCTTCGGTGAGGGCTTCTGCCACGCGGCACGAGCCCTCACCACTTCAGACATCGCGGGCGCGGCTGGCCCACTCAGCGCTCCTGCCCGGCCGGGCAGGAGCGGATGACTGTCGGCACCTGGACCTCCGTCCCCCGCGGATGGGGCTGGAGGGCATGAGCCGACCGGCTCATGCCCTTCACTTCTCTCCGCGCCGCGCTGCTCCCGTGGTGCCGTGACCGAACCCAGCACGGCCAGTTGTGCCAGTCATGAGTGACATCGATGACCGGCTCCTGGCCCTGGTCGACAGCGTCGTCGCCTGCGACGAGAAACGGCTACCGCTGCTGACGTTGCGCGAGGCCCGCGCCGCGATCGAGCTGCTGCAACTGCTCAGCGCCAGCAACGGCGCTGGAGCGTACGCAGCGCGGCACCTGGCCGGGAACCTGGTCCGACGGCTCCCGGCCGAGGAATGAGGATGGAAGGGGCATTCGGCCTGCTGACGCCTAACCTACGGCCGGCGACGCCACGAAGGCCACGCCCCGTAGACCTCGTCGACGGGCCGTGTTCGTGCTTGCGGCCTTGCCCCATTGAGCTGCTCAGGTCGACTTCCCCGGCGGGCAGTGCCGCCAGGTCTGCCGGATGGTAGCGGTCAGGCATGGTGCTACACGTTCCCGAGCCGATGCTGGCGGCGCCGGTCGCTGTGTTGCCGGCGGCCGGGGTGGCGTACGAGGCCAAGTGGGACGGGTACCGCTGCCTGCTCGCCCGGCACTGCGATGGGCGGGTGGAGCTGCGCTCGCGGCGGGGCACCGCGCTGGCGGTGGCGTTCTGCGACATCGCGGCGGCCGCGCAACGCGACCTGCCCGAGGACGGTGTGCTCCTCGATGGTGAGCTGGTGGTCTGGCACGAGGGCCGGCTGGCCTTCGACCGGCTGCAACGGCGAATGAACCGCACCGCCGCCTCGGTCGTCCGCGAAATCCGCGAAGCGCCCGCCCACTTCGTCGCGTTCGACCTGTTGCACCTGGCGGGCGAGAACCTGATGCCGCAACCGTATCTGCGGCGGCGCGAGCGGCTGGAGCGGCTCTTTGCCGAGGAGGGGCTGAAGCCGCCGTGGACGCTGTGCCCGATGACGCTCGACCGCGCCGAGGCGGAACGCTGGGTCCACGAGTGGGCGGCAGCTGACGTCGGCCTCGAAGGCATCGTGGCGAAGAAACTCGACCAGCCCTACCGCCCGGGCGCCAGGGCCTGGAGCAAACTGCGGATCCGGCACACCACGGAAGCTGTGATCGGCGGTGTCACCGGCACGCTGACCCGCCCCACCGGCGTGTTGCTGGGCCGGTTCGACGCCTCCGGCCGCCTGCGGTACGTCGGCCGCAGCACACCACTGTCAGCACAGGCCGACAGGCAGCTCGTCGGCCAGCTGGAGCCCGCGGCGGCAGACCATCCCTGGCACGGGCGCTCCTTCTCGGCGGGCTGGGGCTCGCGCGAGACGCTCTCCGCCGACCTGGCGGAACCTGATCTGGTCGCCGAAGTCAGCGCCGACACCGCCGTGGATGCCGGCCGGTGGCGCCACCCCGTCCGGGTGCTGCGGGTACGCGCCGACATGGTGCCGCAGGACGCCCCACTGTTCGGTGGGGAATGATCGTTGTGCCGAGGCTACTGGCCGCCCGGTGTTCTCTGACGATCAGCTGCCGGGTAGCGCATAATCCGTTTTAGCGTGATCGTTCTGTTCACGTCGCTACGGTCTCTTCCTGCCGCGATGGCCGTCGGCCAGGGCCTCCAACACGTCGGCCGACTTCGGCTGCAGGTCGGTGCCGAGGTACCGGATCCCTTCGCCTTCCGGAGTGCTGTCCTTGCCGATGGGGTGTCGTCGGCTGGTGGCGGTGCGCCATCCATACCGCTCGTGCCACACCAGGGCCTGGGCCGGCTGTTCGGGGTGGAGCAGGATGGCGGCCGCTAAGGGCTGTCCCGTAATCCCTGGTGGATCAGCGCACGGCGTCAGATGCGGTGCATCGCAAGGCGGAGGGACGTCCGGATACTGGGTGTATCCGGATGTTCCGAAAACGCGGCGAGGTGCCGTAGCTGTCGTCGTGCGCCCGCCAGGGATTACGGGACAGCCCTTAGGGGGTCGCCGGCCTGTCGTACTTCCACCCCGTCGGCTTCGGCCACGCCGGCTTCGGTAAGGGCCTCCGCGACGTCCTGGAGGTAGGGCTGGAGGGAGCGCCGGCGTTGTTCGTCCTGCGCGGCCGCGAGGGCACGCCGCCGCGTGATGGCCGGGTATCCGAGCTGTGCCGCGGCGTCACTGCCTAGTTCCGGGGAACCATGTCGCCGCTTCCCTTGGGCTTGCCGCCCGTCGAGCCTTGCCCCCTGGCCGATCGGCTTTGAAGGCGCGGATGGCCAGTGCTCGACCTGGGGCCCCTCATCGCTGGCTACGCGTTCGGGGACCAGGACCATGTGCTCGGAGCCCCCGGGGTCGTACCGGTAGCTGATCCCGTCCGCGGAGTGACGCCGAGCGGCACCCTTGCCACCCGCCTCGGCGGATTGGGCGCCGGCCTTTCTCGTTCCGCCCGCCGCTCCGCGAGCGCGGCGCACCGGTAAGCAGCTGGTCATCAGCCCACGTCCTGCCCGTCTGCTCCGGACACCGCAGTAGCTGTCGTGGGCAGCTCGGCGCACTGGGCAGCTATCAGGCCCCACACGATCGAGCGATACAGCTCGGCCACCAGCATCCGCTTCAGGTCGATACCGGTGAAGTCGCCATCGCCCCCGGATTCCGGGGCCATGACCTCGGCTGGCTGGCCATGGCTTGGTCGCCCTCGAGGCCCAAACCTGCGTGGCCTGCCAATCCTGTACCCGCCGGCCCCCGGCCTCAACGAGCCCCTCGCCGCGAGAGCCCTGGTCACAGACTTCACTATCCCGGCCACCCTCGCCCGAGACCTTCATTCACCGGCTCCAAGCCCCATCTGAAGGCGGGGCACGTAGTGGACCAGCCACGCGCTGGCGAGGCCGGTGGCGGCTCCGGCCGCGACGTCGCTGGGGTAGTGCGCTCCGCTGTGCACTCGCTCCAGGGCCACTATCGCTGTGGGGATGGCGGCCGTCGCTCCCCACCAGGGTGAGGAGGCGGCCACGGCGGCGGTGAAGCCCACGGCGGCGGCGGTGTGACCGGAGGGGAAGGATGAGGAGTCCGGACGGCTCTGGGCCTCGCCGGGCGGGAGCATGTCGCGTGGTGGCCTGCGCCGCTGAGACAGTTGCTTGCCCACCGCATTCCCGGCCAACTGCGCGGTGAGCATACTCAGTACTCCTGCCGCCGCGGCTCTGCGCTCGCGGCTTCCGCCGGCAGCAGCCATAGCCAGGGCGGCGCACCACCACAGTTTGGTTCCCTCGGCTGCGGACTCCACCGCCGACAGCACCTTGTGGGCCAAGGGAGCATCCCACCACGCGGCCTCACGGGTCAGCTGTCGGTCCAGACCACGCAAGTCATCGATTGGGCCCATAGTGCACGTGCTTCCATCCTCCACTGTCCACCGCTCAAGGCCGGTGTCGCACGAGAGACGGGGCGGGATCCGCCCCCGACTCCTTACGGTTCATTGTCCCTCCAGGTGCGGGGGCCCGGGATTGGACTCGGGCTCTTCTTCGGCGGGTGGTCGCCGACGACCGCGCGTCCCCGGATCAGTTCGGCATCGAACTGCAGCCCTAAGGCGAAGGTCGGCCCGGATCGCAACGTGGGCCCTGCAGCCCCGCAAAGCCCATCGAACAGATAAGAGGCGCAAGGGGCCGCGGCTGCGGCGGTGGTGTGCCCGAAGAGCACCCGAGCACCCGTAGCTATTCTCCAGTCCCTGCACCGCTTGCTTTCTTTCGTAGTGCTCGGCTGACTCCGCCATGCGCAACGGGGCCACTCTCAGTGACGAAGCGAAGCCCCATCGCGCTTTTCGAATCGGGTAGCCGCTGCTTGTGAAGGACGCCGAGACACCTGCGGAGGCGCCGTGCAGGCGCCTGTTCCGCTTGGCGGCCGTGGCTTCCCCGCCGACGGCGAAGGTCGCTGCGCCAACCAGGTGGGTGACGGAAGACCCGGGGCTCGCACCGATAAGTCACGCTCGGCGGCCGGGTTCGGTGGCGGCGAAAGGTGCGGTTCAAGAGCCGGGGTGGTTTCGAGGTGCGGCGTGGGCCACGGGGATAGCAGCAGGGCCAGAACACGGACAAGTCCCCCTCGCCAGGAGTCCGGCGAGCCGAGCCCAGCGACGTTGGCCAGGCCTTCTGCGCCGACGGCAGGATGAGCGCACCCGTCCGGCCCCTCCCGGTTGCGGATACCCGAGCGCGGAAGTCCTATGAGCGGGTAGCCCCGGTCACAGATCGACTGAGCGGGGCCGCTGCTGCTCAGCCACCGGGGAGGCAAAATGCGTGGAAGGTGGTACGTCCCGGGAGCCGGGGCGCTGGTGGTACTCGCCACGGTCAGTGGCTGCGACACCCTTTCCGCAAGGCGTGAGCAGGTGACCGCGAAAGTCGCCGGGTTCGAGCGGGCGCTGGCCGCCGGACAGTTGGGGCGGTTGTGCGCCACCCTCGCGCCCGCCACCAGGGAGGAACTGGAACAGTCCGCCAGGAGCCGATGTGATCGGGCGATCGGCCAGGCGATCGAGGAGCAGGAGTTGCCGGCGGCCGGTGCGGTACGGGGCGTGGACGTGTACGGCGATCAGGCCCGGGTCCTGCTGGAGCAGGACACCCTGTTCCTGGCGCACTTCTCCGCCGGCTGGAAGGTGACGGCCGCCGGCTGCCGGCCACGCCCCCAGCGGCCGTACCAGTGTGAGATCAAGGGTGGGTGAGGGCATATGCGGACACTGTTCATCGGGACCCTGCTGGTGGTCGTCGGCGGTTTGGCGTACTTCATGACGTTGGGGGTGATGCACCGATGAGCTCCGATCCGGAACCGGGTACGGTCACTGCACCGAACCGGCACCGCATACGACGCTTTGCGCAGCACAACAGCCTCGGTCTGTTCTTCATGGCCACATTCCTGCTCGCCGTGGCAGGCCAGGCCGTGGCTGGGCACGCCTCGTTCAATGACGAGCTCGTCGCCGACGGGCTGGCCCCCGTCAGCTTCGCCGCGTATGTGACGTCCTCGGACTTCGCCGTCGATGTCACAGAGAACTGGCAGTCCGAATACCTGCAGTTCTTCCTGTACATCTTCTGCACCGTCTGGCTGCTGCAACGCGGATCCCCCGAATCCAAGGAACTCGGCAAGGCCGGTACGGAGTCGGACAAGGAGCAGAGGACCGGGGAGCACGCCAGGAGCGATTCCCCCCGCTGGGCCGCGGATCAGGGCTGGCGGGGGGCCATCTTCTCCCGCTCACTGGGCCTGGTCATGGGGGGCATTTTCCTGCTGTCCTGGCTCACCCAGTCGGTCGCCGGCGTCGCGGCCTTCAATGAGCAGCAATTGCGCCGGCTCCAGGCGCCCACAACGTGGGCCGACTACTTGTCCTCCGCGGACTTCTGGAACCGCACCCTGCAGAACTGGCAGTCTGAACTGCTGGCAATCGCCTCCATGGCCGTGCTCGCCATTTACCTGAGACAACGCGGATCACCGGAATCCAAGCCGGTCGGCGCACCCCACGGCGCCACCGGCGTGGAAGGGGGCTGAGGGGGAGAGGCGGACGGGCAGCCCGGAACCCGATGGCTCGCCCGCGTCCTTACGCAGCGCCACGCTGCTCTCGCGCTGGTCGCCGCATGAGCCCGCTTCGGCTCCTGGCGCGTCAAAGAAGACAGATCAGTGTCGAGCACCTCGACGACATACTCCGCAGCAGCACCATCCTCAACAGCGCTGGGCCTATGGGCTATGAAAAGATGGCTGCATAATTTCGCCGACCTAAGCCTGGTCCTCTACGAATCCACACTGACAACTGGCCGGGCAAGCGAAGCCAGGCTGGTCGGGTCGGGGGCCAGCCTGGCGGCTTTTGGGGCGCCTGCGCCTCGCGGGCGACTGAACTGTCAGTGGGGCCCGTGCAGAACTCGATGCGCCGCCGAACAGCCGGGCCACGGCCCGGAACGGCAGGGTGACAACGTTAGCGATGGCCCCGCCGATGGACCGAGGAACATCTGCGATTGCCCTCAACACGGTGAACCTCCGTCCTCCTTCAGCGCAGAACGCCGGATCTGGCTTGCCGCTGCACGGCCGATCACCGGTCAGGTGCCCGCTAGTCAGCCGAGGAAACAGAGCCGGGGACAGCGACCAGAGCGCCGCCGTCCGGATCACGGGGTACTGCCTTCTGCTCCTTCCGTGCAGGCGGGTATGCGTGGACGAGCGTGGGCCCGTACCTCAGCGATCTTTCGGATGAGGCGTGTGAGTAGATCCGGCCGGTACCCGACGGATGTGGATGAGCACGTCAAAGGCGGGCCGCGCCGGTGCCGTTACTTTGTGCATTCCTCCGGTAGCTTTTTGCATCCAGGCCGGTCGGTTTCACGCGGTCAGTCAGTCCTCTCGGCGAGTGGTCGGCGGCCTGGCTGCAGGCCCCTGTATCTGGCAGCGGGGTTTGCGCGAGCCGCCCCTGCTTCATCCAAGGACAGGGGCGGCCTACGAGTCTGCCCGCCTCCGATACCCGCTCCTGAGTGCCGTGGCAGGGATGGAACGAGGAGCGCGGATGGACAAGGACGACGAGCCGGTGACCGGCCTGACGCCGTGTGACCTGTGCGGTATGCCCACCCCTGTGGCAACGCCGGTCTACAGCCTGGTCCCTGATTCCTCCATCCCTACGACCCGGACCATGACGGCCTGCGCCGTCTGTCAGCCTGCGGCCCCGAACACCTCGGTGAACTCCAGCAGCAGTACCGCACCCGGCCCTTCGCCAAGGAAGAGCTGTGGGCGGGCAAGGTCGCCCGTGCCCTGCGCACACAGCCGGACCTTAACGAGGAGGAGCTGGCCGATGTGACGGGCCTGCACTACATCCAGATCGAGCGCAGCCTGACGTGGGAGAGCGAACGCTTCCTGCGGACCAGAGCTCTCCGAACGATCACGACGGGCCAGCAGGAGAAGCCGGGACATAGAAGCCCGAAGAACCCAACTGACCCGTGCCACCCTCGCAGCGGCCGCTGGGCCGGGTAATGCGTGGACGCAATGGAAAAGCCGCCCTGGTGGCCTGGGGCCAGGGTGGCTCTTGTTCTCCACCACGGGCTCTGGCCAGCCCGTCTTCTCCGGCCTGTCTCCTGGAGGTCTTTCCCTCTTCAGGATAGGCCGGTTGTGCGGTTCTCGCCCGAGGGCCGAGAGCCGAGGCGAACAGCGTGGGGCGGTTAGATGTGGTGGCCGGCGCCTTCGCGGCACAGTGAGGTCGTCGGCCCTGCGCCCGCCCGGGGCCCCTGGAGTCGGGCGCAGAGCCGCCGGCCAGTAAAGACCGGGACGATGGGCGCAGTACGCAGCGCACCCGGGTTGATCTTCATCGTTCAGGCGGCCTGTGTCGTCTGTTCGCCACGCCCATTCGCCCGGCAGGGGGCAATTAGGTACACGGCTGCGTTATGTCCCCATGAGTTCGGGAACCCGTGGTGCGAGAGCCGGATGAGCCTACGGCCCAGTGAAAGGCGGCATGCTGTGGGACATGGTGGTGATGTGATCGCCGAGCTGACCACCGACCACCGGGAGGTCGAAGGGCTTTCAAACAGTTCGAGGACGCTCCCCCCGGCAGTGCAGATCGCAGGCGGCTGGTGGATGCGCTGACGATCGAGCTGGTGCGGCACTCCGTCGAGGAGGAGTACCTCTACCCGGCGGTGCGTGAGCACCTGGAGGAGGGCGATGCGCTGGCGGACAAGGAGCTCGCCGACCACGCTCGCGTCGAGCAGCTCCTCAATGACCTCCAGCAGCGCGAGTTCCCCAGATGCGCACCCACGTGCATCCCTACGCCCTCGAAGAGCTGGGCAACAAGATCCGGCAGGCGAAGAAGAGCGCTCCCACTCGCCCGCACCCCGGCGCCCCGAGC
The DNA here is from genome assembly GCF_019880305.1 of Streptomyces decoyicus. Taxonomy (NCBI): domain Bacteria; kingdom Bacillati; phylum Actinomycetota; class Actinomycetes; order Kitasatosporales; family Streptomycetaceae; genus Streptomyces; species Streptomyces decoyicus. Next base: position 8,486,873 of record NZ_CP082301.1, on the reverse strand, counting down.
ACACCGCCGGCCAACAAGCTGCTCGCCCCGGGCCTGGGGACGGTGGACCGGGTACGCGATTAGGTCTCCGGCCGCGGCAAGTAACGCCGCCTTCTTCCCTTCGCACGAACAACGAAAGGCCAAGCATGTCTGTGGCACGCGACATCATGACCGCTTCCGCTGAGTGCATCGGCGCCGAGGACAGCGTTCTGGAGGCAGCTCGCAAGCTCACCGACCTAGGTGTCGGCGCCCTGCCGATCTGCGGTACCGACGACAAACTCAAAGGCGTTCTCACCGACCGGGACATCACCGTCAAGGTGCTGGGCAAGGGGCGCGACCCGCAGCAGACCAAGGCCGGTGAACTCGCCCAGGGCGAGGCCGTCACCATCGGCGCCGACGACAGCGCCGACGAAATCTTCGCCACCATGGCCCGCCACAAGGTCCGCCGCCTGCCGGTCATCGACGGGCACCGCCTGGTCGGCATGGTGGCGCTGGCCGACGTCGCCCGCGCCCTGCCCGACCCGCAGGTCGGAGACCTCCTCGAAGCCCTCTCCACCGACTGACGACACCGCCGCCACCCGGGTGGCGGCGCGCGCCCACCGGACGTGGACTGGTATTGGCCACAAGAGAGGCGCCGGGAAGGCTGACCGAAGAAAGGGTGAGCAGCTGTGCCTGCAGGATCCAGTAAGAAGCGTGAACGGCAGTACGAGCACATCAAGGAACAGGCCGAGGAGCGCGGCACCTCCGACAAGCGGGCCAAGGAGATCGCCGCCCGCACGGTGAACAAGGAACGCGCCCGCTCCGGCGAAGCCAAAACCGCAAGCAAGACTTCCACCCGCGATCCGAAATCCGCCTCCCAGCGCGGCGGCGAACGCTCGCACCGCGGACCCGGTAGCCCGACCAAAGACCAGCTCTACGAAGAGGCCAAGAAGAAGAATGTCGAAGGCCGCTCGACCATGAGCAAGGACCAGCTGCGCCGGGCCGTCGGCCGCTGACCCACTTGCCCCGGCCAGGTCTACATTCGTAGCCGGCGGCTTCCCTCGAGCGAAGCGGCAGGCTACGCCCGACGGTTGAGGTGTTGTGCAGTCAGCAGGTGGCCAGCATCTCTAGCCGCAGGTGTGCGCAGATGCGGGTGATAAGGCGGGAGACGTGCATCTGGGAGAGGCCGAGTTCCTTGCCGATCTCCATCTGGGCCATCTCGGCGCCGAAGCGCAGTTCGAGGAGCGTGCGGTCTCGGTTGTTGAGTTCGACCAGGTGCGCATTGAGGGCCTGGATGTCTTCGGCAAGCGCGAGGGCGGGGTCTTCGGAGCCGATGACGTCGGCGACGAGCCCGGTCTGCTGCCTGGAGCCGGAGGGACCTCTGTCTCGTCCGGGTTGAGGTGAGTGGCGAGCTCGGCGACGGACGGTTCGTGGACGCCTTGGGCCTTCGAGTTGTTCGCGGGATCGGGCAAGGTCGATGCAGATGCCGGGGCACGCGGACCGACCAGGTGGTGTCGCGGAAGAATCCTTGATCTCACGCTGGATGTAGGGAATGGCCAGCGTGGTGAACTCCACCCCGCGCGAGACGTCGTAGCGGTCGATGGCCTTGATCAGACCGATCGCGCCGACATGCAGCATGTCCTCGGTGCTCTCCTCACGGCCGGAAAAGCCCCGGGCGACGTAGCGCACCAGGGTCAGGTTCATCTCGATGAGGGTGTTGCGCACGTACTGATCCTCGTGCGTCCCCTCCTCCAACGCGTCAAGGCGCAGACACGAACAGCTTCGTGAGCTCACGCGCATTGGCGGGAGCCATGTGCCGCGGGTCCTCGATCTGCGGCAGCACCGTCGGGGCCGGGACGGCACACACCTTCGCCCCCGTCTCCCGTACCGTTCCTGCGGTCATGATGCTGTCGCTCATGGCCGGCTCCCTCCGGTTGCTGAGCCCCGGTCGCCAACCCCCTACCCGACACCTCGATGAGCCCACCCTGCCGGAGGCGTCGGGTCGCGGCCCCAGCACTCGCCCCGCCCCATCGGCACCAGTCATGCCCCCGGCCGCGTTCCGCCCGAGCACAGAGCGGGCAGCCTAAAGGCCTAGATCACAACCCTTTCTTCAGTGACCATTACTGCCACTGAATTCATATCGATGAACTTACTCTCGTCCGGGTTCACCAACTCCTTGTAATTCTTAGACGCGAAGAAGGCGTCGTGATCTGCCCAGCTTTCAAACCAGATTTCAGTGAGACCGTCGTAGGCCGGACTGGGGTACCCTTCAGCCGGTATCGGGTGAGAGACGATGTACCTCTTCACGTACTGCCGCGCTTCCGGAATGGAGGTAAACAACGGGGCGTGGTGGCTTCGGTGATGCTCAACGAATCCCTCGAAGGTCATTCCATCGATACGGTTGATCATGAAAGCGAACTTGATCACGGACTTCTCCCATTCGTGCTCTCGCGGACGCGAGAGGTAGGCGACCTGATACCCCGGCAGCGGGTCGCGAGTCATGGGGTTAACCTAAACGCTCACATCGATGTCAAGGGCAAGTCGCCGTGACCCAATACACACGAGGAGTTGAGGTGCGGATTGGTGAACTGTCCGCCCGGACAGGAGCAAGCCGTCGATCGCTGCGCTACTACGAGCAGCAGGGTTTGCTGGTCAGTACAAGGTCCCCCAGCGGCCAGCGGAGCTACGACGACGAGCACGTCCAGCGGGTGGCGCTGATTCAGGTATTCCTGGCCGCCGGAATGTCCAGCAGAACCATCGCTCAGTTGGTCCCCTGTATGACGCAGCCCAACGTAGACAGAGCTCGGCAAGCCTTGACGGCAATGGATCAGGAGCGAACCCGCCTTTCATCCACAATTGACAGCCTAGCCGCCGCCAGGGAAGCACTTGATCACCTAATTGACGTCAACCGGAAATTCCTGGCGAGCGTGGCGGATGACTCGGCCTCAGACAAACCGAATCAACGTTCTGGGTTTCCTCCGGCGAGATGCTCCAATACAGCTCGCGCTCAGAAGATTTCCCTGGCTGATATCTTCCGCGATCCGCCGGATTTGGGTCCGTGAAAGTACGCAGGGGAGGCGTGCGGTCATGGCCGGCGGTTCGTGCGTACGTCCCAGCGGTAAGTCGTCCATGCTTGTCGGATCAGGCTGCGCACGGTTATGACCCTGTCGGCGAGGTCGAAGCATGCGTCGACCATGGCGCGCCGCTCGTAGCAGCGGGCGAGCCGGTAGAAGGCGCGGCGATCTCGCCGCCTGCCGCGAGTGCGTCGGCTACCGGGTCTCCCACACCTTCCCCGTGTGCGGGCACACCGCGAGGGTGAGGGCGCTCGCGCCCTTCGGGCAGGAAGCGATGGAGCCGACAGGCGGCCAGGTCGGTGTAGCCGCCGAGGTCCGCTAGGCGGTGCTCGGGCTGGTCGACGAGGTGATCAGCGCGCGCAGGCGTACCGGCACAGCGCGGTCAGTGAACCGCCGACTCTCTGAGTGCGGCGTTACGAAACCAGCGATGGATGCCGTGTGACAGGCAGGACCGACTGATCCTCGACGGTTCGCTCCGCCTGGCTAATCTCGGCCCAGACGGCGTCGAGAGACAGGCCGAGGGTGTCGGCGATCGCTGCGATGGTCGGGAAGGCGGGGGTAGCCACACGGCCGGATTCGATCTTCCGCAGAGTTTCCGGCGAGATGTGCGAAGCGAGCGCCACGTCCAGCATCGAGCGGCAGCCCCGGGCTCGGCGGAGCAGGGCGCCAAGGCGCTGTCCGCGTTCTACCTCGGCGGGGGTGAGCGGCAACCTGACCATGACCCCATTCTAATACCGGTACAGTTGGACCGGTATAGTTATTGGACATACATGAGAGGTCCCCCATGATTGAGATCCTGAACTCCGCGCGGCTTGAGCGGGCGAGGGACACCGGCGCCCTGGTCGGAAACATCCTGCACACGCTGAAGCAGCGCAGCACGGTCGGGACGAACCTGCTGGACATCGACCAGTGGGCCAAGGAGATGATCACCGAGGCGGGAGCGCAGTCCTGCTACGTCGACTACGCGCCTTCCTTCGGGCGCGGCCCGTTCGGGCACTACATCTGCACGGCCGTCAACGACCGAGTGCTCCATGGGCGGCCTCACAACTACACGCTGGCAGACGGGGATCTGCTGACTCTCGACCTCGCCGTAGCCAGGGGCGGGGTGGCCGCGGACGCCGCGATCAGCTTTCTGGTGGGCAAGGCCAGGCCAGCGGAGAGCGTCGCGATGATCGAGACGACCGAACGTGCACTCGCCGCCGGCATCGCCGCCGCCAAGCCCGGGGCGCGCATCGGCGACCTCTCCCACGCCATCGGCACGGTCCTCAGCAAGGCGGGCTACCCGATCAACACCGAGTTCGGAGGCCACGGCATCGGCTCGACCATGCACCAGGACCCACACATCGCGAACACCGGACGGCCCGGCCGCGGATACAAGCTGCGCCCCGGACTGCTGCTCGCCCTGGAGCCCTGGGTCATGGCCGACACTGCCACACTCGTCACCGACGCCGACGGTTGGACGCTGCGCAGCGCGACAGGCTGCCGGACCGCGCACAGCGAGCACACCATCGCCATCACCGACAGCGGAGCCGAAATTCTCACCCGACCGTAAGGTAGCCCACACCGCTGCCGCGTCAGCAGACCCGGCTGCCAGGCGCGGCCGGGCCTCAACTATCCCGGCCCCTCGAACCGGGAGGTCACCATGCCCGAGCTGATCGCCGCTTGCACACCGAACAGCCACCCGCACGATGGCGAGGTCCTGGTTGCCATCAACCTTCCGAACTGGGAGAGCTTCCAGAAGGTGACGGCCCGCCCGCCGCTGCCTCGCCGACGCGGGCTTCGCCCCCAGCCCGATCTCGACTCCTCCGGCTCGGCCGGCTGGAGTCCCGCCGGCCTCGGCTTCCTCGTGCCCGTCGTGCGCACCGGGACGACCGTGCCCAGGGCGGCCCGGCCACCGCTGACGAGCGACAGCCTGTAGGAGGGGCCGATGCCGCGATGCCTCAAACCCCCTTCGGCGCCAGCCGACACCTCCGGGCCACAGGCCACGCTTGATCAGGCCCGCACGGGTACCCAAGAGCCGGAGCTCGCCCACTGCGACGCCGGAGGCGACGCTCGGTTAGTCCGCTTCGTCACCGATGGTGTTCGTGACGGCGTCGGCAGTCGACGCACAGCTCGGTGCGCGGCAGAGCCACGACCCGCTCTTTGCCGATCGGAGCACCGCACACGACGCAGATGCCGAATGCCCCCTCTTCCAGTCGGCGCAGCGCACCGAGCGTTTGCTCCAGAACGCCCCGAGCCTCTTGGGCCCGGGCCTGTTGCTGGTCAATCGCTGCCCTCTGGGCACCCGGCGGCGTCTCGATTGCAGTCGGCGCGGAGCTCGGCCGCCGTCGCCTCAGCACCCGGCTATCACTGGTGACGACACCTCGGCGATCTTCCCCACCGGCATGCCCTGCGCGGACAGCAGCACCCTCTGAGCCCGCCGCCAGGTCACCACCGCCCCGGTGCCCCGGCGGATGATCCGCAACAGCCGCCGCCCCCGTCGTCATCAATCTCGCGCACGTGTACTCGTGCTGCCACCAGCACAGCTTGGCGAAGGACCGCATGACGCAGGACCTGCGCGGCGCGTCCCATCATCACAGGGCGCCCTCAAACTTCCTGCCTGACAGGCCCGCTCGGATCGCAGTGCCGCCCCGGGCTATCCCCCCGATACCCCGCCGGACGCCGGAATGACACCCAGCTGCTGAAGGAAGCCGAGGAGATCCTTGTCCGACCACTTTTCGGCGAGCTTGCGGTTCTCGATCCGATGGATCACTGTCGCGGTCATCGTGATCGGCTTACCGGTGGCAGGGATGCCTGGGAGGTCCCCCTCGTGCACGCCACGAGCCGTCAGCCGAGTCACGACCTTGTCGCCCTCCGCGATCTGGTCCTCGATCTCGTGGGTCCCGGGTGTGGCGTCCCAGAACAGGCGGAATACCTGCTTGAGTCCCTCGCGACCGGGTGCGAACCCCGGAAACGGTGGTGGCGAGTGGTCCTGGTAGTCCTCGGCCACGAGCTCGTCCATGGCATCCAGGTTGCCCTCGTCGATCTCCTGGTAAAAACGGCGAACCAGCCTCTTGTTCTCCTCGATGGACACAGGAACCTCTCTGCACGCTCGACTCATGTCGCCGGAACGGCACATACGACCTGAATCGTCACCCGTCGGGCCCCCGGCCACCCCCACGGCGCGCCAAGCCACCGCGGACGTTCACTCAGAAGCGGTTACGCAGGTGACTCAGCGCAGCGATGGCAGGCAGACGTTGCCTGATGCGGCATTAGTTAGGCTGCGGTGAAGCCGCCGTCGGCGGCGACCACGGCGCCCGTGACGAAACTGGACCGTGGTGAGGCGAGGAAGCACAGGACCTCGGCGATCTCCGGAGGCTGTGCCACACGGCCGATCGGGTGTGCATCGGCGAAGGATGCGAGGTAGGCGCGGCTGTCGGAGCGGAAGGTGTCGAGGAAGTCGGTCTCGACGACGCCCGCGGCGACGAGGTTGGCGCGGATGCCCAGGGAGCCACCCTCGACGGCGAGCACCTTGGTCAGCTGGGCCAGAGCGCCCTTCGAGGCGCTGTAGACGGCGCCTTGAGGCAGGCCGACGGTGCATACGTAGGAGCCGGTGCTGACGATGGCTCCGCCGCCGCGCTCCTTCATGGCCTGGAAGGCTTCGCGGGCGAAGAAGAAGGAGCCGCGGGCGTTGACCGCCATCACGGTGTCCCAGTCTTCGGCGGTGGTCTCGGTGATGGCCTTGTTCAGGGTGCGTCCGGCGTTGTTGACCAGGATGTCCAGTCCGCCGAAGGCGTCGACGACCGATCGCACCGCCCCGATGGCGGTCTCTTCCAGCGTGACGTCGCCGGTCATCGTCACGACGCCGGGGAACTCGTCGGCCAGGGCGGAGAGTTCGGGCCGGACATCGACGGCGACGACGCGTGCGCCGCGGGCATGGAGGAGAGCCACCGTTTCCTTGCCCACGCCGCGCGCGGCCCCTGTGACGAGGGCGGCCTTTCCGGCGAACTCGGCGGCTTCGGTGGACAGAATTGCGGATGTCATGGTGTGTTCCTTGGTGAGCTGGGGCCGGACGTCGACGCGGGGCGTCCGGATGCTGTGCGGTCGGGCGACGGGGCGCCGTCAGTGGCCGTGGCTGTCGGGCCAGTGCCGGTGCGGAGTGCGGTTCCCAGGCCGACGATCACGGTGGCGACGATGACGACGGTGCTGGGGCCGTAGCCCGCCAAACGGTCGTCTACGTTCGCCCTCGGCCCGGCTTCGACGACCGCGGTGACGAGGGGAGGACGACAGCGCCACCGATCTGCATGGAGGTGTTGAGCAGGGCCCCGCCAGCCCTTGGTCCAGGTCGGGCACACCGGCCACCGCGCTCTGACTTCATCCGGCGGGGGCTGGCGGAGCCGGAGCACACAGTCCGGCGAGCTACATATCCGGCGGCGGTGCGGACCACGGTCCCGTGCTCCGTCACGAGGGCTTCTCCTCGCGGTACAGCACGAGGTGCTCGTGGTAGAGCACTCCGTCCCGGATGTCGCCCGTGGCTGTGAAGCCGGTGCCGTCGACGTAGTCCAGATGACTGCCGGTCACCGTGTACCGGCCCGTGAACGCGCTGGGCCGGGTGCCCCGGGCCTCGTCGTAGCGGCCGTCCGGCAGCAGTTCCTGACGGATGTGACCGTCCGCGGTCACCCACATGCCGACCACGTCGGCGTTCTCAGGGGTTCGGCCGCTTCGAGCGGTCTCGGTGCTCCCGGTCTGGTCGGCTTGGTGCGCGCCAGCGGTCCCGGCCATGGCGGACTCCCTTCCTCTCGGTCCGGTGATGTTGTGCTCCACCAAGGTTGCGCAGGTCAGGGGGGAGCAACCAGGACCTCTGCTGCCTGGGTGCGGCAGGCCCAGGCAGGGCACCGTGCCCACCGGTTACCGGCCTTCCGCCCACATCGCCGAGCGGACCAGTTCCGCGCGGCGTCAGCTGATGGACGGCTACGCGAACACTCCGGCGTTCGTCATGAGCCGGAACCTGGACCTCCTCGCTGCCAACGCCCTGGCCGACGCGCTCTACGCCCAGTTCGCCCCGGCGGACACCTGACCTGGTTGTCCTTTCTGGACCCTGCAAGTCGGCGCTGCTACACGGACTGGGCGGGGGCGGCCCAGGCCGCCGTATATGCGCCAGGCAACTGGCTTTGATCCCGACAACCCGCGGTCCCGCGCCAGCTGCCCGGACAGGATCCGGACAACGCACTGACCAGGCCGGACATACAACCGACTGTCCGGGACAGACATCGCTGTTGCCCACACCTGTGCCGTGCCGTCAAGCTCTGTCTGCCCAGCCGAATAGGCAGCCGGCGGGCCCCAAGCACGCGACGAATGCCGGTCGGAGCTGCTCAAGAACCGGGAACAGAAACATCCCTTCAAGGAGGATTGATGCGCCCCACCCGTCTCGCTCTCACTGCCACAATCGCGGCCCTCACCGCAAGCCTCCCTGCCTTTGCGGCCGCCCCCTCAGTCGCGGCCCACCAGCCGACGAAGACGCTTCACGTCAGCGACGTCGCCGCCTCTACAGGCTCCACCACGTGCAACGACCTGAAAATCGACGCGACATACACGATCCGCGGCAAGTGGAGCTATCTCAACAGCGTGCATGCCTACGAGACGGGCGGCTACGACAAGCTCTCGTCGACAACCGTCCACTACCGGGCAGACGGTGGGAGAACCACCTTCACGTCCGAGTCATGGTTCCGAGACCAGGACGACGACTTCACCTGGCGCCCCAACATGGGCGGGGTAGACATCGCCCGCAAGCCCTACATCAAGATCCAGCGCAAATCGCTCGGCGGCCTCGGGCACTGCAACGCATACATCCACCTCTACTGACACGCGACGCCATCTGACATCACGCGGGCCGTGACACGTTCGGCCCGCGTCCCCGCTTGAGCCTGCGGCGCGCCGCGTCTACCTCGGAAGTGCGGTCAGACCCGTTAGACGTGGCGCCCGTCGCGGGCGCGCCGGGCGCCGCGCACGGATTCCTCCAGCACGGCCATTAAGAGGAGCTAACAGAATGCTTGGACGCGTCGGTATGTGATCACGCAGCAGGCCAGTTTGAGGAAGGCTTCGTGGACGTCGTCGCGGATCTCCCAACGGATCCGCAGTCGACGGAAGCCATGGATCCAGGCATTCGTGCGCTCCACGACCCAGCGGACGGTGCCGAATCCGGAACCATGCGGCATGCCGCGTCGTGCGATGACCGGCTTGCTCCCGCGTTTCCACAGCAGGCGGCGGTACTTGTCGAAGTCGTAGCCTCGGTCGGCGAACAGCTGCCGCGGCCGGTGACGCGGCCTGCCGATGCGTCCCTTGATGTGGGGTATCGCGTCGAGCAGGGGCAGCAGCTGGGTGACATCGTGCCGGTCGCCCCCGGTGAGCCTGATGGCCAGCGGGGCCCATGGGCAGCAGTGATCACATGGTGCTTCGAGCTCGGTCTGGCACGGTCGACCGGGCTCGGGCCGGTTTTGGGCCGCCCCGACGTGCCTGCCGGTGCGAGCCGTCGATCACCGCCCGCGACCAGTCCAGCTTCCCCGCCTGATGCAGCTCGGTCAGCAACACCTGGTGGAGCCGGTCCCACACCCCGGCCTCGTTCCAGTCCCGCAGCCGGCGCCAGCACGTCATCCCTGAGCCGAAGCCGAGCTCCTGCGGCAGCCACTCCCACTGGATTCCGGTATGCAGCACGAACAGAATCCCCTGCAGACACCGCCGATCGTCCAACGGCAAACGCCCAGCGTTGCGGGACCTGCGCTCACGCACCGGCAACAGAGGCTCGAACTGCCTCCACAAGTCATCCGTTACCACCCACGGCGGACGCTTCCCCTTCCCCATGACCTACCCAACGAGCCTCCACAGACCGAGGCATGACCACACAGAAGCTTTCTGTTAGCTCCTCTAGGAGCGGGTTGCCCTGTCTGCACGAGCACGCCTGGGCCCAGGCGTCAGGTGAACGCCAACGTCCGGTGCGCAACGTCTCCGTCGCCACTACCACATATGATCAACGGAAGTCATCTCTCCGTTTCTCCGGTGCGGCTGGTTATGATCGGCACCCCCACATCGCACCAAAGCCGAACCGGGCTTCCCCCAGTCCTGAACCTAGGACTGCGTCTGGTCTCGACTATTGGGCCGTCCCCACTGTTTCCCCGCTCCCCGAGGACTGATGTCTCCCATAGAACCCGAAGGCACACGAGGGCAGTCGACGACTCGTCGGCGGCGTACCTTGCGCCTGCGTACGCTGCTCATTTGGCTGGCAATCGTCCCTATTCTGGCGATGAGTGCCCAAGTGATCATGACCGCACAGCGGCTGGTGCACCAGTCGGAGAACCTGCGTGCTGATGTGGCAGTTGGTGAGCGGATCGACGTGCCCCTGACCAGGCTGATGGTCAAAGTGCAGGTTGAGCGGACGATGACCGCCACACGGTGGGCGGGCGGCTCCGTGGCCGAGAACGAGCTACGCGAGCGGCGCGCGGCCACGGACCGGGCCGCGGACGAGTTCCGCCGGTCGGCGGACGGAGCTCTGGCGGCGACCGGGCGCGAGGACGAACCTTACGTCGCGGAGCTGAAGCGCAGCCTCGCGGATCTGGCCGCGTTCCGCGAGCGGGCGGACTCCCGCAGAGGAGGCGCGGAGCGGACGATCGGCTACTATTCCGACCTCGTCGACCGCATCATCCGGGTGTACCAGAACGAGTTCAGCCATGCGGAAGACGCCGAGCTCATCCAGGAGAGCGGCGTGGTCGTCACGATGTTCACGGTGTCCGAGATGGTGGCGCGCGAGACCACCATCCTCGCCGTGGCCGGGCCGTCCAGGCGCCTGAGCTCCTCCGGGTTCGCCGAATTCGTCAACTCCGTCGGATCCCAGCGGTACCAGTACGACGAGTGGGTCGCGCCGTATCTGACGTCCGAGGACAGAGCGGACTACGACCAGGTCTTCGCCTCGGACGGCTGGAAGACGAAGGTCCGCATCGAGGACGCGGTCATCTCCGACCACCAGAACACCGCGTCCGGCATCAAGCTACCCATGGAGGCCGCCGCCTGGCGGGCCGCGTATGACAAGTTCGGGGCGCGCGTTGCCGCGCTCGACGCAAAACAGGCGCGAGCAGTACTCGTGCACGCCGACGCCAAGGCCACGCAGCTGGAGACCGAGGTCATCTGGCTGATCGTCGGAAACGGCGCAGCCCTCCTTGCCGTCGCTGCCGTCATCGTGCTCACCACGCGCTCCGTGCTCCGCCGCCTGCGCGGTCTGCACCAACGCACGGTGGCCATTGCCGAGGACACGCTGCCGGATGTCGTGGCCCGGCTCCAGCGGGGGCAGCGCGTCGACGACGATGCGCTGCCGGCGGTGAGCGGAGACCAGGACGAGGTCGGACGTATCAGCGACGCGTTCGCCCGGGTCGTCTCCGTATCCGTCGACGGGCATGCGCAGCTCGCGGCCGAGCGTCAGGGCTTCGGTATGTTCGCCGCGGGCATCGCCTCGCGCACCGGAAACCTGGTCAGCCGGCAATTGACCCTCACCGACGAACTGCAGGACGCCTTCGGTCACGACGAGGAGCTTCTCGCCGGGTTGATGCGATCCGACCAGTTGACGGTGGGTATGCGGCGGCAGGTCGAGAACCTGCTCATCCTGGCAGGTGGGGAGATCCCCGATCCGCACACCGAGCCCATGCGCGTCGCCGACCTGCTGCGCGAAGCCGCCGCGGAAGTCGAGGACTTCCGGCGGATCGAGCGCCAGGCCCTGGACGAGATCAGCGTGGCACCGCGGGTGATCAGCGAGATCAGCCACCTCCTGGCAGAACTCCTCGACAATGCCACCCGGTTCTCCCCGCCACAGTCGAAGGTGGTCGTCCGTGCCGAACTGGTGACGGACGGGCTGTTGGTCGACATCGAGGACCGCGGGCCGCGGGTGACCGCCGCAACCTACGAGGAGATGAACGGGCGTCTGCACTCGGCCCCGCCGTATTCCGTCCTGGCGGAGAACGCGCACCGGCTCGGACTCTTCGTGGTCGGCCACATCGCCGAACAGCTCGGGGCCACAGTGACGCTGCGCCGCTCGGTATACGGGGGGACGTCGGCCGTGGTGATCGTTCCCGAGGGACTCCTTGTGCCGACCGAACCGGTCCGGGCAGGAAAAGAAGCACCGCGTGCGGCGGTGACGCCCGCGCCGGCACCGGGCACGCTCAACGAACGCAAGCCCGAGCTGGTCTTGCACGCGGAGAGCGCGCCGGCCGGCTGTAGGACGCCGGAGCGCTCGCCCGAGCGGCCGGTGGAGAGTAAGCCGCCGCTTCCCTCCGTGACACGGGACGGTGACGCGAAGCCGGCCCTCCCCGAACGGGTCCCGCAGGCTCACATCGCCGAGCGGCTCCGCGCTCCACACGCACCGGAGACTGCCGTCGATCAGGACGCGGCGACACCCGAAGAAGTGGCCGACGCCTGGGCAGACTACGAACACGGAACTCAGACAGTGGAAGAAGAACTCCGACAGGATCAGCCATGACGACGCCAACGAACGACATGATCTACAGCGTCCTGGACAACAACCTGAGCAGGATCGCCGGCATCAAGGGAGCCGTACTCCTGTCCAACGACGGGATCAAACTCAGCTCGTACGAGCTGGAACGGGACCAGGCGGAGCGCATAGCCGCCGCGTCCTCCGGTATCGCTTCCACGATGAAGGCGATATCCAGGGAGGTCGACGGCGGCCGGGTGATCCGCCAGCTGGTCGAGATGGACGACAGCTATCTCTGCATCGTCGGGTGCGGGGAGGGCAGCACGCTTATCGTGGTGACCTCCCGCAAGGCGCGGCTAGGGGAGCTGGGCGGTGAAGCCGTGCGTACCGCCCAGGCGCTCGGTGAGTGGCTGAGCACGCCTGAGCGCGGCCAGGCGCAGCGCTCGTAATGGCGGACGAGCCTGGGCCGCGAGAGGGAGGCCGCCGCCGGACGCGGCTGTACGCGCTGACCGATGGACGTACGGCGGCTGCACACGCCGCCCTCACCATGGACACCACGATCACGGCCGTGGCCGTCGCGGACGGCCACGGCGGTCTGCCCAGCGAGTGGCAGGCCATCCTCGCGATGTGCTCGCCTCCGGGCGGCCTGGCGGTCGCCGAGATCGCGGCGCGCATGCACATCCGCCTCACTCCCATGACGCTTCTTCTCGGCGAACTCGCGGATCGGGGGCTGATCGAGCACCGGTCGCCCCTTGAAGGGGCCGAGACCACCAATGTCCACCTGCTCATGAGAATCAGGGACAACCTTGCCCGGATATGACACCCCTGCCCAGGAAGCGGCCCCCGTCAAGATCCTCATCGCTGGGGGGTTCGGCGTCGGCAAGACGACCCTGGTCGAAACGGTCTCCGAGATCGAACCGTTGCGCACCGAGGAGCGGCTGACGAGCGCAGGCGTCGGCGTCGATGACCTCGACGGCATCGAGTCCAAGGCGGTTACCACCGTCGCGATGGACTTCGGCCGCATCACCCTCACCGACGCACAGGTCGTGCTCTACCTGTTCGGCACACCTGGCCAGGAGCGCTTCTGGTTCATGTGGGACGACCTGCTGTACGGGGCACTCGGGGCGATCGTCCTTGTTGACACACGACGCCTTGACCGTAGTTTCCCGGCCATCGATTTCTTCGAGAACCGAGGGCTTCCGTTCGTGGTCGCCGCGAACTGCTTCCACGGCGAACAGCCGTACACCGCCGAGGAGATCAGGGCGGCGCTGCATCTGCGTGACCCGAAGACACCCATCCGTATGCTCGATGCCCGCTCCCGTGACGAAGCTCGCGGTGCCCTGCTCGCGCTTCTCGACATGCTCATCATCAAAGCTGGGGTCGCGGCGACCGGTTGACACCCGCGACGCGCCCGAGACGCCGCTCAGTCGCCCTGGGCTGAACGGGCCGCCGTCGCCGGATACTTGATCGGCGAGGCGGCGATGTCCGGCCGTCCGTGGGATACGGGTGTGTGACCCGGTGCGTGGCACCACACGGCGGCCCACCGTCGCCAGCCCGCACTCCGGCCGTCCCCGCACCTAGAATGCCGGGTCGACCGAGACGCGGCAGGCTGGAAGCACAGACCAGCAACACCCCCTGAACCGACACTTGTTACGGACGAACTCGGACGAGACGCACACGAAGACGAGCTACGCCGGTACCTTCGGAATACAAGACATGAGTTCCTTGAATCAAGAATTTACAAAAGCGCCCCCGAACGCTGGCAGGCGCGAAGGGTCCTCTCCGCGCGTGCGGAGGTGAGCCGCCATTGCCGGCTCGGCGGGAGCGGATTCCCGCGTGCCCTCCACACAGGCGGAGGTGAACCGGTCGTGTACGACGTAGTGATGGACGACCGCATGCCGCGCGGGCGGAGGTGAGCCGACCAAGCGGCCGACGGCTCCGCCGCCGTCGCCGTGCTCTCGGCGCAGGCGGAGGAGGTGAGCCGACCGCCCCGCCGGTCCTCCGCCCTTTCTTCCCATGCTCACCGCGCACTCTGCGTTGCACATCGCGTGCCGCAGAATGACATTCACTCCGTACGGCCCAAATTCAAATCCCCCTGCCCGATCGGCCACCGGCAGATACCGGCGGACGCAGCGGGAAACGCGACCGTACGCGCACCGATCTCGTCGGCCACCTTCAGCGACCCGCGGTAGCGCGAAGCGAGACGCTCCGAGCGATGCTCGCCATGGATGAAACGTGGACCAACGGTGTTGAGTGTTTACCCACCGCTCACGCGACGAGTGTCAGTGCCGGGGCAATCGGGCCACCACCCCGGAACGTGGCGCGGCAGGCGCGGCAGGTCGCGGGGGAACTGTCGGCGGTGGATGCCTTCGTCCAGGGCTTGCCGGTCAGGGGGTGTCGATCCAGCAGGGAGGGACGTCGCAGATCAGGTACGGGATGCGGGCTTCGCACGCGTCGCAGGAGTGGGCGGTCCAGGAGTTCGTGGCGCCGTGTCCGTGCCACACCCGCATCTGTTTGGCGTCCTCCGCCTTGGGTCCGACGTAGACCATCTCGCTCATGCGCACGTAGTCGACGGACTTCCAGTCGAGGTGCATCGCGCCAAGTCCGAGCAGGAGTTTCATGGCGGAGCACGGCCGGGTGACGCCCTGTAGGTCTGCGCCCAGGTCCACCTTCTCGCCGCGGACGGTCAGCCATCCCCTGTGGTTCGCGGGAATGGCGGGGTTCGCCAGCGTCCACTTCCTCGGGTGGTAGGTGATCCCGTCGAGGTGCTTGGGCTTGATCCATGGCTCTGCGGTGCGTCCGCTGGAGGCAAAGAGGTAGTACTCGCGCCCGCTGATCCTCGCTTCGAGTACGCCCATCATGAAGACGGCCGCCGGATCGCCGACCAGGCCCTTGTCCTGCATCAGGTTGTCTTTGATCTGTCCCACGACGCTGCGCAGCTTCGCGCTGTCGGTCAATTCCGGAATGCCGTGGAGCAGTTTCCCCTGGTCCTTCTTGATCCTGACGTAGTGACACCTCGGGCAGGTGTCCGTGGCGTGGCCGCCATGCCGAAGGTTGACGTCTGCATCCGGCTTGCGGGGCTTGGTCTTCGGCATGCTCGGCCTTCCGTCAACGATCCGTGGAGCGGGGAAACTAGCACCTGACAGCCTTGCCTGAAGACGCAGCGATCAGTTTGGGACGTCATCTGGTGACACCCCGTCGCGACGCCGTCACCCTGTGGAAGTCGTCACCCGGCCCACTTTCGACCGTCCCGAAGCACGCGCCGCCGGTGCATGATCGACTCTCGGGGAACAATCACGGTGGAACACCGTATATACCGGCAAACCGGCCAACAGCCGGAATCTGTCGCGGAAACCAACGAAAGCGCCGCGCGCTCTCCCCCGCCACCTGGCCTGATCACCGCCGTCACCGGTCCCCCCCGCTGTTAGCGTGCGCCGAAATCTCACGTCCACATACTCACGGCGGCCCGTGCCCGGCGCGGCCCATCGGTCAGGAGGGGATGCGTTGTGGCGGTGACCGCGATGACCGTCGGCGGACTCAGGGAATGGTTGAAGACCCTTTCCTCCCCCACTCAGGAACTGCTGCTGCCCGACGGGCTCCCCGACAACCTGGGCGACCAGGGCACCCTCAAGAACGCGGTGAACCCCGGCGCTCTTTCGGAGTGGTTCACCATGGGGACCACCCTCACCAGGATGGTTCCGGACCCGGACCACCTCTGCGTCACCGGAATCATCGTCACGGAAACCCCGAACGTCTCCCTCTGGTTCTTCAGTGACGAGGAAGGGAACCCCGACGACGCCACCGTCACCGGCGTCCAGCTCGGCCTGTCGTTGAAGAGCCACCCCGTGATGTCCGTCTTCAGCGCCCTCGGGCTGCAGGACCTCCTCCTGCTCTACACGATTCACATCGTGGACGGTGCCGCCGTCCGCGAGCTCTCCGCGCGGGCGAAGCTCGCCGTCGATGGCGGGGATCCGCTCCTCGTCACCTGCGCCCTCGACTTCGAAGCCGGGCGGACCGGCTACGAGTTCGTCGTGGAGCCGGAGGGCGGAAAGGAATGGCACGTCGCCGAGGCGTTCTTCGGGCTGTTCGGCGTGGCCCCGCCACCCGTCATGAAGGACATCGCCCTCAAGCGCCTCATGCTGGCCTACGATCACGGCCAGGGCTCCACCGGGTTCCGCGTCGAGGTGGACGTCGACTTCCCGTTGGGCGGCCTCGACGCCGAACTCGCCGTCATGGTGTCCCTGTCCAAGGCCGGCGAGAGCCAGACGTACGACCAGGAGTACGAGGCGCGGCTGGTCCTCGGTGTCCCCACGCAGGGGGGCGGGGACGACACCGTCCGCACCCTGACGTTCGACATCAAGGACGTCCAGCACGCCGAGTTCAGCGCGACCTGCGAGGACTCCAAGGGCGTGTCGTTCGCGGACCTCGCCGGACTGCTGGGCGTGGCGGGACCGCCGGCGTTCCTGGCCGATCTGGCCATCTCCGGCCTCACGGTCGGGTACGCGTCCGCCCGCAAGTCCATTGTGCTCGCCGCGAAGGAGAAGGGCGGCGGCTCGCTCGTCGTCGTCTCGGACCAGCCGAAGGGCGGCATCCGCACCTGGGCCGTGCGCGCCGGCATCGGGCTGGACGCCAAGCTCTCGGACCTGCCCTTACTCCACGGGCAGGTACCCCAAGGCCAGGACCTCGCCGTGCGCGGACTGGGCGTGTTGCTCACCTCCGACGAGCTGAGGACCGACCGGATCACCGAGCTCAACAAGGCCCTCGCGGCGAGCGACGGGACGCTGCCCCTGCTGCCCGCCGACGGCCTGGGCAAGGGGCTGGCCTTCACGGTCGACCTACAGCTGCCGGGACACTCGGAGACCACCTCGGTCGTCGTCCGGGGCGACCGCAAGAAGCCCAAGGCCCCCGTCGAGGCTCCCCCGCGGCCACGGCTGATCACGCAGGACACCACGCCCGTCGCCGAGAACGCCGCCAAGAACGTCACCGAAAACGTCGCCGAGGACGCGCCGGCCACCCCCACCGGCCTCCCCCTGGTCGCCTGGCTCAAGGTCCAGCGCGCCATCGGCCCCCTCGGCCTCAGCCGCGTCGGCGTGGGCTTCGCAGACGACACCGTGTGGGTGCTGTTCGACGCCTCCCTCGGTATGGCCGGACTCACCGTCGGCGTCGACGGGCTGGGCATCGGCATCCGCCTGTCCCACCCCGTGCCGCCGGACTTCCAGCTGGACGGGCTGAGCGTCGGCTACTCCCGTCCGCCGCTGGCAATCAAGGGCGCCCTGGTCAACCGGCCCCCGGACGACACGTACAGCACCCTGATCGAAGGCGCCCTGGCCGTCACGGCCGAGGAGTTCGGACTGACGGCGCTGGGCGCGTACGCGCGGACGAAGCAACACCCCGACCAGCCGTCGTTGTTCCTCTTCGGCAAGGTCAACGGCGAGTTCGGCGGGCCGCCGCCCGTGCAGATCACCGGCATCATGGCCGGCTTCGGCCTCAACACCGACCTGCGGCTGCCCGAGGGCGACCACGTGCTGGACTTCCCGTTCCTCGCGGACATGTCCTCGCCCGAGACCGACCCGCTGGTGGTCCTGAACAACCTGATGGGGGGCCAGGACGCCTGGGTGCGCCCCGCCTCCGGGCAGCTGTGGTTCGCGGCCGGCCTCGAATTCAAGGTCTTCGAGTTCGTCAGCGGTCAGGCGCTGCTGGTGCTGGAGGTCGGCGACGACTTCGCCGTCGCGGTGCTCGGCACGGCGGAGGCGCAGTTCCCCAAGGACCAGTCCCTGCCCGCGTACGCGAAGGTCCGGCTGGGCCTGGCCGCCAAGTACCGCGCCAGCGAGGGCGTGCTGAAGCTGACCGCGCAGCTCGCGCCCGGCTCGTTCCTCCTGTCCGAGGACTGTGTGCTGACCGGCGGCTTCGCGCTGTACACCTGGTTCGACGGCGCGCACGCCGGTGACTTCGTCCTCACCCTGGGCGGCTACTACCCCGGCTACCCGGTGCCCGGCCACTACCCGCAGGTGCCGCGGCTGGGCTTCAACTGGCCGGTCGCCTCGGAGCTGACCATCAGCGGTGGCTCGTACTTCGCGCTCACCCCCGGCGCGATCATGGCCGGTGGAGCGCTGGACGTGAACTTCCGCGCCGGCGACCTGCACGCCTGGCTGACCGCGCACGCCAACATCCTCATCGAGTGGGCGCCGTTCCGCTTCGACGCCGGGATCGACGTGAGCATCGGCGTCAGCTTTGTGCTCGACCTGTGGCTGGTACGCGAGACGATCAGCGTCGAGGTCGGCGCGTCCCTGCGGCTCTGGGGCCCGCCGACAGGCGGCAAGGTCACCGTCCATCTCTGGTTCATCTCCTTCACCATCGGCTTCGGTGACGGCAGCGCGAGCGGCGACAAGGCCGCGCCCTGGTCCGACGTGGTCAAGCAGCTGCCCGCGGCGAAGGATGCCGTCCGGCTGGTGCCCATCGACGGGCTGACGCCGGTGGAGTCCAAGGACGAGCCGGGACTGTGGACGGTCAGCACCGGCGCCTTCTCCTTCGCGGTGCGCACGGCCGTCCCGGTCGGCAAGCTGTACTTCGGCGAAGAGCAGCAGAACGGGATCGCCACCACGGATGTCAACATCCGTCCCCTCCGCGACGGCGGCGAGCACCTCGACTCGAAGCTCACGGTCACACTCACCGGCAACGACGGTCCCCAGGACCTGAGCAAGTGGGCCACCACATCGAACGTGGCGAGCCTGCCCGCAGCCCTGTGGGGCAAGTACGACGGCAAGCTGACCACCGGCAGCGAGCAGCGCGTCGACGGCCAGCTGACGGGCGTCGATCTGCGCCTGCCGCAGCCCACGTCGGGCAGCACGCCCGGCCCCATCAAGGCCGGGACGATCGCGCACGACGACCGGACGCCGAACGGCAAGCTGCCGCTGACGCAGCCGGCCGTCGTACCGGTGGTCACCGCCGTGGAGTCCGCGCCGGCACAGGTCGAGGCCGTGCCGCCGGGCACCGTCG
The DNA here is from genome assembly GCF_019880305.1 of Streptomyces decoyicus. NCBI lineage: Bacteria > Bacillati > Actinomycetota > Actinomycetes > Kitasatosporales > Streptomycetaceae > Streptomyces > Streptomyces decoyicus. The sequence continues at coordinate 8,467,397 of NZ_CP082301.1, read as the reverse complement.
ATCTCGTCGCCGAGGCCGGGCCGGTGCCGGAGATCCGCGCGAGCGTGGCTGCCGTCACCGGCGGCCACGCCGGCACGCTGATCGACCAGTCCCGCGACCGGCTCTTCGCCGCCATGGACTATCTGGGCGTGAGCCCCGGCACCAATGAGCGGCTCGCCGCCACGGACGGACTGGTCGCGGGCGACATCAACGCGAAGCCCGCGCCCCCGGTCCCCGGCACCCCGACCGCGAGCGAGCGGCTGTACGTGCTGGGCGCGGGGGCTTCGGTGACGCCGGTCGACGCGCAGAGCCTGACGGCGTACGACCGGGTCCCGCTGGAGTTCGCCCAAGGGTCCTCCGCACCGCTTCACTTCGCCGTCAGCCCAGGCGGCCACCGGCTGTGCGCGGTCGACAACGACCAGAACATCGACGTGCGCGACGTCTCGGCGAACCCACCGGGAGAGACCACGTCCCTGTTCCACGACCGCATCTGGGGATACCAGCAGACGCGAGGAGCGGCGGTCTCTCCCGACAGCAAGTGGGCGTACGTCACCGCCACGCAGTCGCAGCAGCTGCTCGTGCTCAACCTTCAGCTGGATGTGCCTGCCAAGAAGTGCGACTTCGGCCTCCAGGCGGTCCTCGGCGAGGTCGTCCCCGCCGCCCGGTGGGACGACGCCTCGCAGATCGTGTACGTCGCCGAGCCCGAGCTGAACACCGTCGCCCAGGTGAACGTCACCAACGGGAAGTACCCCACGACCAACCCGGGTGACAACCTCCCCACGGGCCCCTCCCCCACGCGCCTCGCCGTGGACCCCCAGGGCCGCTGGCTCTACGCGCTCAACCCGACCAAGTCGACGGTGACCGTCACCGACCTCGCCGCCAAGCAGATCGTCGCCGCGCTGCGCACCGGCACCAGCCCGAGCGCCCTGGCCGCCTCTGCCGACAGCAAACGGCTGTACGTGGCGAACTACGTGACCGGCACGGTCTCCGTGTTCGACACCAGCGGTGGCTTGCCACGGGAATCGGCTGAGCCCGTGTGGGTGGGGAAACGGCCGATCGCGCTCGCGGTGTCCGCCGCGGGTGACCGGCTGTACGTCGCCCGGGAGAAGGTCCAGCAGGTCCAGGTCGTGGACGTCGCGTCGGACCAGCCGGTCCTGCTCCCCGTCACCGTCCCTCTCAAGGACGACCCGGTGGCGCTCGCCGTCACCGTACCGCCGACCGTCACCGGCACCCCGGCAACCCCCAGTGTCACCCGAATCACCGAAGGCGGTGCAGCATGAGCCATCCCGAGTACGCCCCGGACCCCGACCCGTCGCTGAACGTGCAGTTCGTCGACTCGCTGGTGCCCACGCTCACCGCCGGGCGGTACAAGCTCACCGCGCACCAGTCCCTCACCAAGGGCGGCGCCCGGGTCGACACGGACAACTACCTGGACACCCCGGTGACGCAGGACGTGGAGGTCCGCGCGCCGCGCTTCACCGTGCAGCCGGAGTGGATCCACGGCGCGTACCCGACGCCGGGCGCCAGCGGCTTGTACGACGACGTGCTGCCGCACGTCACGCTCGACCGGGTCCCTCTGCCGTGGGAGCGCGAGGCGAGAGCGCAGAGCGGTGCGCGCCTGCCGTGGCTGGCCCTCCTCATTTTCGGCGAGGGTGAGTTGCCCGACACCGACCCGCACTGCCTCGGGCAGACGGACGCCAAGACGGTGGCCGACCTGATCGGCTCCGAGAGCGGCGTCGTCCTGCCCCCGTTCGACCGGACCACGGACCCCATCACCGAGGGCGACAAGCAGCAGGTGTGCCGCACCGTCCTGGTGCCCGCCGCTGTCTTTCACGCGCTGGCCCCGACCGAGGCTGAACTGCCGCTCCTGACCCATGTGCGCCGGGTCAACGAGGAGCACCAGCGCGTCGCGCTGGGCGACGACCTGATCCAGGTCGGTGACTACGCGGTCGTCGTCGGCAACCGCCTGCCCCGCGCGGCGGGCGGGCGCTATGTCGCCCACCTGGTGTCCTTGGAAGGCTGGCAGTCGCGCCTGCCCGACGGCGCCAAGGCGTACGACGGGCCCGACGAGAAGCTGCGGCTGATCTCCCTGTGGTCGTGGGCGTTCGAGACGATCCCCGACCACGCCCCCGGATTCGCCGCGCTGACCGAGCACTTCGTCGACACCGAGGGCACGGACGGCTCCGCGCTGCTGCTGCGCGTGCCGCTGCCCGACCTGCCGCTGTCCGGGAAGGACCAGCAGGAAGTCGCCGACCGGCTCGGCCGGGGCTACCTGCCGATCTCGTGCCGCACCGAGTCCGGACGCTCCACCTTCGGCTGGTACCGGGGGCCGTTCACCGCCCGGTACGTCCCGCCGGAGACCGACCGCGAACGGCGCCGCTGTGCGACGGAGGCGCTGATCCAGCTGCAGCAGTACGGCGTCTTCGACGTGAGCCTCGCGACCGCGTTCACCGCGGGCCGGGGCGTCGCCCTCGCCGACCACCAGTTCGGCGCGGCGCTGCTGCGCCTGCGCGGCAAGGTGCGGCGAGCGGCGGAGAAGAGGAGCCGTGCGACGGCGACCACCGGGGCCCGGTCCCGTGTCGAGCACCTGGCGGCGAACGGCCTCGCCGGCCACCTCCGCGAGGTCCTGACCACTCCGGCCCGCGCCCAGGCCGTCAGCGCTCCCGTGCAGCGCCCCGGCGTCACACCCGTACCCGCCGCGACCGAGTTGCCCGCCACCGCAGGGCTCACCCCGGAGTGCCTGCGCGCCGACGCGGACCTGCACATGCGGCTCACGTCGGACGACACACCACTGGTGGACCCGCACGACGACGACCTCACCCCCGTCCGGAACCGGCTGCTCGACCTGCGGAACCTGACGGGCGTGCCGTTCGCACACCTCGTGCCCGACACGCGGATGCTGCCCACGGAGAGCCTGCGCTTCTTCTACGTGGACGCGAACTGGACCGCCACGTTGCTCGACGGCGCCCTGAGCGTGGGTCTCGCCCACACCTTCGACCTCACCTCGGACGACCTGGTCTTCGGGCCCACGGGCGTGGCCCCGCTGCCGCCGCAGGCCACGCCGGTCACGGGTCTGCTGCTGCGCTCGGAGCTCGTCAGCGGCTGGCCTGCGCTGGAGGTCCGCCCGTACAGGAACCCCCGGACCACCGAAGGGGAAACGGCCCTGCGGGTAATGCGCCGCGAGGCACTCGCCGACGACATCCTGCTCGTGCTCGTCGAGGGCGTGCCGGGCCGGGTCGAGCTCGCCGAGCCGCAGCAGGGCGTGCACTTCGGCATCGACGAGCCGGAGGAAGGCGGCGGCGACGACCCGGTCGATGACGGCATCATCCGGCTGCGCGAGATCGACCCGAAGAGCCCAACGCCCCTCGGGCAGGAGACCGGCGCACAGTTCCCGACGCAGCCGGGACTGCGTTCCTTCCTGCGTACCGCGGGCACCGGTGGCCCCGACACCGTACTGAACGTCGCGGCGCTCGCCGACGGGCTGAAAGGAGCGCTGAGCCTGAACCGTCCGCTGACACCCAGCGAGTTCGCCATCCAGATGATCAACGCCGCGCAGCGCCGCACCTTCACCACCGTTTCCAACGCGCACACCCCCTTCACGACAGGAGGCCACCCCAATGGCTGACCGCGACGACACCCTCATCGTCCCGGTGGACGTGGACGCCCTGGTGGTCAACCAAGACCTGCGCCAGCGCGACGGCCAGGGCTTCCGACGCTGGCGCCCCAACTTCAACCTGCTGCGCCACAGCCTCAGCCCCGAGGTGGCCCCGTTCACCAACGAGGACCCGTGGAACGCCACCCAGCAGGGCAAGCCGGACGACAAGTACAAGAAGTACGACGGCGTCTACGTGCGCTGGGAGCTGCCCGACGCGCTGCGCCAGGGCGCCGCGCGGGGCGAGGGCCGGCGGACGGAGTTCCCGCTCGTGCCCAACCGCTGGCTCGTCGTCCGGCAGGTGCAGGGCAGGGACGACCTGACCGCCGGCTGGGTGGTGGAGAGCGACTTCCTCGACCCAAAGGACGGCACGTCGCGCTTCATGCACCCGGTGCGGCCCGACGCCGGGGATCCGGCGACCACGCCGTACCGCTCGACGATCATCACGACGCAGATCGGCAAGAAGCAGAGCATCAGCGGCAGCAGCACGTGGAGCGAGCCCACGGACGCCTCGCGTAAGGAGCTGTTCCTCACCGCGGTCGGCCCCGGCATCATGACCTTCCACGTCTACCAGCCGTACCACGAGAACGTCTTCTCGCTGCATGACCCGCTGGACGGCGTCGACTCCGCGACCGTGAACTACCAGGTCGTGGGCTGGTATTCGGACCCGGCCCAGGAGGAGCTGCGCCGCCGCCTCGACGGCGCGGGCGCGACGGTCGCGTCCGTCCTGGCCAATCTCGGCTGGACGGTCGCCGACCTGCCGGGCACCTGGACACCCGACAGCACCACCTACTGCGGCCGCGCCCTCCAGGTGCAGTGGAACCGCAACGGCAGCGCTCCGGACTCGGACCGCCCGGAGAAGACGGACGTCCGTGACCGGATCGCCGTGGGCAGCAGCGCGGACGAGGCGCATGCCGCGCTGGTCGCCAAGGCCCGCGCGGCACTGCCCGACGGCGCCGGCAACGCCACCGACCCCGCCCTCCTGCACGTGCTCGGCAAGGGCCTGCTGAACACCCTCGACGAGCCCGACGGCGACGTCCTCACGGCCCAGGCCCTGCACAAGGGCTGGTTCCAGCAGGTGCCGGGCGGCTACGTGTGGCGCCTCGCCGACACCGCCGACAAGGGCCACGTCTCCGGCGCCCCGAAGTCGGTCACGTGGTCCGGCGTCGCGCCCGAGCACGAGGCGTGGCTGGCGGAGCTCAACGGCTACCAGAGCGCATACGACGCAGCGGAGCGCAAACTCACCGCACTGCAACAGCGGTTGTACGCACTGTGGTGGATGCACAGCCTGCCGCTCCTCCCGCCGCAGTACCGCCGCGAGCGACTTTACGCCGAGATCGACCCGGCGAACACGGACGGCCTCGCCGCCCGCGTGGCCGCCGCGCAGAACGACCTGAAGAACAAGAAACTGAAGGCCGTCACCGACTGCCTGGGCCGCCATCAGCTGCCCGAGGGTTACGAGCTGCGCAAGGAGACCTTGCCGCCCTTCTACCAGGTCACCGACCCGACGATGGTGCTGGCCGGCGCGAAGGGCCACACCGCGCACAAGCCGCTGACGGGCGGCGGGGCACTCATCTGCCGCATGCCGTCGCAGATCGTCAGCGACGGGCGCGCGAACCCCTTCGCCTCGCTCCAGCTGAGCGGGCTGCCGCCGGTCGTGCCTGCCCTGCTGATCGAGTTCGCGTGCGTGCTCGACCCGAAGGACGCGGGAAAGTACACGGCCGACATCGCCCCGGTCCCCTGGCGGCAGCCGTGGAAGCCGCTGCTGTTCCAGTGGCGGATCGAGCACTGGCAGGTCCCCTACGGCACCCTGAACAGCCCCAACTGGACGTTCGACGGCAGCCACTACCAGTGGACGAACGGCTCCCCCGCCGCCCACGCCATCGAGGTGACCGGCCGCCGCTTCCTCGTACCGCTGCCGCAGTACACGGCGAGCAGCGGGCTCGAACAGCACGCCGCCGACCACCCCGACGCGGCGACCGCCGAGGCACTCACGACAGCAGCGGCGCAGATCAAGGACCTGGACCTGCTCTCGCAGCGGCTGGACGGGCTCACCGACGCCTTCGCCCTGCGCGACCCCGCGCCCGGTGTCAGCCCGCCCGGCAGGATCGGCGAGCTCGTCGGTGACGCATTCCGTCACCTGCCAAACCCGGGCATGCTGCCCGTGCCGTTCCAGGGCTGGCAGGACTCCGGATTCACCCAGATCCGGGCCGGGCAGTTCGCGGTGAACAGGCTGAGCATCGTCGACGAGTTCGGCCAGAGCCTCGACGTCCTGCTGCCCGGCGACGCGCCCACGTTCGTCCCCAAGGTGGGCGACAGCCTGCACACCCACGACAAGTTCGTCCAGCCCACGGACACAGGGCGGTTCGTCCAGCTGCCGCCGCGCCTGCTCCAGGCCGCCCGGCTGCGGTTCGACTTCGTCGCCGAGCACGACGACGCGCGGCTCGTCGACCTCACCGCGAACACGACGCCGGTGAGCGCGTGGATCGTCCCCAACTACGTCGACCGCTCGTTGCTGTGCTACGCGCCGACCGGCGAGCCGCTCGGCGAACTGCGCCTCGAACTCCGTGAGGGCGCAGGCGGCGACGTGACGGCCGTGGTCGGCTGGGGCCCCCTGCCGGATTCCCAAGCGGACACGCTCGACGCGCTGCGGGAGGCCCAGCCGCAGCTCTACGCGTTCGCCGGCGAGCTGGCCGCGAAGGGACCGGACGCCTTCGCCGACCTGCTGGCCACCGTCGACAACGCGCTCGCCGGGATCGACCCGGGCAACCCGTACGGCGACGAGGTGCTCGGCGCGCTGCTCGGGCGCCCGCTCGCCCTGGTCCGCGCCCGGCTCGGCTTCGAGCTGGACGGCCTCCCCGTCGCCGACGGGGGCTGGCAGCACGCGCTGGACTGGCAGACGCAGGAGGCGTGGGCCACGCGTCAGGGCGAGACGGCGCCGGCCGAAATGGCCCACCTCGACTACCAGTGGCCTATCCGGCTCGGCAACGCCGGGCAGAAGGGCGACGGTCTGGTCGGCTACTTCTCCGAGGCCGACTACGGGACGTTCTACTCGGTGGCCACCCCGGGCGACCACCCGCACACGGACTACGTGGCGCGGATCTCCGACGCCAACTGGCCCAGGCTCCGGGCGGACTCGACGGACCAGACGCACCTCACGCTGCTGCTCGACCCGCTGGCCACCGTCCACGCGACCACGGACATCCTTCCCGTGACGGGACTTCAGCTCCCGTCACGCTTCACCCGGGCAGCCATGGCCGCGATGCAGGTGGCGCTGCGGCTCAGCCCGGTGCTGACCACGACGCGGAAGGTCCCGGCCAAGGACGTGGGCGTGGGCGACGCGTCGTCCGGCTTCGTCAACACCCTCGCCATGCCGCACCCCACGTCCCCGCAGGGCACGTGGGACTGGGCCGAGCTGGTCGTCCCGGACGCGCCCGCCGGCGCCGCCCCCGCGCCGCAGTGGAACCACGAGTCGATCGTGCAGATCGACCAGACGGCCCGACTGGACGAGAACGGCCCGACCGTACGCACAGGCTTCCTGCGCCTGTCCGGCGGCTTCGAGACCAAGTGACTTCGCAGCACCCCCACCCGACCCTGAAAGGAGCCGACTCCGTGAGCGAGCCGGACGCCCCCCTGCCCCTGCTGGACTACGCCATCATCAGCGAACCGTTCCCGCTGTACGCGACGACCGGTACCGACGACCCTGCCACGGCCCTGTACATCGTGGTCTCGAACGGCGGCGGCGAGACCGTCTACTGCCGGGAGATCGTCTTCTACCTGCCGAAGGGCGATCTCGCCCAGAGCCTGGTCAATGCCCCCGCGGGCGACGGCCGGGCCAAGGGCTGGGACGTGGTACGCCTCCAGCCCGGCACGCAGACCGCCCTGCCGTCGGGTGACTACGCCCGGTTCCAGGCCACGCCCAAGGGCGACGACAAGAAGAAGACGGGCGTACCGGTCGACGCCTCCGGCCTCGTCATCACCCTGGAGAACCTGAAGATCAGCACCCTTCCCGGCACGGCCCGCATCGAGATCCGCGAGTTCGCCACCACGAACGCGGACCAGTGGCCGGAAAACCCGCGCTTCACCAAGCTGGCCCTCACGAAGTTCCCGGCGCCGAAGATCCCGGCCATGGCAGTCTCCGACTTCACGGCGGACAAGCTGGAGGTGACGGCCGGCACCTCGGTCCGCCTCACGTGGAACGGCCCGTCGACGCTCGACTACACGGTCTCGCACGGCGGCAGTGCGCACCCGGTCGGTAAGCAGCACGAGTACAGCACGACGATCGACCGCGACACGACGTTCCAGCTCTCGTACGTCACCGGCGAGACCACGCACTACCTCACGACCGCGGTCACAGTGACGAACCCGAAGCTGACGGGGCTGACGGTGGACGGCAACGTGGCGGTGGACGGCAACCTCACAGTCGCCAACGGCTCCACCGCTGTCGAGGGACTGACGGTGAGCAAGGACCTGACCGCGAACGGAAACGTCACCGCCGTCACCGCCGTCACCGACGGGAAGATCTTCCGTGTCCGAGAGCTGCGAGGACCATACGGAGAGAACCTCAACATCAACAGCACCATCAGCGTGCTGAAGGACAACTCCGTCAACATCGCGGGCGATATGACGGTGAACGGAAACGTCACCGCCGTCACCAGTGGGATGGTCTTCCGCATCCGGGACCTGCGCGGACCGTACGGGGAGAACCTCGGCATCGACAGCACCGTCGAGGTCAAGTCCGGCAATGACATCACCCGCGCAGGCGCCAGCGTCATCACCGATGGCGACAGCATCGGCCTCCAGAACAACCAGAAGTCCGGCTGGCTCTATGCGCCCGTCATGGATTACGACGGCGACCGCGGCTACGTGTTCAGGTGGAAGCCGGGCAACCGCGTGGGTGGGGACAGCTGGAAGGTGGCACGCGATTAGCGGTCCCCTGCTGGAGGCGGGAACTCAACAACTCAGCCGGGCCGGAATGTTCCGCATAGTAGCCGTCGTGTTCCGGCAGAACGCATAACCCTCCCCCGGAGGAGATGACCGCCCGGAGCCCGCCCCGTGCCGCCATCCTCCTGCCGGCACGGGGCCATCGACGAAATGGTGTGGCCTGCGGCTTTGCCGTGACCCGTGCGCGTGGTCCCGTGATGGACTCAAGAGGTTCCCGGCGTTCCAGAGCTGAGGAGTGAGGGCCGTTCGGCCGAGGCGCCGGGCGACTCAGAGTGTGCAGCGGGCCCCGTCACCGGGTGTTTTCAGGCGGATGAGGTAGTCGGCGAGGGCGTCGTTGATGCAGGAGTTGCGGGCGAGGGCCGCGCCGTACTGGCTTCCCTCGACGGTCAGCAGGCTGCCACCGAGAGTCTTGGCGAGGCTGATGCCGCCCTCGTGCGGCTTCACCGGGTCCGCACCATGCTTGGCTGCTCGCCAGCTGGCCACACGCCGACTGCGGCGCCGATAATGGCGGCGTAGAGAGCCGCCTTCCCCTCGTCCATGATCCGTATCGACTGCGAGGGATGGGCGTGGCCCCGTTCGAAGAATCGGGTGGGGCTTTTCGTGGACGCTCGCCGCTTGAAGTGCCGCTGGCCGGCGAAGCATGACGATCTTCGTCCTCGCCGACGTGTATCTGCGCACCACTGTGGCATTTTCGCCACAGGACCGGCGCCTTTCTGCCATGCAACTCGGGGTCGTGAAGCCCCCATCTGGGAAGAGTGGTCCAGAGTTGGGAACGAACTTTGCTCACTGGGAACAAGGTTCAGGAATCTGCAAGATCGGGCCTGGCTGGCAATCCACAACTCGCCGTAACGCGGGGGTTGCTGTCCCCGATCGGTACTATCAGTCGCAACGCAAAGAAAGCCCGGACCCGACCCGGTTCCTAGGCCATCGGTCGAGATGGGCTTCCTATGCGATGCACCACCTGTCAGGACCGCGAAGACCCGAGATTTGGAGGCCACCTATGGAAGATGACGTTACCACTCCGCCGGTGAACGAGCCGAGCAAGCGTACCCGCCGCCACCGGCTACTACGTCAACGAACGGCTGAACCGGTTGTTCAGCGGCAGCGGCCGCTGTGGCAGGAGCCGCTGCGTGGCGCCCTGTATGCCGCTGGCGGTAGCGCGATCACCGTGCTTACTGCCTGGATCCAGCACTGGCATTGACACCCGCCGGTCTGCGGCCCCGCGCCAGGTCATGGCGCTGGCCGCAGTTGCGTCACGGGCGGACCCGGCACGGGACAGAGCACCCTCGCCGACGCCGTCGCCGCGCGGGGCACTGACGCCCCATACAGAGGAGCCCCGCCCGATTGGGCGGGGCTTCGTCGTGCTGGCTTCAGTCGTCCGCGGGGTCGTCGACGTGCTTGAGCTCCTGCGCGCTTTAACGAGGCCGGGCCCGCTGAGGGTGGCGGCGGCCCGGCTCTCCTCGGGAAGCGGGAAGGGTCCGGCCGGGCCCTGCCCTGAGGGCCTGCGCGGCCCGGCACCTCGCGCGCCGACGACGGCGGCACTAGAGAGGTGGGCGCCCCGTGCGACCGCAGCCACACGAGGCTGCCCGGGCGCTTCAGTTGAGTTGTGCCTCAGCGGAAAGCGGCGAGGTTGCGGGCGACCCAGCCGTTGAAGGGGCGCGGGGCACGGCCGAGGACTCTTTCCACGTCCGGGCTGATCCGCAGTTCGGCCGGGTTTGGGGCGGCGGTGATGTCCAGGGTGTCGTCGGCGAGTTCCGCCGGCACGAACTGGGTCATCGCGGCCTTGGCCTCGTCGCGGGTGAGTTCGTGGAACCGCACCGGCGAGCCGAGCGCGGCGGCAATGGCCTCTGCCTGCTGACGCGGCGTGATCACCGCTGGCCCGGTCAACTCGTACACCCCGCCGGTGTGCCGGTCGTCCAGCAGGCAGGCCGCCGCGACCTCGGCGATGTCCGCCGGGTCGACGACCGGCACCCCGACGTCGCCGAAGGGGGCCGCGACCGCCCCTTGCGTGCGGACGGACTCCGCCCAGGCCAAGGCGTTGGAGGCGAAGCCGCCCGGCCGCAGGACGGCCCAGTCCAGGCCGGACTCCCGCAACGCGTCCTCCAGCGCGCGCATCGCGACCCGCGACGGGCCGAGCGGCCTGGTAGCCACGCCCTGCGAAGACAGCAGGACGATCCGGCGGACCCCACTGGCCTGGGCCAGGCCGATGATGTCGGCCGGCCTGGCTCCGGGGGCGTGCAGGTCGCCGGACAGCAGGAGGAACAGCGCCTTCGCCCCGTCCAACGCGGGCGTGAGGCCCGCCGGCTCGGCCAAGTCGGCCGCCACGTGCCGGACGTCGTCCGGCACCGCCGCCGCGTGCCGCGACACCGCTGTCACCTGCTCGCCCGCCTCGGTCAGGGCCTGCGTCAAAGGCCGGCCCACGTTCCCGGTAGCCCCGGTCACCACGATCATGTTCAGCTCCTAGTCCGTTGTGCACTACGGCAGTTGACGGTAGGAGTCGGGCTTACTTTTCGTAAGAGCATACCCAGAGGTAAGCTCCGGACATGAAGGAAGGCGCGCAGCTGACGCAGGTCGAGGCGGTCCATCGGTATGAGGTGTTTCACACCGACTGCCCCGCCCGGGACGTGGTCGACCACGTGACCAGCAGGTGGGGCATCTGGGTGCTGATCTCCTTGCGGAGCAACGACCTTCGGTTCTACGAGCTGCGCGACAGCATCCAGGGCATCAGCGAGAAGATGCTCGCTCAGACCCTGCGCGCGCTGGTCAAGGACGGCCTGGTCTGGCGGGAGGTCGAGCCGACGACGCCGCCCCAAGTCACCTACGGGCTGACTGAGTTCGGTCAGGAGGTCGGCGAGCCGCTGACGGACTTGTTCAACCGGATCACACAGCGGCTACCGCCTCGCAGCCCGGGATAGTGCGGTAGTGGTCGGCCTCGAAGGCGAATCCAGCGTGACCTAAGGGCTGTCCCGTAAATGATCTTAAGACATGCTGCTTGACCAGCCTGTTTCCGTCACCGGCGAGGGTGAGGTTGTGCAGGCGGGCGATGCCGAGCTCAGCACGCAGGGCAGGGAGGGCGCATGGGGCTGGTTCTTTTCCCGGGCGATGGAGACACGAGCAGTCCTGATGTCTCCTGGTCCTACAGCGGCTTTGCTGCGTTCCGGCGGTGCCTGGCTCAGGCCAAGGGTTTCACGCTCTCCGAGATGTGGGGCTTCGGCGGCGAACGGCCGTGGAGCGAGGTGTCCACTGCGCTGGAGCCACTCCTCGAGCATCCGGACGACGGCGGTGACGCCCTCTCGCCCGCCGACTGCGCGGCGATTTTGCCCCGCCTGGAGACCATCACCGATCAGTCGGCACAGGATGGCGACGACATGCTTCACCAGCACATCGAGGACGGTCGCAAGCCGGCGACCGTCCTGCGGCTCTGCATCGAGAAGCACGTACCGCTGGGCTTCGCCTGAACGAACCCCACTTACGGGACAGCCCTTACGCCACCCGACTCACTGGACCGGCGGGCAATATCCGGTGTTCTCGCCGATGGTGTTGATCTCGGCGTTGGACCGGGTGTCGCCCGCGTAGTTGATCTGGTCTGTGCACTTCGTCCCGGACTTCGCGGGGGTGCCCTTTGGCGCGTCGTCGGCCGAGTTCCGGGCGGTCTTGGCCTCGGGGGAGGGGGACTGGGTGGCCTGAGTGGAGGCGGTGGATGAGGAGGCGTCGGTGCCTCCGCCCTGGCAGGCGGTGAGCCCGAATGCGGCGACAGTGATCACCGTGGCGGCAGCGGCCTTGCGGGCGAGGCGGAGGGTGGTGTGCGACATGGTCTTCCCGTTCTCTCCAAGTAGCGTTTCGGGTTCGGAAACAAGACTGCCGTCCGCCGCTGATGATCTATCGCCGTCCGGCTAACGACCCGCTAACGTCCGAGGCGACCGTCGCTGCCCCGAGGGTCCCGGCTCCTCCACGGGATCGTGCTGTGGCCGTAGTCCTGTGCGGCGTCGACCGGCGCACGTACGGTGTGGCACGGCTCAGCCGATACGGTCGGCGAGGTCGATTGGGGCATCTCGGTGGACTCCACCATCGTGCGGGCCCACCAGCACGCAGCCGGCGCCCGCACCGAACCGCCGCCTGTGCCAAAGGGGGCGGCGGAAGAACACGCCCTGGCAGAGCCTGTCCGCCCGACTGGCGGAGGTGGAACGGGAGGTGAGGACCTGGGCCACTCGCGCGGCCTGTTCACCAGCAAGCTCCACCTGAGCGCGGACGGCAGGTGTCCCTTCACCGAGTGGCGAGGCAAGGGTCAAGCGTAGCTATCCACAGCAGGCAGACTGATCGGTTTCCGCAGCTTCCCGACTACGGCCGACGGCTACCAGCAACTACTGGACTGGGTCCGCTTACACGACATGATCGATCGGGCGGGAGTTGAGTGCACCGGGTCTTACGGAGCCGCCTTGAGCCGGGTCGTGCGGAGCAACGGCCTGGCGGTGATCGAGGTGAACCAGCCGGACAAGGCCACCCGACGTCGACGAGGCAAGACTGACACCATCGACGCCGAAGTGGCAGCTCATGCCGCGCTGTCCGGCAGAGCCACGGCAACAGCAAAGCACGCAGACGGCCGGCCGAAGCACTCCGCCTCTTCAAGATGGCCAAGGTCTCCGCGGCCAAAGCCCGCACTCAGGCCATCAACCAGAGGCTGCGGGCTGCGGGCTGCGGGCTGCGGGCTGCGGGCTGCGGGCTGCGGGCTGCGGGCTGCGGGCTGCGGGCTGCGGGCTGCGGGCTGCGGGCTGCGGGCTGCGGGCTGCGGGGGCAACGAGTGTTGCTCAGGGCTGTCCTCCTGGCGGCCAGCCCCGACCTACGAGAACCTCTCGACGGGCTGACCATTTTCCAAACTCGTCCGGGCTCGCCTGGCTCTGCCAAGGGCTACGGCCGACACGGCCACCGCGGCGCCGTCTTCACCCTGCGTCTCCTGGCCATCCGCGTGGAAGAGCTCGACGAGGAGATCGAAGCTCAGAAGCAGCAGATCATCGATGTGCTCAAGCGGCACACGCCTGAACTGCTCGAGTGCTACGGCGTCGGTCCGGGCACCGCAGCGGCTCTCCTCGTCGCCACCGGTGACAGCCCTGAGCGACTCCGCAGCGAGGCTTCGTTCGCGTCACTCTGGACTGGCTGATCTTGCCGGCCTTGACCTGCGCGCGGTCCTTGGCGGTGTCGTCCAGGTGGCGCTCGTTCTGGGAGAGCTGGACGGAGGACTGCGGGGCCGGGCCGTCGTCGTCGGCGAAGGCGGTCGCCGCCACGGTTGAGCCGACGGTACTGCCGACTCCCGGGGAGCCGACGGTACTGCCGACTCCCGAGGAGCGCTCGACGGGGCTGACCCCGCACAGCGGGACGAAGGACGCCTCGCCGCCCCAGGCGCTCCGGGGTATGCCCCATTGTGATCAGCAGGGTGACGGCCGTGTCCGGCCCGGTGTCCACCGAGGCGAACAGCTGTGGGGCGTGGCGTTCCACGAGCCGGGCCAGGCGGCGTTCCAGGGCCTGGATCTGGTCGGTGAGCTGCTGGATTCGGTGGGCCAGCAGGCACAGGGGGATGCGGGTGGCCTGCGCAGCGACCGCCTCTTCGTCGCCCCGGCGTGGGCGTTGAGGCCCAGCAGCTGTGCGGCTCGCGTTGAATGCCTGCCACCGTCGGGCACTTCTGCCGCAACTCACCATGTGCTTATGGTGCCTTGAGACCGCAGAGCGCGGTCGAAGGGAGATCCTCATGCCTACGCAGACCAGCCGCGCATCGCACAACCTTCCTCGCTTCGAAGACGCAGAACCGCTCGGCCCACAGGACGCGGAGTTCGCCGGGGACATCAAGGCCGTACTGGAGAAGCACGGCAACCTGGACCGGTTCGGCCTGGTCCTGTTACACGACCACTTCTCGGTCGACAGCGACGAAGTGGCCGTCGAGACGAACGACCCGCAGGCCCGCACACTCCACGTCGAGGTGGAGAAGAGGGGAGAGACCAGGCACGCCCGGCCATCGCAGTGGCGGTTCGTCGCGGACTCCGAGGAGACGCCCACCACACAGGGCGACAGCGCCCCCTACGAGGTGCTGATGCTGTGCCTGACACTTGCCTGCGAGGACCGCTGAGGTCGGACGACCCCGGCGACAGCCCGCACACATGGAGAGGGCTGTACGAGCTCCCACGGGTACAGCCCTCTCTGCGCTTCACCCCACCTCGCTCGGACCATGGCGTACAAGGCCGTAAGGCGACGATGACGCCAGGCAGACACCGGCCTCCTTGCGGAGCCCTCGAAGACGCGTCCCGACGTGTCGGCACTCAGGCACGGCGAGTAGCACGTGACGCCAGGGGCCTTCGCCATCCTGCTTTGGACGGTCGGCAGCGGGGGCCCGCAGGTAGGCGGGGCCTGTCGTGCCAAGAAGGCCGCAACTCCCAGGAAGCGGTCCGGTTGAGGGCAGCGCGATCACTGCCGGAGACCTGGTGGAAATCTCTGCACCCCGACCCTGGAAGCCATCGCAGCCACACCCACCGAGCGGGTCGCGGTGCGGCGGCAGTGGATCGACCGCGCACTCCCCCAGCACGCAGGCGTCCCCGCCCCGGCCGAGATCGAATGGGCCACCGCCCACGGCAACTGCCATGCAGAATTGGATCCGTCGCGGCCACACGTCATCTTTCAGCCCAGGCAAAGGTAATACGGTGAAATCCTCAGAACGAATCATCAATGAAATGGCTCAAGGACTCCTTTCCTTGGAGGAGGGCGTGAAATGGTTCACCTCGCTAGAGGAGGCCGATAAAAAAGAAGTGCTCCGTGAAATCGGCCGCTACGCCATGCAGGCTCACATCACAACGCAGGACGGTCGGGAAGGCGTAGCCAAGTCCGGCGTGAAGCCCACGATGACCCCTGCGGTGCTGATCGTCCGGGAACCAATCCTCGATCGGATGGCAACGATCATCAATCTTCCAGCAGCTGAGCATGCGAAGGCTTTTCGCGTCCTCATTTCCACTTTCTCCGTGGCAGATACGCGCCGCAGGGAAACAGAGTGCCGGGGAGCCTGCACTCACGAATGGCATAATCTGGAGTAGGCCGAGCACCTCGACGATCCGCTGTTGGAGCACCCTTCACCGCCAGTCCCCAGGGCGATCGACGCGCCATCTCCCACATCCCCATCCTGCTCCCTCCCGACGACCGTGCCCTGACCGGACGGGAGTGGGCTGAGTCGGCCACCGCCTCGCCCGCGCCGCCAGCATCGAACTCCTCGGCGACGAGCACGGCTGCCGCTGGGGCGCCGTCCAGGCTTCACCTCTTTACCTCTTTCTGGGGCCCTGGCCCCCGCCATGGCTTCCAGCCCCGCCACGGGCCCTGTGGAGCGGGCCTGTCCGGTAGTCCGCTACAGGCGCGGGGTGCGCGCCTCGATCCGGTGGTCGAAGGCGGCACCGCCGACGCCGACCGTGGTCACCCCGCCGTCGACGGTGAGGACGGCCCCGTTGACGTAGGACGCGGCGGGCGACAGTAGCCAGTCGATTGCCTCGGCGACCTCCTCCGGATCACCCGGCCGCCCGGCGGGAGTCAGCCGGTTCGCCTCCTCGTATGCCGCCTCGGCACCGCCCGCCAGCCCCGCCTCCGCCGCGAACCGCGCCATCCGCTGGTCGGCCATCTCCGTACGCACCCAGCCCGGGCACACCGCGTTGGCCCGCAGCCCCTGCGACCCGTAGTCGACGGCGAAGGAACGGCAGAGGTGGAGCAGACCCGCCTTGGACGTCGCATAGGCGGCGTTGCCGACGCTGTTGCGGAGCGCGGCGACCGAGGCGACCGCGACCACCGCGCCGCGGGCCGCCAGCAGATGCGGCAGCGCGGCGCGCAGCAGCAGGAACGGGCCGGTGAGGTTGGTCCGTATCAGCTCTTCCCAGTCCTCGACCGCGGTGTCGCCGATCGCGCCGCCCCGCCCGATTCCGGCGTTGAGCACCACACCATCGAGTCTCCCGTAGGTCGTCACCGTCGTCTCGACGAGCTCGCGCACGGCCTCGGGGTCGGCGGCGTCGGAAGGGTGGGCCAGCGCTCCGGTCTCCTCGGCCACGCGGCGCAGTGGCTCGGGCCGCCGCCCGGAGATCACGACCTGGTGCCCGGCGGTGCGCAGCAGCCGGGCGGTGGCGGCCCCGATTCCCGTTCCCCCGCCCGTCACCAGGACAACACGCTGTTCCGACATGGTCGTTCGCCTCCGAAGGTGGTCGGCTTCCGGTTCCCCGCACCGCGAGCATACGAAGCGCCGGCACCGCCGGGCCGGCCGGGTGCCTGTGCCGTCGGCACCGCAGCTGGGTGCGGGCGAGGAACGACCGCGGGCCAAGGGCAACGGCGAGCAAAGCGGCGATTTGGTGCAGCCGAGCCCCGGCGAGGAGACCAGCCGCGTGGCATGCCTTTGATCATGAGGAGCATGGCTCACCCGAGCAACCTTCACCTGCTGGCGCGAGCGCACCAGAGCCGGGTCGGTTTCGCCGACGGGCACGCTGAGTCTCCGCCCCAGCACCAGCTGGACTCCCCGTTTTTCGAGTGGGCCCAGTTCGATTGGGCCCAGTTCGATTGGGCCCAAGCTCGTTTCCCCGCCCCTATGGGGTGGGGGTGAAGTACGCCGACTTTCAAGAAGGTCGTCGGGGAAGCTGGGGACGATGACGTCGTTAGTGCAGAAGCTGAGAAGGAACGCAGTGAAGGGGCCATCGAAGATGAACCAATCCTCACTGTCCAAGTCATTCACAGTGCCCTTCCAGCGGTCAGGGTTCTCGGGAGGCTCCACGAGCCAGAGGATGTCGTCGCCGTTGCTCGTGACAGCGACGGGCTGGAGCTGACGCGGCGGGCAGGGCGGTTCGACCCACTCACTCATCTTCCCTACCGCGCCTGAGTGCACTTGGCGTCACCTTCATGATGTCGAGAGCTTCGTGGGCGGCGTTGGACTTGAGGGCGCTCCCCCCCGCGAGCTGCCCGCCGCCAATCCGGCCGCCTACGTCGCCCAGCTCGTCACCGCCGCCCGCGCCCGCTACACCTTCCACGCCGCCGTCCCCGCCGACGCCGCCACCGTCCGCGCCCGCACCTACCCCCTCCCCAGCCGCGTACTGCCCCACGGCGACCACACCAGCACCCTCGACCTCGCCGCCGCCAACCCCCACCACATCGCCCAACAGCTCCTGGGCATCGACCTCGACCCTGATCCCGAGGGCCTTGTCCAGGAAACGCCCGAACTCGCGCCACGCCTGGAGCAGTTGGGCCGCCGCCTGCTGCTGCGCCGCCCGTGCGCTGACCGCATCCTCGGCATCTGCCGAAGCCGGGGCGAGCAGGTCGCACGGGCCGGGCGGCGCCGACGCTGCAGATCAGTAACAGATGCCTACGGCCGCGGGCGGGCAGCTCGGATCACTTGGGCGCAAGCTCCGCGGTGACCTCTATGGCCACCTGCAACCCTTCGTCGAGGACGTCGTCGTCGAGGGTTTTTTCCGCCGGCAGCACCCAGCCCCTCTGCTCCTTGCCGCGGAACACCAGGGGCTGTGCGCTGAGGTGGGCAAGAGCGTCGTCCATGCCGTCCGGCCCGATGCGCACCATCAGCCCTTCGTCGTCCACGTTGGCCAGCGCGTTCCCATTGAGCAGCAAGGTGAGCCCGCCGAACATCTTCTTCGCGACCACCCCCTCGGGCTCGAGCCGCTCCCGCACCCCCTCCGCCAGCGCCTCTTCGTAAGCCATGACTCCACGCTGGCCACGAACCCTTTGCTGCGCGCACGGCACGGCTTTGGCCAAGCCCCGCTTCCCATGGCCTGGCCCGTTGCCGGAGCAAGATCCGCAGCGGGGCGCCAGCTCAATGCTGACCCGCCACCAACTCAAGCACTCATCGGATACCGGTGGCACGGCGTGGTGCACCTAAGCGGTACCCGTGATCTCAACCTTGATAGGGACGGAGTTGTTGGCTGGGTCTGTGTCCCCGTTGAACGGCTCGGGCACCGAGATCCGTCCCTCGGCGCCGTCGACCCGACGGTCGATCCGCACCCGCAGGACGTTCCAGTTGACGTTGGTGCAGTAGATGTTCCCGTCCTTGTCATCCCGCGAGCAGTAGTCCACTTCGGATGGCTTCGATTCCCGCACCTCCTGTGTGAGCTTGGCCAGCGTGGTGCCCGGTGGGAGTTCGATACGCATCCGTGTCGGGCCCGGCCCCGGTGTGCCCTGGGGCTGCGGAACGTCCACCTCGACCTCTTCACCGATCCTGCCGCGGATCGTGACACCGCTGACGGACCAGTCCGCCGGCCCCTCCAACGCCTTCCAGCGGAAGCGCAGCTCACCGCCGCGCTCACCGCCGCGCTTGCCGGCGCTGAGGGTCGTTGGCTTCAGGCCGAGCGCGTCACCCGTGCCCCGGTGGTAGTGCGTCTTGTAGTCCGGGGTGTGCGGTGGAGGACTGTCCAACGGCCACACGGCGTATGTGTATGCCGCTTCGAGCTCGTGGTAGTGGGTGTTGATGCGCTCCGCGATCGGCTCGGTCGTCTCGAACGCGGCTCCCACGGGCACGGCGCCCCGGAACTCGCAGAACGCCGTGCGGTAGTCGTCCGAGTAGTAACAGTTGCGGTGTGACGGGGCGGTGTCGTCAATCTGCGCGTTGGTGACCGACACCCGCAGGACGACGCCGCGGGAGGCCGATTCGGGCCCGGTGTTCTTGAACGCGGGCGTCAGGAGCGGCACTGGCGCATCGTATGCACCCACGACTACCTGCGGTTCATGGGAACGGAGCGCGAACGACGCCTTCGGTCCGGATCCGGGCCCCGAGGCACCGGGTCCGAGCAGCGCGACCCCCGCGGCCGCCGCCGCGACTGCGGTGATCGCCACTCCTAACCTGCCCTTACGGAATCCCACTGTCGTCCGTCCCTTCGCCTGGTCACTCGTGCCAGGCTCGACGTTGGCACACCAAGGACGTGTAAACCATGCAGGTCAGGCAATTGACGCCCGGTCCGATGCCGGGTCGTTCGGCAAATGAGATCAAGCGTTATGGGTGACCGTCGTCGGACCCGCCCGATGACCACCACGGAAGTGAACTGGGTCACTCAGCCTTCGCTGACACTGCAACCTTCGTTGTCACAGGACACAGGCGGGCGTGCGGAGCGATAGTTCGCCTCTCCCCTATCGCTCTTCCGACCTGCGCATCTGCCGATCGTGTCAGCGCCCCAGGGCCCAAGCCCGTCCGCATCCGCTGGCCCCAAGAACCGCTCCCCCGAGGAGGCAGAGGAACCGACAGAACGCGGCTCTGGAGGTGACGCAATGGCTGCGGGATCACAGCGAGCCTGACCCACGAGACCGGTGATGGCCGCGTGAAAGCTGGGATATCTACTGCGTCGCACTTCTTGCCTACCTCTTCAGGTCGTTGCTCCGCTTGCCTAACCGTAGTAGTTCCTCCGCCGTTCGTTCTCCTCCAACGCACGCCGTTGCTCATCAGCGGTTATGGCAGAAGCCCAATAGACACGTCCAAGTACATCCTTTACATATGGGCGAATATCCGAGGCATTCACCCCCGCGTCTAGCGAGTCCATGACAGTAAGCACCTCACCAGGATTCAGCGTGCGAGTCCTTGGACGTACGACCCACTCGCCCACGCGCGGGGTATCTCGTGCCTGCTCGTCGTCCTCGCGCGACCAAGGCAGAAGGGTCGAGATGCCGATGGGGAACCACTGCCGTCGGATCCGCCCGACTGAGCCCCATTCGCTGGCCAGGGCAACTTCAGCGATAGCGATGGGTCGCTTCCCTGCGTTGGTCACACGGATGACAAGTGAAGGTCGTTCGCGTGACTGGTAACTCAACTCCCTTATGTCGGCACTTACTCGAATGCTTGCCCGATCCATACGGATGGTGGCCACTGCAACGACGGTGCCGACCGTACCCGTGACCGCACCCCAGATCGCAAGGAGATCACTTACCTGCAAGATGACTCACCACCAGCAACCGTCCTGAGAGGTCGATAAGGCGTTAGCGCCACACCCTCACGGTGCCCAGGCCCGCCGCCTCGTACGCGGAGCCGACCGGTGACCTACCCAGCCGACAGCGAGGGGCGCCGGCGTCTGGAGGGCACTGGCAAACCCGCAGGGCTCACGTGCCGGGGTGTCGTTAAGACTCCGCGTCATGACCGGCCAAGGACGCAGAACTCGTGGCCCTCCGGGTCGGCCAGGCACCTCCACGAGACGTCCCCCTGGCCGAGGTCGAGGTCTGTGGCGCCGAGCGCCCGCAGCCGGGTCACCTCCGCCTCTTGATCGTCACCGGGGTACGGCAGCAGGTCGATATGAACGCGGTCTGGCACGGTCTTCACGCCGGGCATGCGGAGGAAATCGAGATAGGGGCCGACACCCTTGGCGGAGCGCAGCACCGCATGATCGTCAGTCACCTCGTGCAGGGTCCAGTCCATCGCCTCGCCCCAGAACCGGGCCATGGCCCGCGGATCCTCGCAGTCCACCACCACCCGGGCGATCGGCCCGGTGTCCCGGTAGATCTCCCGAGGCTCCAGCACGCAGAACTCGTTGCCCTCAAGGTCGGCGAGGACCGTCCACGGCACTTCGCCCTGGCCCACGTCGACGGGCGTCGCGCCGAGACCCTTGAGGCGCGCAACCAACTCCGCCTGATGGTCCGCAGAGGTGGTGGCAAGATCGACGTGCACACGGTTCTTTATCGTTGTCTTGGGTTCCGGGACGGTAACGACGTCGATGCAGACGGCGACCGGGTCCGGCCAAACGAAGCCGCCGCCGGGTTCAACATTGGTCACGCCGGGCCCCTCGCTGGAAACACCCCAGCCGAGCGCCTTCGCCCAGAACCGGCCGACCGCCGAGTCATCAAGAGCCTTTATGTTCACCTGAACAGGTCGCAGTGCCATGCTGGCGATCCTATGCACCCGCTCTGCAACGACGCAGGTGCCTCGAAAGATCAACTCGCCCCACCAACCGCAATGCTCGGCTCGCCCACGAGTGCGCGCAGCCCCGCCAGGTGAACTGCTCACTCGCCAGACGAAGCGCTGAGTCAGACCGCGCTGAGTGCGGGGCGGCCCTATGGGAGCGACGCGCGACCGCCCAGGCATGTGTACGCCCGTCGAGCCGGTCCGTGCCGAGGTGTACCGCAGTACGGCATCGAAGGGCGGGCTGTTCGTCACCTGCGATGAACACGCTGACAACTCGTCCGCGCCGAGTGCCCGGCGCTTTCTCACGGCCGGCCGCGAGCCTGGGCGGCGGCCTGGGGGGCCTTCCCTTCCGTCGACGCGCCGGCCGTGCTCAGCCGCCCGCCGCTGCTTTCGAGGTGGGCGCGCACGAACCATCGGAACAGCTCCAGTGG
The DNA here is from genome assembly GCF_019880305.1 of Streptomyces decoyicus. Classification (NCBI taxonomy): domain Bacteria; kingdom Bacillati; phylum Actinomycetota; class Actinomycetes; order Kitasatosporales; family Streptomycetaceae; genus Streptomyces; species Streptomyces decoyicus. Next base: position 8,445,508 of record NZ_CP082301.1, on the reverse strand, counting down.
AGTGCGCGAAGCTGATCGATGAGCATGTCCTGGGTGACAGGGCCGGGTTCATCGGTCGCCTTCATCGCCGCGCGGTAGTCCTCGATGACCGACGTGTACACGAGGTCGAGGGCGCCCGGGTGCTCGAGCGCCCGGGCGCGGCCGATCGAGTAGCCGTCCCATGTGCGGTCGGAGGCGAGCGCGCCGGGAGTGCCCTGCGGTTCGCCGCCCAGAGTGGAGATGCGCTCTGCGAGGTCGTCGGTCATCGACCGGACCTGCTCAACCTGTGGGTCGAGCATCTCGTGCACAGCAAATGAAGTGCGGTCCACCACGTTCCAGTGGAGGTGCCTGAGGCTGAACGCCAGGTCGTTCAGTGAGTGCAGGCGCCTCTGCAGCAGTTCGATGACCGCGCCGCTGTCCTGCGTCGTCATTCCCGGAACGGTGTAGTCGGGGCCTTGGGCGTCACGGTCGCTCCTTGCTCGGTGGTTGCCTCCGACCAAGCAACCGTCGAAGTCGGGGTGCTGCCTGGTCAGAAGGAGCGGCCCCTGCTCCGAACGGGCCCTGGGCGTCGGGGCGCCCCGCCGCCGGACCGTGAGGATGCACTAACGCGGCGCCGCACGTTCACCGGAGTGCGCGGCGTGCCCGCGGTAGTCGTGGCGCGGCGTGGGGTGCGTGCCGTACAGGGCGGTCAGGACGCTTTCGCGCGGCTTCGTCCGCCGCCCGGTGACAGCGCCGTGATCAGTTCCTCGCGGCTCATCGAGGAACGGCCGCGGATACCGGCTTCGGTGGCGCGCTCGTAGAGTTCGGCCTTCGTCAGCCGGTCCAGACGGGCGGACTGCTTTCCCCCGGAGGACTTCTTCGGCGCCCGGGGCTTGTTCGGCGCCCGGGACTTGTTCGAGGCTTCGGGCTTGTTCGAGGCTTCGGACTTCTTCGTCCCGCGGGATTTCTGTGTGCCGGTCGCTTTCTTCGCCCGGGTGCCGGTGCTCTTCTTCCCCTGCGCCCTCTTCACGCTGGAGCGCAGGACGTCCATCAGATCCACCACATTGGTGGACTCGGGCGGTTCCGCGGCCTTCTCGACCGTCTCGCCCTTCTGCTTGGCCTCGATGAGCCGCCGGACGTGTTCCTGGTAGGTGTCGTGGTACTCCTCCGGTTCCCAGTCCGTGCTGAGCGCCTCGATGAGCTCTACGGCGGTCTTCAGCTCGCGGTCGGTGACCTTGGGCTTCTCCGGGAGGTTCGCCACCTCGTCGTACGGGTCGCGGATCTCGTCGGCCCAGTGCAAGGTGTGCAGCACCAGGAGATCGGCCTCCGCCTTCACCGCGACCAGGTATTCGCGGTTGCGCAGAACGAGCGTGGCGATGCCGGCCTTGCGGGACATGGTGAGCGCCCTGTGAAGCAGTCCGTAGACCTTTGCGTACTCCTTGCCTCGCGGGCCCAGGTAGTAGGTCTTGTCGAAGAAGATCGGCTCCACCGCGTCGAGGTCCACGAAACCACTGATCTCCAGCGCCTTGGACCGCCCCGGAGCGATGTCGTCCAACTCCTCGGGCTCGACCACCACATACGTGTCACCGGCGTCGAGCCCCTTGACGATGTCCTCGGCGGCCACCTCTTCGCCCGTACGCTCGTTGACCCGCCTGTTGCGGATCCTGTCGGACGTGCCCCGCTCGATCTGGTGGAAATGGACCGTGTGGCTCTCCGTCGCCGAGTACATCTGCACCGGAAGGCTCACCAGCCCGAAGGACAGAGACCCGCTCCACACCGGACGAGCCATGGTGTGCACCACCTCCATCACCATGGCACGCCCGGCCCGCCGAGATCGCATCCGCTCCCGCTCGGCCGGCCGATGCCGCGGGGCCGCTCAGGTGACGAAGCCGGCCGCCCGGAAGGCGGTCGGAGCAACGACGGGCCCGGTACGCAGCCCAGATGGCCAACCTGGCACCCACTGGCTGGTCCCGGCCCCGAGGGCCGCTCCAAAGGCCTCCCCAGACCCTTCTGGGCCCTGCGAAACACATATAGGACTCCGTGAGGGCGCTGGCGCCCAGGGGTGCATCTTTCCGTCCGTCGCTCCGGCGGCTTTGGCGGCGAAGATGCGGGCAGCTGCCGAGGGCAAGGCACGGACGGTGATCTGCCGTAGTTGGCCGTCGTCAGAGCTGCCCCTGGCGGCGGCGAACTGCGGCACATCCGCGCCTTCCTCCGCACACTCCCCCACGTGCGGTGTGACCGCTTTCCAGCCACCGAGGCCCGTAGGCATGAGGATCACGGCAGCCCGGCACGTGTCGTAGGCCCGAAGTCGGTGGGGTTGATGGCGCGGCGCTTGGTCGTCACGAGTCCGGCATCGGCGAGTTCTCGCAGGCCCTGCCGCGGGGCTGTCCTCGCTCAGGTCATACCTGTTCTGTGCTTGCTTCCTTGGGGCTGAACCACAAGGCAGTGTTGTCGTCTGCCGGGCCGCGGTGACACAGGAGCACGAGGTGGCCGTGATTCGCCATCCACCGGAAGCCCGTCCGTATCTGAAGGTGGTGGTGGGCGGCCCCGCAATTGCAGCGGCCCCCGCAATTGCTTACACCCGATGTCAGCCACGGTGTTCGGTGCCCCTTGGGAGTGCCACGCTCACCCGTGCGCTTTGATCTGAGTGCATCTATGGGCACGGCTGCTGACACTTGACGCATGGCTATTTCCCGTGAAGAGCGGTCGGTTCCCACCACGCTGCTCTCGAAGGACGGGCAGGTAGTCGGCGACGTCACCGCGTACCACGTGGACCAGACAGATCTCCCGGTCTTCGCCCAGGTCAAGGTGAGTCCGGGGCGCGCCCAGATCATCGTGCCCGTCCTGGAGGGAGAAGTCGACGGCGACAAGCTGACTGTCCCGTACTCGTATGACCAAATTCAAGACGCCCCCCAGGCCACCCTCGGGCTTCTGTCTGCAAGCTCGCTGCGCGACACGATCGAGCATTACCGCTTGGCCGAGGTGGAGCCCGGCGCACCCCAGCCGGAGCCGCCCGAGGAGAAGCCCAGCGCACTCCGGCCGGAGCCGCCCGAGGAGGGCCCCCTTTACGTCCCTCGCAGGCCTCCGCCCATTATCATCCCCGCCTTTGTGCACGTGAACAGGCCCGCGGAGGGTTAGAACAAGCATGCCGGATCCGACTCAGGACTTCAGCGGCGTGTGGAACGCCAATGACAAGATCCGCAGCGCGGCGAAATGGCTCCTTGCCAGCTCCGCGGCTGTGGGCGCCGCACTGATGGCGGGAAGCCAACTGTCCAACATCGGGAAGCTTGCCCCGTCCGAAGGCCGATTCTGGTGGGCCATCTCAGGCTCCGTGGTGGGACTGGTGGCGGTGATCGTCGCCATCTGGCTGGCCACCCGGATCCTGCTCCCGATCACCGTCACTGTCGATCAGATGGTGCGCCAGTGGGAGCACCCGAAGCAGGACCTGGCACCCGCGGTCCGCTTCTTCAAGAACGACACGAGCTATCTTGAAGATTACGGCTCCACGCCCCAGGGCCTAAAAGACCAACAGAAACAGACCGAAGACAGACTCACTGCTGCAGGGCAGCGGCGCGACCAACCCGCTATCGATGCCGGTTTGGTCGATCGGGCGAATCTCGCCGCTGCAGTCCTCCAATTCGAGCAGCTTGCCCAGTACAAGGTCCTGGAGGGCAGGTTCCGACGCACCCTCCGTTGGCTGATCCTCGTCACAGCAATGGCTGCGGCTGGGATTGTCGTCTTCGCCTGGGCCTCGAACCCCCCGGCCACGCCGCCGCCGGTCGCCGTTCTCACGAACGCCACACTCGTGCACGCCAACCTCCGGGACGCTGATCTGGACAACGCGGTCCTCGACCACGCCAACCTCACCGGCGCCGATCTGACCGGAGCCGACCTCAGGCATGCCTCACTCGTCGGTGTGACCTGGCACGACACCACCTGTCCGGACGGTACGAACAGCGACAGGGCCGGCGGCACCTGCGCTGGCCACCTCACTGCGGAGACTGCCGGACGTCCTTGACGCACACGATGCCGTCGCTGTCCGCCAGGTGGGCGGGGTCGAGCGGGGCGTAAGGGCTGTCCCGTAATCCCTGGCGGGCGCACGACGACAGCTACGGCACCTCGCCGCGTTGTCGGAACATCCGGATACACCCAGTATCCGGACGTCCCTCCGCCTTGCGATGCACCGCATCTGACGCCGTGCGCTGATCCACCAGGGATTACGGGACAGCCCTTAGCCGAACTAGGGGATGCACGGGCCGCGGGCCGCCGAGGTCGGGCCGCCGAGGTCGGTGGCGGGGTGGGCGATGCTGACTGGGCCGCCTAGCTGGAAACCTCCGCCGGCGCGGATGAGATTTCGGTCGCCAGCCACAGGCCACCAACAAATATCACCCCAGGGGGCTCGAAGATCCACTTGATCGGCCGCCTGTAGGGAACACCCTGGCCCCCTCAGTGCGGCGTCAACTCCCGCAAAGTCGCGAGTAGTTCCTGACCGTCCGGGACACCCAGCCCCGTGCAGGCGTTCCAGCCGCGGCCGGCCCGGAAGGCACCGTTGCTGCCCTCGATGATCTCGCGGAAGCCCCGTGAGGTGTGGCCGGGCGTAACACCGGCGTACAGCAGCGGCTGGAGCATGCCGAGCGGCCGGCCCAGCGTTTCGACCAGACGGCAGGTCAGGGCGGCCCAGAGGGGTGCGACGGCACTGGTGCCACCGATGACCGAACGCCTGCCGTTCACCAGCACCTCGTAGCCGGTGGCCGGGTCGGCGACGCCTGAGACGTCCGGTACGCCACGGCCCGGAGCGCTGCCGTTGTGCGGGACGCCGGCCGTGTTCTGCCAGACCGGAAGGCGGAACGCCTCGCTGACACCACCGCCGGTGGCACCGTCGCCATCGCCGCCCCACACCCGTTCGTTGCGCACCTCGGCGGTGCCGGGGTCGGCGTCCAGATGGGTGCCGCCGCAGGCCAGGGCGTGCGGGCTGGCCGCCGGGAAGTCGGTGTGCGGCAGGCCGTCGTCGACGCCGTCACTGCTGCCGTTGTCACCGGCCGCCACACACACCGTCACGCCGAGCGCCGCGGCATCGGCCAGCGCCTCGTCGAACACGAGGCGGGCCTGCTCGGTCCAGAAGATCTCCGGCGCCCCCCAGCTGATGCTGAGCGCGGTCGGCGTCGGGGTGGAGTGCACGGCCTGGCTCACCGCGGTGACGAAGCCCTGGTCGGTGTTGTGCGCGAAGTACACCTTCTGCTCGGCGCCGGGCGCCAGCGCGCCCGCGACCTCGATGTCCAGCAGCACCTCGTCGTCGGCTGCCTCACCGGGGTGGTTACGGGCGGTCCCGACGCTCACCGCGGTCACCCGCGGCATCGGCAGCCCCAGGGACTGGAAGTAGGTCTTCAGCTCGGCCGGCTTGAAGCCGCCGCCGAGTTCGATCACCGCCAGCACCTGGCCGCTGCCGTCGGTACCGGGCGGGAAGCGGTACACGTTCGCGAGCTCCGTGGGCTTGTAGGAGATCCGGCGCGCCTCCGCGTGGGCGTGCCGCAGGTGGGGACGGGCCTGCGGGCGGGTCGTCCAGGCCGAGCACCGCGACGACCACACCGTCCAGCGGCGCGGGCACCTCCAGCGGGCCCTCGCGATGGCGGTGCTCGACGGCCTCACCGGAGACCGGGTCCGGACTCGCCGCCCGGGTCAGCTCCGTGCGGAACGCCTCGGCCATCTGCGCCACAGTGCCCGCCACCGTGACCCGGCGGGCCGCCAGGTCGACGTCGGTCACCTGCAAGCCAAAACGGCCCAGCACCTCGCGCACGAGGTCGGCATCGGCCGGATCGGCGCCGTACTGCTGCGCCAGTTCGGACTGCGAGATCGTCTCGGGGCCCACGATCAGCTCGTGCGGGACCTCCGCCAGGCGCCGGAGCATGACCATGGCCTCGACGGGGGCCGCCGCATCGAGGGGCCCTGCGGACCGCGCCCTGGGAGCGGCCGAGCGCTCACTACCTGGAAGGGGTATATATTCAGTCATAGCACAAAGTATCGACCCGACTACTCAGCGCCGCATGTCGCGGCCCGGTGTCGTCGGCTCCAGAACCTTGCCCACCCGGCAGTGGCGGACGGTCCACTGGCAGTGCCGCAGGCCCCGACTACTGGAGGTCACGGGCAGCCTGACGGCCCTTCCCGTTATGGCCTCCGTCGCCGGATACGTATCGGGAGGCATTCCTGCGAACTTCGCCGTTGGTCGTTCGCCGTTGGTGCATTCGCCGTTGGTGCGTTCGCCGTTGGTGCATTCGCCGTTGCTGCCGTGGTCGGCCTCGCTACCTGCTGCATCCGGCGCGAGCCCCACGGCCCCGCCGGCCCCTGCGGTTGATCAAAATGGCCGGGCGAGCGGCGATCCGGCTGAAGCGCAAAGCGGCCGAGCGGCCGAGCGCGGCACGAGCTGAGAGCACCAGGGCCGGAGAAGGCGGGGCGCAACCCGTCTGGCGTAGCGTCGTCGGATGAGTGCGTGCGTTGCCCCCCGCGGCGACACGTATGAGGGCCTGGAAATCGTCGGTTCCAGGCCCTCACACATGCGGCGACTTCGCCTACTACCGCGACATCGCCACCGCCATGGGCGACCTGCCCCAGCCCACCGGCAGCGCCAGCCAGTGGCTTGACGATGCAGACACCGCCCGGGAGCGCCGGCGCGCCCTGGTCACCGCCCGCCAAGACCACCTGCGCGGCGCCCAGTAGTGGCGAAGGACGACACGGGCACCACCGCCCCCGGCCATCGGGTGAACGTGTCTGCCGCGCATCTTCAGCAGCGTTCTGGCCGTTCGTAGGCATGGGCCACACCAGCCGGCTTGCCGAGCCGGCCGGCTGCATCGAAGAGCACAACGACATGTCACGGAGGGCACGTGAAGTTTGGGCGCAGACGCAGGAGGCAAGCCAGAGGATTGGCAACCGCCTCGTCGCTGCGCTCAGCACAGGAACCTCCTGGGCGGAGCTCAACCGTCTTGCTGGAGACCGTGGAAGACGCCCCGCCTCCAGCGGGCCTCGCGTCGAACGACCGACCTGAGCAGACGCCCTCCCCGGCGGGAGGCGCGTCCGCGGCCAATGAACCTCACGTCCCTGCACAGGGCAGGAATGCCGGTAACCCACGGCTTCATGAGGAGACCGAGCAGGAAGGCGTTCCGCCGCTCCCCCTTGTCCGCGCACACGCGGTTGTTTCCGCCACCTCAGATCAGGAGATGGCGTCGCGCGACCCGGCAGCTGCAGTCGCACACCACGCGAACACCATCGGGCCCGATCTGTGTGCACTGCTGCGGGATCAGTAATCGTCTTTCAGGCTTCACCACAGACTGTCTGAAGGAAGCCGGCGACGCCTACAGCGCCCGGACGGCCCCCCACCGCAGGATCGTAGAAACGTCACGCCGCCCCGTAGCCGGGCCGGACTGGGTCAGGGGGGCGCAGGCTCATTTCTAGGTCATGTGACGGATGGATCGAGCCTGCGGAAACAGCATGCTGCATGGGCGCTGGTGAATCCAACGGGGCGACGGCGGGACTGAGGTTCCCGTCAGAAGGCCGCGAATGGACTCATCGGATCCCCCTTCGTCGACCAGAAGGTAAGGCAGACAAGAATGAAGCAAAATGCACGTAGCGTTCGCTCGTCCGGCAGGGGCCGGCGGACTAAGGCGGCAGTGGTGGCATCAGCGGGCGTCGCGACGGCGCTGGCCCTCGGCGTCACCCCCGCACAGGCGGACTCTCCTGGCGGCGGTGGCAGTCTCATGCCCAAGCCGACGCCTGGTCTGACCGCCCCCGGCCCCGACTTCAGCAACCCCGATACGCTCAACGAATTCCTCACTGACTGCGGTGATGTGTGCAGCTTCACGCAAACCGGTTGGGCCGGGGAGGCGAAGGAGGGTACCCCGACGAAGCTGGGGTCCGAGCGCGACAACTGCACCACCGAACCCCTTCCCTTCAGCGAGGCGGATGCAGAGACCAACGGCGAAACGACCACGATCGGCCTCGGTTTTACGCTCGGCAACGCTCCTGTTCAGGCAGCGCCGAGTATCCAGCACGCCTGGGTCAAATCAGTCACAAAGACCTCCACCACCGGCGGTAGCCTGAAGCCCGGTCAAATAGGCTGGATTGATGAGGTTCCCGTCACCCGGAAGGCGACGGGAAACTGGAAGGTGGACGGCACACCCCGCGCGGACAACCGCCACACCGCCTACGGGCCGCTCGAATTCAATGGAGTCGAGTCGGATATCAGCTACAAGATCATCAGGGTTCAGGCCCGCGACATGACCCCCGATGAAAAGGTGACCCGGTGCGGCAACGCGAGCCACACCTAGATCAGTTGCCGCTAGGTGCGGTGCCGGTCGGCACGCCGTAAGCGGCCCGAAGGGCACGGGGGCCTTGTGGGCCGGCGCGGATCGCGAGATCTGCACCGGTGGTCAGGAGGCCCTCGCTGCCTGCGCCGTACTGCCCAGCCGAGTCCGGCGTGCGGGCTCCGTCTGGCCAGTGGCCGGTTCTGCCGGTCAGACAGTCGGGGGGGCGCAGGGCGCCCTCTGAGGATGCCTCGTCGTATCGGCGCCTGTCTGGTGGAGGGTTCGGTGGTGGGTCCGGTCGGGGCGCTGACGCGTTACCCGGCCCTGGAGGCGACCGAGTTCAGTTGCGTCAACGTCTGGAGTTGGGGCCTTGGTGGTTCGGCGCCTGGTGTTCCACGGCCCAGGTCGCGATCTGAGTGCGGGAGGTGAAGCCGAGCTTGGCCAGGAGGTTGGCGACGTGGGCTCCTGCGGTGCGCGGGGAGATCACGAGCTTGGCGGCGATCTCCTTGTTCGTCAGCCCCAGGGCAAGCAGGTCGACGACCTCCTGCTCCCGTCGCGTCAGCGGCGTCGGCGCGTTTCGATCGGCCGACGTGGGCGTGGGTGGGTGTGGCCGGCCGAGCGCGCAGGCGACCGCTTCCTCGCAGGTGAGTTCGGAGCCTGCCTGCACGGCGGTGGCGAACGACTCGTCACCGAGTTCTCCCTGCAACTGAGTTTGGCATTCGTTGTGATGGTGCATCAGGCGGCCGAGGCCGGGCAGGGGGCATCCGACCGACTGCCAGAGGCTCTGTGCCGCGCCGAGCAGCTTGGCTGCCTGGTGGGAGCGTCCGGTGTGTGCCGTGGCCCAGGCGAGGACCTCCAGGCACTGGGCGGTGGCGAGCAGGTTGTGGGCGGGCTGTTCGACGCGCAGTGCGTCCTGGAGCAGGGTGATCGCGCGCTGGGTGTCCCCGCAGAGCCAACGCTGGAGACCGAGCACCCACAGGGCGTAGGAGCGGGACCATCGTGCGTCGTGGGCGGTGCACAGGGCCAGGCAGTCCTCACCCAGTTCCGTGGCCCGGGGGTCGTCGGACAGGCAACAGGCCAGGCTGAGCAGGAACAGGGTCTGCCACTGGTCTGCCAGGTCATGAAGTGCACGGTGACGCTCAAGGGCGTCTTCCAGAAGGGGGACGGCCCGGGGGCAGTCGTCGCGGAAAAGCGCTGCCAGGCCGGCGAACCGCACGGCGTGGGCGAGTGACTCCGCGTCGCCCAACGCCTCGGCGAGGTTCTGGCACTCGGCCAGCCGGGCCTTTCCGGCGGCGGTATCGCCGCACAAGTGGGCCAGCCATCCGTCGATCCACAGCGCCTTGGCCCGCACGGAGCTGGGCTCCGGGGCTTGCGCCAGGGCCCGGTCCAGCCAGTGGCGTACCTCCTCCAGTCCGCCCGCCCCGATCCGGTGGCTCCACAGCGAGGTGACCAGTTGGAGCGCGTTGCCGGCCTCCCCCGGTGTACTCAGACAGAACTCCAGGGCGGCGCGGATGTTGGCGTGCTCCAGGCGCAGGCGGGCGAACCAGGCCAGCTGGCGGGGGCTGAGCCATTCGGATTCCGCGCGGGCGGCCAGGCGCTGGTAGTGGTCACGGTGCCGGCGCTGTGCGAACTCGCGCTCCTCGCTCTCCGTACCGTCGTCGAGCAGGCTGCGGCCGTACTGCCGGATCGTCTCCAGCATGCGCAGGCGCACCTGGTCGCCATGGTCCTCGCGGATCAGGATCGACTTGTCCACCATCCCGGTCACCACATCGAGGATCTCCCCCCGGGAGAGGCCGTCCCCGGTGCAGACCTCTTCTGCCGCCTCCAGATCGAACCCACCGCAGAAGACGGAAAGCCGGGCCCACAACCGCCGCTCGGACGGCGTGCACAGCTCGAAACTCCCGTCGATGGCAGCGCGCAACGTCCGCTGACGGGCCGGGGCGGCGCTGCTGCCCCGGGAGAGCAGGGCGAACCGGTCATCGAGACGTTCGAGGATCTGTCGTGGGGACAGGACCCGCAGCCGGGCCGCCGCCAACTCGATGGCCAGCGGAATACCGTCGAGCCGGTGGCAGATCCCCGCGACGTCCGCACCCTGGTCATCGCTGACGGTGAAGCCCGGAACGACCGCCGCGGCCCGGTCCATGAACAGGCGCACCGCCTCGTACTGCGCCAAGGCCGCCGCCGGCGGGCTGTGCGGGTCCGGCGCCGGCAGCGGTCGCACGGGCAGCAGGTGTTCACCGTCCACTCCCAGCGCCTGCCGGCTGGTTGCCAGCACCTGGAGGTGGGGCGCTGCCGCGAGCAGGGAGCGCGTCAGCTCCGCGCAGGAGTCCAGCAGATGTTCGCAGTTGTCCAGCACCAGCAGCAGCCGCTTGTCCGCGAGGTGGTCCGACAGCACCGGCAGCGCGGGCCGGGCCGAGTCGTGATCGAGCCCCAGCGCGGTCAACACCGTCTGTGCGAGGAAGGCGCCGTCGTTCAGCGGGGCCAGGTCCGCCACCCATGCCCCCTTGGGGAACGAGCGCCGGACCTCGGCGGCGATCCGCAGCGCCAGCCGGGTCTTGCCCAGGCCGCCCGCACCGGTGAGCGTGAGGATCCTGGTGCGGGCGAGCAACCGCCGCGCTTCGGACACCTCCCACCGGCGCCCGACAAAACTTGTCACCTCTGTCGGCAGGTTCCCCGCCTTCCGGCCCGGTCCGGTCCCGCAGGAGCCACCGCCCGACGGAGTGGCGAAGGAGAGGTGATCGCTTCCCTGATGATCCTCGTGCACAGCCGTCCTCTCGCCTTCCCACTCACCCGCCACTCTCCCGACTGCCGAAGTACCGGCGCCCCTAACGCCGCCGGGATCCGTCCGGCAGACACCGCAGAGGTGAGGTGCGTGGTGCGCGCGGCCGCCGCGGCGGCACAGGCGGCGGAGACGCCGCAATGGGTGAGGGGCACGGGAAGTGACTCCTGTCAGGCGATGGGCCATCACATCCGCCGTGATCACGATGGCTTGGAGCCCCGAGTCGAAGATGCCCTCGATCAGCCGGTCGGATGCTGATTGGTCATGCAGCCAATCTCGGCCGGACAGATGGCGAGCTCTCCATGAACGAATGACGAGAACGTAACAGTGCCTGTCTGCCGCCATGTGGTCGCGCTGACCACAGCACTGAGACAGCAGGGCATCGCCCATCATCGAATGCGTCCCCATGTGCTGTTCATCGAGGGCGACGGTCGGCAGGCCGGCAGCGCGCGGTCGGCCGTCGCCCGCGACTGCACCTTGGCTCGCGCCGGTGCGTGCCGTCACGCCGGTGGGGTCGGGCTTATCCACCCGCCACGTCTCTCAGTTGGATTGTTCCGGACGGGCTGTGGGAGATCGCGAGGCCGTTGATCCCGCCGTCGAAGGTGCCGCCGCAGGGCGAGGGGACGCAGGACACGCCTGAGGAGACCGTGTTCGCGGTGCTCGTATACGTGCACCGTGTTCGCGGTGCACGTATACGTGCTGGTGAGTGGCTGGCGCCGGCTGGCGGGATATGCCCAAGATCGTCTTCTCCCGGGCCCTGGAGCGAGCCGCCGGGAACTCCACCATCGTGTGGGGCGCCGTCGTCGAGGAGACCGAGGCGCTCAAGGCCAGCCGGGGCGGGGACCCTCGCGCTCGGCGCCTCCGGCCTGGCCGTTTCCTTCCTGCGGCACGGCCTCATCGACGAGTACCGCCTCTACGTACCCCCGTTTCTCCTCGGCCGCGGCAAACCCCTGTTCCCCACATCGGACAACAGACCCCTCCACCTTGCCGGAAACCCGACCTTCGGCAATGGCGTCGCCCTCCTCCACCCCCGATGCCCCCTCCCGCCCGCTGTTACCTCTCGATAACGAATCCACCAAGGCACCATCATGCGGGACCGTAATCCTCGCGCCATGAAGCATTCGCATCAGCTCTCCAGAACATCCGCGAGTCGGGCGGCGGCCTTGGCCAAGGGCCGTTCGGTCGGCATCACGGCCGCGTCAGCGGTTGCCGTCCTCGCCACGTCACTTCTGGTCCCGCAGCACGCCTCGGCCGGCCCGAAGCCCGCGCCGAAGGCAGGCTCGGCGCAGACGATCCACTGGGGGGCCTGTCCGAAGGCAGACCCGCCGTATCCCAACCCGAGCAAACGCGCGGAGTGCGGCACCGTGCGGGTTCCGGTCGACTGGGCCAACCCGGACGGGCCGACGATGAAGATCGCGGTGGCCCGCCAGAAGGCCACCGACCCCAGCCAGCGCATCGGAGTGCTGCTCTCCAATCCGGGAGGCCCCGGAACCCCGGGTGTGGACGACGCCTCCTATGCCGACTCCCCGAACGACGGCTACCCCAAGAGCATCAGGGAGCGCTTCGACATCATCGGCTTCGACCCGCGCGGCATCGGCCGCAGCGGAGAGCTGCGGTGCGACGACCAGCTCGCCGCGAAGATCCCCACCCGCCCGAAGAACGCCGCCGAGTTCCAGCGCATGCGCGAGATGAACAAGCGGCTCGGGGAGAGCTGCCGCCAGCGCACCGGCCCGCTCGTCGACCACATGGACAGCGAAAGCGTCGCCCGCGACATGGACGTGATCCGCGCGGCCCTCGGCGAACGGAAGATCAGCTTCCTTGGCCACTCGTACGGCACGCTCATCGGCCGGCGCTACGCCAGCCTCTACCCGCATCACCTCCGGGCGCTGGCGCTCGACAGCGCCATGGACCCCGCCCGACCTGATGCCAAGCGCTTCCTCATGGAAGGCACCGCCGCCGCCGATGACGCGGTGCAGCAACTGGCGAACTGGTGCTCCAAGGAGGCCTCCTGCGCCCTCAAGGGCAAGGACGTGAAGGCCGTTGTCCGCCAGCTCTTCACCCGTGCCGACAACGCCACGCTGGTGGATCCCGGCCCGCACGGCCCCACGCGCAAGAAGGTCACCGCCGACCAGTTGGCCGGCTTCCTCACCAGCTACCTGAACAAGTGGAACCCGCAGACCACCGCCGAGCAACTGGCCGCGCTCCGGAGCGGCAAGGGAAAGGTGTCCTGGATCGACGACACCCCGGAGCTCGCCTGGCGCTCGGTGATCTGCCGCGACTTCGACTTCCGCCTGCGTGACTACGCCGACTACCGCGCCCTGCTGCAACAAGCCGAATCCGCCCACCCGCAGGCCCGCTACAACGCCCAGGCACTAGACATGATCGTCGGCTGCCAGGGATGGCCGACCGCTCCCAAGCCGCAGCCGGCCCAGAACAAGGGCCCGCTCCCGCCGGTGCTGGTGGTGAACGCCAAGCACGACAGCGCGACCCCCCTGGCCGGCGCACAGCGTATGGCACGCGCATTCCCCGACGGAAAGCTCGCCGTTCTCAACGCAGTGGACCACTGGCTCTACCGCCACTGCCAGTCGCCCCTCCCGCAACAGGCCATCGACACCTACCTCCGCACGCTGAAGACTCCGCACGCCGGCACGGTCTACGAGCCCTCTCAGCCGGCACAGCCTCAAGCCGAACGAAACCGCTAGCTGCACGTTCGCACGCTCCACCGCTTCACGTGTTTTCGCTTGTTACCCTCCTCTCACCGGAGCGAAAGTTCCGCCTGACCAGCCCATCAGAGCTGTCTCCCACAGGCTATGAGCCACTGGTCTCCCCGCTGGCCCGCCCGATACTCGAGCGCGTGCCCGCGAGGTCGCCGCCCGCAGCTCCCGAGTCGCCGAAAGATCGTCAACGCGTCTTGTGGATGGCTTCAGTGGGCTGCGACCATCCCGGCATGGACTCGCGAGTAGTCGGAATACCCGAGGTGGACGGCACCGAACAGGTGGCCGTTGTGATCGATGTGATGCGGGCGTTCACCACCGCCGCATGGGCTTTCCACCGCGGGGCAGACAAGATCGTTCTCGCTGCCGACGAGGACGAGGCACTGGCGATCAAGGCATGTCACCGGGGCTGGCTTGCGCTCAAGGACGGGGCACTGGTCAGCGGGTTCGACCTGGTCAACTCCCCTGGCCTGATCCAGGAGGCCGACTTGGCCGGACGCACCGTGATTCAAAAGACCACCGCGGGAACGGTCGGAGCCCTGGCGGTTGTCGAGGCGAAATTGGCACTGTGCGCCAGCTTCGTCGTGGCCGGCGCGACGGCCCGGGCCCTGGCGGATGCCGGCGCCGACTCGGTGACGTTCGTGGCCACCGGCGAGGACGGCCGTGCCGCCGAGGATCTGGCCTGCGCCGAGTACCTGGACCGGCTCCTGGCCGGGGATCGTCTCGACGCCAGCCCCTATCTGCATCGTGCCCGCACCTCCTCAGCCGCGGATGACCTGCGCGGCGGGCGACGCCGCGGTGCTCACCCCACCGACGTGGAGTTGTGTTTGGAGGTCGACAGGTTCGACTTCGCCATGAAGGTCGGACTCGAGGAAGGCATGGCAGTGCTGCGGCCGCTCCGGACTCGGCCAGATGCGGTGTCCGCTGTACACCGCGCACAGTAATCAGTGATCCGTTTCCGCCTCATGCTGACGTGAGGTGGGGGGTGAGGGCGGCCTTGACGATGTTGGTGATCCGGGTGGGGCTGCAGCGCTGCTTGCGCAGCAGGCGCCAGCCCTTGAGCGCGGCCATGGCCCGCTCGCCCACGGCGCGGATCGGAGCTTCATCATTTCCCGACGCCAGGGCGCCCGCCCGTCGCACCAGCCAAGGGATCAGGTTGGAAGCGGCCCACTGTCTGAAGGAAGCCATCGACCCCTACAGCGTCCGGACGGGCCCTGCCGCAGGATCGTAGAAGCGTCACGCCGCCCCGTAGCCGGGCCGGACTGGGTCGGGGGCGATGCCCTGCGCACGGGCGAGAGCGAACTCTTGCCGTGGGGCTGAGATCGACGGTCACACGCTGGAGCAACTGGTGGCCGCCGAAACTGTGGGAAGCGAAGTCCCGGAGCTGCCGACGCCGCAGCCCGCCGTGGACCTTCTCGCCGCACTGGAGCAGAGCGCCAGGCCGCACGCCGCCCCTGGCAGTGAACGGCCGCGGTGGCCCGGCAGGACAAATGTCATCCCCAGGACAGGACTCAAGGATCTGCAGGGTCGGCTGCCGACCCTCGTAAGCTCCACACATGTTCAAATCTCGCAAAATCGGACGAGACGACTCCTGGGAAGGCATCGTCACCAATAAGTCCCGGGGAATGCTCGACGGCTCGAACCTGTACCACTTCGTCGAAGTCCGCCTTGCCGAGGGCGAATTCGTGAAGGTCCGGATCAGCCGCCGGCTCTGGAAGTCGATCGAGGTCGACGATCGGATCGTCAAGCGGCCCGGCGCCGACCCGGCCAGGGAGTAGCCCTCCAGGAGCCTGGAGGTATGGGAAGCAACTACTGCCGGTCCAGGGTCGCCGCAGGCATGAGGCAAGAAAGACACCCCGGTCAGCGCGCTCTCAGCTCTCATGAGTCAGACCTCCGGCCCGGGACAGCACTTACCCATGGTCCCGGCACAGCTGCCGCGTCGCGGGGGACGCACGAAGGTGAATGGTCAACCCGCACTGGGCCTCGACACCGTTGTCGAAAGCACGGCCTGCACGGATCGCCGCCTGCGGGATGCGGCAAGCCGCCGTACCCCTCACTGACGGTGCGGCGGGCGAGGCCGGCGACCGTGCTCTGCGAGGTCCGGCCGATCTCGACGGCCGCCGGCGACTACCGAGGTAACGATCACTCCGCTGATCTGGAGTTTTTGCGCTGGTTGGCATGGAAGCGCGCCTTCTTCTGACGATTCCCGCACGTGTTCATGTCGCACCATTTGCGGGTGCGACTTTGACTGGTGTCGAAGAAGGCGGCTTGGCAGGTTGGCGATGCGCACAAGGCCAATTTTCCGTCTCGTTCGCCTGCGATGATGCTGATCGCGTCGGCGGCGATCACGCTGAGGGCATCTTCCACGCAGGAAGCCGAGCTGAGCCGCCATAGCCGCTTGCCCTCGGGCGTCAGGACAGCCGCGGCCCGACCCTGAGTGCTGCAGTCATTGATGACTTGGACAGCGGACGCAGGGAGAGCGTCCTGGATCGCGGCCGCTGTCGCGGCGGCGTGAATCGACTCCCGCAGTTCCCGAGCGAGTTCGAGCTGGGCGGTGGTGCAGGAGTCCACGGTGAGGCCGTTCACTGCCAGCCAGTCCATGAGTCGGTGCGGCGTGGGAATGCGCTCCACAGCGTTGCCGTGACGCTCCGACAGGGTCCCCGTGAAGCTGGTCGCCAGCACGTTACCGAGGCGGAAGTCAGGGAACCCAGCATGCATGGAACCACCTTAGCAGGTTGCGCGCCGACAGGAAGGCGCGGTAGAACCGCCTTAGCCGGTTCACGATGGTTCGCAGCCGGTTCCACGATGGCCAGGAGGTCTCATGCCCCGTCCAACCAGCGACGTGCAAGCATTTGAAGCCCACGCAACCGACGCCGACCTCGACGATCTGCGCGCGCGACTGGCCGCCGCGCGGCTGCCGGAGGCTGAGACCGTCTATCGCGCCGCGCCCGACCCTCACCGATGGGAACAGGGCGTTCCTCTCGCCGACCTCGTCGATCTCGTGAACTACTGGCGCACCGGGTACAACTGGCGGTCGTTCGAAGCGCGCCTTAACCGGATCGGCCAGTTCCGCACGACCATTGATGGTCTGGGAATCCACTTCCTGCACCGCCGATCGGCGCGCGCAGATGCCACTCCCCTGGTCTTGACGCACGGCTGGCCGGGCAGCATTGCTGAGTTCATCGATGTAGTAGACGAACTGGCAGATCCGAAAGATGCAGACTCGCCGGCGTTCCACGTCGTGGTCCCGTCGCTACCAGGCTTTGGTTACAGCGACAAGCCGGCCGCCACCGGGTGGGGAACCGAAAAGATCGCGGCCGCATGGGTGGAACTGATGGGAAGGCTCGGCTACAGCAAGTTCGCAGCCCACGGCGGCGACTGGGGAGGTAATATCACCACGGTTCTCGGCGGCAGGTTCCCGGCGCACGTTCTCGGCATCCACACAACGTTCGCGGAGGCACCACCCGGGTTGACAACTGACGGGCTGACGGCGGTCGAACGCAAATGGGCCGAGGACACCCGCGATTTCTGGCGCCACCGCGCGGCGTACGCGAAGCAGCAGGCGACCCGACCGCAGACCATCGGCTACTCGCTCGTCGATTCACCGGTCGGGCTTCTTGCCTGGATCCTCGACAAGTTCGCCGAGTGGTCGGACACCGAAGACAGCCCGTTCGAGACGATTTCCAGAGACCGCGTTCTTGACGACGTCACCCTGTATTGGCTGACGCGGACCGGCGCATCGGCGGCCCGCATTTACTACGAAAGCCACAACTCGCTCGATCCCGAACTTCGGGTCGACGTCCCGTCAGCAATCACGATGTATCCCCGCGACATCGAGAAGTGTCCGCGCGCCTGGGCACAGGAGCGGTACCGACAGATCGTCCGATGGAGGTCGCCCGAAATCGGCGGACATTTCCCGTCGCTGGAGGTTCCCGAGTATTTCGTCAAAGATCTACAAGAGGGCCTCGCGGCAGTGCTGGCCGCTCATCGGTGAACGCGGCTGGGTGCCGGCACTCGATCACCGCCTGATCCGGCTCAAGGCGTTGCCCGACGGCTTGCAGACCGAGTTCATCGAGACGGCAGAACGTGGTCGGACAGGGCGCGGCGAAGATAGCGTGGAGCATGTCGAGGTCTTTCGGATGGTAGGCCTCGATGCTCACCCACCAACACCCCCGACTACACCCTCAACTGCGAAGAGCCAGTATCTGTCGCCGGGTCTTCCAGGAACCTGGACATGCCCGGCTCCTCGAATTGGTACGTGCCGGATATCGCCGTCGTGCCGGCCGCGGCCGCGAAGGACACGGGTGCGCTGCTGCCCGCGGACACGCTGCTTGTCGTGGAGGGCACCTCGGAGCCCAACGCAGAGACGGGCCGGGTGGTGAAGCGAAAGCGGTACGCGGAGTACGGGGCGCCGCCGCTATACCTGCTGGTCGGCCGTCAGGAGCGGTCCGTGCCCCAAAGGCCCGCCAAGAGCACGTTCTCGCCATCCTCCAGGCATCTGCCGGCACCCCGCGCCGGACGACGCCAGGAGACCGAGGCCAAGTCATCCGTAATCAACCGAAGCGGAAGAGGCCGAAGAAGAAGCGTGAGAAATTATTCTTCGTGAGGTCTCGTCAGCTCGTTGACCGGACCCTTTACTGCCGCCGGGTGGAGCCTTTCGGTCTTCGAGCGTGACGATGTCCCGGCTCTATTGCCGAAACTCACCGACATATCCAGGTCGCCGAACTGTGGCTCCAGCCTCGTTCTGGGGCTTCGAACCGGCACCGGGTGGGCCGCTGCCGTGGCTGACCGGTAGGCGGTGATGGCGGGCTGAGTGCCCAACGGGGCTCCCTCGCGGACAGTCGGTTCTTGGTCGAAATTCTGTCCTGCCGGGAGCCCCATCAGGCGACAGAGCAGCGCCGGGTCAGCGTCCGTGGGCCTGTGCCCACCCGGACATGCGTCGCTGGTAACGGCGGGGTGTGATGCTCCGGCGAAAAGCCGTGGCTAGCAGGCCTTCCACGAGGAGATCCTGTCGTTGGCTGTCGATCCGACGTTGGGGCGCGAATCGCCTGGGCCCACCCTCGCCAGGAGGGATCCCTTGCCGTTCGAGTTCTGGTAGAAGCAGACGTGGGAACCGGTGCGGTTCCTGAGGGCGGTCGTCCGATCGTTCATGTATTCCCCGACATTGGGACGTTCAGTTCCGGGAACGAAGACGAAACGTCCTTCGTAATTGCTGTTGTCCCAGACGCAGACATACCCTTTGGGGCAGTCGTTGGGATCGGCGCTGGCCGGTGTCGCTCCTAGGCCAACCGTCGTTACTGTCACACACGCTGCCGTGATGACACCGGCCACCAGAGTTTTCTTCATGTCTTTCCGTCTTCCTCTCGTCGATCTGTGTGCCGCAGTTCGCGGTCATCAGGAATTCGTGAGCAGGCCCGGCGCGCAGTCGGTCGGATGTGGCGTAGCTGTGCTGTCCGCCGCAGGTGCCGGATTCCCGGTCCCTCTCCCCGGCGCCCTCGTTCCTGCCCTGCTTTCCTCACCTGGTGCGCGGACTCCGACATTCCCGAAGTCCGACAGCTCGCCATCACCGTCGACCGCTGGTGGCCCGAGGCCGAGGCATTCATCGACCCCGGGTACAGCAACGCCAAGAGCGAGGGCATCAACCGGGTGATCAAGCTTGTCGCCCGCGAGCGTTCGGCTTCCGCAACGTCGTCCCCCTCGTCGTTCATGGGTGCGCGTCAGTTCCCGTCTTGCCGGTAGAGACACGCGCCGTGATACAGCACCTCTCTGTCGGAACGTCCCGTCCGAGCGTTGTCCGGGGCGGCTGTCCCGGACGCATGTTCATGCTCGGCGCTGTCGCACTGCGGTCGCATCGGCGAACATCGCCTACACCTCTCGGGCGGAAGGCCGGTGGCGTAGGCGAACATCGCCTACACCTCTCGGGCGCACGGCGGCCCGGGGGTCAGGGAAGCTGTATGTCCCTGAGCCGGCGGCGGGAGGTGATGCCCAGCTTGCGGAAGATGTTGCGCAGGTGCGCGTCGATGGTGCGCGGGCTCAAGAACAGCTGCGCGCCGACCTCCTTGGAGGTGGCCCCGGTGGCCACCCGCCGCGCGATGTGCAGCTCTTGGGCGGTAAGCGCATCGGTCGGCTGGGCAGTTGGCTTGTGTGGCCGCTCGCCGGTGGCGCGCAGCTCACGGGCGGCGCGGGCGGCGAATGCCTCTGCCCCCATGCCGGACAGCAGTTCGTGGGCGGTGCGGAGTTGCTCGCGGGCGGCCTGGCGCCGGCCTTCGCGGCGCAGCCATTCGCCGTAGACCAGGTGGGCGCGGGCGAGATGGGTCACCATCCGGCAGCACCCGAACCGCTCGATCGCCTCGCGATACAGCGCCTCGGCGGTCGGCCCGGTGCTGGTCAGCGCTCGCGAGCGCGCCTCGAGACCGAGCGCCCACTGGGTGCCGCTGGCGCGAGTTCGCGAGCTGAGCAGCTCCAGCGCGGCGGCCGCCGGGGCTGGTTCACCGGCGCGGACGGCCGCCTCGATGAGCTCGGGCAGGGCCAGGTTGCTGTGCTCCAGCTCGTCGGAGTCGCTCGGGCCCGCTGCGGCGTCGAACGCGGCGCGGTAGTCGCCCAGGCCGTTGTGCAGCACGGCCAGCGTGTACTGGGCCACGGTGACCACCGCGCTCTCGCCCCGCCGGGTCGCGTCCTGGACCATGGCCGCGTACAGCTCGGAGGTTTCGGCCTGCCGGCCGCGCCAGGCGGCGAGCATGATCCCGGTGATGGTGACGGCCGCCGGCTGGATCGCGGTGGCCTCGGCGACGAGCTCGGCGGCGTGGGCGAGGTCGCCGGTGTGCACGAGCACGACGGCGAAATAGTCAAGCGCGGCGGGCAGCTCGGACAGTGCGCCCGCTTCGCGGGCGAGCCGGACGCGGCGGCCTGCCAGCTCATGCACCGTCTCGTCGTCGAACAGCGCCACCGCGACGCGGCTGGCCAGCCACAGCCAGCGGCGGCTGTCGTCCGCTGCCGCGGTGCGGGGTTTGCGATCGTGGTCGCCGAGCGCCCCCAGTGCCCGCCGCAGACTGGGCACGCTCGCCTCGTAACCCTGCGTGGCCCTGGTCACCAGCCCGTCGAGCAGGAGGTCCACCACCCCTGGCGGGTGTGGCGGTGCGGGCGCGGCCTGGGCGGCTTCGGCCACCTCCAGCACCCTGCGACCGCGGCCGAAGGAACCGGCGACGACGGCCGCTTCGAGTGCCTGCAGGTAGGTCTGGCGGGCCATCGCGACATCCAGCGGGACGAGCGTCTTGGCCGCGTCCAGCAGCATCCCGGGCACGTCGCTGCCCCGGGTGGTATCGAACGCGATCTGGGCGCGCAGCAGCTCCACCCGGGCGCGTCCCAGCGGATCCAGCGGTACGGCCGCCGCAACCGTCAGGAGCTCCAAGGCGGCTTCGGACGCGCCGGCCTGGTGCGTGGCATGTGCGGCGGCCAGCGCCCGGCGTGCACGGTCGGCGGGTTCGGGGGTCAGCACCACCGCCTGTTCCAAGAACGCGGCCGCGGCGGCCGGCCCACCGCGGGTCCACGCCCGGCCGGCCAAGCGCTCCAGCTCCACCGCGATCGTCTCGTCGACCCCGAGCGTGGCCTGCGCGCGGTGCCAGGCGCGGTGGTCGGGGTCGGCCTGCGAGTCAGTCGCCGCAGCCAGCGCGCGGTGCACGCGCCGCCGGTCGGACAGTGCGGCGGCACGGTAGACCGCCGAGCGCACCAGCGGATGCAAGAACCGCACCCGGGCGCCGATCTCCAGCAACTCCGCCGCCTTCGCCGGTGCAGCAGCCTCGGCGTCGATGCCCAGGTACTCGGCCGCACCCCGCAGCAGCGCCGTATCGCCGAGCGGCTCAGCCGCCGCGACCAGCAGCAGCAATTGCGTCTCGGCCGGCAGGCTGCGTGACCGGCGCTGGAAGCTCTTCTCGATCCTGCGCGGCACGCTCAGTGCATCCGGCAGCCCAAATCCACCCGCCAGCTTCGCCGGCTCTGCGCTTCGGGGCAGCTCCAGCAGCGCCAGCGGGTTGCCCCGCGCTTCGGCGATGATCCGGTCACGTATCCGCTCATCCAGCGGTGTCCTGACCCCGGTGGCGAGCAACGCCTGCGCATCCGCTTCACCGAGCCCGTCCAAGCCCAGCTCCAGCAGGCCGGCGAAGGGGTGAGCGGCGCTCGGGTCGGGGCTGCGGTCGCGCAGCGCGAGCACCAGCGCCACCCGCTCGGCGTCCACCCGCCGCGCCACGAACGCAAGGGTCTGTGCGGATGCCGCATCCAGCCACTGCGCATCGTCCACCAAGCACAGCAGCGGCCGTTCCTCGGAGACCTCGGCCAGCAGATTCAAACTGGCCAGCCCGACCAAGAAGCGGTCCGGCGGGTCCCCGGCACGCAGCCCGAACGCCACACCCAGGGCGGCCTGCTGCGGTTCGGGCAGCGCACCCAGCCGGTCCAGCAACGGCGCACATAACTGGTGCAAGCCCGCGAACGCGAACTCCATCTCGGACTCCACGCCGGCCGCACGCTCCACCCGGAACCCCGACGCGGCGCCATGGGCATACTCCAGTAACGCGGTCTTACCGATACCGGCCTCACCGCGCACCACCAGCACGCCGCTGCGCCTCGACCGCACGTCCGCGAGTAGCCGTTCGATCGCCTTACACTCGGCGCGCCGGCCTAAAAGCATCGTTGGGTTCTCCTGTGGGCGCCGGCTGACGATCGGCCGGGCTGATACCTCGCCTGCGTCCCTCTCAAGCTCGGCCAACCGAAGCCTGGCGATTCCGTCCTCTGAGGCAATTCGTCGCCTGTGCGAAGGCATCTGCCGGACCTGGTCCTTCAGCCTGGACAGTGGTGATGAGACCCTGCCCCGGTCGCATGGACGGTCCGGGCACCCACGTGCCGGGCGCGGTCCAGCAGTGTGACAGCGCTCAAGATTTACGTTCGCATTGTATCCGTCGGCGAGTGAGCCGCGTATGAGTTGTTCGGCGATCCGGACACACCGTCAGCCCGGGTCCGAAAGCAGCTTCCGACCTCGCCTGTCGATCTTCGTGCGACTGCGGCAACGCGGCGGGGTGCGGTGGCCGGCGGCATCTCCGGACAGGGCTTAGGACACGCCGAGCCGCACCACATCCCCCCTTCCGTCACTCGCGAGAACGTCGATACGGACGCCGCTGTCCGGGTCTGTGAAGGTCTGGCCGGGTCGGTACGCCGCCAGGTCGAGTCCGGTGCAGCCGGTGGGCGGCGTCGCGGCGGGGTTGCCGTTCATGACCCGGACCGGTCCCTCGCCGGTCGGGGTGGCGGAGTTGACCTTGTAGATGAGCACACCGACCGAGCACGCGTCCCGGTCGTTGCCCTCGGCCCGGCGGGACTCCGCGACGTACGCCGTTGTCTCGCTGGTGCGCAGTACGGCGATCTTGGTGCCATGGCGCCGTTCCACCGGGGTCAGGCGCACGGTGCGGCGACCGGGGACGGCCAGGCAGGTGACTTGGGCATCGCGGGTCCAGCCGAGTTTCCAGGAATGCCAGCCCAGGTACTGGGGCGTGGGGCCGGCAATGTTGCCCATGACGTCCCAGCCGCCGACGTACTGGTGGGTGGGGCCGGTGAAGGAGTACAGGTCGGGCAGACCGAAGGTGTGGCCGGTCTCGTGGGCGGCGACCTTGGGGCCCCAGCGCCACAGGTCCTGGCCGAAGGTGACGGCCCACTTGATGCGGGTGCCGTCGGCGGTCACCCCGGACGTGGTGGGGTCGTAGAGGTAGGTCGGGGAGAAGGAGATCGCGGACGCCGTCCTGGTGGGGACGACGTAGACCATGTCGTAGCGGGAGAAGTCCGCGTACGGGTCGGCGGCGGTGATTGCGTCGCGTACGTACTTCTCGTGTGCCTCGAAAGTGAGGCCGCGCTCGAAGCCGTACGTGTCCGAAGCCGCCGGCATGCGGACCCAGCGGTGCAGGGAGGTGAGGGCGAGGCGGGTGCGGCCATAGCTGGCGGTGCGCATCCAGTCGGCGGCCGGGGCGAGTTGAGCTGAGTACTCCTTCGTGGAGCCGGTGGCATGGGCGTCGGGGAAGTCCACGAACAGCGTCAGGACGCGCCGGGTTCCGGTGGTGGGCTGGAACTGGACGCGGCCGGTGTCGTGGCCTTCGTCGGTCCAGCCCGTCTTTCCGGGCAGCGCGCAAGCGGCGGCGGGAGACGGGGGCCGGTGGGCTGAAGGCGAGGAGGCCGCGTTCACCGTCGTGGGGGCGGCGAGACACGAGGCGAGGGTGAGGGCCGCCACGCAACGGCGCAGACGGCTCGGTGAGACGGACAGGCCGGGCATGTCACTCCCGTCGGATCGGAGGGGACGGCTGGGGGCGGGGGCGGAGGGCGTTCGGCTCACGCGCGGCCTGCGGCCAGGTCCATCAAACGGGCGAGGACGCGGCCGTTCGAGGCGGTGATGCCGTCGTGCTCCCACTCGTTGGTGACCCAGACGTGGGTGGCGCCGACCTCGCGAGCGGTGCGCAGGGAGAGTTCCGCGTCGACGTACATGTCGTCGTGGTAGACGGCCGCGGCGACGGGGACCTGGTTGGCGGCGAGTCGTTGGAGGTCGTAGAGCGGGGGCCAGTCGGTGCGCTGGGACAGAAGGTCCGCGGCGTCCGCGAAGGGGCGCAGGCCCGCGATCTCCCGGAACATCCAGGGGTAGATCATTTCCCCGGTGAAGAGGAGGGGGTCTGCCTCCTCGGCGAACTCGGGGAAGGCGGTGCGGGCCCGGGCGGCCGCCCAGCCGGTCGGCCCGGCCCCCTGCCCGTACAGGGTCTCCTGCATGACGGCGAACAGCGGGTTGTCGGTGAAGCCGGTCAGGGACTCGACCTGATGACGGAAGGTGTCGGTCAACTCGCCGTCACTGTCCAGGGATTCGTCGAGCAGCCAGTGGATGCGCTCGAAGCCGTCGCCCATGCCGAGGGCGAGGCCGAGGGTGCGCAGACGGCGGGCGGTGAGGCGGTCGCCGCCGGGCAGGCGGATGTCATTGGATGTGAGATGGTCGGCGATCTTGCGGAGGCGAGGGACGTCGTCGGGGTAGCGGGCGTAGAAGTCGAGGACCCGGTCACGTACACGGGGGTAGGTGCGGGCGTACACGTCGTCGGCGGTCGCGGTGAGTCCGGGCAGGCCGCCGGTGACGTAGCAGGCCCGCAGGCCGTCGGGGGCCAGGGAGAGATAAGTGAGGGTGATGAAGCCGCCGTAGCTCTGGCCGAGTGTCTCCCAGGGTTCGTCGTTCCCCAGTTGCCGGCGTATCAGTTCTGCGTCGGCCACGATCGCGTCGGCGCGGAAGTGGGCCAGATATGCGGCCAGTTGGGAGGCGGAGGCGAACCGGGAGGCCATGCGCGCGGTGAGCGGGGTGGAGCGTCCGGTACCGCGCTGGTCGAGGAGCAATACCCGGTGGGTCTTCAGCGCGTGGGGCAGCCATCCCGGCGAACCGGCCGAAGGGCGGGGCGCCTTGCCGCCTGGGCCGCCCTGCAAGTAGAGCAGCCAGGGCAGTTGGTCATCGGCGTGAGCCGGGTCGACGACCTCGCGCGCGAAGACCTGGAGGGTCGGGCCGTCGGGACGGCGGTGGTCCAGCGGGACGGTGAAGACGTGGTCGGTAGTGGCGTACGCGGGGTTCATGGGGCCCTTTCACAGCGAGGCACGGCGAGGCATGGCAAGGCACGGCGAGCGAGAGGTTGCGGGTCGGGAGCCATCGATGAGGTGTGACATTGCATACGGGCGCGTACGTCAGCGTGCCTCAGCCGTCTGCTTCCGAGGAGCTCTTACTTGGGCATAGCGCGGCGTTATGGGAGCCCGCCCCGCCTCGACGCCTCAGAACCTCAGCCGGACCGCTTCCCGGTACGCCGCGCCGCTCCCTTGCCGCCGGCCGAGGAGGAGCTGCTGCCGCCGCCGGCCCACAGGGAGCGGACATGGCCCAGGTGCTCGGCCATGCACCTCTCCGCCCGCTTGGCGTCGCCGGCGAGCATCAGGTCGAGCAGCTCCAGGTGTTCCTCGGCCGAGGGGATCAGTTCGCCGCGCTCGTCCAGGGCGGTGAGCCCGTAGAGCCGTGAGCGCTTGCGCAGGTCGCCGACGGTTTCGACCAGGCGGTCGTTGCCGGAGAGCGCCAGGAGCGAGAGGTGGAACTGCCGGTCGGCCTCCAGGTAGCCGATGAGGTCGTGGGCGCGGGCCGCCCGCACGATCTCCTCGGCGGCCGGGCGCAGCGCCTCCAACTCCTCGCGTGTGGCGCTGCGGGTGATCCGGCCGACCATGGGGATCTCGATCAGCCCGCGGATCTCGGTGTACTGGTCGAGGTCGCGCTCGCTGACCTCGGTGATCCTGAAGCCCTTGTTGCGGACGGGCTCGGCCAGGCCCTCGCGGACCAGGTCGAGCATCGCCTCGCGTACCGGGGTGGCGGAGATGCCGAAGTCCTCGGCGAGTGCGGGTGCCGAATACACCTCGCCCGGGCGCAGCTCGCCGGAGATCAGGGCGGCCCGCAGGGCATTGCTCACCTGGTCGCGCAGCCGCTCCCGGCCGACGTTGAGGTCGCGGTGCTTCAGGTGCCCCATGGGGTCGTGATCCCTTCGGTCCGGCATGGACCACCACTGTACAATGTCACGTTGTCCTGGTGGGCGACAGAGTGTAGGTCCGGCCGGCGGTGTAGAACTCCAGCGCTGCCCTGCCCTGTTCGCGCGGCCCGAGGCTGGATGCCTTGGCGCCGCCGAACGGCAGGTGGAAGTCGACGCCGGTGGACGGTGCGTTGATCCGGATCATTCCGGTGTCGAGCCCGTCGAGTCCGCACAGCGCCGCGTCCAGATCGGCGGTGTGGACCGAGGTGACCAGGCCGTACGGCACGGAATTGGTGAGGCGTACGGCGTGTGCCACATCGTCGGCGGGCAGCAGGGCCGCGATCGGGCCGAAGACCTCCTCGTGCAGGAGGCCATGGCCCGCGGGAACGTTCTCGACCAGCGTCGGGGCCGCGTACCAGCCGGGACCGTCGGGCACGGTGCCGCCGGTCAGCACATCCAGGCCTTGCCAGGCGTCACTGGCCCGGTCACGGGCGCGCTCGTCGATGAGCGGCCCGCTCACGGTCGCCGCATCGGCCGGGTCCCCGACCGGGATCGCCCGCAGGGCTTCGCAGAGCGCTTCGCGCAGGGGGCCGAGGGCTGCCCCGACCGCGACGACGCGGCTGGTGGCGGTGCACTTCTGGCCCGCGTAGCCGGCGATCGCGGCGGCGATGTGGGCAGCGGCCTGCTCGATGTCGGCGTCCGGGAGGACGATCGCCGCGTTCAGGCCGCCCATCTCGGCCTGGACCGGAATGCCCCGGGCCGTGGCGTCGCGTACCACGGCTCGGCCGACGACGGTCGAGCCGGTGAAGGAGACGACGTCGGCGGCGGAGACGAGCGCGCTGCCCTCCGGCGCTCCGCCGGGCAGCGCCGTGAACACCCCTTCCGGCAGGGCTCGTTGGGCGATCTCTGCCAGGCGCCGCGCACAGGCGGTGGCCTCGGGTGCGGGCTTGAGGACGACCGCGTTGCCGGCCGCGAGCGCCGGGGCGGCCTTCCAGCTCGGAATGGCGAAGGGGAAGTTCCAGGGCGTGATCAGTCCGGCCACGCCGTGCGGGCGGCGGCGGGTGAGCAGCAGGCCGGGGCCCGCTGCGGTCTCGTGGACGGCCCCGACGGGTTCGTACGGGGCTTGGGCGTAGTAGCGCCAGATTGCGGCGGTGCGTGCGACCTCGGCACGGGCTTCGGTGAGGGGCTTGCCCACTTCACGGACGGCGAGCTCGGCCAGCTCGGCACCTGCCGTATCGATGGCGGCGGCAACCGCACCGAGGGCGGTCGAGCGAGCGGCCGCCCCGCCGAGCAGCCATCCGGGCTGGGCGTCGCGGGCCCGTTCCACGGCCTCGATCGACGCGAAGGCGCCGGGCGCCGGGGTCTGGAGCAGTACGTCGGACGGGTCGGCCGGGTTGTGCGAGGTGATCAGGGAGAGGGTGTCGGTCACAGGAGGAAGCCTCCGGGGAAGGGGTCGGCCGGGTCGAGGAAGTACTGGGCGGTGCCGGTGATCCAGGCGCGTCCGGTGACGGTCGGCACGACAGCGGGCAGCGAGCCGACGGTGGTCTTCTCGATCAGGCGCCCGGTGAAGCGGGTGCCGATGAAGGACTCGTTGAGGAAGTCCTGGCCGAGGGGCAGTTGGCCGCGTGCGTACAGCTGGGCCATCCGGGCCGAGGTGCCCGTGCCGCACGGGGAGCGGTCGAACCAGCCGGGGTGGATGGCCATCGCATGCCGCGAGTGGCGGGCGCCGGAGCCGGGAGCGGCGAGGTAGACGTGTTTGACTCCGGCGATCTCCGGCTGCTCGGGGTGCACGGGCCGCTGGGGCGAGGCGTTGATCGCGTTCATGACGGCGAGCCCGGCGGCCAGCAGGTCGTCCTTGCGCGCACGGTCGAACGGCAACCCCAGCGCGTCGAGTTCGACGATGGCGTAGAAGTTGCCGCCGAACGCGAGGTCGTAGGTGACCGTGCCATATCCGGGCACGGTCACCTTGCTGTCCAGCGCGGCGCAGAACGCCGGCACGTTGGTGAGCGTCACCGATTCGGCCGCGCCGTCCGCGACCCGTACGTCGACGGTCACCAGCCCCGCCGGAGTGTCGAGCCGGACGGTGGTGACCGGTTCGGTCACCGGCACCATGCCCGTCTCGACCAGGACGGTGGCGACCCCGATCGTGCCGTGCCCGCACATCGGGAGCAGTCCGGAGACCTCGATGTAGAGGACGCCGTGGTCGGCGTCGGGGCGGGTGGGCGGCTGGAGGATGGCGCCGCTCATGGCGGCATGGCCGCGCGGCTCGTACATCAGGAGCGTCCGGAGGTGGTCCATGTGCTCGATGAAGTACGTCCGTCGCTCGGCCATGGTGGCGCCGGGGATGACGCCGACGCCACCGGTGATGACGCGGGTGGGCATGCCCTCGGTGTGTGAGTCGACGGCGTGGAAGACGTGACGGGTACGCACGGGCTTCCTTTCCGTGGGGGGGTGGTCAGCGGTGGCCGTCGGCGACGGCCTTCTCGGTGGCGGCCCGCACGGCCGACTCGGTCTCCGCGGTGAGCGGGGAGCGCGGCGGGCGGGTGGGCCCGCCGCGTCGGCCGACGAGGTCCATGGACAGCTTGATGGCCTGGACGAACTCCGTCTTGGAGTCCCAGCGCAGCAGGGAGTGCAGGGACTTGTAGAGCGGGCGGGCCGTCTCCAGATCGCCCGCGACAGCGGCGTGGTACAGCGTGGCGCAGCCGGCGGGGAAGGCGTTGGGGTATCCGGCGATCCAGCCGACGGCACCGGCGAGGGCGAGTTCGAGCAGCACGTCGTCGGCGCCGATCAGCAGATCGAGTTCCGGGGCGAGCTCGGCAATCTCGTACGCCCTGCGGACGTCACCGGTGAACTCCTTGACGGCGACGACGCTGCCGTCCTGGTGCAGCCGGGCCAACATGGCGGGGGTGAGGTCGACCTTGGTGTCGATGGGGTTGTTGTACGCGACGACCGGCACCCCGGCCCGCGCCACCTCGGCGTAGTGGGCGCGCACACCCTGCTCGCCGGCCCGGTAGGCGTTCGGAGGCAGCAGGAGCACCGAGCCGCAGCCCTCCTCGGCCGCCTGTTCCGCCCAGCGCCGGGCTTCGCCGCTGCCGTAGGCGGAGACGCCCGGCATGACGCGTGCCCCGTCGCCCGCAGCCTCGACGGCGGTCCGCACCACGCGGGCCCGCTCCTCGTCGGTGAGGGTCTGGTATTCGCCGAGCGAGCCGTTGGGCACCACACCGTCGCAGCCGTTGTCGAGGAGCCAGCGGACGTGATCGGCGTAGGCGTCGTGGTCGACGGACAGATCGTCGCGCAGGGGCAGGGCGGTGGCGACCATGATGCCGCGCCAGGGGCGGGCGTTGTTCCACGTGGTGGCGGTCATGCCGGTAAACCTCTCTATAGTATGTGACATTTCACTAGGCCCCGAGGGGCTCGGCCGGAGGTCGGCCGTCACCGCCGGATCATCCTTCGGCGTCGGGGGCGGCGTCGGGCTCGGATGTGGTCTCGGATCGACCGCCGGGCGCGTCGGCGTCGCCCCCGGGCTCGTTGACGCCGGGGACCACGGGGTCGTCGAGCGCGGCGAGAGCCGAAAGCGGAACGGGTGTGGCGAACGGTCGGCGCTCCGCCAGGGGTTCGACGGCTTGGTCGCGGGCCATGAGGCAGGCCACCGCCGGACCGCACATCCGGCCCTGGCACCAGCCCATACCGGCTCGGGTCAGCAGCTTGACGGTACGTGCGTCGCGTGCTCCGAGGTCCTCGACCGCCTCGCGTATCCGCCCGGCGGTGACCTCCTCGCAGCGGCACACATCGGTGTCGTCCGGGAGCCGGTGCGCCCACCCCGGGCCTGGCGCGTGGGCCGCGGTCATCACTTCGGCGAAGGCCCGCATGCGGTCCCTGCGCCGCTGCAGTTCCCGGACCCGGCCGGCGTGGGCGGGGCGCCCAAGGAGCCGGGCGGCAGCAGCGACTGCCGCCAACTCCCCTTCCACCCTGGCCAGTTGCGCACCACCCACTCCCCCGGTCTCACCCGCCGCCCACAGCGAGCGCACCGAGGTCTCCTGGACACCGTCCAGGGCCAGGGCCCTGGTGCCGTCGGACAGCGGGCGGGTGGCACAGCCGAGCGCCGTGGCCAGGTCGACCTGGGGGACGAGGCCGTGCCCGACCGCCAGCGCGTCGCAGTCGATCCGCCGTCCCGTCCCCTGTACGGGGCGCCAGTCGCGATCGAGACGCATGACGGTGACGGCCTCCACCCGTTCGGTTCCGTGCACCTCGGTGACCGCGCTGCGCAGCCGCACCGGCACCCGGTGCCACAGCAGTGCCGCGCCGTGGACCAGCGCCTCGGCCGCCTTGTGCGGATTGGTGACCAGCGCGCGGGGGTGCCGGGCGTAGCGCAGATAGCCGGTCGCCTCGACGACGGCCGGCACCCGTGCGCCGGCGGCTGCCAGCGAGGAGGCGACCGCGAGCAGGAGGGGGCCGCTGCCCGCGACGACGACCCGCCGTCCGGGCAGCACCAGGCCGGACTTGAGCATGGCCTGCGCTCCCCCGGCACCCACGACGCCGGGCAATGTCCACCCGGGGAAGGGCAGCTGCCGTTCGTACGCGCCGGTCGCCAGGAGCACCGCGCGGCACCGTACTCGCACGGGGCGCTCGCCGCCGCCGTCGGCCCCGGTGACGGCGTGCACGGACCACGCATCGGCGGCCTCGTCGTCCTTGGTCACGCTCCACACGTGGTGCCCGGGAAGGTGGCGGACGTCGCTCTGCGCAAGGCGTCGGCGCAGGTCGGCGTAGGCGGACCAGTCATGGTGCAGGGCTTCGGGCCGGACGGCGCCCAGGGCGGGTGCCGGCGTGCGGTAGAACTGCCCGCCCGTGTGGGTGGAGGTGTCCAACAAGACGACGGACAGGCCGAGCTCACCGGCCGTGACGGCGCCGGCGAGGCCGGCGGAGCCCGCCCCGATCACCGCGAGGTCGTACGGTTCAGACGCCGAGAGCGGCACGGCCGTGTCCTTCCTGAGTGGTGATGGCGTCCCCCGGCCGGGCCGGCACCAGGCAGGCCCGCCGGTTGGGCTCTCCGTTGATGGTCGCGAGGCAGTCGTAGCACTGCCCGATGCCGCAGAACGCGCCCCGCGGGCGCCCGCCGTTGCGTGTGGTGCGCCAGGCCAGGATTCCGGCTGCCCACAGGGCAGCGGCGACGGACTGGCCGGGCAGAGCGGTCACCGCGCGCCCGTCGAACGTGATCCGGAACGGCGGACCGGGCTGGGCGCCGACCAGCTCGGCGGGGGTACGGGCCACGGGTGCTCCTCTCATGGCGGGCATGGCAGTGATGGCGGCGGTCGCAGGCGGGTCTCAGGCTGCTGGAGGAAAGCGTTCCGGCCGGAACGGGGTGATGTCGAGCGGCGGTTCGCCGCCGCTCAGCCATCGCGCGACGGCCAGTCCGGTGGCGGGGGCGAGCCCGACCCCCGCACCTTCGTGGCCGCAGGCGTGCAGCAGGCCGGGGACGCGCGGATCGGGGCCGATGGCGGGCAGGTGGTCCGGCAGATACGGGCGGAAGCCGAGGTAAGTACGCATCGCCCGGACCCCGGCGAGGACCGGGAAGAGTGCGGTGGCCTGGGCCGCCAGGCGCCGCAGCACCTCGACCGAGAGCGTGCGATCGTAGCCGACCCGTTCCCGGCTGGCGCCGATCAGGACCGGCCCCGCCTGGGTGCCCTCGACGACCGCCGAACTCTGCAGCGCCGCGGAGCCACTGGCGACATCGGCGACATAGTCGGCCGCGTACACCTTGCGGCGTACCACTCGGGGCAGCGGCTCGGTGACCAGGACGAAGCCCCGGCGGGGCCGTACGGGAAGCGCCACGCCCGCGAGGCGGGCGAGATCGCCGCTCCAGGTCCCGGCGGCGTTCACCACGTGCGGGGCGTGGAGCTCCCCGGCTGTCGTCCGCACTCCCCGGATCTCGCCGCTCCCGCCGGTGAGCAGGTCGGTGACCTCCTCGCCGAGGCGCAGCCGGATCCGGTCGCCGCCGGCGCGCAGCAGATGTGCGGCGGCGAGCGCCGGCATGACCTGCGCGTCCTGGGGGTAGTGGAAACCGCCCGCCAGGCCGGGGGCGAGATGGGGCTCCAGGTCGTGCAGGTGGTCGGGCGGGACCTCGTCCGCCGTGACACCCGCCGCGCGCTGCCCGGCCGCGAAGTCCCTTAGTGCGGCCATTCCGCTCTCGCCGGCGGAGACGACCAGTCCGCCTTTGGGCTCGTACTCGATGCCCGGCGGGAGTTCTTCGGCCAGCTCCCGCCACAACCCGGTGGACAGCAGGGCCAGTTCGAGTTCAGGTCCCGGCTCCTTGTCGGAGACCAGGAGGTTGCCCTCGCCGGCCCCCGTCGTACCGCCCGCCACGGGGCCGCGGTCGAGCACGGTGACGCGGAGGCCGGACCGCGCGGCGTAGTAGGCGCAGGCCGCACCGATCACGCCGGCCCCGACAACGATGACGTCTGCGGAGTTCCTCGTGAGCACGTCAGTAATATTTCACATTGCACCGCCTCTGCCAAGGGCCCGCGATCCATTACGTCGGACCGATTGCCCTTGCTTGCCAATGAGTTCCGCCCCCCACTCAGGAACGCGGCGAGTTTCACCGAGGCCGGCATTTCATGATGTGCGGTACGGATTGCGGCGGCCGCGGGGTCGCCCGTGACAGCCCCCTCGGGCACGGGTGGGTAACGAAGTCGGTGAGGCCTTGTCAGTGCAATTTCACATTACTATGTTACCGGTCACATTCCAGCCACTGGCTGTCCAACTGCTTCCGGAGTGACCACTCATGGACAAGCGCACCTGCTCAGCTCTGGCCGCCACACTGGTGGCGGCCCTCACGTTCGGCACAGCCGGGTGCTCCGGCGGGCAGAAGGCGGACGGTGCCCGCGGCCGCAAGAACCCGGCAACGGCCAACAGCGGCCGAGCGGTCGGCGGGACGCCCCAGAAGGGCGGCACCCTCACCGTCCTGTCCAACCAGGACTTCACCCACCTCGACCCGGCCCGCAACTGGGTCATGAACGACATGGATTTCGGGACCCGACTGCTCTACCGCACCCTGGTGTCGTACAAGGCGGCCCCCGGAACCGCCGGCGGCGAGCTGGCCCCCGACCTCGCCACCGACCTCGGCACGCCCTCCAACGGCGCCAAGACCTGGACCTTCCACCTCAAACCGGGGATCAAGTACGAGGACGGGACGCCGGTCACCGCCCAGGACATCAAGTACAACGTGGAGCGGTCCTTCTCCCCGGACCTGCCCGGCGGCGCCGACTACGCGGCCCGCTACCTCAAGGGCGCCGAGGGCTACCGCGGCCCGGCCAAGGGCGAGCACCTGGATTCGGTCAGGACGCCGAACGACACGACGATCGTCTTCGAACTGCGCACGCCCTTCGCCGAGTTCCCCAACGCGACGGTGATGCCCACCTTCGCCCCGGTGCCGAAGGCGAAGGACAACGGGCCCCGCTACGACAACCGGCCATTTTCCTCGGGGCCGTACAAGATCGAGACGTATCAGCGCAACAAGAAGCTGATCCTGGTCCGCAACCGTCACTGGGACCCCAAGACCGACCAGATACGCAAGGCCTACCCGGACAAGCTGGTCATGGTGATGGGGCTCAAGCCCAACCAGATCGACGACCGGATGATCGCCGGCCAGGGCGCGGACGCCTCTGCCGTCCCGTGGTACGCGCTGCGGCCGGAGAGCGCGGCCAAGGTCCTGCCCAGGGCCGACGTGCGCGAGCGGCTGCTGGCCGAGTCGACGAACTGCACCGACATGGTGCAGATGCACACCGGGCGGGCCCCCTTCGACAACGTGAAGGTCCGTCAGGCCGTGCAGTACGCCCTCGACAAAGAGGCCGTGATCACTTCCTCCGGCGGCCCCGCCTTCAATGACGTGTCCCATGCCTACATGCCCGCAGCCCTGTTCGGCGGCAAGCAGCCGGACACCCTGAAGATCCCCGCCACCGGCGATGCGGACCGGGCCAAGCAGCTGCTGAAGGAGGCCGGGAAGCCGAACGGCTTCACCACCAAGATGACGGTCTCCAACGGGGACAAGGGGCGGGCCGAGGCGATCCAGCAGTCGCTCGCCAAGGCCGGTATCAAGGTCACCATCGAAACGGTCGACCCGTCCGCGTTCTACGCCACCATCGGCGACACCGCCAACCGCACCGACATGGTGTACACCGGCTGGTGCCCGGACTACCCGTCCGGCTCCACCTTCCTTCCCTTCGTCTTC
The DNA here is from genome assembly GCF_019880305.1 of Streptomyces decoyicus. NCBI lineage: Bacteria > Bacillati > Actinomycetota > Actinomycetes > Kitasatosporales > Streptomycetaceae > Streptomyces > Streptomyces decoyicus. The sequence continues at coordinate 8,410,991 of NZ_CP082301.1, read as the reverse complement.
GACGGCCGCTACATCAAGGGGAAGGGCAACACGGGCAACCACTCCCTCTTCCGCGACAAGCCGACCATGCAGCGGATGGACGAGATCGCCGCGATGACCGACGTCAAGAAGGCGAACGCGGCCTGGCGGGAGCTGGACGGCAGGATCGTCGCCAAAGCCCCGGCCGTACCGGTCCTGGTGCGCCGCTGGCCTCTGGTGGTGGGGAGCAACATCGCGGGCGCGTACGGGCAGACCTCCTTCGGCGGCCAGCTCGACTACGCCTCGGTCGGCCTCAAGGACCCCGCCAAGAGCGAGGGCTGAGGAGCGTACCCGCCATGTCCTCCACCTCCATGTCCGCACCGGCCGTCAAAACCACTCCGGCGAGCAGCGGCCCCTGGCAGCTCGCCCGGCAGCACCTGCGCCGACGCACCGCCGTGAAGATCTCCCTCGTCGTGATCGTGCTCTTCGCGATCACGGCGGCGGCCGCCCCGCTGCTTGGCACGCTGGGCGGCTGGTCACCCGAGGAGTTCGACAAGACCGCCGTCGACCCCTACCTGGGCGGGCAGCCGATCGGCCCGCTCGGCGGGATTTCCGCCGACCACTGGCTCGGGGTCGAACCCGTCACCGGCCGCGACCTGTTCGCCCGAGTCGTGCACGGCGCGCAGGTCTCGCTGTTCATCGCCTTCGCCGCCACCGCGATCGTCGTCGTCGCCGGTACGGCGGCCGGGATCGCGGCCGGCTACTTCGGCGGCCGCACCGACACGGTGCTCTCCCGGCTGATGGACCTCATCATGTCCTTCCCGTCCCTCATCTTCATGATCGCGATGATGTCGGTGGCCCGGGACGTCAACCGGATCGTGCTGATGACCGCCGTGATCGGGCTCTTCGGCTGGCCCGGCATCGCCCGCGTGGTACGCGGCCAGACGCTCTCGCTCAAGCATCGCGAGTATGTCGACGCCGCCCGTGTCGGCGGGGCCGGCCCCTGGCGGGTGCTCACCCGCGACATCCTCCCGGGCGTCGCCGGGCCCGTCATCGCCTACACCACCCTGATCATCCCCGGGATGATCGCCACCGAGGCGGCCCTGAGCTATCTGGGCGTGGGCGTTCGCCCGCCCACCCCCTCCTGGGGCCAGATGATCGCCGAGAGCGTCGCCTTCTACGACACCGACCCCATGTACTTCGTCATCCCCAGCGCCTGCCTCTTCCTCGCCGTGCTTGCGTTCACGCTGCTCGGCGACGCGCTGCGGGACGTCCTGGACCCGAGGGGAAGCCGCACATGACCCTCTACCTCGGGCGCCGGATACTCGGCGTCATCGGCGTCCTGATCGCCATCGCCGCCATCACCTTCACCATCTTCTACGTCCTGCCGTCCGACCCGGCGGCCGCGGCCTGCGGCAAGTCGTGCAGTACCGAGCGGCTGGCGGCGATCCGTGAGCACATGGGCCTCGACCAGCCCCTGTGGCGGCAGTTCGCCGACTTCGTCACCGGCATCTTCACCGGCCGCACCATGGGCACGGGCCAGTACGAGCTGCACTGCCGCTTCCCGTGCCTGGGCTACTCCTACGAGAACAGCGAAGCGGTCTGGGACCTGCTGATGGACCGTCTTCCGGTCTCCGCCTCGCTGGCCTTCGGCGCCGCGGTGATCTGGCTGGTCCTCGGGCTGTCCGCGGGGGTCGCCGCGGCCCTGCGCAAGGACACCCTCACCGACCGCGCCCTCATGGTCGGCGCGGTGGCCGCCGCTTCGCTGCCGGTCTACTTCACCTCGATGATGCTGATCTACGGGGTGATCCGGTTCGCGGGCCTGCTGCCCTACCCGCAGTACGTGCCGTTCGGCGACAACCCGCTCGACTGGGCGTCGAACCTGCTGCTGCCCTGGCTGGCGCTGGCCATCCTGTACGCGGCGATGTACGCACGGCAGAGCCGCAGTTCGATGATCGAGACGATGGCGGAGCCGTACATCCGCACCGCCCGTGCCAAGGGCCTGCCGCGCCGGACGGTCGTGGTCAAACACGGGCTGCGGGCCGGTATGACCCCGGTCCTGACCATCTTCGGCATGGATCTGGGCGGACTGCTCGCCGGCGCGGTGATCACCGAGTCCATCTTCGGGCTCCCCGGCATCGGGCGGCTCTTCTACGGAGCGCTCTCCAGCGGCGACCAGCCGGTGATCCTCGGAGTGACGCTGCTGGCCGCCACCTTCATCGTCGTCGCCAACCTGGCCGTCGACCTGCTCTACGCCGTCGTCGATCCCCGAGTGAGGTACTGATGAGCGCTCGCGAACCCGTGCTCTCGGTCAGGGAGTTGGCGGTCACCTTCCCCACCCCGCGCGGCCCGGTACGGGCCGTGGACGGCCTCGGCTTCGAGGTGCACCAGGGGCGAACCCTCGGCATCGTCGGCGAGTCAGGCTCCGGCAAGTCCGTCACCTCCCTGGCGGTGATGGGGCTGCACACCGGCGCTTCGGTCACCGGATCCATCACCCTGGGCGGCCGGGAGCTGACGGGCCTGCCGGAGCGCGACCTGAACCGGCTGCGCGGCCGGAAGATGGCGATGATCTTCCAGGACCCGCTCTCCAGCCTCCACCCGTACTACACCGTGGGCGAACAGATAGCCGAGCACCACCGCGTGCACTTCGGCAGCGGCAGAAGGGCCGCCCGCGAGCGGGCCGTGGAAGCGCTGGGCGAGGTCGGTATCCCCGAACCGCGGCGCCGGGCGCGGGAGTACCCGCATCAGTTCTCCGGCGGCATGCGCCAGCGTGTGATGATCGCGATGGCCCTGGCCTGCGAACCCGAACTGCTCATCGCGGACGAGCCGACCACCGCCCTGGACGTCACCGTCCAGGCGCAGATCCTGGAGCTCATCGCCCGGCTCCAGGAGGAGCGGGGACTGGCCGTCATCATGATCACACACGATCTGGGAGTGGTCGCCCGGGTCGCCCACGACGTTCTGGTGATGTACGGGGGAAGAGGCGTCGAACGGGCCCCGGTGGACACCCTGTTCGCGGAACCGGCCCACCCCTACACCCGCGCCCTCCTCGACTCCCTTCCCCGTCTCGACGACAGCGACGAGGAACCGCTGCGGGTGATCCCCGGCAGCCCGCCGTCCCTGCTCACCCCGGCCCCCGGCTGCGCGTTCGCGCCCCGCTGCCCCCGGCCGGCCGACGCCCCCGCCGAGGAGCGCTCCCGATGCGAGAGCGAAATCCCCCTCCTCGACGGCCCGACCGGGCATCCGGCCGCCTGTCACTTCCCCGCGTACGGAGGCATGGCTCCATGACCACCACGACCACCGAACCCCTGTTGTCCGTGCAGAACTTGACGGTGACGTTCGCCGGGAGGAAGCGATCCGCACCGGTCCGGGCCGTCGACGGCATCAGCTTCCACGTGGCGGAGGGCGAGACGCTGGGCCTCGTCGGCGAGTCCGGCTGTGGCAAGTCCACCACCGGACGCACGATCGTCCGGCTCCTGGAACCCACCGCCGGCTCCGTCACGTACGACGGACGGGACATCAGCCATCTGTCGCAGCGGGTACTCAAGCCGCTCCGCAAGGACCTGCAGATGGTCTTCCAGGACCCGCACTCCTCGCTCAATCCGCGCCAGACGGTGGCCCGGGTCATCTCCGATCCGCTGCTCGTCCAGGGCAGTTCGGCAGCGGGCGCCCGCAAGCGTGCCGCTGAGCTGATGGAGCTGGTGGGACTCATCCCCGAGCACATCGACCGCTATCCGCACGAGTTCTCCGGCGGCCAGGCCCAGCGCATCGGTATCGCCCGCGCCCTGGCCACCGGCCCCCGCCTCGTCGTCGCCGACGAGCCGGTCTCCGCGCTCGACGTCTCCGTCCAGGCCCAGATCGTCAACCTGATGGAGCGGCTCCAGCGCGAACTCGGCCTGGCCTACCTCTTCATCGCCCACGACCTGTCCGTCGTCAAGCGGGTGTGCGACCGGGTTGCCGTGATGTATCTGGGCCGGATCGTCGAGATCGGAGCGAAGGAACAGGTCTACACCGCCCCGACGCACCCCTACACATGCGCGCTGCTGTCCGCCGTCCCGCTGCCCGACCCGGCCGCCGAACGGGGCCGGGAGCGGATCACCCTGCTCGGGGACCCGCCCAGCCCGGCCGCTCCCCCACCCGGCTGCACCTTCCACCCTCGCTGCCCCAAGGCCCAGGAGATCTGCCGCACCGAGGCGCCCTCCCTGCGGAACACGGCACCGGGCCCGGCGCGGCAGGTGGCGTGCCATTTCCCCGAAACGGCCTGAGCACGGCCATGCCCCGGCTCCCGCCCGGGAACCGGGGCACGACCGCCCGCGTCACGCTACGACTTGGTGATCCGCACGGTCTCGCCGTTCCCGTCGGCGCTCAGCACCTCGATCCGGACGCCCGCGGCGGAGTCGGTGAACGTCTCCCCGGCCCGGAACGGGCCGTCGTCCAGGGGGCGACAGCCCGACGCCGGGGTGGCACTCGGCTTGGCGTCCATGACCCGGATCGGCCCTTCACCGGACTTCACGGAGGAGTCGACCTTGTAGACCAGCGCGCCGGCGGCGCACAGGCCGGTATCCGCCTGGACAGCCCGCCGCGACTCGACGACGTACGCAGTGGAGGGGCCGGTGGGTATCACCGCCATCTTGGTGCCGGACCCGTACTCGACGGCGGTGAGGTGCACGGTATCGCTGCCCGCCGAGGCCCGGCACACGACCTGGCTGTCATCGGTCCAGCCCAGCTTCCAGGAGTGCCAGGCGAAGTACTGCGGCCCGGCCCCGCCTATCAGACCCATCACGTCCCATCCGCCCACGAAGCGGTGGTCGTCGTCGCCCTTGTCGAAGGCGTACAGATCGGGCAGCCCGAAGGTATGACCGGTCTCGTGGGCCACCAGCTTCTTCCCCCAGTGCCACATGTCCTGGCCGAAGGTGACCGCCCACTTGACCCGCCTGCCATCGGCGACGACGCCCGCCGTTGCCGGCTCGTACACATAGGTGGGGGTGTAGGAGACCGCCGACGCGTTCTTCGTCGGTACGACATAGACCATGTCGTACCGCGAGAAGTCCACGTCCGGATCGGCCGCCGCGACCGCGTCCTTGAGGTACGCCTCGTGTTGCTCGTGCGTCATCCCACGCTCGTATCCGTAATCGGTGGAGTTGTGCGGCATCCTCGCCCAGCGCCGGTGCTGGGTGATGTCCAGCCATGCCTTGCCGTACGAGGCGTTCCACAGCCAGTCCGCCCCGGGCGTGACCTGTGCGGCGTCGTCGGCCGGGGACTCGGCGGAAGGGGCAGGGGCATCCGGGAAGTCCACGAAGACCATGGCTGCCTTGATTGTTCCCGCCGGGCGCTGGAACACGGAGAAGTCCGTGTCGTGCCCTTCGTCCGTCCAGCCGGTGGTGCCGCGCAGCGCACAGTCCGACGCGCTGTCGGCGGCCGGGGCGCCGACAGCGGCCGGGGCGCCGACAGCGGCCGGGGCGCCGAGGAGGAACGAAAGCGGGAGCAGGGCGGCGAGCAACACCAACAGAAACGCCGACCGTGTTCCTGGCACCCACCGTGCACCCGGCAAGAGATCTGGCCGTCTCACGTCATCACTACCTCTCCATAAATACCCATCGCGTGTGTCATGTCACATAAGACTGCGGACGCACGCCCCTGTCCGAAAGCTGTCGTCAGTCCATAACATCCGCGCCATGGACCTGGAGATACGGCATCTGCGGGTGGTGTGCGCGATCGCCGAGGCGGGGAGCCTCACCCGCGCCGCCGCCTCGCTCCGTATGACCCAACCAGGACTCAGCGCCCAGTTGCGCCGCATCGAGGCCGCTCTGGGCGGGCCCCTGTTCGACCGGCGGCAGTCGGGCACCGTCCCGACGCCCTTCGGCGAGCTGGTCATCGGACGGGCGCGCGCCATACTGCCGGGCATCGACGGAATGCTCTCCGACACGGCCCGTGCCGCCCGCCGCATGACAGCCGCGGACCGGATCCGCGTCGGCTCGGTCGGCGCCCCGCTTCTGGGGCACCTCCTCCTGGCCGTCCGAGCACTGCTGCCCGACGCCGACCGGACCTGCCGTTGCCAGTACTCCCCCGTCGCTCTGCTCGACGACCTCGCCGCGCGCCGCCTGGAAGCGGCGGTACTCGGCGACCACCCCGGCCAGGAGCTGCCGCAGCATGCGGGCGTGGCACTCCACACGATCGTCAGCGAACCGGTCTTCGCCCTCCTGCCGGCGGCCCACCCGCTCGCCACGCGGGACGAGGTCCCGTTGGCCGACCTTTTGCAGGAGGACTGGGCGGTCCCCCGGCCCGACAGCGACCGGACCCCCGAGTACTGGGCTTCCGTCTGCACCTCGGCCGGCCGCGCTCCCTTCGCCCCCTATGAAGCGGAGGGGCGGCAGCTGATCGAGATCGTGCGGGCAGGCCTGGCCGTCAGCCTCTGCCAGGCCACGTTCACCGAGGTACCGGGCGTCTCGGTCCGCCCCCTGGCCGAAAACCCCCTGTGGTACCGGCACATTCTGGCCTGGCACCACGACGGCCCGCTCGCACCGTACGGCACCGAAATCCTGCGCCGAGTCGCCGACGGCTATCTGGCCACCTGCAGCGACAGCCCGGTGTACGCGCGCTGGCGTGAACTGAACCCGCACGCGGCCCGGCCGGTGACGGTCGCGCCCTGACCCACCCGGGCCGGCGAACGGCGGCGGCGCTCGGGCGGCGGCCCCCCGCCACGGAGGGGCTCCCCGGACAGCACCGGCTTCACGGCAAGTCCCGAAAAGCCACCACGTCAAGGCCGTTGACGGGCCGGCCTCTCCGTCGAAACCAGCGCCGCGGCGCTCACCGAAGCCCGGCGAGACGGCACTGGAGGGACGAAAAAGGGGCTCGTTCTGTTACGTGCCACCCTCTTCTCACTAACACGTGAACTGTGACATTGTACGGTCACACTTTTCGCGGGCATGACAGCTCCGAGAGTGTTCAACTCCCGTTGCCAGCAAGGTCCGCACCCCCACACTTGCCGTGCCCCTCGCGCGGCTGCCGACCGGCCCTGGAGGCCATCGCTATGCGTAGACCCCCCACAGCGAAGAAACTCGCCCAACTGCTGATATCCACCGTGGCCGCCGCCGGCCTGGGGCTGACGATGCTCGCCCCCAACGGCGAGGCGGCACCGGCCGACGCCGGGGCACCCAAGCCCGCACCGAGGTCGGCCCCCGCCCCACAGCCCGCCTCCGCCACCGTGCTCGCCGCCGATCTCGCACCCGGACACGCCGCCGCCCCCTCGCGATCGGCCACGAAGCCCGCGAACTCCGCGCTGCACCCTCCGCTCCCCGCGGCCCAGAACGCCGCAGAACGCAAGAAGGCCCGCTCCGCGGCGAAGGCCGTGGCGGACTGCAACGTCAGCGACTTCACCTCGAAGACCGGCACCGAACTGGTCGAGCAGATCAAGCAGTCGGAAACCACCTGCATCAACACGCTGTTCAACGTGTCCGGTGAGGACTCCAAGGCCCTCTTCCGTGAGGAACAGATGGTCACGGTGGCGAACGCGTTCAAGGATGTCGCGGCCAACTACCCTGGGGACAACAGCACTTCCGCCGCCCAGGCGGTGCTGTACCTGCGGGCCGGCTACTACATCCAGTACAACCAGCCGGAGAACGTCGGCGAATACGGCCCGGCGCTGAAGAGCGCCATTCAGGGCGCCCTGGACGGCTTCTTCGGCTCGTCCCACGCCTTCGATGTCACCGAGGCCAACGGAGAGACCCTGGCCGAGACGGTCACCCTGATCGACAGCTCCGAAGAGAACGCCCGGTTCCTCGACGTGGTCAAGCGTCTGCAGAAGGACTACAACTCGTCGTACGACCAGTTCTACGGAATGCTCGCGGCGGTCAACAACACCTACACCGTGCTGTTCCGCGGCCACCAGCTGCCGGAATTCGTGGAAGCCGTGAAGGCCGACCCGAGCGTCCTCACCGGACTGCGTGACTTCGCCGTCGCCCACGACGATCTGCTCGGCACCGACAAGTCCTACCTGGCCAGCAACGCCGGACGGGAACTCAGCCGCTTCCTGCAGCACGCCGAACTCAAGGACACCGTGAAGCCGTTGGTCAAGGAGCTGCTCGGCCGCAGCGAGATCACTGGGCGCACCGCCCCGCTCTGGGTCGGCCTCGCCGAGATGACGAATGAGTTCGATAAGGCGAACTGCGCCGAGTACGACACCTGTGACCTGCAGAACCGCGTGCGCGACGCGGTTCTGACGATCAAGCACGAATGCGGTCCGAGCGCGAAGATCCTCGCGCAGGAGCTGAGCGCGTCCGAACTCTCGGCCACGTGCGACAGCATCCTCAAGCAGGACCCGGTCTTCCACGGCATCGTCAAGGACAACGGCCCGGTCAAGGACGACAAGAACACCAACATCGAGATCGTCGCCTTCAACTCCAGCACCGACTACAAGACCTACGCCGGTGTCGTCTTCGGTATCGACACCAACAACGGCGGCATGTACCTGGAGGGCGACCCGGCCGCTGAGGGCAACCAGCCGCGCTTCATCGCCTACGAGCAGCCGGCCCAGGACGGCGCCTTCCAGATCTGGAACCTCAACCACGAGTACACCCACTACCTCGACGGTCGCTTCGACATGCACGGCGACTTCGCAGCCGGTCAGACCACTCCGACCGTGATGTGGGTCGAGGGCTTCGCCGAGTACGTCTCCTACTCGTACCGCGGCATCACCTACGACCGGGCGATCGAGGAGGCGGGCAAGGGCACGTACCAGCTGAGCCAGCTCTTCGACACCACCTACGACAACGCCGACACCACCCGTATCTACCAGTGGGGCTACCTGGGCGTCCGGTACATGCTCCAGTCACACCCCGAGGATGTGGCCACCCTGCTCGGCCACTACCGCGCAGGCGAGTACGACGCCGCCCACAGCCTGCTCCGCGACACCATCGGCACCAGGTACGACGCCGACTTCACCGACTGGCTGAGCAAGTGCGCCGGCGGTGACTGCGGCCAACTGCCGGCCCGGAGTGCACGGTGACCGACACCTCGGTCACCGGCAAGAACTGAGCCAAGAGAACACCGAGCCATGAGAACCCGGTGTCCCGCGCACCGTGCGCGCGGGACACCGGCTGCACGACTGTCCAGCTCCTGCATCGCCCGCTCCCCAGCCGCGGGCACCGTGCTCTCCACCGACTGCGTTTCACGACGGACCGAGCCACGGACGGAACGGGGAGCTCGGAGGACACTTCCAGAGGCGCTGGGGTATTCGCGGGCCAAGGCCTACGACCTGGTCCAACGGCGCCCGAGCCGGATGCTGTGCACCGTCGCGGCCGTCCTACTTACCGAACCGCTGGTGCCGGCGCAGGGCGCCCAGGTTCTGCCACAGGGCGGGCTGTGGTCCGCGGTCATCACCCGGTAGGCCGGGCGCCATGAGGCTCCACGTACTTCCAGTCCCCGACCAGGAAGCCCGTTCTCTCCAGCTCTTGGATGACCGCACGGGGCTGCACTGTCCACAAACGCATGTCCTGATTCTGACGGGTCTTTCCCCTCACCCCCGCCCTGGGATCGGAAACAGGTACTCAACGGGGCATGCCCATGTCGGCCGGGGGTTCCATAGGGTCTTGCGCGCAGTCGCCGTCACTTCACCGCGCGTTCCCCCGATCGATTGCCTGCATGCGGTGCCGCACTTCGCTTCCAGCCGTTCGGCGACGCGCTACGGGCCTGTCTCTGCCCCCCTCCCGGTCGCCTAAGTGAAGTGCTGTCGGCGGGGGTTGATAGGCCATGGGGTCGAACTCTACGTGGAGCCGCACCCCGGCTCACAGCACTGCTCGATGGGGGCCTGCTGGTCTCGCTCAGCATCGCGTCGAGGACTTGGGTGCCCCGGTAGGTCCCGGTCCGACTCTCCGCAGCGGTCACGAGATACCAGATGCCGGACTTGAGTACCAGGCCATAGGGGCGAAGGCGGCGACGCACCGCCTTCGCAGCGCCACGGGCAACAGCACGGTCCGGGCCCGAAGGAGACCCACGGTCTTCATCAAACCGCCGACATCGACATGCCTGCACCCTGCCCATGGTGGTCAGGCTCCCCAGGGCGGACGGCCGCCGGAGACCCACCGGGCCAGGGCCCGGCCGTCGATGAGGCGCAGCGGATGATCGAGTTCGGCGTTGGCGCGTTGCGCGTCGGGAGTGAATGAGCTGGTGGTGACGATGACGGCTTGGTCGCAGCGATGGTAGGCGCGGTAGGTGCCGTTGACGGCGTAGATGACGGGAGCACCGACTCGGTTTTTCGGGGCATGGCGTTTGCATTGGATGGCGATGCGGCGGCCGTCGGTGAGCTGGACGAGGACGTCGAGGGCGCGGTCGTTGCTGCCGCCGGAAACGGTGGCGGTGCGGACTGTGGGGTCGCGGCGTGCGAGGTCGGCGATGGCGTGCTCGAACTGCGGGCCGGTCAGGTGCTGGTACGCGGCGATGGCGTGGGTGCAGTCCGCTCGACTGGTGGCGGGGCGCGTGAGGAGGCGGAGGTGCCCGGTGCTGACGAGGAAATAGACCGCGGCCGCGGCGAGGACGAGAGCGGTCAGGAGACTGCTGGTGACCGGGTATTCCCGGAAGGCCGCGATGGCAAGCGCCAGGGCGAAGGCGGCTGCGAGGAGGCGGTTGGTGGCCGCCTGACGCGCACGGCGCCGGACGGTCGGGCGGCGCGGTTTCCTTGCGGGGCGGCGGGTGCGGGCAGGACGACGTCGTCGTGCTGGTGCGGCCAAGGCTCCCCCTATGTGGTCGTGCGGCTCGGGGCCGGCGGTGTCCCGGCGCTGTCCCGTCTCCGGGTTCACGGGCCGGCGCGCGTAACGCCGTTGACCAACTGGGTGAGGAAGTCCAGGATTCCGTGCCCCACGGGCGTCGGGGCGATCAGCACGCCCAGCGCCAGCACAATCACCACGGTCAGCTTCTCATCGGCCCGGCTTCTGGCTTCGGTTCGGCGACGAAGCCGCAGGATGACGATGACAGTGAGCAGTACGACCACGTTGATCGTGAGCAAGCGTCCGGACCTCCCCCGAGAACCCTCACCGCGCCGGAATTCCGGCGCGGCATGCCAGCCTCATGTGTAGCCCGGTCACTGCCGCACTATGTGGAGGTCGGTGGCAATTGGCGATATAGCGATCTCCTGGCTGGATCCTGCGGTGAACGACCTGCGATTCCCGGCCACCGGCTCTCGCGAACGCCTCCTGGCTCCGCAGCAGCGTGGGATCTGGTTCGCACTGCGGGACAGAATCCGGGGGCTCTTCCCGGAGGGGTGGGGGCCGGCTCTTCCCTTCAGGCGCCCTGGCGCTGCGCAAGCGGCTTCTGGAGCCGACGAACGACCAGGAGTTAGCCGACCTCGCAGCTCAGGTCACGGCCGCCCACTTCGGCGGCATCCTGCGCACACTTCGCGTGACGCCCGAACTGGTCATCAGCCTGGTCAGGCACCCTGATCGGATCAACACTGCGATCAGTCTGCTGCCCTGCCTGTACGAGCATGTTCTCGAGTACGTTGCCACCCACTGGGACCTGCACCGACCGGGCACCGACGAACTGGGCAGCGTCTCTGCGATCAGTAGCTCGTTGCTCGCGTCATCTGGGTTCGGCGCTCGTTCTCATGCAACGTCGCTACCCTGGCTGACCATTTGCGTTGTCCTCGAAGAGTTCCTGGGTACGGCGCAGCAGGGCTTGCCGTACAGCCTCCGGTGACAGGACCCGCAGGGGTGTGGCCAGGCTGAGGAGATACCTGGCGAGCCCGTCTGCGTCGGGACCGCCGATGTCGACGATCGTGGCGTCGGGGCCTTCGGGATGGTGGGTACCGACTGTCGACGGGATCAGCCGCAGAGCTTGGTCCATGGACACCGGGAGGCGGATGGTCGCGGAGAGCGGGTAGGGGCCGGTCGCGACGGAGCGGGAGACGAGCAGCGCCGGGTCGGGCGGGTCGATGAGTTCCACCGGGTGCCCGGTTGGCTGTAGTTGGCCGACCCTGTCGGCCCGAAAGGTCCGCCATTGGCCCTGCGCCACATCTCGGGCGACGAAGTACCACCGGCGTCCGGTGTGGACGAGGCGGTACGGGTCAACGTCCCGGACCGTGGCCCTTCCTTCCCAGTCGCGGTACGACAGGCGGGCGCGCTCACCCTGGCGGCATGCGGAGGCCAGTTCCAGCAGCATGCCGGGCGTGATCTGCGGCTCGTCGGGTCTGGGGGTGTGCACGAAGGCGGCGTCCATCTCGCCCAGCCGGTCCGCGATCCGCTGCGGCAGAACCTGCCGCAGTTTCAGCAGCGCCGACAGTGCGGCTTGGTCGCCGCCGAGAGCACCGCTCAGCGCAGCCTCGCGCAGCCCGACGGCCACGGCGAGTGCTTCTTCGTCATCGAGGATCAGCGGTGGCACCCGGGAACCGGCACGGAGGCGATATCCGCCCCATGGCCCAGGCTCGGACTCGACGGCGTAGCCGAGTTCCCGGAGCTTGGCGATGTCCCGCCGCACCGTGCGGTCGGTGACCGCCATCCGGTCGGCCAGCTCACCGCAGGTCCACAACGGCCGGGCGACCAGCAAGGAGACCAATCGCAGCAGGCGGGCGGATGCGCTGATCACATGTTGAAGTGTTCCACATGACCAGGACTGAATCTGTCCTGGTCCCGCCGTAGCGTCTTCTCCATGCACACGGGAAACACCTCCGCACCCACGTTCCGCTACTCGGCCGTCACCTTCGATTGCCCGGACCCCGCCGAACTCGCCCGCTTCTACGGCGAGGCCCTCGGCCTGCCCACCGTCTTCTCCACTGACCACTTTGTCCTGCTCGGCCAGGAGGGCGCGGCCGGACTGGGATTCAACCGGCTGGCCGACTACCGCCGTCCCACCTGGCCGGACCCTTCCCAGGAAAAGCAGGCCCACATCGACCTGGGCGTCGATGACTTGGATGCTGCCCAAGCCCGGCTGCTCGCCCTGGGGGCCGTCAAGCCCGAATTCCAGCCGGACCCCGACCGGTGGCGGGTCCTGCTGGACCCCGCAGGCCACCCGTTCTGCATCTCCACCCTGGTCTGAGCATGAGCCGCAAACCAATGACGACGATCACGCACCCCGGCAGGCGCAGCGAACTCACGCTGTCCGGCCGGGGCCCGGAGAGGTTGCAGGGCGTCCCAGTCAGCCGACGTACCTGATCAGATAGCGCCAGTTGCTCCGGCCATGATCGCAGCCAGATATGGAGTGCGGCTGCGGAGACGGTGCCCAGGAAGACCTACCCGCGATTGCCATAGCGGGTGACGACGGCTCTGAACTGTTTAAGCAGCCGGTGATGCCTTAAATAGCAATAGTGAGTCCGAAGGTCGCCCATCCCTCTCGAGGACTCATGTGTTGCCGGTTGGCCGGTAGAGGTCAGCGGCGTTTCCTGATGGGTGCTCCTTGGACGGCTGGTCAGTTGCCCCTCCCAGCTGTTGGCTGACTGACGGTCAGCCTGTGAGGAGCCCCGAACTAGTTCCATACAGACCTAGATCGCGAGGGCTCGACATGGGCAAGGGCTTTCAGCCGAAAAGGCAGCAACTGCCGTAGTTCGTGGTGAGCGGAAAACAACTCACGCTGCCGACTCCGCTGCGTCCGACCGTACCGGAATTGGCGGATCCCATCTCCCACCGGGCTCCACCGACCGCTGGCACGCCCAAGCGACCGACTCGGGCGACAACTCCGCCGGTTTCCAGGCTCCCCCAGTTCTCTATCAGTCCTGGATCCCGGACACCCTCGGTGTCCGGCACAGGCGACGATCCGGCATCAGGGACCTCCGGTGCAGCGTCACCAGGAGCACGCGGTACGAGCGCCGACGGCTGAGTGCGCTCAGGCAGCTGTGGCGAGTGCGCACACCACGCTCGGTCGAAGCCTTTATGTTCATCCCGGCGCGCAGCACATGGCACACAGCTCACCCCGTATGCCCAAAGCGCCGGTCACAAGCGGTGCAAGCGCGCCGAACTCCCACAGTTCCAGGGCGGCATCAGGGTTGCCCCGGAAGCCCCAGAAAAGGAAATCCACGATGGCAACACTTGTACCTCTGGGTACCGCCTCCACCTACGGGGTGCTCGCCAACACGGCGATCACCAACACCGGCCTCACCGTGGTCAACGGCGACCTCGGAGTGAGCCCCGCCGGTGCGGTGCCGGGTTCCCTCCCGGAACGGTCACCGGAACCATCCACGTGAACGACGCTGCCGCGGCGCAGGCCCAGGCCGACCTGCTCATCGGGTACGGAAACGCACTTGTGCAACCGGTCACGGCCACTGTCGCGACGGAACTCGGCGGGACCACCCTGTTCCCCGGCGTGTACAACTCCGCCTCCGGCACGTTCACCCTCAACGGGACACTGACCCTGGACGCGCAGGGCAACCCCAACGCCGTCTTCATCTTCAAGACGAACACCACGCTCATCACCGGAGCCACCGGCAACGTCAACCTCGCCGGCCTCGCGCAGTCCAGCCACGTCTTCTGGCAGGTCGGCAGCTCCGCGACGCTCGGCGCCGGCTCCACCATCAGGGGCAGCATCCTCGCCAACACCTCGATCACCGCCACCACGGGGGCCATCGTGGACGGCCGGCTGCTGGCTCTCGGCGCCGCCGTCACCCTGGACACGAACGCGGTCACCGTCCCGGCCCTGTCCACCTGCCAGGTCGTGGTCCAGCCGGTGGTCGGACCTGTGGTTGCCGGCCAGCCGACCCCCATGTCCGCTGTAGTGACCTGCAACGGTCTGCCGGTCTCGGGTGCCTCCGTAACCTTCAACGGTGGAGCGGCCCCGGTAACCGCCACCACCAACGCGGCCGGTATCGCCACCGGATCGCTGACCTTCAACACCGCCGGAACCGCCACGGTCACTGCCACCGTCACCGCGGCCGACACCGCCTGTGCGTGCACCGGCGTCGTCTCCGCACCCCTCACCATCACCGTCACTCCGCAGCCGTCCTGCCAGGTGGTGATCCAGCCGGTGGCCGGACCGGTGGTGGTCGGGCAGCCGACTCCGGTCTCGGCTGTGGTGAGCTGTAACGGTCTGCCGGTCGTGGGTGGGTCGGTGACCTTCACCGGTGGTGCGGTCCCGGTGACCGTCACCACCAACCTGGCGGGTGTCGCCACCGGATCGCTGACCTTCAACAGCGCCGGGCCCGCCGTCATCACTGCCACCGTCACCGCGGCCGGCACCGGCTGCGCGTGCACCGGCGTGGCCTCCGCGCCCCTCACCACCACCGTCGTACAGCAGACGGGCCCGCTGAGTGCGTCGCCCGCCTGCTGGCGGGCCCACCTGCCCATCCCGATTCCGCACCTGTTCGTGGCGACGTTGACGGCCACCGTCAGGCCGGCGCAAGCGGGGGTCCCGGTCACCTTCTTCGTCTCGGGCCTGCCGGTCGGCACCGCGGTGACCAACGCCGCCGGTGTCGCCACCCTCAACGCCGGCCTGTCCATCCTGCAGATCAGCGCCAGCAGCTACACGGCGACCGCCACCGTCGGCGGCGTCCCGGTCCAGGCCACCAACACCCTGAGGCCCTGCTTCCCGCCGGCGTGACCGGCCTGCGCCCGATCGACCGGGGCGGCGTGACGGGTCCTGGTGCGGTACTGGCACACAGGTCTGGTCCACGCAGTGCCGCCCCTGACCTGAGGGCCTTCCGGTAAGCGGCCTGCCCCTCAAGGGCTGTCCCCCGTCGTGGAAGGACGGGGGACAGCCCCTCGAACTTACCCGTGAGCCGGCCGACTCCACGCCACCGGCAGGACAGAGACCGGGGGTGTGACAACCCCGGCTGTCGGTGCGCGGACGGCTCACAGGTGAGTGAGGACGGGGCCGGTGCTCCCCTCCGGCATCGGCCCCGGACAGCCGAGCGGCTCTCACAGCCCCAAGGCCCCGCGTGGAGCTGGCAGGGCCGCCTCCATGGTTCCAGCTGCGGCGACTGCCCCGACCATCTCCTACCTGGCGGGAGTCGCCTCACGGTGGCCGGCCTGACCAGCGCCTCCCTACCTGTTCGTTGCGCGGCACCTCCCGGAGAGACGCACACGGACCGCGGAGTCAGGCAACGACGCCCGGCCCAATCCGGCACTGAAGAACCGAAACGTGAAAGGACGGCAGCCATGCCATGCAATTGCGGCGGGGGGATCCCCTCAGACCGTCGTCGGCTACCGATGGGACCTGCCCGACGGCACCATTCGTCAGTACGTCACCTACCAGGAAGCCGAGGCCGCCAACCAACGAGCCGGCGGCACCGGATCGATCACCATCGTCATGCAGTGAGGCCTGGCAGGCGGTCCGCCCTCGGCCTTGCGGCGGAGTTCGGGGGAACAACCCATCCGGCCGTCAGTGCTCGGGCTGTGCGACGGGTACCGGTGAACCATGGCTGGAACCTTCACCACCCGCACGATCACCATCACCACCAGCTCCGCCGAGACGCTGCACGACCTCACGAACGCATGCTCCGCGTTCCTCCGGGAGGCCGCTCACGGGCACAACGGACTGCTGAACATCTTCACCCGCCACGCCACGTCCGGCCTGGCCATCATCGAGACCGGCGCAGGCAGCGACGATGACCTGTTGGCGGCCCTCCGCGACGTTCTTCCCATGGACGACCGCTCGCAAGACCGCCCCCGCAGTCCTGGTCACAGCATCGCTCGCATGCTCCCGGCTCTGGTCCCACCACACGCCACGCTGCCCGTGGTCGATGGTGAGCTCGAGCTGGGGGCCTCGCAGTCCGTCGTGCTGGTGAACACCGACCGGGACAACCCGGAACGCCAGGTCCGGCTGTCATTCCTCAGCTGACCACACGGCCCTACGCGTGGTCTTCGTCTCCCTGGCGAGGCCATGCTCAGACGGCCCACCCCAAGGTCTCCTGCGCCCTGCACTCGCTCGCTCCGGATCGGTCCGGCGGGCCTTAACGGGAGTAAGCTGGACCTACCGAGAGTAATTCGTACACCAGCTCCCAATGCTCGTGTCGTTTTCGGCGATTCACGACACCGGGCCGGTTCCGGTCGGCCCGGGGCAGGGTCCGCGTCATGACCACGACCATTCGGTATTCGCCAGCGGTCGAAGACCGGACCGCTTCGCTGCCCCTCCGACTCATGCTGGCGCCGGCCGGCACCGCTCCGTCGCTGCTTGACGGTGCGTGGTGGCCCCGCTCCCATGACCTCACGGCGGAACTTCCCGCGCTGACGGCCGCCCTCGACCCGCTGTGGGGGCGGATCACCCACGTCACGGTGAACCCCACGTTCTGGCCGGTCATCCCTCGGAAGGTGCCCGTCAACGGGCATGTGGTGGGTGTCGGCTGGTTCAACGCCGAGCAAGATCCCCACAAGCTGCTGCTGCTCTCCTACGGCGTCGGCCGTTGGGACCTGCTGGTGATCCCTCCGGAGACCACCCCCGCCGCAGCCGCCCGGCTCATGGCCGAGGCCGCCGACCCACTGGGCGCCCTCACCGCGAGCGCCCTGATGGACGAAGCGGAGCAACGCCGGATCGCGGAGGAGACGGAACTGTCCCTGGTTTCGGTCTGGGACTCAGAAGGCGGCCATGGCGCAAGCCTGCCGACCTCGCGTTCACCCGCCCAAGCAGTCGTTTCCCAGGCTCCGGATACGCCGGAAGGCAGCTGAGCATCGTGGCAGCCTTCGAGAGCGGGGTTCGGTTCCCCTCCCCACTCCGGAAGCGAGCCCCAGGCCAAGCACCCCATCGAGCACTTGCATCAGCACCACCTCGATGGACGCTTGTCCCCTTGGGCCCTTGTGCCCTTGTGCCCGTCCGCGCGCCCACGAGGGCAGCTCGGCGTCACATCAGCCGTCTCCGACCGGGCCATGCCCGCGGCATGCCCTGGCAAGCGGTGAACCGCGGTCAATGCGAGTGCCCAGTCCACGCAACTCACGATGATCAACGGTGGCCGCAGATGCCGTGCCGGCCTGCAACGCCATGCATTGGTTCGACATGACCGTCGCGGGATCCGAGATCGCCAGGGTCTTCGCACCCGGCGGCACCCTGGCCGGCCTGTGGAACGTCATGAACGACCGGGTCGAGTGGGTTTCCGGGCTCGCGCGGGTCAGCGGGAGCGCGGCCGTCGGCCCGCGCGACACGCCCATCAGCTGGCGTGCCGAGTCGGCAAACATGCACCTTCCGAAGGCTGGTGTGGCCGCCCGGCTCGGCTCACCGGAGCAGGCCGAGTTCCCCCACGGGCAGCGCCGCACCGCCGACTCCCTCGTCGCGACCATCGCGACGCGCGCGGGAGTGCTGGTCATGCCAGAACAGGAACAAGAAGCCACGCTGGGCCGGATCCGCGCTTTCCTGGCGAGTAGGCCGGAGACCGCCCACGGCGAATTCACCCTGCCGATGCTGACCGGCGTGTTGCGCGTCCGGCGGCTGTGAAGCATCACTCGACAATGATCGATGACACGCCGCACACAGTCCTACAACGGCTCATCCGCAGTCTTGTCCAGTGCTGACAGCCGGTCCGCATCGCTCGGAGAGCGGCAGCAATGACCAACGCCAACTCGCGTGCCCGCTCGCTCGCCACTTGAGGCGCCGAGATACAGATGGCAACCAGTCCTTGAAGTGCCATGCACCACTGGCACTCTCGCCCCACCAGCAAGATCACGATCTACAGCTGGAGTACTAGCTGCCACTGGGACACGTTGCACCGGCTGCCGCTGACGGAGCCGCACCGGGCGGAGCACCTGGACCACAGGCGGGCGCATGAAAGCGTCCTGCGGCCCACTCCAGGAACTCGCCCATCAGCCGGCCGCCGATACCTTGACCTTGACGCTTTCCGCATCGCCGTCGACAAGATCAAGACCGAAGCCCAGCGCAAGGCCCATGCCGAACCCGAGAAGTAGGCCGTCAAGGGCCCCGGGAAGATCGCCCGGGGCCAGTGCATGTGCTGATTTCCGGCGGGGCCTCTGAGGCGTTTGACTGCAAACGCCTCACGGCAACGTCAGCGGACGACGACTGCGGCGGGTGGGGCGTCGCAGGTCGGGCTGAGGGCGCCGCTCAGGGTGTCGAGGGGCTGGCGTTGGAGGCGGAGTCGGCGTTGGAGGCGGAGTCGGAGTCGGACGTGGGCGTGGGCGTGGATTCGGGAGCCACAACGCGTCTAGTCCGTATTCCTCCCCCCTGGCCGCCGGCTCCAACGGCTGCTCCGCCCAGATGGTCTTGCCGTTGCGTACGTAGCGGGTGCCCCAGCGTTCGGTGAGTTGGGCGACCAGGAAGAGGCCGCGGCCGCCTTCGTCGGTTGTGGCGGCGTGGCGCAGGTGCGGCGAGGTGCTGCTGGTGTCCGAGACCTCGCAGATGAGGTGGTGGTCCCGGATGAGCCGGAGGGTGGCCGGACCGCTGCTGTAGCGGTAGGCATTGGTGACCAGCTCACTGACGATCAGCTCGGTGGTGAGGGCCGTTTCCTCCAGGCCCCAGTCGTCGAGCTGGGTCGCCACGAGCTTCCGGGCCTCGGCGGCCGCGGTCGGTTCGGCCGGCAACTCCCAGGTGGCCACCTGGTGTTCGGCCAGGCAACGGGTGCGGGCTGCGAGCATCGCGATGTCATCGCTGGGGCTCTCGGGGAGCAGGGCGTCCTCCACCGCCTTGCAGGTGTCGTCCAGCGAGCGGGCGGGATCGCTCAGCGCTCCGCGCAAAAGAGCCAGACCCTCGTCGAGATCGCGGCGCCATGCCGCCAGGAGTCCATCGGTGTAGAGGACGAGCAGAGAGCCCTCGGGCAGTGGCAACTCGACGGTTTCGAACGGCAGCCCGCCCAGGCCGAGCGGCGGGCCGGCGGGCAGGTCGGGGAAGTCCACCCGTCCGTCCGGTGTCACCACCGCGGGCGGCGGGTGACCGGCACGGGCGAGGGCGCAGCGCCCGGAGACCGGGTCGTAGACCGCGTACAGGCAGGTCGCGCCGATCACCTGCGGGGAGCGCTCGCCGGTCGCTTCCTGCTCGGCAGCCAGCCGGTCCACGAGGTCGTCCAGGTGGGAGAGGACCTCGTCCGGTGGCAGGTCGAGGTTGGCGAGGGTGTGGACTGCGGTGCGCAGTCGACCCATGGTGGCCGCGGCGTGGATGCCGCGACCGACTACATCTCCGACGACGAGGGCGACCCGGAGCCCGGAGAGCGGGATGACGTCGAACCAGTCGCCACCGACGCCGGTGGTGGCGTCGGCGGGCCGATACCGGTGGGCGATCTCGACCGCATGGTGCTCGGGCACCTCGCGCGGGAGCAGACTGCGCTGCAGGGCGACCGCGGCCTGTTGCTGCTGGGTGTAGCGGCGGGCGTTGTCGATGCACACGGCGGCGCGGGCGGCGAACTCCTCGGCCAGCGTCAGGTCGTCCTCCTCGAACGGCTCGGGCCGGCGCCACCGCCACAGGCTCACCACGCCCAGCACGAGGCCGCGCGCGACCAACGGCACCGCGATGAGCGAGTGGACACCCAGGTCGCGGATCCGCTCGACCTTGTCCGTATCCAAGGACGACCAGGAGGGGGAGCACTCCAGCACCGCTTCGAGGACGGGACGACGCTCGGCCAGACATCTGGCCTGCGGTGCCTCCGGAGGGAAGTGCATCGTGTGGCCCACCGGGAACATCACCGGTGGCGCCTCGGGCGGGACGCTCCGGACGGCCGTCCTGCGCAGGGCTGCCGACGGCTCCTGACCAGGCTCCTCACCGCGGGCCACCGGTTCGAGCAGGTCTACGGAGGCACAGTCCGCGAGGTCGGGGACCGCCACCTCGGCCAGCTCGCGCGCCGTGACCTCCACGTCGAGGGTGGTGCCGATACGGGCACCGGCCTCATTGAGCAGCGCCAGTCTCCGGCGCGCCCGGTAACGGTCCGTGACGTCCTCGACGAGCTCGGTGACACCGAGGATCCGGCCGGCCGAGTCCTGCATACGGAAGGCCGAAACGGAGACGAACATTTCCCTGCCAGGGTCATGCCGCAGGTGGCAGGGCTGCTCGGTGAAGATCAGGGGTTCACCCGTGTCGACCACCCGCCGCAGCCCCGACTCCACCATGGCCGTGTCCCGGTCGGCGACGAAGTCTCCGATGCGCATCCCCGGGTAGTACTCGGCCGGAATGCCGCCGAACCGTGCGATCGCCCGGTTCACCCGTAGAAGGCTCAGGTCAGGGGCGAGGACGGCAAGACCGATCGGGGACCGGCGGAACATCCCGTCCAGGACCGACCGGTCCGTCTCCCACTGGATCACCTGCTCCGCGGGCGCGCTCACGAGGAGCCATTCGATGCTGGTGCCCGACCGCACCGCCGCCCGGGCCCGGCAGCCCAGCTCGACCCGTTTGCCACTCCGGTCCCTCACAGGAATGACCCCGAACCAGCCTCCGGCGCTCACACAGGCCGTCACCGCCGCCATGACGACGTCTTCATCGCACGGGTCCAGCAGGAGGTCGCGGGCCGTCCGGCCCAGTGCCTCCTCAGGCGAGTAGCCGAGCAGCGCCTCGGCACGCTCGCTCCAGCCGACGACCCGCCCTTGGCCGTCTAGCACCGCGGAAGCCGAGCGACGCACCGCGAACGGGTCGTCCGGGCTCTCACTGAACGTCGTCACCGGTGTGTCCATCACTACCACCCTCGTACCGTCCCGGCGAGATCGCGCGTCGGAGCCCGGAGCGCTGCTCGCTCCGCCCGGCAATCCGTCCGGTCTGCGGCGTGGCAGTGCGCGTTCCGGAGGGCAATTGCATTGCCTCGGGCAAGTTATCCACTGCGTAGGAGATGGTGAGTGAAGCGGCACATCTCATCCGCTTTTCGATCGCCCTTGGCCAAACGCTCCGGAACCCTCGAAGCGCCCCCGCCCCACACCATGCTCTCCCACGCCCTGTCCGGCGGCGTTTTTTTATGTGACTTGCTCCACCACAGGCTGCAGATCAAAGAAATGCCGGGCAAGGTTTGTCCTTCGAACTGACCGAAATCTCCTGGCACCTCATCCTGGAAGAGCCCTCAAAAGCCTTCGGTGTCCAGTTCGTTGGCGTACTGCTCGTGGGCGCGCCCAGCATGCCGTGGAAGTCCGGGTCGACAGTAGTCACGCCGGTCGGATAGGCGGCCTCCCGGTCATCAGGATGCCGACGCCTGCACCGTCGCCACGGCACGCAGAGCGATGATCGCGATAGCAGAGCCGGGCACAGGTTGCGGCCAAATCCGCCGGTAGCCGCGATGACCGCCAAAAAGGCCAAGCCGCTCGCCGGCAGAAGGGCACCTGGGAGGCAAAGCAGACATCGGCGGCCCGCCCAGAAGGGCGTACCCGGGCCAGCGCGACGAGGCACCCGGTTACCGCAGCAGCATGGCTCCTCACCGCACCGAGAACACGGTGCGCTGCCCATAGTGCCGTCAGGAACCGACGGATGCCCGCGCGATCTTCAGGTCCTCCGCGAGCGGCATCATGCACCAAGGTCCGGACCATGTGGATGGGGCCGGCTTCCGACGGTGCGTCCCGCTGCACGGACCATCCCTGGGGAGAATCTGGGGAGTTTGGGCGTCCGTGGGAAGCCCGGGGGGAATCGGCTGCGTAACGCGGCACGAGCCTGAAAGACGCTGAAGGAATCATCTCCGCAGGTCAGAGACATGCATGACCGCATCACCCCAGGTCAGGACAGCTAGGTAGAGGACTTCATGATGAACCTCGGCAGTTGGTCGTCGGTCAGCTCCAGGGCCTGAAGGTCGGGCGCAGCATGTCCCGGTCGACGGCAGGGCGGGGGGTGGCGGGCCGTGCACGGGCGGTGCGCGGCTCGGCGGGGAGGACGGGTGTTGCGCCCGACGCGGCGCGTCGGCTCACGGCCGATCCCGCAGACCCGCCGCACCCCACCTGACACGGGAGATAGGGGAGTGATACCGCGCGTCCCCCTGCGCGACGACTGCGCAGTCCTCGTCGGCACCGCGGTGCGCTCAGCGCCGGGAGGGCCCTGTCTGTTCAGTGGGCGAAGCCCCAGTCGAGCATCTTGGTGGCGTCGTCGAAGCGGCCGTTGTCATCCTTGAGGATCGCGCCGACCAGGATGCGGTTGTCCCGCTTGGCGGCGAAGACGAGGGAGTAGCCGGCCTCCGGGCCGCTGCCCGTCTTGATGCCCAGGGCACCGTCGTAGCTGCTCAGCAGCTTGTTGGTGTTGTCCCAGGTGTAGTACCGGGTGCGGCCGTTGGCCGCCGGGGCCTCGGTCTTGAACTGCTTGTTCTTCACGACATCGGCGAACACCGGCTGCAGCATGGCGCGCTGGCCGAGCCTGGCCAGGTCGCGGGCAGTGCTGTGGTTGTTGCCGTGAGAGATGCCGTCGAAGCTGTCGAAGTGCGTACCGGTCAAGCCCAGTTGTTGCGCCTCGGCGTTCATCTGGTTCACGAAGTCGGCGATCCGCGCGTCCTCGGTGTCCCCGGAACCGAGGTTGTCGGCCAGGGCCATTGCGGCGTCGTCGCCGGATGGGATCAGCATGGCGTGCAGCAGCTGCTCGACGGTCAGCGTATCGCCGGTCTGGAGGTCGGCCGTGCTGCCGCCGACCTTCTGGACGTAGTCCCGGTACTCCTGCTTCACCGTGATCTGCCGGTTCAGCCACTCCGGGTGCTTGAGCACCACAATGGCCGTCATGATCTTGGTGGTGCTGGCCATCGGCACGCTCTCGTCCGCCTTGGCCCCGCCCCACAGCTCCCGCTCCTGGCTGCCGTCGCGGGCGTCCAGCAGGAAGGCGTGGTCGGCGTTGACCTGGGGAGCGGCCTGG
Organism: Streptomyces decoyicus; assembly: GCF_019880305.1. Lineage (NCBI taxonomy): Bacteria > Bacillati > Actinomycetota > Actinomycetes > Kitasatosporales > Streptomycetaceae > Streptomyces > Streptomyces decoyicus. Next base: position 8,387,393 of record NZ_CP082301.1, on the reverse strand, counting down.
TCCTTCGCGTTCTGCGCATCGACTGCCTTGTCCTTGACAGCGTGCTGTGCCGCCTGGGCAGGCTGGAACTGCTGCTGCGTGCCCTGCTTCTGGCCGGCAGTTGTGGTGGCCTCACTACCCTGCTGGTCGTTCTCGTCTGCGGAGTGCGTGGCGCTGGGGGTGGCCGCCTCGGCGAGGCCGCCGGCAGTGATCGGCAGGGCGGTACCGACAAGTGCGACCATCGCGATCCGGACTCCGGTGCGGTGTATTCGGTTGGGTCGGGCGTGGGAACCCACGTGGCGTCCATCCTTCCGGCGAACGGACGCCGGTGCATAGTAGAACTCGGTTCACAGCGAACCTACTTGTGCGATGACGGCGACTCAACCCGGCTATGTCATAGCCGCGTAACGGGGTTCGTCTCTGTGGATGTGGTGTGCAGGTGACTGGCGGGGTCCCGTGAGGGCGCTCGCGCGCAGCGCCCGGCCATCTCCCCTGGGTTACGGGTTCGCTGCCGGTGCCCGCCCACCCCGCACGCCCGCCAACTCCGACGTGTCCGGTGTGTTTTGTCGGCCCGGCGACCCGATGCACCCTGCTGCCCGATCGGCAGCGCCCGGTGGGCGAGGAAGACCCGTGCGTCGGCCGCGGGTTCGGCGCGCGCCCGGCTCACTTCGTCTTCACGCCCTCGTTCCGGAGATCCCGCCCGATCCCCCGCCCATCGGTCCGAGCCGACGCCGTCACATGATCGAGGTCTACGCCTTGCAGGCGAGGAGCTGGACCTCTTGGAACTGCCGACGATCGGTGGGCTTCGGCTCGATCACCGTACGGGCTGCCTCAGCCAATCCGTGGTCGCGCAGGAGCGCGGCGAGACGGTCGGGGGACCAGCGGTAGGCCGTTGTCACCGCATGGTCGTAGGCCTGCGTCTCGTGGTGGGGGCCGTCGGTGGCGGGAAAGTCGATCAACAGGTGCCCGCCGGGAGCCAGGATCCGGGCGATTTCGGCCAAGACGGCGGGCACGTCCTGCGGCGGGGTATGGATGACGGACCACCGCGAGAGCACCCCGCCCAGCGCGCCGTCCTCGATGTCCAGCGCGGCCATCGAGCCGACCTCGAAGCGAAGTCCGGGGTTCGCCTCGCGAGCGAGCTCGACCATCACGGGGGAGGCATCGACACCGAAGACATTCAGGCCCAACTCGTGCAAGTGAGCTGTGACGTACCCCGGCCCACAGCCGAGGTCTGCGACTTCGCGGTCATCGTTCGCCCGCACCAGCTCCGCGAATGCCCTCAGGAGGGCGCGCTCCAGGGGACGGTCGCGCAGGGAGTCGTGGAACAACTGCGCGTAGGTGGGTGCGATGGCGTCGTAGGACTCACGGGTGGCTCGCAAGGTCTGAAGTTCGGTCACCCGGAGACCGTAGTGGGTGGAGCAGGCATGCGCTTCAAGAACGTTCGACGGAGGACCTGCGCGGCCGATGACGCGCGGAGCCAGATGACGAGGGGAGCTGCGGTGACGTACCGAGGAACTTGTAGCCGCGTTCGTCGTAGCGGGTGGCCACGGCCCCGTTTTCTTCAGCTTGTTGAGGGCCGGTTCGACGGTGTTGCGTTTTTGTAGCGGCCCTCGTCGAAGCCGGTGGCCGCCCACCTTGTGATCCCATGCGGAGGCGGGCGCCGCGGGGCGGTGTTGCCCCGTCCCGCCCTCGCGGTGATCCATCGCGTGGATCGTGGACGGCTCAGAGCCAGGCCGCGCCCGCGCTCTCCCGCCAGAGCTCTAGCCTGAGAAGGACTGGCCTGCGAGGGCCGGGCGAACGACTGGGACGTGCACGAGATGAGCGTCATCATCCAGCAGCCCGTCGGCGACTACCAGCCCGGCCAGTTCGCATCACCCGCCTGGCCGCCGGCCGCGAGCCGGCCGGAGCCCGCGGAGTACCCGCGGACCGTGCCGCGTCCGGCGCAGTGTCGTTGGGTGAGTGCGTCTTTATGCCCGTCCCCCGCGCAGACACGTATGAGGGCCTGGAAATCGTCGGTTCCAGGCCCTCACGCATGCCGCTGTTTCAGAAGTCCATCTCGACATAGTCGATGTCGGTGAACTCCACGAGAAGGCCGTCGGCGCGGCGCCCGCGGTCCTTGAAGTAGATCTCCTGCAGGCCTTCGGCGGCGATGTTCTGCAGCTGCTGCTCGGTGGCGCCGGTGGCCTGGGCGTCGAAGAGGCGGGCGGCGTAGGCGGGCGGGAGGTGCTGGGTGATCAGGCGGATGCGGCCGTCGTCCGTTGTTCCAGGGGCGGCGGTGAAGCCGAAACGGGCCCGGGTCTCGAGGGTGATGCCGCCGGTCTGCGCGGCGCGGCGCTGGGCTTTTTCGCGCACCTTGGGCTGCCAGCGGCGGCGGACCTCGCGCTCTATGCGGGCGGCGAGGTGTTTGCGGGGCCGCTTGATCTGGTCTTTGACATAGCGTTCCACGGTGCGCTGGGAGATGCCCAGGAGCTGGGCCACGGCTTTGGTGGAGCCCTTGTGCTGCTTGACCAGGAACCGCATCTGCGCGCCCGCGGACTTGGGGATGGGGCGGGTGGCGTTGGCGGCTGCGGCCTTCTCCAGGCTGTCGCCGAGGATGCCCACGTCGGTCTCCTACTCTCCGCTGTCGGGGGCGTCGTCGCCCTTGATGTGGCGGGCCGGGTTGATCCGGTCGTCCTCGATGGTCTGGGCGAGCCAGAGGAAGTCGCGGGTGCCTTCGTGCTTGACCATGCCGGGGCTGACGCCGAGGCGGAATCCTCCGGGCAGCGGCTTGCCGTCGGGGGTGCGGGGCATGAAGTCCAGCGGGCTCGGGCCGTGGGAGAGGTAGACGGCGCAGTCGGACAGGATCGCCACCGGGAACAGGCCCGCGCGTGCCCAGGCCGTGAGCTTACGGTGCTGGTTGGTGCGTGCCTTGGCGATCAGCTCGGCGCGGGCGTGGGGGCTCCAGGTCGGGCGCTGGAGGGCCGGCCACGGCTCGCCGAACTTGTGCCTGATGCCCTGGGGGCGTTCGCGCAGCTTGCCGATGCCGCCCTTGACCGTCGACTTGATGGCCGAGAGGACCGCTGCCTGCCCCGGGTCGATGTCCTTGTGCCGGGCCATGGCGGCGAGGAAGTCGGCCTCGCTCATGCCGGCTTCGACACCGAGGTCGGCCATGGTGGCCATGTAGGCGTTGCGCAGGTGGGTGTACCAGGCGTCGAAGTAGGCGCCGTGTTCGCGGCGGAGATATGCCTCGGACGGCTGGATGGGGGCGCCGAGTTCGACTGCGTAGGCGACGGTCGAGGTGGAGTACCAGGCCGGCCCGGTCGGGCGGGTGCCTGTCGGCGTGAACGGGCTGGGCAGGCGCGGGTCGGTCTCGATGTGGGAGAGGTCGACGAGCCAGGAGCCGGGCAGCTTCGCGTCGAACGCCGGATTCTTGACGTGGGTGGCGGGGCCGGTGCCGATGACGAGGCGGTTGGCGGCGGCGGCAAAGGCCATGTTGACGTCGATGCCGACGGCGTGAGTGTAGCCCTGGGTGCACTCCTCATCGGTCAGCGGGCGGAACCAGTCGTATGCCTCCTCGTCGATGACCTGGTCCGGGGTGCGGACGTGATGGCGGGGGTAGAGGGCAGCGACCAGTGGATGCTCGGCAGGCGCCTCAGGCGGCGCAGGGTCGACCGGCTCTGTCAGCGAGCCCGGATTCGGCCCGGACACCCATGAGCCCGTGACCGCATCCTTGACCGCACGAGTCGGCGGACGCAGCGCACTCATCAACTCCAGCCCGCACACAGCGGTCGAGCCACGCGGGGTCAGGACGCGAGTGGCGTAGGTGCCGAGCACGGCGGCGACGTCGGCCGGCGGGAGCTGTCCGGTGTCGCCCCAGGAGCGGGTGTCGAGCGCGCCCCACGGCAGGATCGCGAACTGTACGCACTGCCGCTGGCCGCCCTCGGCGGGGCGGTAGACCCGGGGCCAGGGGCCGAATCCGCGCTTGGTCAGTTTCCACTTGGCCTTGGTGAGCTGCTTGATGACCTTGTGGTCGTCGGGCAGGCGCAGGCCGCGCCGGTCTTCCAGGACGGGGGGGAGGCCGAGGTGTTCGGCGGCTTCGTCAGTGAGGACGATCAGCGGGTCGGCGTCCTTGCCGTTGCGGTTGAGTCTCGGGGCGCCCAGTTTCGCCTCGTTCAGGGCCCATTCGACCAGCGCCGGGAAGGTCTTGGCCGGGCAGTCCAGGACCAGGCCACCGACGCAGTACGCCGAGCCGTCCCCGTCCAGCACCGCGAGCGGGCCGTGCGCGAACCGCTCATCGACAGCGGCCTCAGCCGCAGGGGGCTTCGGGGCGGCCTTCTTCGCGGCCGGACGACGCGAGGCCGACGGCCTGACGGGACTCACCGCGCGCACGGGATCTGGAGCCGACGCCGCGGAGGGCTGGGCCGGTTCGTCCAGGGCCTGTGGCGCGGCCGGCTGCTCCACAGAGTCAGGGAGCGTCTCGGGTACCGGCGCGAGCGGGTACTTGGCCGCCCAGCCCTCCAGCAGGCGCTGATAAGCCTGCAGGCGAGGCGGCCGCGGTTCGCTGCGACCGTTCTCCCAGTTCTTCACCGTCTGCGTGGTGGACTTCAGAACCTGGGCCAGGCGTGCCTGGGTGACACCGGCTGCCTCCCGGAGCCGGGCCCGCTCCGCCGGCGACGGCAACTGCGGCTCGCCTTCCAGCAGCGCATCGACCGCCGTGAACAGCTCTTCCTCGGTGGGCATACTTCACCTCCACCCCAAACCCTAGCACCCCTTTAACCTCAGACTTATCTTTGGATTTAGCCAGTCAATCGAGGTCTGACAAGGGTGCTGCCCGAGAGATCCGGCCCCTGGCGTCGCGCGATGTGACTGAGCGTTCCACCGGGCGGATGGGTGCTTGAGTTGGCGGACTGAGCATGTGCGTTGGGGCAGGTGCGACTTTTCGAGATGGGTGACACCCCTGAGAAACGCCGAAGCCGTAACCGGATTTCTGCTGTACCCGTTCCCTCGGCCCGCAGAGCGCCGGCGCTGGGCCCGTGATCGTATGACATCGCGCCGGAAGCGTCTGCAGACCGTCTTCCGAGGCCGTAGCGCTCGGGCAGATCCCGCCATGCGATACCGGTGCGGCTCTTGAACACCACGCCGTTGAGGATGCGCCGGTCGTCCACCGGGGGCTCGGCCGATTCCGCCCCGGGGTACCAGGGGGGCGAGTAACTCCCGCTCCACGTCGCTGAGTTCATGTCGATGCGTCTGCCATGAGCACAAGAGCGTCCAGCCTGCCGGCGTTGGAACCACACTGGCCCTGCCTCGCCCCTCTGTTGTCGCCCCAGCAGGTGTGCAAACGGGGTGTCCCGCCCGGGCGCGCCCGCGGTCCAAGCGCTGTGCGTTGTGGGGCTCGCGTCAGCGGGCGAGTTCGATTCCCCAGACGGCGGCTCGGGCGGCGGCGGCCGCGCGGTTGGGGAGGCCGAGCTTGGCGAGGATGTGCTCGATGTGGGTCCCTACGGTGCGCGGCGTGATGTACAGGCGCTCGGCGATCTCCCGGTTGGTGCGGCCGGTGGTCAGTTCGGCCAGCACCTGGAGCTCCCGCGGCGAGAGTCCGCCCGGCCGCCGCGCGTTCGCGGCGGGGCCGGCCGCGGCGGTCTCCTCGGGCGGCGGGCCCGAGCGGGGGTCGACGGCCGCGGCGAGGGCCTCGGTGAGCAGGGTGACCACGGCGCGCGCCGGATCGGGCGCGCGCCGCGGCCGGCGGGTGCTGACGTTCAGCATGCCGACGTACCGGCCGTCGGCGGCGAACAGGCACTGGGCCACGCCGTCCTCGATACCGAGGGGACACAGCACCTCCTGGAATCCCGGGGATGTCGCCAGGAGCTGCCAGGGGACGTCCCTGAGCCAGAGACCGCCTCGGGCCGGGCTGCGGAGCACGGGAAACACCGGGTCGTGGTGGAGGCGGGTCTCGATGTAGGCCGTGGCGTCGTCCGGGTAGCTCCCGGCCAGGGTGGTGTGGCGCCTGCGCAGCGGATCCCAACGGGCCAGGGAGGCGTGGTCGTACTCCATCACCTCCGACAGCGCCGCCAGGACCGTGCCGACGCCGGTCGCGCCGCTCGTGGCGCTCCTGGCGGCCTCACGGACACGGACGGCCGCGTCCACGATGTCCGCCGTGCTCCGCTTCGCTGCCATCCCCCAAGGATGATCACGTGCCCGGAATACGTCAATCGCGAAGGGTGTCGTGCACGACCTGCCCGTCCACGACGGTGAGGACGACGGGCATCTCCGGGATGTCGTGAGGGTCGGCGGTGAGCAGGTCCCCGTCGAGCACACAGAGGTCGGCGACCTTGCCCGGCTCCAGGGAGCCCTTCCAGTCGTCGGCGAAGTCCTGCCAGGCCGCGTCGATCGTGTACGTACGGATCGCCTCGGCCAGGCCGATGCGCTGCTCGGGGCCGCTGACCCGGCCGGCTGCCTTCGACTCGCGCAGCACCATGGTGGCGACGCCCTGGCGCCAGTCCGGATACGTGACGGGGGCGTCGGACCCGCTCGCGACCCTTACGCCGGCGTCGATGGCATCGCGGTAGGGCCATGCGTACGCGGCCCGTCCGGCGCCGACGAACTCCTCCTCCATGTCGGCGACGGTCCACTTGATGGTGGGGTTCATGTTGACGCCGAAGCCGTGCGCGGCCAGCACCTTCATGCTGTGCGCGGTGAGGAAGTCGCCGTGGATGACGTAGTGGCGGGCATCGGGCCGCGGGTTCTCGGCCATGGCCGCGGCGAAGGCGTCCGCGACGGTGTCGCAGGCCCGGTCGCCGGTGACGTGGACGCCCAGTTGGTGCCCGGCGACGTGGGCGTGCCGGATGATGGCGTCGATCTCGGCGATCCGCTCGTCGTCGGTCTCGCCGCCGACGCACAAGGAGCCGCAGCCGCCGCCGACGTACGGCTCGTGCATCCAGGACGTCTTGTTGGGGACGATGCCGTCGGCGAAGATCTTGACTCCGTGGATCGCGAGGCGGCGCGGATCGGCGTCGCCAATCTCGCCGAGGGCAGTGAGGGTGCGGGCGAACTCTTCGGCGGTGCTCGCCATTCCGGTGGGCAGGAGCAGGACGCCGAGGCGGACGGTCAGTTCGCCGTCGGCCAGCAGCCGGCGGTAGATGTCGAGGGTTTCCGCGCCGAGCGCGCCGCGCATGATGCCGTCGCCGCCGGGGCCGAGACCCGGCTCGGTGTAGCTGGTCACGCCGAGCCGGGCGAGCGTGGCGAGGGTCGATCTGATCGCGTCGGTCCGCTCCTGCCGGCTGAGTGGCGGCAGCGCGTTCTGGACGAGGGCCTGGGCCCCCTCGTGAAGCAGCCCGGTCGGCTCCCCCGCTTCGTCGGCAACGATGGCCCCGCCGGGCGGCGCGACGGTGTGCCGGTCGATCCCGATGAGCTCCAGTGCCTTGGAGTTGACCCAGGTGGCGTGCCCGGAGAAGGAATAGAGGACGACGGGGTGGTCAGGACTCACCGCGTCGAGGTCGCACCGCGAGGGCAGCCGCGACGGATCGGAGACGCACTCGTCGAGGTAACCGGTGTCCCAGCCGTGCCCTGTGATCCACTGCCCGTCCGGAACCCGCCCGACGGCCTCCCGCACCGCCTCGACCACGTCCGCGAGGGAGGACACGGCGGGATGCCCGAGGTCGAGGGAGAGCGGCGGCGTCGCCATGCCGAAGGCGCAGCCGTGCAGATGGGAATCGTTGATACCGGGAAGAAGTGTGGCCCCCCGAAGATCGACGAGGCGGGTGCCGGGTCCGACGAGCGGCGCGACGTCGTCCTGCCCACCGACGGCACTGATGATCCCATCGGTCACCGCCAGGGCCGAGGCGACGGAGAACTCCGCATCGACCGTGACCACCCGTCCGCCGAGAAACACCAGATCCGCATACGTGCCCACAGAAGTTCCTTTCGAAAAACGGGTGCATCACGGCCACCCGCGAACGATCTCCCGAGGACTATGGCCAGGTCCCCACCTCCCGCACATCGGTCATCCCACCGATACGCGCTCGCGCAGTGGCACTGACGGCCGGCCGGCATCGCATCATGTGTGGTCGGAGCCGGTGGAAGGCAAATGCGTCGACAACGCCCTTCGTCACCCGGCAAAGTGGCCGCCCGTGACGAGCAGTGAGCTGTGGACCCGTGCGACCGCCGACCGCTACGACGCCGCGGAGACCGAGATGTCCTCGGCTGCCGTTCTCGGACCGGCTCTCGCCTTCCTCGCCGAACTCGCCGGGGAGGGCCGGGCACTGGAGTTCGCCATCGGCACCGGACGAGTGGGCGTCCCGCTCCGGGAACGCGGCGTGCCGGTAGTGGGCATCGAACTGTCCGAGCACATGGCAGCGGTACTGCGGTGCAAGACCGACGAGGGCACGCTCCCGGTAGCCATCGGGGACATGGCTACCACCGTCGTCCCCGGCGAGTTCACCCTGGTCTATCTCGTCTACAACACCATCACCAACCTGCTCACGCAGGACGAACAGGTCGAGTGCTTCCGCAACGCCGCACGTCATCTGGAGCCCGGCGGCCGATTCGTCATCGAGCTGGGCGTGCCGCCGCTGCGGTTCCTGCCGCCCGGCCAGGTAGCGGTGCCGTTCGACGTATCCGAGCAGCATCTCGGCTTCGACACCTTCGACCTGGTCGAGCAGATGCTCGTCTCGCACCACTTCACCCGCGACGGCGACGACGGCCGCTACCGTCGCGGAAACTCCCGGCACCGGTACGCCTGGCCGGCAGAGCTCGACCTGATGGCACGGATCGCCGGGCTCGAGCTGGAACGTCGCGTCGCGGACTGGGACGGGGCGCCCTTCACCCAGGACTCCGCGAAGCACATCTCCGTGTGGCGCAAGCCAACCTGAGGTCGGCCACCGGGCTGTCAACGTAAGCCGTGGGCGGTGCCCTTCCGGACGGCCTCCGGTGGGATGCCGCCGGCCCGGAGAAGTCGGCGGTCCTTGTTCGTAGTCGTAGCCGCGGTCGGCGAACAGTCGGCCTGGCCGGTGACGTGGCCGGCCACGTGGTCTACGAATGCGGGGAATCGCGTCCAGCAGGGGCATCAGTTGAGTGACATCGTGATGATTCCTGCTGGTCAGCGAAACGGCCAGAGGAGTGCCATGGCGGTCGACGATCAGATGGTGCTTGCTGCCGGGGCGGGCCCGGTCGACCGGCGAAGGTCCGGCGTGAGGCCCCCTTCAGCGCCCGGACGTGCGAGCCGTCGATCGCGGCGTCGTCCATGTCCAGCAACCACCAGGTCGTCATCGAGGCAGACACCCGACTCGTCGTCGCCGCCGTCGGCCGGCCGACCGGCCGACCGGCCCGTCACAGGCAACGGGAACGACTGCGCGGCGTGGGAACTGTCCGGTGCGAAGGCCGCCGTCGGCCGGGCCACGGCCAGCGCGGACGGCGGGTACCGGGGCACCGGCCTGCTCATCCCGCACCGCCGTGAACGCGGCCCGACCGAACTGCCAGCTTGGCAGGAGGAGGTCCAAGGGAGGCGGCTCCCCACCTCACCAGCTCGGAGAATGCTCAGTCGACACAGAACTCGTTGCCCTCGATGTCCAGCATCGGGATGCACGAATCATTTCCGTCGTACAGCGTTTGCACGTGTACCGCGCCGAGCGGGACCAGTCGTGCGCATTCGGCCTCAAGTGCGGCGAGGCGCTCTTCACCCACGAGTCCCGTACCGACCCGCACATCGAGATGCAGCCGGTTCTTGGCGGCCTTCCCTTCGGGGACGCGCTGGAAGTACAGTCGCGGGCCCACACCTGAGGGATCACTGCAGGCGAACCATGAATCCCGCTGCTCAGGTGGCTGCGAGCGCTTGAAATCGTCCCAAGTGGCAAACCCCTCCGGTGGTGGCGGCACGACGTACCCCAACACCTCACACCAGAAACGAGCGAGGCGCTCAGGTTCTGCGCAGTCAAAGGTGACTTGGAACTTCCTGATCTCTGACATCGGCGCACCATACCAGGGGCTCTCTGCCGCACCTGGCGACGGAGCCCACCGATGGCCCCCAGGATCCACTCCTGGCCAACTACCCTCATGCCAAAGGCCAGTTACGGGATCGCCCTCACCCGACGACGGGGTCCCGAGCGGTTGCTGGGCTCTATGCCCTTGCGTGCGATGCGAACGTCGACTGTCTTGCGCCCCAGCGCCCTGCGGCCGCACCTTCGACGGAGGAATCAGCGGCTTCGCGAACTCCCACAACCCCTCCGGAACAACCAAACTCCACCCACCCCGCCCCATGTTGATTCCAGCGAGCCTTCACCGCACAGGGCCCCGTCAAGCCGTTCGGCCAACCCGAGCGGACTGTCCCAGGACACCACCGTGAACACCAGCAGTATCTTCCGCGCAATATCGACGGCTAGTGCGGGCGTGTGGGGCGGTTGCAACCTACCGGGCTGCGACGGGCCGGAAGACAAGACCTGTGGCCAGATCCTCGCTGGTGTGGTCGTCCCTCATGTAGATCCCGCCACTGTCACCGGTATAGCGGTAGTTCAATGAACGCTGCAGCGTCTTGAAGGCGGATGCCTCGTCCTCCATGTTCTGTGCTGCGCAGGTGCGGTGAGTGGTGAGTGGTGAGTTGGGCGTCGCGGAAGAAGACGTGGGAGCCGTTGAAGAAGACTTTGGCGGTGAAGTCGTTGCAGCCAAGCTTGCCGGTGACGGTGCCGTCGCGGTGGAATGCGAAGGAAGTGTCCTTGGCGGACTTGACGTCATCGGAGCTGTCGTAGGCCATCCGCTCGTCAAGTTGGAACTTGGTGTCGAAGATGCCCGGGGATCTGACGAGGGTGAGGGTGGCTACGTCACCGTGCTTGTTCCGCAGTTGCGGCAACGAGCCGGGAGGCGGCCCTCAGGTTGCTGCTCCAGTTTCTTCTCGGTGATCTTCAGCGGGCCTCGGTGGAAGAACTTCTTGACCTTCGACTCGAAATCTGTCAGCTCCGAGTTCCGTGGTGTGAGGCCCTCCGCTTTCGGATTGTGCGCGTCCGGACCCGTGGAGCCCGCGAGGTCCTTCTGCCGCTTCTCCGGCGTCGGGCATGAGGCCGTCTCGTCGGGCGGAGCAGGCGTCGCCGAAGGAGGGGGCAGCACCGGAAGGTCTTCACCCAATGTCAGCGTGGTTGCCTCCAGTTCGGCTTTCACTCGAAACGGGGTGCAGCCGTAGTCCCCTGCGACTGTCCCGTCATCGCGGAACTCCACCCACGGACTGGCGGTCTGGGGCCCGTGCACCTCTTGTCCGTCCACCGTGAGCGTGAGGCCGTCGAAGGCCCAGATCCCACCGAACAGCCTGCCTCCGGAACCTCCTGGCCCCCTCTTCGTGGGGGAAGCGGATGCCGTACCATCCCCGCTCCGGCCGCCCTCATCACCTGAGGCCGCCCCACAGGCCGAGACCCCGCCGCACCCCATTGCTATGCCGGCGACGATCCCCGCAACACGTCTTAGAGAGATCCGCATGCCTACCTGAACGCCTTTCGTGGAGATCCAGTTCCACCGCCTGCGGTGACAACCCAGGCGTGTGCAGGTGTAGATGGCCGAGTCGCTCCACCCATGGGACACGGTCTTTGTGGGTCGCGATCGGGCCCGAGCTGCACCGGGCCATCGCGTACGAAGCCGCGGGAGCAGATCCAGAACTAGCGTCAATTACAAGTTGACGATGCGCGATCGTCAACTTAAGATTGACGCATGAGTCCACTCGACATCAGTCTCGCCGACCTGATCGCCCGTCTCGACGAGGAACTCCCCGACGCCAACGAACTGGCCCGCATCAGCGAGGCGCGACTGCGCGCTCAGACCCTGTCCGACCTCGGTGACCAGCTCATCGACCACTACGTCAGCAAGGCCAAGCAGACCGGCGCGTCGTGGACCGAGATCGGCGACGCCATCGGGGTGTCCAAGCAGGCCGCCCAGCAACGCCACGCACCCGGCCCTTTCGAGCGGTACACCGACCTGAACCGGCACAGCATCGTGCTGGCGCAGGAGGCCGCCCGAACGCACAAGCACGACTTCATCGGCACCGAACACCTCCTGCTCGGCCTGCTCGGCGAACCGCGGGGCCTGGCATACGAGGTGTTGATCGCGAAAACCGAGTCGGAGCAACGCATCCGCGACGCAATCGAGGAAGCGATGCCGCCGGCCGGCGCGAAGGCGCTGCGGGGTCACATCGCTTTCCGGCCGGAGAGCAAGGAGGCCATCGAGCAGGCACGCCGCGCGGCGGCCGACCTCGGCCACGACTGGGTCGGCACGGAACACGCACTGCTGGGCCTGATCCGCACCGAGGAGAGCCCAGCCGCGCAGATCCTGCGCAACCTCGGCTTCACGTCAGACGAGCTGCGCGAGACGATCAAGACCGAGATCACCAAACGGTCCGCCGCGCGCGACAAGCAGTAGCGAAACGATCAGTCGCCGCGGCGGACCGGGCAGGCACAGCCTTCCCACCCGACACGGGATGGTGCGCGGGCGGACACCTCGCCTAACCGCACGGGTGTCCGGGGAGCGAGTCGCACGGTTGCATCTGCCGGGTCAACATGGACGCATGACGCGGCAGTTGACGTCTGCAGACCGGCGACGAGGAGGAGGAAACCGGATGCAGAGGCCCAGCCGAACATGATGCTTCGGCGCCTGGGCGGTGCCCTCAAAACCCCGCGGCAACGCACCGGCATGAACCTCGACGATGCCGCCGCCCGGATCGGACTTCCCAGCGGAACCACCCTCGGCAAAGTCGAGAACGCCAAACGGCTCGTGTCCACCACCGCCCTGGACGCGTACTTCACCGCCTACTGCGTCGGCGAAAAGGACGCCCGCCGCGAAGAGATCCGCAAGCTCGCCACGCTCGCCGGCTCCACCCGCCCGCGCCAACCTCCTGCGCCGGTACGGCGATGCTGTACCCGATCCCTATCCGACGGGCAGCACCGGGCGCCTCACTCCGAGCTCGGGAAGGGCGGCCGCCCCCATGGCGTCTCCAGCACCGTGCGCAGGGCATCGACCTGCCCCCGACCGATCCGCTCGGCGAGCTGCTCCTCCAGCCGCTCAAGGATGTGGCAAGCCTGACGGTGTGCACGTTCCCCCTCCACGGTGCGCCGGATCAGCCGCCGGCGGGTGGCGGCGGGATCGGGGACCTGTGCGAGAAGCCCGGCGGTGACCAGGCCGTGCACGGCCTGATGCGCGGTCTGTCGGGTGACGCCCATGCGCCGGGCCAGCTCCGACACCGTGGTGCCCTGGTCGTCCAGCACCGCGAAGAGCTGCGCCTGTGCCGGGGATACTCGTGCGGCGCCACCTGCTTCCAGGGCTGCCAACAGCCCCTCCTCGAACCAGCGCCGGGCGTCACCGAGCAGCTGAGGGAGATTGCGGGGAGTGGACTGCATCTGTTCCTCACGATGGCGGAAAGGGGGCCGGGCCACTTCGACGGCTTGCTCGCCCGAACTTGTAATGTCAGGCTACCTGACATCCTGGCAGGGGTAGATCCGAGGAGAACGCATGACCATCGAGTACGCCACCCGCTACCGGGGGGCCTCACGCATACCCGCGGAACCAGGCACGCCCTACTTCATCGAGAAGGGCGAAGGGGACCGCGCACACCTGTTCGGCGATCTGATCACCATCTACGCCGGTGGCGAGCAGACCGAGAACACCTTCAACTTCTTCACCGTCGAAGGCCCCAAGGGCGATCTCATCCCGGCCCATCTGCACACCGACACCCACGAGATCTTCTACGTCACTGCCGGCGCCGTCCGGCTCTTTGTCGAGGACACCCGGGGCAAGCAGCAGGAGAAGCTGCTCACCCCCGGCGACTTCGGCTTCGTGCCCAAGAACTGCCCCCACGCCTACCGTATGGAGCGCCACCACAGCCAGGTCGTCGGCGTCGCCGCCGGTCCCGGCGGCACTTTCGAGCGGTTCTTCGACAGCCTCGGCGCGCCCGTTGAGCAGCTCGGCCTGCCCGCCGAGCCAGTCATCCCGGAGCCCGGCAGATTCGCAAGCGTTCCGGAGCAGTACGACGTGCGATTCCTTCCCGATCATCGGTGGCGGGCCCGCTGAGCGCCGGGAACGGCCATACGATCGGCGTGATCACCGCATACGGCAAGGGCATCCAAGTGGCATGCAGCGCTCAGTAACTGCATTGGGCTGTGGTCACGTTGCTGAAGGGCAGGAAGACGGCGCGTGCGCTAGATGGCGCGGCCTCCGGGTACGCACGAGCCACTCGTGCGCGGCCGGTGTCCGGTTGTGCCGCATGTCGTCGGAGATGAACCGGGGCCGGTGACCGCTGTCAGTGGCCGGGGGGGGACGATTCCGATCGTGACCACGACCTTGCCCTTGACGTTGCCCGCCTCCCTGATGGACACCCCTCGTGTCGACCCCATCGTCGACGGCTGGGCCTGCCGCTCGGGCAACCGTGGCCGAAGGCCCCCACGCACTTCGCCCTGCTGGACTGCACGCCCGCCGGCGAACTACTCCTGGCCCACCACAAGCAGCACCTGCTGCTCCGCGTGCGGTGCCCGGTCCCGTCGCGCAGCCGGCGACCCGTTCAGCTCGGTCGAGAGCAGCAGGTGCCCGTCCCGATCTCGACGATCACCACCCTTGCCGCGCCGCGGATCCGGTGATGCCGACGACGGGCGGATGGGGCGTCGTACGTCGAAGTGTCGAGCGTGGCTGCCGTACCCGGGCGTCGGCGGCATCCGCTCGTGCCCGCGCTCTGCGCTATCGCCGGGTGACTGAGCGGATCCAGGCGAGTTGCTGGGAGATCTCCCCTGCCTCGGCGATCTTCTCCCGGTCGGAGCCGTCAAAGACGCCGAGGAGGGTTTCGGTGCCAGGTGGGGCGATGCTCATCACCGGGCCTCCGGAGTCGCCGCCGGCGGGAATCCCGGACACCTTTTCCATGCAGAAGTCCGAGCGCCCGGTGCGGTGTGGCCGTCGCACCGGGGATCCAACGGCCAGGGCGCTTTTTTCGGCTCTTCGCAGACGTCATGGGAGGGGCGGGCCGGTGCCGAGGGGGCGCCCTTACCCGCTTGTTCAGGCCAGCTCCGGTGCCGGGCGCCGCCGGTGTGTGGAGGACCGTTGGCGCCCGGTTGTGGTCAGGAGCAAGGCTTGTAGAAGTGCTTCCAGCCGTCGCTGGGCATGGCCGGCGGCTCCGGCGTGGTCCCGAACTCGCCGTACTTCTGCTGCAGTTCGTAGTCGTAGTTCCCCGGGCCGCTGCCGGCAACGGTCAGGGGCAGGGTGACGGCCGCGACCGGCACGGCGATCAGGCGTACGAAGCATCTCGAACTCCTCATGTCGTTGCTGCGAGGGGAGATGCCGGCAGCGCCCTGGGCGTTGATGCCCGGATCGCTGCATTACACAGCCGTGACGTGCGAACGGGAGCACGGAGCACGGGACGATCCTGCTGCTCGGCGGAGCAGGCCGCCGGACGGGGACGGGCGACAGGCGACAGGCGACAGGCGAGCGTCGCCGACGGAACGGCCGGGCATCGGTGTTCATGCTGCTGCGACCGGGTCGCGGTAACGGCGGGAACCGAGCTGGCCGCTTCCGCCACTCCCGCACCACCAAGGCGGCGGCCCGGGGCCGCTTCGTTGAACGAGAAGCTAAGCACGCACCGGCGCGAGTCTGTCGCGGATCGCGACCGGCCTTCGCTGACAGGCCTGACGTGCGTTTTTTGGGGGCGCAGGGACGTGAATCCGCTGCGAGGGGGAACACGGGTTTCCTCAGTTTTTCTCAGTTGGGAGGATGTCATGACCGTGACGGGTCCGTCGATGCCATACACGTCGCAGCACGACTCTCTCTCCTGCCACGGGTCGGCTCCCCCGCCGGTCGAGGAACGGCAGGAGACTGCGCGGGAGCGGGTAAACCGAAGGTGGAACGAGATTCTGCAGGAGACGAGAGTCGCGCAGACCGGCGTACAGATCCTCTTTGGTTTCCTGCTGAGTGTGGCGTTCACTCCGTATTTCCACGAACTGGGGACCTTCGACCACGTCGTCTACGTGATCACCGTGATACTCGGGGCTTCCGGCACCGGAGCACTGATAGCGCCGGTGTCGATCCACCGTTTTCTGTCCGGCCAGCGCATGAAGGACGACGTCATCACGATCGCGGGCCGGCTGATGGTGTGCGGCATGGTCCTCCTCGCGTTGACAATCGGCGGCACACTCCTCCTGCTCCTTCACGTCGTCGTACCGAGCCTCCTCGCAGAACTGCTCGTCGGTGGTGTCATGATGTGGTTCGCCCTGTGCTGGTACGTACTGCCTGTATTGCTTCGTCGGCGCTCTGCCCGCCGAAACAAGGCGTAAGGCGGCGCACCTTGCCGCCACCTCCGCGGCGATGGCCGGCGTCGAGCCTGCAGCCGGATCAGTACCGCGTGGGCGCGCTCTGGATGGATTGATCACGAGCGGTGTTAACAGCCGCCAGGCGCAGTGCGGGCAGACCGCTCGCCCGACTACAGTCGTACAGTTGTGTCGGAAGGGACGTGAACACCCCCAACGACGCACGTCTGAAGGCCAGACGGTCGACGGGCCGATCAGGGCTTGAAGCGTGAGCGTCGGGAACGGTGTCGCATCACTGCTTCGGTGTTTCCGCAGCGTGCTGTGCAATATCGCCGTTGCCCGTTCCTGGACGTGTCCACATAGGCTCGGGAACACTCGGAGCGCATGCATCGCCCCAGCCGTGCTCCTCCTTCCCAGCACAGGACGAAGGCAAGGCCACCAGCGGTGACTGCCTTGACCCGGGAAAGTACGTCAGCCGAGTCGGGCACGAAGTGAAGATGGGGCTGAAGGCCGTCGTGGGTGCTCACCCAGGGGCGGATAGTTGCCTCCACCAGCAGGTCGTTCACCGCTGAGCACTGCTCAGCCGCATCCCTGCAACCAAATACCCGAGCCAGTTGATCTCGCCAGCGCGCAAAGCACTCCACATCGGCATCAGTGATTTCTGCGCGCCGGATCTCGTGTGTCTCGAGCAGCCTTTGGATGCTCGTAGCGCTCATCTCGGGCAGATTGATCAAATCTGCGGACAGTACCGCCCCAAGGCGGCCGTAATGATTTTGCTTCACGTGACCTTCTCGGACGTCACGAAACCCCACGCGCCGCGGTCTGGCGGTCTCCGCTCTGCTCGCTCACCTGGATCAGCTGAATGTCGGAGCAAGCGATCATCCATCCACTGGTGGCGCACCACAGGTACCGCACCATTCCTTCGGACGTGAAGTGTTCTGATACCGGTCGGCAGGATGCGGAGCAGAGCCCACATGAGGGGCACCACCACGATCCAGGCCGCACATCTGAAATTCGTGCCATGTCCGCCAGGGTGCGGTCACGGGTCAAATACATTCAACCATTACATCCACGGCGCGCGAAGGCGCTGGTCACCTCACGGCCAGAGATCGAAAACACCTACGGACAGCAGATGATCTCTCCTCCGGGCCGGGCGGCGGACTCGTGCAGCCAGTGGCGTTCTCTGGCGGCAGCGGGCCGGGCCCGGGTGCCGGCGAGCCGGTAGGGCTTTCCGGTCTCGTTGCTGTTGCCGCCGAAGGTGCGCTGTTCTTCTCCTCCCGCTCGGTCAGCACCTGGAGCAGCAACTCCGCGCCGCAACGGTCCAGTTTGATGTAGCCGACCTCGTCGATGCGCAAAAGATCGACGGGTCCGTAACTGGCGATGGTCTTGGTCAGCACCTTCTCGCGTCCGCGGCCTCGACCAGCTCGTACGGGCCTACGCGCGCATGAAGGCGCAACGGCGAGCCCTGGCGGGGGCCGCCCGTACCTTCCACGTCAACATGGATCTGCTCGATCCGCGCATGCCCGAGGTGTCGGACGGCGCAGCGCGGCGATCGGACGGCGCGGCGCTGCGAGCCGTCGCCGAGGGCCCGACGGGGTGGTCCGCCGGGGTGCTCGGCGGGGTGCCGCCAGGAGCCCATCTCCGAGATCAGCGAACCCGAGCAGGACGTGCGCGAACTCATCGCCCTCGCCAACGGCTCCGGCAGCCCGGCAACATCAAGGGCAGCCAGCACACATTGCGACCGGCGCCCCGGCGTCTGCTGGCTTGGCTCCGTAGGTTTCACACTCGTCGAAGCCTGGCCTTGGAGGCGGGGCTGTTGCGGCGGGCGCGGCGTCTCGGCGGAGAATTCACTCACGACTGGCCGCGCCCTGGCGGAGTTCTGCGGGCAGGAGGATGGCTCGGCGGAGGACGAAGGCCGCGCGGCGTGGTGCAGAACATGGCACGCATCGGCAGGCGGTTAGGGCTCGACCGTGACCGGATTCTCGGCACGCATCGGCAGGCGGTTACGGCTCGACCGTGACCGGCTTCTCGGCACGCAGATCGCTGACGAAGCCGCCGTTGACCACGCGCATCCAGTAGGAGTGCGTGCGGTCCGCGGGGGGAATGTCGGGGTGACGCTCCAGCTTGCGGTCCATCGACGTGGCGCCCGCCTGGACGTTCCGTTGGAACGTGTAGGGATGCCACAGGCCGAGCTCGCTGGAGTAGAAGGGCTTGCGCTCCATCAGGATGACCTGGTCCGGGTTGCCCTGCGCGGGCTTCCACGTGACGCGGACGGTGGCCGGGTCGAGGCGGTCGACGGACGTCGGCCCCGGCGCCTTCGGGATCACCGATGAGTCGGCGGGCTTGAGGTCATCGCTGTGGATCATCCGCGGTACGGAGGGATCGTAGTTCTCCGGATTGTCCAGCTTCCCCGTGACGCGGAGCGCGGTGGGGGCCTGGCCCCGCTCGCCCGCGCACGCGTCGACCTGGACGACCTTGCGCCAGTCGTCGGAGAACCTCACGTAGTCCTCCTTCTGGGGCGTCAGCTCGCGGGCGCCGCCGCCGAAGACGCCGCTCACGGAGTAGACGTAGCGGGAGTCGTGGGAGCGGACCACCTGGTAGCTGCACCGGTCCACGGCCGCGGCGCGCGCGTCGATCACCGGCCGGAGCGACCGCGCGTCACCGGCAGCTCCGGCGGCGGGGGCCGGCGGGGCCGCTGTGGCGACGCCTGCGCCCGCGGCGAGGGCACCGATACTCAGCGCGCACGTGGCGACGGCGGCAGCGATACGAGAGGTCATGCATCCTCCGGTGACATCCAATGGCTCACGGGGAGCCGGCGAGCAGATGACGTGCTGGGCCGGCCCGGCCCGCCTGCGTGGCCTGGCCCCTGGTCACGGATACGCCTGCGGGGCGGGACGCCTCGGACAGACGTTGTGTCGGCCCTGGTCGGGGATAGCGACCCGAGCTGGACGCTACCCCCAATTGATAGTCAAGAAAAAGCCAAGCCGCAGTAAAGCGTAGGTTTTGCGTCACCTTTCGGCTGACTCCGTTCACAGCCGGGGCGCCAACCAGCCCCGGTGTCGGCGTATTTGCGTATGTGCAGAGGTAGCTACGGATGAACCTGCAGAGCAAGTAGCCGCCGCATGCCGCTCATTGCCATGCGAGATGATGGGGCGGTGGATCTTCGTTAGTTCAATCGGACCGGCTGGACTGCCATCTTCAACGGCACCGAGACCGAGATCGGCCGCATGGTGCGGGTGGAGGCATGGGACCCCGCAACCGGAACGGCACTTGTCGTCGATCCCAAGCGAGGCGCCATGCGTCCCGTCACGGACTACGAAGACTTCTCCCACCTCGAGAAGGCCGACCAGGTCGTAGCCGCAGTCCCTGGCGGCGGGTGGCGGGCGCAATGGAATGACGAGGGCCCGGGAGATTCCCCGCTCACGGAACAGGTGCTCGCGTGGCTGATCACCTCGCAGGGCCGGGCGACCGCCATCACCATGGACGCTCACGGACATGTCGACGACGCCGATAGCGCCGACGTCTTCATCCCGCCGGGCGAGGAACTGGGCCGGGCTTGAGGCTCCGGATCAGGCGACTGCCATCTCGCGCTCGATGGCCTTGAGAGGTTTTTCAGCCGGGCTGGAGCCGACGATCCGGAACGTCTTCGAGGCGCCCTCCCCCGCCGCGCTGAGCCGACTGCTGGACCGGGACCCGTCCCCGAGCGCACCCGCACACCTCGTGCCGTTCCGGACCGGCGGCCCGGCAGCACCGGTGTTCTGCGTCCATCCGCTCAGTGGGATCAGCTGGCTGTACTCGGGACTGTTGCGGCACATCGACCCCGGCCACCCGGTGTACGGCATACAGGCCGAGGGGCCCGGCGGAGTGGCGGATCTGCCCGACACCGTCGAAGCGATGGCCGAGCGATACCTGGGCCTGCTGCGTGCGGTCCGCCCCAGCGGCCCCTACCACCTGGTCGGCTGGTCCTTCGGGGGACTCGTGGCGCATGCGATGGCGGTCCGACTGCACGAACTCGGCGAGCCGGCCGGATCGCTCTTCCTGGTGGACACGGTCGCCGATACCGAAGCCGGACCGGAACAGCCCATCGACGACCAGCGCATCTTCCGGCTGCTGCTGACGGCCGCGGGGCTCGACGGCGAGCGCTTCGCTTCCGCGGAACTCGACTTCGCCACCGTCTCGGCGCTGCTGCACCAGGAAGGCAGCGTGTTCGCCCGGTTCACCGAGGACGACATCGGCCGCGTCATCGCGGTGTCGCGCCACAACTACAGGCTCGCGCGGGCCTACCGGCCACCGCGCTACCCGGGGGATGCCACCTACATCGAAGCGGCGGCGAACGCACCGCGCCGGGTCCCGCACCATGACCTGTGGCGGCCACACGTCGGCGGCGAACTGACCGTCGGCCACACACCCGCTCCCCACCATCGGGTGCTCCAGCCGCAGCACGTGGCCGAAATCGGAGTCCAGCTCCGCGACTTGCTGAGGGGGCCGCGTTGCTCCGCACCGAGGCCGGCGGCACCCTTGCCGAGTTGCCCGCCGGTGCGCGGGTGGTGATCAGGCTGCCCAACGGCCGCGCACTGGCGGACGTGCTGCTCGCCTGCTTCGACCTGCATCTCGTCGCGGTCCCGCTGCACCCGCGCGCCACCGACCGGGCGGTCGCGGAGATCGCCGAGCGCGTCTCCACGGCGGCGCTGGTGGACATCCACGGCCTGCACCGCACCGCCCTGCCCGACATCCACGCGGCCCCCGACGACCTCGCCTTCATCATGTTCACCTCGGGCTCCACCGGCCCGCAGAAGGGGGTCATGCTCAGCCGCCGGGCGGTCTTGGGCAACGCGGCCAAGACCGCGGCACTGCACGGACTGGCACCGGAGCGCCCCCACGGGACCTGCCTCCCGCTGTACCACTGCAACGCGCTGGTCATGTCCCTGCTCGGCACGCACCTCACCGGCACGCCGCTGACCCAGCAGGCCGCCTTCGACCCGGCCGGCTACTTCGCCGCGCTGGACGCCGCCGGGGCCAGGACCGCCTCCATCGTGCCCGCCCTGCTGGCGGACCTGCTGGAGGTGGGCCCCGACTGGCCGGACGGCCTGGAGTACCTGATCACCGCGGCCGCCCCGCTGACCAGCGACCTCGCCCGCCGTTTCCACCGCCGCTACGGTCCGCGCCTGCGGCAGGGCTACGGCCTGACCGAGGCGGTCAACTTCAGTTTCACCATGCCCCGGCTCGACGACGCCGAGTTCCACGACCAGTACCTGGAACACGTACCCCCCGTCGGGGCGCCGCTGCCGGACACCGAACTGCGACTGGAGTCCGGTGAGGTGTGGATCAGAACGCCGGACCTGATGACCGGCTATTGGCAGGACGGTCGCACGACCGCCGCCACGGTCACCGACGACGGCTGGCTGCGCACCGGCGATCTGGGCGAACTGCGCGACGGCCTGCTCGTACTGCGCGGCCGCGCCGGTGAGCGCATCAACCGGGGCGGGGAGAAGCACTACCCGCTCGACATCGAACAGGGCTGGCGCCGAGCGGGCCTGTCCGGCCGGTTCGCGGCGGTCGCGGTGGACGAACCCGCACTCGGCCAGGACATCGGGCTGGTCGCCACGGAGCAGCCGGTCTCCGCCGTACGCGAACTGTACGAGCGGACGCCGCTGCGCCCGGCGGCCCTCCAGTTCGGCGGCCTCCTGGCGACGTCCACCGGCAAGCCCCGGCGCAAGGCCATGAGCCGGGTACTCGCCGCGCGCCGGCTGGCTCCCGCGCGGTACGAACGGTTGCTGCGCTACGCCGCGGCCACCGCGCACGACCTGCTGCGCTCAGGGGCCGAGCACTCCGGTCTGCGCGCGCTCGCCACGCAGGCGGAGGGCCGCCCGCACGCGCACGAGGAGGCAGTCTTCGGCGCCTTCGACTTCCTGCGCGAGCACTGGCACCACGAGGACGACGCGGAACTGTCCCGGGCCAAGGCCCACTGGCGCACGATACTGCTCACCGAGTGGCCTCTGGCCGTGCACGGCGAGCTCGCCGCGGAGGTGTCGGCCCGCCACGGGTTCGAGGGGCCGTCGGTGCCGTTCGACACCGAAGCCCGGTTCGGCGGCGGCACACTTCTCGTGCTCCCGCACGGGCCCCCGGCCGACGGCCCGGTGTGGCCGCTGGGCCCGCTGCTGTCCTTTCTGGACGGTTCTCCCGCGGACGGCGAGGCGGATCGCTGGACACGGCTGACCCGGCTGCGCGCCCGCGGATTCCCGACCACGGGCTGCTCGGTACTGCGCGCCGGGCGACACGACCTGGGCGGCGTGCTGTGGGCACGACAGCCGGATTCCGGACCGAACGAGCACGCGGGAGCGACTGGATGACACACGGCACCGAAACGACCGGGCGGATGAAGCAGTCCCCCGACCACGAGGACGAGATCCTCGACGTCCGGCGGCACCAGGACCCCGGCCGGAACCGGCTGACTCCGGTCGTACAGCTGCCACCGGACGTCGCCCTGAGCGTGGTCGACGCCCTCGCCGGTCTGGTCCGGGCGGCACACCGCACGGAACAGGCTCGCCCCACCCCCGACGGCGTGCTCGCACAGGCGCAGGAGTTCGAGGAGGGCGACGTCTTCATGCTGGAGCCCCCCTTCGAGGGGTTCTTCGCCGACCGTTACCTGATGGACTTCTACGACACCGCCGAACGCGACATCTGCTCGCGCATGCACCTGCACACCGGGCTGCGGTTCGTGCGGATGATGACCGGTCCGGAGACCACGATCCGGGTCTCCAGCCTGTCCCCGATCACCGTGCGCCCCGCGGCGGCGGGCTGGACCGGTCCGCTGCGAGCTTTCACCGACGCGTTGCCCGGTACGCCCACCGGGGTGCGCCGGGACCGGCACAACGTGATCGTGCCGCCGAACTCCTGGGTGGACATGCAGATCCCGCGCGGGGTGTCACACCAGTTCAACGCGGTGGGACCGAACGCGGTGATCGACTCGGTGCACCCGGAGGAATCCATCGAGACCCTGCGGGAGGGAATGTCGGGGTACCGGATGATGGCGCAGACCATCTTCCTCGCCAAGGACAAGAGCCCGGCCACCACCTGCGCCGACCTCACCGATCCGGACCACACCACCCGCCACTGACCACAACATCTGTCCGGTGCCACACGACATCTGTCCGGTGCCATTTGTCGCCGGGACGCGGCTGCCGGCGGCGCAGCTCCTTTCGCGTAGGCGGGACCGAAGGTTCCCTCCGGAGCTGGGGCCCGGCGGGAGGCGCTGGGGAGGCAGCTCCGCTCCGGACGGTCCGTGGCGCGCGAGGTCCACTTCGGGGGAGCTGGTCAGGGGCCGCAGGTGTGTCTACGTCACGTGACATCGTCTGCGGGTGACCGGTCACCTGCGTCCAGCGTTGAGGCGAATCGTTCGAGCAGGCCGGCAAGCTGAGTTTGCTCCTCCCCACTCAGCCCGGCGAGAAGCCGACGCTGGTTGTCCAGGTGGACGCCGATGAGCTCGTCGGTCAGTTTGACGCCACCGGCGGTGAGGGTGATGAGACGCCCCCGCGAATCGGTCTCGGCCACGGATCTGCTGACCAGGCCACGGGCTTCGAGCCGGTCGACCCGTTTGGTGATCGCGCCGGTGGTGACGAGGACGGTGCGGCTGAGCTCGCCTGCGGACAGGGCATGAGGCGCCCCTGAACGTCGAAGCGCCGCTAGGACGTCGAAGTCGCCGCTCCCCAAGTCTGCAGCGCCGAAGGGCGGGCGTAGCCGTTGGTCCAGTGCGTCGGTGAGCCGGAAAAGTCGGCCGATGACGAGCATCGGTGTCGCATCGAGATCGGGCCTCTCGCGTTTCCACTGTTCGACGATGGTGGCGATGGAGTCGGGCTGCATGCCTTCCACTATACCTTCCATGGAAGCTAATCTAGCTTCCATGGAAGATAATGTTGCTCCTCAAGCCGCCACGGCGGTTGTCTGTTACTTCGACCCCACCTGCCCCTTCGCCTGGGTCACCTCCCGGTGGCTGCTCGAAGTCGAACGGCTTCAGCCGATCGACCTGCGCTTCCGGATCATGAGCCTCTCGGTGCTCAACGAGCACCGCGAACTCGAACCTTGGTACCGCGAGTTCAATGACCGAGCCTGGGGCCCGGCCCGGGTGTGCGCCGCCGCCGAAGCTCTCCACGGAAATGCCGTCCTGCGCGACCTCTACACTGCGCTCGGCAGCCGCATCCACGGGGCGCGCAACAAGGACTACGACGTGGTCATCACCGAGTCCCTCGACGAACTGGGGCTGCCCGCGTCCCTTGCCAAGGCCGCTCACACCGACGCATTCGACGGGCCCCTGCGCGCCGGCCACCAGGCCGGACAGGAAGCAGTCGGCGAAGAGGCCGGAACACCCGTGGTCACCATGGATGGCGCCGGCTTCTTCGGCCCCGTCCTCACCTCCATACCGGAAGGCGAGGAGGCGATCCGGCTTTTCCAGGCGGCTCGGACCCTGGCCGGGATGGACGCGTTCGCCGAGCTGAAGCGGGGACGCGGTGCGCTCGACCTCCGCTGAACCCGGCATGCGCACCCGCCGCCGCCTCATCGCCGCAAGCCTGGTCAGCTCGATCGGTGACGGCATATACGTGCCCCTGACGATGCTGTTCGTCCACTCGCTCACCAACCTGTCGCTGACGTCGATCGGCGCGGGCCTGACCGTCGCCGGACTCTGCGCCCTGGCGTTCATGCCCGTCACGGGCGTCTTCATCGACCGGTTCGGCGGCCGACGGGTGCTCATCGCCGCGCTCGCGTTACGGGCCGCCGGTTTCGCCGCCTACCCGTTCGCCGACTCCTACCCCGCATTCCTGGCGATCGCCCTGGTGGTAGCGGTGGGGATGTGGGCCTCCTCGCCCAGCCAGCACGCTCTCATCGGTGAGATCGCCGAAGGCGCCGAGCGTGACCGGCTGTTGGCGTGGGACCGCAGTCTGCGCAACGCCGGCATGGGATGCGGCAGCCTGGCGGCGGCGGGCCTGCTGGCGTTGAACGGCAACGCCGGCTTCATCGGCGCCGCGGTGGTTCTGGCCACCGTCTTCGCCATCGGCGCGGTGCTGGTGGCCCGGATCTCGGCCGTCCACGGCGGCGACAGGCGGCCGGAGGGAGCACGGGAGGGGTACCGGCAGGTGCTCACCGACCGGCCCTACCTGCTCATCACCGCGGCCAATTTCCTGATCGCCTTCGGCTACACCACCCAGGCCATCGCCTTGCCGGTCTTCCTCACCCGCGACGTCGGCCTGCCCGATGCCCTGGCCGGGGCCGTATTCGCGGTCAACACGGCTCTGGTTGCCGCGCTCGGTGTTCCGGCCGCCCGCCTGACCGGACGCGGAAGGCGCACACGCGCGGCCGCGCTCGGCGCCGTCATCTTCGCGCTCTCCTTCGCCGCCTTCGCGGCCCTCCCCCACCTCATCAGCGGTGCCGACGCCCTCGTCGCCGTCCTGGCGGTCGCGGTCCTCTACACCGCCGGCGAGCTCGTCCACTCCGCACCCTCGCAGAGCCTGTCGGTCCAGGCCGCCCCCGATCACCTGCGGGGACGGTATCTGTCGAGCTACCAGCTCTCCTGGTCGGTCTGCCGCACCACCGCGCCCCTGCTACTGGGTTTCCTGCTCGACGCCGGGCAATGGCAACTGTGGACGGTTCTGGCACTGATGGGCCTGACCGGCGCTGCGGTCCTGTTGTACGCCGAGCGGGTGCTGCCGGCAGACGTGGTCCGTACCCGCGAAGCCACCACCACCGTCCCTCAGGAAGCGACGACCTGATGGCCGAAAGCTTGCGCGAGCTCTCCCCGGCCTTGCCGTTGTGCCACCGCGACGGCCCCCGGGCGAACCACACCATGATCGACCCGGACGTGGCCTGCTCCTGTGCCCCATGCCGGCCGGGAAAAGCTCTTCTGCCGGTCTCCTGGCCCATCGCATCGTGGGTGAATCGCAGTGTGCGGCCGGAGGTGTCACGATCCCCTCATGGCAAGCGCGCAACTACCGGCAAGGTGGACCCTTGAGGAGATCCGCAACGTCTCCGGCGATCAGGAGGCCCTACCTCTCGACACCGATCGCTCCGTCGAGTGGGTGGCCGGGCCAGAAGGCCATGCACGGATCCACCCCGAGATCGTCTTGGGGTTTCATGACCTGTGTCTGGTGAAGCCGGTCAGCGACGAGGACTGGTACATGGGCAGTCTGAACGACGACGGCAGTGTCGACTGCTGGACTGCCTACAGCGATCTCTACGAGGCGCTTCGCGGTCTCTAGCCCAACCGCGTCGCTCCAGGTCAGCACGGGACGTCCCGCCTCAGCTTCCGTCTCATTCAGCCATGTTCACGGCTGGCTCTTCGGACAGGTTCCGAAGCAGGGGCCACCCCATGGGTCTGTCGGCCATGAACGCAGGTGAACGGCGGCCCCGGACAACTCGTCACGCCCACCAACAGACCTGGAGAGCGTGTTGGGCCCCCACGAGTGCGAATCTCGTCTCCTCCGCACTCCCTGAACAGGAAAAACGAAGGGTCCGGCCGCTCAACAGCCGGCCCCTTCGCCATTCCGTGGTCTCAGTTCTGGTCTGAGTTGGGCCTGTCCGCCCGAGCCTTGGTCAGCCTTGGTGCCTTCGCCGGTGTTCCGGCGGTTGACCCCGAAAGCCAAGGCCATACTCGGCTAGCCGACGGGAGGCTGCCCCACGGGCCGGGAGTCGAAGTGCCGCAGGGTGGGCTCGCGGTCGAAGAACTGCTCGATTGCTGCGGCGAACCTCCCGGCCTGCTCGCTCTTGGGGAACTTTTCCAGGTGGTCGTCGAGGTGCGCCCAGCCCACGCGCAGCAGGTAGGACCCTGCGGTCTCCACGTCGCGGTGGAGGTCGACGGACTGGCAGCCCTCGGCGGACTTCAGGATGGGGCTCGCCGCGACGAGCGCCTGCTCGAACTCGTCCTCGCGGCCGGGGGTTATGTAGAGGTAGGCGTATTCGTAGATCACGGGCTCCTCCAGGTGGCCAGGTGATGCGGATGATCAGCGCACGGTCTTGATCCGGGTGACGGTGAGGGCTCCTATGAGCCCGACGACCATCGTGAACAGGTAGAGAGCGGTGTAGTTGTGTCCCGAGCCGACCGCCAGCAGCAGCGGCGCGAGGGCGGGGCCGATGGACTGTGGAAGGACGTCGGCGCTGTTGATGACGCCGAGGTCCTTGCCGACATCGGCGGAGTTGGGCAGTACCTCGGTCGCCAAGGCCATGTCCACGGCGAAGTAGAAGCCGGAGCCGACACCCAGGAGGGCCTGTGCGACATACACCCAGGGCAGTGTGGTCGCGGTCGCCAGGAGGCCGAGACCGATCGCGAGGACGAGCACGGCCGCGATCACGAAGGGCTTGCGGCGGCCGATCCGGTCGGAGAGCCAGCCGCACAGGACCGCGGTCAGGCCGCTGAGTCCGTAATTGATCGTGGTCAGCAGCGCGACCGTGGCGGCTACCTCGCCATCGGAGACCTGCATCTGGGAGGTGAGGTAGTAGGCGAGGTAGGGGACGGGTGCCACGGAGGCGAAAAACGTCAGAAACCGCGTCAGCCATACCCAGCCGAAGTCCGGGTGGCTGCGGGGATCGGTCCAGAAGCTGCCGAGGAACTCCCGCGCGGAGAAGGGAACCTGGTCAGCCGGCGCTCCGCGGTCGCGCAACGGCACGGCGAACAGGGCGATGAGCGCAACCGCCGCCGCTGCGGGGACAAGGAACCCGGCGGTGCCCGCCGAGAACAGCGCTGCCGCTCCCATGCCGATGGGTACGGCCAGGCGCTGGCTGAATCCCACGACGCCGGAGACCATGCCGCGCTGTGGTGCGGGTACCTGCTCGGGCACAGTGGCGGCCAGCGCGGCGATGGTCGCGTTGAAGCAGAGCTGTGCCAGGCACCATCCGGCGGCGACCGCCGCGATGGACGGGATCAGAGCCATGATCGCCAGGCCGAATGTACCGCCGAGCACACCTCCGATGAGCCACGGCCTGCGCCGTCCGAAACGGGACGTGGTGCGGTCCGACAGCCGACCCGCCAGAGGGTTGGCCAGCAGGGCGACCAGGGCCCCGAGGCTCGCCACCACCGCGAGACTGGTCTCCTTGTGCCGCGGATCGACATCCTCGATGCGCAGGGCGAGGGTGACCAGCGCGACGGACAGCACTGCGCTGTACAGGCCCAGGTAGCCGAGCCCGAGCCGGACCACGAATGCCCGCGACACCCGTGGCCCGCTCTCGGTCGCCGATACGCCGGTCGATGTCATCGTGAGCCCGCGCTCATCGCGCGGCCGGTCCGTCGCTCAGGCGCCGGAGAGAACTCTCGACGCTTTCGAGGAGAGCCAGCCACGAGTTCTCGAACGCCTTGACTCCCTCCTCCTCCAGCAGCTCGACGACCTCGTCGTAGTCGATGCCCACTCCGGCCACTCCGGCGAAGACCTCCGCCGCCTGCGCGTACCGGCCGCGGATCGTGTCGCCTAGGAGGTCGGCATGGTCCGCCACGGCGTCCAGAGTCTCTTCCGGCAGGGTGTTGACCGTTCCCGCCGTCACCAGGCCGGTGACATAGCAGGTGTCCGGGTAGGCGGGGTTCTTCGTACTGGTCGAGGTCCACAGCAGCCGCTGCGGATTCGCACCGGCGGCCCGCAGCGCCCGCCACCGCTGGGAGCTGGTGATCTCCTCGTACGCCTCGTGAGCCAGGCGGGAGTTGGCGAGTCCGGTCTGGCCCCGCAATGCCAGGGCTTTCTCGGTTCCCACCTGCTCCAGGCGCCGGTCGGTCTCGGTGTCCAGCCGGGAGACGAAGAAGGAGGCCACCGACTCGATGCCGGACAGGTCGAGGCCCGCTTCGAGAGCCGCTTCAAGCCCGCTGAGATAGGCGTCCGCCACTGCCCGGTACCGCTCGATCGAGAAGATCAACGTCACGTTCACACTGATGCCCTCGGCAATGGCCTGGGTGATCGCCGAGAGACCCGCCCGAGTGGCGGGGATCTTGATGAGCACGTTGGGTCGGTCCACCATCCACCACAGCTGCCGGGCTTCGGCGACGGTGCCCTCCGTCCGGTGGGCGAGCCGGGGATCCACCTCCAACGAGATGCGCCCGTCATGCCCTCCCGTGCGCTCGAACACCGGCCGCAGGATGTCGGCCGCCGCACGTACGTCGGCGGTCGTCAGGACACGCACCGCTTCCTCCGCGGTGACCCCGCGCAGGGCCAGATCCCGCAGTTGTGCCTCGTACGCGGATCCCGAGCCGCCGGCGATGGCCCGCTGGAAGATGGAAGGGTTGGTGGTGACGCCGACCACCGACTTGTCGCGGATGACGGCGTCGAGGTTGCCGGACCTGAGGCGCTCTCGGCTGAGATCGTCCAGCCAGATCGACACGCCTTGTTCGCTGAGCTGTTTTAATCGTTCCGCCATGAGAATGCTGACTCCTCGCTGGTGCCGGGTTCAGGCTTTGATCGCGGCGCCAGCGTCCACCGGCAGGGTCGCACCCGTGACATAGCGGGCCTCCTCGGAAGCCAGCCACAGCACGGCGTTGCTGACGTCGATGGATTCCACCCATGGCACCGGGATGACGCTGAGCGCGGCGGCGGCCTCCGCGAACTCCTCGCGGGTCGGCTTCTCCACGTCAGGCAGCAGCAGCTTGCGCCCGGTGTCGTTCTGCACCATGTCGGTGTCCACGTTGCCCGGGTGGATGCTGTTGACCCTGATGTAATAGGGCGCCAGCTCGTTGGCGAGCGACCGCATAAGACCCACGAGCCCGTGCTTGGATGCCGCGTAGTGCGCCATGTTGGGGCGTCCGAGGGTGCCGGCAACCGAGTTGGTGAAGATGATTGACCCGCCACGGCCGGCTTCGATCATGTGTGGGATCACGGCCCGCACGGTGTTCCACGCCCCCGTCAGGTTGACGTCGAGCATGTCACCCCACTGCTTGTCGGAGAGCTCCCAGGCCCGTCCCAGCGAGCCGATTCCGGCATTGGCGCACACGATGTCGATGTGCCCGAAGTCCGTCAGGCCGGCCTCGACAACCGCCGCCAACTGCTCCGGCACACGGACATCGGCGCTGATGGTGAGGACCTTCCCGCCCTCGTTCTCGACGAGCCGCCGGGTTTCGTCGAGATCGTTGCGCGTCGCCAGCGTGTAGTGCGTACTTCCGACTTCCTCGCATATGTCGGAAGCGATGATGTGCGCCCCTTCCTGTGCCAGCCGGACAGCGTGCGAACGCCCCTGTCCGCGAGCGGCGCCGGTGATGAGGGCGACCTTCCCCTGTACGCGTCCCATGTGATCGTTCCTTCCGAGTGAAGTGGATACAGGCGATTCAGGACGCTTCGGCGACGACGAACTTCGCGTCCTCGGCCTTCGCACGCAGCGCGCGCACAGCGGCTGCGGGGTCGTCAGCGGCGTACACGGCCGAGCCGGCCACGAACGAGTCCGCGCCCGCCTCTGAGCAGCGCGCGATGGTGCTCTCGTTGACGCCGCCGTCGACCTGGAGCCACAGGGGTACATCGCGGCCGCTCACGCGTCGCAGCGCGTCGATGGCCTCGCGTGCCTGCCGGACCTTCTCCAACGTGAACTCCAGGAACTTCTGGCTGCCGAAACCGGGTTCGACAGTCATCACCAGGAGCGTGTCGACCTCCTCAAGCAGCCCTTCGTACGGCGACAGAGAGGTGGCAGGGCTGAGCGCGAGTCCCGCCTGCGCCCCCGCCGCCCGTATCGCCCGCAGCGTGCGGACCGGGGAGTTGGCGGCCTCCGCGTGGATCGTCACGCTGCCCGCTCCCGCCTCGGCGTAGCCCGGAGCCCAGCGGTCGGGATCAGCAACACCAAGGTGGATGTCGAGAGGGAGCCGCACGTTCTTCACGAGGGACTCCACCACCGGAAGGCCCACCGTGAGGTTGGGAACGAAATGGTTGTCCATCACGTCGACATGCAGCATGTCGGCGTCGTTCGCGACCGCGTCCGCCTCGTCGGCGAGCCGGGTGAAGTCGGCCGCAAGGATGCTCGGCGATATGCGCAAGGTCATAACTCAACTCCAGGAATATGTAAGGACATTCCGCCGGGCCGTTCCTGGAACGTGATGGAGCCCACGCCATCCGCCACGGCGTGCGCTCCCTGTAGTGCGCTCTCCTCCTGCCGGAAACGCACCGCGATGGTTGTCATGCCGGCGGCCCTGGCCGCGGCGATTCCCATCGGGGAATCGTCGATCCCCACGGCGGACGCGGGGTCGACACCGATCTTCCGGGCGGCGAGCAGGAACCCTTCCGGATGGGGCTTGGGATGGACGACGTCGTCCGCGCTGACGATCACCTCAGGCGCCGGCAGCCCGGCGCTGCGCAGACGCGCCAGCGCGACCTCCGTGTCGTTCGACGTGACGATGCCCCAGCGATCGGGAGGGAGCGAGGCAAGCACCTCCGCCGCGCCGGGCAGCGCGACCACCTTCGCGACACAGGCGCGCTCGGCGAGCCTGACCCGCTCCGCGTGATCCACGATCTCCCGCTCGGACAGGTGCGGAAGGAGGGTCCGCACGATGTCGCTGCGCTTCTGCCCGTAGAACCTCGACAGGTCGAACACGTCACCTACACCGACGGACTCCGCCCAGTCGCCCCAGCAGTCCTCAGCGTCTGCGTAGGAGTCGACAAGTGTCCCATCCAGATCGAACAAGATCGCGCTGTGAACTTTGCTCATGCACGTGCCTTCCCGCGGGAGGGGGTCTATCAGCTGGCATATTCACCGTATGCAGTTGTTTGTTGACCTCTGCATGGGCGAATCGGCCCTTCCGCATCAGCCGGCAGGAAGCACTTGACCTGCGGAGTCAAGGCCCGCATCAGAAGATTCTGTACCTATGGCCGATTCGGGAACGGCCGGAAGTCCTTGGCCCGCGGTGAAAACGGCGCTGAAGCCGGATGCCGACGGCGGTGCACACACCAGGGTGAGCGACTACTTCTTCACCAGCACTTCGGGTCAGCCACAACTGTCAGACAACTGGTCGCCGAAATCGCCGTATGGTTCCCCCCGTTGTCGGACCCGGCGGTGATGCGGGTAGGCAGGATGCCGGCGGCCGAGTCCGGCTGAGGGCCTGCACATCGTCCCGGCACTGGTCTCACAGTCCCGGGTCGGGCAGTGTGAGCGCATCAGCCAGGCGAACGTCCGCTCCACCGGCCCTTGCTCGTGCAGCACCTGAACCCCGTGGCTTCGGGCGCGCGTTATGACCACGATCAGCGCAAAGCGCCAGACCTTCGGAGGCGTAGCGGCCGACCTACCGAGCGGTCCGCCCAACTCGCGGTCCGGTGCAAACCGCTTCTCACGCTGCAGGTCGCGAAGGGTGTTCGCCGCGCAGGCGGAGGTGGGCCGACGGTCTCCGCCGATAACTTGCTCACTGGCGAGCGCTCTCCGCGCAGACGGAGGTGAGCCGCACCGCGATGGCCAGGCAGGCACCTCAGGGATCTGACTCGTCAAGCCGGGGGCCTCAATGCCTGTGTAGCCTGTCGATCTGTTCGAACAGGATGAGGGCCTGAAGATGGACACCGAGCACCAGCACACGGCGATCCAGCTCCCTGAGGGGTCTTGGTGGGACTGGGAAGTCATTGCCTGGGACGTCGGCCGGCTTCGGTTGGCTGCCGGCCACGACCTCACCTATCACCACGGCTTGGAGCTGGTCTTCGGCGACCCGGCTCTCGTCAGCTATCCATCGTCGTTCCACGAGCCGGTCTTCCGCGCACCGACGGCCGACGAGTTGCTGCGGGTTACTCGTCAGCTCGGTGAAAGGCCCTCCGTTCTGATTGCCTTCGAAGCGGACGCGGACGGCCGGGAACCCGTCTCCTGTCTCATCGCGGCGGAACGGCTGGAGATCGTGCATGGGAAGGTTCTGACCCGCGGGAGGACGTAACCCCCGGTCAGCGCCTCGCTCCAGGGGCCGGCCTCAGGACCGTCAGAGAAAGCGCTCAACCGCGCAACCGGAGGATGCCCCGCGGTCGTAGGTGAGCCTGCAAGAGGACAGGCAGCCGGGTGGATTGAGGTGAGTGCACGGCCGGCGTTCGTTCGACCACGAATCGGAAAGCTGCGTACTACCGCCGCTCCACCGCCGGCCACGGGCTCCGGTCGATCGGCCCGAAGGTTCGCAGCCTGGGAGATCTTAGCCGGTCGGCGATCTCCGGGGGCGTCGCAGTGGACGGTGCCATGTGCTGTTCCCCCCTCGCGACCTGCACCGGAGGACGGCCTCCTCCTGTGCTCCAGGAGACGGGGCCCGAGCCACTTCCCTTCTTGGCGACCGGGCCCACGCCCCCTACCTTCCCCAGGCTGCCGGTCCACACCGGCGAGAACGTCGCCGCGATCGTCACCTCATACCTTGACGAGACTGCGTCGGAAGGGCCGCACGGGTCGGGCGAGTTGTGCGGCCACCTCGCCAGTGCGGCCGGTACCGTCCCGCCCGCGGCCCGGCGGGCGGCAGGCGGCGGGCGGCAGGCGGCAGGCGGCAGGCGGCAGGCGGCAGGCGGCAGGCGGCAGGCGGCAGGCGGCAGGCGGCAGGCGGCAGGCGGCAGGCGGCAGGCGGCAGGCGGCAGGCGGCAGGCGGCAGGCGAGGCACTCTCCGAGAGGGGTGCGCAACCGTGCCCGTCGCCGTGCCAGCGAACATCAGGGTTCGGACTCGCTCTGTCACTCACGACCCAGCAGCGGCAGTCCCGGATTGTGCCGCAGCGCGTCCAACACGACGCGCACCGCCGCGCGAGGTGGTGAGCCGCGGCGGATCGCCGCCGTGATCGTGCGCGTCACAGGGGCCGCGAGCTCCCGGGTGGCGACGCGATAGCGGTGGTCGACCGCCAGGCCGGGCAGCAGCGCGATCGACAGCCCGGCCTCGACGTGCTGAAGGGACATCATGTAGTTGCTGAACCGGCACACCACCCGCGGCTCGAACCCCGCATGTCGGCACAGTCGCAGCGCGAGGTTCGCCATGTAGGACTGTGGCATGTCGAAGGCCCACGGCTCGTCCGCGTAGGCCGCCAGGTCCACCGCGCCGCGCCCGGCCGCGGGATGCTCGGCCGGGACCACCAGCACGATCGAGTCCGTGGCCAGCGGTACGAGGTCGATGTCCGGCCCCAATGGCAGTTCGTCGAAGTCCGTGGTGGTGATGATGATGTCCACGTCCCCGACCCGCAGCGCGGGCATGCTCGCGTGCGGCTCCAGCTCGAGCAGCTCGACGTCCAGGTGTGGATGCTCACGCGCCAGCCGGGTCACCGCCGGCACGGCCATGGTGTGGATCGCGCTCTGGAACGCCCCCAGCCGCACCAGCCCGGCCGGTTCTTGGCCGAACCCGCGCAGCTCCGTCTCGACGGTGTCCATGTGATCGAGGATCGCCCGCGCCCGCCGCGCGAGGATCAGCCCCGCCGAGGTCAGCCGCACCCGGCGTCCCGTCCGTTCAAGGAGCTGTGTGCGCGTCTCGGCCTCGAGCACGGCGAGCTGCTGAGACACGCTCGACGGGCTCAGGTTGGCAGCTTGGGCGACTGCCCGGACGGTGCCCAGCGTGTCCAGCTGGCTCAGCAGCCGCAGCCTCCAGGGGTTCATCATGTCGTCATTGTTGTGCGGTTTTGCCGAACAGGACAGCCGGAATTGTGAGATGGACGTGCCACTCGAGGGCGACCTACGGTCGGGGACATGGCTGCTTCGACCACCACCCCGTCGTCCACCGCAACCTTCTGGGCCGATGCCGAGAGGCATCTCGTACGCTACGGCGGCGACTTCACCCACGAGATCATCGACCGCGCGGCCGGGAGTTTCCTGTACACCGCGGACGGCCGGAAGATTCTCGACTTCACCTCCGGACAGATGAGCGCGATCCTCGGCCACTCGCACCCGGAGATCGTCGCGACGGTCCAGCGGCAGGTCGCGACCCTCGACCACCTCTACAGCGGCATGCTGAGCCGGCCCGTGGTCGACCTCGCCCGGCGGCTGGCCGACACCTTGCCCGCGCCGCTGGAGAAGGCGCTGCTGCTGACGACCGGCGCCGAGTCGAACGAAGCCGCAATCCGGATGGCCAAGCTCGTCACCGGCAGGCACGAGATCGTCTCGTTCGCACGGTCCTGGCACGGCATGACGCAGGCCGCCGCGTCCGCCACCTACAGCGCGGGGCGCAAGGGCTACGGCCCGGGTGCGCCCGGCAACTTCGCCATCCCGGTGCCGAACGCGTACCGGCCCGACTTCACCACCGCCGACGGCTCGCTGGACTGGCGCCGCCAGCTGGACTTCGCCTTCGACCTGATCGATGCCCAGTCCACCGGCAGCCTGGCCGCGTGCCTGGTCGAACCGATACTCAGCTCGGGCGGAATCATCGAGCCACCGGCCGGGTATTTCGCAGCCCTGCAAGCCAAATGCCGGGAACGCGGCATGCTGCTGATCCTCGACGAGGCCCAGACCGGCCTCTGCCGTACCGGGACCTGGTACGCGTTCGAACGCGACGGTGTCGTCCCCGACATCCTCACCCTGTCCAAGACGCTCGGTGCCGGACTGCCCCTCGCGGCCGTGGTCACCAGCGCCGAGATCGAAGAGGAGGCGCACGAGCGCGGGTTCCTGTTCTTCACCACCCACGTCGCCGATCCACTGGTGGCAGCGGTCGGCAACACCGTCCTGGACGTCCTGATCGACGACAAACTCGACGAGCGCGCGCACTCGCTCGGCACGTTCCTCCGCCATGGTCTCGCGGACATCGCCGGCCGCCATGAGGTCGTCGGTGACATCCGTGGCCGGGGCCTGCTGGCCGGGCTCGAACTCGTCGTCGACCGCGAGACGAAGCAGAGCTCGGACGAACTGGGCGCGCGGGTCACCCGGCGCTGCTTCGAACTCGGTCTGCACATGAACATCGTCCAGCTCCCCGGCATGGGCGGAGTCTTCCGGATCGCGCCGCCGCTGACCGCCACCGAGGACGAGCTTTCGCTCGCCTTGACGATGTTGGATACGGCGATCGGCGACGCCTGCGCCGGACTCTGATCACGCTGCCGGCGCCGGTGCCGGCCAGGTGTGTGTCGTGGAAGCCCACGGATGGTCGTTCCCGAGGCGTGGGGCATGTTTGGCCTGCACCTCCTGTCACTTGGCTTGTCGTTCATGACGTGCGGCCCCGGCGCTGGCCTTGACGCCGGTGTCAAGGTCTAGCGTCTCGGGTGAACAGGGAGGAGCTGCCGTGCGGATTGGGGAACTGGCCGAGCTGGCAGGGGTGAGCACGCGGTCGCTGCGTTACTACGAGGCGCAGGGGCTGCTGAGGACCCGGCGGGCCGCCAACGGCTACCGCGAGTACGGGGACGAGGACCTGCGGATGGTGCGGGAGATCCGCTCGCTGCTGGAACTCGGCTTCGGGCTGGAGGAGACCCGGCCGTTCGTCGAGTGCCTGCGCGACGGGCACGAGACCGGCGACCGCTGTCCTGACTCGATCGCCGTCTACCAGCACAAGCTCGCCGAGCTGGACGCCTGTATGACCCGCCTCGGCGAGGTGCGCGAGCGCGTCGCCGGGCAACTGGAGCGGGCTGTTGTGGCCCGAGCGGCCGATCCGCGCTGCGAGTTCTCCCCTTGAGTTTCCGGATGATTCAGACCTGCCCGCCCGAGAGCAAGGGACGCCCTGATGACCACCACCGCCTCCGCCGTCGTCACCGTAACCGACGACACCTTCGACCAACTGGTGCTGCGCAGCGCGCGGCCCGTCCTCGTCGAGTTCTGGGCACCCTGGTGCGGTCCGTGCCGACAGCTGGCGCCGGTCCTGGACCAAATCGCCCATGAGGAGGCCGATCGCCTGACCGTCGCCAAGCTCAACACCGACGAGAACCCCGCCACAATGATCGCCCGCAACGTCCTTGCCGCCCCCACCCTTCAGCTCTACCGCGATGGCGAGCTGGTCAAGGAGATGGTCGGCGCGCGGCCGAAGCGGCGGCTGATGCAGGAACTGGAGGACGTCCTGCCGCACGTCGGTCAGCCGGAGTAACCGCAAGCCGGTCAGAGAAGAAGACCGCCTTACCCGTTGCCTCTCATTCGGATCGCGGACCAGGCCGGTCACGAGATCGAGCGCGATACGTTGGAGGCGACGACTCCCTCCGCCACCTCTGCTTCGTCCAGGTCGAGGTGGGTGGCGAGCTCGATGACGAACGGTTCGTGGACGCCCTGCCCTTCGAGCTGTTCGCGGGCTCGGGCGAGTTCGATAGGGAGTTCCTGCAGGCGCGCCGGGGCACGTGCACCGACCACGTGGTGTCGCGGAACAACCGCTTGATGTCCCCCTGGATGTAGTTGGACGGCCGGCGTGGTGAACTCCCCGCCACGTGAGACGTCATAGCGGCCAATGGCCTTGATCAGACCGATCGTGCCGACCTGCAGCACGTCCTCGGTGGAGTCCCTGCGGCCGGAGAAGCGCGCCGGGCGACGTAGCGCACCAGGGTCAGGTTCATCTCGATGAGCGTGTGGCGCACGTACTGGTACTCGTGCGTGCCCTCCTCCAGCACGTCAAGTCGCAACAGGAAAAGCTTCGTGAGTCACGCGCATCGGCGAGAGACATGTGCTGCGGGTCCTGGACCCGGGGCAGCAGCGTCGGGGCCGGAGCGGCACACACCCTGCGACGTGGTCTCCTGCGCTGTTCCTGCCGTCATGGGGCTGGCTGTTGCTCATGGCCGGTTCGGTTACTGAGCCCCCGCTAGGCAAGCCCCTACCCCTCACCACCAGGAGGACACCCTGCCAGTCGCGTCAGGCGCACATGAGCCCGCCGAAGCGATGCCGGGCGCCTGAGCAGGAAGGCAGTCAAGGCCCTGCCCCACGCACAGCATGCGCGTCGTGCACAGCAGCCGTCAGATCTGTCTGACGGCTGCGCAGAACAGGGAGGCGGTTGGCAAGGTTTCCTGCCAACCGCCCGGTGAGTCAGGCGCGGTGCTGACGCCCGTAGTAGATGCCTACCTGCTCGTGGTATCCGGCATCGCCGAGGTGCTTGTCCTTGTCGAACTCCGGCGCATCCTTGATCTCTGCC
Source organism: Streptomyces decoyicus (assembly GCF_019880305.1). Taxonomy (NCBI): domain Bacteria; kingdom Bacillati; phylum Actinomycetota; class Actinomycetes; order Kitasatosporales; family Streptomycetaceae; genus Streptomyces; species Streptomyces decoyicus. The sequence goes on along the minus strand of NZ_CP082301.1, from coordinate 8,349,248 downwards.
TTGGTGCGCTCGACGTAGATCTTCTCTTCCGCGTCATCGATGCGGCTCACTGTCCCGGCGGGCAGCAGTACATGCTTACCGAAGATCCACACTCCGGTATCCACGACCAGATACGAAGCGCCAACTTCGTCCGAATGCTTGTCGACCTTGCCGATGCTTCCGTCGGTGGCCTCGACCTTGTACCCCGTCAGGCTCGCACCCGCGGTGTAACCAGTGGTCGGCTGATAGCCCCAGATGTCGCTCATGAAAACGTCTCCTTCGTTGATGGCGATGAGGGAAACAGTGCTCTCATTGAGGGCGCTTCCTCGCTGTGCGCGTGCCCCGCCTTTGGGACTTAACCCGGTGCCCGTTGAATTTTTTGCATACGTTCGACAACCACCAACCACCGCGGCAGTCCTCACTGAGAGCTGTCTCGAATCCCTGTGGATCACCAAACGGCGTCAGGGTTTACAAACAGTGCCTGATGCGCCGGGAAAAACTCCTGCACCGGGCGTCTCAGAGCCTACGCAGAATTGCACGCACACGGGTGGCCCGACACGTTCGTGCCGGGCGACCCTCGGTATCGAATTGTCATTGCCTACCAGCGGTACCAGCGACCGCGCTTGCCTCCGGCTCCGGCGGAACGCAGTACGAATCCGAGCAGCCACACAGCAAGAACGATCACCGCCACGATCCACAGGGCCTTCAGAGCAAAACCGGCACCGAAGAGGAGCAGCGCGAGCAAAAGAACGAGAACCAGGGGAACCATCGTTATCGACCTCCAGAGCACCGCGTGCCCTCGACAACTCCTACCAAACGCTGCGCCCTTATCCGTTCCTTACCATTGCCGGGGCAGCGGGTTCCTTACCGTCCCCGGGCAGCGGCTTGCGGTTGTCATCGACTGGGTGTTCCGTGTGTTGTGGAAGGGCACGTGCCCCAGGGAGATCGCATTTCGGCCCCGTAACGTGCAACCGTCGCTCGCGATGCTGCCAGAGACCGAGCGTGGAGATTCGGTGGGCGGGGCCCGGCCAGGACCGTGGCGATTGGGCGGGGCACCGGCCAGGACCGTGGCGATCAGCCGCAAAGTCCGGATCCGCGTCCATCTCCGCCCGCCCGAAGCAGCGCTCGCAGTTCCTCCACCGCCGCCGGGCCTCCAGCCTCTCGTCGGCAGCGCGCATTGCTGAACGGCCGCCGTCGCTCCTCGTGAGCCGCTCACGCACTACGTCCGATATCACTTGCCCGACTCCGGCCGCGGTCCAACTCCTCACGCAGGCCGGCCGCGACGGGCGACTTACCCGAGGCGCTGTTGCCGCGCCGCACGACCAGCCGGGTTTCTTCGCGCCCCCAAGACGGCGTGACGTTAGCGGCGGTCAATGACGGCGCTGGGCTCCACGGAAAGCAAAGCCGCCTAGGGTCTGTTCTCAGTTGTGATCAGTGGGGTGGTAGGAGGCCGGCGCTCCAGATCGTCGCGACCCGGAGGTGGACTCTGGCGAGGTAGCTCTCGGAGGTCTTGTCCGTATGGAGCCACGATCATGCACGGCGGCAATGCCCCGAGCAGCGGGCCACCGTGGAATCGACGCTGACCAGGGACAGGTCCGCCTGCCCACGGCGGGCGGCCTCGGCGATCATCCCCTCCAGCAGGGCCTGGAAGACGCCGGCATTGCGCCACTGGGCGAAGCGGCTGTAGACCGTCTGCCAGGCCCCGAACTCGGGCGGCATCTCCCGCCACTGGCCGCCCGTACGAAACCGCCAGATCACCCCCTCGAACTGCTCCCGCAGATACTCCGGGAGGGGGCCGTACTGCCCGATCGGCAGGAACGGCAGAAACGGCTCAATCAACCCCCACTCACCATCGCTGAGTCCACGTCTTGCCACACGCGCGTTCTACCAGCTCGCAGCACCCCCAAGAGTCAGAACCCAACAACCACTGATCACGACTCCGAAGAGGCCCTAGCTCGGAGAGTCGAGCAACCACCTCGTTGTCAGTTCGTGGACGTCGGCACGGCTGCGATCGCCGTGGCCGGCGAATATGAACTGGTCGGCGATGTACAGCGAGAAGGTGATCAGGCAGCGTGCCTCGACTTCGCCCTCGTCGGCGCAGAAGGCGCGGAACAGCGAACGCAGGTAGTCCATGTGACGGTTGTCGACGCGCCGAACGCGTTCGGCGACCGCCGGATCGCGCCGGGCCCAGTCGCGAATCGCCAGGTCGGTCGTGATGTCTGTGTCGAGCCCGTCGCCGGTGTCAACGATCGCGAACAGGTAGCGCAGCCGGGCTTTCGCATCGCCGCCTTCCTTCTCGACGCGTGCTTCCACATCGTCGGTGATCTCGCGTTCCCAGCGATCGAGCATCTCCTCGAGCAGGGCGCGCCGGTTGGCGAAGTATCCGTAGAAGCCGCCCTTGGACACGCCGAGAGCCTTCGCCAACGCCTCGACCTGGACGGCATCCGGGCCGCCTGTCGCGAGCGCACGCAATCCTTCGTCGATCCATTTGTGACGCGGGGTGCGAGCCACCGCCATGATCTGCTCCATTCCGCTCCGAGCACCCATCTATACACCATCGTATAGATGGGTGCTAGGCTTCATTTATACGATGCCGTATAGATAGGGGGGAGCCATGACACTCCCACACGCCACGCGCACATCCCGTCTGAACAAGCCGAAGCTCACGCGCGCGGCCGGCTGGATAGCCGTGGCCTTCGGCGTGATTCACATCGTCGTGTCGCCGCTGGACAATCAGGACGTCTGGTCGGACATCTTTGACCAAGGGCCGTGGCAGACCATCTCGCTGGACGTCACCCCCGAGAACCTGGCCTACTCCGAGGCATTCTGGGTCGCGCCAGGCAGCTTCGGGGTGCCGGTGCTGCTGCTCGGCGCTTTCGTACTGTGGATGGCGAAGCGGGGCGAGCGGGTGCCCGCCCCGTTCGGCTGGGTCATGACCGCCTGGGGCGTGGTTCTGGTTGCCCTGCTTCCCGCCTCACCGGCATGGGCCCTGCTGCTGGTCGGGGTGCTGCTCGTGCTGGCCGCGCGTGGCCCCAGCGCAAGGGACGCCGAAGACCATTGAAAAGCCCACTGAGTCGGAGGAACTGGATATGGTCCGCACTGTGGTGCCTATGGTGTTGACGATTGTCCTCATGGCAATCGGCTTGTTGCACTTCATCTGGGCGTTCTCCCCCTGGCCGATGAAGGATGCAATGACGTTTACCAAGACGATTGGCGGCAGCGACGACGGCAAGATGCCGCCGGCACCGAGCACCGTGCTGGTGGGTCTGGCCCTGATCGGTGGCGCAGCGCTCACCCTCATGGTCAATGAGTCCATCCCGGCGATCGGCCCGGACTGGCTGCGGTTGGTGGGCATGTACGGCCTGACGGTGGTTCTGCTCGCCCGTGGCCTGGGTGGCTACTTCATGAACTCCGGAGCCGCCAGCGAATTCCAGCGGTTGAACACTGTCCTGTACTCGCCATTGTGTGTGGCACTCGCCGCCCTGAGCGGCATTGTCGCGGCAGCCGCGAGCAGGCGTTAGTCTCGATCTTGCATGAAGGCCCGTCAGTTAGCTGGCGGGTCCTTTTCATTCGTCGGTGGCTTGGGTTTCCGTGGGTGGGCAGGCTGGGCAGTTTCGTTTGGATCACCTGCTCGTCCTGGCCCCCATCGAGCAGACCCGTACTGACTACTCCTTCCTCGTCAGGTCGTGCCCGGCAGAGCCTGTTCGAGGAGAACCTCTGCTGCCGCCCGTGCGTGTCGGCCGTAGTCCGCCTCGCCCAGCACCATGGCGCGGCTGGCTGCCCCGTCCGCGAGCGTGGCTAGTTGTTCAGCGAGTGCGACGGGCTCGCGGCATCCCAGCTCCGTCACCAAGGCGGCGATCAGTTGCACCATGCGCAGTTTCTGTTCGCGGGCGTAGGAGTGCACCGCGCTCTCCGGGTCGGGGAACTCCGCGGCGGCATCGATGAACGGACATCCGCGCACCGGAGCCGTGTCCGCCGCCGGCCGGCCGAACAGCTTGAGGATCCGTTCGCGCGGAGGAATGTCCTCGCGGGTCAGCACGCTTTCCAGCGTGGCACCCGACAGTACGAGGCCCTGCAAGTGGGCGATGACCAGATCGTTCTTGGTCCGAAAGTGTGCGTAGAGCGTCCGCTTGGACACCGGCGCTTCCTCCGCGACCTGTTCCATGCCGGTCGCGTTGATGCCCTGGGTCGCGAACAGCCGGGCGGCAGCAGCCAGAATGCGCTCCCGACCTCCACGCCCTCGCCGTTGGGATGCCGTAGCTGCCGTCGTACCCATGAAGCAAGTATACGCATGCGTTTACTTCGGCCGAGGTGCCCTGCTAGGGTCACGCACGTAAGTAAACGGTCCCGTTTACATAAGGTGTTGCTGAGGAGTCCCATGAGCAGGTCGGTTCCCACTGAGCTGAGCGGCTGCGCGGAGAAGCTGATACGCGGCCGTCACGCGACCCGCGCGTTCCGTCCGGAAGCCGTGCCCGAGGACACGATGCGCACGATCTTCTCGCTGGCCGGCGCCGCGCCGTCCAACTCCAATGCACAGCCGTGGCAGGTGGAGGTAGTGAGCGGCGCGGCGCGTCGGCGCCTGGCGGATGCCTTGCAGACGGCCCACACCGGGAGGCACACCTCGGTGGACTTCCCGTATTCCGACGGGATGTACTCGCAGGTGCACCAGACACGCCGGGCGGCGTTCGGCGCCGAGCTGTACGGAGCACTGGGCATTGGCCCTGACGATCACACGGCACGCATGGCCTACGACTCAGAGAGCCTGCGCTTCTACGGCGCGCCACACGCCGCGTTCCTCTTCGTCAACGGTGACGGCGGGGCACGGCTGACCGCGGATGTCGGCGCCTACATGCAGACGCTGCTCCTGGCGATGACTGCGTACGGCGTGGACAGTTGCCCGCAGGGGCTGCTGAGCTTCTACGCCGACACCGTCCGCACCGAACTCGGCGTCATCGGAGGGAGGCTGCTCGTCGGCATCTCCTTCGGCTATGCCGACGAGGCCGCGCCGGTGAACCGGATCACGACCGAGCGGGCTCCGCTCGAGTCGACCACGGCCTTCCATGACTAGGCGGTTGGTTCGGAGCAACGGTCGGACCAAAGATCGGACCAAAGGAAGTTGCCCGCTACATGGAGTCCGGCCGTTCGCATTCGCGTGTACGTCGACAGGCGAACTTCCACCCGCCGAGTTAGCCTCAACCGGGATACGGGCAATTCCGGTCATTTCAAGGAATTCTGGTGGGGTGGGTGCGGCTCCTGGGTGTGCGGGTGTCTGTGGCTTCGCTGCGTTCTCCGATGCTCCCAGGGCTCCGCCTGCCGCGATGGAGGAGTTCACCATGCATCGTGTACTGCAGTTGCTGAGAGAGCGGCGGGTGTCTGTCCTGGCCGCAGCTCTGAGCGTGGCAGTTCTGGTGGTGACCCCCGGCGTGCCCGAAGCGGCGGCCGGGCCCGCGGATCGCACTGCTCCTCCGGTGGGCACTGTGCACGAGTACCGGATGCCCCTCCCCCGGCTGGGCAGCACACATGAGTTGGTCATCGGGCCGGACGGCAACCTATGGGTCTCCCAGCAACTCGAGGACCGCGTCCTTCGCGTATCCACGGCCGGCCAGGTGGTGGGAATCACCGAATTCCCCGGCAACAGCAGACCCCACGGCATCGACAAGGACCGGCGCGGCCATGTCTGGGTCACCGAGGAAGACACCAACGCGCTGGTGGAACTGTCCGCCACCGGCAAGCGCATCGCCCGCTACCCGCTCCCGCGGCCCGGCGCCGGGCCGCACGGCCTGCGCATCGGTTGCGACGGGCACACCGTGTGGTGGACGGGGAAAGCCGACGGAACCATCGGAAGTTTCGACCCCCGCACCCACAGGTGGACCGTGCACCACCTCGCCCCCGACAGTCAGCCGATCTATCTGGCGCGAGGACCCCGCTGCGCCATGTTCTTCACCGAGCTGACCGGCAGTCGCGTCGGCCGTGTCGACGCGAGGGGCGTCGTGCGCGAATACGCCACCCCCACCCCTGACAGCCGGCCCATCGCCATTGCTGCCGGCCGGCACGGCCACATGTGGTTCACCGAGGAGGCCGGCGCTGCCTACGCCGAACTCGACCCCCTCACCGGCCTCATCACCGAACACCGCACCAATGTCGAGGGCGCCGAGCTGGCCGGGCTGGCCTTCGACTGCTTCGGCAACCTGTGGGTGCAGTACAACCAGCCCGGGCTGATCGACCGCGTCCGCCCGGACCTGACCACCAGCCGCTACACACTGCCCACCACCGCCCCGGTCGGCCACCGCATCATTTCCGGCCCGGACGGCTCCATGTGGTTCAGCGAAATGGCTGTCGACATCGTCGGCTCCATCACCACCGGCTGCCCCACCCCCACGCCGGCGTCCTGAGCCGACAGCGTGAGCCGCGGGCAGACATCGAGGAACCGACGGAATCCGTTGACGGTCGTGTATCGATGAATCGCCCGGTGCGTCGCCCCGCCGCCGGCCGAGTAAACCCACTGCCCTTGCGCCGCTGCCATGTTGGACGGGTCTTCCAGGCCGCCGATTTCCGAACAGTCGGCTCTTTCAGCAGACCCTGGGCTGGGCCGGTCCGAAGCTCGGAGAGATCGTGCACCAACTCCAGGAGGAGGGCCGCGTCATCGATACCCAAGGACCTGGCCCACATCTCGCCGTATCACGATGTCGCCGCGCATGCGGGTGGCGTCGTTGAACTCCTCCTCCAGCAGTTCGCCGACCGCTGTCAGGGGCGTCTGGTAGCTGGTGCCGCCACCGAGGAAGGTTTCCGTGAAGTCGAGCACCTGGGTGATGCCGACCGGCCGGCCGGGAAGGGGAAGACCTGGATCTTGTCGGCGGCGGAGAACAGGATGCCGACGAAGTCACGTCCCGCGTGGCGGGCCTGATCCAGCAAGGGCCCAGGGCGCACGCCTTGGCCCACGCCTCCCGGGTGACTCCGCCGGGCCCTTCCATGTACATGGACGAGGTGTCGACGCACGCGATGATGGCGCCCTGGCCGGTGGGCTGCTCTCCCTGGCTGTCGTAGAGAATCAGCTCCCCGGCGGCGTATCGCGCGGCGAACACCGCATCGTGCGGACTCAATGCTGGTCAGGTGGAGCCGGGCTTGGTAATGGCGGCATTCTTGATGTGAGGCGTCGGCGAAATCCGTTGCCGTGACGGGTCCTTGGACATGGGCGATGGACGGCGGTATTGCGTCAAGGAACACGCCCGTGCAAGGCGGATGGCCCCTGATCGCGATCGACAAGATGACCGCGAAGACCGAGCAGCTTAGAGGAGCTGCGGTGGAGGCCTTGGGCCGTGTCGTGGGTAACGAGCGGATGACCGGCACGGCCGCTCCGAGCGCGCCGAGGGCCACCTGCGCGAGACCGCAAAGAAGGCCCGGCGCACGCTTCGTGGGTAGATGGCCGTGCTCGGGGACACCGCCATGGCGTGTTTCTCTTTCTCACGGTTGGACAGGGTGGTGGGCCGGAGGTCTGCTCCGGCCCCTCGCCCTACTGGGAGTGGATCAGCGGCACAACGTGTGGGAGTGACAATGGCGGATATGACAGACCCGGACAACGCGCAGGGTGCGCGCGGCTCGCACCCCCGGTCCAGGGTGGGGGTGGTCGCTTCGTTCGACTTCGACCGGGACCGGGAGATCTGGCGCTGGGCGCCGGAGTCGGCCTCGCTGTTCATCGCGCGTACCGACCCTGTGACGTTCTCCGACAACCTCGAACTGGTCTCGTCCCTCAACCGCCCTGGGTGCGTCGATCGGCCCACCCGTGAGGTCTGCGCGATCGGCTCCCAGGTCGTCACCTACCTTTGCACGGCGTGCAGTTTTGTGGGGGGCGCCGCCGGCGAACGGACACTTCGCAAGGCCATCCGCGCCGCAGGTGCCCCACAGGCGCTGACCTCGGCCGGGTCGGTGGTGGCAGCCTTGCGCGCATTGGAGGCTCGGCGCATCGCCGTGGTGCACCCCTACGAGCCACCTGTGGGCAGGCGGCTGCAGGAGTACCTGGCCGGCGAGGGACTGGAGGTGCTCTCCCTCACCGACCTCGGTCTGGGCTCCGTCCACGAGATCTACGATGTGTCCTATGAGCAGGTGACCGCGGCGGTCCGGGCCGGGGATCACCCGCGAGCGGACGCCGTGTTCATCAGCTGCACGGCGTTACCGACCTACGACCTCATCGCCCCATTGGAGGAGGAGCTCGGCAAGCCCGTCGTCACGGTCAACCAGGCCACGATCTGGGCGGCCCTGCGCGCGGTGGGCGAGCGCGCAGTCGGGCCTCGTCAACGATTGCTGACCGTGTGACTCCGTGGCATGTCGACGACCCAGCGCCGCTCGCTCGGACCAGACCGAGGGAAGGCCCTGCCTGATGGGTCACCTTATGAACTCCTTTGCTCCAGCCAGCAGTTGACGCCTGCGTCCGGCCTGGCCCGGCCCGGCCCGAGCCAGGATGCCGCAGCGTGCGGCCGATACGGTTCAGCGGTGATGCGGCACAGGCTGTGGCACTGACGGTGCAGGTCCGCGTCGGGAAGGTGACGTGGAGGAGCCGGCCAAGGAGGTTGTAGTGGTCGGCGGCTGATCACCAAGTGCCCGTCGAAGGAATTCTTCCTATGGGGCAGGCCGGGATCGCTGCTGTGCTGTCCTACTCGTCGGCGTAGCGCCGGAGTACGTCGCTGGTGTGCTGGAACTCTTCCATCAGCCGGGTGGCCTCCACGACGAGTACGCCGTACGGGCGGGTGGGGTCGGCGAGTGGCAGACCGTCGCTCTCTGCTTGTTCAGTTACCTGCCGGCGGTATCGCTGGGCCCGGTCCGTTAGTTGGCACAGTTCTTCGGCCTGGTCAGCCAAGTGGTCCTCGTCCAGGGAGCTGAGGAGCCGGGCGCTGTCGGCGATGGACGCCAGGAACGTGCTGTAGCGCTCGAGGAATGCGCGGTAGTTGTAGCTGGTCTCGGTGTCGCGCCACTGATCGAGGCTGCGGGTGAGGGAGGCAGCCTGATACAGCGTCCGCTCCAGCGCTTCCAGCACGGCCCCGTAGTTTTCGAAACCGGTGCGTCCGCGATGGCGGCGAAAGAGGCGGCGCGGGTTGTAGTAGAGGCTTTCCCGCGCCGTGCGCATGCCGGCCCGGGCCTGAGTGATCAGCTCACCGGTCTGAGCAGCCCGAGCGCGCCACTGCTCGGTCTGCTCCTCCTCCAGTTCGCCTGCGGACAGCACGGGATGGATGTCTCCGAGCAGATCACACAAGGCGTGCGCGAGGGCGCGGACGCTGTATTCGGCGCTTCGAAACCGCATCGGCGGGAAGACCGCGAGGTTCACCGCGAGGGCCACGACGGACCCGATGAGGACGAGGAGGACGATCTGTCCCAGCTGGGTGATCTTTTCCGGATACCCCGTGGCGGAGGTGTAGGTGGAGAAGGCGAAGAACGCCGCCGTGGGCACCTGACCGCCCTGCGCCCCCAAGGCCGGCCACCGCCCGATCATCAGGGCGACCAGAGCCACCAACGCGAATGTGACCACCTCAGGTCCCACCAGGAAGCCCAGGGCGATCTGTACGGCCACTCCGGCCACCACCGCACCGACATAACGTAGTGACTGCACCAGCGACTGGTAGATGGTGACCTGCATGATCAACACCGCGGAGAACGGTGCGAACGCCGGCGACTGCGCGTTCAACAGATTGTGGGAGATCACCCACGCGATCGTCGCGGCCAGCGTGCTCTTGCCGACCAACAACGCCGTATGACGTTCATAGCCGTCCGACCCCAGGGCCCGACTCCACCACCGACCGATCCGGGCGAACCGGCCTGCCTCCGACGGTTCCGCCTGGCCCGCGCAGCCAGCCATCCACACCCTCCCGCTCCTGCACCCGACCAGGTGCCAAGTCTCCCGCCCAGCTCGTGCCCCGCCACAGCAGACACACCCGTATCGGAAGGCCCAGCTCGTGCCCCGCCACAGCAGACACACCCGTATCGGAAGGTCTTGTCCTTCTCTGCGGGTCAGCTCGGTTGGGGCCCCGGGCGTCGGTGGCCGGGAACAGCGCACCAGCCGGGCCACGAGTGCGGGCCAGGGGTGACAGCTGATTTCCGGCGCTGCCATGCACAGGGCGCACGGCGTCACCGCGCCGCCCGGTGCCAGCGAAGCGGCGGTAACAGCGCGAGATCCCGAATGGGCTGGGCCTCACGTGCCGCCTGCGGCAAAGCGCTGAGGGGATGCGCCTCTCCGCTCCACGCCGAAACCCGGCCGGGCGTCACATGCGCGGGCAGCCGGGCAGCGGGCCGTGGAACGGAAGGGGCAGTCAGTTGACAGCGCTTCACGAAGGTCGCCGGCCTGCGGGGCAGGCAGGGCGCCGGGCGACGTCTCCCCGCGCCACCAAGCCCCCGAGGCGGTGGCCGAGAACGCGGGCGCCCGTCACGTCACAGATGGTCGCGCGGCAGGGTCTCGTTCCAGGTGCGGGAGAACACCCGGCGGTCGTTCTCGAAACCGTCCAAGGTGGCGTCTACGAAGAACTCCGACGCATTGCACCGCAGTACGGTACGGGTCTCGACCCGCACGTCCCAGTTGTCGCGCTGGAAACGCATGGTCCATGCCGCCTCGCCCGAGACGGAGGTGAAGTCATCGGCGACAGCCGAATACCGCTCGTAGGCACGGAGCCCCGTATCCAAGGCAATATCGTCCAGCCGGACCATGCCGCGATCCTTCACGATCTCCAGCTCGGAGTTGTAGCCGACCAGGTCACGCTTGACCTCCCAGCGCTGCTCCGGGGCCGTCAGCTGGGTGCTGGCGAGGGGAGGCGCGCCCTCGGGTTCACCGAAGGGGCGCTGCGGGAGGTGGTCGGGCTCCCGCGTGGGCCGCACCGGAAGTGTGAGGCTGCTGGATCCCTCGTGGACGGTGAGGAGGACCGGCTTGGGCGGCGGCCAGGCCAGCGGCCAATAGGACGTGGACAGCGACAGCCGGATGCGATGGCCGGGCGGAAAGGCCTGGGCGACGCCGTTGAGCTGGACCGTTGCCCGGTAGCGCGTTCCGGGCTCCAGTGTTTCGGGTGCCCCGGTGGCGTTGCGGTGGGTGAGGTTCAGGAGTCCGTAGGTGACGCGGGTGGCCTGGCCGTCGGGTGCGACGTCGGAGAGCCGGGCGGCCACCATCGCCACCGGTTCGCTGACCGACAGGTCCAGTTCGACGGTGGGGGAACCGAGGATCTCGACCGGGTCGGTGAGGACGTCGGTGTCGAAGACGAGTGAGCCGCCGTCCTCCTCGCGCTGGTCGTAGGGGAGGTCCGGTGGCGCGTTGTAGGAGGCCCACTTGCCGGCGAACTGCCCTACGGAGAGCGGCGATTGCACGGTCAGGCCATCACCTTCCTCAGCGTCGTCGCCGGAAGGTTCCGTGGCCGGAGCGCCGATGCGGTGCCGGCTGAGGGGGTGGGTGACGGGCTGGATGTGGGGGGAGGGCCAGGTCGGCTCGCCCACCCAACGGCCGGGCCGGTCTTCGTAGGACGTGGACGGCGGAACGCTGTCCTGCATCCATGTCTGCAGCATGGGGCCGTCCATGACGCCGTTGTCGACACCCTTGAGCCAGTGGTCCCACCAGGCCACGACTTCCTGTAGGTAGCCGATGGCGGGGCCGGGCTCGCCCAGGTGGGGGAACTTGTGCGACCACGGGCCGATCAGCCCCTTGCGCGGTACGTCCAAGTGGGACAGCAGCCGTGTCACGGCGTTGGAGTATCCGTCGGCCCAGCCGCTGGAGGCGAGAACCGGGCAGCGCACGTCCTGATAGTTCTCGCAGACGGAAGCGTGCTCCCAGTACGCGTCGCGGCGCTGGTGGCGCAGCCATTCCAGCGCCCAGGGCTTGGTGTTCTCCAGCCGCTCGTGCCACATCTCGCGCCAGCGCTCGCCGACAACGGCCGGGTCCGGCGGGCAGGTGGCGTAGGCGAACATGGTGCCCGCCTCGGCCAGATTGTCGGAAAGCAGGGCTCCGCCCATGTAGTGCATGTCGTCGGCGTACCGGTCATCGGTGAAGGAAGCGATGACGATGGCGCGCAGGCTCGGCGGCCGTCGCGCAGCGACCTGGAGCGCGGCGAAGGCGCCCCAGGAAATGCCCATCATGCCGGTGCTGCCGTCGCACCAGGGCTGGTCCGCCAGCCAGGCAAGGACCTCCTCGGCGTCGGCCTGTTCCTGCTCCAGGTACTCGTCCCGCAGCACCCCCTCGGACTCGCCGGTGCCGCGCAGGTCCACACGGACACAGGCATAGCCGTGGCCGGCGAGGTAGGGGTGGTGGATGGAGTCGCGGACGGCGGACAGGTCGCGCTTGCGGTAGGGGATGTACTCCAGTACCGCCGGGACCGGTTGCTGGTCCGAGGAGATCGGCCGCCAGATCCGTGCCGACAGGCGGGTGCCGTCGGACATGGGGATGGTGACGTGTTCTTCTTCCGTCGTCTTGTAGGGCAGGTTGCTCACGAAGCGCATGCGGCCTGCTGCCTCCTTCGTTCTCGCGTCAGCCACGAGCTCGTCTGGGCTCGCGGCCGTGGTCGGCGTCAGCCTGCGTTCTGCTCAAGCGCGTCGTCGGGAGCGGTCGCCGTCAGGACGTGACTGAGGGCGGCCACACAGCGGTCATACTTCTCCTGCATGTCTTCCTCACTGTCCCCTCCGGTGAAGATGTGGGCCAGTTCGAAGCTGTAGCTGTCCTGCTCCGGCATCCGTGACAGACGCTGGCCCTCGTCAGGGACCATGTGCAGCCGGACGCCGGGGATGTCCCGCTCGATGCGGTCGACTTCGTCCTGTGTGGGCACGCTGTGCACCAGACCGTCCGCGAACCACCGGAAATACCACTTGGCGGCATGCGTATAGGGGCCGCCGCCGTCGGGCAGACTGGGATCTTCGCCGAGGGCGAGGCTGAGCATGCAGTGGTGGTTGGGTACGCCGTCGACGTATGCGAAGAGTTCCGCGTGCGACTGGGAGTGGCGCGGGTTGATCTCCAGAAGGTTGATCTCGTCGGTCTGCGGGTCGTAGAAGTACTCGATGCTGAAGGTGGCCGAGTCCATGCCGATCTGCCGCATCACCCGCACGGAGACATCGCGCAGCCGCCGCACCACGGGGTCAGGAAGGGCGGAAGGGTACTGGTGGCGCAGGAAGGACGAGCTGTCCGGATAGTTGATGGAGTCCAGCGTCCCGTAGACGGTCACTTCGCCGTTGTGGACGTATCCCTCCACCGCGACCTGGATGCCGGATATCGCTTCTTCGGCCAGACACACCTGTCCGCCCACGCCCTCCATCTCCGGAGGTAGCTCGAGCTGGTCGAGGATGTACTCGAACGGCCGGCCGACGCGGCTGATGCCCTCACGAATCTCTGCCACTGCGGCGCGGAACTCTTCTTCGTTCTTCACGCCGAAGGCCAGCTCCGAGGAGTAGGACAGGGCCGGCTTCAGCCACATCGGGAAGCGGACCCCCTCCGGAGGCTTCGGGTCCTCGGAGTCCAGATCGACCCGGCCGAACCGGGGGTGTTCTGTGATGACCCTCTGCTGTTCCAGCCGGCTCCAGTACTTGTGCTCGCACTTGACCACCGACTCCAGGCCGGTGCTGCGCGTGCCGTAACGCTCGCTCAGGATGGGTACGAGTGTGCTGACGGGAAAGTCCCAGTAGCCGACGATCGCGTCGATACTGCCGTCGAAGCTGTCCAGCACGCCCTGCGCCTTATCCAGCAACCCAGGGACTGACACCTCGCCGACCTGCAACTCCTCCATGGTCAGCAGACCGTGAAAGCGGTACTTCCCCGCCCCGGGGACCTCTCGCAAGGTCGGCAGATTGGCATCGTTCAGGCCAATCACAAAAATGTTCTTCTCGTTCACCGGTACTCCTCTTACCTGCATTGGCCTGTGGTGTGGGCCGAGTACCCGCCGACCCGCAGCTAACACAGGGAGCCCGCCATCAAGGGTTTCCGGTTCCCGTCCACGTCAGAGGGCCGCTCCGGTAGTACCTGGAACGCGGAAGGGCATGCGCCGCACGGCAATCTGGCGCCCTGTGGTGCATTCCAGCCGCGCCCTTGCCTCTACACCACAGCCGCTGACCTGGCATCCCCGGGGGCGGAGACACACGGGGTCTTCCCCTGCCGCAGAGGTGCCCGCCGAAGTCTGGACCCGAGCCGTGCTCAGGAGCGGCCGCTGCGTCACCTCCGTGCGGCCACGAGACATGAGTCTTTGCTTGCCGGGTACCGGCGTGAGTGCCACCTGGAACCTGGAGCCCGAAGCTGAGGAGTCCGACATGCTGATGGCCCACCCTGTAGTGCTGCGCAAGCTCGTAGACGAGTACGAGGTCCTGCAGGCGGTACACGCGGAACGCGGCGACGCAGAGCCGCGTGGACGCATGACCGAGGTCGCCTGCGCCCTGTGCATATCCACCGGCACCTCCGACGTGGATGCGGCTCTGATCGCCGCACAGCACCAACTTCCTGGAGCTCAGGTGTATGACGACTCGCTCCTCGCCTCCTGAGCGCACAAAAACGCTCCCCGCAGTGGGGGCCCCACCACAGGAGGGCGACCGCCCCCTCCCACTGTCGCCGGCGTACTCTCCCGCCCGCCGGTACCAATAGGGGCAAACTGGGTAAAACGCTCTGGCGAGCGCAACGACTCGAAGGAGACGGCATGAGGGCTTTGACGTGGCACGGCAAGCGCGACGTTCGCATCGACACGGCCCCCGACCCCAAGATCGTGGACCCGACCGACATCATCGTCCCTATCACGTCCACGGGGATCTGTGGCTCTGACCTGCACCTTTACGAGGTGCAGGGGCCCTACCTCGATCCCGGTGACATTCTCGGGCACGAGCCGCTGGGTGTCGTCGAGGAGGTCGGGCCGGAGGTCACCGCCGTGGCGGTCGGGGACCGGGTCGTCGTGCCCTTCAACATCTCCTGCGGCACATGCTGGATGTGCACCCAAGGGCTTCACTCACAGTGCGAGACCACCCAAGTCACCGACCGGGGCATGGGCGCCGCACTCTTCGGCTTCTCCAAGCTCTACGGGCAAGTCCCCGGCGCGCCAAGCCGAGTTGCTACGCGTCCCCTTCGGCAACACTCTCCCTGTCAAAGTGCCCCACGGCCCGCCGGACCAGCGCTACGTCTACCTCTCCGACGTTCTCCCGACCGCGTGGCAGTCCGTCGCTTACGTCGGCATCCCGCAGGGCGGGACCGTCACGGTCCTGGGGCTGGGGCCCGATCGGCGACATGGCCGCCCGCATCGCCCTGCACCAGGGCGCCGGCAAGGTCATTGGCGTGGACCTCGTCCCCGAACGTCTGGCGCGGGCCCGGGCCCGGGGTGTGCCTTCGCCACCCACACGCTGCCGCTCGAAGAAGGGCCGCAGGCGTACAAGACCTTCCAGGCCAAGGAGGACGGCATGATCAAGACCGTCCTCACGCCCTGAACCGCCAGGTTCCAGCCGGAAGGGAAGCCGCACCCGGCCACGCAAGACACATCAATTCTCGAGGAGCCCTCTGATGACTCGCGCTTACTGGGTGGGCGAAGCCCACCAGGGGACGGATTACCAGGATCTCGAAGCGACACCGGAATCCGTCACCTCGACGAGTCAGACCCTCGCGGCCAACGCGGTGCACCTTGCCCGCCTCTTGAACGACAACCCCTGTCCGCCCAGCTGACCTAACGCCGGCCCGAGGAGCAGAACAGGCCCCAGGCGCCGAAGTGCTCCCGCCCGGACCGCGCCCGCCCTTGCTTCGATCAGGGGGGCGCCTCACCTATCTCATGGCAAGGAAGAATGAAGGAGGCCTGAAGTGGCACGCGACAACCGAGCCGAGCAGAACCCGGTCACCAAGCACCCTCAGCCGGAGTTCGAGCAGCAAGACCAGGCCCACCCTGGCTGGACGGGGCCCATGGACCCTCCGCCCGACCACGGGGAGGAGTCCTACCGGGGCAGCGGCCTCCTGGAAGGGCGCAAGGCCGTGGTGACCGGCGGGGACTCCGGCATCGGGCGGGCCGTCTGCCTGGCCTTCGCACGCGAGGGCGCGGACGTCCTGTTCACGTACCTCCCGGAAGAGGGCAAGGAAGCCGGTGAGACATCCCGCCACATCGAGGAGGCCGGGCGTACGCCAGTGGCGGTGCCCTGCGACGTCCGCGACGAAGTGCAGTGCGAACGCCTTGTCGAACGGGCGGTGACAGAGTTCGGCAGGATCGACATCCTCGTGAACAACGCCGCGTACCAGATGTCACAGCCCGACGGCATCAGTGCCATCACCACCGAACAGTTCGACCGCGTGGTCCGCACCAATCTTTACAGCATGTTCTGGCTTTCGAAGATGGCCCTGCCGCACATTCCTCAAGGCGGATCGATCATCAACTCCGCCTCTGTACAGGCATACAAGCCCAGCCCGCACCTGCTCGACTACGCGATGACCAAGGGCGCCATCGTCACCTTTACCCAGGGGCTCGCTCAGATGCTGGCCTCCGACGGCATTCGCGTCAACGCAGTCGCCCCCGGCCCGGTATGGACTCCCCTGATCCCGGCGACGCTCCCGGACACCACCACCTTCGGCAAGCAATCTCCCCTGGGGCGGCCGGCCCAGCCTGCGGAGATGGCACCCGCCTACGTCTTCCTCGCCTCACCGCAGGCCAGCTACATCACCGCTGAGATCCTCAATGCCACGGGCGGTACACCACTTCCTTAGGGAGCCGGTGCCCGCTCCGGACGCACTCGGCAACGGCTGACAGCCTTGCGCTCCGTCGCTCAACGGGACCTCTGTCCGGCGCGACTCGTCGCCCGGGATACTCGGTGCCGCTGGTGGATGATCCTGCTGTGCAGCGACTGTCGGGGCTCTCCCGCATAAAACTCTCGCGCGTGCCGCCCTCCGGATGATGAGGTGGCACGGTGACCGACCACGATGAGGCAGCGGCTGTCCGACCATTGACCCTGGCTTGGGTGAGCCGGCACCTGGAGGTCGGCGAACGGATCGTCAGGACCGAGGCGCTGCACGGCGGCATCACTGCCGAAATGCGGAGGCTGACCATCGGCACACGGGACGGATGCACCCGTGACCTGGTGCTGCGGAGCTTCGTCGACCCGTTCTCTGTGGGACACGCCGAGGACTGGCTGGGCAGGGAGGCCGGCGCCCTGTCCCTGCTCACGGGGACCGGCGTGCGGGCTCCTGGACTGGTCGCGGTTGATCCGACCGCCGCGCAATGCGAGTATCCATCGCTCCTGATGACACATCTGGAAGGCCGGACGGTCCTGGCCGATGAGGGATTGGAGACGCGCGTTCCTCTGCTGGCCCGTCAACTCGTGGCGATCCACGCGTTGCGGCCCGCCGAGCGGCCCCGGGAGTATGTGGCGTTGACGACCGCCGACACCGTCGTGACGCCGAAGGGCGCCGACGCGGCGGCATGGGCCGCGGCGATCGACGTGATCCGCCGGCCCGCGCCGCCCTATGAAGGGCGATTCCTGCACCGGGACTTCCAACCCGGCAATGTGCTGTTCGACGTGCCGCCCCCAAGGCCGTCAGGTGCCCGGATCACCGGCGTCGTCGACTGGGCAGCGACCTCCTGGGGCCCGGCGGATCTCGATGTGGCGCACTGCTCCACCAATCTCGCGCTGCTGCACGGCCCGGCGTGGGGTCTGCGGTTCGCAGAGGCGTATGAGGAGGCCGGCGGAGTGCTGGCCACGGCCGCGAGCGAGCGGCTGTACTGGCAGGTGCGGGACGCATTGGCGTGCTCAGAAGAAGTCCAGTTGGTGGCGCAGCCATGGCGGGAGGCAGGGAGGACAGAGCTGACGACGCGAGCCGTGGAGGAGCGGTTGGATGCCTATGTCACCGCCCTGATGGACGCGCTGGGCTGAGCCGAGGCGGTCCGGGACGCGGCCCGGAACTCATCGTTCACCGCTCAGCCAAGCGGAGAATCGAGGTTCGGCAGCGGCGACGTCACGATCGGCGGGCCATTGCAGGCTCAGCCCCCTCCTCGGCCGACGGAGCCAACGAGCCGTCGAAGCCGCCGACGGGCCGGGGGCGCCGTTCCGTTGGTCTTGGTCCGGTACGGGCCCCTGAGCACTGGAGAGACAGGGGAGGTACGCGGCCGGTAGGACGAGAGCAGAACCGTGCCCTGCGGCTCGACGGCGGAGTCTGCTGTCCCGCTCAGAAAATTTCTACGGCGGTGGATCTGACGATTCGGGCCTGCATATTGCGTTCCATCATGCGCAGGGCGGCTTCCGCGAGATCCCGGTGGATATGCGCACAGGCATCCTCGACGACGGTGACACCGACGTGCCGGATATGCGCGTCGAGCGCCGAGTAGAGCACGCATTGTTCGGTGACCTGGCCGCAGAGCACAATCGTGTCGATGCCATGCTGGCGCAGGAGATATTCCAGGGGCGTCTGGTAGAAGATCGAGTGCCGCGCCTTGACCACGAACAGGGAGTTCTCATCGGGCCGGACCGGTTCTACCAGGTCCGCGTGCGGTCCGCTGAGGACGGTGTCCAACAGCTCGTCATGGTGCGAGCGCCACAGCCCGAAATTGTCGTTGACGTAAATGACCTCGATATCGCTCCGCCGTGCACGTTCGATCAGTGAGGTGAGGCGCGGCAGGACCGTGCGCACCGAGGGCAGCAGCAGTTCGGCGTCCTCGTGGTCGTAGGAGTTGAGCATGTCGATCACGACGAGTGCGGTGTCGGACACGGCACGGCCCCCCATCAGCCCCGGACCGGACGTTCGCGGACCACGTCCTCGGGCCGCTTGTCGTCACGCAGCCCGAGGAAGCGCGGATGACGCAGCATGCCGTCCCGGGTCCACTCCGTGAAGCCGATCTCGGCGACGAGTTCGGGACGGACCCAGTGGGCGCCCCGCTCACGGACCGGCCCCGCGAACGGGGAGCATGTGCGGCTGCGGGCATCGAGCAGGGTACGGAGCCGGCGCAGGGTCTGCTGGTCGAAGCCGGTGCCGACCTTGCCCGCGTACCGAAGGGCGCCCTCCGCGTGGTAACCGAGAAGCAAGGCACCGAATCCGACTCGGCTGCCCGCCGGTTCGGTGAAGCCGCCGATGACGAGTTCCTGGCCCTGCGCGCACTTGAGTTTGAGCCAGTCCGAGGAGCGGCGGGGCAGGTAGCGGCCGCCTGCCCGCTTGGCGATCAGCCCCTCCCAGCCATGGGCGCACGCCTCGTCCAACTCGCGGGCGCCGCCGTGGTTGCGGTGCGGGGTGAAGCGCAGCGGCTGCTGGAAGCCGAGCGCCCGGCGCAGCAGGGATTTGCGGGTGCGCAGCGGCAGGCGGGTGAGGTCGCGGCCGTTCAACCGCAGCAGGTCGAAGACGTAGTACGTCACCGCGACACCGCTGGCGCGGGCCTGCTCGGCGTCGGTGAGTTGCATCCGCTGCTGGAGGCGGGCGAAGTCGGTGCGGCCGTGCGCGAAGGCGACGACCTCGCCGTCGACGGTGAAGTCCCGGCACCGCTGGTGGCCGAGGGCATCGACGATTTCCGGGTAGCTGGAGTTGACCTCGCGGCCGGTGCGAGACAGCAGCCGGATGCGGTCCGGCTCGCGGATGCCGAGCGTCCGCACCCCGTCGAGCTTACGTTCGAAGATCCAGCCGTCGTCGAACTCCCGGCGGTCGCTGAGCACGGCCAGCATCGGACGCACCGCGTACTCCTCGCCGGCCGGGGCGTCGTCCAGCAGCGCCCGCTCGGCCGGGGGCAGCGCGTCCAGCAAGTCGTCGGCCCTGCTCATCACGCACTCTCCTGCTCCCCGGCCTCCTCCTGGGTGACGCGACTGAGGGTTCGACCGCTGCGAACGGGCCGGGAGCGGCGGGCGTCGGGGGTGCCACGACGTCCAGCCCAGTGGCCCCCCTCTTTGGCCAGCAGCCAGGGCTCCCGCTCCCAGGGGCCGCCGCCGCGGAAGCGGGTCGGCGCATAGCCGCCGTGCAGCTTGCTGCCATCGAGCCAGAAGGACGCATGGCCCCGCTCCAGTGCCTCGCTGAACGTGCGGCTGGGGCCCTTCTTACCTGGCAGCGGGCGGTAGCTGCCCTCGTCCCAGACGATCACGGTGCCTGCGCCGCACTCCCCTGCCGCGATGGCTCCTTCACAATCCCGGTACTCCAGCGGGTGGTCCTCGGTGCGCATCGCCACTGGCTTGTCCTGCGGGTCGGCGGACGATCCCTTCGGCACGGACCATGACTTCCGTACGCCATCGACCTCCCACCGGAAGTCGAAGTGCAGGGTCCTGGCGTCATGGATCTGCAGCACGAAGCGGGGTGCGTCACCAGACGCGGCCCGCCGGCCCTGCGGCTCGCGGGTCCGGCCGAAGTGCCGCTTGCCACGATACGTAGTCAGTGGATTCCTGCTGGTCACGGATCTGCCCGCCTTTCTTCGGAGGCCGCATCTTTCACTGTGGCGCGCGGCGGACGGCGGCGCATGTGCACTGCGGGCTCGAGCCGCAGCCTTTCGCCTGCCCAGTCCTGCCCAGTTCAGTGGATGACAGGGCACTCGACGGCCGCGGAGAGTTACGGTCCGGACCATACGAGGCGCACTGCTTGAAGCACAGGGCCAGATGACGGCGGCGCGCACCCGCATGCGGCAGGCACCCGGCGACGAGCGCGCTGCGCGGCACCGGGCAACGAAGACAGGAACCAGGCAACGAGCCCCCTGACAACCCAGGGGACGGGCCTCACGGGCTGACTTAGCGCGTCGCTGCCTTCCGGGCAGGTCGGCAAGCGCGAGCCTGGCCGGCCGGGGGTACCAGCCAGGCAGGTCGGCAAGCGCGGGCCCGGCTGGTCGGGGGAACCAGCCGGGCAGTTCGGGGCGTCCGCGCGTCGATGCGCGACTGACCTGTCAGTGGTGTCCGTGAGCGGAGCTTGAGGCGCCGCCGAACAGCCGGGCCACAGCCCTGAACGGCAGGGTGACGACGGTAGCGATGGCCCCGCCGACAGACCGAAGAACATCTGCGATTGCCCTCAACACGGTGAACCTCCGTCCTCCTCCAGCACAGTGCGCCGGATCTGACTTGCCGCTGCACGGCCGATCACTGGTCAGGTGCCCGCCGGCTTGCCCCGCCGCCGCTCGACCGCAGCACCCGCCGTATCCGCCATATACCGGCTCCGCTACTCCCCTATGGTCACGACGGTGTCGAGACCAGCATGCCGCAGGGTGCGCTGAACGGCGCGGCGCGCCCCGCTGACTGTCACGGAGACGGTTTCCGGCGCACGTGTGACCGCGCGGAGCAGGGCGTAAGCGCATGCGAGACCGATCCGCTCAAGGCCGCTCATGTCCCATACCCAGGTGCCTGCTTGCCGCAGGCGCCGGTCACTGAGGAGCTCTTCCAGCTCGGGCAGAGCGTGCGCGTCCAGGACACCGGCGAACGTCAGGACAGCATGCTGTTCGTCAGCCTCGGTGAGCACTACAGGTGTGCGCTCCGACTGAGCGGGCTCAGGGGACTGAGAGGACATGGATGCCACGGCGACCTCCTAGCAACACGGCGCGAACGTACCTCCATATTCTCAACGAACGCAGCAGGTGGCCCGCTGGTCCACCGTGGCTTGGCCATGCTGGGCCAGTCGGCCGGGGCATGCGGGACCTTTCACGGCCCGGGCTCCGCCGGAGCGGCCTTCCGGGCGGGGAGAGAAGGGGTAGTTCTCGACGTAGGTGCTGGTCTTCCCTCGGCGGGAGTGTCAGTGTCCACAGGCGCACTCGGAGATGCCGCTCTTGGGGAAGGGTTTCGCCCGGGTTCGCTGATGGCTCCTGTCCATGGCCGGCAGCGTGGCCCCGCGACCGGAGCCATGCGCGGGAGGAATCCCACCCAGACTCAGCGATCACGAGGCGCGGCGATGTCGTCACTTTGAGCACTGACCCGGTAACTTTTTGTGTCCAGGCCGGTCGGTTTCGCGCGGTCAGTTAGTCCTCTCGGCGAGTGGCGGACGGCCTGGGTGCAGGCCCCCTGTATCTGGCAGCTGGGTTTGCGCGAGCCGTCCCCGCTTCTTCCATGAACCGGGGACGGCTTTCAGGTCTACCGGCTCCGGTCCGGTACCTGCTCCCGGCGCTGCGGCAGGCTGTGAAGGAGGAGAGCGGTGGACGACAGCGAGGAGCCACCAGTTGCTCCGGGGGTGTGCGACCTGTGCGGCATGCCCCTTCCGCCGACCACGCAGATCTACAGCCTGGTCCCCGATTCTTCCTTTATCCACCCGAACGACCCGGACCATGACGGCCTTCGCCGTCTGGCAGCCTGCGGCCCCGACCACCTCAGTGAACTGCAGCAGCAGTACCGCACGCGGCCCTTCGTCAAGGAAGAGCTGTGGGCGGGCAAGGTCGCCCGTGCCCTGCGCACGCAGCCGGACCTTGACGAGGAGGAACTCGCCGACATGACGGGGCTGAACTACCTCCAGATCGAGCGCAGCCTGACGTGGGAGAGCGAATGCTTCCTGCGGGACCGGAGTTTCCCGAACGATCACGACGGACCAACAGGAGAAGCCGGGACGCAGAACACCGAGGAGCCGAACTGAGCCCAGCCGCTGTGAGGGCGGCAGGGGCGGGTGGTGCGTGGCCGCAACTGACGAGCCACCCTGGTGGCCTGGAGCCAGGGTGGCCCTGTTCTCCACTACGGGCTCTGGCACGGCCCGTCTTCTCCGGCCCGCTTCCCGGGGGTCCACCTAGGATGGGCCGGTTGTACGGGCACCGCCCCGAGGCCCGAGGCCCGAGGCGAGCGGCGTTGAGCGCTTAGACGTGATTGACGGCGTATTCGCCTTTCAGCTCGCGCAGGAGTGGAAGCAGCCAGTAGCACGGCGTGGTGCCGTCAGCTCTGCGCCGGGCCGGGGCCCCTGGAGTCGGGCGCAGAGCCGCCGGCCGATGGAGGCCGGGACGAGGAGCGCGGTACGCCACGCACCCGGGTTGGTCTTCCTCGTTCGGGCGTCCTGCGTCTGGTCGCCCCGCCCATTCGTCCGGCAGGGGGCAATTGGGCGCACGACTGCGTTATGTCCCCAGAGGTTCGGGAACCCGTGGTGCGAGAGCCGGACGTGCCGGCTGCACAGCGAAAGGCGGCGTGCCGTGGGGCATGGCGGTGATGTGATCGCGGAGCTGACCACCGACCACCGGGAGGTCGATGAGCTCTTCAAACAATTCGAGGATGCTCCTCCCGGAAGTGAGGACCGCAGGCGCCTGGTGGATGCGTTGACGATCGAGCTGGTGCGGCACTCCGTCGCCGAGGAGGAGTACCTCTACCCGGCGGTGCGTGAGCACCTGGAGGAGGGCGACGCGCTGGCGGACAAGGAGCTCGCCGACCACGCCCGCGTCGAGCAGCTCCTCAATGACCTCCAGCAGCGCGAGGCCGATGATCTCGACTTCGACCGGCTGGTGCTGAAGCTGCGTACCGAGGTGACCGCGCACGTCGATGACGAGGAAAACCACCTCTTCACCCAGCTGCGCACCCACGTGCATCCCTACGTCCTCGAAGAGCTGGGCAACAAGGTCCGGCAGGCGAAGAAGACGGCTCCCACCCGCCCGCACCCCGGGGCCCCCAGCACACCCCCGGCCAACAAGCTGCTCGCCCCCGGCCTGGGAATGGTGGACCGAGTGCGCGATTACGTCTCCGGCCGCGGCAAGTAACCACCTCCATACACAAAGAAGGGCGCACGAGCATGTCTGAGGCACGCGACATCATGTCCGCTTCGGCGAGTGCACCGGCGCTGAGAACAGCGTCCTGGACGCCGCCCGACGGCCACCGCCTGGTCGGCATGGTCGCCGTCGCTGACGTCGCCCGCGCCCTGCCCGACCCACAGGTCGGTGACCTCCTCGCAGCCCTCTCCACCGACTGACGACGGCCGGCGCCGCCCAAGTGGCGGCGCACCCCCACCAGACGTGGACTGGTATTACCCGCAGCAGAGCCGCCAGGAAGGCCGACCGAAGAAAGGATGAACAGCCGTGCCTGCAGGATCAAGCAAAAAGCGTGAACGGCAGTACGAACACATCAAGGAACAGGCCGAGGAGCGCGGCACCTCCGACAAGCGCGCCAAGGAGATCGCCGCCCGCACGGTCAACAAGGAACGCGCCCGCTCCGGCGAAGCCAAAACCGCCAGCAAGACCTCCACCCGCGACCCGAAATCCGCAGCCCAGCGTGGCGGCGAACGCTCCCACCGCGGACCCGGCGGCCCGACCAGAGACCAGCTCTACGAAGAGGCCAAGAAGAAGAACATCGAAGGCCGCTCCACCATGAACAAGGACCAACTGCGCCGGGCCGTCGGCCGCTGAACCACTTGCCCCGCCAGGTCCACATGAAGACGCGCGTCGGGTGTGGCCTGCCGCTTCCCTCGGGAAGCGGCAGGCCACACCCGACAGCCGCACGATCATCAAGAACGGCACCGAGCCCTACCGGCTCGCCTCCACCCGGGCGCGAGTTGAGGAACCGGCAAGGCCGGCTGACCGCCCGAGGCGCAACTCGACGGCCCGCCTCAGGACAACCCCGGGAGGCAAAACAGCCAGACGGGGGCAGGGCCCTGAGGATCTGCCGGATACGGAGCGGCCCGCAACCGCTGAGCGGCGGGAGCTGTAGCCGTAGCCGTAGCCGGGCTGACGCCGGTCAGGTAGCGGCGGTTCGACGGAGCTCCAAGCCTTGTCGCCGCCCAGATGGTCCGGCCGGGCCCGGGGCAGCTCCCCAGCACCAACCGCTGGCGGTTGGCGCCGGGTCATGGGCGTCGGCCGACGCCTGTGACCAGTTCCCTGGCCCGCCCACCGGGCAGCCGGGCGGCCAGGGGGGCCGTGTCCGCTCCGGCGACCTCTTGCAGCCCGTGCAGGAACTCGGTGAGAGCCTCGATCGCGCTGTACTGCGGGGCCCAGTCCAGCTCGGTGCGAGCCCGTGTGGTGTCCAGCAGCGGCAGTCGCAGGACCGCGTCGAAAAGCTGCGGCGAGGCCGGCACGAGATGGAGGTGCCACGCCGCGGCGAGCGCATTTCGTAGCGGCGGCAGCGGGAGCCGCACGGTACGGGCATGGAAGAGACCGGCGAGTTCCTTGGCGTCGATGACCGGGTCGGCGGCGAGGTTGAACGCTCCGTGGACCGGGCGCAGTACCGCGCGGCGGTAGGCGTCGGCCGCGTCGTCGGTGTGCAACGCCTGGAACCGCAGTCCTGGGATATCCGGAAGGGCGGGGAGAAGTGAGGGGCGGGCCAGGCGTTGGGGTAGCAGGGGGCCGGCGAAAAGGCGGCGCTGCTCGGATGCCGATTCTCGTTTGAAGAGAAAGCCGGGTCGCATCCGTACCACCCGGACGAGGGGGTGCTGTTCTTCGAAGGCATCGAGCACCCGCTCCAGGTAGGCCTTCTCCCGGCAGTAGGCCGCCTCCGGCCAGCCGTGGGTGGGCCAGGATTCGTCGACGAACCGGTCTTTCGGCCCGGGTGAGTAGGCGCCCACCGAGGAGGCGTGGACGAGGGCGGGCACATCGGCGGCCGCCACTGCGTCGAAGACCCGCATGCTCCCCGTGACGTTCGTACGCCAGGTGGTGACCGGGTTGTGGGTGGGCTGGAAGAGCCAGGCCAAGTTGATGACGGCATCCGCGCCCCGGAAGTGGCTTTCGAGGTCGGCCTGCGGGTCGCCGACGTCCACACACGCCCAGCGGGTCTTGGCGACCGACAGGTGGCACGGCCGCCGGGCGAGACCGAGGATGGAGCCGACCGCGGACTCCGCGCTCAATGCCCGCACGACACTGGTGCCGACGTTGCCCGTGGCCCCGACGACGACCACCTTCAGGCCGGAGGCGCGGGTCTCGCTGCGGCTGTGGTCGTCCACCATGACGGACTCCTTTCGCGGCCGGCATCCGCCGAGGGCTCGTCGGTGCAAACCTGGCGTGCTCGCTCTCGGAGCCCACCCTTAACAACCCTGGTTCGATTTTCTCACTACCGCGTGCTATGTGGCATTTTCGCTGACGCTCCGGTGCAGCGGATGCGGACTCGGGCCGATGGCCGAGCGAAGGCGTGGGGCGACGGTGAAGCGGTCATCCATACGGGAGGCAGGCTGGAGCACAGCGCCCTGCAGCAGCCGTCCCGACAGCCTCGAAAGCACAAGGGCAGCCGCGCCCGGCACCTGATCGCACATGCGGCTACGCACCCCGAATTTCTCGCCCACCGGACTGCCTTTCTCGGTCGAAGTGACGGCCAAATGGCGCAGCAAGCCAGGTCGCCCGGCTCGAAGAATGAGGTGATGGTGTCCCGTTCACACCAACCGAGGAGTGAGGATGCGCGATAAGCACCGCGCCAAGGATCCCCATGAGACCGAGAAAGGTCAGGGGCCGAAGCGAGCGCCCTCGAAGGATGAGAGAGACCGAAGCGCCGAGGAGGTGAACGCCGACCAGCCGTCCATTCGCGACAGGAAACCGAAAAGAGCACCGAAGCGAGGGGACGACCACCCCGGTGCCGGAAAGTGACCCCTGCTGCACCTCCGGCCCAGCCTGTCCAGCTTCCTTGATCATCTGAGTGGCGATCCAGCCCCTCCTCTCGACCGGAGGCCGGGCCAGAGGAAACTGCGGCGAGCGGAGGTCCCCCGCTTCCGGCTGGAGTCCGTCCGCCGGCCCGGGTCGAAAGAAGCCGGCGTGCGGAGCAACGTCCCCCCGGTGACACTGCGTGACACGGTAGAACTGCCCCGGACGACGACAAGTCCAACTCAAGTCCCACCTGTCCTCTGACGTATGGACGACCGACGTCAACGGCAAGAGAAGCGTCGGCCGTGCCCGAGCGGTCCGCCTACCGGGCCGGGCCGGGACGCGTGTCCGCGTCGTTCTCGCCGCTCCGCGAGCGCCTCCGGTAGCGTTTCGTGTGCAGGCTGATCTGGCCTGGTGCAAGGTTCGGGCGGGCAGCCGGCGCTTTGCGCGAGGCCACCCTCGCCCACGTCCAGGGGATGCGGGGGTGGATTTCACTAGCCCGCATCCCACAGGCCCTGTGCAGGGCAGGAGCAGCATGCGACAGCCCCGGGTATCACCGGATCGGCGAGGAGCGCAGCCATGAGACGTCCACGCACTGGGACTGAGCCGGTAACGGCCCGTAGCCCTCTACGGCTGCGGCTCATCCTTGCTTCCGCCGCGCTTGTGGTCTTCACCGCGGCAACCGTGCGCCTCGCGATGGGAGCGCACTCCGCCGGACCGCACGACTCCCCCAGCGCCACCGTGCTCCTGGTGCTGGCGGTGGTGTGTGGCGTGCTCGCCCTCGCCGCGATTCTGGATCTCGTCGTACTCCGCCGACGCATGCGCAGTCAGAGGACCACGGGCGCGTAGGGCTTGCGCCGCTCGTGCCGAGCCGGTCTGGTGCTCTCGTGCCGCGCTGCCGGAAGGGCCGCTCAAGGGCTCAGGAGGTTGCGGCGGAGGTGGGGCAGGTTCGGAGAAGGGCGGTGGGGTCGGTCTGGAACGGTGGGAGGTGGTCCGGGCGTGGGAGACTCGGGTTCAGGGTGGCCGGGCCCGGGTGCCTGCGGGGCTGCGGGGAAGTGCGGCTGAACGACCCTGCGGTCAAGCGGCGCAAGGGTAGGCCCACGGGTTCGCCCGGCTCCACTGGTCTACCGGGGTGGCACGCCATTGGTGCGGGTGCGGGTGCGGGCGTCCCGAGGCAGTCTGGTGCCATGGGAACCGTGCTCCCCTCCATACCTGTCCCGACCTGTCCCGGCACGGCAACCATCCCGGGGGCAGGATGCCTGAATTAGAGCTGATCACCTTCGGCCACAGCACCGCGGACCGGCAGCAGTTGACGGAGTTGCTGCGCGCGGCGGGCGTGAGGTCTGTGGTCGACGTACGGATCGGGCCCGGCAGCCGTCGCAACCCCGACGTGCTCCGCAGCAGCCTCGCCCACTGGATGCCGCAGGCCGGCCTCCACTACCGCTGGGAAAGGGACCTGGGCGGCTTCCGCAAAGCACCAGCCGACTCCCCCGACGTCGTCTGGCGCAACGCCTCGTTCAGGGGATATGCCGCCTACATGCGTGAGCCCGCGTTCGTTGCCGCGATGGACCGCCTGCTCGACGAAGCTTCTGGTTCACGCACGGCGGTGATGTGCGGTGAGGCGGTCTGGTGGCGCTGTCACCGGCGCCTGATCGCCGACTTCGCCACCGTGGCGAGGAACACCGCCGTGCAACACCTGATGCACGACGGACGGCTTGTGCCTCATCCGCCGATGCCAGGACTGCGGCTGCGGCCGGACGGCTTGCTCGTCTACGACGACACCGCAACCGCAACCGCAACCGCAGCCGCAGCCGCAGCGCCTCGGCCCCGCCACCTCGGATCCGAACGCATATGACCCCGGTGACGGGCGGGTGCGGAATCCTCACGCAATCGAGCGGGATGCCGGACGTGCACGACCTGGGCGGGGGCCGGGCCCGGACCGGGTCGTGGCTCGGGCCCCACCACTATTTTCGTGGCTCGGGCCCCACCGCTACTAGGAGTTCGTGGCGAACCGTTCCCAGACGCGGTGCTTGCCGAGCAGCTGGGTGATCTGGTTCAGCGTGGCGGGGCCGTCGCTCCCAAGGGCCACGCCGGGGGCGGCGGTCGGCACGCCGGCGGCGTGGAAAACCTCCTCGGCTCCGGCCCAGCCGCCGAGTGCCTTGCCATGGCGGTACGCCTCGGACAGCATCAGCAGAACCCGGGGGTCGGTCTCGGTCCGGCCCGCCACGGCGGGGTCACCTGCCTTGGCATCGCGCGCGCCGTAAGCGTCCTTGCCGGGACCCGGAGTTCCGGCAAGCACGACAGCGTCGAATTCGATGGAGCGGGCGGTCGCGAAGGTGCGCTGCACGGTGATCGGGTCGCCCTCGCTGTCGAGCTTGCCGCCGGCCGGCGCGACGACCAGGGGGACCATGTCGTCCTCGAGCACTCTCCGGCGCAGGTCGCGGACCGCGTCCAGATCGCCGTTGTCGTCGGTGACGATGCCGATGATGCGTCCGTCCAGGGGCCAGCTCCGGCCGATCTGGGACAGCGCCGGGCTGGGATCGACGGAGGCGAGGGGGCGGTCGGCCTCGGGGGCCGGGAGCCCGAGCCCCGCGGCGACGCCTTCGCAGAGTTCGGGGTCGATGTTGGCGAGGACCCGCAGGGCCCGCTCCTTGATGGCTTGCTCGTAGCACTTGTTGAGCTCGAAGGTGTACGCGCCGATGATGTGCTCGCGTTCGACCGGGGTCATGCTGAGCCAGAAGCGACGGGGCTGGCTGAAGTGGTCGTCGAAGCTCGCGGGGGCTTCCCGGACCTTCTTCGAGGCCGGGATTTCCACGGGTACCTCGATGTAGGCGCCGGTGTCCGCTCCGGCGAGGAACGGGCAGCCGCCGTCGAGGGAGTTGGGCCGGTAGGGCGCCACCCCGGTATGGACCGCGTCCTGGTGGAAGCCGTCGCGCAGCATGTCGTTGACGGGGGCGTGGGTGCGGTTGACCGGGATCTGGGCGAAGTTGGGGCCGGCGAGCCGGGTGATCTGGGTGTCGAGATAGGAGAACAGCCGGCCGGCCAGCAGCGGGTCGTCGGTGACGTCGATGCCGGGCACGAGGTGGCCCGGGTGGAAAGCGACCTGCTCCGTTTCCGCGAAGAAGTTCGTCGGGTTCGCGTTGAGGGTGAGCAGTCCGATCGGCTGGACGGGTGCCAGCTCCTCGGGAACGATGTTGGTCGGGTCGAGCAGGTCGATGCCTTCGAAGGTCTGCTCGGGGTTGTCGGGGAAGGTCTGGACGGCCAGCTCCCACTGCGGGAACGCGCCGGCTTCGATGGCGTCGGCCAGGTCGCGGCGGTGGAAGTCGGGGTCCATGCCATTGGTGATCTGGGCTTCCTCCCAGACCAGGGAGTGGACGCCCAGCCGTGGCTTCCAGTGGAACTTCACCAAGGTGGTGCCGCCCTCGGCGTTGACCAGTCGGAAGGTGTGGACGCCGAAGCCCTCCATCATCCGGAACGAGCGCGGGATACCGCGGTCGGACATGTTCCACAGCGTGTGATGGGTCGCCTCGGTGTGCAGGGTGACGAAGTCCCAGAACGTGTCGTGGGCGCTCTGGGCCTGCGGAATCTCCCGGTCGGGGTGGGGCTTGCCGGCGTGGATGACGTCCGGGAACTTGATGGCGTCCTGGATGAAGAACACCGGAATGTTGTTGCCGACCAGGTCGAAGGTGCCCTCGGTCGTGTAGAACTTCGTGGCGAAGCCGCGCGTGTCGCGGACGGTGTCGGCGGACCCCCTCGATCCCAGGACCGTGGAGAAACGCACGAACACCGGCGTCTCGACGTCCGCCGCCAGGAACGCCGCCTTGGTGATCTTCGCCGCGGTGCCATAGGCCCGGAAGACACCGTGCGCGGCCGCGCCACGGGCATGGACGACCCGCTCGGGGATCCGTTCGTGATCGAAGTGAGTGATCTTCTCCCTCAAATGGTGGTCCTGCAGCAGGACCGGGCCGCGGGGGCCCGCCTTGAGGGAGTGGTTGGTGTCGTGGAGACGGTTGCCCTGGGCGGTGGTCAGGAAGGCGCCGCCCTGGGCCATCCTGGCCCGGTCCGCGCCGGTCGCCTGCCCGGTGGCGCTGACGGTCTGCGGCGCGTCCTGGTCCGGCTTGGGAGGCAGCGGGCCGTGCACCTCGGTGGGCTCCTCCACCGTCGGCGACTGCGGCGCGGGCTTGCCCGGAATCTCGTTCCCGGGATCGGCAGCCCGCTCCGCGGCGGCGTTCTCTCTGTCCCTACCAGCCATGACCTCTCCACATCGTCGGTGCCGCTCACACATGAGTAACCGGGTGGTCATTCCCCACCGATCGTGCCGACCCTTCTTGCCGAGTGCCCGTCGGGAGCAGGCTCAGTCCCCCGTCGGCGTAGTGACGAGAGGCGTCAGTCCCGAGGCCTTCTCGACACCGGCGTGCTGCTGTTTCTCGAAGCGGGCAGCCCGATGTTTCTCGAAGCGGGCAGCCCGATGGGCCTTCTCCCACGCTCTGCACAGCGCCTCTCGCGAAGACTCGTACTCTGGCCCGGTCGAGTGAGGGCGGCTTCGCCCGACGTTTCTTCGGCCATGGCATAGAGCGCCCCCAGCACCCCTCTGACAGCTGACCGCTTCGGCAGTGACAGGCCCAGCAGTATGTGACGCACCGTCTCCCTGCTCACCGGTCCTTCCCCATGGGCGCTGACGGCTGTTGCGATCTCCCTGAGGCTCGGTTGTCCTGCCTGCGCGTAATGCCGCCAGAGCTCCTCCACGAATGCCCGCGAAGGGCCCTCGGGTAGCGCCTCGACGCTGGGCATGCTCATCTTCTTCACCGGCGACCGCCTCCGGCCCACCGCGCGGCGGTGCGGGTGACGCACATGTGCGCCGAGGGGCAGTGGCATGGGGAGATCTTCGCGGCCCGGTGCCCTCCTGCCGCGGTGCCCGGCGAGCCGCTATCAGGAGCGGCCGGCCGGGCGATCAGGCGTCCCGCGGTTCGTCGAGTCGGCGGCCGCTCAGGACTTTCCACGGCCGGTGATGAAGTCCCGGGCCCGGTCCACTAGCCCGGCCCCCGGCGCAAGGATCTTGTTCGCCGGCGGTGTGACAGGGGCGGAGGGGTGCGGACGAGTGGGAGCCATCTTCTTCGCCGTACGGACCTTCTCACCGAGGGTGTCCAGGGCCTCCGCGGAGCAGGCCATGCGCAGCTGAGGGAAGAGGTTGGCCTCCTCGTCCTGCACGTGGCGGGTGACCGAGTCCTTGAGCGCCATGAACAGCCGATCAAGCTGGGGGTCCTCGGCGGAGCAGCCTTCGAGCTTCTTGAGGATCTTCTCCACTTCGGCGTGGTCCTTGAGCTCCTTGTCGGCCATGGCGTCGCCGTCGGCCACATGCTCGCGCACCGCCGGATAGAGGTACTGCTCCTCCGCGACGGAGTGCCGTACGAGCTCAATGGTGACCTCATCGATGAGGCGCTTACGATCCGGGGCACCGCTGGGCGAGGCCTCGATCCGCCCGAAGAGGTCCTCGACCTCGCGGTGGTCAGTGGTCAGTTCGTCGATGATGTTGCCGCCGTGCGTCATGTGCGCCTCCTGGATCGGTGGTTCGGAAGCCCGCGCAGCGGTGCGGCGGGCGTTCACACGTGTTCCCGTACACAGCGATCGGTAACGGGGGAAAAGCGACCCTTCTCCTGGTTGGTGCCGCGCTCTCACCCGTGCTGCGGCACGTCGGGGCGCGCCGCGTGACCGGAGGCGAGCCGGGCCCGGGACGGAGACACGGGGAGGGGGGAGACACGGGGAGGGGGGAGACACGGGGAGGGCCGGAGACGCGGGGAGGGCCGGACACGCATCTCGCAGCATTCTGCGTGAGCTGCGTCATTTCGCCCGGTAGCCCGTGCGTCTAGGCTTCCGGGCGCCCGGGGTCACGGATGTGACTGTCCGTGCCGATCCGCGACCCGCGGTTACCCTGGGGCGCCAGAGAAGGGACGCCCTGCCGTTGTCCGCCGATATCTCGCCAGTCATAGCCTCCACCGCGCAGTGGCTGCTGCGCTCCTACCCCGTCACCGGCGGCGCCCTCGATGTTGCCCTTGCCGAGGCCCAGGCCCGCCAGGCAGCCACGGCCGCCGCGTGGCTGCGTTACCCCACGGCGGCAGACGCCGCCGTAGTCGCTCTCGTCGGCCCTGGCGGTGCGACCCGACTGGACTGGGTCACCGGGGCCGACACGTCCGGGCCCGAGACATCCGGGGAGCCATGGCGCACCTGGGTCGACGAGGTCGTGGCGAGCTGGGCCGCGTGTCTGCTCACCGTGCCCGAGCTCGCCGACGACGCGGTGGCCGCCGTCACGAGGGGTGAGCATGCCGCCGGGGTGAGCCTCGACTTCCGCCGGCTGACCCGGCCCGACGACGGCGATCGCCGGGCGGCGGCGCTGCTGCGCCATCCGGACCTCCTCGGCCCCGTCGCCGACCTGCACCGCGCCGCGCTCGTACGACATCTGCAAAGCGACCAGCTCGACGCAGACCGCGTCTAGTACTGCCACTGGTTCGAGGTGACGCGGCCCCCGGCTCCACGGGCTGCCGCCTCGTCGTTATCGAGGGGCGGCGCGGGCCCTTCGTCCGGTGCGTGACCGCTGCTCCCGATGCCGCCGTGGCCCGCGATTCAGCAGAAGGGGCCGCGGCGGGGCAGGCGTGCGACGCTGGATGGGAGGGCCCGCCCTGCGGAGCGGTAGCTGTCGCGGACCTCATACCGTTCCCCGGCCCCGTGTGGAGACCGGATGACCGGCCGGAGCCGGATTGCCGCGACCCCGGATACGCGTCGGGACGAGCCGGCTGCCGGGGCGAAGCCATTGCGCCGGCGCGCCCGGGAACGGCAGCCGCAGCGCCCCGGAAAGGCAGGCAGATCATGGAGCACGAGGCCGACCTCATCGAGGAGCTGATCGCCGACCACCGGGAGATCGACGGGCTCTTCGAGCAGTTCGATGAGCGGCCGCCCGGATGCATCGAGCGCAAGCTGCTGCTGGAGGCTCTGACCATCGAACTGGTCCGCCACGCGGTCGCCGAGGAGATGCATCTCTACCCCGCCGTGCGCGAACACCTGGAGAACGGCG
This sequence comes from Streptomyces decoyicus, assembly GCF_019880305.1. NCBI lineage: Bacteria > Bacillati > Actinomycetota > Actinomycetes > Kitasatosporales > Streptomycetaceae > Streptomyces > Streptomyces decoyicus. The sequence continues at coordinate 8,315,855 of NZ_CP082301.1, read as the reverse complement.
CCCCCCGGGCGGACTACGAGATCGCCGAACACAGCAGCATCGAAGAACGGCTCAAAGACCTCGAAGGGCGCGACGCTGAAGACCGTGACCTGGACCGGCTCGTACGAGAACTGCGCACCGAGGTCAGAGCGCACGTGGAGGACGAAGAGCGCCATCTCTTCCCCCAGTTGCGCGACGGCGCCCCTCCCTTCGTCCTGGCACAGCTCGGGCAGAAGGCCCGCACGGCGAAGAACGCCACTCTCCCCCGCGGTCACCCCCGGGCGCCCGGCATCGCGCCCCTGAACGAGATCCTGGCCCCCGGGGTGGGGCTGGTCGACCGCGTGCGCGAACAGGCCACGAACCGCGGCCACCCCGTCACCAGCTGATCGAGGCAACGCTCAGGAAAGGTGGGAGAGATGCCAGCGGCACGCGACATCATGACCTCCGGAGCCGAATTCATCGGGACAGAGGACAGTGCCCTCGACGCCGCCCGCAAGATGACCGAGCTCGGCGTCGGAGCCCTCCCGATATGCGGCACGGACAACACCCTCCAAGGTGTTCTGACGGACCGCGACATCGTGATCAAGGTTCTGGGCCAGGGCCGGGACCCACAGCAGACTTGCGCCAGTGACCTCGCGCAGGGTGAAGCCGTCACCATCGGCGCCGACGACAGTGCGGACGAAATCTTCGCGACCATGGCTCGCTACAAGGTCCGCCGCCTGCCAGTCGTCGACGGCAACCGGCTCGTTGGCATGGTCGCCCTTGCCGATGTCGCCCGCGCGCTGCCCGCCCCCCAGGTCGGGGGCCTCCTCGCCGCCCTCTCCGCCGACTGACGCGTGCCCCCGCCGCCTGCCGTAGGAAGGAGGCACCAGGAAAGGGAAGGGGATCGAGGGCCCGGGACCACGGCCTGCCCGCCGCGCTCCTACGCCCTGTACGTGAAAGGCGGTCCGCTCCCGTCTCAGTCCAGCGCGCCGGCAGCCACCCGGAGATCTGACACGAGCCCCGCGTATGCCGCTTCGCGCTCATCGGACCGAAGGATCGCCGAAGGATGAACAGTGGCGACAACCAGCCCCGGTTCTTTACCGGCTCCCCCGGCCGTGCCTTGCTCCTCTTGGGGCAGCGGAAGGAGAGCACCCCGGTCCTTTGTGACCCGGAACGACGAGCCGAGCAATGCCTTGCCCGCAGTCGCACCGAGGGCCACCACGACCTCAGGGTGCACGAGACGCAACTCGGCACTCAGCCAAGGGCGGCAGGCCCGCATCTCCCGCAGACTCGGCGGCTTGTGAATCCGTCGCTTCCCCCGCTCCGCCACCTCGAACTTGAAATGCTTGACCACATTGGTGAAGTACGCATGATCCTCGGCGATTCCCACCTCGCCCAGCGCAGTCCGGAGCAGGCGCCCGGCGGGCCCCACGAACGGCTCACCCGCCCGGTCCTCCTGATCTCCCGGCTGCTCGCCGACGAACATGATCCGCGCAGAGGATGCGCCCGCCCCGAAGACCGTCCCGGATGCGCGCTCGAACAGCGGGCAGCCCTGACAGCGCGCCGCAGCACGCCGATGCGCCGGGAGGCCACCCCGTCGCGGCAGAAAGGGAGTGGCGTCGTAATCGTCTCCTGCTTCCGGTGCTGCCCCTGTGACCATCGATCTCACCTCCTGCACACTCAAGTGCACTCCCTCGAGGCGCTCGGCGCCAACGGAAGAGCGGAGGCTCGGGCCGAGGCCCGCGCCTCCCGCCTGGCCATGCGACACGACAAACCCGCCATCCCGTACCAGGCCGCACTCCGCACTCCACCTCGCCGCCCTCCTCATCCGGACCCGGCGCTGACCAAGGAGACAGAACCAAGACGCCAACACGCCCGTGGTCATTCGGCTGAGGCGAGCAGCCGTGCCTCGCTCTCCTCGTACAGCCGCCGGGTCTCGCGGCTGTCAGCGGCGCGGCGCCGGTGGTCCAGACGGCTGCCCAGCCAGCCCGCCAGGTAACCGAACGGTACGGACACCAGGCCGGTGGAGCGCATGGGGAACAGGGCGAAGTCGGCGTCCGGGAAGACGGCGGACGGCGTGCCGGAAACGGCCTTCGAAAAGACCATCAGCAGCAGCGCGCAGGCCGTGCCGCCGTAGAGGGCGGCGAGCAGGCCGGTGCGTGTGAATCGTCGCCAGAACAGGGAGTAGGTGAGCGCGGGTGCCACCGCCGATGCCCCTATGCAGATTGCCAGAGTGGTCAGCACGCCGATGTCCCACTCCTGGACCAGGATGGAGAGCCCCATGGCAACGGTTCCCACGACCACACTCGTCCACACCGCCACCGTCATCTCCGTACGCGGCTCGGCCTGTCCCCGCCGCGCCACATGGGCGAACAGGTCGTGGGCGAGCGACGAGGCCGCGGCCAGGGTCATCCCCGCGACCGACGACAGGAGGGTGATGAACACCATGCCCGCCACCGCCGAGTAGAGAATCGTCGCGCCCGGCGAGGCGGCGTCGCCGCCGAGCGCCCGCGACAACATGAGCACCGACGTCCTGCCCTGCGGGTCGGCCGCGGTGATGTGTTGCGATCCCACCAGCGCCGCGGCGCCCGTGCCCATGATGATGACGAGCAGACAGAACGTGGTGACCGTGCCGACCGCCCACGACATGGAGCGACGCACGGCCGGCACATCCCGCGCGGAGTACAGGCGCATCGTGACGTGCGGCAGGCAGGCCACGCCAAGGACCACGGTGATTTGGAGACTGATGAAGTCCAGCCGGCCACCGGCCGAGGTGCCCAGTTGCAGACCCTGCTGGAGGAAAGCGGGGCCCGCTCCGCTGCCGTGCCGGGCGGCGCGGAGCAGCTCGCTGGAGCTCCAGTCGAAGCGGTTCAGGACCAGGGCGGCGACGGCGATGCTGGTGAGCAGCAGGAGCACGATCTTGATCATCTGGATGATCGCGGTGCCCCTCATGCCGCCGATCGCCGCATAAATGATCATCAGGCTGCCGACGAGGACGATGCATACCGTCCTGGCGCCCGCCAGGTGCGGCATGCCCAGGATGAAGGTGAGCAGCGACCCGGCCCCGGAGAGTTGAACGACCAGGAAGGGAAGGGTCGCCGAAAGCGTCACCACGCAGGAGGCGACACGGACGGCCCGCCCGGGCATGTTGCGGGCCAGGACGTCGCCCATGGTGAACTCGCCGACGCTGCGCAGGGGTTCGGCCAGCAGGAACATCAGCAGCACCAGCGACATGGTGGTGCTGACCGCCAGCACGTAGCCGTCGTATCCCGCGAGGGCGATGATGCCTGTGGTGCTCAGCACCGTGGCAGCGGAAATGTAGTCGCCCGCGATCGCCAGGCCGTTCTTGAGCGGCGTGAGCGAGAGGTAGCCGGTATAGAAGTTCGTCAGGTCGTCGCGATCCGGTCCCGCCATCACGCAGATCAGCAACGTGAGAGCGACCAGGGCGGAGAACAGGGGCAGGACGGCGGCCTGCGACCCGGCGCTGAAGTCGTTCATCTCGTCACTCCGGCTTCCCTAGCGGCCCGCTGCCTGACCACCCGCGCCAACGGGTCCACGGAGCGTTGTGCGCTGCGGCCGTACCAGAGGACCGCCGCGAAGGTGACGACGAGCTGGAGGACCCCCAGGACCATGCCCAGGCTCAGCTCCCCGGCGATCTTGGACCCCATCAGGCCCGGCGCATAGCAGGACAGCACCACGTACGCGACGAAGGAGCCGAGCGCGGTGAGCGTGGAGACCCGACGGAGTAAGCGGTAGGCCGAGCGGAGGGCGGCGAGGTCGGCACTGCGCCGAGGAGTCTCGTGCACGGACGGCTCGCGCCGAGGAGCTTGCCCGTACGAGTCGTGGGGAAAGGCTTCGTATCCGTACAACTGGGGCTCGGTGTGCGGCAGCGGCGATCCCGTTGCTGGTGGTGGCGGGTACCGGTTGTCGTCCGCGTATGTCATCGCCTGGCCTTCCCCTACGGCTCGGATCCGTGGAGCGGAACTGGGAGGAGTGCTCCGCCGGCGCACGATACCGACTGGTCGGAACGCTCGTAAGCCTGCTGTGCGTTACATTTCGGGGTCGATGCGGATCCCCGGGGCATCGTTCGGCCGACGGCTACGTTCAGGTTGGCGCTTGCGGGGCGACTGGTGAACTCCGAACGCCCCCCTTCAGTCGCCAACGTGAGGTGGTAACTGGTCGCAGGCGCCCGGGACTTCGCCTCGCAAAGGCCCAGGCTGCGGCATCGAGATCTGCACGGGCCGCACGCCCGGCCCGGCTCACAGGAAAGCCGTTCAGGGCTGGCATCGTGGACACCAGACGGTGCGGCGTCCGGCGATTCGACTGGAGCACAGCGGCCGGTTGCAGCGGGGGCACAGCGGCTCTCTGTCGTCCCTGCGCCCCGTGAGCCAGGAACGCCGCGGCGGCACGCATCCGGCGCGCACGGAGCTGCGGAGCACCCGGCCCATCTCCGTGTGGAGGCGCCGGTACGCCGTCCCGCTGAGGTCCCGCGCCGGCGTCCGGGGAGCGACGCAGGCCCTCCATAGGATCTCGTCACACAGAAGATTTCCGAGTCCCGCGATCACGGACTGGTCCATCAGCGCACTCTTGACGGCACCACGCCGCCCGGACAGCAGGTCAGCCAACTCCCCCCGGTCCACGGTCAAGGCGTCGGGCCCCAGCCGGTCCAGTATCCGGCCGACGCCCGCCTCGTCGACCAACTGCACTCCCTGGAGCTTGCGTTGATCGCGGAAGCGCAGGCTACGGGCGCCGTCGAGATTCAGCACGAGACGGTCATGCGCGGCGAACGGCTCGTCGCGGGAGCAGCACCACAGTGATCCCGTCATGCCGAAGTGGAAGACGAGGGTGGGACCACCGTCCAGGGGCGCGAACAACCACTTCCCGTGCCGCCAGGCCCTCCCGAGCCGCCTGCCCTCGCCTTCCTTCCGGAGCCGTTTCACGGTGACCCCCCGCAGCACCCCCGCGTCACGCACCTCGATGTCCGAGACATACCGCCGGCCGCAGGCGCTCAGCGCCCGACGGAATCCCTCGACATCCGGCAGCTCGGGCATCATTCCCCCGTGGCTCTACCCGGCGCGGGGGCGTGGCGCGCCCGGCCGGAGTGGGGGCGCGGCGTCACCCGACGTCCTTCAGCCGCCGGCATGCGGCCCGGACCGAGCAGCGGTCCGCAGTACACCCCCCAGGGCGGCCGCAGGCGCCGGGCGATCACATCGATGGTCAAGCTGCCGGTAGTACTCGGCCAAATCCCCAGGGTGATGTCGCGGGAGGGAAACAGCGCCTTGCCGGGCCGGCTGACCGGCACGCCTCGGCGGCCGACGCGGAGGTGGAGAGTATTGCTCATCACCGTCCTCCCTCTGGATCCCTCACGGACCACATTGCCAGGACGCCCGTGGTCACGCAGCCCCAAGAAGCGGAAACTCGATCGGCGCGGTCCGAACGGCGAAGCAAGCCGGGCCATCAGGCCTGGTACGCATGGCCATGTTGGTGGAGGCCGCCTCGATCCAACCGGGCCGCCACGCCGTCTGCGCCAACGGCCTGATGGCTGTCCCTCGGCCGTTGCGATGGCCTACTCCAGCCTTCAGGTAGCCGGCGTCAAGATCCGGACCAGGGCCACGCTCTGGCGCCGGCGTCACAGCAAGCCTTTCAGCAGGTCAGCGCCATAATCAGCGCTGCACCGCCGGCAGACGAAGAACAGGTCGGTGAGCGGACCTCGCTGCTCTGCCTAGTTGCCCGCCATGTTCCAGAACCGTCGGCCGCCGCTGCGGTGCCGCTGCCCCCACCACTTGTAGCGGTGTCCGCTCGCCGTGTCCGGGTCGAGGGCGGACGGAGCGCTACGCAAGGTGCTTAGAGCCGGCAGGCACGGGTACGCGGCTGGGCCAGGTGGCCAAGAGGCGGACCTGCTGCCGTAACCCATGAGGTGAGGAGCTCACTTGATGTCTGGGTCCAAAACATCAAGCCGCCCCGTTTTGGTGGGGGTTGAGGAGGAGAGCGACGCGGTGCGCGGCGTGGTGCGGCACGCGGCACGACAAGCAGAGCTGCACGGCAACCCACTGCACCTTCTTCACGTCTTCGGGGGGTCGCCCTCTGAGGGAGCGTCGGGCGAATCCAGCGGGCGGACACGTGCGAAGGCACAGGACGCGGCCGTCGTGGAACCGCTCGCGGCATGGGTCCACTCGGAGTTCCCGAACGTGGCGGTGACAGCGCAGACGACCCCCGGCCGGGCCGCCGAAGAACTCCTTGCACGCTCCGCCGAGGCGGCAACCCTGGTCCTGGGGCACCGCGGCACCGGCGGATTTGCTCGGCTGCCGCTGGGCTCTGTCAGTTGGCAGGTGGCCACGCACGCCGCGTGCCCGGTCGTCATCGTTCGGCCGGGAGAAACGGCTGAGAGGCCGGAGGCCAGGGTCGTCGTCGGGGTGGACATCAACGACGTTTCCGAGGAGGCCGTGGACGCGGCCTTCGCGGAGGCCGCACTCCGCGGGGCCCGCCTGGAGATGGTGCATGCGAACTTGCACCTCAGCGAGATGCCGGTCGGGCCGGGGATGGCCGCGCCGGACTTCAAGGCTCTCGACGACGCGGCTCGGCAGATCCTGAACGCCGAGGCGACCCGGCGCACCGAACGCTACCCCGGCGTCGAAGTACTTACCCGCGTGGAGCGGGTGCGCCCGTCGACCATTCTGGCGGAGGCCTCACGACGCGCCTCCTTGCTCGTGGTCGGCTCCCACGGCCGCACCGGGCTGCGCAGGCTGATGCTCGGCTCCGTGAGCGCCGAGGCCCTCCATACGGCCGCCTGCCCCGTCATGGTGGTCCCCACCGTGGACGACAACTGCCTCGGGGAGTCCTGAGCCGATCGGTTTCCCTCTTCGGCCACTGGTGGGATGGGCCGAGGAGTCGGAGGCGGCGTCGCCGGGTGGCGAGGCGGCTATCCCGGGTGGACCTGCGGTGGCGGAGGTGGGACTGCGCGGGCTTCTGGATCCAGGAATGGTGGGCTGCTGGCTCCAGGAATGGTGGGCTGCTGGCTCCAGGAATGGGGGCTGGAGTACGCAGGTCAGCGCTGATTTTCTCGGCCTCCCCACCGAGTCCTGACGGCGAACGGCACCGGACTCAGCAGTCGAGTAGGCGCAAGCTCCGGTGAGGTGAGCTGGTAGGCGGACGGGATGGAGATCCGCACGATCCGCTACTTCCTCACGGTGGTCGACACCGGGTCCATCTCGGCGGCGTCGCGAGCCCTGCACGTCGCCCAGCCCTCGCTGTCCCGGCAGATCCGTCAGCTCGAGACGTCCCTGGGTTCCGAGCTCTTCGTACGACACCGCGGAAGGCTGCACATCAGCCCGGCCGGAGCCCGCCTGCTGCCCGTCGCCCGCGATCCGGTGACCCGGCACGACCAGGCGGTGACGATGATGCGCGCCCTCGCCGAGGGACGCGAGCCGCGCCTGACGGTCGCCTGCACGGTGGTCGTGGCGGCTTCGGTGAAGATACGCGCGATCGAACCAGTGCGGGCACTGACCGCACGTCCCGGCACGGGCAGCTCGTCGTCGAGGCGAACGGCAATGCTGACCTGATCCCGCGGATGTCCCGGGTCGGCCGATGAGTGGCCGACCCGGACATCGGGCTCAGGCCAGATCGAACCGATCGAGGTTCATCACCTTGTCCCACGCTGCCACGAAGTCGCGCACGAACTTCTCTCCCGCGTCCGCGGACGCGTAGACCTCCGAGACGGCTCGGAGCTGAGAATGCGAACCGAAGATGAGGTCGACGGCGGTGGCGGTCCACTTGGCCTCGCCCGTGGCGCGATCCCGGCCTTCGAATACGTCCTCAGATGAGGCCGACGCCTTCCACTCCGTGCCCATGTCGAGCAGGTTGGCGAAGAAGTCGTTGGTCAGTGTCTCCGGCCGGTCCGTGAAGACGCCGTGCATGGACCCCGCGAAGCCGGTGTTCAAGGCGCGCATCCCGCCGAGCAGTACCGCCATCTCGGGAGCGGTGAGCGTCAACAGGGTGGCGCGGTCCAGCAGGAGCGTCTCCGGTGACAGCTTCTCTCCCGCCCGGAGGTAGTTACGGAACCCGTCCGCCCTGGGTTCGAGCACGGCGAACGACTCGACGTCGGTCTGCTCCTGCGAGGCGTCCGTGCGCCCCGGTGCGAACGGGACGGTGATGTCGTGCCCGGCGTTCTTCGCAGCCCGCTCGACGGCCGCGCAACCGCCCAGGACGATCAGGTCGGCGAGGGACACCTTCCTTCCGCCGGTCTGTGAGCCGTTGAAGTCCTGCCGGATCTGTTCGAGGGTCTGCAACACCTCGGCCACCTCGGGCAGGTCGTTGACCTCCCAGTCCCTTTGCGGCGCGAGGCGAATCCGGGCCCCGTTGGCCCCGCCACGTTTGTCGGTGCCACGGAAGCTTGCCGCCGACGCCCAAGCGGTGGTGACCAGCTGGGAGACGGACAGCCCCGAGGCGAGGATCCTGCCCTTGAGGGCGGCGATGTCCTCGTCCGCAACCAGTTCGTGATCGACCTCAGGTACGGGGTCCTGCCACAGCTGCGGCTCGGCGATCCACGGGCCGAGGTAGCGCGAGAGGGGTCCCATGTCGCGGTGCAGCAGCTTGTACCACGCCTTGGCGAACGCCACCGCGAGCTTGTCCGGGTTCTCGTGGAAGCTCTTCGTGATCGGCGCATAGACCGGATCCAGCTTCAGCGCGAGGTCCGTCGTCAGCATCATGGGAGCGTGCCTCTTCGACGGATCATGAGCGTCGGGCACGGTGTCCTTGGCCGACGGGTCCGTGGGAGTCCACTGCTTCGCGCCGGCCGGACTCGTCGTCAGCTCCCAGTCGTACCGGAACAGGTTGTCCAGGTACCCGTGGTCCCACGTCGTCGGCTTCGAGGTCCATGCGCCCTCGAGGCCACTGGTGAGCGCGTCGGCGCCCTTGCCGCTGCCGTGGGTGTTCCGCCAGCCGAGGCCCTGCTGCTCGAGGGGGCCCGCCTCGGGTTCCGGGCCGATGTACGAGGGATCGACCGCGCCATGGCACTTCCCGAACGTGTGGCCGCCGACGATGAGCGCAACCGTCTCCTCGTCATTCATCGCCATCCGACCGAAGGTCTCGCGGATGTCCCTGGCCGCAGCCATCGGATCCGGGTTGCCATTGGGCCCCTCCGGATTGACGTAGATCAGCCCCATCTGCACGGCACCGAAAGGGGTGGCGAGATCCCTGTCGCCGCTGTAGCGCTCGTCTCCGAGCCAGGTGTCCTCGGGCCCCCAGAAGATTTCCTCGGGTTCCCAGATGTCCTCTCGCCCGAAGCCAAATCCGAACGTCTTGAACCCCATCGATTCCATGGCACAGTTGCCGGCGAAGACCAGAAGATCGGCCCAGGAGATTTTCCGGCCGTACTTCTGCTTGACCGGCCAGAGCAAACGGCGTGCCTTGTCGAGGCTCGCGTTGTCCGGCCAACTGTTGAGAGGGGCAAAGCGCTGCGCGCCGGCGCCGCCACCGCCCCGGCCATCGGCGATGCGGTACGTTCCCGCGGCATGCCAACTCATCCGGATGAAGAGCGGCCCGTAGTGCCCGTAGTCGGCAGGCCACCATTCCTGAGATGTCGTCATCACCTCAAAGACGTCCTGCTTCAGCGCATCGAGATCGAGGGTCGCGAACTCTTCCGCGTAGGTGAAGTCCTCGTCCATCGGATTGGACCGGGATGAGTGCTGGTGGAGAATCTGAAGGTCCAGCTGATTCGGCCACCAGTCCCGGTTCGACCGGGGCCGAGTCGACGTGGGGGCCGGGGAGGGGATTACTGGGTTCTCGCTTTCGCTGCCGGACACGTCCGTCCTTCTTCCTGTCTCGGTGTTTCTGCTGGCTGCTTGCTCTTGCCCTCGGTTGCTTTGCTGGTGTCGAGCACTGCGGGCCCGCGCTCGTAGCGCGCCATGGCGCCCTCCGGCTGGAAACGCCTGACCAGACCGGCGGCAGTCGATGCGGGCCAGCGGCCAGCGAGAAACTTCCCTCATGCACGACGCCGATGATCGAGCCTGGGCCAGCGTCCGTATGGTCGCGCACCGCAGACCGCACTGCCACGAGAACACGCAGAGCACCACCGCGTAAGACTCGAAGATCAAATACGGTCCGGCCGGCTTGGCGGCACCATCGCCGTCGGCGAACGCGGCCTGGCCTGCTCGAGCGGCACGGCCGGCACGCCGAACGCTTCCCCCGCCATCATGGCCAGGCACCACACCCGGAAGAACGCCCTCGACCCCACGACCCTCTGCACCCCGGCAAGGTCATCGACGGCGCGCCCTGCCCCCTGAGCAACAGTCGCAATCGGCCCGCGGCGAAGGCCATGGTGGCTGCCGAACTCATCGGCATGGATGATGGGCACAACCCGCGAAATGACTCCCGAGGTCGTCGGCAAACGACTCGCGTTCTCGCGTACCCAGCCAACCGTCCCCGGCACGAAGAGGATGGCGCGGGGGTGGCATTCGGCTGCCGCCGGCCGCAGCACCCGCCGCACGCCTCCTCAATGGTCACCACGGTGCCGAGACCGGCATGCCGCACGGTGCACTCAACGGCACAGCGGGCCCCGCGGATGGTGACGGAGACCGCAAGTCTTCCTGGCGGACGGCGTGGAGTCATTCGGGTAGCCGTTCGCCCTGGCGCTCGCTTGGTGACCATCTGGGCGAAGAAGCGGACGTGACCGCCGCGCGGCAGGCCGCGTAGAGGGCCCCGAGCCGACGATCGGCTCGGGGCCCCGGCAACTGCTGGGATCTGCGTGATCAGTGTCTGTGGCACACCAGGTGGCTCCGGTGCCAGGTCCGGGTCCAGTGGCCCGGGTGGCGGTGGCCGTGCCGGTCCCGCCAGGCCGGGTGCCAGACGCGGACCCAGTGTCCATGAACCATGTGACACCGGCCCCTGTCGACGTGCCTCGTGGGGGAATGGTCGCCGTGGTGCGACGGCGTGGCCGAGGCGACTCCCACCGAGGAGAGGGCCGCACCTCCGAAGAGGGCCACGCTGGCGGCGCCGAGAGCGATGGCGCGCTTGAACCCGTCAATCATTGAGGATCATGCCTTCCTGCATTGCGGTGATGTTGGCTGCCCCGCCTATGGCCGGGCAGGAAGGACCATGCACCTGTGACGCTCTCTTCATCCCGTCAACGCCCATGGTTTTGCACGATGCAGACGAAAGCCTGAGAAAAGCAGAAATCCTACGAATAGGGCCGTCAAACGGGAACCCGCAGGAATACGAGCCGGTCCCGACCCCCTGGGCCGGGGCGCGAATTGAGTCTTGTGTGCCCCCGGGCCGGACCGCCTCAATCCGGCACGTACTCCTCCAGTCGCGCCACGATCGCGCCCTGCCCGCCCGCTCGGCGGCCTCCTCGAAGCCCTCTCCACCGACGGGACCGACGTGGCAGTTGACGTGACAGAGGGTCATCCGGGAGAGCCGACCGGCCTCCAGGATGACGCGAGCGTTCCTTCGGACGTGGAGTAGAGAGGCGCATCTGGCGCCCGGGAAGAGTGCCACCCCACAGCGCCGGGCGCGCCCAGCCAGCAAATACCGGAAGCGGCGGGATCAGACGTCGGGCCTGGGCGGGGGGTCCGCGTGGTGAGCAGGGTGGGAATGCCGATGATCGGCAGCACGTCCAGCCCCAGCATCATGCTCTCCAGGAACTTGTCTTCCTGCCGATCCGTCTGCGAGATAGCCACCCAGGCTGCGGTGTGGATGAGCACGTACATGAGCACGCACCACCCCATCCGGTCCAGCACGGGCCCCAGCCTCTGGGCGTCTCCCTGCTGCACTGCCATCCACCCCACGACCCAAGCCCCTGGATGTGAACGCATTCAACGTAGCCCATGGGTTCGCTTGCAAGGCGAACGCGTCTGGGTCCGCGACGGCCACTGAGAGGCGACCGACCGTGGCAAGCCGGGATCGAAAATCCACCTGGTCACGGACCGGAGCGGTCTACCGCTGCCGCTGGGCATCTCCGGCGCCAACATGCACGACAGCCTCGGCTGGAACCACTCGTGCGCGGGGTCCCGCCCCTCCGCTCCCGACGCGGACCGCGCCTCCGACGCCCGGCCAAGCTCCATGCCGACAAGAGCTACGACTACGACCACCTGCGCCGCTGGCTCCGCAAGAGTGGGAGCCGTCACCGGATCGCCCGCAAAGGCATCGCGTCCTCGACACAGCTGGGCCGCGACCGCTGGGTCGTCGAGAAGACAGTCCCCTGGCTCACCGGCCGCCGCCGCCCGCACCGCCACTACGAACGCAAGCCCGAGCACTTCCTTGCCTTCGTCGGCACAGCAGCCACCCTCATCAGCCACCGCGGACTCACCGAGAGAAACAGCGTCTTAGGCTCCCCGGCCCGCGTCGGCTGTTCCCGGACACGGGCCGGCGTCGAGGGCACTGCAGGCGACGCTGCCGGCCAACCCCATACCGGGTTTTAGGATCTTTCCGAAAGATCACTCGATAGTGCATAAGAGCCACACGGCTGTTGCTCGACGGTCACACTCGAATCGCATTCTGCCGAACGCCGCCTGAACTGCTCCGCGCCAACCGGCCGGAGTCGGGGCGGGCATTGCCCTGCAGAGGGGACACGCTGTGACACATCACGATGGCCGCGGGCCGGGCCTGACCGGGGATGCTGTGGCTCTGGTAACCGGCCTTGCCGACCTGGCCGTGTCGGGGCTGAGCAGCGCGCTGAGCGGAGTAAACGGCCTGCTGCGCCGAGCTGACCTCGGGGATCTGCTGGCTGAGGGACAGGAGGAGGCCACGGCGCGCGGCCGTCTGCTCCTGGACCGGTATGCGGCCGCGCCGCCGGCTCACCTGGAGGTGCTCGCGCACACTGTCACCGCTCGCGGCCAGGCGGAGAGCGGCAGTGACTGAACTGGATGAGCACGCCGTGCTGAAAAGCCGCATCGATCAAGTCCTCGACGAGTTCGTTACCGCCGAAGCGCAGGCGCTGGAGGACATCGACACTTCCTTGGCGCCGGTCGCCGATCAGCTGCGCGTGGCGACGGAGCACGGCAAACGGTTCCGGGCGGCGTTTTGTTACTGGGGCTGGCGCGGGGCGGGCCAACCCGACAGCGAGGCGCTGGTACGCGCCGCCGGCGCAATCGAGCTGGTGCACGCGGCAGCCGTCGTCCACGACGACCTGATCGACCGCAGCCGTACCCGCCACGGCCGACCCACCGCGCACATCGCCCTGCGCGACGTGTTCACCCGCCCTGCCCGGCGCAAGCCCAGTGCCCGGGCTCTGGCCCTGCTGACGGGGAACCTGCTGATATCGATGGCCGGCCAGCTGTTCACCACCTGCGGCCTGCCCAGCGCCTACCTGAGCAGGGCCCGGCCCGTGTGGGGAGTGCTGGCCCGTGAACTGGTGGCGGGGGAATGCCTGGAGATCCTGCGCACCGGCGCCGAGCCGGACCCGGAGGCCTCAGTGAAGGTGATCCGCTACAAGACCGCCAAGTACACCGTCGAACACCCCCTGCATATCGGCGCCCTCCTGGCCGGCGCACCACCGGGGCTGCTTGAGGCCTACAGCAGCTATGGCCTGCCGCTGGGCGAGGCATTCCAACTGCGCGACGACCTCATGGGCCTGTTCGGCGACCCGGCACGCACCGGAAAGAACCCAGCCGACGACCTGGCCGGCAACCGCCCCACCGCCCTGATGGCCCACGCCATGCAGTCCGCCGCCCCGGGAGAGCGCCGTGAACTGCACCATCTGCTGGGACACGGAAAACCGAGCGAGCAGCAGGTGGAGCGGGTACGGGCGATCGCTCACCGCACCGGAGCCGTCGCGCGCGTCGAAGACATGATCGCCGCCCGACTGCGTGAAGCACACGAGGTTCTGGCCGACGCTGACCTGACCGCCGAAGCACGCCGTGCCCTGTCCGGCCTGGCGACGTTCGCCACCGCCCGCCGCCACTGACCGCCGCCTCCCTGGGAGCGACACCGATGACGTACACCCAAGCATCCATGGACGCGCTGCGGCGGGCCGGTGACGAGCTGGCCGACGCGACCGTGGCAACCCTGTTCGAGCGCGGCGAGGTGGGCAAATTCAACTCCCTCATGCGTTACGTCTCCACCGCCGGCCAGGAACTGCCCGAGGGCCTGCCGGGAGTGGCCCGGGAGTACCTGCATGAGACCAGCGCTCCCCCTGCCTGGGTGGACTGGGACGAGATGGAGAGGGCCCGGCTGTTCTTCATCGACAACAACGTGCACATCTCCACCGCCTTGTCCTTCGCCTCCATGCCCGCCTGCTACGTCGTGCCGCACGTCGCGAAACTGCTGTCGGCCACCCATGCGCTGAAGTACCCCTCCAAACGGATGGCGGAGACCGGGCAATTCACCGTCTACCTCATGCAGCCCGACGCGTTCGAGGCCGGCAGCCGTTTCCTCCCCGCCGCCCAGAAGGTCCGCCTGCTGCACGCCTCCATCCGCCACCACCTCACACGCGAAAACCAGTGGGACACCGCCGGCCTGGGTACACCGATCTGCCAGGAGGACATGATCGGCGGGCAGATGATGTTTTCCCTCCAGGTCCTGGACGCCCTGCACCGACTCGGCATCCACATGAACACCGAAGGCGCCGACGCCTACTACTACGCCTGGCGGGTCGTCGGCGCCATGCTGGGCATCGACCAGAACCAGGTGCCCAAGGACCTCGAGGCCGCCCGCGAGTTCTCCGACCTGTACATGACCCGGCACATGGGGCCGTCCGAGGAAGGCGCTCAGCTCACCCGCCAGCTCATCGACCTCTATGAAGACGTCGTCCCCGGCACCTTCTTCGACCCCCTCGTCGGCGCCCTTATCCGCTATCTCATCGGCGACACCTGCGCCGACTGGCTCCAGGTTCCCCGGACCCCCTGGGACACCGCTGTCAAAGCCGCGCCCGCGCTGCTCAGTATCTTCGAGACGATCGAGGACAGATCCCCCTTCGGAGCCTGGGCCCTGGACCGCCTCGGCCACATCACCACCCTCTTCGAACTCAGCTCCCTCACCCGCGGCCGCGTCATGCACTACGCCATCCCCGAACAGCTCAAGAAGGACTTCGGTGTCAGCAGCACCGTGCCGGCCGCAAACCGCTGGACCCCGCCCCCGGCAACCGTCAGCGGGTAGGAACTGCAGCCGCAGGCGCCACGAACTGCCGTGCGCGGCACCGTCCGACCCCTGCAGCACTCCAGCGCCACCAACAACGAATTCGGGTGGGTGCAGGGTCGGCTTCGAGTGGATGCGCTGCCAGGGGTAGTTCGAGCCGGTGCCCGACGGCCGTATGCCGTGCGGTGCCACCCGGGCCGGCAATGTGCATGTGCCCCGGTGCTCCACCGGACACATCGAAGACCTGCCCCAGCAACATTCCGACATGACTGGCCCGCGCTACGCACCCTGGGCAAGGGCCAATGCTCCGTGGGCAAGGGCCAACGCTCCCGCTGGCCGCCCAGGCGCCGGGCAGCCGTGCCCAGCCTGGCGGGTGCGACCCCCGGCCGTACTACGTCCCGCTACGGAACCGGGGCGTATCCCGGCACTCCTTTCCGGCGCGGGCCGGGACGAGCCGAGCCCGTCCAAGCGAGTATCGGGCCGCGAGGGAGGCGTCCTGGCACGCGAGAACTCTGGCGTGCCGTCATGGAAGACGCCCGATGCGCGAGCCGCTGCTCCGCGTGGTCCACCAGCTCGCCTCCGCCGCTTGGCGCTCCTGCCTGTCGGCGCGCTGATAGGCAAGACAGAGGCAGTGGCGGCCAGTTGGGGAAAGGAAGCAGGTGAGGGCAAGTGCGGGAGCCGTGTCAGTGGACGACGTCGAAGACGTTCTTCTGCAGGCCGTTGGCGTAGACCTCGTGCTCGACGAGCTTCAGCTTCTGTGTGTCCTTGTCCGTGGCGCTGAAGAGCCGCTTGCCCGCACCGAGCAGCAGCGGGAAGACGATCAGGTGGTAACGGTCGATCAGGCCGGCATCCGAGAGGGCTTGGTTCAGGGAGGCGCTGCCATGGACGATGATCGGCCCGCCCTCCGTCTCCTTCAGCGCGGCGACCTCGTCGAGTGAGCGCAGAAGCGTCGTCTCGCCCCAGTTCGACACCAGGTCGTCCTTGGTAAGGGTGGTGGAGACGACGTACTTCGGCATCACCTTGTAATCGGCGAAGTCCTCCATGCCGGGCCACACCGGGCTGAACGCCTCGTAGCTGGTCCGGCCCATCAGCATCGCGGTGGCTTCCTTCTGCTCCCGGCCCTTGAGGTCGAATGCCTGGGGGAGGAACTCGACCTCCTTGAAGGTCCACCCCGAGTTTCGGTAACCGGGCTCGCCGCCCGGGGCCTCCACGACACCGTCGAGCGATATGAAGGCGGTGCTGATCAGAGTGCGCATCTAAGTTTCCTCGGTGTCTCGTGTCTGGTTCTCAGCAGATCCAGTCGGTGCGCGATTGGACCACACTCGCGGCTGCAGCGCACCAACCGTGTTCTCTGACTGCGGATCACGGAGAAACTCATCGGTCGTCGCCCGCTCTTCCCAGCGGCCTCGCACCTGGGAGAGCCACCCACGTGCCTCACCCCGAGACCTAACAGCAGCGCAACAACACCGAGCGCAACAACACCGAGCGGTGCATCACCGCCTCAACGGGTGGCGCCGGCGCCTTGATGTAGTCGGGGCTTCGTGATCTCAACGAAACTGCACAAGTCACCACCACCCACCCAAGCCGAGGGCTAGGAGGGCCGGGCAGGCCACTGACGGGACCGGCGGATCTGCAGAACAGATCGAGGTCGGCGCAGGCTGGCGGGTAGCCGGCGTACGCCGCGGCGGTCGACAGACGTCCGCGCCAGGTTGCCGCCTTCAAGCGCGACTGGCCTCGACCTCCAGGTAGCGGCGGCCGCCGGGACCACGGACCTCCAGCGCCTCGAAACCCCAGCTGCGCAGTACTTCCTGGCACCGCCGAAGGTGCTCTTGATCCTGGTAACGCGTGCCGCTCCCCCTCGGCCCCACCCAGCACACCAACACCGTTGCAAGCCGGTCCCCTTCGCATGTGCGGTAGCCAGTCCGCACCGGATCGCCGCTCTCACCGGCGGCTGAGGGGGGTATGCCTTCGGCTTCCAGCAGCAGGCTTACCGTGCGCAGCAACCGGCGCCGCTCCCACTCGGCAGGGCGCGCCTCCGGATTGGCACCAAGGTTGGTGAGGTGACGGATGCTGCGGATGCTGTCGAGCGCGGCCCGCAGCTCAGCTGTCCGCGCGCTGGTGTCCGTCGCTTCTGCCTCGGTGGACGGTTCAGCACCGGTGCGTACGCGCAGGCGGTCTGGCTCACTGCCCGGTTCCTTCATCGTCCTGGTCCTTCATCGCCACCCAGACTGGTTCGGCTTCCTCTGGCACGACGGTACGCCCGCTGGGACCGGCATGGTGGTGCCGGCGAGGCCGTGCCGTTCCGGTCTCTTGGGCCCCTACGTAGCGACCGGGCAAAGGTGCAGCTCAGTGCGCCGGTCGGCGTGAGTCATCGAGAGTCTGTTTCTCGTCGCTTCGCTTCTGGGTGCCGTTGCCGACGGCGAGCTCACCAGGCGAGATATCCCTCGGAGCCGCCTGGCCGCCCCGAAGAGGGCGCCCCCCGGGGCTCCTGGACCACGCAGAGAGCGAGGTGTCTCTGCACGCCCGGGTGCGGCCCTCAATCGTCCGCATCAGGGCGGGACGAGACGGCCCCCTCCTCCGTCGGCACCCACACCATCCCCAGGGGGAATGGGGTCGTTTCCTGTCACGGTACGCCCCAGGGGGACCAGCAGCGGCTGCAGCCGTAGTTCAGCACCTCGGAGATGTCGACCTCAGCGTTGGCCGAGCTCGGGACCGTCAGCCCGGATGGGCTTCATGGACGGATAGCCGGCGTCCTGCGCAGGTGTCTTCGGCCTCAAAGTTGACGAATTGCCCGCCACGACAGCGCAGTTCGCCGGTTCGGGCACCATCGACCAGGTCCCGCAGAACGCGTGGAGGGCAACGAGGACGTCACCGTGCTGCTAGTCCGGCTGACGAGACTTGTGCACGATCGGCGAGCGCGCGGTCAGAACCAGTGCAGGCAGTGCGGGGGGCGCTCGGCGCGGAAGAGGACGTCAGCGAGGGTGGCCGCGCCCGGGCGGTGGGCCCGGATGTGTCCGGCACGTACAAGTGTGCTCGGGGCGGTGCCGCCCAGGTAGACCGAGCCCAGGTCGCGCACGTCCAGGGACAGGTCGGGCTCCCGGTCCGTCGGGACGCAGTCGGCCTTGCTGTCCCGGACGGTCAGCAGGTAGCGGCCGTGCTCGCCGAGGAACGGGTCCTCGACGTCGAGGACGAGCTCGCCGTCCATGAACCAGCCGCGCGCGGTCAGAGCACGCGGGACATCCAGCAGCCGCACCCAGAGCCAGTCGGTGTCCCCACTCACCTCACCGGCGCGGAAGTCCGCGAACTGCCAGCGCAGCGGGTGCTCGGGCGGGACGTGCTTGAACAGAGAGGAACTCCCCGCGGGCCCGCAGCTCGGCGAGCTGCTGCCGCATCATCGCGCTGAGCACGCCCTGGCGCCGATGCGAGGGCAGGACGCCGACGGCGGTCACCCCGGCGGCCGGGACGAGGGTCTCACCGGGCAGGGTGAGCTCGAAGGAGTGCGCGGCGGCGGTGCCGACGGGCCGCCCGTCCGCCGTCAGGGCGAGCAGGCCGCGGTCCATTTCGAGCGCCGACCACCAGAGCCCGCCGCCCTCGATCGGGGCTTCCGGGAAGCGCCCGAACGCGGCATGGACTGTGTCGACGAAGACGTCAAGGTCCTCATCGGTCGTGGAACGTATCGCCATCGCCGCCGCTGCCTCCTCGAAATGCCGGGCACCACGACTCGTGGTGTCTGGCCACAGTGCAACGTTGGCCCGGGGCCAGGACAAGCGAATTACGGCCGGGCACGCGGCCGGTCACACTCAGCTTGGTCCCGGCCCGGCCCGGGATCAGTCGCCATCGCCGGAGTCGGCGTCTCAGCCGGCGTCGTACACAAGACTCTCGACCCCGCCGACAGCGAAGACGGCAACTATGCCTCCTGGGTCACGGATAGGAGTTCAGGACCGCATTGGTGCGCTTGCTGCAACGGGGACTTGCCTGGTCAACTAGGCGGATGATCAGGGGGGTGCTGTGGGAGCGAGATCTCCATCAAAGGGGTTCGGCTTCGTCGTTCCTTGTGACGGAAGACCGCGTCGTCGTGCACGAGCGTCACAGCCGCCTCGTCTGCTTGGACCGTGAAGGCGGCTCCGTACTCTGGGATGCCTCCATAGGCACATGGCCGCGCGACCTCGTGGTAGCCAACGGCCGTTGCCTGGTTCTGCCGCAGAGTCCCCACCAGCTGTCCTGCCTCGATCTCAGGACGGGGGCAGTGTTGTGGCACGTGGAGCTGCCTCGCCTCTCCGGGCATGTCGTCGTTTCCACAGACACTGTTCTCGTCGGTGGCTGGCGCGGCTACACCCCCCTGGCCGCGTTCGATCTCCGGGATGGCCGGCCTTTGTGGCGGACGCCGTTGCCGGTGCATACGGCACTTCCAGCGTCGTGGGGCGGCGGTGTGCTGATGGGCCATGGTTCGCAGGCGTGGCTGATCGACCCACGCGACGGCAGTGAGATGGCTCGCTGGCAATTGCCCGAGCCATTGGCTGACTGTGAGCTTCGCCCGGTGTTCACTGCGGCCGGCCCTGATCGCTGTCTCGCGCGCCTGGGCCCGCGGTCCTTGATACGCCTTCAGTCATCAGGCGCTTTCGATCAGCTCATCCGCCATGACGTTGACTTGGCTGCTGAGGATGCAAAGTTCGTCGGCGGCGTTGTGTGGTTGCGGGAGTCGCGCGCGGGCTACCTCGCCGCAGACCCCGACACCGGATCGACACTGTGGCGGGTGGATGTCGGACAGCCGCTGGTGAGCGGTGTGATGCGAGTAGATGACGGGTTCGTCGTAGCTGGTGAAGGCGCGCTCTTCCGCCTCCGGCCGGACGGACAGATCATGGAGAGATCACCCCATGCGCAGAGGATCAGTGCCCTCCGGGATCTTGGCGCTGGAGAGATGATCGTTACGACCAGAGGAACGCTGAAGGCGCTTGCCTTGGCGTCACGCAAGCCGTGATATTCGCTCACCCGTTCGGTTATTTGTGGCGCATCCTCTGCCGACGGTTCACTCAGGTGGTGCCCGCCATGCCACCGAACGGGATATTCGGAGCCAGGGGGAATCACTTGGTAGCGGACATGAACGTCGGCATCGCGGTCGCCGCTGTGGCGCGCAAGGCGAGACGCAGGCCAGGCGGTCATGTCACATCCTGCCGAGCTGTGCCGTCATAAGAGTGCAAGCATCGACAACGGCCAAGGAGATCACCATGAGTGCCCGTTTGGACGCCTTCAGCAGCCCGACCGTGGGCAAGGTCTTCAAGCACATCATCGCGGCAGGCAAGGTGCTCGAGGACTCGACGCTGCCGGCCGCGACACAGGAGCTGGTGAAGCTCCGCGCCAGCCAGATCAACGGGTGCGGCTTCTGCACCGACATGCACAGCAAGGACGCAGCCGCGGCCGGTGAGACCTCGGTACGTCTCAACCTGGTCGCCGCCTGGCGGGAGGCCACGGTGTTCACCGAGGCCGAACGGGCAGCGCTGGAGCTGGCGGAGCAGGGCACCCGCATCGCCGACGCGGCCGGAGGGGTCACCGACGAGGCCTGGGCGAATGCCGCCAAGCACTACGACGAGGAGCAGCTCGCCGCCCTGGTGTGCACCATCGCCCTCATCAACGCCTTCAACCGGGCGAACGTCATCATCCAGCAGCCGGCCGGCGACTACCAGCCCGGCCAGTTCGCATAACCCACCAGGCCGCCGGTCAGGAGCCGGCCGGCGGCCGTGGTGCGCCCGCAGGCCGCGCCCCGTCGGCGCAGTGCCGTGGGGTGAGTGCGCGCATGCCCGCCCCCAGGCGCCGCTCAAATCCCCACTGTGCCGCTACGGCACAGTCAAGCCGGGTCGGCTACCGCGTTCAGAGCGTGTACTCCGGGTGCCGTCATGTGCGGTCGCGGACGCAATCCCTCCGCTCTTCGCACAGCGGAGTTGTCCGGTGTCCGCGTATGACGCCGTGTTGCTGAACGTGGCGTGACCGGCCCTGCCTCGCAACCGCAAGCAGACTCCTTCCGTCTGGGTGTGAGACGAGGGGGCGAAATGTTTGCGTGGCTGCTTCTGTGGCTGGTGTTGGGCATCTGGTTGACCGTCGGGGCATTCGTGTACGCGGTCTGGAAGCGTCGGCGCCACCCCGCACGGCACCAGCGATGGTGGGTGTGGGGGATGAGTACGGGCATCGTCGGGTACGCCCACACACTCGCCTACGGTTTCGCACTGACGCGACCGACAGAGATATGCGGGCAGCGGACCCTCGACGATGACTATCCGCTGACCCACGTCCGCGTCGACGCGTTCCCCCCACGCCTGGAGTGCTACTGGACGGATTCGTCGACGTACGGCCCCAGCCACCCCACGGCGGCGGGCACATGGCTGCTGTGGTGCGGGGCAGCCCTCCTCGTGGCAGGCACCGTCACTTGGGCGATGGCTCTCAGCTCGCGTACGCCGCGCTGGGCCAGAGCGGGCACGGTCCTCGCGCCCGCGGCTGCCGCCACCATCTGGGCTACCGGAGTCGCCCCGCTCATGAGCCTGTCGACCGTCGATCTCAGGAATGAGTGCTTCCGCCGGCAGGTGGCTCATCTGCACTCCCCACCCTCCGGCGAGATCACGAAAACCGAGCGCAGTCTGCTGCCTCCGGCTGTCGACTGCATCTTCACCGATGGCACCACCAGTCTCATCCGCATCGAAGCGCTCGGACTGTCGTGCTGCCTCACCGCGTTCCTCATCTGCTGTGCCGCGCTCAGGCTGCTGAAAACCCCGACACCCCTGTGGCCACGAACCAGAGTGAGCACTCTGCATGCAGCTCTTGCAGACACGGCCAGCAAGCCGCCGTTGCTGTCGCAGGCAATGCCGGCCCGCCACCCGCGGCCGGCCCGTAGCAGCCCGTGGTATCAGCGGAGCAAGTAACTTCCAAACCTGGCCGGTGAGTTCATGGCCGCATATCGCCCCACCATGACCCACCGCCGATGATCTCTGAAGACGGATCCCGGCCGTTGTCAGGGACTCGACCGGATCGTGTAGATCGCGATGGTTGCACCGACGTCGGAGACTGCACGGTCACCTTTGCCGTGGGTTCACCCGGCAGTTGGTATGGAGGTACTGGGCAGCGCCGTTCGTGAAGTCGTAGATCGCGACCGTCTGAGTGTCTTCCAACGGATCCGCCGGGGGCATCAGGAATTGAGTCTCCTTCACGGGGAGCAGCTCATATTTGATGCGGTCCGGCTTTTGGAGGAACTCTGCCTGCATCGGGTCGAGGGCCAGGGTCAGGTACAGCTTTCCGGCTTCGGCTGACACCTCGTACCGTGCGCCGGGACGCCCGTATACGCCTTCATACCTGGACAGGGCGAGGTTCAATGTCGCGTCCGGTGAAGGCAGTTCCGGGACAGTAACCATGCCGAGGTCGGGCAGGGTCTCGTTGAACACCGTGTGAGAAAAGCTCTCCCGCGGTCCGCCGTTGGTCAGCATGGCAATGGCAGTCTTCGAGTCTGGCAGGAGCCGCAGCCGGGCGTTCTGGCCGATCGTACTGCCGTCGGTCGCGTAAACGGTTTCGCCGTGCCAGTCACATACGATGAGGCCGAGTGCCCATGCCGGCCCGAACATATGCGGATCCGGTACGGGCACCCGCGAACACAGCATCTCTCGAATGCTCTCGGCCGAGACGATTCGCTTTCCATCTGGCGCCGTGCCTTTGTTGAGGAGGATGTGCGCCATGGCGAGCACCTCCCGGGCGGTCGAGGTGATGTTCCCGCCGGGGCCGAATGCGCGTGGCAGGTAGCGCATCGGTGTGACGATGGGCCCCTCTTCCAGAGAACGGATCAGGTGCCCGGTGGCGGCCCGGGCTTCGTCCACCTGCGCGTGCCAGCTGTTCGTGCTGGTCAGGCCCATGGGTTCGAAGAGGCGGTGCCGCATGATGTCGTCCCAGTGTGCGCCGTCGTGCACCTCCAGGATCCGCGCGAGAACCGCGTAACCCAGCGCCGCGCTGTAGCCGTGGGTGTGGCCCAGCGGGAAGACCTGGGGTGCGTCGGCGATGTTCTCGACCATGCGCGCATAGACGTCCTCGTCTTCGCCCGGGTCGCCATAGGCTTCCTCGATACCGTTGGTGTGGTACAGCAAGTGACGAGGGGTGACCTTTGCGCTCGCCTCGGGGTCGGCCACCGCGAATCGGGGCAGATACGTCCGCACCGGCTCGTCGAGGTCGACTTTCCCTTCGTCGACGAGTTGCATGAAGGCCAGTGCGGTCCACGTCTTCGTCATGGAGCCACATTGGTAGACGGTGTCCGTCGTCGCGGGTTCCCGCGTTTCCACGTTCTTGACGCCGACCGCGAGTTCGGTGAGCTCTCCGTCATGGAGCACGCCGATCGCGGCGCTCGGGATGGCGTATTCCGCCAGGAGTTCGGCGACCCGGGTCTGGATCCGTGGTACGTCGAGCGTCATCGCGGGAGGCCGACCACGCGCAGCAGGTCTCCAGCCACCGTGCCCGCCGGCGCAAGCCGGCCCGGCCCGCCGAGCCGACGACAGACGAGCAGCCGACCGAGGTGGTGCGCGGCTTCGTGGACCAGTTCGCGACGCTCCTGGCCGCGACCGGCCTGCCTCGAATGACCTCCCGGGTGTTCGTGTGCCTGCTCACCGCTGACGCCGACGGCCTGACGGCAGCCGACCTGGTGCGCCGGCTACGCGTCAGTCCCGCGTCGGTGTCCAAGTCCATCGGCTACCTCGAGACGATGGAACTGGTGGTGCGCCAACCGGATTCCGGCGGGCGCCGGGAGCGGTACGTCATCGACGACGACGCCTGGCTCCGGGCGTGGCAAGCCGACACCGGCGCACACGCCGACATCGCGACTGCCGCGCAGCGGGGCATCGAGATCTTCGGCACCGAGACGACCGCCGGCGCCCGACTCGGCACGATGGGCCAGTTCTTCGCCCGACTCAGCGAGCAGATGAGCGGTAGCTCCCTCACCGAAACCGCCGTGTACGACGCGCTCACCGTGCTCGCCGCCCTCGTACACGCCGACCGACCCCTCACCCTGGGCATACTGGCCACCGCGCTCGACTGGCCCCGGGACCGTGCCACCGCCGCCCTGGACGCGATCCAACGGCAACCAGCCCTCGCCGATCCCCTCGCCCTGAGGACCGTCGGGCCCCAGACGTACACCCTCACCACGAGACCGGACCGCCTCAGCCCGGCGCAACGCGAAGCACTCGACCAGTAAGTCGCGCCAACGCCTCGATGCCGGTGAGCGGTAAAGCGGGGAGCCGGTGAAGTACTGGATCTCGAACCTTCCCGCCGACCTTCCTGCCGAAGACTTCGTCGGCCAGGCACAGTCCCGTTGGCGGATCGAGCATGACGACGACTAGCAGGAGATGGAGACCGCGCCGGGCCTGGGCCCTGGACTTCCTCCCTCACCTCCTGGCCACCACCTGGACAGGCACCTGCCCCCTGCCCTGCAACCAACCCGCCCTGGCATCCACTCGAACCGTTGAAGACGGACCCCCAGCGCTGTGACCCGGAAGGTTCGTCGGGTCGGTCAGGCCGGGACCGCTGCCTTGGCCGGGGATCACGTGTCGAGGTCGGCGAGGAAGCTTTCCAACCGCGCCGCAACCTCGGCGGGGGCCTCCAGCGGCAGCAGATGCCCACAGCCGGGCAGGACGTCCAGGATCGCGTGGGACAGGTGGGGCAACAGGTGGCCGCGCAGCACGTTGGCCGGCTCGACCTGATCGTGCTCACCGGCCAGCACCAGGACGGGAACCTCGACGCGCCATGCGGAGGCGGTGATGTCCGCGGCGATGCCGTGCAGCGGCCACTCCCGGCGGGCCGGATCGTCGGCAGCAAGGCTGTCGCGCACCGCCGCGGCCCGGGCGGAGCCGTCGAGGGGGACGGCCGTCAGCACCTGGTCGAGGGCCTGCTCGACGGCCTGCGGCGAGTCGTAGGCGTGTGACAGGAACTCCCGGTACTCGGCAGTGACGTGCGCCGGAGGCTGCGGCGGGGCCGGGGCCAGCAGGACCAGGGCCGCCAGCCCCTGCGGCCGCCGGCCAGCGGCGAGTTGGGCGACCTTGCCGCCCATGGAGTGGCCGACCAGGACGTAACGCTCCAGACCGGCGCCGCGCACCACGTCGAGGAGGTCGTCGGCGAGCCGGTCGAGGTGGTGCGGCCCGGACAGCGAGCGGGAGGCACCCCACCCGCGCTGGTCGAAGCGGACGGTCTCGCGGTCGGCCGGCAGCTGGTCCACGACCGCCTCCCAGGTTGCCGCCGATCCGCCCCAGTAGTGCACCAGGACAAGGGCCGGCCCCTGCTGCCCCCGTTGGTGCAGGCGGATCTGTCCTCCCGCGACGGGCACGGCGCCGGTGTAGATTGTGGTTTCGGTCATCTCGCTACTCTCCGTGGGTGGAACGGCGGACGTCGCCGCACGGCTTCATATGTGTCAGAAGCCGTGCTGGCAAAGGGTGTCTGCCGTCGACGCCAGGGGCGACGACCAGCCGGGGCACGGTGGAAAAGAGCGCGGTTGTTGTGGATAACGGTCAATTGCCCGCCGCGATACGCCAGCTGCGTTACGCCCCGGCTCCCGGCGCGGACCTCGGCGTGGAGGTGCTCAACTTCGAGCGGCTGCGGCGGATGGACCCCGAGCGCCGCCGGACCCGGCCGCAGCGCCCCGACTTCCACGTCCTCGCCCTGGTCCGGTCCGGGGAGGGCCGGCACGAGGCGGACTTCGCCGACCACCTCCTACGGCCGGGCAGCGTGGTGTGGGTCCGCCCCGGCACGGTGCACCGATGGACCGACATCGACCACGCCGACGGTCCGCTGATCCTGTTTGAACCGGGCTTCCTCCCCGCGCCGGGCCCCGCCGCCCACGCCGCGGCGGACTCGTTCGCGCCCAGCACGTGGCGACTGGAGGGCCGGGCCCGGGAGCTCGCCCACCTTGCCGCGGACCACCTCGCCGCCGAGTACGCTGCCGCCCTCCCCGAACCGGCCGCCTCGCCGCCGCTGCCGGCCCACCTGCTCGCGGCCCTGGTGCTGCGGACGCTTCCGGCCGAACCGGCCCCGGTGCCCGTCGGCCAGAGCCGCGACCACGGGGTCTTCCGCCGCTACCGCGCGGCGGTGGAACGGGACTTCGCCCGCCGCCATCATGTCGCCCACTACGCGCAGGCCCTCGGCTATGACCGGCGCACCCTCACCCGCGCCACCCGCGCCGCCACCGGCCTGGGCGCCAAACAGTTCCTCGACCGGCGCATCCTGCTGGAGGCCCAGCGGCTGCTCGCCCACACCGACCTGCCTGCTGCCCGCTGCGCCGAGCGTGTCGGCTTCACCGACGCCGCGAACTTCACTGCCTTCTTCCAACGTCAACCCGGCCTGCCGCCCAGCCGCTGGCGCAGCACCCACAGCGGCCGCTGATCCCGGCCAGGGCGTGGCCGTTGCGGACCCGAACCAGCGTCGACGTCGGCGGCACTACTGAGGCGACCCAGTCGGTTGGCCGACAACAGATCCTTGCTGACTGGTGCCCCGTCAAGAATTGCGGGGTCCTGGTGCAGGGCAGCCGTTGTCAACGTTCCACGGCGGGGAGCGGACACGACTCTGCTGCCAGGCGGCGTTGCCCACGCTGCCGAGCAGGGCAGCGGTGGTCAATAGTCTCTAACGTGACATCAGTACACGCCAGTTCACGCTGCATCCAAGGAAACGGGGACCCCATGCCTGCTTACGTCATCGTCAACGTCGATGTGCTCGACGAGGAGGCCGGCCTGGCCTACGCCCCCGTGGCCCAGCAATCCATCCTCAGCCACGGCGGCCGATACCTGGTCGCGGGCTCCACGCCCGAGCCCGTCGAAGGCGTCTGGGACTCCTCCCGGTTCATGGTCATCGAGTTTCCCGACATGGACCGGATCCGGGAGTGGTACGACTCCCCCGAGTACCGGCGGGCCCGGGAGATACGAGAAGGCAAGGTTCGGGTGGGGATGCTGTTCGTCGAGGGCGCACCGCCCGAGGGCTTCTCCCTCCCGGCCTAGGCGTGCTGTTCGTGCGGTAACCCAAGAGGGTTGCCGAGAAAGCTCACGGCGTCCGGCGAAGCACCGGGCTCGAGGGCTCGTTGGCCAAGTTCGACCGGGCAAGCACCCAAGTCTTCGACCACATCGACGAGATGCCGCAGTTCCCGGATGCTCCCGAAGGGGAAACGCAGGAGTCGTGGCTACGCAAGGAAGTCCTGACGGGTCTGGCGATGCGCATCAACCCGCCGCATGTGGACCTCGACTTCGACGGCCGTCAGCGCGACCGGATGGTCCGCTACGTCACCGAGAAGTACGGCGAGGAGCACACCGCCATGGTGAGCACGTTCGACAAGATCAAGGCCAAGAACAGATCAAGGACTCCTCACGCATCCTCACCGCGCGCAGCGTCACGACGGACCACCAGGCCCTGCCCCTGCCCTGCCCCTGCTCGTGCTGCTCGCTCACGTCTCCCCTTCGTGGGCCCGATTTGACGGGTCGTCATGTCCGGTTTGCCGTCGCGGGTATGGCAGCACGCGCCGCAACCCTTCGCGCCATTCATCCCCCGGCCTCGGAATCATTGGCAGGGCGGCGCGTCGGCACCGGGTCTCCGGCTCGGATCACTGGGTTGGGACCTTGTGGACGGTGGTGTCGTCGGGGTTCAGGCGTCGGCCGTCCGCAGACAGCACTTCGAGTGCGCGGAGGCGATGCCCCTGTCGGCGGTCGACCAACTGTGAGTGGGGCTCGCCGGGGGCGAAGAAGTTCTGTTCGCCCCACTGCCGCAGCGCCACGATGACGGGGAAGAGCGCCTCGCCCTTCGGAGTCAGTACGTACTCGCGGTAGGCGCTGCCGTCCGAGGCGGGGACGGATTCGAGAACACCGCCCGCGACCAGGGTGCGCAGACGCGCGGTGAGGATGTTCTTCGCCACCCCGAGGCTGCGCTGGAACTCCCCGAAGCGGCGGCTTCCGTCGAAGGCGTCCCGCACGATCAGCAGGGACCACCAGTCGCCGATCGCGTCCACCGACCGGGCGACGGGACATTCGCTGTCGTCGAAGCGTGTCCTGTTCACCATGGCGTCCCTCACTCTCACGATGGTTGCAACATGCTACCAAAAGTGGATACCGTCACCGCGCCATTGGTAGCAAGATGAAACCAGATATGCGGAGGAGTGCTGATGCCCGGTAACGGTGAGGCTGTGACAGGACGGACCGGGGCCCCAAGCGGGGAAGGTTCCGCGTTCGTCATGTCCCGTGGCGTCGTCATACTGTTCGCCGTCGCCTGCGGGGCGGCGGTGGCCAACGTCTACTTCTCCCAGCCGCTCCTGGTAACCATGGGCCACGATCTCGCCATGAGCCCGGCACTTGTCGGCAGCGTGGTCACCCTCACGCATGTCGGATACGGGCTGGGACTCTTCTTCCTCGTGCCGCTGGGCGACGTGGCCGACCGCAGACGGCTCATCGTGGCCCAGTTACTGCTGCTGGTGGTGGCGCTGGCCGTGGTAGCCGCCGCCCACACGGCGGCGACCCTGCTCGCGGGCATGGCCGCGACGGGGCTTCTCGCGGTCGTCACGCAGACGCTGGTGGCCTTCGCGGCATCACTGGCCCCTCCCGCCGGGCGCGGACGGGTCGTCGGTCTGGTCACCGGCGGCGTGGTCATCGGAATTCTGCTCGCCCGCACCGCATCCGGCCTCATGGCCGATCTCGCGGGCTGGCGCTCCGTCTACCTCGCCTCGGCGTCGCTCACCGCTCTGCTCGCCCTGGTCCTGTACCGAGTGCTGCCACGCCACAGTGATGCTCCGCCGACAACCTTGCGCTACGGACCGCTTCTGCGCTCCACGATCACCCTGTTCGCACGGGAACGACTGCTGCGGCTCCGGGCCGTGTTCGGTCTGCTGATCTTCGCCGCCTTCAGCACCCTGTGGAGCAGCGTCGCGCTGCCGCTCAGCGATGCCCCGTACTTTCTGTCCCACAGCGCAATCGGGGCGCTGGGTCTGATCGGTGTCGCCGGCGCCCTGGCCGCGACCATGGCGGGCCGCCTGAACGACCGCGGACTCTCCCAGCGGACCACCGGCATCGCCCTGGCACTGCTCGCCGCCTCGTGGTTGCCCTTGTCCTTCGCCCGCAGCTCGCTCTTGGCCCTGGTCGTCGGGGTGATCCTTCTCGACCTCGCCGTGCAGGCGGTCCATGTCACCAACCAGACCCTGATCTACGCACTGCACCCGGACGCGGGCAGCCGGCTGATCGGCGGATACATGGTCTTCTACTCGATCGGCAGCGCCGCCGGCGCCATCGCCGCGACCTCCCTCTACACGGTGGCCGGCTGGGGCGCCGTATGCACACTG
The DNA here is from genome assembly GCF_019880305.1 of Streptomyces decoyicus. Lineage (NCBI taxonomy): Bacteria > Bacillati > Actinomycetota > Actinomycetes > Kitasatosporales > Streptomycetaceae > Streptomyces > Streptomyces decoyicus. The sequence goes on along the minus strand of NZ_CP082301.1, from coordinate 8,286,514 downwards.
GGTGCCGCGTTCAGCTGCCTCGGGCTCGTGCTGTGGGCGTTCACTCGACAGGGCAGCCCGGACCCCGCCTCCGAGGTGACCTCTCGCAGCGAAGTGTGAGCGTTCTCGCCGACATTGAGTGACGGGCGCGCCGCAGGTCAGAAGTGTGTGCGGCCCCTTTGGGGAGTGGCGATGCAGCCGGTGCATGTTGCTGGAGCCGTAGCGGCTGCCTAGTAGCCCTCGACGACCTCTGCGAGGGCGACCCCCTCGTCGTCCCGTCGCCGGACCGGCTCGGCCCCCGGACCGCCGGCACGCCGGCCTCGGCAGAGGAACAGGTACGTCACGCCCGGGATCTGCTCGCCCGTCCGGAGATCACCGCCACCTCGATCACCAAGCTGCGCGGCGTCTCCCGCAACACCATTTGCCACTACGCGCCCGAGCTGAAGGGCAGTCGACGGGGACGAGGCTTACACCGCCCAGGGAGCCGTGCGATCGAGGAATTCCCTTACCGTGGCGCCCAGTTCTGCCTCGTGCGTGATGTAGAAGTCGTGGTGCCCGTCGATCGTCACGACTTCCGTGCCAGGTCGGAGACGGACCATCTCCTCTGCGTGCCGGCGCGGGACGACGGTGCTGCGTCCGCCCCGCACTACCATCAGCGGCTGCTTGGCGGCGGTGAAGTCGTCCCACCAGTCGCCTCGGACGGCGACCTTGGCGGCGTGTATCTCCTCCGGCCGCCACAGGAACCGCCAGCCCTCCGGTTCCTCCACCGCGCTCTCGCTGAAGTGCCGGGGCTCGTCCATGAACGCGAGTGCGTCCAGCATCGCCCGCATGCTCGGGAAGTGCGTCGGCAGTGCGCGCAGCTGATCGTCGCCGATCGGTTCCCGGTACTCCGCCGGAAAGTCCAGCACGACCACGGCCGAGACCAGTTCCTGTCGTCTTGCGGCCAGTTGGTAGGCGGTGATGCCGCCGAGTGAGTGTCCGACGGTCGCGACGGGGCCGAGTCCGAGGTGTTCGACGAGCGCCGCCGCGTCGGCGATGTAGCCGTCTCGCCCGTAGTCGTCGGGGTGGTCGGAGAGGCCGTGGCCGCGCTGGTCGAGCGCGATGAGCCGGTACTCGGGTCCGAGGTGGTCGGCGAGCCCGAGCATGGAACGGCCGCGCCCGTAGGCGCCGTGCAGTGCGAGGACGGGGCGGCCGGTACCGCCCAGGTCGAGGTAGGCGAGCCGTATGCCGTCCGGGGTGCGGAAGTACTGCGTGGTTGCCATCATCATGACTTTGACTCTAACAGAGGCATCTCGGTTAGAGGTATAATTTTCAGCGCGGCTACTCTGGACAGCCACGACGACCGCGAAGTACGCACCTCGGAGGCCCGGTGCTCACCCTCTGCATCCTCGGATTTCTCCACGAGGAACCCCTGCACGCGTACGATCTGCGCGCCCGCATCTCCGGCCTCAGTGGCCATGTGCGCCCCGTGAGCGACGGCGCTCTCTACCCCGCCGTCAAGCGCCTGGAAGCCGCCGGGCACCTCACCCGCCACACCGAACCTGGCGAACGCGCCACACCCCGTCAAGTCCTCACCCTTACCGAATCCGGCCGCGCCGAACTCATGCGCCGCCTACGCGAGCCGGCCGACCTCGAGATCACCGACCGCAACTCCTTCTTCATCCTGCTCGCCTTCCTCGGCCGGCTGCCCAACCCCGCCGACCAGGCCCGCGTACTGCGCCGCCGCCTCGCCTTCATGGACGAGCCCGGCAGCTACTTCTACGAGGACGGCCGCCCGCTGCGCGTCCGCGACATGACCGACCGCTTCCGCCGCGGCATGCTCCAACTCGCCGACGCCACCAGCAAGGCCGATCGCGCCTGGCTGCAGCGCACCGTCGGAGAGCTGGAGAGTGACTCCTAAGTACTCCAGCGTTACTTCGCGATCCATCCCCAGGAGGGACGAGGAGGGGCGAGGAGCCGCCGCCGGTAGTGGCAGCCGCGGGCGATGGCCTGGTGGCGTCCGCGCCACTCTGACCAGTGCAGCAAGCCTCCTCGGGGATGCCTTCGGCGGGCTCATCTATGCCCCGCGTAGGTGGCGGATCTCCGGGACGGTCAGGTCTCTTGGTGAGGGTCTTCTCGAAGGCGCAGAAGAGGTAGTCATCCTTCGGGCAACGAGCGCAGATCAAGTGAGTACACGTACTCACTCCTTGCCGGGTAGCCGCGCCCATCCGCCGCGCTCCCCCGCTGACATACCGTCCCCGTATGCCCGAGGAGACCGCACCAACCAACACCCCCACCGTCCCGAACGAGTCCGGGTCCTCCTCATCCGTCCTCAAGACCCTGGGGTGCGGCTGCTCCACGCTCGTCGTACTCGTTGTGATCGTCCCGCTCGTATGGGCCTCATGGAGGTCGACGGACTTTCCCAGCGCCGCGCCCGAGGACATGGCCGGCCGCGCCTTCCAGCATTCGCAGGAGGCGTATGACCTCATGGGGTTCAAGCGCACCGTAAAGCCAGGTGTCAAGGACATCGGCGTCAGTACGGAGAACACGCTCGGCTCTTCCTCCTGCCACGACGGCGGCCTGACGGGGCTGGAGGACAAACCGTCGACGGTGCCTACCAGATGAGTCACCGCTGGGCGCTGGACCATGTCCCCGCGAGCCAGGCCGCATCCGGCCTCCGCCGACTCCACCAGCATCTGAAGGACGAAGGCTGGGAGATCACGTCCTACCGTGAGGGCGCGAAGGGCAAGGATCAGGACTGGGACCTGTTCGCCAAGCGGGACGAGGGAGAGGGGACTGAGCGAATGTCCTTCACCTGGTTCCCAGACCGGGAGTACTTCACCGGCGGTGCCACCGCGCCCTGCGCCTACGACCCCGCGTGGAAGAACGGCGACATCGGCCCGTCCGGGGATGACCAGACGCCACCGGCCCTCGGCCCGCACAACCGGACTTAAGAGCGATGCTCAGCCGGCTCGCCAATTCTGCGCAGCATCTCCTCGACCACAGTGCGCGTGCCGCTCGTAGGCGCGGCCGTGGACATGACTGACCTCTCCGTCCTGGTCCGCGTCCTCCGCCGCGGAGATATCACTGATCCTGCCGACGCAGGACGTCGGGACGAGCGCTTCCTCGATCGAGGTGACGCAGGGGCACCTCGATCGAGATGACGCAGGGGCCGGGGACTTGGTGAACTGGCGGCATGACGCCACTACCGCACCGAGTCCTTCGAGCGCTCGAAGAGTTCAATGCCGCCCACCCCTGGGACCACAACGCCCACTACCATCGGTGGATCATGCGCCGGCTCCCCCAACGCTTCGACACTGCCCTGGACATCGGATCCGGCAGCGGCGACCTGGCCCGGCTCTTAGCCACACGCGCCAACGAGGTCCGGGGGATCGACTCCGACCCGACGATCGTCTCCCGGGCGCAGAGGCTGACTCCCGCGGCAAGCCCAGTGACCTTCACGGTCGCAGACGCGCTGACCGGGATCCCTGCCGGTTCCTACGACGTCATCACCTGCGTCGCCGTCATCCACCATCTGCCCTTCACCGAAGCTCTCACCGTCTTCCGCCGGCATCTGGCCCCCGCCGGAACCCTGGTGGTCGTCGGCCTCTCCCGGGCGCAGACCGCCGGTGACCATCTGCTCGGCGCCGTCGCCAGCCCGCTCAATGCCGCCACGGGCTGGCTCAAGAACAAGGGCCGGAGGGCACCCCGGCCGGCCTCGATGACCGCACTGACCCGGCCGGCGGAGATGAGCTTTCCCGAGATCGTCAGTGAGGCCCAGGAGGCCCTGCCCGGCGCACGGCTGCGCCGTCGGCTGTTCTGGCGCTACACGCTTGTATGGCATCCCCATTGAGCGGGCCCCAGGCCGCCCTGCCCGCCGGACGAGTTCAATCAAGGCCGGGCCTCGCCACGCCTACGACAAGAAACTGCCGGGTGGACATCAGGCCTCAAGAATCGAGTACGGCTGCGACGGCCTCGATCTCGACGAGCTGATCCTCGTAGCCGAGGACGGTGACGCCCAGCAAAGTGCTGGGGACATCATGGTCAGCGAACGCGTCCCGGACCACCCGCCAGGCAGTCACCAGGTCCTCGCGCCGGGAGGATGCAACGAGCACCCTCGTACTGATGACGTCCTGGAGTGACGCACCGGAGGCAGCGAGAGCAACCTGCATGTTCTCGATGGCTTTCCTTGCCTGCCCCGCGTAGTCCCCGATCGCCGCCGTGGAGCCGTCATCGTTCAGCGGACACGCCCCGGCGAGGAATATCAGGCGTGAATCGGCGGGCGCAGTGGCCGCGTAGGCGTACTCGGCGACGTCGGACAGGGATGCGGAGCGGATCAAACTGATGGTACGAGCCATGGTGTCGTCGAGCCCTTTCGCGTCGGGTGCTGAACTCGGCCATCCTGCCAACGCCCGGCTGCTTCCCGCCCTCCCTTTTCCTCGCCGCCCCCGACGGCAGGCGGCTGGGCGTCGTGTTGACCGTCAGGGACGAGACCGGCAGCTCCCGGCAGTTCAGGCAGTCTGCGCCGTATCTCGTTCTCGTCGTTGACGAGCGTCCCCATCGAGCCGGTGAGCCGTCACATCCATCCTCGGGGTGCATAGTGGTAGATTCCTTACCGTAACGGACTGGCTAGGCTCCGCCGAGGAGTGCTGCTGTGGCATCTGTCGGAGCGTCTCCGCAACGCGGGTTCGGTTGGAACCGTGAGACAGCGACACTCGCGCTGCTGTCGTTCGCCATGTTGGTCGTCTCGCTCGACCAGTACATCGTCGTCGTGGCGCTGCCCGACATCGCACGCGACCTGGGCTATTCCGCGCAGACACTGCAATCAGTGATCAGCGCCTACGCAGTCGCCTCCGCCGGTTTCCTGCTGTTCGGCGGACGCGCCGCAGACCTCATCGGACGACGCCGGGTCCTGGCCACCGGCCTTGCCCTCTACGCCGGAGCAGCGTTTGCGGGTGGACTGGCGACCGGGCCGGGGATGCTTCTCGCCGCTCGCGCGGTTCAAGGCCTCGGTGGCGCGCTGGTCTTTCCCACCACGCTGGCGCTCATCAACGTCACGTTCGTCGAAGGCCGCGTTCGCAACCGTGCGCTGGGAGTCTGGGGCGGGGCCGGCGCTGCCGGGCTGGTGATCGGCGTCCTCCTCGGGGGACTGCTCACACGCGCCTTCGGCTGGGAAGCGGTGTTCCTGGTCAATGTCGCGTTGGCAGGTCCTGCCCTGCTCCTCGCGTTCGTGCTGATCCCCAAGGACCGGCAGCGCGACAGAGGGCGCAAGTTCGACCTGCCCGGTGCGCTCAGCGTCACCCTCGGGGTCACGCTGATCGTGGTCGCACTGGTTCAGGGGCCGGGACTGGGTTGGCTCTCGCCCGGCATCCTCTTCAGCGCGGCGGCGGGGCTCGCGCTGTTGGGAGTTTTCGTGCTCATCGAACGGAACAGCAGCGACCCGCTCGTACCGCCGCGACTGCTCGCCAACCGCAGCCTCATCACGAGCCTCGTCATCGCATTCATGTTCATGGCCACATTCGGCTCCGTGCTGTACTTCCTCTCCGTCTACTTCCAGGAGGTCCTCGGCTACAACGCCTTGGAAACCGGCGCGGGCTTCCTGATTCCGACAGCGATTGTCGTCGCAGGGTCGACAACAGCCGGCCAGATGGTGACGCGATTCGGCCTCAAGCGCACACTGCTCGGCGCTCTCGCCATCGGTGCGGTCGGCGCCGTCCTGCTCGGCTTGGCGATCTCCCCGGACGGTTCGTACACCTCGCTGATCCCGGGGCTCGTCGCACTCAGCATCGGTGACGGGATCGTGTTCACCAGCATGTTCATCGCCGCCGGAACTGGTGTGTCCGACCGTGAGCAGGGCATCGCGTCGGGGATCGCCTCCACCGGCGCGGGGATGGGTGCCGCTGTGGGCCTCGCCATCCTGGTGCTTGTGGCGACAGCCGGCCTTGGTGACCTGACCGGAGCGCAGTTGCGAGACGAGACGGCAGACGGGATCAGCTCCACACTGTTCGTGGTGGCAGCGGGGATCGCGCTGACGTTCCTCGTCGCCCTGTCCCGGCGTGAGACAAAAGCCGAAGCGGTGCCGGTACCGGTGCCGGTGCCGGTACCGGTGCCTTGCCAAGGCCGCCGCTGCTGACGGCGGTTCGCCCCCCACCACCACTCTCTCCGACCTGGACTCGTCACCGCAGCAACCCTGCGCATCAATCCGACTCCGCTCGTGACGGATCGAACGCACCCTGACTGGCCGCCGGAAGACCAGCGTCAGCGTCAGCGGTCAGGCGCGGGCGGCGGGCTCGTACGGGCTGTGCATGGTGAGGAAGGTGATGTCGAGGTCGGATGTCAGATAGTCCATGCGCTGTTCCCAGAAGGCCTGCATGTGCGGCAGAGCCAGGTGGGCGTCGAGATCGGCCTGCGAGCGCCATGCCTCGTAGAAGACGAAGACGCCGGGTTCATCGCGGTCCTCATGGAAGTGGTACTCCAGGCAACCGGGCTCCTGCCGGGTGGGCTCGACGAACGAGAGCAGAAGCTGTTTCAGCTCTGCGGCGCGTTCGGGCTTGGGGCGAGCGGTGCCGACGAGGGTGAACGGCTGAGTCATGGGAGTTCTCTCTTCCATAGGTACGATCAGTCTCGTACCTTCATGACGCTAGCGAGTCCTCAGGTACGATGCAAGCCATACCTAGGATGGGAGGTGCGCTGATGCCCGACGACGAAGGCCACCCGGCCGTCGAGGAGATCGAGCTCGGCTCGGTGCTCGCTGCGCTGGCGGATCCCCTGCGCCGCCGGGTGGTGCGCGTGCTGGCGGCCGAGCCCGACGGCACGGCGCGAACGTGCAGCTCCTTCGCGCTGCCGGTCTCCAAGGCGACCGTCACGCACCACTTCCGGACTCTGCGCGAAGCCGGGCTGGTCAGGCAGGTCTCCCGAGGTAACAGCCGGATGGCGAGCCTGCGCCGGGCCGACCTCGAGCGTCGGTTTCCTGGATTGCTGGCCATCGTGGCAGCCGAGCCGGAGGGATGACCCTGGGAGCGGGCCGGTTGCCGATTCGTGCCTGCACCCGTCATCACCGGCAGAAGCGCGGGTGTCGTTGGCCCTTCCGGCCCCGCCCGAGGCCGGGAATCCCCCAGCCGGCCCCTACTGGCTCTTCTCCGCGCTTACCATCACGTAGCCCATCTTGTCCCGGCACAGGGTGAGGATGCGTGGATAGATCACGTCGAGCTGGGCCATCGCTTCCCTTCCCACCAGCTCTGCGATCTGGTCGCGCCTGGCGGCGAACAGGCTCGGGATCAGGTCGTAGGTGGGTTTGAATTCGCTGGACATATCACGGGAGTTGCAGAGGGTGAAGCCGGCCTCCTTGAGCATGTCGGAGTAGTTCCCGGCCCCGGTCGGGAGCCGGGAGAGGGCGAACGCAGCCCGGAACAGGCCGAGCTCCTCCTGCGTGAAGGGCACCGCCTCGTAGCAGTCCGCCAGGACGAACCGACCTCCGGGCCGCAGCACGCGCCACACCTCACGGATCGCGGCGGGCCGGTCGGAGAAGTGGGCGAACGACTCGATCGCCCACGCCGCGTCGAACGATTCGGACGGCTGGGGCAGGTCCATGGCGTCCGCACGCGCGAAGGTGACGCGTTCGGACAGACCGGCCCGCGTCGCGCGGACGCGCCCCGCCTCTGTCTGCGCGCCGCTGACGGTGACGCCGAGCACGCTTCCGCCCGACCGTTCAGCGATCCGCACGGTGGGCCGGCCAGTGCCGCAGCCGACATCCAGCATCTGCTGTCCCGGCAGCAGTCCGACCTCCTCGATGAGGGTGTCGGTCCAGGCGTCCTGAGCCTGGGTCAGCTCCTTCCACATTGCGTCGGCCGTCAGCCCTCCGATGGCTTCACGCATGCCACCGGCCCACATCCCCAGGTGCATGCTGTCGCCCATGGTGAGTGCGTACAGGTCCCCGAAGCGGTCGTACCAATCGCCGACATCCTGTGCCGAGGGATCGCGTGTCGAGGGGTCGTGTGTCGAGGGGTCGGTCATCTCCAGCTCCTTGCTGTCGTTGGGGCTCTAGGACTGCGGTAGGGATCGCTCTCGGCGGACCAGCCAGACCGTCGTTCACCACGTCGCGCCCCCTTTGAACTGGGGCGAACCCAACGGCGCTCGCAGTCGGACAAGGCGCCGAGCGGACGCACCCTGACCGGTACTGCCCAGCCGGCAACCTCCATCACCTCCGCGGACAGCGCGCTTTGGCGCATTCACCTGTCCATTGAGTGCGCGGCGCACGCCCGCCACAGGTGACAGCCAGCCACCCCTTCCCGGCCCAGGGGCTCCCCCGCCCCTCCGGGGTCACCGATCGCCAGCAGCCCCCCGGAGCGCGTCCCCCCTCTTTGTCCTCGTCCAGATGCAGGCGTGATCGAGCCGCTGTGAGCGAGGCCGCGTGACCGTCCCAGAAGAAGAGCGGCGATGTGACCGTCCCGGAAGAAGACCTGCTCCCTCGCCTCCCACTTCGCTGAGCCGCTCGACGAGGTCATGGAGCAGGTACCCGTCAAACGCCTGCTCGCGCCGGGTGCCGCCCACGAAGCAGGTCCGGGGCCAGCCAGCCGGCGTCGAAACGAGCACAGCCGGCAGCCCGTGGGCAATCCGCCTGATACTCCAGTGCGGTTTCGTGATCTATCCGGTGGACTCCTCGGAGGACCGTCGTCTGTAGTGGCTGCGACGGGCTGTTGCCTGGTGGCGTCTGCGCCAGTTGGACCAGTGCAGCAGCCTGGTTACGGACACGGCCCGTGGCTTGAAGACGGCGACGAACAGGTGACGGATCGCAAGGACGGTGAGAGCAATCGGGTCACTGATGCGGGCGGGGCGGTGCGGATCGACGGGCTGGCTGGGGGCCGCGTCGGCTGCTATGGCTGCCAGGAAGGCCAGGACAAGCATGGCCAGCGTGACGTGCCGGTGCCATGAGGTCCAGTTCCTGACCTGGTAGTGGTCGAGTCCGACCTGGCCCTTGGCTGCCTGGAAGCATTCTTCGATGCTCCAGCGGACACGGGCGACGCGGACCAGCTCGGACAGGGGCACCTTGGTGGGTGACCAGCGCAGGTGAGAAGGCGAGTTCGCCAGTGGTGCGGTTGCGGCGGATGAGCAGGTGATGGTGGCTGGCGCTGCCGATATGAACCCAGGCCCGGTCGTAGTTGCGCGGGCCCTTTGCACCGCTGCCGGCGCTGTGCCGGCGCCAGGCCGCTTCGGGCAGGCGGTCTGCGAGGGTGTCCGCGCGGATGGAGGTGCGGCCTTGGTTGATGCGGACCCTGGTGGAGCAGGCCACGGCCAGGATGTAGCCGAGACCGGCCTCCTCCAGGTGAATGCGTAGGTGCGGGTCCTGGCCGTAGGCTTCTTCGCCGGTCACCCAGGAAGCGGCGATTCCGGTGTCCAGCGCGGCGGCGATCATCTCGCCGGCAAAGCGGGGCTTGGTCGCGAACTGAGCTCGGCGGCCACGGCCTGCGGGGTCGCGAGCGTGTACAGCTTCTCGGCGGAGACCAGCGTGCCCCGGCCACGCTCCTCGTGCTGCGCCTGCGCCTGGGTATGGGCGGCGGGCACAGTGGCGGCGGTGGCGGCGGTCGGCCCGCTCAGCATCAGGCCGCAGCAGACGGCTACCCCTACTGCTCGGAGGCCGCCGCGGTACCGCGGCGCGGTGTGCGAGGACGGTGAGGCGGAGATGATCATAAGTTCCTCCAAGCGTGACTCGTCTAACATCAGTTCAGCCTCACGCGTTCCGAACTACGACGCACTGGTGCAGGCCTCCGGGTCCTCCTGGCGCCAACCCCCGTTCCCGTTACCGCCTGAAGACGGCCAGCACCCTGCTCTGTTTCGAGAGGTGCAGGTGCAGCTGACCCCTCCAACCCCGCACAGGGTTTCTCCTTGATGCGCCTGCTGCGATCTTGGTGACAACAAGTCCGCCTGTGTGACGACCATCGTGCTTGTGGTTCAGTCCGCCGCGAGATCGCGAAGTCAGACTGGCGCACTAACCTCGGGCTTTCACGAGGCTAGTTGTTCGGGGGAAGGGCCGGAGAGGCGAGGCTGTCTCTGACCTGGGACGATGAACTTGTCTTGGGCCCTGGACGTGGGTTGGGGAGACGCACCCCTCAGGTGAGGAAGCGTATCGGGTTGCTCGCCGTTCAGGGCGACGGCTATGTCTGCTGCCCGGGCGGCGGCCCGGCGACCTCCGGGTCCAGATAGTCGGGACCGGGCAGACCTTTGCGGCGCATTGCGATCCCGGTCAGCGCCTCGAAGATGGCTCGGCGAGCGTTCATGGTGGTGGTGTTGCCGGGATCGAGGTGGGGTGCGACCTCGACGATGTCCATGCCCACAACGGGCGTCTCGTGACAGATTCGTCGGATGGCCGGCAGCAGTTCGCGGTTGGTCAGGCCGGGAGGCTCCGGGGTGCCGGTGCCGGGCGCGAAGGCCGGGTCCAGCACGTCGATGTCCAGCGACACGAACAGATGTTCCGGCCCGTCCAGCGCCTCGTCGATGGCCTGTTGGAGGACCACGTCGAATCCGCGACGGTCGATCTCGGCCATGAAGTGCGCGCGCAGCCCGTGCTCGCGCATCCAGTCGAACAGTTCGTCGTCAGGCGCGATCGCGCTGCGCAGGCCGATCTGGATGAAGTTGCGCCCGGGGACATGCTCGTCCTCGATCAGCCGGCGGATCGGTGTGGCGTGCGAGGTGAGATGGCCGAACAGGTCGTGGGAGCAGTCCGGATGGGCATCGAAGTGGATCACGCCGACCTTGCCCGCCCCGTACACGTCGGCCATAGCCGCGGCGTCCGGCCACAGGATCGAGTGGTCCCCGCCGAGCACGATCGGGATCGCGCCCGTTCCGGCGATCTCGCGGACCAGAGCACGGATCGGTTCCATGGAGTTGTCGATGCTGAACGGGTCCACGGCGGCATCGCCGTAGTCGACTACCGTCAACTCCTCGAACGGTTTGATGCGGGTGCTGGGATTGACCAGCATCTGCGGAGTGTTGGGCAGAATCCGCTCATCGGCCCTGATCGCACGTGGCCCGTAGGCCGCCCCCCGGTGCCCGGTGGACATGTCCACCGGCGCCCCGACGACTGCCACATCGACGTGGCCGGCACGCAGGTCGTCCGGATTGAGGCACAGCGGCAGCCCGAAGAACGTGGCGATCCCGGCGTAAGCCGGTACGAACGCATACCGCTGCAGGTTGATCGGCCCGGGATCGCGCCTCGGGTCGGACGTACGGTCGAGTTCCCACTTCCAGGCATCCGGCGGTACACCTTCCATGAGTGGCTCCTTTCGATCCCGTCCGGACAGCCGCCCGGTACGGATGGCGCCGGGCCGGCCACACAGCCGTCACTCAACCCGACCTGCGGTGATTCGCCGCGAACCTTGGCGAGACAGACCGCAACAGTCAGTCGTTCGGACTGGTGATGGGGGTGGCGCATGGGCTCCCGGCGGACACTCTCCACGCGTTCACCCCGTCGTGCGGGAATCAGGCGGACAGTGGCCGATGGCTGGCGACACGCGAGGAGGTGGGAAAGGGGTGTGCCGTGTGGGCTGGTTCTCCCTGCTCACCGCCCTACGCGCCCAGGAAAGCATCTGCCGTCGGACAGCTCCCGCGCGTTCACATGGCTGGGCGTCCGATGGGTGACCAGAAACGCGAAGAGCGCCCCTAACCTGCAACGGTGGTACTTGCCTTGGGTTCAGGTCGTCACATGGAAAGAAGCACTCCTCCGGTGAAGAAGCGTGTCGGGTACTACCCGTGTGTCCGTACCGAGGGTGGCGGTCGCGGTGTGGTCTCGCAGGCCGGCGGGGTGCTGCTGGTCGAGACGGTCCGCAAGACCGGCCTGGACGGAGCGATATCGGCGGCGCTCGCGCCGTGGCGGCGTCCTCGGGCGGTGCACGATCCGGGCAAGATCCTGCTGGATGTGGCACTCGCGGTCGCGCTGGGCGGAGATTGCCTGGCCGACGTCGGCATGCTGCGGGCCGAGCCGGCCGTGTTCGGGCCGGTGGCCTCCGACCCGACCGTCTCCCGGCTCGTCGATACTCTTGCCGCAGCTGGTCCGAGGGCTCTGACCGCGATCCGGTCGGTCCGGGCCGAAATCCGCGAGCGGGTTTGGAAGCTGGCCGGGACTTCCTCGCCGAACGCAGCAGGCCAGGTGATCGTGGATCTGGACGGGGTTCTGGTAGTCGCGCACTCCGACAAGCAGGACGCGGCGGCGACCTGGAAAAGAACGTACGGACATCATCCGCTGATGGGGTTCGTCGATCACGGCAGTGGTGGAACCGGGGAGCCAGTAGCCGCGCTGTTGCCGCCCGGGAACGCGGGCAGCAACACCGCCGCCGACCACATCACCGCCACCCAGCTCGCCCTGGCCCAGCTCCCCAAGAGGCGCCGGCGCGGGCGGAACACGCTGATCCGTACCGACTCCGGCGGAGGGACACACGAGTTCGTGGCCTGGCTCGCGAAGCGGGGCCGGTGGCTGTCGTACTCGGTGGGGATGACCATCACCGAGGAGCTTCACCAGGCTGTGCTGATGGTCCCACCCTCCGCATGGACGCCCGCTGTCGAACCAGGCGGCGAGGTCCGCGACGGCGCGTGGGTCGCCGAGCTCGATGGAGACTGCCTGACAGGTTGGCCGAAGGGGCTGCGGCTGATCGTCCGCAAGGAACGGCCGCACCCTGGCGCCCAGTTGCGGTTCACCGACGCCGACGGCCTGCGGCTCACCTGTTTCGCAACCAACACCACCAGCGTCCCGATCGCCGCACTCGAACTGCGGCACCGACAGCGGGCACGGGCCGAGGACCGCATCCGGGCCGCCCGCGCCACCGGCCTGCGCAACCTTCCCCTGCACGACACGGCCCAGAACCGGATCTGGCTGGAGATCGTACAGCTCGCACTCGACCTTCTGGCCTGGATGCCTCTGCTCGCCCTGACCGGAAAGCCCCGGCTCTGGGAACCCCGCCGCCTACGACTCCGCCTCTTCTCCGCCGCCGCCCAGCTGATCACCACCGCTCGCCGCCAGCACCTGCGATTCGCCCACCACTGGCCCTGGACCAGCGTCATCACCAGCGCGATGCAGAGACTCGTGGCTCTCCCGAACCCCGGCTGACCAACGGAAACGACCCGTCCCTACGGCCAGCAACACCAACCGGAGACGTGGAACCCGGCGCCCATCCGACGCGACAGCCGGGCCACCACCCTGCCCGCAATCCGCCCGACAAGCCGAAACGCCCACCGGAAGAACCGACGGACCGTCAGGAAATTTCGAGGCTAACAGCCATTCTTTTGGCCCCTGCCCGGCCACCAACAACGCCGCGGCTGGTCCGCCGACGCGCCGACGACAGCAGGGGGCCAGCGGCCGACGGAAACGCCTCGCGCTTGCGCGCAAATACCCCTGGGACCCGCGGCCTGTCCGGTGAATGGGTCCAGGTCGTGTGACCGACTCGGTGGCGCAAGTACATTCAGTAATCCATTGGCTACTCTGCGCACACAAGGCGTCGACGTGGCGCCCCGCTCGTCGCAAAGGAGAGAGCTGTGGAACGAGAAGCGCGACACGGAACGGTGACCAGGCCCAAGTCCAGGGCCCAACTTCACCTCGCGGACTGGCAGGCTGCCGGCCTGGAGGCCGGGAAGTTCTTCCCCGCAACGGAATCCGGCCTCACGGACCCGTACGCGCCGGACGACGTCGCCAACTTCGAGCCGCCCCAGGACGGCCGGATCGCCAGCGCCGGGAAGGACTTCGCCGCAAAGCTCGACGAGCCGGACTCGCAGCAGGACTGGCACAAGCACCCGGTGTCCGCCGGCAAGGCGCTGGACATCACCTGGAACTACCACGCGGAGCACAAGACACGGCGCTGGAACTACTTCCTCACCAAGAGCGGCTGGGACCCGGGAGCGCGCCTGACGCGGGCACAGTTCGACCTGGAGCCGATCGCCACGTACCAGAACAGCGGCCAGCCGTACTGGAGCTCGGAAGACCTCCTCCCGGAGAACCCGACCGTCCACAGCGTCACACTGCCCAGTGACCGCCACGGGTACCACGTGCTCTTGTCGGTGTGGGAAGTCGCCGACACCGGCAACGCCTTCTACCAGGTCATCGACCTCAACATCAGCTGACCCGACACGCAGCCCGAGGCTGGTACCGGCGCCCTGTCACCTTCACCAGTGACGGGGCGCCGTCATTGGCCGATGCGGCTGAGGCCAGGCCCTCGGACGGCTCAGGCCGCTGAACCACAAGGGGAGCCACCATCCCTCGACTCGACTTCGAGTCTCCCTCCTCAAGCATGGCTGAGGTCAGCCGGTAACCACCGGAATCAGCACCACCAGCGCAAGGGGACATCGAGCCGGTGCACATTGGCGTGTCACCCGCCGACCTGACACCGCCCTGCCCGTCATCTCCTCTGAGCCGTCATTTCCTCTGAGCAGCAGAAGCCGCCCTCTGGACGGGAGCGCGTGGGACTGCCAGGGTGAGAGCGTGTTCTTCCCCCGTGCCTAGGCCGACGACGACCGCGGAGCCCAATCGCCGCCGCGGTCGTAGGCATGCCTACTCACCAGAGCGCCCCGATGAAGCGCTCTCTCACGGGAAGAACCCTCGATGGCCTCGTCCTCGTCCCATGCCCCCAGCTATGCCGCCGTGCTGCGTGAACCGCACGTGCTGCGCACCTTCGCCCCGGCACTCGTCGCCCGCTTCTCCTACGGCATCGTCTTCGTCTCACTCGCCGTCGCCCTCACCCAGGCCACCGGGTCCTACGCATGGGCGGGCGGCGCCCTCGCCCTCTTCGGAGCGAGTACCGCCTTCCTGGCACCCCTCCGCGCCCGACTGATCGACCGCCGCGGACCGCGGCGAGTGCTCCCCACCATGGCCGCGGTGTACGCGCTTCTGCTGGCTGCCCTCACTGCCGCAACCTGGCAGGCCGGCGTCCCGAGGTGGCTGCTGATGCTCCTCACGGGTGCGGCGGGAGCCTGCGCGCCGCCGCTCGGGCCCGTCATGCGGGCGACGTGGAGCGCGCTCCTGCCGGACCCTGCGCTGCGTCGGCGGGCCTTCTCGCTGGACACGGTCGCTGAAGAACTCCTTTATGTGAGCGGCCCGTTGGCGGCGGGAGTGTTCATCGCCGTCGGCCACCCGGCGATGGGCGTGGGAGTCAGCGCCGGGCTGCTCTTGAGCGGGACGCTGGTCATGGTGGCATCGCCTGCCATGTGCGCCCCGGCCCCGGGTGTCGCCGCCGGGGCTCGGCATACGGGTGTGTCCCAGGGGTGGTGGAGGGGCTTGCGCGGCAACGCCCTGCTGGAGGCCGTCGTGGTGACGGCCGGCGTCGGCATGTGCCTGGGGGCTCTCAGCCTGTTGCTCGTCGCCTACTCCGAACGGCAGAAGGAGCTGTCCGCTGTCGCGTGGCTCGAGGCCGCACTGGCAGTCGGCAGCGCGGTCGGGGGGCTGGCATACGGGGCACGGGCGTGGCAGGTGCCGGGCCGTATCCGGCTGCCGCTCCTCGCACTGGCACTCGGGCTCGTCCTGTCCGTCGCCGGCATGTCGCCGAACCTGTGGGTGCTCGCGCTCGTGGTGTGCGCCGCCGGGGCGTGTGTGGCGCCCGCGCTGACCACCGCGTACCTCGTCGCTGACGAGTGCGCTGACAGCAGCAGCCGCACCCGCGCCGGTACGTGGGTGAACAGCGCCTTCAACGCCGGGGCGTCGGCAGGAACCGCCCTCACCGGGCTCACGGTGGATCTGCTGCCGCTCTGGTGCTGTTTCGTCGTCGCGACGCTGCCGGCTGTGCTGAGCGGGGTCGCGGTTCTGGCACGTATGCCCCTCCCCCGACCACAGCTGATGGGTCGACGGAAGCCGGATGTCTTGCGCGACGAAGCGGCAAGGGAGTCCCGGAGCGGCGTCGGCCGTACGGAACGCGAGGCCCGCGGAACGTCGGAAGGAGCCGGTTCTGTGTAGCCCTTGCGGACACCCAACCTGTTCCTTGCCGTCCCTCGCCATCATCCCGCCTACGGGGCTGCGGCCTGCTCACCGAGGCGATCGGGGTGCCCGCCGGCAGACCTCCTTCGTCACCGATACCGCGGTGCGGGCGGCGATGCGGACTTGGCGGGGTTGCCCGGGGTCTCCACCCTGCGCATGGATTCCGCGCAAGGCACAGTAGGCGAGGCACGGTAGCCGCGTCGGGCAGGGGTCGTCGGGCGTCGGGCGTCGGGCGACGGGCGACGGGCGACGGGCGACGGGCGACGGGCGACGGGCGACGGGCGACGGGCGAGCTCACTCTCCTCACCACGCCTAATCCAGGGAAGAGCACCACATGACACCACCCATTGACAGGACGACCCTGGAAGGCGAGTTCCGCTCCGACGAATTGCTCACGCTTCCGGAGGCGATGGTCGAAGGCATCGAGCACGCAGCAAGTGTGGACTTCCTCCGCAATGTGGGGCTCCCCGTCCGCGCCAACCCCTGGTTCGACCTGATCGACACATCCAGGCGGGACCTCCAGAAGGTGGGCACCTGCTATGAGTACTTCGCCCTCGACTACCTGGAGAGCCAAGTCCCCGGGGACGGCGGCCGTCCCGGGCCGCTGCCCGGATGAGCCATGCAAGGCATCGGTCCTTTTATGCGGTGGCTCGGGAGAAGGCCGGCGTGCGCGGCTGAGCCGTACCGCGTGGGTACCGGGTAGACACCGTCTCTGCTATTGAGCTGCAAAGGCCGTCGGATTCAGATCCAGTACGGCGCGGTGGGGACCGGGCCGGGCCGGGAAGTCGTAAGGGTGGCCCCGGTGGTGCGGCCGGTGAGCCAGCCGAGGAGGTCGGCCTGGGTGCCCCTGATGGCCGGCCCTCCAGTGCCCAGTTCATGGGTCAGGTCGGTGTCCGTCGCTTCGATGCGCAGAGGGGGGACGCCTTCGCGTCGGCGCTGTGCGTCGACGAGGTCGTTGATGATCAAGCGGGCGGTCGGCGGCGGCACATCGCCGAATTGGTAACCGGCCGACAAGTCGGCATGATGAACTTCGAGTTCGCGCAGGCGGGCAGAGGCCAGGGCCGCCGGCGTACGCAGTTCACCTGTGCGCATGCGGACTTCATAGCTCCACGCCGCGTCCGGCAGGGCGCGTACGGCGTCATCGAAGCGCTCGGCGCTCGCCACGACATCGGCCACCAACTCGCGGACCGGGCGCCGGGCGCCGGCCTCGATCTCCGCGGCCCGTGCGTCCATGCTGGCGTACTGCGGCGTCTCCACACCGGTACGGGCCCAGGTCAGCAGCCGACAGAGACTATCGGCGGCGCACGCCACGTGAGTGATCACATGGCCACGGGTCCACGGCGGCACCAGCGTCTTTCCGCCGACCTCCGTGTCGTTGAGCGCTTTGACGGTCTGCACCAATCGGTCCGTGGACGCGGCGATCGGGACCAGCATCTCGGTCACATGCCTCTCGGTCATACGCATCTCACCCCTCACCGACCTGTCTGATGCGGCGACTCTCACCCACCGAATCCGCAATACGGAAGTTAGAATCCGCATAGCGATAGTATCGTGGATGCTAGACCGCCCCCTCAAGGGCGTCAACCGACCCCTGAGGTGCGCACCGCATCCCTCAGCGCAGTCGGAAGAGGCGCCAGGGCCTGTCCGCCCTAAGGCAGTGGCGAGGAAGACACCATGTCACCAGTGCCACGGTCCATGCGGGGTAGAGGCAGAGCGGGTGGCGCACAAGAGGTATCCCTGCCGATTTCCGGCCCTACGGGGATCCGCTCCCAGTCGACTGCAGCAACCCCGGCACGAGGTGTTCGCATCGTCAGCCGGACGAGTCCCAGGTTCTGGGTGGATCGGGTGCCACAACCCACTGCACTTTGAGTGAAGCTTGCTCATGACGCGTCCTGGCCAGCGGGCCAGTGTGTCCGGAGTACATACCTGTCACCCCGAGGGGACTCGCATGAAACTCCGCGTCACCGCCCTGCTCGTGGTCTCGGCCGTCCTGGCCGGCGCCACATCGGTCCCGGCAAGTGCTGTAGCACCGGGAAGCGAAGCCACAGGGAGTGTTCCTCAACTCAAGGTGCTCACCACGAACACCATGTTGTTGCCTTCCTTCATCACTGATGGCTGGGCACAGGATGAGCGAGGTGCGCTCATCGGCTCGGCCCCGTATGTCGCCGGCAACGACGTTGTCGTATTCCAAGAGCTCTTCGACGACAGTGCCTCCGACATCCTGATGGCGCGCCTGAAGGGCTATCCCTACAGAACTCCTGTGGTGGGCCGGTCGGAGAATGGCTGGCATCAGACCCTCGGCGACTACTCGTCCCTGCCGTATGAGGACGGTGGCGTCGCCATCGCCAGCCGGTGGCCCATCACGCGCCAGATCCAGTACATATATGACGACGCCTGCGGCGCGGACTCTTTGTCCGAGAAGGGAGTCGCCTACGCCCGGCTCAAGGTGAACGGCGCGCCCGTGCATGTGCTCGGTACCCATCTACAGGCAGACGATGACGGGTGTGACGACGGTGAGGCAGCCCGGACACGCACATCCCAGCTCAAGGAGATGCGCCATTTCGTCGACGGCCTCAAGATTCCCGCGGGCGAGCCAGTCATCTTCGCCGGGGATATGAACATCGACCGCTACGGTCGTGAGTACGCAGGACTTCTGAGCAGCCTCGGTGCCGCGGCACCACGCTATGAGGGCCATCCGTACACGAGCGATCCCGCGACCAACGCCCTGACGAGGGAGCGGTACCCCGACTCTCCGCGGGAATGGCTCGACTATGTCCTGTACGACAACAGGCACGCGCGGCCGGCCGCCTGGCGCAACACGGGCCAGGCCGTCTCGTCGCCGCGCTGGGAACTCGACGGCACGACCTACACCCGCTATTCGGATCACTACCCGGTACTGGGCTCCTAGCCATAGCCTGCCCGCTAGAACACCTCGGGGGCGGGAGTCCCGAACAGAAACTCTCTTCAACTATCTTCACGCCCGATGCTCATCAACCACTCGAGGACGCACCGTCGCACCTCCCCCGTCGATCAGAACTGACAGGATTCATCCGCCGCACAACGGATACAAGCACGGATACGACGGTCCGGGGCCTGGTCAGCAGAGAAATCCTCCCGCCTGCTGCGCCCCGGGCCGCCCACCGAACTTCCTGTTGTTTCCCAGGATTTCACCGGGGCACGAGAGCGGTCAGACCACCTACGAAAGGACCTCACGATGAGTGCCGACGAAAAGGCCAAGGCCAAGACCGAGCAGATCGCCGGGAAGGCAGAGAAGGCTGCGGGCCGAGCCGTGGGGAATGAGCGTATGGAAGCCGAAGGATCGGCCAAAGAGTCCAAGGGCGATCTGCGGGGCGCCAAGGAGAAGGCCAAGGACGCCTTCAAGGACTGATACCTGTGACTCGCATCTGTGACCTCTGTGATTGATATCTGTCACGCATGATGTGCGCGGAGCCGCTATCCCCCGGTTGCGGTTCCGCGCACGTCATGTCTGCCGGAAGTCACCAGGGCTGGCAGCCTCGCGATCAACCTGTGCGAGCGGCGGGCCACACGAACATTGCGGCCGGCCTCCGGAGATGTCCTACGAGCCCTTCAGCCGGCCGCGGACCTCCTCGACCTCGCCTGGCCTGGCGCCTGCACAGTCCAAGGATTCACATGACTTTGCAAAAGCCCTGCCTCAGCAGGTCGGATGATGTGCGAGGTCAAACAACAAGCTCAGCAATTGACAGGGGCGTGAAGATATGCCCCGGAGATTCACTGAAGTCAGCAGTTGGTTCGCAGGAACTCGGAATTGACAGGGGTGTGCGGATATGCCCTCGGTGACTCGCCAAAACCAGCAGTCAGTTCACGGACACTCAGAATTGACAGGGGCGTGACGATTGCCTACGGTCCCGTCGCGTCAGGTTTTTACCGATCGCACCCGAGGGTATTCATGACCACGTCCCCAACGTTGCCGAAGTTCAGGCAGCAGTTAATCCTTGCCGTTCTCATGGTGTGCTCGCTGCTGATCTGGCTGGACAACACCGTCCTGAGTACCACCCTGGAGACCCTCGCAGACCCGGTCCGTGGACTGGATGCCGGCCCGGCCGAGCTTCAATGGGCCACCGGCTCGTACACTCTGGCCTTCGCCACCTTGATGTTCACCGCAGGCGCACTGGGCGATCGCTTCGGTCACCGCACTGTGCTCGCCATTGGATTGGTGGTCTTCGCCGGATCCTCGGTGTGGGCGGCGTACGCAAGCGACGCAGGCCAACTGATTGCCGCTCGAGCCGCGATGGGCGTAGGCAGCGCGCTGATCATGCCCGCCAACTTGGCCACCCTCATGTGGACCTTCACCGGCCCCGCACGGGCAACCGCGATCGCCATTTCCTCGACATCCGCCGGCGTCGGAATGGCTGTCGGCCCGGTGTTGGCAGGGTTGCTTCTCGACCATTTCTGGTGGGGCTCGGTCTTTCTGGTCAATGTCCCGGTCGTGGCGCTGGCGTTGGCCGGGATCGCGATGCTCGTCCGAATTTCCGTAGCCCCGTCCTGCGGCCGTTGGACCCGGCTGGGATGTTGCTGTCGATCAGCGGGCTCGCGGCGTTGGCCTACGGGCTGATCCGTGCGGGGCAGGTGGCCGCCTGGAGCCGTACGGATGTCTGGGCGCCGCTCGCGGTCGGACTGGTCCTGCTGGCCGCTTTCGTACTCGTCGAGCTGCGAATCAGGGTGCCCAGCTTCGATCCCCGACTGCTCGCGCAACGTACCTTCGGTGGCGGCAACGCAGCGCTCGGATTGCTCCTCTTCGCCGTGGCCGCCGTCACCTTCTACAACGCGTTCTACCTACAGGGCGCACGCGGCTTTTCGCCGATCGAGGCGGGCTTGGCCAGTCTCCCGACCGCGCTCGGTGCGATCCTGGGGGCGCCCCTTGGCGCGCGTCTCGTTCACCGCTGGTCGCTACGACCCGTCAGCGCACCAGCTCTCACCGTGGCGGCGCTGACCATGGGCGCGTACGGGCTCCTCGGGCTGCACACCCCGCTCATCTGGATCGAGCTCCTGTTGTGGGTTCAGGGCCTCTCCGTCGGCATGGTGCTCGGCCCAGTGACGGCGGCATTGATCAGCTCCCTGCCGCTGGAACGGGCCGGCGCCGGGTCGGCCGTCACCAACACCGTGCGACAGACCGGCAGCGTGATCGGGATCGCAGTTGGCGGCACGATCATGTCGATCGTGTATCGGCGCGCGATCGAACCCTCGCTGAGCGATGCACCCGGGCCGGTGCAGGACCGGGCGCGGGTTTCCGCCGAACAGGCCCGGCATGCCGCCACCGCGATCCACCGGCCCACGCTTGCGCACGCTGCCGATGATGCGTTTGTTCACGCTATGCACGTCGGCGCGGTCTGGATCATGCTCATCGCACTCTTCGGAGCAGCTGTGCTGGTGATTGCCTTGCGTCCTGTCGGAAAGCCCACAGGGCTGGTGCAGGAGCCGGACTACGATCGAGAAGGCAGCCGCTCCGTGGCTGGGGCGGCCCCCCATTCCGGGGCCGGTAACCAACCCGCTTATCAGGGCGATGACGTGGGCGGCCACTGACACCATGGGAATCGGGCAAAAACCTCCTGGTGTCCTGCTTGACAGTCAGGCCAGTCAGGCCACGTACCTACCCGACCGTCATATGTTTGCCTTGTGGTCCTGGTCCGGCCGCGCCGCGGGGGCTGCCCCGCCGGTCGGTGATGTCGAGACCGTTGCCTTGGTTGTCCCGACGTCAGAGCGTGGCGGGTTTGAGGTGTCGGACGTCGACTGCGCGCTGATCGAGCCGGACAGGCTCGCCGGCGTGCCCCTCGACTCACCCGGTCGGTCGGGGGATGTCTGGCGGGCGTGGATTGCGGGCGGCGGTTCGGCCCTGCCGATCGCAGCGCATGCCGTTCCCGATGCCACCGGTGTCGCCGTGACGTCGGCGGAGCATGCCGTGGCCGTCTTCCGTCACACCAATGCCGTTGCCACCGAAATGCGCACAGCGCTGACCGCCAAGCTGCGGCCCTATCAGGTTCGCGGTGTGAGTTGGCTGCGCGAGACCGTCGACGCACACGGCGGCGCGGTGCTTGCCGACGAAATGGGGCTCGGTAAGACGCTACAGGCCATCGGCTATATCGCCGGGCGCGCCGAGGAGGGGCCACAGCTGGTGGTGTGTCCCACGTCTCTGGTCGGTAACTGGGCACACGAAATCGCGCGGTTCGCACCTGACCTGCGGACGACAATCTGGCGTGGCGGGCCGCTGAAAGCGGTAGACAGCGGGACGGTGGTGCTCACCGGCTACCCGACGCTACGCATACACAGCCCTCTCTTGATGGAGCATCATTGGGTGACTGCGGTTTTCGATGAGGCGCAGGTGCTGAAGAACCCTCGCACGCAGGTCTCGAAGGCCGCGCGAACGATTGCGGCCGACGCTCGAATCGCCTTGACCGGCACGCCTGTCGAGAACCACCTCGAGGAGCTTTGGGCGCTGCTCAACCTGGTCGCACCGCAACTGTTCGGGCACAAGACGCAGTTCCGTCGTCGCTTTGTCCGGCCGATCGCGGACGGCTCCCTCGCCGCCGCTGCCCGACTGCGCGGGGCCATCGAGCCGATCGTGTTGATGCGGAAGAAGTCCCAGGTCGCAGGCTCGCTCCCACCCAAGATCCACGCCGACCTGATCTGCGACCTCACCGAGGAACAGCAGCAGTTGTACGACCAGCTGCTGGAGCAGGCGATCGACGACGGCTTCGGCAGCGGCGCACAGCGCCGTACCAAGGTGTTGGCGGCCCTCACCGCACTCAAACAGGTCTGCAACCACCCGGGCCTGATCACCGGGGACCTCGGTGAGCTGTCAGGGAGGTCGGGGAAGCTCGACCTCTGCACCGACATTGTGGCCAACAATCTCAAAATCGGCTCTCCAACCCTCATTTTCACCCAGTACCGGCAGACCGGTGAGCTGCTGGTGCGACACTGCGGCGAACAATTCGGTGAGTGTGTGCCGTTCTTCCATGGCGGCTTGAACCAGGAACAACGGGCCGACATCGTCAACCGGTTCCAGGCCGGCAACGGCCCGAAAGTGCTGGTGCTCAGCCTGAAAGCTGGGGGCACCGGGCTCACTCTCACCCGCGCAGCCGACGTCATTCACTTCGACCGATGGTGGAATCCGGCCGTGGAAGCACAGGCCTCCGATCGAGTCCATCGGATCGGTCAGACCCGCACCGTCACCGTCACCACTCTGACCACGGGAACCACCGTCGAGGAGCACATCGCGGCCATGCACTCGCGCAAATCCACGCTCTCCGATATCACCGATACGTCTGGTGTCGCCGAATTGGCCCGCTTGGATGACGACCGCCTCATTGCGATCCTGCGCCGGAAGCGAGACAGCTGACTTATGGCAGACAACGATTTCGGTTACACCGTGTGGGGGAAGGACTGGGTTCGGCTCGCCGAGTCGCTGCGTCAGACCCGCCCCGATCCACAGTTGCCGCGCGCCCGCAGAATCGCACGCGACGGGGGAGTGCAGGTCACGATCGACGGCCGGATCGTGCACGCCGTCATACACCGCGGTCGCCACGCTTCGGTGGCCAACATCGAGGTTGCACCCATGTCCCGGGAGGCGATAGTCGCGATCTCCCGCCAGCTATGCGGCGTTCGGCCTGCCCTCACCGACGAGCTGTATCGCGCGATTACCGAAGCGGGCCACCCGCCTGCACCGACACTCGTCGGGGTCGACTGCTCCTGCTCAGCTGACTCCCCGCGATGTATCCACGTGCTGGCCGTCTACTACGAAATGGCACGACGCGTCGATGACGATCCCCGCATTGCTCTCGATATCCAGGACTTCTTCCGCGCCTCATCGGACGGTAGTGAAGCATCCACCGCAGTCACACCCCAGCGGTGGGTCGCGCTCAATGCCCTGAATCCGGCCGACTACTTCATGGTGTCCACGTAGTCGGCCCATACGGCCCATGTCAACGACTGTTCCGCGGGCAACCATCGGCAGGGTTTCCCGCGTGCCATCGTGTGCCGCAGCGGACGGCCCCGTCTGCTTCGTCGACGAGAACTGTCGCCCCTCCTTGCCGTTGGCGTTTTGCTGGCTGTGAAGCACCGCAGCGGGAGCGAGGATCATGCCCTGCGCCCCGGACGACCACCAGTTCGGGCGCAACGGAGCCTGTACGGGTCCCAGCCCGGCTCCCGGCCCGTGTGCCCTTCCCGGGGGAGACGGTGCTCCGCCCGAAGGGGGAGACGGTGCTCAGACGGTTTCCGCTATCAGCGGCAGCCGGTGGCGCTGCGGTGCCGGGGGATCAGTGCGCTGACCGTCTTACCGCCGGCCTCGTCCGTGACGGCCACCGCATCGGCCAGCTGGCAGACCATCGACCAGCCGAACCCGCCTCCCTCACCGAGGACATCGGGAGTACGCGGTTGGGGCAGCAAGTGGCTGGCGTCGCTCACGGCGACAGCGATCGCCTCGGGGCAGGCCGACAGATGCAGGGAGCAGGATGGACCGCCGGCGTGACGCACCGCATTGGTGACGAGTTCCGAGACGACCAGGAGCACGGCATCGATGGCCTCTTGCTGCACGGCCGGCTCCAGTCCCCGCAGGAACTCGTCGGCAAGATGCCGCGCGCGCCCGGCAGTCTCGGGGCAGTTCCCCAGGTCGACGTGGAGCGCGGATGGCACGGTGAGTGTCCGCGCGGCCTCGATGGTGCTCATGAAGCTCACCTCGTCATGCCTCGTCGGTTGTGTACGTGGCCCAAGAGCGTGCCCCGAGAACCAGCCGTGAATCCCACGGTCTTCGCCCCGGCGGCCCCGCGCGCCCCTTGGGGTCAGGAAGCCGGCGGGCCGCCGTGGGAGGGGCTGCGTGGATGGTCCTCCGCCACCGGGGCCCCCGCCGCCGGGGCCCCGCCATCCACCTCCTGGAGTCCTATCGCGGCTGATTCCCCTGACGGACCGGTGGGCGGCGGCCCCCGGCGTCGGTGCGTGGCTCCCGGCATCCGACGCACCGGGCGCCGGGCGAGGCATGGTCGGCGGTAGCCGGGACAGACGCAGTGCAACGGCACCAGAGACTGCGGTGCGCGCCCGGAGCACCCATCCGGCGTCCACCGCTCCGCAGGAGGGAGCCCCCCCCCATGAAGGACAGTGCATCCCGTCAGGCTGATGACGGCGAGACTGGCCCTATGCCCTTCGTCGTCGACGCCGTGGACGAGAAGCTGGACGAAGGGGAGAAGGAGGGCATGGGGCTGCCTCACCCCGGATACACCTCACCGGACTTCAGCTCGCCCGGTTCCCTTCCCTCTCCCTCGTCCGCCGGGCAGGGAAGCGGACACGGCGCGGCCGACCCCGCGGGTGGCGCTGGCAATACGGGCGGTACAGCCGGTACGGGCGGTACAGATGGAGCGGGCAGTACGGACGGTGCGGGCAGTACGGGCGGAGCTGGCGGAGCAGGCGGGGAGACGGCGTCCGAGGCTCCGGATCAGCGGGTACCCGCCGGTGACGCTGCGGACGAGGATGCCGTCCCGGGTTTCTCCGCACCGGAGTTCACCAGTCCGGGCTTCGACAGCCCGGACATCCCCACGGGTCCGCAGCTCGGGGAGACGGAGACCGGGCGGAGGATGCGGGCGGAGCAGCAGGGCGAGGACGCCGTTACGCCCGTGCCGCTTCCGGAGGCACACCGTCCGCCGCAGCTGCCTCCGCGCCGGGGCTGAGCCGCGCACCGGCTCACGGCGCCGTCGGCCTGCTGCGTGGTCCGGAACCGGAAGACCATCGCATCGAGCGCCAGTAACCGGGGCAGCTCACAGCGGGACCGCCTCGTCGCGACTGTTCGGTTCGTCGCCTGTGGCTACGCCTCGCCCTCAGGGAACTACGGCTGTACAGCCGTCGAGTACCCCTGTCCTGTCCTGTCCTACCCTGTCCTGTCCTACCCTGTCCTGTCCTGGCCTGGCCTGGCCTGTCCTACCCTGTCCTGGCCTGGCCTGTCCTGTCCTGGCCTGGCCTGGCTTGTCCGCAACTGTTGGTCAAGCGTGGAGCACCAGGTCGTAGCCGGCCTTCAGGCAGCCACGCCGTTCAGGCGTCGAGGCCTCCGCGCTTGACGAGCTGCCTCGCGATGATGTTGCGCTGGATTTCGTTGGTCCCTTCGCCGACGATCATCAGGGGGGCGTCGCGGAAGTAGCGCTCGACGTCGAAGTCGGTGGAATAGCCGTAACCGCCGTGGATGCGCACGGCGTTGAGGGCGATGGTCATGGCGGTCTCGGAGGCGAAGAGCTTGGCCATGCCGGCCTCCATGTCCACACGACGCCCGGCTTCGGCCTCCCTGGCGGCGTGGAGGGTGAGCTGACGAGCGGCGGTCAGCGACGTGGCCATGTCGGCGAGGTAGTTGCCGATCGACTGGTGCTTCCAGATCGGCTCGCCGAAGGACTCGCGTTCCTGGGCGTAGGCGAGGGCGTCCTCGAACGCGGCCCGGCCGACGCCCAGTGCGCGGGCGGCGACTTGGAGCCGTCCGGTCTCCAGGCCCTTCATCATTTGTGCGAAGCCCTTTCCCTCGACCCCGCCGAGTACGGCGTCGGCCGGCGCCCGGTAGCCGTCGAACGACAACTCGCAGCTCTCCACGCCCTTGTAGCCGAGCTTGGGCAAGTCGCGGGAGACCGTCAAACCGGGTCCATGCTCAACGAGCAGGATCGAGATGCCCTTGTGGGCGGGCTCGGCCTCCGGGTCGGTCTTGCACAGCAGGGCGATCAGCCCGGACCGCCGGGAGTTGGTGATCCATGTCTTCGACCCGTTGACCACATATCCTCCTCCCCCACGCTCGGCTTCGCTCGCGCGGGAGGTGCCCCCGATGTCCCCGATGCCCCCAGTGCCCCCAGTGCCCTCAGTGCCCTCAGTGCCCCCACCGTCCTTACGGGCGACGGTGCGGATGGCCTGTAGGTCCGAGCCGCCGCCCGGTTCGGTCAGGGCCATGGTCGCCCGGGTCTCGCCAGTGGCCATCCGGGGCAGGTAGCGCCGTTTCTGGTCCTCGGTGCCGAAGTCCAGCAGCAGCTTGGCGACCACGGTGTGGCCGCCCATCGCGCCGGCCAGGCTCATCCAGCCGCGGGAGAGTTCCTCGGTGATCAGGACGTAACAGGGGGCGGAGACCGGAGTGCCGCCGTACTCCTCGGGGATGACGAGGCCGAAGATGCCGAGTTGTTTCATCTGCTCGATCAGGGCCTCGGGGTAGGTGTTGGCGTGCTCCAGCTCTCGGACGACGGGCTTCACCTCCTGATCGACGAAGTCGTGCACCGTCCTGACGACGAGCTGCTCGTCCTCGGACAGGATGTCGAGGGTGCTCATGGGGTAACGCTCCTTGGGGAAGGGGCGGAGACCTGGTTGGCGTTGCTACCGCTATGTCGCAGGGCGGGCGGGTCAGATGACGTGGTCGGTCCTCATGCGGTCGATGTCGACCGTGCTGTAGCCGAGCTCGGCCAGGATGTCCCCGGTGTGCTCCCCCGCTGCAGGGACGGCGTCCATGCGCGGGACCGTGCCGGCCAGGTCGGCCGGCGGCAGCAGGGCGGCCACGACCGCTCCCCCGGGAATCCGTACGTCGCGCCAGCGGTCCCGGGCGCTGAGCTGGGGATGGGCCAGGAATTCGTCGATGTCGTTGACCCCGGCATTGGCGATGCCTGCATCGTCCAGCAATTTCATTGCTTCGCCGCTGTCGCACTCGCCGAACCGCTCGGCCACGATCGCGTTGAGTTCCTCGCGGTGGGCCACACGGTCGGAGCCGGTGGCGAAGCGCGGGTCTTCGACGAGCCCGGGCAGGTCCAGGAACTGCTCGCACAGGGCTGTCCATTCGCGCTCGTTCTGGATGGAGAACAGCACGTCCTTGCCGTCGGCAGCGGTGTAGGCGCCATACGGCGCGATGGTCGCGTGCTGAGTGCCGATGCGCGGGGGCTGGGTGCCGCCGTAACGGGTGTAGTAGGCGGGCTGATTCATCCACTCGGCCAGCGCCTCGAACAGTGAGACCTCCACAGCACGGGCCACACCCGTGGTCGCCCGCGTGAACAGCGCGGTGAGGATGCCCGAGTAGGCGTACATGCCGGCCGCGATGTCGGCGACCGACACACCCGCCCGCGCCGAGCCGTGCTCGTTCCCCGTCAGCGAGACCAGCCCGGTCTGGCACTGCACCAGCAGGTCGTACGCCTTGCGGTCGGCCCACGGCCCGCTGGACCCATAACCCGAGATGGCGCACGGGATCAGCGACGGGAAGCGCTCGGCGAGCGCCTCGGCGCCCAGGCCCATCCTGGCAGCCGCGCCCGGGGCCAGGTTCTGTACGAATACGTCGGCCCCGCTCAGAAGCTCCTCCAGGACCCTCCGTCCGCGGTCCGACTTCAGGTCGAGCGTCACGGATTCCTTCGACCGGTTGAGCCACACGAAGTAGCTGGACTCGCCGTGCACCGTGGTGTCGTACCGGCGGGCGAAGTCGCCCCCGTCCGGACGTTCCACCTTGATGACACGCGCGCCGAGATCGGCGAGTTGGCGGGTGGCGAAGGGAGCCGCCACCGCCTGCTCGACGCTGACGACGGTGATGCCGGAAAGCGGCAGTTCTTCGGGGAGCTCGGTCATGGGGTGACCTCCAGGAGCGTGCGGGTCCCACAGCGGGTCTGCCATCATGAATGCTCATGACAGCGGTGACGACATAGCACTGTGCAATGTGCCCTGCGCGCGTCGGACGGCAGTGACAGGAAGGCCCAGCTCACCGCCCCCCGGCAGGCCACGACGACACGTACCGGGGACGCACGCGGAGCCTCGCCCTGCTTCAGTTGCCTGATCGCCACTGGTCCCGGAAGACCACGATCCGTCCCGCCCTCGTCACATATCGTGGCCCCGGGCGCCACGAGACGGCTCACCCAGGCTCATTGTCGGGAGCCCGAAAAAAATCCGTCGGTGATGTCGAGAACCCGCGTCTGGCTCCGTCCCCGTAGTGAACGCGACCACAATGGGTCGCACCAGTACCGAGGAGAACCACGATGGCCAAGTACTTGCTGCTCAAGCACTACCGCGGCGCCCCGGCTGCGGTCAACGACGTGCCCATGGACCAGTGGACGCCGGAGGAGATCTCGGCGCATGTGCAGTACATGCAGGACTTCGCGTCCCGGCTGGAGGGGACCGGCGAGTTCGTCGACGGTCAGGCGCTCGCTCCCGAGGGGAGGTGGGTCCGGTACGACGGCGAGGGTCGCCCGCCGGTCACCGACGGCCCGTTCGCCGAGACCAAGGACCTCATCGCCGGCTGGATGGTGATCGACGTCGACAGCTACGAGCGCGCCGTCGAGCTGGCCGGGGAGCTGTCGGCGGCCCCTGGGGCGGGCGGGAAGCCGATCCACGAGTGGCTCGAGGTGCGCCCGTTCCTGGGCATGCAGTGCACCGTCACAGAGTGAGCTCTCCGATGGACGAGGCCCTGCTCCGGAGCCTCACACCGAGCGTGCTCGCCCTCCTCGTCCGCCGCGGAGCCGACTTCGCGGCGGCCGAGGACGCCGTACAGGACGCACTGGTCGAGGCGGTCCGCGTCTGGCCGGCCGACCCTCCGCGGGACCCGAAGGGCTGGCTGGTCACCGTGGCCTGGCGCCGGTTCCTCGACGCGACCCGGGCGGACACCGCCCGCCGCCGGCGTGAGGCCCTCGTCGACGAGGAGCCGGCACCCGGACCCGTGGCCGCGGTGGACGACACGCTCCAGCTCTACTTCCTGTGCGCCCACCCGTCGCTGACGCCGTCGTCCGCGGTCGCGCTCACACTGCGCGCCGTCGGCGGCCTGACCACCCGTCAGATCGCCCAGGCCTACCTGGTGCCCGAGGCGACCATGGCGCAGCGCATCAGCCGGGCCAAGCGCACCGTCTCCGGCGTCGGGGTATCCCCTGCTCTGGGGGCACCTCCTGACCGAAGGCCGGGAGAGAAGCCCAGAGCTCGGGGAAGGTTCGACCAGCCCGGCGACGTCGCCACCGTGCTGCGCGTCCTCTACTTGGTCTTCAACGAGGGCTACTCCGGCGACATCGACCTCGCCGCCGAGGCCACCCGGCTCACCCGGCAGCTCGCGGCCGCGATCGACCACCCCGAAGTGGCGGGGCTGCTCGCCCTCATGCTGCTCCACCACGCCCGGCGCGCCGCCCGGACCGCGCCCGACGGCAGCCTGGTGCCGCTCGCCGAGCAGGACCGCGGCCGGTGGGACACGGAGTCGATCGCCGAGGGCATCGAGATCCTGCAGACGGCCCTCGCCCGCGACCGGCTGGGCGAGTTCCAGGCGCAGGCCGCCATCGCGGCACTCCACGCCGACGCACCCACCGCCGAGGAGACCGACTGGGTGCAGATCGTCGAGTGGTACGACGAGCTCGCGCGCCTGACCGACAGCCCGGTCGTCCGGCTCAACCGCGCGGTGGCCGTCGGCGAGGCCGACGGACCGCGCGCCGGCCTGGCGGCGCTCGCGGCACTGGACGACTCGCTGCCCCGCCACACCGCGGTGGCCGCGTACCTCCACGAGCGCGACGGCGACCTGGCGACGGCGGCACAGCTGTACGCCGAGGCGGCCCAAAAGGCACCCAACCTCGCCGAGCGCGACCACCTGACGCGCCAGGCCGCCCGGCTCAACGCCCGCCGGAGTCGCTGACGAGGCGCGCACCGAATTCTCCCGCGGCACTTGGTGCGGGGAATACAAAGCCCCGTTCGGATCCGCTCGAGCTGGAGCGAATAACCGCTCACCGTGCTGTCCGAGCGCTGGCCGAGCTGTGCGAGGGGCTCATCAGGCCCATGACGTTCGGCGTGACCAGAAACTGGGTGGACGAGTTCGGCTGGCCGGCGGCCGGCAATCCGCCGCGGTGGAACTGGTTTCTGAAGACGCCGCAGTCGCCTCCTGACGCCCGCTCACCTTACGTGGATCCGGAGGTCATGGAGACCGCAACGCTGGACGAGCGATCGATGCTCGCCGCTGTCGACCGCCTGCTCGACGACCCGTGTAAGGCACCCGAAGGCAGGGGGTTACCCCAGCGACTTGGCGGTTCCGGGCCGACGGCGGGGCGCGCGGGCGGGCCCTGTGGGCGCCCGCGCTCGGGCCGGAATCATTCGTCCCTGCGGCGGCAACGACTCCACGCCATCTACGACGCGCACAGATCGATGTCCGTCATCTGTCACATTCCTGCGTCGCGGCGCGTCAGGGCAGTGAGGAACTCACGAGACCCGGTCGGAGCAGGTCCGCCCCGGCGTCCGCCCGATGGGAGCATTTCTGATGTCCACCGCCTACGTCGTCGTCACCCTCCTGGCCGCTGTCATGGCGGGCTTCTCGGCCGCCTCCGTCTTCTTCCGCGCCAAGTGGGTCGTGCAGCCCATGGCCGACTACGGCATCCCCGGCTCCTGGTTGCCCTGGCTCGGTACGGCCAAGGCCGCGGGGGCTGCGGGCCTGCTGGCCGGTCTGTTCCTGCCGATGGTCGGTGTAGCGGCCGGGATCGGGCTGGTCCTGTATTTCGCCGGTGCGGTCGTCGCCGTCGTCCGGGCGCGCTGGTACGCACACATCCTGTTCCCGCTGTTGTACGCGGCGCCGGTGATCGGCGCCTTGGTGCTGGGATTCACCGCCTGAGTCCTACCGCCCGAGGACCGCTGGAGCTCGGTGTCAGTCGGCCGCTGCGGCCCCGATGGAGGGACCGCAGCGGCTGCTGCTTGGTGAGCAGACTGGATCAGAGCCGGTCGAGGATCTTGTTCAGCTTCCCGACTTCGGCGGACTGATTCGTGACGACATCGCCGGCGAGCTTCTTCGCCGTGGCGTTCTTGCCCTTCTTCTGCTCGTCGTTCGCCATCTCGATCGCGCCGTTGTGGTGGCCGATCATCAGCTGCGCGAACTTCCTGTCGAAGTCCCTGCCCTTGGCGGCCCTCAGGTTCTTCATGTCCTTGCCG
Source organism: Streptomyces decoyicus (assembly GCF_019880305.1). NCBI lineage: Bacteria > Bacillati > Actinomycetota > Actinomycetes > Kitasatosporales > Streptomycetaceae > Streptomyces > Streptomyces decoyicus. The sequence goes on along the minus strand of NZ_CP082301.1, from coordinate 8,254,719 downwards.
GACATCATTCCGGACATGCCCGAGCCGTCCTTGGAGCCGGGTCCGTGATCCATGCCGGGCATGCTGTGGTCCATGCCGGGCGCAGAGCCGCCCGACACCGGCTTGCCCCAGCCCTTGAGCCAGGACGTCATCTTCTGGATCTCGGGGTCCTGGGCCTTCTCGATCGCCGCGGCGAGCGTCTTGATCTCCGCGTCCTCGGCCCGGCCGTCGGCGAGCTCGGACATCTCCACGGCCTGCTGATGGTGGGGGATCATCATCTGCGCGAACCTGACGTCCGCGTCGTTGAAGGCACCGGGAGCGGGGTTGGCGCCGGCGTCCTTGGTGGCCGTCGTCGACGGCTTGGTCCCGTGGTCCGTGCCGCTCACACGGTCATCGTTGCTGTTGCCGCAGGCGGCGAGCGTCAGACCGGCGGCGGCAGCGATGCCGGCAGCGGCGATGCGGCGAACCTGGGGGCGGCGCAGGCCATGCTTGATGGCTGTCATGTCAAAACCTCGTGCTGTCTGTTCTACGGAAAAGGTGGGCGAACGGGGTGGCGGGCAGCGCAATGCGCCCGCTGCGGCGTTCGGCCTAAATCCGCAGGACTGACAGTTGAGCGAGGTCCGGTGGTCTGCGCGGCGGGGGGTTGGGGCGCAGGGTGGCCACGACTCCGGCGCGAAGCCGCACCAGCCAGTCCGTCCTCCGGCTGAGCGCCGCCCGGAGGAGGCCGGCGAGGACCAGGGCGCCGAGCACGGCCACACACAGGGTGGTCATGTCCATTCCCGTGCCTGGGGTATGGGAGGACGGCTTGGCGTCGTCGGGTGAACCAGGTGAGGAGACCGAGGCGGCGGCTTGCTTCGAAGCGGTCATGCCGCAGTGCTCAAGAGCGCCGGCAGCGGGACCATGAACCGCGGGCCCCATGGTGGCGCCGGAGGAATCTTCGGGATGGCCCATCGAATGCATCACAAAGACACCCAGTGCGAGCACGACGATGAGCAGTAGGTGCCCCCAGGCGCCTGCCGCTCGGTTCGTCCGGCTCGTACTCACAGCGATCTCCCTCCGGCGTTGATCCTACCGAAGGGCTCTGACCACTGCGACGTCCAGACCCCTGTGATGAGACGTCCAGACCCCTGTGACGGCCGGGCACTTGTGGTGGCCAGGCACTGAGGCGCAGGCCGGCGCGACGTGCTGTTGAGCACGGCAGGGGCGGGCAACACGGGTCGTGGTCGCCGGAGACGAGCCTGGTCACGCCCGCAGCGGCAGCGGATGCCACCTGCACGGAGTCACGCAGGGCCGGTCGAAGCCCGCGACCTCCTCGAAGGGTCTGCCGTGGAACCGTGACCGCTGCCCGCTCAGCAGTCGGCACCTCCGAGAGCAAAAGGAATGGTGCGCAGCACGCATGGTGTGGAGCATGGACGCCATGAGCGATGAGATCCGGCGGCAGTTGGCAGAGGCCGCCAAGAAGCATCAGTTCACACGCATCGTGCGCACGCTTCCGGGCAGTGACGAGATCGAGGGGTTCGTGATCTCGGTGACGCCCTCATGGACGCTGGTCACGGAGTGCAACTCCCTTACGCTGAACGGCTTTGTGGCACTCAGAACCCGCGACATCGTCAAGGTCAGACGCCGGGGGACCGGCGATCTGATGGTGCGCTGGCTCCAGCGGCACGGCCCCTGGCCTCCCCCAGGGCCGTCCGGAGCGATCTCACAGGCGGACGTCCGGTCGCTGATGGAGTCGGCCGGCAGGCAGTACCAGCTGATATCCGTCCTCCAAGAGGATCTGGACCCCGACGTGGTGTACATCGGGGCGCCGGTGCGCTGGGGAAAGAACCGGCTCAGGCTCCTCGAGGTCAATCCGAGAGCCCGCTGGGCCAATGCCCCGTCGTCGTTCCGCTACGACGACATCACCCGAGTCGACTTCGGTGACCGGTACAGCACCATCCTGGGCTCACTGGCGGGTCCCCCGCCGCAGTGAGCCGTGCCGACATCCTCGTACAGGTGCCGGCCTTCCGGCGAACCGGCCATCCCCACACCAGCCCCAGGCCGCCCAGTGCCTGGGGCGTTAAATGGCGTCACAAAGCAGTTCCATTGGTGAAATTATTGTTTCTTCCGTGTTGAACATCTGTCAAAAGGCGTCAACTACTGGCACGCTCCCCCTCGATTCACTCCTAATGCTCCACCGGGCATCCCACCCCTCGGCTGCCCGGCCGCTTCTTGGGCCGCGACGCCGCGGCCCTCACAAGGGAGACCGAGTTGAGACGGATCTCGTCCACCCCCCGCAAGAACACCCTGCGCGCTGCCGCGCTGGTCGCCTCCGCCGCCATGGTCGCCGTCGGCGTCCAGGCCGGCTCGGCCAGCGCGCAGCCGGACCGCGCGACCGGCGCGTCGGCGGTCCAACTCTCCACCGCACAGCGGGCATCCGCGCTCAAGGATGCCCAGAGCAGCGCTTCCGCCACCGCCGCGAAGATCGGCCTCGGCGCGCAGGAGAAGCTCGTCGTCCGGGACGTCATCAGGGACGCGGACGGCACGGTGCACACCCGGTACGAGCGCACCTACGCCGGACTGCCCGTCCTCGGCGGCGACCTGGTCGTACACCAGGCCAAGAGCGGCAAGCACAGCGTCACCAAGGCGACCAACGCCGCGATATCCGTGGCCAGTACGTCCGCCGCCCTCTCCCCCTCCGCCGCGAAGAAGAGCGCACTCCGCGCTGCCGCCGCGGAGAAGGACACCAGCACCAGCGCCTCCGCCGCGCCGCGCAAGGTGGTCTGGGCCGCTGCGGGCAAGCCGGTTCTCGCGTACGAGACGGTCGTCACCGGCGTCCAGAAGGACGGCACGCCCAGCAAGCTGCACGTCATCACCGACGCCGCCACCGGCAAGAAGCTGTTCCAGAACGAGGCCGTCGAGACCGGCTCCGGCACCAGCACCTACAGCGGCAAGGTCGCACTCACCACCACCAAGAGCGGCTCGGCCTACCAGCTCAAGGACGGCGCCCGCGGCGGCCACAAGACGTACGACCTCAAGCAGGGGACGTCGGGCACCGGCACGCTCTTCACCGACGCGGACGACGTATGGGGCGGCGGTCGCCAGACCGCCGGCGTCGACGCGCACTACGGGGCAGCCGTCACCTGGGACTTCTACAAGAACACCCTCGGCCGCAACGGCATCCGCAACGACGGCAAGGGCGCCTACTCCCGCGTCCACTACGGCAACAGCTACGTCAACGCCTTCTGGGACGACAGCTGCTTCTGCATGACCTACGGCGACGGCGACGGCAACTCCCACCCGCTGACCTCCCTCGACGTGGCCGCCCACGAGATGAGCCACGGCGTCACCGCCGCCACCGCGGGACTCAACTACAGCGGCGAGTCCGGCGGCCTGAACGAGGCCACGTCCGACATCTTCGGCACGTCGGCCGAGTTCTACGCCAAGAACGCCTCGGACGTGGGCGACTACCTCATCGGCGAGAAGATCGACATCAACGGCGACGGCACTCCGCTGCGCTACATGGACAAGCCCAGCAAGGACGGAGCCTCGGCCGACTACTGGTCCAGTGGCGTCGGCAACAAGGACGTCCACTACTCCTCCGGTGTCGCCAACCACTTCTTCTACCTGCTGTCCGAGGGCAGCGGCGCCAAGGTCATCAACGGCGTCAGCTACAACAGCCCCACCTCTGACGGCTCCAAGGTCACCGGCATCGGCCGGGCCAAGGCCGAGAAGATCTGGTACAAGGCCCTCAGCACGTACATGACCTCCACCACCAACTACAAGGCCGCGCGCACCGCGACCCTGAAGGCGGCAGGTGCCCTGTACGGCACAACGAGCGCCGAGTACAAGGCGGTTGGCGCTGCGTGGACAGGCGTCAACGTGAAGTAGGCGCGTTTCGCCTAGTGCGTCCCGGCATCGGTGCTGGTGCCGGTGCCGGGACGTAGCGCCGTCCGCTCCAGCCGTCGCATGACGGCGGTCCGCTCCGGCGGCTGCCGGACCACTGCTCACGACCCTTTGCGCTGCCCGTGCCGCGCCCCCTCACCTGCGACAGTCTCCCCCTGACCGGCGGGCTCGCGCAGCGAGGTTCCCCCGCTGGAGAGGGCAGTCACCCCGTGTTAGCGTGAACATATCCGCACCAAACGGACGCTCGCCTGCTTTCCTCGACCCTCCAGAGGAGATGGTGACCATGGCGCGGGACTCTCTGTTCCACGCGCGCCGGGCCGGCGACCGGCCTCGGACAAGCGAGCAGACCTCCTCCCGTACCGCCGCGCGAGCCGCCGGCGTCAAGGCCAACGTGGACTGGGCCGGCCTCCGCCAGCGCATGCGCGGCGCGTTGCTGCGGCCGGGAGACCCCGGGTTCGAGGACGCCAGGAAGCTTTTCAACCCTCTCAATGACGACCATGTGCCCGCGGCGGTCGCACAGTGCGAGTCGGTGGCAGATGTCCGCGAGGGGGTGCTGGCGGCCGCGAACCGTGTTCCGCTGGCTGCCCGCAGTGGCGGCCATTCCTATGTCGGCTACTCGGCGCCGCACGGGGGCCTCACCCTTGACCTGCGACGTATGTCGGCCGTGGAGGTCCAGCCGGACGGCACCGCGGTCATCGGGGCCGGCGCGAACCTGCGGGATGTCTACAGCGGACTCGGCCGGGCGAACCGCTGTATGCCCGGCGGGTCCTGTTTCACCGTCGGCATCGCCGGCGTGGCCCTGGGCGGCGGGATCGGCGTACTGCAACGCAAGTTCGGGCTCACCTGCGACCACCTCCTGGCCGCTGAGGTCGTCACCGCTGACGGGAGAACGCTGACGGTCTCCGCCGCGCGTACCCCGGACCTGTTTTGGGCGCTGCGCGGTGGAGGTGGCGGCAACTTCGGGGTCGTCACACAGTTCACGTTCGCGACCGACCCGGCTCCGGCACTCACCGTGTTCCTGATCGTCTTCCCCGCGGGGAAGGTGACCGAGGTGCTGGGCGCGTGGCAACCGTGGATCGCCTCCGCACCCCGGGAGCTGTGGGCCAACCTCAACGTGTCGGGCGGGGAGGTGCCGGGCTGCCGGGTGGCCGGGTGCTTCGTCGGACCGAGCAGCGCCTGCACTCCCTTGCTGGATGATCTGGTCGCGCGCTCCGGTGTGCTGCCCAGCCGGCGAACGGTACAGGACCGGGACTACTTCAATGCCATGCGCTTCTTCTCCGGCAGACCCGACCGGGAGTCGTTCGTGGCATCGTCACGGGTCCTCACCTCCCCCGCTTCCGACCCGGCTGCCGTGAACACCCTGCTCACCGGCCGCGCAGGCATGGCTCTCATCCTTGACCCACTCGGTGGTGCGGTGGCCGACGTGGGCGCGCAGCAGACCGCCTTCCCGCACCGCAGTGCATTCGCCACGGCACAGATCTATGCGAGCGCCACGGCAGCATCCGAGGTCGAAGTGACGCGCAGCGTCGCGGAAGTCGTGGCGGGGCTCGCCCACCAGGGCATCGGGGGCGGTTACGTGAACTACATCGACCCTGACCTCCCCGACTGGCCGACGGCCTACTACGGCCCGAACCTGGAGCGCCTGCGCTCCATTGCGCACGACTACGACCCGGACAAGGTGTTCGGCTTCCCGCAAGCACTTACGCAGGCCTGAGCGCCGGTCGATCGCGGCCCGGTTGCCGCAACTTCCAGTCAACCGGGGCCAGTTGCTACGATCTCCAGATGCTCGTGAGCGCAAGGATGCCTGCTGATTCCACGGTCCACGACCTCTCCGTCGTCCACCACGCGGGGAGCACCCTGATCGTCTGCGTGGACGAGCGGGGCGGGGTGTGGACATGGTCCCTCTCGACCGGGGAATGGTTGGCTCGGCCTCTCCCCTACGCGCACGCCGGGGACCCGCTCGTGGCAGCGTTCCCCGATGCCGAGAACACCATCGACATGGTCGCCGCGCTTTCCGTGGACGGCAAGCTCCTTCTGGCAGCCGGCGGGGACGAACAGGAACCGGCGTTGTGGGACCTCGGCGCCGGTGAACTCCTGTGGCGGACACCGCTCAACGGCGCCTACCTCGCCGATGTGATCGCGCTCGACGGCGCGCTTGTCACCGCACAGCAGTACTCCGAGGAGGTGCGGCTCTGGTCGCCGGACGGCACCGACACGGTACTCGGCGAAGTGGGCGAGTTGTCCTGCCTCGGCGGGGCGCGGGTCGGGGACCGCCGCCTGATCCTGGCGGGCGGGTCGGGAGCCGAAGTGTGGGACGCCGCGACCCTCACCAACATCGCCGCCTTCGATCCGGACGAGGGCCGGGTGTGGGCCGTGACGGCCTGCGCGATCGCCGAGCGCACGGCGGTCGTCGCGGCCACCGAGAAGGGCGAGCTGTACGCCTGGGACCTTGGTGCCGGACCGGACGAGCTGCTGTACGAACCGGTTGCCGCCTCGCAGGGGCCCCTGGAGACGATGGCGGTCATGACGGCCGACGGGCGGCCTCGGGTGGTGACGGCGGGCCAGGACTCGCTGCGGCTGTGGGACGCTGCGGAGGGTTTCGAAGCCGGCCATGTCCTCACCCGCGGGTACGACGTCACGGCGATGGAGTCGGCGGTCGTGGACGGCCGTCGGGCACTCGTCACCTCCGGGCGCGACGGCGTACTGCGGATCTGGGACGAGTCCGACCTGACCGCCCGGTAGTCCGGTGACGACTCAGGTAGATCGTGATCTTCATGTCCGGGTAGCCGCTTGCCGCCGGTGAGGGCTGCCTTGTCCGTCCTCCCAGTTGCTGTCCGCTGGTTCCCAGACCGAGCAGTCGTGGGCGAACAGCACACGCCGTGGGTCGAACTCGGCGAGCCGCTCCAGCCAGGGCGGGTAGGCAGGAAGCGGTGGCTCCGCGCCTTGGAGTGCGGCCTGGCGGGCCAGATGGTCCGACGCGAACTGGGACGCGAAGTCGTGTGCCTGGCCGGCGAGGACCACGGTGCCGTCACCTCGCCGGAGAACCAGCGACTGATGTCCTTGGGTGTGCCCGGGCGTCGGAATGATCCAGACTCCCGGCCAGAGTTCGGTCTCACCGGTGAGTTCTTCGTAAACCGCTCCGGGGAAGTCGACGAGCTCATCGATGGTGTAGTCGCCCCGGCGGGCGGTGGCCAGCTCCACGTTCTGGACCAGGATGGGCCTGCCGGCCAGCAGAGGGTTTCCTCCGCAGTGGTCGAAGTGAAGGTGGCAGTTCACGACGACGGAGATGTCGGCGAGAGTGACTCCGGCTGCCGCCAACGCGCCTTGCAACGCGCGCCGTTGGGGGCGGTAGTGCGCTTCGGTCTCGGAGTCCGCGTTGCCGATACCGGTGTCGAAGAGAATCAGTCCCTGGTCGTGTCGCACCAGGTAGGCGAGGACGGGCTCGGCCCTCGGTTGCGGGCCGCCCGTCTCCGACGCCGGTCGGATGAAGTACCCCAGATCGAGCCGGCGCACCGTCACATTCATCCCCATACGACCATCCTCGCAGGCCGTGACGTGCCGTCCAGATGTTCTGCCGATACTCCGCCGAGAGCGGAATCGTCCTTGCAGTGACCATGAGTTGGGCGTCGCGCAGGTCGCTGCTGGGCGCCGGATGGCCGTGCGGATCTCAGCCGGTGACGTCCATGCGCTGCGGGCCGAGGGTCGGCAACAGCCGTAACGCCTCCTCGGACGGCGAGCCGGGGGCGGCGGTGGAGATGACGACCCGCTGGTCCCGGTCGGTGTCGGTGGTGTCGAGGACGTCGGGTGCGCTCCGCCCAGGCGGAGGTGAAGCGCGGGTAGGTAGAGTCCACCCCCGACATCAGTGATCATGCTCCACTACCAGGGGGAACGGATTGAGCACCACGGTATGGCTCCACCACCCGAGCCGGAAGGCCGCGGGCAAGGAAGCACCGGAGGACGGGCGTGTCCGGCGGGAGATACGCCTCACCTCCCCCGCGTCCCAGGAGGGCGGCCGCACAGACGGGCCGACCCGTGCCTACCTCGAACGTGACCTCCCGGCCGGCGGTCACGACGCCTACCGTGCCGCCCGTAAGGAAGGCGCCCGCGCCTTTCTGCTGTGGAGCGACGCATATCGTCGGCAGCTGCTGGCTCGTGTCGTGACCAAGTCCGCCGCGAAGGGCGAGGCACGCGTCTTCGAGGTGCTCGGCGCCACCGGTGAATCACTGGCACTCATCTCGCGCACCCCTGCGATGCACGGCGGTCGGGGCCGGTCACGCTGGACGGTCGAACAAGCCGGCCGACCGGCGGTGGTCGGTGTCAAAGGCCACCTCTTCTGGTGGTGGGTGTGGTGGCTGCTTCTCCCGCTGTGGCTGGCCATCGCGGTCGGCAGCATCGTGGGGGGCGGTGACATCGCTCGCATGCCCCGCACCATCCGCTGGAAGTCATCCGGAGAGGACGTTCTGGTCTGGGGCTCCGATGGCAACGACTTCGCCCTGACCGTCCTGGCCGACTGGTGGGACCCGCGCGTGACCGCCTCACTCGCAGCCTTGGTCAACAGCCACGACGGGTGGCTCGGCAAGCCCTGGGACGAGGGCAAGTAGCCGCGTTCGACGCCTCACCGGGGTTCGCCTCCCCATGCTTCGCTTCCGCGCCGGCAACCGCCCGGCCACACCCGATGTCCGCCGGGCTCACTGCTCCACGGCAGGAGCATCGGGCCTGGGCGGCGTCCTGGTCCGGTATGAGTGGCCGAGTTCCGGGCCGAGCCCGAAGTAGTGGCGGAAGTTGTAGACGAGCGGGCTCCAGGCGGCAGGATCGACGTGGTCGGTGCCGGGCACGACGATTCGAGGATCGGCGTGCACTTTCCTCACGACGGCCTCCACGATGACGAACCCTCCGGACACATCCGGCCGCACCTGCTCGGCGCGCGCCTCCAGCTGGAGGGGACATCCGACGACGCGAGGCGGACGGACCAGGTGGGATGTCTCGGCACACAGGCCGGCCGCGGCGAATTTGTCCGGCTCGAAGCGGCAGCCCTCTGCTTTGGTGGAGGGCACTGGATTCCGGCCGGTCAGCGGCGCCAGTCGCTCCACCGCCGGCCACTGGGCAGGTGAGGGAAGACTGATCACCAGCTCGGGACGCTTACCGAGATTGTGCGCAGTGTGTCCGTCCATGCCCAGGCCGAGCACGACCGTCTGCCCGAGGGCCCATGCGGAGGACATCGGGGCAAGGTTGAAGGAACCGTCCTGATTCTCTGTCGTGAGGAGCACCACCGGAGTCCCGAAGTACAGGACACTCGGCTCGATTGCCATGTGGGTGGCGACTGCCTCTGCCGGCGGAGCGCCGAGGGATGCGGTGTTCATGATGCGGAGCCTAAGAACCGGATGCTTCGGCAGGTGCCGAAGTGTCCGCGGCGATAATCGAGCACATGGAAACTCGGCGAGTACGCGAGACAGGCCCGGACCTCGCATTTGTGGCCAGACTCCTGGCCGATGGCACCCGGGCAGGCTTCTGTCTGGCCCTGCTCGACGGCCGGGCATGGACGGCGACCGAACTGGCGCGTCACATGGGCGTGGCGGCCTCGACCGCAACCGAGCACCTGAACGTGCTTGTGCGGGGAAACCTGCTGGTCGAGGAACGGCAGGGGCGCCATCGGTACGTACGCCTGGCCGATCCTCACGTCGCGGAGCTGATCGAGAACCTTGCCGCGATGGCCCCCCACCGCACCCCGCCGACCCGCTCACTCTCGGCAGCCGGCCGCCGACAAGCCCTCGCCCATGCCCGCACGTGCTACGACCACCTTGCCGGAACCGTCGGGGTCGCGATCACCGACGCGATGACCCAGCGAGGGCTCCTGGGCTGGGACCAGGGACTCAGGCTCACCGGCGACGGCGAGAACTGGCTCGGGGGACGCGGCATCACCGTTCCGGCAGGCACTCGCCGGCCGTCCGTACGGTCGTGCCTGGACTGGACCGAACGCCGCCCGCATCTCGCAGGCGCTGTCGGCGCCGCCCTGTGCCGCCACGCGTTCGACGCGGGCTGGATCACTCGCATCGGCACCACACGCGCCGTGGCGGTGACAGGTGTGGGACGACGCACGCTCCACGGCCTTCTCGGCTTGCCCGATGACTCCCTCTCGCAGAAGTGAGGAGATCAAGTCGTCCGCGGCGTCACCCCGCCATCCTGCGTGACGTGAGGCGAATGCTGCGCGGGCGGAACCGCTCCCGGGGCTACATCCCCTCTCGTATCAACTCCTCAACAGACCTCCCACGTCCAATAGTCGCTCTGACGTGCCGCCGGTCGCCGTCGGCAGGGCGGGAATCCGAGAGGGAGGAATGCGGGCTTTCGGTCGGGCCCGGTCGCGTCCGCACGGCGGGCTCCAGCGCCCCAGCAGACCGGCTGGACGACGGCGTCCGAGGCCCCACCGGTGGCCGGCGGATACCGGACATGCTCGCCCACACCTCCGGTAACCTGGCTTTTCCCCCGCAGGAGGAGTTGCATCAGTGGAGTTCCGGCTGCTCGGAGCGGTTTCCGTCGCCACCGAGGTCGGCGAACTCGCGCTCGGCCCCGCCAAGCGGTGCAGCCTGCTTGCTGCCCTTCTGCTCAGGCCCAATCACCCCGTGCCGGTGGACCACTTGACGGCCGCGCTGTGGGACCACGAACCGCCGCAGCGAGCTCGCAGTGTGATCCAGGGCCATGTGTCGCGTCTGAGAGCCCTGCTGGCCGGTGCGGACGCGGAGATGTTCGGTGTCGAACTGGTCACTCAGGGCACGGCGTACGTCCTGCGGATGCCGGAAACCCTGCTGGATGCCCACCGCTTCGAAGAACTGGTGACGCTTGCGCGCAGTCAGCGTGCGCCGGCCGACGCCGTGGCGATGTACCAGGAGGCGCTGTCGCTGTGGAAGGGGCCCGCGCTGACCGGTGCCTATCCGAGTCAGCCGCTTCAGGCCGCCGCGCACGCCCTGGAGGAACTCCGGCTGACCTCCGTCGAGCTGCTCGCCGCGGCCTACACGCGGATGGGTGAGCATGCCCGCGCCGCGGCCGTGCTGCGTGCGGAGGCGGGTACCCATCCGCTGCGCGAATCGCTGTCCGCCACGCTCATGAAGGCGCTTCAGCGTGCGGGCCGCCGCTCGGAGGCACTCGACTGGTTCCACCGCACCCGGCGGCTGCTCTCCGACGAGCTGGGAGTCGACCCGGGACGGGAGCTGACGGACGCCTACGCGGTGGTGCTGCGCGGAGAGGAGGACGATGCGGCCCAGACCCAGACCCAGGCCCAGACCCATGCTCAGGCCCAGCACCCGGCTGCGGTCCCGCCGCCCGTGCCCGCGCCCCTCCCCCCGCAGGGACCGTCAGCCGCCTTCCACCCGGGCCCGGTTGACCTCCTCCCGCGCATGCCGCGCGGCTTCCACGGCCGCTCGGGCGAACTCACCGCACTCTCCCGGGCCGCCGCGGGCGAAGCACCCGTCTGCCTGGTCACCGGGCCCGCTGGAGTGGGGAAGACCGCGCTCGTGGTCCACTGGGCCCACCGCAACCGCGACAGGTTTCCCGGCGGCCTGCTCTACGCCGACCTGCGCGGTTTCAGCGATACAGGAGAGCCGACCCTCCTAGAGGTGCTGCGCGAGTTCCTGCTGGCACTGGGAGTCGCGCCGCTCCGCATTCCGGAGTCGGCCGGCGCTGCGTCCGCGCTGTTCCGGTCTCTTGCCGCCGGCCGTCAGCTCCTCGTCGTACTCGACAATGTGCGCGGCTCCGGGCAGGTCAGAGAGCTGCTGCCGGGCGGCTCCCGCTGCGTCACCGTGGTCACCAGCCGGTACCGGCTGCGCGGCCTGATCGCCTCCGATGCGGCCCGCCCCGTTCCCGTGGACGTCCTCGAACCGGAGGACAGCACGGCCCTGCTTGCCGCGGTGATCGGCAAGGAACGGGTGCTCGCGGAGGCGGTGGCCGCTCGGCGGCTTGCCGAGTTGTGCGGAGGGCTTCCCCTCGCGCTACGGGTGACCGCCGCCCGGCTGGCAGATCAGCCCACCTGGTCCCTGAGCGCGATGAGCGCCGAACTGTCCGACGAGTCACGCCGTTTGAACCTGCTGGACGTGGAGGACACGGGCGTACGGGCAGCCCTGAGGCTCACCGTGCGCCGGCTGCCCGAAGACGCCGCGCACCACTTCGCGCATCTCGGCCGCCACCCCGGCACGCACTTCGACCGCTACACGGCGGCGGCCCTGGCGGGCACGGACCCGGTCACGGCCGAAGCCGCGCTGGAGAGGCTCACCGCGGCCCACCTCGTCATCCGGACCGCGCCGGACCGCTGGACGCTGCACGATCTCGTACGGCTGTACGCGCGCGGCCTGGACACGGCGCCCGGCACCCTGGTGCGGGTGCTCGACCACAGTGTGGCCACCGCGCTGGCCGCGGCCGACGCGGCCGAACCCGGCGACGAGTCGTGTTTCGCGCTGCCTGCGGACTTCCATCCGCCGTGCGCGGTAAGGGAGTTCGCGAGCCGCGACCAGGCCATGGCCTGGTACGCGTCCGAACGTGAGGACCTGACTCTGGCGGCGGCAGCCGCCCACGCCGCCGGGCTGCACAGCAGGACCTGGCGGCTCGTCCTGGCCATGTGGCCGCAGATGGTGTGGCGGGTCCTCGACGGCTGGACTCCGCTGCTCCAGACAGCACTTGAGGCGGCGCGGGCCGATGCCGACCCCCGCGCGCAGTCGCGGATCCTCGCCCTGCTCGGATGGGTGCTGACCGAAGAGGGCCGTATCCATGAGGCGCTGGTCCACCTCGATGCCGCCCCCGCGCTCGCCGCGCGGACCGGCGATACGCGCGGCGAGGCGACCGCCCTGGTCAATCTGTCGCTCGCCCGAGCAGCGCTCGGCAGCCCGGAGGAGGCGGCCGAGGGATGCGCACAGGCGGCACGGCTCGCCCGCGGCGCCGGCGACCGGCACACCGAGCGGCTGGCCCTCTACCACCTCGCCCGCCACCACCTGGACGCCGGGGAATGGCAGTCGGCCCTCGAAACGTCCATCGCCGCACATGCCCTCGACGACCCCGCGGACACGTCGACGGCGTCCCGGGTGCTGTTACTCACGGTGGCCGGGGAGGCATTGCTGGGGATGGGCGACGAGACCGAGGGTGTCCGGCGGCTCGAGGAAGCGGCACGCGAGGCGGAATCGTGCGGCTACGACGACGGTGCGGTCCGGGCGCTGGGCGCGCTGCTGCGGGTGTCGGCGGATGTGGCGCTACAGGCACGGTACGACACGGCGATGGTGCGGCTCATGTCCCGGACCTGAGCCGACGCCGCTGAGCGTGGCGTCAGCCCCTGACCGCCTGCGGGGGCGGGGCGGCCCGGCCGGCGAAGCTCCTCGCGAACGCCGGTGTCGCGGGTGGTCCCGAGGACCGGTCACGCGACCAGGCGCAGCCAGGCCGCCGCGAGTGCGGCGTGACCGGCCGGCGTCGGGTGTACGCCGTCCGCGGCCCAGTACTCCGGTCCGGTCGTCGCGGCGAGCTCGGCGAACATGCCGTCGGCGGCGAGCAGATGCGCGCCGTACTTGCGGGCGAGCTTGCGCACGGCCTGGATCTTCGGGTCCAGGTCGGTGCGCCATTCCTCTCGCTCTTTCTCTCCGATGAGCGCGACACCGGCACCGGCCTCGACGACGCCGTGGATCGGCAGGAGGAACGGCTCGATGAGGATCAGCTCCGTGCCGGCCTCGGCGAGGGGCGCGAGCAGTCGGTCGTAACCCGCCTCGAACTCCTCCACGGGGATCACGTACCCCTTCGGGTCCAGCGTGTGCCAGCCCATGTCGTTGACCCCGGCGAGGATCGACACCACGTCCGGGCGCGCGTCGAGTACGTCTGCCTGCCAGCGCGCTTCGAGGTCCCTCACCTTGTGGCCCGCGATCCCGGAGTTCAGCCAGGTCACGGGCCGGTCCGGGTGCCGGAGTCCCCACTCCCCCGCGACGCGCAGCGGGTAGCCGAACCCGAGGCCGTCTTCGTTCTCCAGCCGTTGGCAGTCGGTGATCGAATCGCCGGTGAACATCACGGTGCTTCCCGGTCGGACAGTGATCGTCATGTGCGCTCCTTGAACTCGGGTGAGGCGAGGAAAGTGGAGGAGAACGTTGATATTCCGGCGAATGATTTCGCATCGGAATGATTCCCTTCGCGCGCTTCAGCGCCCGCAGGAACGAAAAGGGAACGGGGGCAGCTGCTAAGGAGAACGGGGTGGCTGCCTCAGATTTCCGGACCACCGAACCAATGGCCGGCGGCCCGCTCGAACGCTTCACGATCAGGGTTGCGATCACCTGCCCAGGCGACCACGCCGTCGGGTCGGACCAGCACGGCACCCAGTCCGAGGTCGTTTCTCGCCGGACCGGCTGCATACTGCATCCGACTCTCCCAGCCCTCCGCTGAACCGCGCAGGCATCGGTCGGTACTGAAATCGAGCGCGACGCCCCGTCCGTCCCGCATCAGGTCGCCGAGGCGAGTGCCGTTTTCGAGGCGAAGGTCCGGGGCGTTGCGGCCGACCAGTGGATGCTCGCTGCCGAGGTCGTAACGGATCGACGAGCCCGACAGCCTCTCGAACACATAGGTCGTTCCGTCACGTGTCCCGATCAGGTCGCGCACCACTCCTTGGACGGCCTGGCCATGCGCGTCCGGCCGCATGGCCGCCACCTGGGCGCGCGACCAGTCGAGCACCGCTGCGCCGATCGGATGGCGCTCGCGGGTGTAGGTGTCGAGTAGCCCGTCCGGCGCGTACCCGTGCACGGTCGCCGCGAGCTTCCAACCCAGGTTCATGGCGTCGCCGATGCCGGTGTTGAGTCCCTGCCCGCCGAGGGGCGAGTGGATGTGAGCGGCGTCGCCCGCGAGCAGGACGCGTCCCCGCCGGTAGGTCGTCGTCTGCATCGCCCGATCGGTGAAGCTCGAGGCGAGATGCACTTCGCTCAGCGTCACATCGGTGCCGGATACACGGCGCAGAACCGCCTGGAGATGGTCGCGAGTCGGCTGCTGCGAGCGATCGTACGCGCCGCCGTCGAAGTCCATCATGCCCATGTGCCCTTCCACGAGCTGGAGGTACATGCCCGTCGGCGTCAGGTTGATCCCAGAGCGCAGCTTCTCGGGATCGGCGACGGTGGCATGCAGGGCGTAGCCGGTGAACTGCGGCTCGGTGCCGACGAATGCGAAGCCGGCGAGCCCACGCACCGTACTGCGTCCGCCATCGCAGCCGACGACCCAGCGCGCCGCGTACTCGTGCTCGCCTGCTTGCGCGACGGCGCTCTCCTCGTTCTGGTCGATGGCTGAGACCGTGACGCCGTGCCTGATTTCCACGCCGAGCCGGGACGCCTGCTCGGACAGCAGCGACTCGACCGCTTCGAGGTAGGTCAGCATGCCCTCCGTCGCCGGGCTGGGAAGCCGGTACGGCAGGGCGGCGACGTCGACCAGTGCCGGATCGAGCACCATGCCGGCGAAATGGCCCACGCCACGAAGGGGTGATGGCTCGTGGGCGTCGGGGCCCGCGCCGGGATCGTCGTGGATGCCCGATGCCGTCAGCAGCTGGTGCAGCATCCCGCGGCGGTAGAACGCCTCGACCGACGCGGCGGACAGGCCCCGCATCCCGAGCGGCTTCGCCTTGAACGGGGAGCGGGGCTCCGGCTCCCGCTCGAGCACCAGGACAGAGCAGCCCGCGAGGCCGAGCTCGCAGGCAAGGAACAGACCAACCGGGCCGGCGCCCACGATCACTACGTCATGCACGAGAGATCCCCTTCGCGAATCCACACCCACCGGATGGGCACCCGGCAGGACCTCTCGAACGGTGCCGGACCCCACCGACATCGGACCGACAGTCCCCGACATGCCGCCGACACCACTGCTACGCCGCCCGATCACCCCTGGTGAGCGCCGAACCGCAGCGACGGCCCTGACGCGGGGTGGTGCCGCCGCGCAGGCAGCAGACTGCCGGAGCCCTCCGGCATGCCGACGGGAACCGGCGCCGGCATGCTGCGGCCGCGGCAGGGCGCGAGCCGGGCAACGGGCCCGGTCAAGTGGTGAGTGTGGTTCCCCGGCCGCCGGAGTGCCTCGCCGACGCACACGCCGTGGCGTGCCGCCCGTGGGAAGATCCCTTCGCACCATGTGCACCGGTGCCGACCGTGGAAGGTGACGATGTACGCGATATCCCTGGGTGACGACGGCGCCGAGCTGCGCCCGCTCGAACCGTGGCAGGCCGAGGAGTTCCTGGCCCATGTGGACCGCGGACGGGAGTTCATCGGGCAGCACAACGCGCTGCCCGACGTCGTCACGGACCTGGCGTCGAGCCGTGCGTTCCTCCAGGCGTACGCGGAGAAGGCGGCAGCCGACGCCGGACGGCTCCACGGCATCTGGACGGACCGCAAGCTGGTCGGCGCGGTGCTCTTCCGTAGGATGGATGTCGAGCAGGGCATCGCCGAGGCGGGCTGCTGGCTGGAGCCGTCGGCGGTGGGCAAGGGGCTGGTGACCCGGGCGGTGCGCGTGATCATCGACTGGGCCGTCGAGGAGCGCGGCATCCACCGTGTGGAGTGGTGGGTCTCGGCAGCGAATGAACCCAGCATCGCCGTGGCCCGGCGGCTCGGGATGACGAAGGACGGCGTGCTGCGGGAGAGCTACCCGTACCGGGGGCAGCGGCACGACGAGGAGATCTGGTCGGTGCTCGCACCGGAGTGGCGGGCGGGCAAGCAGGCTTCCTGAGGGCCTAAGTGGTCCGGCCCCGCTCGGTTCGTCACGTGGCGGCCATCCGGCCGGCCGGTGCGGGGGGGCGTATCCCCAGGGGCTGTTGACCTCCGCCGGCCCTTCTCTGTCTCCGTTGTTCATGGCTCATGCCCACTTGCGGGCTGCCCCACGACGGCTCCCCGACGACCGCCGCAATACCCCGAAAGAGCGACCCGTGCTGTTCGAGCACCCGCGGATGCACGCAGACCAACTGCCCTGCGCGCTCTGCCAGTAGCGGGAACATGCGTTCACCATCTGCCCCCGAAGTACCCGTTACGGGGCGCGATCCGGGCCAGTTCTTAGAGCACCTGTACTCATCGCTCCTCCTGGAGGAAACGTGATTCCCTTAGGCGCTCCCGAGCATGACCCCGCCGCGTTCGAACATCACCCGGCCTCCCCCTGCCCGCTCCGGGGTTCCTCGGGGCATGTGGTTGACGCTTCCGTGCCGGGCACTCGCGGCTCCTCACGAACGGATACGGGGTGGTGGGCATGAGCAGGAAGTCCGCGTCGGCCGACACCCCCGATCCGCGAAAGAGGGTGCCCGCACCCCGCCGTGAAGCCCTGGCTCTGCCGCCGGCGGCTGTGCCCGCAGGCCCGGCGAGCGACGACATCACCGAGGAGCTCGAAGAGGCGTACTGGTCGATCTACGACGGCGCCGCGGCCAAGGCGACGGTCGGACAGCTCCTCGCCCGGCTCCCCCGCATCGTGCGCCAGATCGGCCAGTTGGCGTGGCAGGCCGACCGGCCGGCGACCGTGGCCGTCGTGGTGCTCCAGTTGGTGTCCGCGGCGATGTCCGCCTTCGGCCTGGCAGCGTCCGTGGCCATCCTCCACCAGCTGTTCGCCCAGGGCCCGACCCCGGACAAGGTCCGCTCCGCCGTCCCGCAGATCCTGCTCGTGGTGGCCTTCCTCTCCGCCCGGGCCCTGCTCGAAGCCGGGGTCGCCGTCGCGCAGGCCCGGGTGACTCCCAAGATCCGCACTGCGTTGGAGAGCGACTTCCTCCAACTGACCGCACACGTCCGCCTGGAGGTGGTCGACGACTCCGACTGGCACGACGACGCCTACCGGGCCAATGACCGCGGGCTGTTCTACGCGCGCCAGATCGTCGGCCAAGTCGTCGCCATGGCCTCCGCCTTCCTGGGGCTGATCGGCACGGCAGGCGTCCTGACCGTCCTGCACCCCCTGCTGCTCCCGCTGCTCCCGCTGTCCGTCCTGCCTGTGGGAGCCGCGGCCGTGCGCACCGCGCGGGCCCGTTTCCACAGCTTCAAGCGGTGGAATGCCCTGCAGCGCCGGGTGAGGGTCTTCTCCTGGCTCCTGCTGGACCGCGACTCGGCCGCCGAACTGCGCGCGGACACCGCTCAACGGGCCCTGCTCGACGAACATCATCGCCTCACGACGCGCATCGCGGAGGAGGACACCCGCCTGGGGGTGAGTGCCGCGCTGCTGACCCTGGCCGGGCGTGGCCTGGGAGGGGTCGGGGCCGGAATCACCTACACCGCTCTGGGTGCCATGATGATCGCCGGGTGGCTTCCGCTGGCGGCCGGCGCGGGCGCGGTGATCGCCATCCAGGTCAGCCAGACCTCCCTGACCCGGTTCGTCGATGTCGCCCACCTGGTCTACGAGCACGCGATGTGGGTGACCGACCTCCTGGACTTTCAGGAGCGATGCCGCAGCCTTCAGCCTCGTCGGCGCGAGCAAACGGCACCCGAATCCGTGAAAACGGTCAGCCTCCGGAACGTCAGCTACACCTACCCCGAAAAGGACACCCCGGCGCTCAAGGACATCTCCATGACCCTGCATGCCGGGGAGACCGTCGCCTTCGTCGGCCTCAACGGGTCCGGCAAGAGCACCTGTTCGCGACTGATCGCCGGCCTCTACGACCCGCAGGAGGGGGCCGTCCTCTGGGACGGGGTGGATGCCGCGGACCTGGATACTGAGTCCCTCCAGAGGCGGGTGGCCACCGTGCTTCAGGACCCGGTGCATTTCCCCTTCAGCGCACTGGCGAACCTCACGGTCTCCCGCGGCACGCTCACCGAGGCAGACCCCCAGCGGGCGCTGGACGCCGCGAGGGCGTCCGGCGCCGAAGAGGTCATCGCCGGGCTGCCCGGCACCTGGCAGGCGCTGCTGTCCAAGCGGTTCCGCGGCGGCCAGGAGCTGTCGGCCGGCCAGTGGGCGAAGGTCGCCGTGGCCCGAGGCCTGTACAAGAACGCCCCCGTGCTGCTGCTGGACGAACCGACCGCGAGCATGGACCCGCGCGCCGAACACGACGTCTACCGGGCGGTGCTGCGCGACAAGCTCCGCGACGACCAGATCACCGTGCTGATCTCCCACCGCCTGGCCAGCGTCGTCGAATGCGACCGCATCTACGTATTCGACGACGGGCACATCACCGAATCGGGCTCCCACCAGGAACTCATGGCTCTCGGGGGCGACTACGCCCAGATGTTCACCCTGCAGGCAGCCGGCTACCAAGCCACATCCGCGACGCCGGGATCCGGGACGATCAAGGTGCACGAGTGAACGAGGAGGCCGCTCCGCTCGACTCCGCCCCGCCGCAAGAACACCAGCAGGCGAACCCGGCGTAGCCCTTGTCGGCGATCAGCACGTCGGGCGTTGATCACGCCACCGACCACCACGAAGAGGACCCGGCGGCAGCAGAGGCGAAAGCGCCTCCCACGCAACACCGGGCCAACTCACCCCGACGCACCGCTCCACCACCATCAACCATCCTCAGACACCCACGGAGCACGCTCTGACACCGGCCAGATCTCCGGTATGGCCGGTGTCAGCGCCGTGTCAGGCGTATGTCAGGTCCGTCGGCGACGGTGGCCGCAACAACCGCCACGAAAGGCAGTCCGATGAGTCGAACGGTTCCCGTCCCGCAGGGTCTCCCGATGGAGCGCGATGCGGGCCCCTTCGCCCCGCCCCGTGACATCTCCCGGCTGCGCGAGGCTCGCCCGGTCAGTCCCATGGTCTTCCCCGACGGTCACGAGGGCTGGATCGTCACCGGCTACGACGCGGTCCGCCGGCTCATGGCCGACACCCGTTTCAGCTCCCGCCAGGACATCGGCGTTCTCCACGTGCCGTACGAGACCCCCGGTATACCCGCCCCCACCGAACCGTCCCCGCAGATTCCGGGCCTTTTCATCGCCATGGACCCGCCGGACCACACCCGGCTGCGGAGGAAGCTCACCGGCGCCTTCACCGTCAAACGGATGAAGCAGCTCGAAGAACACATCAGCGACATCGTCGAGCGGCAACTGGACGAACTGGCGCGCCTTGCCCCGCCGGTCGACCTGGTCAAGGAGTTCGCGCTGCCGGTGCCCTCGCTGGTGATCTGCGCACTGCTCGGTGTCCCCTACGCGGACCGGGAGACCTTCCAGGTCAACTCCGCCAAGTTCTTGGAAAAGGACGTGTCGCTCGACGAGAAGATGGCCGCGTACTCCGGCCTGACCACGTACCTTGCCGAACTGGTCACGCGTAAGCGCGCCGCCCCCGGCGAAGACATACTGTCCGACCTGGCCCGCCATGACGACCTCACCATCGAGGAACTGACCGGCATGGCCTTCCTGCTGCTGCTCGCGGGCCACGAGACCACCGCCAACATGCTGGCCCTGGGCACCTTCGCGCTCTTGGAGCACCCCGAGCAGCTGGCCGAACTGCGCGCCAACCCGGACCTGATGCCCGGCGCCGTCGAGGAGCTCCTGCGCTATCTGTCCATTGCCGACATCTTCTACCGCTACGCCACGGAGGACATCGAACTCGGCGGCGAAACAATCGGCAAGGGATCGACCGTCGTGGTCTCACTGCTGGCCGCCAACCACGACCCCCAGCGCTTCGACAACCCCGACACCCTGGACATCCACCGCACGGCCCGCGGTCACCTCTCCTTCGGCCACGGCATCCACCAATGCCTCGGACAGCAACTGGCCCGCATCGAGATGCGCGCCGGTTTCGAGGGACTGCTGCGTCGCTTCCCGACCCTTGAGCTCGCCGTCCCGGCCGGCGAGGTGAAACTCAAGACCGACATGAACATCTACGGCGTCCACGAACTGCCGGTCACCTGGACGGAAACCGCCCGGTGAATCCGTCGGCCGAGCGCGTCACCACGACAACTTCCCGCAACACGTCAACAATTGGGTGCCCGCCACACACCCATGGCAAAATCAGCGGGTGCAGATCGGGATGCTGGGTCCGTTCGAGGTGCGCACGGACGACGGCGGCTCGGCCGACGTGCCGGGCGCGCGGCTGCGCGGACTGCTGAGCGCCCTCGCGCTCAAGCCGGGTCATGTGGTCCCGAAGGCGTCGCTCGTCGACTGGGTCTGGGGAGAGCACCTGCCCGCCGATGCGACGAACGCCCTCCAGCGCTTGGTTTCCCGGCTGCGGAAGGCACTACCGGACGGGTCGGTCGAGAGCCGTACGGACGGCTACCGGTTGACGGTGGAGCCCGACACCGTCGACGCCGTGCGGTTCGAACGCCTCGTCACCGCGGGCCGGGCCTGCACCGAGGACGCCTCCCGGCGGGTGCGGCTGCTGCGCGAGGCCCTCGATCTGTGGCGCGGTGCGGCCATGCAGGACATCGGACTGGAGGACAGCGCCGCGTTCAATGCCGCGGTCGACCGGCTCGAAGGGTTGCGCCTGACCGCCACGGAGGAGCGGTTCGACGCGGAGGTCACGCTCGGACGCGGTGCGGAGATGGTCCCGGAACTGACCGGCCTGGTGGCCGCGCACCCGCTGCGGGAACGGCTCGTCGCCGCGCTGATGCGCTCCCTCGCCGCGGCCGGTCGCGACAGCGAGGCGCTGCTGGTGTACGAGCGCGCGAGGGAGGCCCTGGCCGATGCGCTGGGCGTCGACCCCTCGCCGGAGCTGGCCGCGTTGCACGTCGCGCTGCTGCGGGGTGAGTTGGGGCAGGGCATGCGGCAAAGGGAAGCGAGCGGCAAGACCAACCTGCGCGCCGAGCTGGCCACCTTCGTCGGCAGAGGCGCCGATGTCGCCGCGGTCCGCGAGCTCATCGCCGAGCACCGGCTCACCACCGTGATCGGGCCGGGCGGCGCGGGGAAGACCAGGCTGGCCACGGAGACCGCGCGCACGCTGCTCGGCGACCTGCCGGACGGGGCCTGGCTGGTGGAGCTCGCCGCCATCGGCGCGGACGGCGATGTGGCGCAGTCGGCGCTCACCGGGCTCGGCCTCCGGGACGCCCTGCTCGGCGGGGCCCCGAACGCGGAGCTGACGGACCGGCTCGTCGCCGCGATCCGCGAGCGGGAGGCGCTGCTGATCCTGGACAACTGCGAGCACGTGATCGAGTCCGCGGCGGCGTTCGCCCACCGGGTGCTCGGGGAGTGCCGGCGGCTGCGGATCCTGGCGACGAGCCGGGAACCGCTCGGCATCACGGGGGAGGCGCTGTGGCCGCTCGAGCCACTGGCCCTGCCGGACGGGGACGCGGGCCCGGGCGGGATGGAGTCCGCACCCGCCGTTCAGCTGCTGCGGGACCGGGCCGGGGCGGTGCGCCGGGATCTCGTGGCCGACGCCCCCACGCTGGCGACGATGGTGCGCGTCTGCCGGGCGCTGGACGGGATGCCGCTGGCGATCGAACTGGCCGCGGCCCGGTTGCGCACCATGTCCCTCGACCAGCTCGCAGGCCGGCTCGACGACCGGTTCCGCCTGCTGACCGGCGGCAGCCGGACCGCGCTGCCGCGGCACAAGACGCTGCGCGCGGCGGTCGACTGGAGCTGGGAGCTGCTCACCGACGCCGAGCGGAGGGTCCTGCGCAGGCTCTCGGTGTTCTCCGGCGGGGCGGGCCTGGAAGCGGCCGAACGGGTCTGCGCGGGCGACGCGGTCGAGCAGGAACAGGTGCTCGGGCTGCTCACCGCGCTGGCCGAGAAGTCGCTGCTGCGCGCCGAGGGCACCGGCGCCCCGCGCTACCGCATGATCGGCACGATCAAGGAGTACGCCGGCCACCGGCTCGCGGAGGCGGGGGAATCGGATCTTGCGCGCCACGCACACCTGGCCTACTTCACCGAGCTCACCGAGACCGCGGAGCCGCACCTGCGCCGGGCCGGGCAACTGGTCTGGCTGGCCGCGCTCGAGGCCGAGCACGACAACATCGGGGCGGCGATGCGCGGTGCGCTCGCGGCGGGCGAGGCGCAGGCGGCGATGCGGCTCGCGGCGGGCGCGGGCTGGTACTGGTGGCTGAGTGGGCACAAGACCGAGGGCATGGAGCTGATCACCGCGGCCACCAGGACGCCCGGCGAGGTGACCGACGAGGACCGGGCCACGGTGTACGCCCTGGGCTCGATGTTCGTGACCTCGGGGCCGGGCGACGAACACCTGGCCGCGGAGTGGATCCACCAGGCGTACCGGTTCGGCCGGCGCAGTCGGCACAGCCGGCGCCGCCACCCGGCGATGGGGCTCGTCGTCCCGCTGGAACGCATGCTTCAGGCACCCGGCGCGTTCCTGCCCGCGTGGGAACCGCTGCTCGACGACGAGGACCCCTGGGTGCGCGCGCTGGCCCGGCTGCACCTGGGCAAGATGCGGATCGTGCTCGGCCATGACGGGCGGGACGCGGACGACTGCCTGGAGGAGGCGCTCGCCGAATTCCGGGCACTCGGTGAACGGTTCGGGATCTCGTTCGCCCTGACCGAGCTGGCGGACCGGATCGCCGTGCGCGGGGATTTCGCCGGTGCGTGCGCGCACTACGAGGAGGCGATCGCGGTCGTCACCGAGGTCGGTGCCACCGAGGACGTCATGCGCATGCGGTCGCGACAGGCGCAGCTGTACTGGCTGCTGGGCGACAAGGACGCCGGTGCGACAGCCATCGCCGAGGCACAACGGTGCGCGGAGCGGGTCACCTGGCCGGGCGCGCTGGCCTTCCTGGCCCTCTCGAAGGCGGAACTCGCCCGGTGGGGCGGCAACGCCGGGGAGGCGCACAGGCAACTCGGCGTCATGACGGCCGTGCTGGGCGACGAGGCGGAGCAGGCGAGCCTCCGCGCGGTGACGCACGACCTGCTCGGCTACCTCGCCGACGACCCCGGCGAGGCGCGGGCGCACCGCGCGGCGGCCTGCGAGGCGGCGTCCGAGGCAGGACATGCGCCGCTGATCGCGCGGGTGCTCGTCGGGGTCGCGGACCTGGCACTGCGCCGCGACGAGCACGAGCAGGCCGCGCGGCTGCTCGCGGCGAGCGCGGGCGTGCGCGGGCTGCCGGACCGCTCCCACCCGGATGCGGCTCGGATCGAGCAGACCGCGCGGCGCCGCCTCGGCGATGCGCGGTTCGCCGAGGCAACTCGCGAGGGAGTGCGGGCCAGTTGGTCTCGGCTGGTCGAGGTCACGCTCGCTTCTTGAACGTGGAGACCGCCCACGCATCGCCAAGGACTTCAGGCGCATCTCCCCCGCCACTCCACCACAGCAAAAGCAACAGCAAAAGCAACAGCAACCGCCACAATCCGCTCATCGACAAGACCCCTTAGGGCGTCGGCGCGTCGAGCCGGGTGACGTCCACGGAATGTGCGCCGAGCTGTGGCCGCGGTATGAGTACCCACAGTGCGGTCGCGGCGAGCGTGATGGCGGTGAGGACGGCGAGGCCGGTCCGGCCAGAGTGCCGCTCTGCGCCTGGTTGAAGGTGAGCGCGGCGGTGATCAGGGCGCTGAGGGCGGAGACGAAGAGAAAGGCGACGACCAGACGGGCCCGCAGCCCCCGGGGGAGGCCCGGCCGGCGGCGCCCCGGTCCATGGTGAGAGCGCCGTGGGTCTCGTACTGCGCCGCGAGGCCCGTACCGTCTGCCGGAGCGTCCGCCTGCGCCTGCGGGGAGGGCGCCACGCGGCGCAGCACAGCCCGCATCCGGGCCTCCAGCACCTCGCCGCTGGCCGGTTTGACGACGTAGTCATCCGCTCCGGCCTCCAGGCCGACCACCATGTCGATGTCGTCACCGCGCGCGGAGAGGATGATGATCGGGATCTGCCGGGCCTCCCGGATGCGGCGGCACACTTCGAGACCGCTCATGCGCGGCAGCATCAGATCGAGCAGGACCAGGTCGGGCCGGTACCGTTCGAGTGCGAGAAGCCCGGTCTCCCCGCTCGCAGCGGCCTCGATGTCGTGGCCACGCCGACAAAGCGCGAGGGAGACCCCCTTCTGCACCGCGGGATCGTCCTCGATCAGCAGAACTCTTGTCATGGCGTGCTTGTCATCTCCGGCC
Organism: Streptomyces decoyicus; assembly: GCF_019880305.1. Taxonomy (NCBI): domain Bacteria; kingdom Bacillati; phylum Actinomycetota; class Actinomycetes; order Kitasatosporales; family Streptomycetaceae; genus Streptomyces; species Streptomyces decoyicus. The sequence goes on along the minus strand of NZ_CP082301.1, from coordinate 8,229,948 downwards.
GGCGACTGAGCGAGAGAATCTGGAATGAACCACCTCAAAAGGTATGTTCGAGTCGCTCATGGCCATATTGACCGGACCGTGTGACGTGAGATTCCCCGTTTCGTGACGATTCGATGACGTTGTGGATTGCCGGGCGCGGACGGGGACGGGCGGTGGACGGGTACGGCCGGCGGACGGGTACGGCCCGTGGAGCGTCGCACCGCCCCCGGCACACGTCGCCGAGCCTGCCGGGTGCGCGTCTCCGGTCATGCGCAGCTGATCACCAGCCAAGTGAATCTTGCCGCCCCACAGGCGGAAACAACGGCGCGCGCACCGCCGATGCAACATCAGAGGTTGCGGACTCCTCCCCCCTCACGACCGGAGCGACGATCCGGCGATCGGACGGCATTGCCCGGTGGCTACGCTGAGCTCATGCCGAACTTCGAGGTCGTGACAGCCGTGGCCGCACCCCCGGACCAGGTGTTCGCGGTGTGCCTGGATGTACAGGCACACACCCGCTCTATGGCCTCTTCCTCGGAGCGGGCAGTGGACGGCAGGACCCGGGGCGAGCTGGCGCTCGGTGACACCGTGACTTTCCGGGCTCGCCATTTCGGCCTCACCTGGCGGCTCAAGGCCCGCATCACCTCGTACGACCGTCCCCGCCGTTTCGTGGACGAGCAGGAGTCCGGGCCCTTCAAGCGATGGCATCACGCCCACCACTTCGAGCCGGACGGCGCCGGTGGCACCGTGATGAGAGACGTCATCGACTTCGCTTCACCGCTGGGGCCCGTCGGACGTGCCGTCGACAGAATCCTCCTGAGCCGGTACATGCCCCACCTCATCAGAATGCGCAACGCCTACCTGGCCGGCACCTTCGAAGGCCGCCGGGCGGAAGCGGTTGACGGTGAAGCTGCATCGTGAGCCGGGCCCGGCCCCTATAACCGACACCCCCGGCGCCCGCCGGCCCCCTTCGCTCACCGAACACATCTGAACCACTCGACCGCGTGCGAGCGGCGACCCGCTGTGTCAGTGCCGTGGGCTATAAGTGGTGACCATGACCCCAACGCCCCTGCACTGGAAGCTCGTCGTCGACGCCCACGATCCGCACGCCCAGGCCGACTTCTGGGCGGCCACACTCGGCTACGAGATCGAGGACCACAGCGCCCTCATCGGCAAGCTCCTCGACCTCGGCGCCATCCCGCCCGAGATCCTCATCGAGCACCACGACCGGCGCGCCTGGCGGGACGCGGCGGCGGTACGCCACCCCGACGACCCGTACGACGCGGAGAGCGGCACGGGGCTGGGACGTCGGCTGCTCTTCAATCGCATCCCGCCGACGGAGAAGAAGACGACCAAGAATCGCCTGCATATCGACCTGCACGGCCCCGCGGGCGGGCGGGACACAGAGGTTGAGCGCCTCCGCGCCCTCGGCGCCCGGGTCCAGAGCCACGTCAAGGAGCAAGGCGGCGAGTGGGTGGTGATGACGGACCCGGAGGGCAACGAGTTCTGCGTGCACTAGGTCCGTCTTCAAAGATCACCTGGGACTTGCCCGGCCGATCATGTTCGCAGCCAGATGACGAGGGCTGCGGCAGTGGCGGTGCCGAGGTGGACGGAGCCGCGTTTGTCGTAGCGCGTGGCCACGGCCCGGTGCTCGGCTGCCCAGAGCCGGTGCCGTTCGTAGGCCGTCTTCCACGGCCCGAACCGTTCCGGCAGGTCACGCCACTGCACCCCGGTCCGCACTCGGTGCAGAATCCCGTCGATCACCTGACGGTGATCCCGCCACCGGCCACCACGCCCGTTGCTTACCGGCAGGAACGACCGTAGCCGTTCCCACTCGGCATCACTCAGATCCCCCGCTCCGTGTCCACATCAACGACTCGGACACCGATCAGAATCGGACACCGATCAGTCCCATGCTCGACGGACAACTCCTAGGCGGCGACCTGCGCGTCCAGCGCGGCGCGGAGCCAGTCGTCCATGGCGCCGATGGTCGGTTGCCGGGAAGCGGAGGGGAGTTCGCCGGCGAGTTGCCAGTAGCGGTCTATGAGGGGATGCGCAAACTGGGCCAGCTGGGCGCTGAGTTGGCGGCGGAAGGCAGGGGTGTCCCGCGCGTTGCGCAAGCCGGCGTGGGCGGCGACGAAACAGTCGAGGGCTTCGCCCGCGTGCGGGGGGCGTTGGGCTCGTACGTCTGCCGCGGCGAGCGCGCACGCCTCGACAAGCCCTTCGTAGAGGACGGCCGGGCGGCAGGCTCCGTCGGGGGTTCGGGTTGCGAGACGGCGGATGTTGATGTCGAGGACGCGGGTGTCGGTGGCGACGGCGTGAAGTCGGGCGAATGCCAGCACCTGGGACGGGGTCGGGTCGGCGGGGGGCTGCGGCACCGCCGCTTCGAGCAGCGTGGAGAGCAGGCGGGCCGGGAGCCGCGCGGGGAGTACGTGACGCCAGAAGCGAGCCAGAGCGTCCGTGTTGGGCGGGATGTTCACGGCACCGATCAGGCGCAGGCGGTCGGCGCGTTCCTCGGGGGTGCAGTCGCGGAGAAGGTGAAGGGCGGCCTCCCGCCAGCGCAGGGAGGACAGTTGCGTGCCGAGTTCTCGGAGCTGCCCCGCGACGGCGCCCTCCAGGGCGTCCGTTGCGCCCGGCACGTCCTCCTGGGCGAGGATCCGGTCGACTTGCGGCAGTGGCAGGTCGAGGGTGCGTAGCGAACGGATCAGGCGGAGTCGGTCCAGGGCCTCGGGGCCGTACCGACGGTGGCCCCCGGCGCTGCGGGTGGCCTCGGGCAGCAGACCGCGGTCCGAGTAGAAGCGGACGGTCTTGACGGTGACGCCTGCCTGCTCGGCGAGTTCGCCGATGCTCCACATGCCGTCAGGGGACGCGGACACGGTCATGTCTTGAACCTCCCTCAGGGGGAGTTCCTACCGTATCGGCATGCGCGGCCGGTTCAACGGGGGGGCGGCCGCGCAGCCAAGCTATGCGAGGAGGCGTTGATGACGGCGTATGTGCTGGTGCCGGGCGGTCATATGGGCGGCTGGCTGTGGCGGGACGTAGTGGATCGGCTACGGGAGCGGGGAGCAGAGGCCTACGCGGCCACGCTCACGGGCATGGGCGACCGCCGCCATCTGGCGGGCCCGGAAACGAACTTGGAGACACATATCGAGGATCTGGTGCAGCTCATCGATCACTTGGATGCGCCGGAGGTGGTGCTCGTCGCCCACTGTCACGGCAGCTTTCCGGCGCTGGGCGCCGCCGACCGGCGCCCGGAACGGGTGTCCCGGATCGTGTACGTGTCGGCGCCCCTGCCGATGGACGGCTACTCGGTGCACGGCCTGGTACGCGAATTCGAGCCCGATCCGGCGGTCCGCGACGGGTGGCGGCAACGGGCCGAACAGGCCGAGGACGGCTGGCGGCTCCCTCCGCCGTCACTCGACGACGCGCAGGCCCGGAGCAGCGTCGCGGGCGTCCCCGCAGACACGCTGGCCCGGCTCGTCCGCCTGGCTGCGCCGCAGCCGCTGGGTACGCTCACCCAGCCGCTCCAGCTGTCGGGGGCCGCCGCCAAGCTGCCGATGAGCGGCGTCTTCTGTACCGGCACGGGGATGAGCATCGCCATGGTCGAGTCCCTGGTGCGGTCGGGGGATCCGCGCTTCCAAGTGCTCACCGAGCCTCACGTCGCCTTCTTCGAACTCGACACCGGGCACTGGCCGATGCTCTCCGTCCCGGACGGGCTCGCCGGGGTGCTGCTCCGGGCTGCCGCGGGTGAAGGGCAGCGGGTGACTGCGTAGTCCTGCTCAGCGAGGGCGGCGGGCCGCCCGCCCTCGCTCTTGCAGCTGTGGCGGTTGGCCCGCAGGACGCGCTTCGGCGGCGCGGGCTCCGTCTGCCTCGGCACCACCACTGCCGCAGCCCTCGTCATCTGGCCCATGCCGCTGCGGACGAGCTGCTGAACTGGCTCGGCTTCGCCAACATCCAGCGGAACCCGAACGAGACCGTCACCGCCACTCCCGACAGCGTGCCCGGCTTCATCCTCACTCGCGGCACCGACAGCTTCGGCCGCTGCGTGGCCCTGGTCGGCCGCGGAGCCCCGCCGGCGGCCGGCGGCTATGAGATCGACGTCAAGGTGAAGCTGCTGAAGAAGACCGCCAACCACCACCTGCTCGCGGAGGGCCTGGTCTATCCCGCCTACTACACGGGCCTGCCCTCTGACCTGCGCGTCGAGCTGACGTCCGCCGTCCACCAGGCACAGGCCGCGCCCGACAAGGGCCTGTGGCCGAGCGACGTGACCATGGCCGGGGCGAAGGTCACCGGAATGTCCTCGATCACCAAGGACGTGGTGATCTTCCCGAAGCTGTTCCGCCGGCTGAAGGAGTACCTGGCGCTCGGCAACCCGTCGCCGGCCGGCTTCCCCGCCTTCTTGGCCGGGGCCGCGGACAGGTTCCGCATCCTGTCGACCAACACCTTCGTCGTCGGCCTCCACCATGTCGTCGAGATCACCAACGGTCAGACCCTGCGGTTGATCCAACCGGTCGAAGACCTCCTCTTCGACGAGAAGTGAGCCGCAGCCGCCCGGCTCGGAGTGCGTTTGGGATCAACAACGGCGGTGCAACGGGTGAGCGGTTCACTGCCCGGAGGTCCTGCGTGACGACAGGCCGTCCTGGGAGGCCGCCGACCGGTCGAGCGTTCCGGCCGACAACGGATCTCGCCCGGGGCGCCCACCTGCTGGCCGAACCCGGCCCCTCCCCCGCTGCTCACCGGTGGTGTCACATCGCCATGCTCACCGGCTTCGTCGCCGGGCACGTCGGCTACGACACAGTCCGCGGCCGCGGACTCATCCGACCGAGCCGCCGGCGAAGCCCGCTACCTCGCCGCCGTCGCCGACGACGGCCACCACCCGGAGCTCGCCGAAGCCCTCGCCACGCCCGGGATCTACTCCCCCCCGGACGCCACGTTCACCCGATTCCTCCACCGCCTGGTCGACGGCCTGGACACCGACCGATTCGGCTCCCACCCCCGCCACGCACCACCTGGCACCTGGCACCTGGCACCGCACCTGAGATCACGGGGGCGCCGGCACGCACGTTCCGCTCCCCACGCCCTGTCAGGTATCCCGGCGGGTGTGCGGCGTGCCGGCCACCTGATCCGCGCGGCCACCGGCGCCGAGGAGGCCTGTCTGTTCGAAGCGGGCCTTTTCGGCCAGACGGGGCAACTCGCGCCGCGAGATCCAGTTGACCAGCGATGGCAGCGCGGGGCGGACCGGCTGTGCGAGGCGCAGCCATGAAGGCATGTAGACAGCGGAGGCGCGGCGTTCGATCGCTGTGACCATACGTGCGGCGACCGTCTCGACAGGATGGACACGTCTGGCCGGTGACGGCATGTGGGCGCGTAGCTCCCGGAGTACGCCGTACTGGTCCGCGTCGCGGATCATGTCGGTATCGGTCCAGTTCAGGTAGGCGATGCCGACCCCGAGCCCTTGGTGGGCGAGTTCGGCACGAAGGCACTGGGCGAAGGACTCCACGCCGGCTTTGGAGGCGCAGTACGCGCTCATCATGGGCGCCGGCCCGAACGCGGCCGTCGAGGCGATCTGAAGGAAGTATCCGCGCGTGGCCAGCAGACTGGGCAGGAAGGTCCGGGCGGTGATGGCGCTGCCGATGAGGTTCACCTCGATGACCCGCCGCCAGGTGGCCGGATCCGAGCTGCCGAAGGGGCCGCCCTCGGCCACCCCGGCGTTGGCGACGACCACCGACGGCCGGCCGATGCGTTCGTGGATCTGCGCGGACACACGGTCCATCGCCTCGTCATGGGTGACGTCGACCTCGAAACAGTGCGTTTCGCCGGGCAGCGAGTCCGCCACCCGCGCGAGCGTTTCCTCCTCCCGCCCCAGGAGAACGACCCGCGCACCGCGGCGCGCAAGTTCCCGCACCATGCCCGCACCGAGACCGCGCGCGGCGCCCGTCACGACCGCGAGCCGGCCCGTCAAAGGAGTCTTGTTCCGCACGTCATTCTCCGAGGCAGGAGGGATAGCGGGAAGGCTGGAGGTTGCCTGCCGTCGGCCCGCTCGGGAGCGGGGCAGACATGTGATCACCATAGGCACGGCCCGGCGCGGACGGGCGGCATCGCAGGCAGATGGCTGACCCCCTGCCTGCGGCATCCGGATGACGGGTCACTCGGCAGTCGGGAACCGGCACCGGCGTGCGCGGCGTGCGCCGGTGGGGTGGTGGGGTGGTGCAGGGGTTGTCGGCCCGCCAGTAGGGGGTCGCCAACCAGTACCGCTCCCCCACCGGGGGCGGGGCCGCCTGAGGCTGCTGGGGGACTTTCGCAGACAGCAGCTCACGCACCCCACACAGGTCACCGGGCCACACAGATCACACACAGGTCACGCAGCCTGGCCACGCTCTGCCCCTGCGGAAGGCCGTAGGCCAACCGGAAGGCCGGAGGCCGACCCGAAGGCCTCCCCCGTACCAAGAGGCATCCCGCAAACAGACGTGTCCCCTCCGGGTGATGCCCGGAGGGGACCGGCTTCAGCGGGATTCGTTGAGCACCATGGCCGAACCGCCGCCACGGCGCCTGGGTTCGGCAACCGCCGTGACCTTGCCGTGCGTCAGGAACTCCAGGGCGGCCACCGCCCCGATCTCCGGTGACGGAGTGAAGGCCTTCGGGGCCAGGACGAACCGGTGGCCCATGCCTTCCAGCGTCTTGCGTTCGGGAGAGCTGAGGAACGCCGGTTCGGCTTCGGTCGCCGTCTGGTTCCGCTGCGAGAGGCGCGGTGCGGCGACTGCCGTCGGCAGCGACATGCCGAGGTCCAGACGGTTGACCAGGGTCTGCAGCACCGTCGTGATGATCGTGGCACCGCCCGGCGAACCGACAGCGATCATCGGCTTGCCGTCCCGCAGGACGATCGTCGGCGACATGCTGCTGCGCGGACGCTTGCCGGGTCCCGGGAGGTTCGGGTCCGGCGTCCCCTTGGTGAGCGGAGCGAAGTCGAAGTCGGTCAGTTCGTTGTTGAGGAGGAATCCGCGTCCGGGGACGGTGATGGCCGAGCCACCGGTCTGCTCGATCGTCAGGGTGTAGGAGACGACGTTGCCCCAGCGGTCCGAGGCCACCAGATGTGTGGTCGAGGGCCCTTCGTGCGGTTGCTTGTTGCCGGTCTTCCGGTCACAGCCCGAGCCCGGGTGGCGCGGGTCGGCGGGGGCCAGCGGGCTGGTCAGCGCCTTGTCGGAACGGATCAGGCAGGCCCGGTCCTTGGCGAACTCCTTGGAGAGCAGCGGCTTGGTGGGCACATCCGAGAATGCCGGGTCGCCCACCCAGCGGTTGCGGTCGGCGAAGGAGATCCGGCTGGCCTCCAGGTAGTGGTGCAGGGCCTGGCTCTTGTCGGCCTTCGAGAGGCGGAAGTTGTCCAGGATGTTCAGCGCCTCGCCCACCGTGGTGCCGCCGGCCGAGGACGGACCCATGGAGTAGACGTCCAGTCCGTGGTACTTGGTACGGGTCGGTTCCCTGCGTTCGACCTGGTAGCCGGCGAGGTCGGCCGCCTTCATGAGACCGGGGCGGGCCTTGTGCCGGGAGTCGGTAGCCATCGGCGGCTTCTGGACGGTCCGCACCACATCGCGCCCGACGGCACCGCGGTAGAGGGCGTCGACGCCCTCACGGGCGAGCTGCCGGTAGGTCCGGGCGAGATCGGGATTACGGAAGCGCGAGCCGACCACCGGGAGCTTGCCCTGGGGCAGGAAGAGGTCGGTGGTGGACTTGAAGTCGCGGAAGCGCTTCTCGTTCATGGCCGTCTGGGCCCGGAACTCGTCGTTGACCACGAAGCCGTCGTCGGCTATCCGGGTGGCCGGGCGCAGGGCCTTCGCCAGGGAGATCGTGCCCCAGTCCTTGAGGGCCTTGTTCCACGTCGCCGGGGTGCCGGGCACACCGACCGACAGGCCCGAGTTGATCACGTCCTCGGTGGGGAGGGGCTTGCCGGTCGAACGGTCGAGGAAGGAGTCCGAGCGCATGGTGCGCGGGGCGGTCTCCCGGCCGTCGATGGTGCGCACCTTCTTGGCCTTGGCGTCGTAGAAGACCATGTAGCCGCCACCCCCCACGCCTGCGGAGTAGGGCTCGACCACGCCGAGCGCGGAGGCGGTTGCCACGGCCGCGTCCACCGCGTTGCCTCCCTTGCGCAGCACCTCGAGCCCCGCCCGGGAGGCGTACGGGTTGACGCTGGAGACCGCGCCGCCGCTGCCGGTGGCCACGGCCTTCTTGGCGGGCGGCCGCTCCTTGGCGTCGGTGGCCGACGCGGCGCCGTTGACCTGGCAGGAGGTGGTGAGCAGGGAAAGACTGAGCGCAGCCGCTGACACGGCGACGACAGCGGCACGACGGACAGCCATAGGGCCTCCACGATTTCACTGTGATGCTGGCGAGAGGAATTCCCGAAACCCTGGCATCGCTCGTACAGAGGATCAACGCTGAGCTGCAAGGTTTGCGCGAGATCTGAGGTTTCCCGTCAGTAACCCGTTCGGGTGCCGGAGGTACCGAGAGCGGTACTCGGGCACAGCGGTGGCCTTGCCCGCCAGGGCACCGCACGCGGCGAGCGGCCACGCTCTCGCGGGGCGGGAAGCCTCGGCTCCGGCGAGCGCCCCGCAGACAACAGTCCCCGGCTGGACGGGGGAGACCAGCCGGGGACTACAAGGCGTGTGCCCCGTGCACCTCAGCCAAAACACGGAAGTTCCGTCGAGGTTCGCACCCCGCCGGTCACCGGGTGCACGACGAGCCTGCACGCCACCAGGGCAGCAGTCTTCAGGTGGCGTGCCACCCCGACCACCGAGCCACCGCGATTTCCACCACGGGCCCTTCCGGTAGGCGGCCTGCGTACTGCTGCGGGTACTTCCGCCCCAGCAGGCCCGCATACCGCGCCGACACGGCCGACCCCTCAGCCGGCGGCAGCACGACGGCCGTGCCATCCGCCCGCGCCCACCACAAGCGGTCCCAGTCCTCGTCGTAGTCGTCCACGAGCAGGCAGACCTCAGGATGGACGCGGATGTTGGCCAGCCGTTTCAGATGGACCGAGCGCTTCGGCTTGTGGTCCACGGCGAAGACCACGGTGTCACCGGTGAGGGCGAAGACCGCGGGGACCAGGTGCGGGCGGCCGAAGGCGTCCACGGTCGCGAGCCGGGCGATCCGGGCCCGCGCGAAGTACTCCCGTGCCTGACCGCTCGTCATCCTCGGCACTGCGACACCCGACGGCTCACCGGAAGCGCCGCGCGACGTCGGCGAGCTCGTCCAGGTACGGCAGCGTCTCGGCCGCCGGCATCGTCGGCAGGTAGAACAGCAACCGTTCCACATCGAGCTGGGTGTACTGCTCGATGGTCCCGGGGTCCTTGTCCACCGCGTAGACCGTCACCGGCACGTCCCGGCCCGCGATGCTCCTCATCCGGTCGATCTTCGGCCCCAGTTCCCGGGGCGGCAGGCTATTGGCCAGCCAGGCGTCGCCGAAGGCCGCCACCCGCTCGAAGGCGGCCTCTCCGCCACCCACGTAGAGGGGAGGGTGCGGGCGCTGAACCGGCTTCGGCCAGGAGTAGACGGGGTCGAAGTCGACGAACTCCCCGTGGAATTCGGCCTTCTCCTTGGCCCACAGCTCGCGCATGGCCTGTAGCCGCTCGTCGACGAGACGGCCTCTGGTGCGCGGGTTGGTCCCGTGGTTCTCCATCTCCTCCCTGTTCCAGCCGACACCGATCCCGAACACGGCTCGGCCCGCGGAGACAAGGTCGAGGGAGGCCACCTCCTTGGCCGTGATGATCGGGTCCCGCTGGGCCACCAGTGCGATGCCGGTGCCCAGCAGGATCCGCTCGGTCACCGCGGCGGCCGCGCTGAGCGCGACGAACGGGTCGAGGGTGCGGTAGTAGATCTCCGGCAGCTCACCACCGGCCGGGTACGGCGAGCGGCGGTCCACCGGGATGTGGGTGTGCTCGGCGATGAGCAAGGAGTCGAGCGCTCGCTCCTCGACGGCGCGCCCGAGCGCGGCGGGCGCGATGCCCTGGTCGGTGATGAAGGTTGACACACCGAACTTCACAGCGGCTCCCTCGGATTCCAGATGCTCGGATATGCAGGGTTCACGAGTCCGCGAGCGCGTAAGCCCACGGCCCCTAGCAGGTACCCCGATCGCCTCCGGCACAACAAACCGTGCAGCCGACCGAGCGACCACCGGCCGACCGGTGAGCGTTCCGAGCGCCGTACGCAGCGGACGCCGGGCCGGGCGCGCGCCGGCCGACGCGCGCGAGCGATGCCAAGGGGCGGCACACGACCGGTTCCGCTCGGCTCGCCGATGTCGGTCGGCTCGCAGGTGTCGGTCCGCTCGCCGATGTCGGTCGGCTGTCGGTGGCGGGCATCGCTCTATCGGCAGGGTGTCGGTGGTTGCGAGGACCATGAGACCTGGACGGCATCGGTAAGGAAGGGGACCCCTGCCCGCCGCCGGATCCGTCCGACAGATCACTCCCACAGATCGCTCCCACAGATCACTCCGAGCGCAAGGAGCTGCTATGACCACCTCCGTACTCAAGACCCGGCCATGGGACGTGCACCGGCTGCCGCGTGCCGAAGGCAAGAGCTTCCTGGTCACCGGAGGCAATGCGGGTATGGGGTATTTCATCGCCGAGCAGCTCGCCGGCACCGGGGCCACGGTCGTTCTCGGCAGTCGCGACACGGCGAAGGCCGAAGCCGCGATCGCTTCGATCAGTGCCCGCGTCCCCGGTGCCGAGCTGCGGCATCTGCGTCTCGACCTGGCCGACCTCGCCTCGCTCAAGACGTCCGTCGACGCGCTGGAGCTGGACCGCCTCGACGCGGTCGTCCACAACGCCGGCGTGGCGCTCGACCATCCACCGCGCCGGGAGACCAAGGACGGCCACGAGCTGATGCTCGCCACCAACCACCTCGGTCACTTCGCACTGACCAGCTGGCTCGCCCCGCTGCTCATGGCCGCGCCGGGGAGCCGGATCATCACGACGGGCAGCTTCGCGGCCAAGTCCGAACGCATGGACCTCGACGACCTCCAGAGCACACGCGACTACCGGCCCAAGCGCACCTACGGGCGGTCGAAGCTGGCCCAGATGCTCTTCGGCTTCGAGCTCGACCGCCGTCTGCGCGCTGCGGGCAGTACCACGCTGAGCGTGGTCGTCCATCCCGGCGGCGCGCTCGACTCCCTCACCCCGTCGCGCCCGCCGGTGCATTCCCGGACCACCGGCGAGCGGCTGCGCGGCCTACCGCTGGGCGCTCTCGTCCAGGGCAAGGAAGCAGGCGCGTGGCCCGCCGTCCGGGCCGTGCTCGACCCGGACGTCCGCGGCGGCCAGATGTGGGGACCCCGGGTGTTCGGGCTACGCGGTAGGCCCAGGCTCGAACCCGTCTGGGACCACCTGACCGACACCACGACCGCGGCACGCCTATGGGCCGCCGGCTGCGACCTGACCGGTGTCGATCCCACTTTCGGTCCCACGTAACAGTGCTCGCCCGCGACCCGTCTCTGCGCGGCCATGTTTCCCGTCAGCCGACCGCCTTGAGCACCGCAGTTGACCGCATCGGCCAACAGGTGTGCCCACAAACAGGAACGGCGTCGAGTCGGCCATACCACTCTCCCGGAATTGGCCATGCAGTCGGAGCCGATCGCCGTTGCACACTCGCCGCCAGTGCCATGGAGGCACGAGCACACCGGAGGCGACTGGCATGGCGCAGGACATTGTGGATCGCTACGACCGCGCACATAAGCACCGTCACGAGGGGCGCACCGCAGTTGCTCCGGCACCGGTCCATGGTCGCCGGGTGAAGATCGCGCTCATGGACGCCGGAATCGGACTGCTCGCGGCGGCAGCCGCGGTACGCCGGCTGCGCCCCGACGCCGATCTCATCCTCTCCTCGGACCCCGACGGCATGCCTTGGGGACCGCGCACCCCGGACGACGTCACGGCGCATGCCCTCGCCACCGCCGAAGCAGCCGCCGCGCACCACCCGCACGCGCTGATCGTCGCCTGCAACACCGCCTCCGTGCACGCCCTGCCCGCCCTGCGCGCCCGGCTGGAGCCGGATCTGCCGGTCATCGGTACGGTCCCGGCGATCAAGCCGGCCGCTTCGGGCGGCGGGCCCCTCGCCATCTGGGCCACCCCCGCCACCACCGGCAGCCCCTACCAGCGCGGTCTCATCCAGGAGTTCGCCGACGGAGTGGCGGTCACCGAGGTGCCGTGCCCCGGGCTCTCCGACGCCGTCGAGAACGCGGACGAGGCCGCTGTTGCCCTCGCGGTCGCCGCCGCAGCGGAGCGCACCCCGGACGACGTGAGGGCCCTCGTCCTGGGCTGCACTCATTACGAACTCGTCGCCGAGCGCATCCGCACCGCCGTCCAACGGCCCCGCCTGCCGCCGCTCGTCCTGCACGGCTCGGCCGGTGCGGTCGTCGCCCAGGCACTGCGCAGGATCGGCGAGCCACCCGCACCCGGCGCACCCGCAGAGGGCTCTGTGACCGTGATCCTCAGCGGACGTGCGGCGCCGCTTCCCGCACCGGCCCTGACGTACGCCGAGGGCCGACTGCTACAAACCGTCAGCCCCGCACGGTGAGTTCGCTTCAGAGCCGTGCCCGGAATCAGCAGCGGAGACCGACGATGGCCCAGCCGCGGCGGTCGTCTTCCGCTACGGCCTCGCCCCTCCCCTTCTCCGGGGCGGCGAAGGCCCGGCGGCCGGGGCATCGCAGTGGGTGGGAAGATCAAGAACTGGCGGTGTCCCGCGGACTGGGCGCGATCGCATCGACGAACTCGACGTACCGCCTCCCCACCAGGCGTCCGGCGTCCGGCAGTTCACTGACGAAGGGAAGCATCATGCCCGTCGGCGACTTCGAGGAATGGCGCACCGAGCTGCTGGCGACGGGCCGGATCGTCCTGGCCGGCGAGGGCGGAGTCACGGAGGAGGAAGCCGTGCGCCGATTTGATCGCTATCTGGAACTCGCGGACATGGTCGACGGTTCGGAAGGACCGGCAGCCGTCCGGGCACTGATCGCCTCACTTCAGGCCGACCAGGACTACGGGGCCTACCAAGCCGGCTTCGGCGCGCTGGAGCGCTTCCCCTCGATGGACCTCGCGCGGGGCGTGGCCTTGGCAGCGCCGGAAGTCGTCGGCATCCCGTCGGGCAACAGCGGCGAGGTCCTGCTGCTGCTCGCCGACAGCGATGACGAGGCGGTGCACGAGTTCAACACGGCCTGCAGCGACATGGAACCGGCCGTCAAGGACCAGCTGTCGGCGCTCATCGCGGAGCACGAGCGGGACGAATGGCTTGACGGCGAGCCTCGCGGCCGACTGCGCGTCGGCTGAGCCCGCTGAGCCGCTCGCAGGGGGCGAATCAGCAAAGACCGACGAACGGGCCGCCGGACGGGAACATGGCAGTGCGCCGCAGGTGCAGGAACCTGCGGCGCACCGTGTGGCCGGTGAGGCCGGCCCTCAGATCTCCGTTCTCACCGGCCGGTTGTGGGTGTGATCAGCCTGGCCTCAGTGACCGTGGTGACCGTGGTGACCGTGGTGACCGTGGCGGCCCCAGCTTTCGGAGTCGACGATCCGGCGGTGGTCGTTCCGGAGGTCCGCGGTGCCCCTGTGGTTGTCCCAGACGTAGTCGCGGCGGTCCTGGAAGACATCCCAGCGGTTGTCACGACCGATGCCCGTGTGGACACGGACCTGGGAGTGGCCGCCAAGGCGGACATTGCCGAAACGGTAGGTGTGGCCGGCGCGGTCCGACAGGCTCCAGCCGCGCAGGTTGACCGGCATCCGGCCGATGTTCTTCACCGTCACATACTCGGCGTTCAGGCTCCGGTTGGAGCGGTCGTCCCGCCCGGGGCTGTCGTACTGGATCGCACCGAGTACCACAGCCGACCGGTGGTGCGGGGCCGGAGTACGGCCATGGCCGGCCGCGGCCGCCGGAAGGACAGCGGTGGCCGCCAGAGCCACCGAACCGAGGACGGCGGCAGCGATACGCGAAGTGTTTTGGAGCACGAAAACCCCCTGGATACGGCACCCACTACCAGGTGCCGGAAACCGGATACCCGGCCGGTTTGACCGGGCCCCCACACAGTGACGCCCGGTCACACCTTGGCGGAAGAAATCCGGTTTGGTGTTACAAAACACAGACATATGCACAACCACACCACGCCAGGCGCACACTCCCCCGCGCCCACCAGCACAAACGCAACACCCCCTACACGCACCCAGGCCCCCCAAGGGGTTACCGCCGGTGCACAGCGCGGGCCGCCGGGCACCGTCCCCGGCTCCAGGTGCCCGCGACGAGCTCGATGCGCCGACGGCATGGCCTGCGCCGACATCCCGGAAAGCCGGTGACATGGCGGACTCGCCCCTCGTACGGTGCCTGCCATGACCACCGGACCGGCCATCGGACTCGCCCGCCCCGTACGGGGAGTGAAGGTGCACTCCCGTCAGACGCTCGGCGCCTGCGCCCCGACGTACGGGAAGGTGGAGCTGGACTTCGAGCCGTTGCCCTCGGGAGTCGACTCGTCCATCGCGTTCGCCTGCACTGCCTCGCCCGAACGGGCGCCGGAGTACGAAGAGTCGCTCGCCGCTGGCGTGCTGCGGGAACTGGCTGCCACGGACGCCGAGAACCCCGAAGCCCGCCGAAGCGCCCCGGTGAAGGCGCGGGTCATCGTGCGCGCCATGTCCTGGCACTGGGTCGACACCTGCGAGACGGTCTTCGTCCGCCTGGGCGCCCTCGCCGTACGAGAGGCACTGTGCTGCGTGGCGGAGGACCGCGAACCGCAGCTCGTCGAAACCCGGGTCGGGCTGTCCTCCTGACCCCGCTCTCGGCCGCACCTGCGGGCTGCGCTTCCCCGCAGCCCCAGCGCAGAGCGGCCGGTCGTGCTACTCAGGCCGCGGGTCACCCTGATCTGAGTACGGCGGCGGATACCGGCTGCCGGCGCGTTGCATAGCCTCCGTCACATGGAGAACATCAGCACCACTTCCGATTTCGGCTCAGACGTCCCGGACGGCTCCGGCGACCGTCCTCGGCGCACCGCGGCCGACTGGGGCTGGCTGACCGTTCTCGCCCTGGGAGTGCTGGTGGTGGGCTTCTTCGTGGCGGGCCTGGGGCCACTGTTCGCCATCGCCTGCGATTCGTGCCAGGACGGCGTTCGCAGCCCGCACCATTTTGATCTCCTGATCGCCGTCGCGTGGTACGGGGTGCCCCTTACGGCCATCGGGACGGTGGTGGGCATCTACCTGCCCCGGGGCGGCGGCCGGGTGGGCGCCATCGGCCTGGGCGTCCTGGTGGCGCTGCTGTTCGTGATGGTGCTCATCGGCCGGCTGGCGTGATCTCTATGGTGAGGCTGCCTGCCGGGCAAGGCGCGCCCGGCAGGCCCGCCCACTCCCTCCCCGCTGAACCGGCCGACGCGTGGAGGCGAGGGGCGCCGAGTACGAAGTGATCGCCGGCCCGCCCATCGTCCGGCGCCCGGCGTCCGGCATCCGGCATCCGGCATCCGGCATCCGGCATCCGGCATCCGGCATCCCACGATCGCTTCATGGGACATGGCGTCCCAGCAGCTCAGGGCCTACAGCGTCCCGCGGGATCGTCACCTGGCCGGTGGCTGTGTTCCGTCGGCGGCCCGGACGACATGATCGGTGCGGCGAGGCGGGGGCACTGTGCCGTCCGTCCCGGCCGGCCGACCTGCCGACGGACCGCCCCACCCCCGGAGCCGATCGGCGCCTCGCCTCGTCTCGCCTCGTCGTCACGAAGGGAAACCGCCTATGTCCACCCACCTGTCCGCTCGCAGCGGCCTCGTCGCCATGCTGGCCGCGGTCGCCATCGCCGCACCTGTCGTCACCGCCGAAACCGCGGCCGCCAGTGGTTCGAAGCTGACGCATGCGCAAGCCGCGAGCAAGTTGCGGGCGGCCGGTATCGCCTGGACCTCCAGCGGTCACTGCTCGAACCGCAACAACCGGCGATGCACCTCCTTCACGCGCATCAACTCCGGCACCATCAAGGGGATCATCACCTTCAAGCGGACCAGCCGCTGTGCGGTGACCATCACCGGCGGCACCGAGACCGGCCATGCATCGGGCCGGTACAGCCACTGGAACGGCTACAAGGTCGACATCAGTCCGACCGGTTGCGTCACGCGCTACATCAAGCACACGTTCCGGTACGCCGGGAAGCGTGGGGACGGCGCGCCCATGTACAAGTCCTCGACGGGCAACATCTACGCCCGGGAAAGCAGCCACTGGGACATCACCTACAAGTGACCGAGAGGGACGAGACCACCATGCGCACCCTCGTACGTCTCACGGTCACCGCAGCTGCCTCCCTCCTGTTGACCGTGCCCGGAACCGTGCCCGGGATCGCTGCTCCCGCCGGGGTCACAGCGCACTGCACAGGCAGCGGTTGCGCCGGGAAAAACCCCGCGGCCACCGGCTGCGACCACCATGCGCGCACTGTCCGACGCAGCGCCGGGATCGGTCCCCTGGTGGAGCTGCGCTACAGCTCGGCCTGCCGGGCGGCGTGGGTCCGCGTCACCCACGCACGGGGCGGTGACCGCATCGAGGCGCGGAACAAGGGCGGCGCCTGTAGGCGCAAGTCCTGTTACTCGACGACGGTGACGTCCGGCCGGTCCTCCGCGTACACCGCGATGGTGAACGACAAGGGAGTCAAGGCCTGGGGCTGCCTGCACCGGCGCAACGGCAACGTCGTGTGCACGGAGGCGTACTGACAGGCGTCCGGGCGGGGGCGCGGCGCACTCCGCGCCCCCGCCCGCAGGGGAACGAAAGCCCGCTGATCACAGGGCACTTGGCCGATCGCGAGACTCGGTCACTGCCGGCGGGGCGGCCCCTCGGCCACGTCCTGGGCCCTCGCCACGCGAAGCACTTCTAGGCAATTCTGGGCACTTCTGGGCACTTCTGGGCAACCGTCCCCACGGCGTCGACGAGCGTACGCAACATAGACTCCCCCTGCCGGTTCGTCCGCCGACCCCACCCGCAGAAAGGTGCCGCCGTGCCCGAGCAGTCCATGACCGCCCCCGCCCACGGCAGCTCCCGCTCCGTCGCTCTCACCGCCGTCGTACGCGCCGCCGCGCCGGTCTGAAACCACGCCCGCCGGTCCACCGAACCACCCGCAAAAGGACAACTCCACCCGTGAAGAAGAGCGCGATAGCCGGCGGCTGCATCCTCGGCCTCCTCGTGATCGCCGGCGCCTACCAAGGCAGTACCGCCGCCGGCAACCCGCTGACTCTCGCCGAATACGAGAAGATACGTGCGGGCAGCAGCGAGAAAATTCTGTTCACCTTTGCCAGCACCTGCCAACAGGACAGCGAAAAGCTCGCCGAGAGCTATCCGATCACCTGGACGTGTTACGGCGCCGACGGAAGCAGCAGCGCGGTGTTCTTCTATTCCGAGGGTGTGCTGTTCAGCAAGGCACAGACCGGGCTCACGTAAGCCCCCGTGCGCAAGATGGTCCGCGCCCACGACCGTCAACCATGCGCGAACTCGCCCGCCGACGTCACGGCCGAGATGCCGGGCGAAGAACCGGACCGCGCTGTCGGCCTCGAACCTGGGAAGCTCCTTATGCCTGCCCGCGTTGGCGTGCAACGTCTTTTCCTTCGAGGCGAAGGCGTCGAACAACGCGAGACCGGATGGGCGCGGGTGTGCTCGTCGTCCCACTGGAGGACGAACTCGACCGGAACGGTGATCTGTTTCGCCCTCTCGGCCAGGGAATCGTGCCAGAAGATACCGAAGACCGCAGCGGCGATCCTGGGTTCGATCGCCGCCAGCGGCACGCTCCGCCAGGTGCGCGTGGTAACGGACGACGATCGGGCAGACCGGCGCGCCCGCCGTCATTGCCTGCCGTAGGGCGGCGATCTCCCGCTCGTCGACCGTCGTGCGCGGCCGGCCGCCGTGACCGGGCGCGTCGATGGTGGCGACATGGAATCCGCAGGTGGTCACGAGGCGGTGTGCCGGCCCACCATCCCCGGCGCCTTTTTGTGCGTGCCGCCACCGTGACGCCGCTACCAACCGACCGTCCCCCTCCCCACCCCTTTTCCTGCTGACCGACAGCTCAACGCTTCCCGTCGCGGTCCGCCCAGGGCAAGGCAGCAACTTCTGTGGCTCCAACGGACGTTGTGACGAGGGCGATGTCACGTTTTGCCGTGCCGACCGCACTACTCAGCACAAGGATGAACGCGACAGCGTCCGTCAGCAGACGTTCGATGAAGGACTTGTGCATGGAGACGACGAGGGTGGTGTCTGCGATCACCGGCCGGGCCGTGTGTGGCGGACGCCTGTTGAGCGGGCGGGTGAGTCGGCGCGCATCGCTGCGGCGGGCAAGTCGGTGCGTATCGCCGCGACGGACGCGTATCGGTGAGCAGGAGCCGCCGTACAGGTGGATGCGCCGGGTTCCTCCGACGATCCGGCTCTCGGAGTGCTGCCCCGGCCGCCGCGAGATCATCGTGGGGGACGGTGCTCGTGAGGGGGACTGCGGTGGATGCTGATGCTCCACACCAATCCGCCGTGTCCGTGTCGCTGGTCTCCCCCGCGCCTCGGTTCCCGCCCGCGCCCGGGGAGAGCGGAGCCCGCTCCGAGTTCGCGGCCTGCTACGAGCAGGAGATCGTCCGGCTGACGCGTTTTGTGATGCACCTGGGGGCGGCGCCGCACGAGGCCGCCGACATAGCCCAGTCCGCGTTCGCGGTGGCATTCGAGCAGTGGGAGTCGATCCAGCATCCGAGAGCATGGCTGCGCACCGTGGCGCAGCGGAAGATGCAGGCGATGCGGTTTCCCCGCGAAGAGCTGACCGATCAGCTCCCGGACCTGCCAGGCGGCCGGTGTCCGGTGGACGCGGTGGAACTGAGCGAGGAAGAGGCTCGCGTCTACGAGGCGCTGAGCTGGCTGCCGGACCGGCAGCGGGAGGTCATGGCGTGGACGCTGGACGGATACAAGCCGCAGGAGATCGCGCGGTTGATGAAGGCGACACCGGAGGCGGTGCGACAGAACCTGCACCGCGGCCGGACGCTGCTGAAGAGGGCGCTGCTGAGCCCGGCGAGTGGAGGTGCACGGTGAGCGACAGCCGGCCGATGCAGCCCGGTGACGACTCCGATGCCCAGCTCGATGCACTCTTGACTGCAGCCGGAGAAGGGGTGCGTGAGCGGTTGGCGGACGCCATAGATGTCGACGCGGGCCGGGCCGCCATCTTCAAGGCGTCGGTGGTGGTTGAGGAAGTGCCGGCATGCAGTGAGCAGGACACCTCGCACTTGGCGTGGCTGCTGCCGTCCACCGGTGACTCCCTCATGCAGTGGCTGGCGGTCTCCGCTCCTGGTTATCTTCCGCAGCAGTTGGACAAGGCCTTGTCGACCATCAGGACCATGACCGTGGTGGGCCGGGCTCTTTTGCCGGAGTCCCTGCGTCCGTGCTGGGGGCTGGCCACCGACTTCCTCACCGACTGCCGGGACAATCTGGTCAGGCTGAAGACCGGGCTCGCCCATCGCGAACTCACCCGGGAAGAGGCTCTCACCCTGCAATATCGGGTCCGGACCGGGATCGGACAGGTGAGAGGAACCCTGCGCCAGGCCAACGGATCCACGCAGGGTCCCGATTCCGCCTGCGTCATCGAGCGCCTGATCTCCACCAGCGAGATGGTCCTGACGCTTCTGGGCTGGACCCGTCAGGGCATCGAGCAGCTCTTCGCGGACACCGAGCAAACGCTGCAATGCCCCACTCGATGAGGACAAACGCCACGGCGTCGCAGGTCAGAAGCTGAGGTTCACCACGCGGGCCCGCTGCTCCTGCCTCCGGCGGGGCGGCGGCCCGCGTGACCCGCCGCACCCCAGAGTGCGATACGCATCCCTGCCCACCGCATGCGGAGCGCCACCCCGCCCCTACCCACCGCATGCGGAGCGCCACCCCACTACCGCACCGCACCCGCCTGCCTGCCTGCCCCGCAATCCAAGGCATACCGCAAACCAAGGCATACCGAGCGAAGGACGACACCGACATGACCACCCACCCGAACCGCCCGCATCAGGATGACTCACACCGCGGCATGCGAGTGCAGCTGCTGCTGCTCACTCTCGGGTTCATCTCGGCGGCCGTGCTGGGCGTGGTCTACCTCAGCTACCAGCACCCTCGTCTCGCCGTCCCCCTCGGCACCGGCGGTGCGGTGGCCGCCGTCCTCGTCCCCCAGGCGATTGCCGGCTACAAGGGGCGATGAGACCGACCATCCGATGGGGGCCACGGACACGTCAGCGGTCGTCCAACGGGACAGAGGGCACCGCCCCCTGGCATGCGTGCGGTGCTCCTCGCCCTTCGCGAGGAGCACCGCACGTGGGCGTACCCGAGACGGTCAGCGAGCGGCCGTCAGTTGCCCGACGTCTCCGCCAGCCGGAAGGGCCCCGCGGCGCCGGGGCCGAACATCACCGGCAAGTTGCGCCCCCGTGGCACCACGACGAGCGGCTCTTCGCGGTACTCCCTGAGAAAGTTCTCCAGGGGCTCCCAGATGAGGCTTCGGTATCCCGACTCGCTCCGTTGGGGTTCGAAGGAGAGGGTCAGCGCAGAATCCGTTACGGTGACGCTCACGGCGTCCACTTCCAGCCACTCTCCACCGATCCAGGCTTCGAGCCTCACGTTTGACATGACGCAAGGGTGCCTTGCCTCCCACGTCACCCGCAAACCGCCCCGGCGGGACGCGCCCACACGGCGACTCTCCGCGTGAGTGGCCGGCTCCCGCAATCACTCACTCCTATGCCGACTTTCCCTCGCTGAGCACCGCGCATATCCCCTGTGCACGACGGCAGCGGGAGAACGTCGATCGCCCATACCCCGCACGGAAGTTGGTCGAGCTTCCCACCCCTCCCCGTCGGGCACGGGATCAGCGGACCGGCGACGGGAATGCGGCTCCTGCGGGACGCCACGCAGGAACTCAGCCTGCCGAGGGCATCCTGGACCAACCGGGCCGAACTCGAATTCTTCTCCCGTTCGCGTCATCCCCCGGTCGCGTCGCCCCCCGTTCCCGCCCCCGGCCCTGTCCTGCCCGGCGAGACAGAGCGCTTCAGATCGCGCCCTTCGCCCTTCGCCCTTCGCCCTTCGCCAGTCGCCAGTCGCCAGTCGCCAGTCGAAGCGTTCAGTTGCCGGGAGGGGCCGCGTGCCAGTAGACAAGGTCACCACAAGCTCATGCTCTCCACCTGGGTGCCGCTCCGCTCGCACCACCGGGCAAGGGCCCCCTCGGCGCCGAGGTAGCCTCCGGTGGGGCCATCGGGATCGGGACCGACCCGGGCCATGCGGATGGGCTCGCTCTCATCTCGCCGCCACGAGCGAGCCCGTCCCCCATGCCTTAGATTCCCGGATCCACCAGGTCCGGTTCCCCCTCCACCACCATCTTCCGGTGCTCCCCCTCGCCGAACAGTTCACCGATCACCATTCCCGGGAATTCGATCGGCTCTGTGCGGCCCTCCAGTGTCACCCGAACCCGCCACTGCTGCCCCCGGTGCTCCACCAGTACATCTGCCCACTCCCGCGACGGCGCCTCCACCCCGCGGAGCTCCGGGCCTCCCTCCGGCCCGTACTCCCTGAACGTATGGAGGAGCGGCAGTTCCCGTACCAGCCAGGCCAGATGAGCCCAGGCCGGAGAGGGCGGCTCCGGCATCCAGCGCATCTCGCTGCGCTCCGTATCCTCCGTCGGCACCACACCGGCCGCGCTGACCGGGGTCCGGGAATCAGCCTCCCGCACCTCGCGGAAGGCGAACGTCCGGCCGGCAATGTCCACGCGCATCAGCTCGATCCCCAGCGGGCCTCCCTTGAATGCCAGATCCGAGACCTTCGCAAGGAACTCGGCCGCCGCCTGGTCCTCCGCGTCCCGCACCCCGGTATCGGCCTCCGGCTCTCCCAGTGGCTCGTACGAGAACACGTACCGGTCGCTCCCCTTGCCCATACGCACCTTTCCTTCCCTGGTCGCGCAACGCCGCTCCGGGCACAATGCCCGAAGCGGCGTCCACGCAGACACGCTCACGAGGCGAGAGCCAGACGGCCCTTCTTCTCCTTCAGCGGCTTGTACGTGAACATGTACCGCTCCCCGTCCTTCGCCGGCGTGTTGAGCCCGGCCGAGGCCTTCGGGCGGAACTTCGTGTTCACCCATGTAGGGCACTTCACCGTGCCCTTGCAGAACGCCGTGACCGCACCGAAGTACTTGAACACACCATGGTCGCCCGTGGCGGTCATCGTCTCGTCCGTGGCCAGCAGCATCTTGCGCCGGTCAACGATCTTGCAGTTGCCGCTCTGACACTTGACCCGGTGCGCCCATCCGGTCAGGTTGTACCGCGGCCCCTTGACGTGGTCGATGTTGGGCGACTTGGCCAGCCACCCGATGAGCCCGTACTTGGTGATGTTGTGCTTCTTCTTGATTTTGGTCCAGCCGAAGCCGACCATCTTGCCCTTCTTGCCCCGCTTGTACTCGCCCAGACGCAGTGGCAGCTGACGGTTCTTGCTCCGGGAATAGTCGAACTCCTTCAACACCTTCATCCCGCTCACCCCCGCAGCCCCAGCGTCCTGCCCCTGGGCGGCCTGCACCGAAGCCACCCGGGCAGGCGCGGCACTCTGGGCGGCCTGCGCCGGCGCGGCCCCCGCCAGCAGCGCCGCCGACACCACACCGGCTGCCGCCATACGTATGTTCCTCATAGCCCCTCACAGTGATCGTCCCCGCACTTCCCCCGATGGGGCGGGGCACGGCAATCAACCTACGAAGGCCCTGACGCAGCGTCTATTGACTGTTCGGGCACTGCCCGCAAGGGAGGCGCGCTGTCATCCTCGGGCCTGGCACCGTGGCCCTTCGCCAGATCCACGGGCGCAGCGCCGACTACCGTTTTTCGACGCTCCTCGGTACACCCTCTGATCCACCCTCTGATCCACCCCCTAATCCACCCCTACAACCACTACGTTCACCCGGTCCCGTCACCACGTACCGGCAAAAATCGTTCAGCGACGCCATGCGGATGCAATGCGGGCGAGGCCCAGGACTGTGGACTGTCCTGGGCCTCGCAGTCACCGGTTCCCACAGGTGGAACCGCGGCGGAGTCAGCGGTTTTCGAGGTTGGCCTTGTAAGAGCCCTGGGCCGAGGCCACGGACTGCGTCTTGGCGAGCTTCTTGCCGAAGACCTTCACCTGCGGGGTCGCGGCCCACGAGACCTTCGCGGCGTTGCCCTTGACCGCGACGCGGCCCGCCTTGATGTTGATAGCGGCGTTGACATTGGTGACCTTGGCCGCGCCAGTAGCCTTCTTGCCCGGCTTGCCGGTGCGCTGGAAAGTCAGGTTGATGCGCTCGCTGGTAACGGGGATCTTGAAGATCTGCTCGGTCATGGTGAAGGACACGGTGGTCGTGTGGTTCTTGTCCTTGCCCACCTTGGAGGTGACGTCGGTAATGAAGCGGACGTCCTTGTTGTAGGGGTCGACGACGTGCAGCGGGCGCCCGATGCTGCCCTTGACCTGGTCGGTCAGGGCCTCGTAGATGTGGCGGTTGTTCAGGTGCTTGACGAACCGGGCCTTCTGGGCCTTGGAGAGGGCGCTGAACTTCTTCAGCGTCTTCTTGGCCGCCGGGGTCTTCTGCGTCTGGAGGTACTTGGTGTAGCCGGCGACGGTGACCTTGGCCGGCTTCTTGGCGGCGGCGTCCGCGTCAGCGGCGTGGGCCATCGGGGACAGGACAGCGAGGCCGGCCACGGTGGCGAGGGCGGCGGTGGACAGACGACGCGCGGGTCGAGTGAGCACAAGTTCTCCTGTGACGGCTGGTTCGTTTGCTGATCGTCAACGACCTTACGGAGACGCAACCTTGGGCGAAATTGTCTCTTCAGGCAGCGCCCGTAGGGACACACCACACGAAGAGGCAACTCCCCTTCGGACACTGCCATTCAGAGCCCATGGGCGTGCCGAGCGGAGGCAGACCGAGAGGCAGCGTTCGCTCAGTACCTCCATTCGCCGCCGGCTCGGCACGGAGGACGAGGTCGGCCCAGAGCGTGTTGCCCTCTTCACCAACGGATTTACGACCCGGCGCGACCTTGTATCCGGGCGGTGGCCGCGCTGGCTGAGGGTTGTCCCGCAATTGCTGGTCACGGGTGGGATGACCTTGTGGTGGCTGGTGTGATCACAGCGTCGGAGCAGTCCTGGACAGCCCCGTTCACCGGGCTGAGCCCGCGGCAGTTCGGCAAGCTGGTCACGGCGATGCGGCGCGGCGCGAGGGTGCGGACCCGTACGCAAGGGTCGGCCATGAACCCTGATAAGGGCGAGGGTCTTCACACCGCGATGCTCGGTATCGCCGACTGCACAACCTCGCCCTCACAGGATGACTTCCGCCGCGCACGAGACCACGTTGAAGAGAGGCCCGAGAGAGACAGCCCCCCGATCTCGCCGTCGCGGCGGATGCTCAGTCGAGACAGAACTCGTTGCCCTCGACGTCCTGCATCACGATGCACGACTCGTTCTCGTCATCGGCAAGCAGCGTTCGCACGTGTACCGCATCGAGCGCGACCAGTCGTGCGCATTCGGCTTCCAGTGTGGCGAGGCGCTCTTCGCCCACGAGTCCGGTGCCGACCCGCACACAGAGATGCACCCGATTCTTGACGATCTTGCCTTCGGGCACACGCTGGAAGAGCAGGCGCGGGCCCACACCCGAGGGATCACTGCATGCGAAGTAGGTGACCTGCTCCTCAGGCGGCAGCGAGCGATGGTAGTCCTCCCAAGTGGCAAATCCCTTCGGAATCGGCGGGACGACGTACCCCAACACCTCGCACCAAAAACTGGCGAGGCGCGCAGGTTCTGCGCAGTCGAAGGTGACTTGGAACTGCTTGATCGATGACATCGGCGCATCATAGTGGGGCTCTGTTGCTCATCTCCCGGCGTGGATCCGCATGTTGTCGGGCGGACGGCGGCCCCTGCTGGCCGCTGCCGTGTCGTGCGGTCGCAGCGAGGAACCGATGTCGATGCCTCCAAGGGGTTGCCGCCGTTCCGGACCAAACCGCGGCCACGGCCCTCGCCGCGTTTCCTGACCGCAGCTTGCTCGCCCCGGGGCCACACCACGGAGACGACTCTTCCCGAGTGAGGACCGGAACCGCAACCACCCCGAGCCGTGCACGCCCGCAACCCCGCCAGGCCCTTCAGACGAAGGGGAACCCGATCCGCAGTACCGGAACGAGCCGCGGTGCGAGGGCCCCGTCTAGGCTTCGCTGCGCCCCTCCAAGCGGCTGCCACGCGGCAGGGTGACGGACATGATGTCGCCGGGCGCGTCCAGTTCCATGCGGTGCCATCGCCCGCGAGGCACGATGCCCGCGGTTCCCGCCACCAGCTTGATTTCCTCCTCCTCTTCTCCCGGCTGTTGGGGACGGAGGCAGAGGCGTATCCCGCCGGTGAGGCAGGCGACGAATTCATCCGCGTCGGGATGAACTTCCCATTGGTCGGCGTGGACGTCGGCGTCGGTCTCCACGTGGAAGGCCATCAACTGCCAGCCGTCCCGCTCGGGGTCGAACGCTGGCTGCTCGGCGCGCACCTGGCCGCCTTGTTGAAAGTGGATAAAGGAGGCGAAGCGATCGATCGGGGTGACAGTCATGCGGGAATGTCCTTCCTGCGGTGATCTTCATCCGGGTGGGTTGTGGCATGGGGGGCACCAGTCGGCTCGGCCGCCACCGCGGCCGCGCCTCACTCGGCCAGGGCACGGCGCAGGACTGCGGCGAGTTCGGCGATCTGTCGCTGGGATACCTCGGCGGACAGGATCGCCTGCGATCCGTGGAACGTGCCGGGCCACTGGTGCAGTTCGACAGAGACGCCGGCCTGCAGCAGGCGCAGCGCGTAGGTGATGTCTTCGTCGCGGTTCGGACAGAGCTCCGCGGTGGCGATGTAGGCGGGCGGCAGGCCGGACAGGTCCGTGGCCCTCGCCGGGGCGGCGTACGGCGTGGCGGGCGTGGAGCCCAGGTAGTGCGCCCACGAGGCGGTGACTTTGTCGCGATTCATCCAAGGCGTGTCGGTGAAGTGCCGCGCCGACCACGTCTCCTGCCGGTCGTCCAGCCCCGGCTGGTTGAGCAACTGGTAGCGGATCGACGGCCCCTGTTGGTCACGCGCCCGCAACGCCACCGCGGCCGCGAGCCCCCCGCCGGCACTGTGACCTCCGACCGCGATCCGCCCCGGGTCGATGCCGAGTTCGGCTGCGTGCTCGGCCGTCCAGGTCAGCACGGCGTAGGCGTCGTCGAGGGCGGCCGGGAACCGATGCTCGGGCGCCAGACGGTAGCCCACCGAGATCACCACCGCGCCTGAGCTTTCTGCGATCCGGGCGGCCCACGGGTGCTCGGTGTCCACGTCACCCATGACGAATCCGCCGCCGTGCAACCAGACGACGGCGCCCTGCGCCTGGTGCGGGCGGTAGATCCGCACCGGCACGTCGGCGTCGGCGGGCACCGCGCGGTCCTCGACCTCCAACCCTGCGGTGTCCGGTGCCGGGACCGCGGCGGCCAAGCCGGCGAAGTTCTTGCGTTCGGCGACCGGGTCGGTCAGATCGGCACGGGGGAACAAGGGGATGAATGCTTCCAGTTCAGGGTCCATGTCGGCCATCCTCACGGCCGGGCACCCCCGAGGGCATCCGCCAACTGTCGGGCATCCCACCCCCCTCATGCGCCGATCGGCGCCTATCCTCCTGCCATGGAGGCACTGGCCTTACGGCTGTCACAGCTCGATTCACAGGTCGAAGGCGCGATCCGCGTCATCATGTTCTACGACACGCTGATGCGCCGACGGGTGGATCTGCCGGCGCTCGCCCGGGGCTCGGCAGCTCTGGCCGAGTGCGTGGCCGGGGTCCGGCTCCACGGCACAGGGCGGGTGATCCGCATGTCACCCGACGGCAGGGAGGCGTCCGCCTCGCCGCCACCCGCGTCTTCCACGACGCCGATCACACTCGACGAGGAGGAGATCGGCACGGTGTGGCTGGAGCGCCCCGGCCCGCCCGGCTCGCTCGACCTCGACGAGCTGCTCCTTGACCGGCTCGCCATCGCCGCCGCGGCGGTCGTCGAGCGGTACGGCCCAGCCCGCACCACCATGGCCGACCCCGCCCTCGTCGAACTGGCGATCAGCGCCGACACCGACGAAGCGGCCCGAGCCCGGGCGCTACGACTCCTGGGTTTCGCCTCCGACCTGCCGCTCCACGTCGTCGCCGTACGGTCGCAGCTTCCGCTCGACCAGATCGGCGGCCTGATCTGCCCGGCCCGCCCGGTGAAGGCGGCTCCGCTCGCCGACGTGGGCGTCATCCTGGCCACCACCGTCGATCAGGCCCGCTTTCCGACAGGTGGAGTACGCGCGGGCATCGGCGCCGCCGAAAGCCCCGATCGGTCCTGGCGGAAAGCCCGTACCGCCCTCCGCTTCACCACCCCACGCCAGCCAGTCGTCCACCACGACAGCCTGGGGGCATTGGCGCTGCTCGCACAGGTACCCAACGACGCCGCGCGAGACAATGCCGACGTGGCCGCGATCGCCCGAATCGCCGACACCCCAGGAGAACTGGAAACTCTGGACACCTACTGCTCCACCGGCTCCCTACGCCGGGCCGCCGACCTTCTCCACCTGCACCACAGCAGCGTCGCCCGTCGACTCGAACAGACCGGAAAGACCCTGGGCATCGACCTCACCGAGCCCACCGGCCTGCTGCGGGCCAGGCTCGCCCTCACCGCATGGCGGCTTCTCGACGACTGAGGAACGGCGGTCGTCCTTATCGGCCTCGGCGTCTTCCGCCCGTGGCCGAGTGCCCACACGTGAAGAGGGTGCGCGGGCGAACCGGAGTCGCAACGAATCGACCTGGGCTCCGTCTCACTGGCTTTCCACCTTGCGTTCCCGGTTCGCGCGTCGGGGGCAGGGCCACAAGAGACAACAACTTGCTTGCCGGTCCCTGTGTTATCCAAGGGCAGTGACGACTTCCCAGACTTGCAAGCGACCCTTCGATGCGGTGTTGTGCGACCTCGACAACGTGATCCGTTTTCTACGACATGACGCAGCTGGCAACACGGGAGCATGTCGCCGGGCTGGCACCAGGCACGACCATGAAGGTGGCCTATGCGCCGGAGATTGATCTGCCGCTGCTTCTCGGCAAGATCACTCAGCGGCAGGGGGTGGAGTCCATTGCGCTCGGCCTTGCGGGGCAGGTTCCGGAGGCGCAGGCGCGTGAGCTCGGTATGGCACTTGCCTCGGCGCCGTTCTGGGCCGACGAGGTAGTGGTGTCCCTGCTTCGGCAGGTGCGGGCACACATGCCCGTGGTCCTGGTAACGAACGCAACTCTTGAGCTGGAGGACGACTTGGCATCGTTGGGGCCGGCGGATTTCGCCGGCCATGTCGTCAACAGCGCCCGGCTGGGGGTGGCCAAGCCGGGCCGGGAGATCTACGAAGTGGCCGCCGAACGGGCAGGTGTCGTCATTGATCGGTGCCTCTTCGTGGATGACCGGCTGGAGAACGTCGAAGCCGCCGTGGCGCTCGGGATGATCGGCGTGCACTACCGCGAGCCTGCGGACCTCCGCGAGTCGGTGAGCCTCCTGTTGGACAACCACACCCCCGGCTCACTCAGCGGCCGCGCTATCAAGTGAGACGACCCTGAGGATCGAAACCGGGAGACAACGTCACCGGAGGCACACCGACCCGAGTCCCTCTCCCTTGCCGTTGTGTCCGTCCAGGTCCCAGCGTCAACCACCGAGCGTCAACCACCGAGCACCAAGCACCGAGCACCGAGCACCGAGCAGGATCGAGTGAGACAGGACAGCGGGTGGCGTCCCACGGGTCGAGCCCGTGCCCGTCGCCGGTGTGGTGGTCAGCCGACCGGTACGACGTTGGTGGCGTCCACGGCGGGGCGCAAGGCCCTGGCCAGCTTGACGCCGTCACCAACAGCCCAGAAGTGGATGAAGAACAGACGGGGTTCGTCCGTCAAGCCGTGGTTGTGCAGCTCGACCAGCTCGGCCCCGGCACACCGCAGAGCCACCAGAACGTCTTGGACTTCCTTGGCAATCATGGCGCAGTCGCCACTGATTGCTGCCCGGCCGCCGCCCAGCGGCTGGAAGTTGAACGCGCTGGTCGAACCCAGGCCCGGGGGCAGTACCAGGTGACCGTCGGTGATGGTCTCGCGGCGGACGAAGATGCACTTGTAGATGCCCTCGTCGGTGGAGCCCTTGACGCCGAGCGCGGCATCGATGCCGGCAGTGTCCAGGTCGACGCGCCGTGCCCGGGCCGGCGGGCGCGGGGGCGGGGTACTGGTGCGGTCGAACGCGGCGCGCAGACCGCGGGCCACAGCCACCGGGTGGTGGCCGTGGGCGTGGATGTGGACCCACCAGATGTGAGGAGTCTGGGAAAGGAGGTGCTTATGGATCGCGGTCTGTGCGATCTCGTGCTCTTGCAGGGCATCGGTGAAGGGCTGGAGTTCGCGCTCGGTGACCACCACATCGCCCATCACCATCGTGCTCTTGTCGGCGTAGCGCACGAAAGACACGTGCGAACCGAGGGCGAGCGCCGGTTTGACGGTGACATGGCGCGAGCGCACGCGGAGGTCCCGACGTGGGAGGGCTGTGTGGTACATCATCTTTCGCTTCATGTCGCCTTTTCGGCCCAGCGCTTTGGCCACCTTCTCCCAGTCCGATAGGGCAGTGGGAACCGGCTCGACCAGCCTGCGGCTCTTTACCTCGCCCGTCCCGGTGGCGAGAGCGCGAGCGGGAGTCGGCGCGCCGGCCAGCAACGGAGTCAGGGCGGCCGCGGCCAGTACGCGCCGTCGCGGCGTTCCTACATGCGGGTAGCTGTCTTGCTGTCGATCTCCGGCCATCACGTCAGCACCTCCATGACGAGATGGAAGCACGGCGGGCTGCAGTCACTGTTGACCAGCGTCAACGCTGGGGCCAGGTGGGCTAAGCATTTAGTTCCTGGGCCATACCCCCGGCGCGAGGCAGCTCTCAATGTGACAACCGACGAGCCGACTCTCCGGGTCACGTTCCGCGAACTCAGCCTCGGAGACGTGCCGGTGATCAAGCGAACTGACACCTCCCGTCGCTCATAGCCGGCCTCTGTCCGTCTGTGGAGCAGGGCTGGGTGCCCCTACGGCAGATGCCTGCGCCCGGTGGGGCCGACCAGGGTCGGGACGGGAGCCGTCCGAACTCGACGGAGCCGGGGAGCAATTGGTGCAGCAGTCGGAATAGCAGGAATCACAAGTGCAATACCTGGGCCAGGGACCACCTCGACGCCCTTGGTCCCCATAGGGACAGCGGATGATGAACTTGCCGTCGGGGCTGTGGGGAGCCATGCAGGTGGTCAAGCGGATGGGGTCGGGCTGAGCCACGCAAGGGCTTTGCTCACGAACTCACAGGTCAGTGCGTGCGTGGTCCGTGCCGCTGATGCGGCGGTCGACTCGGTCCGGGTCGACGGTTGTGGTGTGGTCGTCGTGGCCTGGGCCGACCTTCACGCCGTCGGCGCCTGCGGCACCGTGGCTTCGTGGGAGAAGCACCGGGGGTCATGGCTCGATGAGAACTGCTCGACTCCGACCAACTGGGCCCCGCGCTCGGCGAGCCTTCAGGCCGTATGAGAGCCCCTCGCCCCCAAGCCGACCACCACCACGCCCGCATCCACGTCCACGTCCACGTCCGCGTTCACGTTCACGTTCACGTTCACATCGAATTCTGTCGCTGCCACCGCTACTGCCGTCTCAGTCGTCTGTCTGAGTTCGGTAGATGTTCGCCACTGATCTCGCTGCGCGCCGTCACCAAGCATCTTGTCTCCACCACTCCAGCCATCGCTCACGGCAGAGTGGGGGCCATGAATGCAGCTCGAGGCCGATGTCGCTGTTCGCTGTTCGATGTGCGCGAGCGCGGACAGCACCGGACGGCCGGGCCTGTCGTCAGGCAGCGGGGGGCCTGGCGACAGAACTGGCATAGCCGCCGGTCCGGAGGGGCCGCCACCGCGGGCTCGTTCCCCGGTTGCGGCCCGGTCCGGCTCAGCTCAGCCGGGTAGTGGCGTACGCCTCGATGGCATCCCTCTGATATTCGGCCAGGCCCGGCGCGATCGCTTCGTACACCGCGCGCCACTGCTCGTTTTCCACACAGCCACGCCCGATCGCGCGATACTCCTCGGCGGAGACCGCTCGGAGCTCGGCCAGCGCCCGGTACTGGGCATCGGACTCGGCCTGCACCGCTTCGGCATCGGCGGGCGTATCGGCGCCCAGCAGCTCGGCCAGCCGGATCATCTGTGCCGTACGCTCGCGGTGCCCGGCCTCGATCTCGGCCTCGCCCATTGTCGAGGTGCGCCGCTCGATGGCCTCGGCCAGCTCCGGGAAGTCACGCAGGCTCTCGCGGTACTGGGCGGGCCGGACGCCCTCGAACAGGTTTTCCGGCCGGTTGATGCTCGTCATGGGTCTGCCGTCCATCCTGGATCGCTCCAGTTCGGTGATCGTGCGGGAGACAGTGCCGGCCAGGACATCAAGCCGGTCCCGCTCCGCGAGCAGCCGCCGGTGGTGGCTGCGCAGGGCCTCCAGCTCATCGACCTGTGCGGCCAGGATCCGGCTGATCTCGGGCAGTCCCATGCCCAGCGCCCGCAGTACGAGGATCTGCTGGAGTTGCAGCAACTGGCTTTCCTCGTAGTAGCGGTGGCCATTGCTGCCGACCCGGGCCGGCGGCAGCAGGCCGATCTCGTCGTAGTGCCGCAGCGTACGGGCCGTCACGCCCGACATCCGGGCGACCTCCGCGGTCGGCCAGGCCATCGCTGCCTCCCTCACGAATGCTTCACCGGGCCGGTCTCTCCGGCCCTGGTCAGTACGGTAGGAGCTGCCGCTACGGCAGTTTCAAGCCCAGGACCGACCGTGTGGACCAGAACGACGTCCTGGTGTCAGGAACGGGAGGGGGACACGGAGCCCCTGGCCCTGCGCGGCCTGCGCCGCTGTCCTCCCTTCTCGATGGCGACACTGCGCAGAACACGCTGGTCGTAGTGCCTGTCCCGGTAGACAGGCACTACGACGGCACTCCATCCGGTCCTTCAGAACGACGCTCGTCAGCAGGTGCGGCCGGTGTAGTGGGCACCCTGAATCTTGTGGGCAGAGCCCAGCCAAGTCCTGCCCGGCCCGACGCACCACTCGTAGTCGGGCGCCCGCGCGACCTCGACTTTGATCACGACCTGCGAACGGTCCGCGGTGCAGTGGTTGTAGAAGGCGTCGGAGCCGGTCTTGTAAAAGCCACACGGGTCGGCAGCCGCGGGGCTCGCGGCAGCGGTCACCGCGCCCAGGGAGGTCAGGACGAGGGCAGCGGAACCGAGGGCGCTGGTCACCATACGACGAACACGCAAGGGAGAACTCCTTGGCCAAGGAAGGAAGCGCTCGTGAGAGCGCGTTCTTCCTGATGAGTTGGATACCCGCCCAAGGATGGCCATGCTGCCCCTCCCTGGTGGCCAAACGTCGCACCGTTCACCCGGCGAATCGTTTTATCTCCTGCCTTCGGGGTGGAAGCAGATTTGCAGATTTAGCGAGCGGTTGGTCCTGGTGGGGGTGTTTGGTAAGGCGGCAGTTCAGGCGGCGGTTCAGGCGGCTCACGTCACGGTCGCTCTCAAGGGTGGCCCGTGGGATTCAATGCGGGTTGCGGACGTCGCTCTTGCCCAGCTGGTCGGCGTCGCCTTGACAACGTAGACCTCCCAGGGCCCCTCGCCGGGGCCGTGGCCCCAGACCTTGTCCTGGAGGCATGGCGGCAGGAGGTGTTGCAGACGCCGAAGACATCGGCGTCCGACAAGTGAGTCAGGAAGGCCGATCGGCGCTCCGGCCCGTAGGCATGCTGGTCAGCGGCTCTTCGGTTTTTCGCGGCTGTTGCCACCGCGCTCCCCTTCGCGTGCGCGTGCCTGGGCTGCGCGGGGACGCATGATGAGTGCGGCAACGTAGTACGTGCACGGCTCGGAGCCCTCATTGGCGTAGGCGTGGGTGACGTCTGCGGCGAAGTAGGCCGAGTCACCCGCGTGCAGGCGGACGGACGTGTCGGCGATGGTCAGCCGCAGGGTGCCGGATCGGACGACGATGTACTCGTGGGACCCCGGGGCGTATGCGGGGAAGCTGCCGGCGTCGCAGTTCGGCGGCAGGGTCGTGTGGATCCACTCGAAGTGCACGCCCGGCACGACCGGTGTAAGGGCCGTCCGCCGCCATCCTCCGGGTTCGTCGACGCTCTCCTGGTCGGCGGCACGGCGCACGATGAGCTGACTGTCGTCGGGCTGGGTCACGAGTTCGGCGAGAGGCACGCCGAGGCCATCCGCAATGCGGGCCAGAACCACGATCGTGGGCGCCTTCTGCCCGCGCTCGACCGAGGACAGCATGCTCACGCTCACGTCTGCCGCTTCAGCCAGGTGCTGAAGGGTCAGCTTCCGATCGTGGCGCAACGCCTGGATGCGCATACCCAATACCGCAAGATCCAGCATTCCTCCATAGTGGACAAAGCTTCGCTATAGAGAAATGAGCCTGCCGTGACAGTTCCCGCGGCGATTGTTCGCCCCGCCGTCCCTGCAGATCTGAAGGCCGTGAGCGAAATCTTCACGCACTACGTCACCCACACCGTGATCACCTTCGAGGGGACCCCGCCGACCGCCACGGAATGGCGGCAGCGTTTCGACGATCTCACTGGCCGGGGCCTGCCCTTTCTGGTCGCCGAACTGAACGGCGAGGTGGCCGGGTACGCCTACGCCGGCCCCTGGCGCCCCAAGCCGGCCTACCGGTACACCGTGGAGGACTCGATCTATCTCGCCCCAGATCTGACGGGCCGAGGGGTGGGCAGCGCACTGCTCGGCGCCGTGTTGACCGGATGTGTCCAGGCGGGCATGCGCCAGATGATCGCTGTCATCGACACCGGAAGCGACGCCTCCACCGCGCTGCCACGAGCGCTTCGGCTTCACCCACGCCGGCCGGCTGACCGGCGTCGGACACAAACACGGCCGCTCAATCGACACGGTACTGATGCAGCGGGCGCTGACCGCAGACCAGAAGGAATGAACCCGAACGCACGAAGCGATCAGACGCCCGTGTCCGCATCCCCGGAGCGCTGTGGGCATCGCCTACGGCGCGCCCTTATCGCCCAGTCGCTACGGAGCACCAGCTAAGAACAGCCGAGGACAGGCAGTGTCACGGTCGCGCGGGCAGGCCACTTCGCTGCGGAGGAACGAGAGGCCGCCCCGAACTGGCCTGGGTCCGGTCCGACTTGGAAATCGACTACCCCCTCCCCCTCGCCATCCGCCATCCGCCATCCGCCATCCGCCATCATCGGCCAGCCAAACCCGCTGCCGCTTTGGGTGCTGCGGCTGGAATCACTGGCAGGTGCTGCAGAGCTCGGACATGACGGGTTATCGTTGTCGCATGCATCGTTCGTCGTATCTGAGCTGGTGGCGCTCCTCGTAGGAGCGGCCACCCTTCAGCCACGACCGGGCCGTTCGGATGGACGGCCCGTTTGCGTTCCCTGGACCGGGATGCGCCGTCCTGACGGCGGCACTCACCACCAGGAGAACTCGTGAACCGCATGCCGCACGCCACCGAAAGCACCCTCCCCTCCGGCGCAGCTCCGGCCGACGCGCTCGGGACATCCGCCGCGCGAGCCCGCAGCGAGGTGCTGGAGAAGCAGATCAGAAAAGAGCCGGGACGATTCCGTGTGCTGACCGGGGACCGTCCGACCGGTCAGCTTCACCTCGGCCATTATTTCGGAACGCTCCACAACCGCGTCCGCCTGCAGGATCTCGGGGTCGAGATGTTCGTACTCATCGCGGACTACCAGGTCCTGACCGACCGGGACGTGGCCGACAACCTCACCGGGCACGTCGAAGAACTGGTGCTGGACTACCTCGCCGTCGGCATCGACCCGGCCCGGGCCACTATCTTCACGCACAGCGCCATCCCCGCCCTCAACCAGCTCCTGCTGCCCTTCCTCAGCCTGGTCTCGGTCGCCGAGCTCCGCCGCAATCCCACCGTCAAGGACGAGATCACCCACTCACGGCAGTCCTCCGTCAGCGGCCTGATGTTCACCTATCCGGTCCATCAGGCAGCCGACATCCTCTTCTGCAAGGCAAATCTCGTTCCCGTCGGGCAGGACCAACTCCCCCACCTCGAACTCACCCGGACCGTCGCCCGCCGCTTCAACGACCGCTACGGCCAAGGGCACTCCGTGTTCCCCGAGCCGGAGGCTCTGCTCTCACGAGCCCCCCTCCTGCTCGGCACCGACGGCGGCAAGATGAGCAAGAGCCGCGGCAACGCCGTCACGCTGGCCGCCGACGCCGACGAGACCGCCCGACTGCTGCGGGGCGCCAAAACTGACTCCGAGCGACACATCACCTACGACCCGGCCAACCGCCCCGAGGTGTCATCCCTCGTGCTTCTGGCCGCCCTCTGCCAAGACCGCTCCCCGCACGAGGTCGCGGACGACATCGGCCCTGCAGGAGCCGGCGCTTTGAAGAAGTGCGTCACCGAGGCAGTCAACGAATACCTTGCGCCGATCCGAGCCCGCCGCGCTCAATACGCCCAGGACCGCGGCTACCTCCGCCAAGTACTGCGCCAGGGCAATGAACGCGCCAACACGATCGCCGAGGCCACCCGCAACGAAGTACGTCAGGCTATGAACAACCACTACTGACAGCGCATCGCCACACTGGCGGGGTTGCCGGCAGCCGGCTGCCTCATCTCACCGGGCCTGCTCAGGCCTGCTGGGCAGGCCCTGCCGACTGACGAACCATCTGGCTCGCGGCCCGCGGCCTGCTGCCTGCTGCCTGCTGCCTGCTGGGCGACACGCTGGCCCGCAGGTCCTGTATGATCATGACGTAACTCCGGCACACCGCACGGAGTCACGTCACGCGTCTGTGGTCCAAGGAAAGACGCCCGCCAGCCGGCGGGAAATGTAGGTGCAAGGCCTGCCGGGCGCTCCACACACAAGGGCCCCCGCCTCATGAAGGCGGGGGCCCTTGTGGCGTTCCGACCCGGGCACTCCTGCTCGGGCATGAGCGGCGGACGGGGGCTGCGGATGTGGAAGACGTCGCCGACATAACACTTCCCGCCGGCCACCGCCCGTCATCGGCAACTACAGCCGGACCGCACACGCGGAAGAGCGTGAAGGCATTGATCCAGACGAGCCGGCACCGGCCCATCGAGCGCATCCACGCCGATCGATCCCGGACAACTGCCGCCCGAGGCGACGTCCGTGATTCCGCCTCTCCCGCGGCCCTGGAAAATGAATTGCCACCGATAAAGCCGGGCGGTAGAACTACGGACCGATCCGACAGACCCGAAGGGAGGACGAGCAGATGACCCGCACCTTCGTCGTGCTCGGCCCCTCCTGGGACGCTCAGCAGCGCTGACCCCGGAGCGGCCGGACGCACCTCATTACGGAGCGTTCCATGAATGTAGTACCCGCACTACCGACCAAGCAGGTTTTCCGCCCCATCACCGGGTCGGACGAGGTCGAACTCTTCAACCAGATTCCGTACGTCTTCAACCACGAAGTGGCCGGGTATCTCGTTTCTGGGCGCCGCCGCCGGGATCGGACCTGGATCGCCCTCGATGACGAGGGGAAGTTGCTGGCCCGAGTCGCCTGGTGGTGTCGGCCCAGGGACACAAGTCCCTTTCTCCTCGACGTCTTCGACTACCTGCCGGGCACGAGTCGACCGGTGCCGCGCTGCTCCGGTCCGCCCTGGCCGCGGTCGTTCCCAAGGGCACCACGCCTCCCAAGTACACCCGGTTCCTGCCACCCGACTGGCGCGACGACCGGCGGTGCGCACCGCTGTCGACGGTCGACTGGCCGTCGTGGAGCAGCTCGGCGCCCGACTGTTGACGATGAGTTCGTCCACTACACCAGCCCACGCGACTGGTGGCGGGTCGCCACCATCCCTGACAGCGGCGAACCGGTGGGGCTGGTGATCGCTGCGCGGAACCAGTACCGCCCGATCATCGCGTACATCGGCGTCCTGGCTGAGCACCGCGGCCAGCGCTACATCGACGAGATCCTCGCCGAGGGCACGCGTGTTCTGGCCACCACGGAGCCGGAGCGCATCCGGGCGTCCACGGACGTGGGCAATACCCCCATGGCGGCTGCCTTCGCACGTGCCGGGTACACCGTGTTCGAGCGCGAGATCGTCATGACCTGGGGCTGACCGGTTCGGCCGGTGACGACGCGCACCGCTCCCGGCTGACGCGTTCCTCGAGGTGTCCGCATTGGCCTCGACGCGCCATGACGGTTTGGCGGAATGTGTGATCGTGACGTCCGGAATCCTGCTCCCGTGCAGGCACCCAGTCGTCGTAGCGTCATGCCTTCGTGAGGCTGCGCATCGTAGCCGTCCGTCTGGCGGGCGACTGGGGGCTGCATGGGGCAACGGCAAGGTATGCGGCGGACGGGCAGGCACGGTGAGGTGCCCGGCCGAGGGGCTGACGGTGCGTTGACGTCTTCGGCCCCCTATGAGCAGAGGGGCAGGGGGACAGTCGGGTGACGAGCAACGCGGGACTGCCGACCTCCCACCCCCCGCCTCGTGGCTTCCCGTTGACGTTGGGGGTCGAAGAGGAGTTCCAGCTCGTCCACGAGGACACCGGCCAGCCGGTCCCGTACGCCGACGCCGTTCTGGCCCACGCCGCGAAGCTGCCCTCCCCGGGCGACGGCAGCACCCTGCACGGCGAACTGCTCACGTCGATGGCCGAATCCGCCACCGGCATCTGCACCAGCCTCGCCCAGGTGCGCCGCCAGCTGACCGGCGCCCGTAACCGTCTCGCCCAAGCGGCCAGGGAGGAAGGCGTTCGCCTCCTGGCCCTGGGGGTTCGCCCCTCCCCCGCCGCACCGAGACACGTTTCGCCGACCGAGCACTACGAGAGCATGCAGCGGATGTACGGGCATCTGGTCGCCGAGACGGAGACCTGCGGCTGCCACGTCCATGTCGGCACGCTGGACAAGGGCCAAGCGGTCACAGCCAACAACCACCTGCGTCCTTGGCTGCCGACGTTGCTCGCGCTGTCGGCCAACTCCGCCTTCCACAACGGCATCGACACCGGCTACGCGAGTTGGCGCACCATCGCCCTCTCCCGTTGGCCGACCACACAGATGCCACCCCACTTCACCTCCGTCGACCATTACGAGGAGACGCTCGCCGCCCTCCACCGGAGTGGCGTGCTGCCTGCCGGGGCCAACGCCTACTGGCTGGCCCGGCCCTCCCGTCGCCTGCCCACCGTCGAAATCCGGGTCGCCGACGTCAGTCCCACCGTGGACGGAGCCGTACTCCAAGCCGGCTTGTCGCGGGCACTGGTCCACACCGCCCTGAACGGCCCCGCCACCCATCAACACCGCAGCCGCCACGACGACCAGTTGCTGGCAGCGGCCCTGTGGACCGCGGCCCGCCACGGCATCAGGGGCCCGGCCCTCCATCCCCACAGCGGCCACCAGACCCTCGCGGCCGATCTGGCCCAGGAGTTGCTGATCGCCCTCCACCCCGCTCTGCGCGAAACCGGCGACTGGGAGGAGGTCGAACACCTCCTGGCCGACGCCTTGCGTAACGGGCGACAAGCCGGAAGTGATACCGGCACAGTTCTCGCAGGAGAGCCAAAGAAAGGCCGCAAGTTGGCGCTGGAGCCGTGATGCGTTTTGCTCCCACTTGATGGACCAGGAGATCTGCGATGCGGGGCCCAGTTGGAGCAACTTGCTCCAACCCGGCCGGGGATCCTGTTTTCGGGGTGTCCCGGAGCGGTGCAGTTGGTGAGAGGACCGGCTGCCTGGGCGGGGCCGCAAAGCCGGTGCCCCGAAGCGTCATGGGCAGGGGCGGCGTCGTGGGTGGGGCGTGCCTACCCGTACGGGTAGGTGCTCGGAGCTCTTCCGCGCGCTGGTCCCGATCACCCGGGTCCGGACTTGCCGCGGCCGTTCATCGCAGCGGTTCTTGCACGACGCCGGCGATGACCGTGCTCACGACATTGCGGATGGCTCCAGCCTCCGGCGGGGTGCCTGTCCGGTCGGCGAACAGCAGGTGCCCGGCTCCGATCAGCGTGGGAGCGAGGGTGTCGACGTCGGCATCGGCCGCGACGCGGCCCAGCTCACGTTCGGTGGTGAGGTAGGAGGCGATCATGGCCGCAGCGTCCGTCAGGACCGGGATGCCGGTCGGCCTGGCCTGGCGCAGCCGGGCGCGCAGGCCATCACGGGAGGTGACGAGGCCGACGATCGCCACCGCGACCGACCCGAAGAGGTCCGTCAGCGCGCTGGCCAGGTTGCCGGTGACAGTGCCGGTCCCGGCGGATTTGCGCAAGGCCGCGCCCTGGTCGTCGAGTTGGGCGATGCGGTCGAGCACGAGCTCGGCGAGGAAGGCGTCGAAGTCGGCGAAGTGCCGGTGCAGGACTCCCTTGGCGCAGCCTGCCTCGGTGGTGACCGCCCGGCTGGTCAGCGCGCTCGGCCCGTCCCGGAGCAGGACGCGCTCCGCGGCGTCGAACAGCTGGTCGCGCGCATCGTGGATGGCCACACCCGTCGGCACTGTGCATTCCTCCATTCCTTGCTCGGCCCCACCCGGTTGACGAGTGGGCATGTGCCCACTAATAGTGGGCACATGCCCACCATACCTCCGGAGCGAGCACGCCTCTCCGAACTCGAACCCCATCAAGCCCGACAAATGGCGGAGTCGTTCGGCTCGGACCCCGAACGCTACGACCGGGCCAGGCCCCGCTACCCCGACGCAATGGTGGAGCGGATCGTGGCCGGAACCCCCGGGGCCGCCGACGTCCTGGATGTCGGCATCGGTACCGGCATAGCGGCCCGGCAGTTCCAGGCGGCCGGCTGCGGGGTGCTCGGAGTCGAGGTCGACGCGCGGATGGCCGAGTGGTCGAAGGAGCGCGGGCTCCAGGTCGAGGTGGCGGCGTTCGAGGCCTGGAACCCTGCCGACCGGCTATTCGATGCCGTCGTCTCCGGGCAGGCCTGGCACTGGGTGGACCCGGTCGCGGGCGCGGCAAAGGCGGCCGAGGCGCTGCGGCCCGGTGGCCGGCTTGCGGTGTTCTGGAACGCGGGCCAACCGCCGCCCGACGTGGCCGAAGCGTTCTCCGAGGTCTACCGCCGGGTGCTGCCCGACGCGCTTGCTTCCCGACAATCGACGACCGCTTCGGACGGGTACTCGGTGTTGTGCACCAGGGCAGCCGACGGCATCCGGGAGGTGGGCGCGTTCGGCGAGCCGGAGGAGTGGCGATTCGACTGGGAGCGGCCCTACACCCGGGACGAGTGGCTGGACCAGCTGCCCACTACCGGCCTCCGCGCCCAGGTCCCTCCGGCCGAGCTGGCGGAGGCGCTGGCGGGCATCGGCGCCGCCATCGACGCGTTCGGAGGCAGCTTCACCATGAGCTACACCACCCTCGTGGTCACCGCGACACGAACCCATGCCGCCTGACCTGTCATCGCGGTCTCTGCCTGCTGGGCTGACGCGGGCCTGCGCCGGTCATCACTCCTCCTCGTCCTCGTCGACTTCGGCGGCGCGCAGGGGCGGGAGGCCGTCCTCAGCCGGGCGGACCTTCGGCGCCACCCGGCAGCTCGGCCCCTCCCCAGCCACCCCGTCCGGCTGCGGCTGCGGTCACGTGAACACCTTGTCACAGCCTGGCAGTTGGGCCGACGGTCACAGACTCTCACCCCCGCCTGGTTGTTGCCGGCTGCCGGAGATCTGAGTGCCGGTCCCGGCGCGTCGAGGGTCGGTGTCACGGTCCGAACCGGCGGGCATCTCTCCGTCGTGGTCGGGACGACGTGGTTGCCCGGCCGGCGGGTCGTCTCGTCGCACCGGAGCCTGGGTCATGATCCTGCCGTCCGTGACCACGATGAGCAGTCCCAGGACGCTGACGATGACCATGATCAGGGCAATCACGTGCAGGCGATGATCGTTGACCTGAGTGTGGAACACGATGGAGATCAGCGCGGACGAAGCGATCGAGCCGAGGAAGCCGAAAGTCCGGAACAGCCCCGCAGCAGTACCGATCTGATCGGCTGCAACCTGGGTGTACAGGGCCGTCTGGTTGGCGCTGATGGTCGTGCCCAGGGTGATGCCGAAGACCAGGGTGATGACCACGATCCAGGCGATCGGGGTGCTCGTGGTGAGCGCCAGCACCCCGGCAGAAGCGGCCAGACAGGACACGGCCGCGACGACAAGCGGCATGCGGACGAGATTCCGTTGTGAGATCGGCCGGACGAGCAGGGCGGAGAGCGCGCTCATGGGCAGCAGGAGCAACCCGGCCTTCTCGGAGGACATGCCCCGACCGGCCTGGAGCCACTGGGTGAGGCCATAGAGGACGGTATAGACACACAGCCCCGCCAGGGCGAAGCGCAGATACGTGCGGGTGAGCGCCAGGTTCGTGCCCAGCAGGCGTACGTCGAAGAACGGGCGGCTCGCCCGCAGCTCCCACCACACGAGCCCCGTACCGGCCAGGACGGCCAGGCCGAGCGCGATCCAGTCGGGGTGCGGCAGTCCCATCAGGAACACCAACAGGGCTGCCATCGCCCCGCCGAAGCCGACGATGCCCGCCACGTCGAGGCGCGCCGCGACCTCCCGAAACGTTCGCGGCCCCTCGACCGGGAGGTCGGAAGGAATCCAGAAGAGGGCCATGGCCAGGGCCAGTAGCGCGAAGGGGAGGTTGATGAAGAACGTGGTCCGCCACCCCCAGGCGTCCACCAGCACGCCGCCGAGCGGAAGGCCGAGGGCGGACGTGGCCGCACCGGCGATCATCAAACTCCCGAGCACGCCCCCCGGCGGCGCGTCCAACCCGGCGGCCGCTGCCCGGCGGCGGATGAGCAGCATCGCCGAAGGGTAGACGGCGGAGCTGCCCACCCCGATCAGCACCCGGGCCACGACCAGGCCGGTCAGGTTCTGCCCCACCCCGCCCACGGTCCCGCCTGCCAGGACGATCAGGACGCCGACCAGGAACACCCGGCGCGGCCCGAACTCCTCCGCCAGCTTCCCGCCCATCGGCTGGGCAACCGCACTGGCCAGGTACAGCGCCGACACCAGCACCGCGGTCCGCCCCACCGAGACATGGACGGCAGCCGCGATCGGCACCAGCGCGGTCGCGATGAGCGAGCTGTTGATCGCGTTGATCGCCGAGCCGGTGAGCAGCGGCGTCACGAACCGCCAGGAGAACGCGTGCGTGGTGCGCGAAGTGCCGGGCGGCGTGGGCATCACAGGCTCTCGCCAAGCCGTTCGATCAGCGGCGCCGCCGCCATCAGGGTCTCCAGCTCGGCGCGGGTGAACCCGCCGGCAGCGAGGGCCTCCGCCAGCTGCTCGGCCCGGGCGCTGCGCCTGTCCCGCAGCGCCCGCTGCCCGTCCCTGGTCATCGACATGACCACCCGCCGACCGTCAGCGGGATCGGGTCGGCGTTCCACCAAGCCGCGCCCTTCGAGCCCGGCGAGCGTCATCCCCATTGCCTGCGGCGTGATCTGCTCGGCCCTGGCCAGATCGCTCGTCGTGGCCGACCCGGCCCGCTCCAGGCGCGAGAGGACCGACACCTCAGGAAGCGTGAGCTCGCCCTGGACCGGCTGGCGAAGCCGTCGTACGAACAGACCGAGACTCGCCTGAAGCGCCGAGCCAACCGCGTTCACGTTCAGTGCGTCCACCATGATGGGAAAGCTAGCTTTCACAGTTCAGATCTTCAACCCAGCTTTCATAAATTGCCTGGAAGCGTGTCAGGGTGCACTT
Source organism: Streptomyces decoyicus (assembly GCF_019880305.1). NCBI lineage: Bacteria > Bacillati > Actinomycetota > Actinomycetes > Kitasatosporales > Streptomycetaceae > Streptomyces > Streptomyces decoyicus. The sequence goes on along the minus strand of NZ_CP082301.1, from coordinate 8,187,349 downwards.
GGGCGTGACCTGTCGAGGGCTGCCCTTCTTGCCGCCGGCACGCCGAGGTGACCGCCCCGGACGGCGGCCAGGGCACCCCCACGTCCGCGCTCCCCGCTCAACGGCCGGTGCAGCCAAAACCGAAAAACAGTGCGCTAGTGGAGGACCCACGGAGAGATCCGCCAACACTGCTCAGGCCACTGCGATACCTGCCGCGCCCGCGCCCGGCGACCTGCACAGGGCCACCGCCCGCTTTCGGCCGACGGTCTCGTCTCGGTCAGTGGTATGCGTGAACGACGGCGTGCCCCATGCCGCGGCCGATCATCCACTTGTTGACCGGGGTGGTGAGCAGAAAGGCGATGGCGAACCCGCCCAACAGCGACGTCCAGAACAGGGTGTCGGAAAGGTGCGCGTCCATGGCGCCGGGGACCAGGGCGATGATGCCGTTGTCGACGAGCTCCATCACCACGATGGAGACGGTGTCGGCTGCCAGCGCCACCTTGACGGCGGCCTTGAAGTCCAGGCCGGCCGTGCGCACCGCGAACAGGGTGAAGGAGTAGCCGAAGACGAAGGCCAGGGCGATCGCCAGGATCATGGTCGCCACGTTGCCCCACATCAGGGCGGTGCCGATGACCATGCCGAGGACCTCGCCGATGGCGCACCCGGTCAGGCAGTGCAGTGTCGCCTTCGCGGCGGCTCCCCAGGTCGCTCCGCCCGGCCGGCGCCCGCCCTGGTCGGCGGGTGTCTCGTGCGCGGCACGGTCGTGAGCGGTGCGCGTGTGATGTGCGGCGTGGTCCATGACCGTCATCCCCCTTCCCGTCCAGTGTGGTCCGTTCCTGCGACCCACGCCCAAAAACCTATACCCGCTGGGGGTACCTTTCGAGTTGAACGAGAGGGGTGGGGCGACAAGAGGGGTGGGAGGTGGCGATGGCATCGGCCGGGTTGATCAAGGCCCGGATGATGACGCTGCCCCAAGTGGAGCGCGGCTGACCGACTCACCCGGCGTGCTGGTGATCGGTGAGGACTTGGTCGATGACGTACCGCGCGATGCCCGCCATGACCGGGTTCGTATCCCGGTAGTACCAGAGTTCATCGAGCGCGATCGACAACGCCCAACCGCGCCCCCGTGCCCAGCTCGCGTCATCGGCCTTAGCGACCGCGCGGAGGATCCCGCGCGCGTCCGCCGGCAGCAGGTACCACGCCGCGATCAGGTCTACGGCGGGGTCCCCCAGGCCCAGGCAGCCGAAGTCGATGACGGCGCTGAGGCGTCCACGGACGGTCAGCAGATTGCCGGGTTGCAGATCCGCGTGGATCCAGACGGGCGGGCCGGGCCATGCCGGGGCCGTCAGGGCCGCCTCCCAGGCGGCGGTAGCGGCGTCGGCGTCGACGATGTCGCGCACTCTCCCGATCGCGGCGCGTGTCCCCGCGTCTCGTGCCGCCAACGCTTCGCTGCGATAGGACGGGGGCCCGTCCGTGGGGTCGACCCGGTGAAGTGCGGCGATGAACTCCGCCAGATCCCTGGCGAGCAGGCGGGGTTCGGCGGTGCGCCCGGCGGTCGGGGTCTCGCCGTGGATCCAGCGGTAGACGGACCAGGGCCAGGGATAGCTCTCCCCCGGCGCTCCCTTGCCGAGCGGTACGGGGATGGCGACCGGAAGGTGCGGGGCGAGCCGGGACAGCCACTGGTGCTCCTTCGCCACGTCGCCGACGGCTCCGGCGATGCGGGGGAAGCGCGCGACCAGATCCTCGCCGAGCCGGAACATGGCGTTGGAGGTGCCGGCGGACTCGACCCGGGCGAGGGGAAGTTCCGCCCAGTGCGGGAACTGCGCGCCGAGCAGCGCGCGCACCGACGACGTGTCGATATGCGCCTCGTCGGCATGCATCTTGCGAGTGCCCATGGGCACCTTCCTGACGGAGTGAACAACCGGCTTTGATGAAACGGTCCGGAGCCTCACCCGTCAACGCATATATCTGCCGTTGGCTGTGCTGTCCCGCGTCTCGGCCAGGGCGGAGCCCCCGCAGGCCCGGCACCGTTCGAGGGCCCCAGGTGACGTGCAAGTGCTGGGCGCAGAGCACCTGTTCAGTCGGTGATCCCAGGAACAGGGGCATCTTGCCGGGGGTCCAGTCGACGACGTGGACGGTAATTTTCGCCATGCCGTCGAAGCAGCCTCCGACTTCGGCCAGTGCGGTGCCGATGTTGAGGTAGCACTGCTCGACCTGAGCGGCGAGGTCACCTTCGCCGACGGCGGCCCCCTCGGCATCCCGGGCGACCTGCCTCGGCGATGAAGGCCAGCTTCGATCCGGTCACGATCGACACCTGGTGGTAGGCGTCGATTTCCGGCAATCCGCGGGGGGGTGCCGGCGCGGGACCGAGGCGCGAGCCTGAGGCGGCGGACGAACGGGCTGCCTGCCCAGAACTTGGCGCCGTGGGGTGCGCCGACCGAGCCGGGGGTGACCGTCGACCGCGAGTGGCACCTCCATTGTGTACGCGAACCATTACGCTCTGCGACATCGGGTGACGCCGGAAGGTTCAGCGGTGTCGCAAACGGCAGGAAGGGACGCAACGATGCACGCCTCCAAAGGGGACCGCCTCGTGATGCATGGTCGGGTCGTGGGCAAGCACGATCGAGTCGTTGAGATCGTCGAGGTGCTCGGCCCGAACGGGACGCCGCCCTTCCGGGTGAGGGCGGAAAATGGCCACGAGACCATCATGAGCCCGGGACCGGACTGCATGGTTGACCATCGCAGCGCATCCGGGCCTGCCTGACCACCAACGCCGCCGCCTCGCTGAGCGAGGGGTGGGGCGAGCGCCGTGGTGGGCGAAACCCGCCGACCACGGCGCTCGGTCACAGGTGACGATGGCCAGGAGGACCGTCACGCGCTGCGGTGTGTCATGTGCGGCCCGGGGCCAGTTCTCGCCCGTGTTGCGGCGCGTGGTCGCGTCGGGGAAGCAGGAGCGGGGTTGCCAGGAGGAGAAGACCGGCGATCGCGATCGCGGTGCGGGGGCCGGTGATGCCGGCCAGCAGGCCCCATAGTCCGGTCATGGCCGCGGTGATGGCTTTGCTGGTGACCGACCAGGCGGACAGAGTGCGGGTGACGCGGTCCGACTCTGTCAGGTCGAGTCGGTAGGTGCTGAACACCGGGTTGAACACGCCCATGCACGTGATCAGTCCAAGCTCGACGGTCATCACGAGCACGAGCCCGGCAGTGCCGGGGCGGATGAAGGCCAACCCGAGCAGCCAGCACGCGCGCAGCGCCCCGACGGTGAGCATGACCTGGTGCTGCCCGAAGCGCGCGACCAGTCGGCGGGCCAGCCGTGAGCCGAGCAAGCCACCGAGGCAGGGCACTGCGAAGACGAGGGCGTACTGCCAGGGGGCGAACCCGAGGTGCCCGACCATGAGGACGGCGAGCAGCGGCTGGGACGCCATGATCAGGCTGTTGACCAGGATCGTGTTGTAGAACAGCGGGCGCAGCGTCGGGTGGCTCAGGATGTACCGCCACCCGTCGAGGAGGTCGCCGGCCCGCGGGCGGGGCCGTGTGTCGGTGCGGGCAGAGCGCGGCTCCCTGCCGCCGATCGCCCGGATCCCCATTGCCGAGAGCAGGTAGCTGACCGCATCGGCCACCACGGTCACCACCGGACCGAACAGCCCGATCGCGGCCCCGCCGAGTGGCGGTCCGAGCACGGTGGCGGTCCAGTTCGTGGCCTCGAACCGCCCGTTCGCGACGAGCAGGTCCGGCGGCTTGACGAGTGCCTTCAGGCATGCGCCGCCGGCCGCGGTGAAGGTGATGTCCGCCGCGACGACGATGACCGAAACGGCCAGGAGCTGGACGAAGCTGAGCCCGCCGAGCGCGAACGCGGCCGGGACGCTCAACAGCGCCGCGCACCGGATCAGGTCCATCGCGACCATCACGGGTCGCTTGCGGCGGAACTCCACCCACGGGCCGAGCGGCACCGCCACTGCCGCCCCCACCGCCAGCCCCGCGGCCGCCAGCACCGACACCTCGGTCGGCCCGGCGTGCAGGACGAGGATCGCGATCAAGGGGAACGCGTCGAACGCGAGCCGCGTTCCGAACGTGCTGACCGTGTACGCCGCCCACAGCCACCCGAACTGCCGCCCCAGCGACCGTCTGGCCCCCATTCCCAGCACTCCCCCTCATCGTCTCGCCGTCGCCCTTCAACAACCCCGCGTTGACCGGGTACATCAAAGCCAGCGGCCGGTCAGCTGAGCAAACAACCGAAGCGTCTGGCACGCCACAACCATGGGTTGTGGACCTAGGATGGCCGGCGTGGATCTCGATGCCGTACGCACCGTCGTCGCCGTAGCGGACGGGGGGCGATTTCAGGAAGCCGCCGCCGACCTGTCGATCACCCAGCAGGCCGTCTCCAAGCGCATCGCCGCGCTGGAGAAGGACCTCGGTGTGCGGCTGTTCACCCGCGGCGCGCGCGGAGCCCGGCTCACCATCGACGGGCAGGCGTTCCTGCCGCACGCCCGCGATCTCCTCCAGGCCGAAGAGCGGGCGGCCGCTTCCGTGCGGCCCGGCAGCCGTGCGCTGCGCATCGACGTGATCGGCCGACGGCTCGCGCCGGCCGGTCTGCTGCGCGGCTTCCACCGCGCGCATCCCGAGACCGCACTCGACGTCGTGACGCTCTTCGACGCCGACGCCGCCATCGCCGCTGTCCGGTCGGGCACGATCGACGCGTCGTTCCGCGCTGTCACCCTGCCCGCGCGGCGGCTGCCCGACGGCATCGAGGCCGCCCGGGTCCACGACGAGCCCGTCCAGCTCCTCACCGGACCGGCCCACGAGTTCGCCGCCGCCCGGTCGGTCACGCCCGCCCAGCTCGCCGGGCGCAGGATCTGGATGCCCGGCATCGTCGCCGGTACGGAGTGGGCCGCCTACTACGACGACCTCGCCGCCGCGTTCGGGCTCACCATCGAGGTGACCGGCCCCGACTTCGGCACCGAGCCGCTTCTCGACACGATCGCCGACTCCTCGGTGCTGGCGACCTTCGTCGGCGATCAGACCCGCCTCGTCTGGCCCGCCGACCAGGACTTGCGGCGCATTGCCGTGCACGACCCGACACCGGTCTACCCGCACTCTCTGATCTGGCGCGGCGACAACCCGCACCCCGCGCTCGCCACGCTTCGCACCTACCTGGGCTCCCTGCGGTCCGGCCGGTGCGACGCCGAGACCTGGGTACCGAAGTGGGCGCAGTGAGCAATCCCGTCGCCCGGCCCAGCGGCACCACGTCATGGGCCGTAACGGCGAGGCAGTGGGGTGGGGTGGGGAGCGGTAAGCCGGGCCGGACGCTTCAGTCGGCTGTCATGGCGCGGTGGACGCTCTCGCGGAGCAGGGCTCGGCGCCGGTCGTGCAGTTCGTCGGGCTCCTCGGCAGTCGCGGCATAGACGTTGCTGACCGGTGACCAGGCCATGGACATGGCGATCACCATGGCCATCAGGTCGAACGGGTCCCCTTTGCGGACCAGCCCGGCGGCCTGCGCTTCGCTGATGGCGCGCAGTTTGCCGTCGTCGAGGCGGTCGGGGTCGTCGACCAGATGACCGGCCGGGCGGCGCTCCAGGCGCGCCCAGGTGGCCAGCCGGATCAGGTCGGGGCGGCGGAGGTACTCGTCGTAGAGGCGTACGGCCCAGTCCGCGAGGTCGGTGGCGTCGATCGGGGCGACGTTCACGATCCGCTCGAGGGAGCCGAAGAAGATGGCGTCGAAGAGCCCTTCCTTGCTGCCGAAGTAGGTGTAGAGCTGCGCCTTGTTGGAGCGGGCGGCGGCCACGATCCGTTCGATGCGGGCGCCGGCGATCCCATGCTCCGCGAACTCCTGGGTCGCCACCTCGATGATGCGCCGGTATGTGGCCGCTCCGCGCGAGGTCAGGGGCTGCTCGTTCATGCCCTCACGCTACCAAACAGAACAGTTGGTTTACCTGGGCCCCGATCGGCTTCTACGCTGAAATAGACCAACCAGTCTGTCTGTGAGGAGTCGGTATGAGGACCACCACGGGATGGCAGGCGGCAGGCCCCGCGCGGGCGCTGCGGCGGGCGCCGCTGGAACGGCGCGACCTGCGCCCCGACGACCTCGCGGTCCGCGTGGACTACTGCGGCGTCTGCCATACCGATCTGCACGCCGTCGACAGCCGGGACGGCGCGGCGGACGCCCCGCTGGTTCCGGGGCATGAGTTCACGGGCATGGTGACCGCGACCGGGGCCGAGGTCACCCGCTTCGCCGTCGGCGACCAGGTGGCGGTGGGCAACATCGTCGACTCGTGCGACGAGTGCGCCATGTGCCGGGCCGGCCAGGAGAACTTCTGCCGCGCCTTCCCGACCCTGACCTACGGCGGCACCGACCGGCACGACGGATCGACCACCTTGGGGGCCTTCTCCCGCGAGTACGTCGTACGCGACCGGTTCGCCTATCCGCTGCCGGCGGGCCTGGACCCGGCGGCCGCCGCCCCGCTGCTCTGCGCGGGGATCACCGTCTGGGAGCCGTTGCGGGCTCTCGGCGTGGGCCCGCGGACCCGTGTCGCCGTGGCAGGACTGGGCGGCCTGGGCCATCTCGCGGTCAAGCTCGCCGTGGCGCTCGGCGCCGAGACCACGGTGGTGAGCCGCTCTCCGGACAAGGCCGAGGACGCGCGCCGCCTCGGCGCCCACGGCTTCGTCGTGTCGTTCGACCCGGAACAGAGGGCTGCGGCCCGGGACCGGTTCGACGTCGTCATCGACACCATCTCCGCCCCGCACGACCTGGGCCCCTACCTCGGTCTGGTGGCCATGGACGGCACCCTCAGCCACCTCGGGCACCTGGGCCCCGTCACCGTGGAGACCACCGACCTGCTGGTGGGCCGCAAGAAACTCAGCTCCGCAGGCAGCGGCGGCAGGCCCGCGACCGCCGCCATGCTGGACTTCTGCGCCGAGCACGGCATCACCGCCGACATCGAGCTGCTCCCCTCGGCGCGGGTGAACGAGGCCCTCGACCGCCTACGGCGCAACGAGGTCCACTACCGCTTCGTACTCGACATGTCGGACCTGGACTGAACGGCGCGGGCACGGCGTCGTGGTTCAGTCCGCGCCACGACGCGACGCCGCCGTCTACTTGAGCGCCTGTCCCAGTGCGGGCACGTCGTCCATCAGATGCTCCTGGCCGGTGGCCGCAATCCGGTCGAGCACCTGCCGGCGCAGCGCGGCGGGCGGGGTGGCCGCTTCCGCTTCGGCCAGACACGCGACGGTGGCCTCCAGGGCGGCGACCTCCCCGGCGCAGCCGTCACAGTCGGCCAGGTGCTCTTCGAAGGCGGCCTCCTCCGCGGGCGGAAGGGCGTGCAGGACATAGGCGCCGACAGCCAGGCGCGGATCCTCGGCGGCAGCCATCAGCCGCTCCCCAGGCAGGCGCGCAGTTTCTGCAGTCCGGTGCGCATCCGCGTTTTCACCGTGCCCGGGGGTGTGGACAGGGCTTCGGCGACCTCCGCATAGGTCAGCCCCTGGTAGTAGGCCAGGACCAGCGGCAGCCGCTGCATGTTGCCGAGGCCGGCCAGGCAGCGGTACACCCGAGCCCGTTGCTCCCGCTCCTCGACGGCCTCCACCACTTCGTCGAACGGGGTCTGGTGGTACAGCTGCGCGGCCCTCCGTTCACGGTCCGTACTGGCCTGCACGGATCGCACCCGTTCCACCGCTCGCCGGTGGGCCAGCGTGAGGACCCATGACTTCGCGGCGCCGCGTTCCGGACGGAACCGGGCGGCTGTCCGCCACACTTCGATCATCACGTCCTGAGTCACCTCCTCCGCCTGCGCCTCGTCACGCAGGATCCGGCCGGCCATGCCCATCACGGGCACCACGAGTGCGTCGTACACGCCGGCGAACGACTTCTGGTCACCCTGGGCAACCCGCACGAGCAGACCGTCCACACGACGGTCGGCGGCAGACCGCTCCGGCGGCCGGTGCCCCTCGGTTGCAGTGTGCGACATTCGCCTCACAACGTGTCGAACCGTCCTATCCTGAATGTGGTGAAGACCGTGGCTCCGGGAAGGCGTGCGCCGGAATGCGTTGCCACGCGTCGGCCGCGCTCTCTCACACTGACGCCCCATCACGGAAAGCGCAGCCGGTCGGGGCCCGTACGGCTGAGCCGGCCCTCCTCCGGGGCACGGGAGCCTCGCCGGGCACTCTGAACGGCGGCACGATGAAGACGGCGCAGCCACGTGCGGGCCGGGATATCCGGTGACTCGCATCCAGCGGGCCGATCCCTGAGCGGTCGGCCGCGAGCCGGGGCTCTCCACCCGGCGTGCCAGGTTCATCGGCCCGTCCAGCCCTCGAACCACAATCCCGACATATGAGAAAAAGTCCCTCTTTACCAATCCATATACGCGCGAGCATCGAATACACGGTAGGACGCGCCCGTGCGGCGCGAATCGAGCAGCTAGGGGACAGGGGTGATTGCCGGAGCGGCATACGACGGTGGCCGGAACTTCTCCAGGGAGCTCGCATGATCGGAAAGCCGGTCAACGAATTGACCTCAGACCCAGCGGAGTCCTCAACCGATCGGGGCGTTGTCGATGCCCCGGGCACCGGTCTCGCGGAGGTCCTCGCCGCAACTCTGGCTGAGGTCCTGGGTGCGGGGCAGGTGTCGGCCGACCGTCACTTCTTCGACGACCTGGGCGCCGACTCGTTGGTGATGGCGCATTTCTGTGCGCGGGTCAGGAAGCGTGCCGACCTGCCGTCGGTCTCGATGAAGGACGTCTACCGGAATCCGACGATCAATGCCCTGGCGGCGGCCGTGGCGGCCCCTGCACCTTCTCCCCCGGTCGAGGCACCGGCCCCTCCCCCGGCTCCGGCTGCCGCTCCGGCTCCGGCTCCGGCCAGCACGCCCGAGTACGTCCTGTGCGGAGCGCTCCAGTTCCTGACGTTCCTCGGCTATGCGTATCTCATCGCGCTCGTCAGCACCTGGGGCTATACGTGGATCGCCGCCGGGTCGGGCACATTCCACGTGTATCTGCGGTCGGTCCTGTTCGGCGCTGTCGGACTCCTGGTGCTGTGTGCCGTGCCGATCCTGGTGAAGTGGGTCCTCATCGGCCGGTGGAAACCCCAGCAGATCCGCGTCTGGAGCCTCTCGTACGTCCGCTTCTGGGTCGTCAAGACGCTGATCCGTTCGGACCCGCTGGTCCTGTTCGTCGGGTCGCCGCTCTACACGCTCTACCTCAGGGCCCTGGGCGCGAAAATCGGGCGGGGCGTCGCGGTCTTCTCCCGCAACATGCCGGTGTGCACCGACCTGCTCACCGTCGGCGACGACACCGTCATCCGCAAGGACTCGTTCTTCAGCTGCTACCGGGCCCATGCCGGCCTGATTCAGACCGGCGCGGTGGTGCTCGGGAAGGACGTCGTCATCAGCGAGGCCACGGTGCTCGACATCGGGAGTGCGCTGGGCGACGGGGCTCAGCTCGGCCATGCCTCGTCCCTGCACAGCGGGCAGGTGGTGCCGGACGGCGAGCACTGGCACGGGTCACCGGCACAGCGGACCGACGTCGACTACCAGGCTGTGGGCCCGGCCGGTTGCGGCGCCTGGAGAAGGGCGGCCCACAGTGCCTTGCAGCTGCTGGCCGTGCTGCTCGTGTACGTGCCCTTGGCGGTCGGCGGGGTGGGCATTCTGCTGGCCGAGGCGCCGCAGCTCACCGCGGTCCTGGAACCGGGCCCCACGGCCCTCACGGACTGGCTGTTCTATGTGCACGCCGTGGCGGCGTCGTTGCTCTTCTTCGCTGCCGTGCCCTTCGGCCTCCTCTTCCAGGCCACCGTCCCCCGCCTGCTCAGCCGGACCATCACTCCGGGCAAGGTCTATCCGCTGTACGGCTTCCACTACGGGGTGCACCGGATCATCGCCCTCACGACCAACCGGAAGTTCCTGACGCGCCTGTTCGGCGACAGCTCCGGCATCGTGCACTACCTGCGGCGCTGCCTCGGGTACGACCTCTCGCGGGTCGAACAGACCGGGTCGAACTTCGGCACGGACCTCAAGCACGAGACGCCGTACCTGAGTTCCGTCGGGACCGGAACCATGGTCGCCGACGGTCTGTCGATCATGAACGCCGACTTCTCGAACACGTCCTTCCGGGTGTCCCGGGCATCGATCGGCCCCCGCAACTATCTCGGAAACAAGATCACCTATCCCTCACGGGGGAGGACGGGCGACAACTGCCTGCTCGCGACGAAGGTCATGGTCCCTGTCGACGGCAAGATCCGGGAGGGTGTCGGGCTCCTCGGCTCCCCCAGCTTCGAGATTCCGCGCTCGGTCCAGCGGGACAGCACGTTCGACGAGCTGAAGAGCGGCGAGCAGCTGGGCCGCCACCTCGCCGCCAAGAACAGGCACAACGCTGCCACCATGGCGCTCTATCTGCTGGTGCGGTGGCTCTATTTCCTGTGGGTCACCCTGCTCGTGGCGGTCGCCGCCGAGCTCTACGACCACATCGGCGCCTGGGCGATCGCGCTGGGCAATGTCCTGGTCGTCCTGTCCGCCGCCGGGTACTTCGTGCTGGTCGACCGGGCCGTGACGGCGCTCCACCCGCTGACCCCGCTGTTCTGCTCGATCTACGATCTGCGCTTCTGGCGGCGGGAGCGCTTCTGGAAGGTGCCCTCGGAGTCGTACCTGCTGATCTTCAACGGCACCCCGTTCAAGAACGTGATCTGGCGCCTGCTGGGGGTCCGGATCGGCAGAAAGGTCTTCGACGACGGCTGCTACCTGACCGAGCGGTCGCTGGTCACCATCGGCGACGGCTGCACTCTCAACATGGGAAGTGTCGTCCAGTGCCACTCACAGGAGGACGGCACCTTCAAGTCCGACCGCAGCACGATCGCCTCGGGCTGCACGCTCGGCGTCGGTGCCTTCGTCCATTACGGCGTGGCGATGGGTGACGGCGCGGTTCTCGCGCCCGACTCCTTCCTCATGAAGGGCGAGGTCGTCCCGCCACACGCGCAATGGGGCGGAAATCCGGCCCGGCAGACCGGTGGCCGGGACGCCGGCGAGGGCTGGAGGTAGGTGGCGATGAGAGCATCCACGGAAGCCAACGCCGACTACGAGCGCGGCGCAGTGGCCGACGGCACGTTCACCAAGATCCCCCGGTGGACCCACGCCCCGGTACCGGGCACCGCCGCGCACGAGACGGTCCTGCCGGCTCGCCTCCTGGCGACGCTGCGTCAGCTGGCGGACCGGCTGGAGGTGCCGCTGAGTTCGGTGCTGCTGGCCGCGCACGCCAAGGTGCTCGCCGCGCTGTCCGGCGACCACGAGGTCACGACCGGCTGCCTCGCCGCGCCGGGCGGCACGCCGCTGCCCTGCCGTCTGACGACCGCGTCCGCCTCATGGCGGGCCCTCGTGCTGGACGCCCACCGGGCAGCGGCAGAGCTGCCGGTGCGCCAGGAACCGGTCGGCGAGCCCGGTCCGGAGCCGGGTCGGGCCGAGGAGTCCCCCGAGACCGTGTGCGACCTCCTCGGTGAGGGCGGCGGGGTGGGCGACACCGTGCTGTGGGTGGCCGTCTGCCGCGACGGCGGTCAAGGTGTGCTGCGACTGCGGTACCGGACCGACGTACTCGACAAGGACTGTGCGGCCCGAGTCGGCGGCTACTACCTCACGGCGCTCAACCTGATCGCCGCCGATCCGGATGCCGAGCACCAGCGGCAGTCCCTGCTGTCCGCCGAGGAGCTCCGCCTCCAGCTCGAAGGGCTGGCCGGACCGAGCCGGGAACTGCCGGACCGCCGGTTCCACGAACTGTTCGAAGAGCGGGTACGGGCGCACCCGGATGCCGTTGCCGCCGTGCACGGGGGCCGGCAGTGGACCTACCGGGAACTCAACGGCCACGCCAACCGGTTGGCGCACGCTCTGCTGGCGGGCGGGTTGCGCCGCGAAGGCGTCGTCGCGGTGGTCACCGAGCGCAATCTGGGGTGGATGGCCGCGGTCATCGCGGTCTTCAAGGCCGGCGGTGTGTACCTGCCCATCGAGCCGCACTTTCCGCCCGACCGCATCGCCATCATGCTCTCGCGCGCCGGGTGCCGGCATGTGCTCACCGAACCCGGCAGCGCCGCCGGCCTCGACGAGGCCCTCGCATCGGTGCCGGGGGTCCGGACCCTCTTCATCGACGCCGTGCGGGATGCGGAGCACCCCGACAGCGATCCCGGAGTCCGCGTCGACCCGGGCCAGCTCGCCTATATCTACTTCACCTCCGGCTCCACCGGCGAGCCCAAGGGCGCGATGTGCGAGCACCTGGGCATGCTCAACCATCTCTACGCCAAGATCGACGACTTGCCGGTCGACGAGGGGCAGGCGGTCGCCCAGACCGCACCCCAGTGCTTCGACATCTCCTTGTGGCAGCTGCTCTCCGCGCTGCTGGTGGGCGGTCGGACCGTGCTGGTCGAGCAGGCGGCCGTGCTGGATGTCCGACGCTTCCTGGACACGGTGACCGACGGACGGGTCACGGTGCTCCAGGTGGTGCCGTCCTACCTCGATGTCGTGCTGTCCTACCTGGAGCACCGGCCGCGCGAACTGCCGGACCTGCGGTGCGTGTCGGTCACCGGCGAGGCGCTGAAGAAGGAGCTGGTCCACCGCTGGTTCACGGCGCAGCCCGGGATCAGGTTGGTCAACGCCTACGGTCTGACCGAGACCTCGGACGACACCAACCACGAGGTCATGGACGGGGTACCGGACACCGAGCGGGTCCCGGTCGGACGCCCCGTCAACAATGTGCACGTCTATGTCGTGGACGAACACCTGGCGCCGGTACCGCTCGGCGCCCCCGGGGCGATCGTCTTCTCCGGCGTCTGCGTCGGCCGCGGGTACATCAACGATCCCGAGCGCACCCGGACGGCCTTCATGCCGGATCCGCACCGTCCCGGGCAGCGGCTCTTCCGGGGAGGCGACCACGGACGCTGGCTTCCGGACGGAAAGCTGGAGTTCCTCGGCCGCAAGGACAGCCAGGTCAAGATCCGTGGCTTCCGCATCGAGATCGGCGAGATCGAGAACGCGCTGCTCCGCGTGCCGGGAGTCGGTGACGGGGCTGTGGTGGTCACCGGACGGGCGGGACACAGTAAACGGCTGGTGGCCTTCTACTCCGGCCGGCACGCGTGGGAGGCCGATGACCTGAGGAGCAGGCTGGGCGAGCTGCTGCCGGAGTACATGGTCCCCTCCGTCTTCCTCTGGCGGGAGAGTCTTCCGCTGACCGCCAACGGAAAGATCGACAAGAAGGCGCTGGAGGCGCTCGCCGGGGAACTCGACGCCCCAGAACCCGGCGCGGTCGGGGACGACGACCACGCACCGGGCACGCCGACGGAACGGCGGCTGGCCGCGGCATGGGCCACGGTGCTCGGCATCCCGCAGGAACGGATAGGCCGGCAGGACAACTTCTTCGACTGCGGCGGCACTTCGCTGTCTGCGGTGGAACTCGCGGTCACCCTGGGGCGGCTGGTTTCCGTCAAGGACGTCACCCGTCACCCGGTCCTCGCCGATCTCGCCGGGCAGGTCGACGATGGGTCCGAGCCGCGCCCCGGGATATTGCGCCCCCTGTCGGAAGCGGATGACGCCCAGGCAGGTTCCCTGGTGTGTTTCCCCTGCGTCAGCGGGAACACGGAGGAGTTCCAGCCGCTGGCCGAGGCCCTGCGAGGCACCGGACCTGCGCTCTACGCCGTCGCGCTGCCCGCCCCCGGCACGGTCGTGGCGGGTGAGCCCACCGCGCCGATGGCGCAGGTGGCCGAGCAGATCGCCGACGAGATCGTCAGCCTCCGTCCGACCGGGCTCCGGCTGTGGGGCCAGTCCTCGGGCACGGCGCTCGCCGTGGCGACGGCCAAGCGCCTGGAGGAACGCGGGGTGGAAGTCCGGCGGGTGTTCCTCGGCGCGCAGTTGCCCGGCGACACCGTGGACTCCCCGCCGGCGGTGAAGCTGTCCGCGCCGCTCACCGTGGTCGTCGCCGCCGACGACCCGCATACGGCGGGGTTCGTGCGGCGGTACCTCGACTGGCAGCGGCTGGCCGAGCGCGTTGACCTCCACGAGCTGCCGGACGGCGGCCACTTCTTCCTGCAAACCCGTGCGAAAGACGCTGCACAGGCGGTGCTGTGCGATCTCGAACGGCCTGCTTCTTCCCGGGCCGCGACTGAGAGGAGCACCACGATGCTGTCCTCACTCCCGATCTCCCTGCCAGAACTGGAACGGGAACCCGGCAAACCGCCGATGTTGCGGGTCGGGCCCACCGACGGTGCGGCGAACTGGGCAGCCGCGCGGCGGGACGCTCTGCGCGCCGTCGTGGCCGAGCACGGTTCGGTCGTGGTCAGGGGCCTGGGCATGCGCGAGCCGGCGGAGGTCGGCGCCGTTCTTCAGGGCCTGGGCGTCGCCCCGGTGACCGAGAGGGAGGCCTTCGCCCTCCGGCAGACCTACTCCGAAGGCGTGTACTCCTCGTCGAAGTGGCCGCCGACCCAGCCGATGTGCATGCACCACGAGCTGAGTTACACCCTGGAGTTCCCCGGCCTGATGCTGTTCGCGTGCCTGGGCGCCCCCACCGAGGGCGGAGCGACCGCAGTGGCCGACTCGACAGCCGTGCTCGACGCGTTGCCCGCCGCCCTCACGGAGCGGTTCGAGCGGGAGGGGTGGCTGCTGACCCGCAGCTACAACGAGGAGATCGGGGCGTCGTTGGAGCAGGCGTTCGGTACCGAGGACCGGGGTGCCATCGAGCAATACTGCCGCGCCCACGCAATCGAGTGCACCTGGCAGCCCGATGGCGCACTGCGCACCAGACAACGCCGCAGTGCCGTGGTGCGCCACCCCGTCAGCGGCCGGCGCTGCTGGTTCAACCAGATCGCGTTCCTCAACGAGTGGACGATGGCTCCCGAGGTACGGGAGTACCTGATCGACGAATACGGTCCCGACGGGCTGCCGTTCAACACCCGCTACGGAAACGGCGACCCCGTCACCGAGGACGTCGTGCACCTGCTCAACGAGGTGTACGAGGCCCACACCGCCCGTCGGCCGTGGGAGGCCGGTGACCTTCTGCTCATCGACAACGTCCGTACCGCGCACAGCAGGGAGCCTTTCGAAGGACCGAGGGACGTGGTCGTGGCGCTGGCCGATCCGGTGCGCCTGGCCGACTGCTCGCCGACTGTGGAGGTGACCCTCCCATGACCACCGTCCGCCCCACCCCCAGGCAGTCCGCGCCCCCCGGGCCGCTCCCCGTGCCGTCCTTCGCGGTGATCTCAGGAGCCCAGGTGCAACAGGCGCTGGAGGGACGCGAGAAGCAGATCGTGGAAGTGGTCGAGGACACCTACCGGCTGCACGGCGCAGGCGAGTCGGTGAACCCGCCCTCCTCGTTCCTGCGCTTCCCCGACCGCCCGTCCTCCCGGATCATCGCGCTGCCCGCCTCGATCGGCGGGGAGACACGGGTGGACGGCCTGAAGTGGATCTCCAGCTTCCCGTCGAACGTGGCAGCCGGAATCCCCAGGGCCTCGGCCGTGCTGATCCTCAACAACTATGAGACCGGCTACCCGTTCGCCTGCCTGGAGAGCTCGATCATCAGCGCCACCAGGACCGCCGCGTCAGCGGCGTCAGCAGCCGACTGGCTCAGCCGCGGGCGCCCCCGTCCGACCCGTGTCGGATTCTTCGGAGCGGGCCTGATCGCCCGCTACATCCACACCTTCCTGGAAGGGACGGGCTGGTCGTTCGAGGAGATCGGGGTGCACGACCTGTCCGCCGAGAGCGCGGCCGGCTACCGCCTCTACCTGGAGCAGTGCGGTACCGCCGGGCGGGTCACCGTGCACGACAGCGCCGAGGAGTTGATCCGCGCCAGCGACCTGGTGGTATTCGCCACCGTGGCGCCTCAGCCGCATGTCGACGAGGTCTCCTGGTTCGATCACCATCCGGTGGTGATGCATGTGTCGCTGCGCGACCTCGCCCCGCGGGTCCTGCTGGCGTCGACCAACATCGTCGACGACATCGAGCACTGTCTGAAAGCCTCCACCTCCCCGCATCTGACCGAGCAGCTCACCGGCAACCGGGACTTCCTGCACGGCACGCTGGACGACGTGATGGCCGGCCGTGTGACGGTGCCGGCGGACCGTCCCGCCGTCTTCTCGCCGTTCGGTCTCGGGGTGCTCGACCTCGCGGTCGGCAAGTACGTCTACGACGAGGTCGTCCGGTCCGGGGAACTCCAGATCGTCGACGACTTCTTCCACGAACTGCGCCGCTACGGATGAGCGGCCCGGGCCTCGGCCCGCCACGCAAGGAGGTTTATGCCGCACCCTCGCCCGGAACGATCAGCAACCACATCGCCGCAGATCAGCGCACCCAACCGCGGCCCTGTCACGGCGCCCCGTCCGGTTCGGCCGACCACCCGGTCCCGCCCGGAAGAGCGAAGCCCGCCGCCCTGGCGTACGGACTGTTGAAGGCGCTCTGCCGCAGATGAGGAGACCATCGTGCCAGTCATATCCGTGCCTTACGCGTTCAACGAGGAAGAGCTCTACGTCGACCTCCGGCCGATCTTCGGGCACTCGTTGTTCCTCAAGTGTGAGGGCTTCAACTTCGCCGGCTCGATCAAGCTGAAGGCCGCGACCGCGATGGTGGAGTCCGCCGAACGGGACGGAGACCTCAGGCCGGACTCGGTCCTGGTCGAGTCCTCGTCCGGAAACCTCGGCGTGGCGCTGAGCATGATCGCAGCGAGCAAGGGTTACCGGTTTCTGTGCGTGACGGACTCCCGCTGCAACCTGGCGACCAGGCTGATGATGGAGGCTCTGGGCAGCCAGGTGCATGTGGTCGCCGACGAGGAGTCCAACGGCGGATACCTCGGCGCACGGCTCGCGTACATCCGCAATCTGTGCGCCTCCGACGACCGGTGTGTATGGCTCAGCCAGTACACGAATCCGAGCAACTGGAAGGCGCACTACCGGACGACGGCACCGGCCATCGCCCGCTCCTTCCCGCAGCTGGACCTGCTGTTCGTCGGAGCCGGCACCGCCGGCACGCTGATGGGCTGTGCCCGCTACTTCCGGAACTGGCACCGGCCGGTGCAGATCATCGCCGTGGACAGTCTCGGGTCGGTGGCCTTCGGCGGTACTCCGGGGCGCAGGATGATCCCCGGCCTGGGCATGAGCGTCCGGCCGCCGCTGCTCGACGAGTCGTATGTGGACGAGGTCGTACGGGTGGCCGAGGCGGACACCATCCGCACCTGCCGTCGACTGGCCAGACGCGGTTTCGTGTTCGGCGGATCGACCGGCACCGTGGTCAGCGGGGCGACGGATTGGCTGGCCCGGCACGACACACGAGGTCTCACGGCGGTGGCCATCGCCCCGGACCTCGGCGAGCGCTACCTCGACACCGTCTACCAGGACAACTGGGTGCAGGACCTGTACGGCGAGGACGTGCTCCGTTCCGAGCTGCCGGGCGGCACGGACGTCGACGCGCTCGGCCTCATGCCACCGTTGCGGTCATCGGAGCCGCAGTCGCAGCCGCGCGAACGGCGCCGGCGCCACGACGCCTGAGGGGCCGGACGCGACGGGCCCGCCCTGCGGTGGAGCGCCAACCGTCGCATGGTGGAAAGAGTGCCGCCGAGGTTCAGCTCCACGCGGCCGGCGGACAGGAGACCTACTCACAAGGAGCGATGATGAGGGCCCTGACCTGGCATGGAAAGCGTGACGTCCGGGTGGACACCGTTCCCGACCCGAAGATCAAGGACCCGACGGACATCATTGTGCGGATCACCTCCACCGGGATCTGCGGCTCCGACCTGCACTTGTACGAGGTGCTGGGGCCGTACCTGGACGAGGGTGACATCCTCGGTCACGAGCCGATGGGGATCGTCGAGGAGGTCGGCCCCGAGGTCACCGAGGTATCGGTGGGCGACCGTGTCGTCGTGCCGTTCAATGTCTCCTGCGGCACCTGCTGGATGTGCGGGCAGGGGCTCCATTCGCAGTGCGAGACGACGCAGGTCAAGGACCGTGGGATGGGCGCCGCACTCTTCGGGTTCTCCAAGCTCTACGGCCAGGTCCCCGGCGGTCAGGCCGAGTTGCTGCGCGTCCCCTTCGGCAACACACTGCCCGTCAAGGTGCCGCACGGCCCGCCGGACCAGCGGTTCGTCTACCTCTCCGACGTCCTGCCCACCGCTTGGCAGTCCGTCGCCTATGCCGGCATCCCACCAGGCGGATCCGTCACCGTTCTGGGTCTCGGCCCCATCGGCGACATGGCGGCCCGTATCGCCCTCCACCAGGGCGCGAGCAAGGTCATCGGCGTCGACCTCGTACCCGAACGCCTCGCCCGGGCCCGCAGCCGGGGCGTGCACGCTCTCGACCTGAACGAGTACGACAACAACGTGGGCGAGGAGATCCGTCGTCTCACGGCGGGGCGTGGCACCGACGCCGTCATCGAAGCGGTCGGCATGGAAGCGCACGGCGCTCCGCTGGCGAGAACCGCCCAGCGGTTCGCCGGCCTGCTGCCCGACGCGATCGGGGAGAAGGTGCTGAGCCGGGCCGGTGTGGACAGCATGGCGGCCTTCAACACGGCCGTCGATGCGGTCCGACGGGGCGGCACGATCTCGCTCATCGGCGTCTACGGCGGCTCCGTCGACCCCGTGCCGATGCTCACCCTGTTCGACAAACAGGTCCAGCTGCGCATGGGCCAGGCCAACGTCAAGCACTGGGTGGACGACATCATGCCTCTGCTCAACGACGAGGACGTCCTCGGAGTGCAGGACTTCGCCACCCACACCCTTCCGCTCGAAGAGGGGCCCCAGGCCTACCAGACCTTCCAGGCCAAGGAAGACGGCATGATCAAAACTGTTCTGACGCCCTGAGCCGTTCGCCGGGCGTCAGGTCACTCGGCGACGGCCGGCTCCTGTGGCGCGACCTGGGTGTCGCGGACTCCGAGGCGCAGATGCTCGACGTGATAGAGGGCCTGGTCGAGGAGTTCGGCGACGTGGTTGTCGTACAGCGCGTAGACGATCGAGCGACCGTGCCGCTCGCCGGTGACCAGTCCGAGGTTGCGCAGCAGGCGCAACTGGTGGGAACAGGCGGAGGGTTCCATGCCGACGGCGGCCGCGAGGTCGCTGACGGAGCAGGGGCCTTCCTGTAGCCGGGCGAGGATGTGCAGCCGGGACGGAGTGGCGAGGGCCTGGAGGGTGGCGGCGACGTCGGCGGTGCCGACCGCGTCGAGGCGCTCGCGGGTGGTGGCGCTGCTGGCGATGTCGACTCCGTGGCCCATGCGGACATCATACCGATGACACATGAAGACCTATTCAGGTGTTCCTGTATGGTGGTGACGTCGCCCCAGTCCGCCCGTGAAGGGTTGCTTTGTCATGCCTTCTGTCCTGGATCAGCGGCCCGCGCCGCCCGCCGTCGCGTCACGCCCGGCGCCCTCGCGCCACCGCACGCGCGTCCTGGCATTGCCGGAAGCCCGGTGGGCGCTGGCCGCGTTGCTGCTGTTCCTGCTCGCCCTCCCGCTGGACCTGCTGGGCACCCCGTGGTGGCTGTGGGGCCCGCTGTACGCCGCCGTCTACCTCTCAGGCGGATGGGAGCCCGGGTGGGAGGGCCTGAAGGCCCTCAAGGACAAGACCTTGGACGTCGATCTGCTGATGGTCGTCGCCGCGCTCGGCGCCGCCGCCATCGGCCAGTTCCTCGACGGCGCCCTGCTGATCGTCATCTTCGCCACCTCCGGCGCCCTGGAGGCGGTCGCCACGGCTCGCACCGCGGATTCGGTCCGCGGCCTGCTCGACCTCGCTCCGACCACCGCGACCCGGCTGCTGCCCGGCGGCGCCGAGGAGAGCGTCCCGACGGACACCCTCGCGGTGGGCGACACGGTCCTCGTCCGGCCCGGCGAGCGCATCGGGGCCGACGGCCAGGTCCTGCGCGGAGCGAGCGAAGTGGACCAGGCCGGCATCAGCGGCGAGCCGCTGCCGGTGGCCAAGCGGCCCGGTGACGAGGTGTTCGCGGGCACCGTCAACGGCGCGGGCGCCCTGCACGTACGGGTGGAGCGCGACCCGTCGGACTCGGTGATCGCCCGGATCGTGACCATGGTCGAGGAAGCCTCCGAGACCAAGGCGCCCACACAGCTGTTCATCGAGAAGATCGAGCAGCGCTACTCGATCGGCATGGTGGCCGCGACCCTCGCCGTCTTCGCCGTCCCGCTCGCGTTCGGCTCCGCGTTGCAGCCCGCCCTGCTGCGCGCGATGACCTTCATGATCGTCGCTTCCCCCTGTGCCGTGGTGCTGTCCACGATGCCCCCGCTCCTCTCGGCCATGGCGAACGCCGGGCGTCACGGCGTCCTCGCCAAGTCCGCCGTCGTCATGGAACGTCTCGGCAGCATCGACGCCGTCGCGCTGGACAAGACGGGCACCCTCACCGAAGGCACCCCCCGGGTCACCGACATCCGCCCGCTCCCCGGTTCCGGCCTCGGCGAGGACGTCCTGCTGGCCCTCGCCGCGGCGGCCGAGCACCCCAGCGAGCACCCGCTCGCCCGCGCCGTCGTCGACGCCGCACGCGAACGCGGTCTGCCGCTCGCCGACGCTGCCGACTTCGGCTCCGCCCCCGGCGAGGGTGTCACCGCCACCATCGACGGACACACCGTCCAGGTGGGATCGCCGGCCCGGCTCCCGTTCGCCGGCACCGGCCCCGTCCGCACCGTGGTGCAGGCGCTGGAGGACGAGGGCCGTACCGCGGTTCTCGTCCTGCATGACGGCGCCCCCGCCGGGGTGTTGGGCATCGCCGACCGGCTGCGCCCGGACGCCGCAGCCACCGTGGCCGCGCTCAAGGAGCTCACCGGCCGTTCGCCGGTACTGCTGACCGGTGACAACGAGCGCGCCGCCGCGCAGCCGGCCGCCGAGGTCGGTATCACCGAGGTCTGCGCCGGGCTGCTCCCTCAGGACAAGGTGTCCGCGGTCAAGGGCTGGGCGGCGCAGGGCCGCAATGTGCTGGTCGTGGGCGACGGTGTCAACGACGCCCCGGCCCTGGCCGCGGCCCACACCGGCATCGCCATGGGCAGAGCCGGATCCGACCTTGCCCTGGAGACCGCCGACGCGGTGGTCGTCCGTGACGAACTCGCCGCCATCCCCACCGTGGTGGCCCTCTCGCGCAGGAGCCGTCGCCTGGTGGTGCAGAACCTCGTCATCGCCGGCATCTTCATCACGGGCCTGGTCGTCTGGGACCTTCTCGGCACTCTGCCGCTGCCGCTCGGCGTCGCCGGGCACGAGGGTTCCACCGTCATCGTCGGCCTCAACGGTCTGCGCCTGCTCCGCGAGGCCGCCTGGGTCAACTCCGCCGCCGAGGGCAGCGCCTGAGCAAGCACCGGAGCAAGTACCCAGAACTTGTTGAACTTTGAGCGATACCGTTGTGTCTTGATATGTCGCGACTGGGTAACGTCGATGCCCTTCCCGGTACTGGGTCCGTAATCTGAGCGCCTGCCGGGCCCGAAGTGGGGGGGTGCCCGGCCTGACACAGAAGGACTCACATGCTCCGTCTTCGTACCGTGGCCGCTGCTGCCATATCTGCGGCCTGTGCCGGCGCCGCCTTGCTGCCCGTGCCCGCACAGGCTGCCGGTTCCGTCCACCTCTACAAGATCTACTACGACAGCCCCGGCTCGGACACCCGCTCCACCACGAGCCTCAACGCCGAGTACGTACAGATCAAGAACTCCACCAGCCGGGCTGTCAGCCTCACAGGTTGGACACTGACGGACGCCTCCCGGCACACGTACACCTTCGGCTCCTACTCGCTCGGAGCCGGCAAGACAGTCACCGTCCACACCGGCAAGGGCACGAACACCGCAGCGCACCGTTACCAGGGCCGCGGCGCCTACGTGTGGAACAACGACCGGGACTCGGCCACGCTGAAGAAGTCGACCGGCGGCACGGTCGACACCTGCTCCTACCACTCCACGCGAGCCGACTACAAGATGTGCTGAACGTGCCGTACTCGGCGCCCCTGCCCACCGGCGGGGGCGCCTTCGCGTACCGGGCCCGCGGCGGACTCACGCGGACTCAGGTGGATGTCAGGTGGATGTCATGCCGGCGAGATGCCGCGTGAGGGTGTCGAGGGGTTGGAAGCCGGCACCGAGCAGCGCCACGTGTTTCCAGTGCAGTATTCCGTCGGGTCCGATGAGGAAGACCGCCCTGCGCAGTCCGATCCCGGGGGCGGCGATGCCGAAGGTGCGGGTGACGTGGCGATCGGTGTCGGCGAGCAGGGGCATCCGCAGGTCGTATTTGCGCGCGAACCGCTCGTGGCTGTCCACGTCTTGGGGGCTGATGCCCCAGACTTCCGCGTTCTGGTCCTGGAAGTGTTCGAGGCCACTGGAGTAGGAACACAGCTGTTTGGTGCACACGCTGGTGTCGTCGCCCGGATAGAACGCCAGCACCAGCGGGCGGCCGCGTTGCAGGGAGAGGGTGTAGTCACGGCGCTCGAAGCTGTCGCCGGTCAGGACACCACCGGGCAAGGTGAAGTCGGGGACGGGTGTACCGAGGTGCGGTGCTGAGGCCATCAGGCGGTCCGATCGATGGTGGAAGCGGCGGTGCGGCGACGGGAGGACCGGGGCCGTACGTCCGGCGGTCGGTCCATTTCCTCACAGGGAAACGTCGGGATGGAGACGCCCGACGGTCCAGACCCGTTGGCGTCTTACGGCGAGGGCGGTCACGGCGAGAAAGCCGGCGGTGAAGGCGAAGAGGACGACGAAGTCACGCAGGAGGTTCTCGGTGAGCCCGCCCGAGACGGTGACGCGCAATCCGTCGACCAGGTAGGTCATCGGGAGCAGTGGGTTCAGCACCTGGAAGAAGGCCGGCTCGGTGGGCAGTGGATAGAGCCCGCCGGAGGCGGTGAGCTGGAGGATGAGCAGGACCAGGGACAGGACGTCGCCCGGCACCCCGAAAAGGGTGCGCAGGCAGTGATCGACGGCGACGAAGGCCGCTGCCGCGGTGACCAGGAGCGCGAGCATCCAGAAGCGGTGGACGGGACTGAGCCCGAGGGCGAGGTCCACGACGCCGTAGAGCACCAGCGCCCCCACGGCCCCGAGCACCGCGGCCGGAAGCCATCCCGCGACGGCAGTGGTGAAGGCGCCGACCCGGCCGGCCAGGGCACGAGTGTTGAGCGGGCGCAGCAACAGGTAGGCGAAGAGGCCGAACACCCACAGGGCGATGCCGAAGAAGAACGGGGCCAGACCGCGTCCGTAGACACCGGCCGGGTGCAGGTTCCCCCGGTCGATGTGTACGGGCGTGCCCAGTACTTCGGCGGCATGGGCGACCTGGTCGGGGGTGGTGCGGGGAATCTTGTGCAGTCCGTCGTCCACGGTGCGGGAGACGTCCGAGGCACCGTCGTGCGCCTGGTCGGCGGCGGCACGCAGCGCGCCGGAGCCCTTTTCCAGGGTGCCGAGCCCTTCGACGAGGCCGTGCGCACCGTCGGCGGCGCTGTGCGCTCCGGTGTCGACGAGACGGAGGGGGGTGTGCAGAGCCAGCACATCGCGCCTGAGCGATCCGACATGGTCCTGGAGGCGTTCGGCGTCGCGGAGGGAGCGCCGGGCGTTGTTCTCGGCGGCAGCGGCCCGGCCGTCGAGGTCGGTGGCCGTGGTGTCCAGGTCGCGGGCGTGGCTCAGGGCCGTTCGGTAGACGGGGTCGCCGCGTAGCTCGGGGTGGGAGTCGGCGAGATCGGTGAGGTCCGCCACGGCGCGTGAAGTGCCCTTGCGGGTGGCGCTGGTGGCGGTGTGCACCGCGTCCAGGCCGTCGGTGGTCAGCCGGGCGGTGGTCACCAGGGTGGAGAGGGATCCGGGCAGACGGTCGGCGGCGGCCCGGTCGAGGCGGCCGGAGAGGTCGTCGATCTGCCCGGTGGCACGGGCGATCTGCCGCGCCCCGGCGGCGACGCCGTCGGCACCGTCGTGCAGGGTGGAGGTCGCCGACGCGACCGTGGAAGTGCCCTGCTGCGCCACGCGGGTGGCGCCCACCAGCCGGTGTGCGCCATCGGCCGCGGTGGACAGCTTGTCGCGCACGTCCGACAACTCGCCGTAGACGCTGCGCACATAGGCGGCATGCGTGGCGGAGTTGACCTGGTCCTGAAGCTTGTTCTGCACCACCTCGGTCATGATGCCGGCGACGTAGTTGTTGGCATCGTTGAGTTCGATCCGGATGCCCGCCTGTTGCGGTCGGGTGTCGGCACCCGTGGCGAGCTTGCGGCTGAAGTCGGGTGGGATGTCGATGGTGAAGAAGTAGCGGCCGTGCTCCAGCCCGTCCCGCGCCTCGTCCGGACCGACGAAGTGCCAGTCGAAGGTGCCGGACGCCTTGAGCTGCTGGACCAGCTGGTCGCCGGCGTTCACCCGGCTGCCCTGCCGCGCATGTGCCAGGTGGTCCTGGTTGACGACGGCGACCGGCATGCGGTCCGTCTTGCCGTACGGGTCCCAGTTCGCCCAGAGGTACATGGCGCCGTACAGCAACGGCACCAGGCAGAGCAGGGCGGGGACCAGTCGGCGCATCGGCCCCCGGAAGCGCCGGAGTTCGAGCAGCGCCAGCTTGACGGCTTTCATGTGTCGGCGTCCTTCCGGACAGTGGCCGTCTCGGCCGGGAGGCGGTCCTGGCTGCGTCGCGGCAATAACAGCGCGACCAGGCCGGCGGTGGGCGGGGGCGGATGCAGGCAGCCGGCCAGCACGGTGGGGCCGTGGTCCCTGACCCGTTGCAGGGCCTGCCACACGGGTTTCTGCGCGTCGGGTGGCAGCCCCTCGTCGACGTCGTCGACGACGAGGGCGCCCGGCCGTTCGGCGAGGGCCAGCGCGGTCGCCAGCAGCAGCCTGTCGGCCGGGCCGAGGTCCTCGACCAGGTCTGCCCCTCGTGGGGCGACGTCCAAGGTCGCGAAGGCCTCGCGGATGCCGCGCTCGGTCACGCCAGGGCTGGTCAGGCAGCGTTCGGCCATCACCTCGCGCACCCGCAGCCGTCCTTCGAGATCGACCGCGGGCGCGGCCCGGGCGATGGCGACCATCCTGCGTACCCGCCCACCCGCGGCGGGCAGGACGTGCCCGCCGACCCGGACGGCCCCGCCGGACAGCCGCATCCGCCCGGCGAGCGCCAGCAGAAGCGAAGTACGCCCGGAACCGGCCGGGCCGTGAGCGGCCAGCAGCCCGCCCGCCGGCACATCCACATCCACCCCTTCGAACACCGGACCTCTCCGACCGCGCACGCTCGCCCCGCGGGCCACCACGTCAACTCCTGCCGCTGTCATGCAGCAAGTCCTAGCCCGGACCGGTCAACCCACCCCTGCCGCACGCCAGTTGTGACGTGATTCACGTGGGTGGTGGCGTGCGAGCGCGGGCCGGATCCACGGCCCGTCACCGTTCAGGGGAGGGCCGGCGCCAGGCGTTTGACTTCGCGCAGGGTGGGGGCGGTCTCGATGCTCTGGATGCCCGGCAGCGGACCGATCTGCCGGTCGATGTAGTCGTACAGGTCGGCCGGGGTGCGGAAGACGCCGCTGGCGACGAGGTTGGACGTGCCGGTGATGGCGGCGGCGAAGGCGATGGCGGGGTGGGTGGCGAGGGTCTCTCCGACGGTGCGCAGATGGGCGGGGGCCACGTTGAGCCAGAGGCGGGTGCTCATGTGGTAGCCGAGGAGTTGGGGGTCGAAGTCGACGGAGAGGTGCAGGGCGCCTTCGGTGCGCAGGCGGTCGAGGTGGCGCTGGACGCTGGAGGGCGAGCGGCCGGTGGCCTTGCTCAGTTCGGGCAGGGTGGCGCGGCCGTGCCGGGCCAGTTTGGTGAACAGGGTGCGATCGGTGGCGTCCAGTGCCAGCGGGGTGAGGGGGGTGCCGGAATCCACCGCGAGGGCGGCGGGGGCGGCGGGGGTGGCGGGGGTGGCGGGGCGGAAGCGGGTGGCGTGCCAGGTGCTGGTGGCGCCGACGAAGATCCTCATCATGCAGTGGGCGCTGACGGAGAGCACGTGCGGGGTACGGGGGAGCTTGTGCAGCAGCAGGGCGTTGCGTTCGCCGGCCGTACGGGTGTTGACGGCGCAGTAGAGCTCGGTGCCGCCGGAGGCGAGGGTGACCCAGCTGGTGTCGGGGCGGCGCGCCAGGGCTTCGGCGATGGTGCCGGCGGCGTCGGGTGTGCAGTGCAGGCGCAGCAGCCAGCGGACCAACCCCAGGCGCGCGGGGTCGGGTTGGCCGACGATGCGCAGGCCCAGGCCGCGCAGGCGTTGGTAACGGCGCGCGACAGTGCGCTCGGAGAGGTCCAGCAGGCGGGCGAGGTGGCTGAAGGGGGCCCGGCCGTCGAGCTGGAGGGCCTCCAGCAGGCGATGGTCGAGGTCGTTCAGAGCGCCGGAATCCACCGCAATGCCTCGCTTCCTTGCCGGATCGTTCCGCGGTCCAGGGTATGGCTTGGGATGCGCATGGCGAGGCCCGGAAGGTGGGCGGGTCGTCCCATCGCCGTCTTTGTGGGGGTCTTGTCATGCGTATCTGGGGGCCGTTGGCCGCCCTCTGTCTGGGCACGTTCATGCTGCTCATCGACGTCACCATCGTGCTGGTCGCGCTGCCGTCCCTGTCCGGGTCCCTGGGTTGTGCGCTGTCCCAGCTTCAGTGGGTCGCCGACGGCTATGCGCTCGCCGTGGCCGCCGCCCTGTTGGGGGCCGGCATGCTGGCCGACCGGCACGGGCGGCGCCGGGTGTACGTCGTGGGACTGGTCGTCTTCGCCTCGGCCTCGGTGGCGTGCGCGCTGTCACCGGACATGGGGTGGCTGATCGCCGCCCGGCTCGTGCAGGGCGTGGGGGCGGCGGCGATGTTCACCACCACCCTGTCGCTGATCAGCACCCTGTACTCGGGGCGCCGCCTGGGAGTGGCCTACGGGGTGTGGGCGGCGGTGGCCTCCAGTGCCTCCGCGTTGGGCCCGGTCCTGGGCGGGCTGCTGACCCAGGCCCTCAACTGGCGCTGGATCTTCTACGTCAACGTCCCCGTCACCGCTCTCGCCCTGGTCATGACGTTCCGCTGCATCCCCCGCTCCACTCCGGACCGGGCCGCCACGCGGCGTCCGGATGTTCCCGGCGTGGTGCTGGGCGCCCTGAGTGCGGGCGGATGCGTCTACGCCCTGACCACATCGCACGCACACGGCTGGGCCTCGGCGGGGACGCTGGTCCCGCTGGCCGTGGCGCTGGTGACCTGCGCGGTCTTCGTGGCCGTCCAGCGGCGCAGCACCCATCCGCTGCTGGACCTGTCGCTGTTCCGCCGTCCGGAATTCACCGCCGCAATGCTCACGATCGCGGTCGGCGAAGGCGCGGTATACGGGGTTCTGCCCTACACCTCGCTATGGCTCCAGTCCGTCCAGCACCTCTCCCCCATCGGCGCCGGCCTGGTCGTGCTGCCGCACGCGGCGGCCGCGGGGCTGGTCGCGGTACTGAGCGGGCGGTGGATGCCCAGACCCTCCCCCCGCCTGGGCGCCACCCTCGGCCTGCTCCTGGCCGGCCTCGGCGTGGCGACAGAAGGCTTCCTCGGCCCCGGATCCGGCTGGCCCGCCCTGATCGGTGGCCTGGCCCTGAGCGGCATCGGCATGGGACTCGTCTTCCAGGTCGCCGCAGCCCTCGCCCTCGGCTCCGTGCCGCCCGAACGCGCCGGGATGGCCGGCGGCGCCTACAGCACCTTCGAACAACTCGGCTACGCCTTCGGTGTCGCAGCCTTCGGCACCCTGGCGGTATCCACCATGAACCGTTCGCTGAACGGCGTGGTCCCGGGCCCGGAGAGCGCCGCGCAGACCCTGGCCGGCGGCGGAGCCGACACCCTGCTCGCCGCCACCCCGGCCGGAGAGCGCACCGCCTTCGGTCACACCCTGCACTCCGTGTTCGCCACCGCCCACAACACCCTCGCCCTGACCGCGGGCACCCTGGCGATCACCGGCGCCGCCGTCGTGCTCTGGCTGACCCGCCACCGCCCACATCCTCCGCAGAGCGCGGTGGCCGACAGCCCCGCGAAACCGGCCACGGCGGTCCAAGTGGACGGCTAGACCGGTTCGGTCGGCCACCGGCCGACAGCCCCCGGCCGGGTCGTCTCCCGCCGGGGGCCGTCCGTCGTTGCGGCCATCGCGCCGCCGGGCCGGGTCAGCCGGGCGTGATGCGGCCGCGCCAGGCTCCGGATTCGGCGCCGCGGTGCTCGATATGGTCCTTGAAGCGCCGCATATCGCCCTTGATCCGCCGGGCGATGGTTCCCGACATGTCAGCGGCCTTCTCGGCCACGCCCGTGGGCTCGATGTCCATCACGAGCTCCACCCGCGTGTGGGTCTCGTCCAGACGCTGGAAACTCACCAGGCCCTTCTGGTGCGTGTCGCCGGTGGTGGTCCGCCAGGCGATCCGGTCATCCGGGAGCTGGTCGACGATCTCGGTGTCGAACTCCCGCCGCACGCCACCGACCTTGGTGGTCCAGCGGTTGTGCCGGTCGTCGAGCTGGGTGATCCTCTCGACGCCCTCCATGAACTTCGGGAACTCCTCGAACTGCGTCCACTGGTTGTAGGCGGTGTGGACCGGAACCTCGACGTCCACCGTCTCCTTCACCGTGCTCATTGCTACGCCTCCTCAGTGGTGGCTCAACGCGGGTACGCAACCCACGACGCGCATCTCGCGTGGTTCACCGGGTGCCCGGACACCGGCTTCCTAGACCACGTCCGGAGGTGTTTTTCGAGGTTTTTCGCGCTGCCCGTCCGCTGAGGACTGAGCCCAGTAGGCCTGAGTCACACCGCAGTTATCGGACTGGACGCCCTGAGCGGGGGGGCGCGGGGGCGGTTCGCGTGGGGCGGTGGGGGGCGGTTCGCGGTGGGCGGTGGGCGCTGCGCGATAACGGGGTCATCGGCAGGCGACCGTGGGCGGGTGATGACCGCCGGTCCTACTTCACGGCGTAGTCGGCGAGGGAGCCCGCCAGCAGATCGAAGCCGCGGTGGGCGGACACGGTCACCGTTTTGGCGATCCGCTCGTTGCTCCAGCCGTCGAGGGTCCGTTCCAGGATCTGCTGGAACAGGACTCGGTGGACGCCGCCCAGTTGGGCTGCCGCCGCCCGGGGAGTGATGTCGTCGGGAGCAGCTCCGGTCTCGGTGGCGAGGAGTTCGGCGAGCGCGGCCTCGCGCTGGTCATGCATATCGCGCAGACGGGCCAGCAATGTGGGGCTGTCCGCGATCATCCGGGCGAACACCTCGCCGGAGAACCCGATCACCGGATCGTGCCGCTCGACGCCGTCGAGGAACTCGCGGCGCAGTGCCATGAGCGCCGACTCCCCTTCGGCCCGGCCCGACACGGTACGGGCGAGGCCCTCGACGAACTCTTCGCGGTGGTCGAAGGCCAGGTCCTCCTTGCGGGCGAAGTAGTTGGTGACGGTCTTCTTGGCCACCCGGGCAGCCGCTGCGATCTCGGCGATCGTCGTCGCCTCGAAGCCGTTCTCGATGAACAGCCTGGTCGCCTGGTCGGAGATGAGCCGCCTGGTCTCTTGCTTCTTGGACTCGCGAAGCCCCATCGGTTCGATACCCATGGAGGAATCTTACACGCGACGTAAGTTTACGCTTGACGCACTAGCGACGTTCGGGCTAAGTTTACGTCCGTAGCAAGTTTCGCCTGAGGGTGACCGGCCGGAAAGGCAGCGATGCCCCCATCACGCAAGATCGACTTGGCCGCGGCCCCCGACCGCAAGAACGCCGCACCGAGCCGTCGGCCCAGCCGTCCGGAGCGCGGACTGCCGCCCACCGCCGGACACGGAGGCCAGTTCCGTCCGGCCAACGCCCCGCCGAGGTACGCCCGCTGACGTCCCGTCATTCTCCGTCCCGTCCCGCCGTTCCCAGGAAGGCCTCACATGACCGATTTCGATGCCGGCTCGGAGTTCGACCGCCAGGTCACGACACTTGTCGACAAGGGCTACCCCGCCCTCGCCGGGATGACGGAGACCGCGTTCCGCACTCTGGTCGAACCGCTGCGCGCGCCCGTTCTCACACGGGCGGCGACGCTGAAACCGCCGAGCGAGGGTCGGGTGCCGTTCCTCCTGGTGGTGACCAGGGCGCTCGTACCCCTTGAGGAGTCCGTGCCGCTGACCACCCTCGCGGGAAAGCAGAAGCCCGGAGTCATCGAGCGCTTCTACGCCCCGGGCGAGCTGGAAAGGTTCGTCTCGCTCGAGGAACTGGCGCTCCCCGAAGGCGAGGTGTACGCAGCATTCGACATGGACCGCGGCGAGGAATTCTGCAATGCCGCCCCCCAGGACGCCCTGGCAGCGATCGCGGAGCGCGGCCGTACCCCGCTCACCATGGAGGAGGGCATAGCATTCGTCACCCAATACCCCCAGGCACTGGCCAAGAACAAGTGCTTCTCGCTCGGTGGCACCCGCTTCGGGGACCGCAGGGTCCCGGCCCTGTGGATCAGCAAGGGTGCCCCGAAGCTCGGTTGGTGCTGGGAGGGCAACCCGCACACCTGGCTGGGCCTGGCCTCGGCCGGTGACCGAAGCCGCTGACCGAAGCCGCTGACGCCGGCGAGCGAGGACCGGCCCTTACGGACCGTGCAGCCGGCGACGTCGATGCGGACCGGGCGCGTGATGTGCGTGCCGGCTGCCCAAGTGCCGGGGGTTATCCCTACTTTGCATGGGCCCGCTGCCCGGATCGATGAGGGGGAGATCGAGCACGCAGGCTGAACGAGTCCGGATTTCCGTCATGCCTCGCAGGGCGTACCAGGAGGGTTTCCATGCCCGATCGTTCTCCTCAACTGCGGCGAGTTCGCACGTCGTCGCCCAGGCCACGGCGGTTGATCACGACGGCGGTCGTGACGGCTGCCGCGCTGGCCGTGGGCGCCACTCTGACGACGTCAGCGGCACAGGCACGCGACTCCGGTGACGTCGTGCAGCGCGGTCTGGACCGTCTGGTCCACAACGACAGGTACCCGGCTGCCCTGGCCGCCGCCGTCGACCGTCACGGGCGCACCCATCACTACACCGCCGGTGTCGCGGACTTGAGGACCGGGGCGAAGGTGCCGGCCGACGGGCAGGTACGGGCGGGGAGCAACACCAAGACCTTCACCGCCACGGTCGTCCTGCAACTGGTCGGCGAAGGCAAGGTCGCTCTCGACGCCCCCATCGAGGAGTACCTGCCGCACCTGGTGCGGGGCGAGGGCATCGACGGTCGTCGCATCACGGTACGTCAGCTGCTCCAGCACACCAGCGGACTGCCCAACTACACCGACTTCACCGGAGACCTCGTCGGCAAGGAGCGCCACACCTACGTCCAGCCCCGCGCCCTGCTCGACCTGGCGCTGGCACACAAGGCGAGGTTCGCTCCGGGGGCCGACTGGGAGTACAGCAACACCAACTACCTCCTGGCCGGTCTGCTCATCGAGAAGGTCACCGGCCGCCCGCTGGCCGAGCAGATCACCCACCGGGTCATCGACCGCATCGGGCTGCGCCACACCTACTTCCCCGGCGTGGGCGAGGAGGGCATCCGGGAAGCCCATCCAGAGGGCTACTACGCGACGAAGCCCGGAGCGCCGCTGAAGAACATCACGGAGATGGACCCCTCCTGGGCCTGGGCCGCCGGACAGGTGGTCTCCACCCCGGGCGACCTGAGCCGCTTCTTCTCCGCCCTCTCCGCCGGCAAGCTCCTCGAACCCGCGCAGCTCGCCCAGATGCGCACCACCGTCCCCGCCGGTCTGTGGCCCGGTGCCCGGTACGGGCTGGGCGTGGTCAGCACCCCGCTGAGCTGCGGCGGGCTGATGTGGGGCCATGGCGGTGACATCCCCGGCTACAACACGCGCACCGGTGTCACCGATGACGGCCGCGCCGTCACGATCGCCGCCACCGCCGACCAGGCGCCCGTCAAACAGGGCCCCGCCGATGTCCTGGCCGCCGTCGACGCCGCCTTGTGCGGGTGAGGGCCGGCCGCCGAGGCGACGGGGCGCAGGGATGTCGATCTCGCCCTTCAGGGGCGGGCCGGGGAACCCTGTTCGCGAGAACGGTTCGGCACACCCGTGGAGATCATGTCGCCCCGTTAAGATGCCATGTGAATGCGCACAGATACCCCCAAACGGGGCACTGTTGAGGGGGGCGGTCACGGTGCCCCGTGTCATCCGGTCGGTTGCCGGGACGCGCGCAGCCGTCCCGGCCGGGTGTTCCCGTGCCGAGGCGCGAACCGGGAGCCCAGAGGGAGAGGAGGCTGCATGAGCGTGCAACGGGTGGGCATCGTCGTCCACGGAGGGCGCCCTGACGCCGTGACGGCCGCCGACGTCGTCCGGCAGTGGTGCGTACGCGAGGGTGTCGGCTGCGTCGCCATCGACGTGTGGAGCCAGGACGAGCAACGGCGGGATGCACGGGAGGAGGTCGAGGCCGCCGGCAGCCCCGACCTGATCGTCACGCTCGGCGGGGACGGCACCTTCCTCCGCGGAGCCCGCCTGGCCGCGCAGAACGACGCGCTGGTCCTCGGTGTCGACCTGGGGACCCTCGGCTTCCTGACCGAAGTCCCGGCCGACGACGTGGAATGCGCGCTGGACTCCGTTCACCGCGGCGAGGTGGATATCGAGACCCGTCTGATGCTGACGATGCGGGCGTCCCGGCCGCTGGGGCTCCCTGTGGGGATGGAAGCCCTCCTGCGCTACGGCCGGGGTCCCGCGCTCCCGCCTCCCCTGGTACGTCCCGAGTGTGCCGTCGCCCTGGACTGGGGGGTGGCCCTGAACGTGACGGCACTCAACGACATCGTCCTGGAGAAACTGGCCCGCGACCGGCAGGTCTCCCTCGGCGTGTACCTCTCTGGCCGGCTCCTCGCCTCCTACTCCGCCGACGCCGTCCTGGTCGCCACCCCCACCGGATCCACCGCCTACAGCTTCGCCGCCGGCGGCCCTGTCATCTCCCCCGCGGCCGACGCCATCGTCTTCACCCCGGTCGCCCCGCACATGACCTTCAACCGCTCGGTGGTCGCCGCCCCCGACGAGGCCGTCGCCCTACGCGTCCTGGGGCACTCCGGCCGCGCGGCGGTGAGCGTCGACGGCCAGTTGCGCGGCGTCCTGGATCCCGGGGACTGGATCGGCATCTACGCGGCTCCGCAGCGCCTGCGCGTCGTGCGGCTCGGACCGACCGACTTCTACGGCAGGCTGCGTGAGCGCATGCGCCTGACCGATGCCCCCGCGGCGGCCGAGGCCGGCATCACCCCCTTGTGGCCCCACACCAGCCCGGCTCCCGCAGACCTTGCCCACCTCCGCCTGCCGCCCCTGCCCGCGGACATGGACGTGGACGTGGACTGATCTGCACCTCAACGCCCAAACCGGCTCGCGTCGGCCGCGCGCTATGGTTCGGTCGTTGCCGGCGCTGGGAGGAAGCGTGCAGGTGGGGCGACACAGGTGCACGGGTCGGGGGGCATCGTGAGCAGGCGGCGGTACGTGGCCAGAGGAGTGCCGGGTGGTTACCGAATCTGGGACAACCGAGGACGTCGGTGGTGGGGCGATCACTACGAACTCTGCCCGGACGATCTCCTCGGCGAACTGAACGGCAAGGGGGACCACGAGAAGATCACCGCCCTTCTCAAGCGGTACAGAGCTCAGAAGCGCTAGTGCCGCGTCAGGCCACGTTCGCCCTGTCGACGACGGTGCGTAGGCGCCGGTCGTCGGCGTGACGGTTTCGCCAGATGATGTAGCCGCGGATCATGTTGCCCTGCTTCGTGTGGTCGGCGTGGTCGGTGCCGTCGAGGGTGCAGTTAGCGCAGGCGGCGAACAGGTGCCGCACTCCGCCATGGCGGTGGTAGGTGGCCCGCCGCCTGCGGCGTGGCTCGCGGTCGGGGTCCTTGTGCTTGCCACCCCGCTCCGCCCACTGCTTTCCAGGGTGGGGCATCAGGTTGAGCGGCCCTAATGCGTCCCTGCAGACGATGACTTCGGGCTCGCCGCCCAGCAAGTCTTCCCGGCACGCGAGCGGGCCCCCGATCGATCTGGGGGCCCGCGTGGTCCCTACCTCTGCCTGCTGTTCACGCCCGGCGCAGTGCGGAGCGGCCCGCGAAGCGCGCCGAACCGCCCAACTCCTCTTCGATCCGGATCAGTTGGTTGTACTTCGCCGTGCGGTCGGAGCGGGAGAGCGAGCCGGTCTTGATCTGACCGCAGCCGGTCGCCACCGCCAGATCCGCGATGGTGGTGTCCTCCGTCTCGCCCGAGCGGTGCGACATGACAGCCGTCCAGCCCGCCTGGTGGGCCGTGGCCACCGCGGCCAGCGCCTCGGTCAGGGTCCCGATCTGATTGACCTTGACCAGGACCGAGTTGCCGACGCCGGTGCGGATGCCCTCGCGCAGCAGCGTCTCGTTGGTGCAGAACACGTCGTCGCCGGTGAGCTGACAGCGGTCGCCGACGCGGGAGGTCAGCTCGCGCCAGCCGTCCAGGTCGTTCTCCGCCATCGGGTCCTCGATGGAGACGACCGGGTAGGCGTCGATGAGCCCGGCCAGGTAGTCGGCGTTCTCGGAGGGGGTGCGGCGCACCCCCTCGCCCGCGTAGTCGTACACCCCGTCGCGGAAGAACTCCGACGACGCCGGGTCCATGACCAGGCCGATGTCCGTACCGGGTCGGTAGCCGGTGCGCTCGATGGCGGTCAGCACGAAGTCGAGAGCCTCCTCAGCGGTCCGTAGCGCGGGCGCGAAGCCCCCCTCGTCGCCGACGCCCGTGGAGTGCCCGGCGGCCAGCAGATCGCGACGCAGGGTGTGGAAGACCTCGCTGCCCATGCGGACGGCTTCGGCGAAGGTGGCCGCGCCCACGGGCGCGATCATGAACTCCTGGAAATCCAGCGGATTGTCGGCGTGGGCGCCGCCGTTGACGATGTTCATCATCGGCAGCGGCAGGAGATGGGCGTCGGCGCCGCCGAGGTAGCGGTAGAGGGGCTGGCGGTGGGCCGCCGCGGCGGCCTTGGCGGCGGCGAGGGAGACGCCGAGGATCGCGTTGGCGCCGAGCCGGGACTTCGTGGCGGTGCCGTCGAGGGCGACCAGCGCGGCGTCGAGACCCGCCTGGTCCGCCGCGTCCCGGCCGCGCACGGCCACCGCGATCTCCCCGTTGACGTGGGCCACCGCGCGGTCGACGCCCTTGCCGTGCCAGCGCGCGGAGTCCCCGTCGCGCAGTTCCACGGCCTCCCGGGCACCGGTGGAGGCACCGGAGGGGACAGCCGCGCGCCCCGGGGACCCGTCCGCCAGGACAACGTCGACCTCGACGGTGGGGTTGCCCCGGCTGTCGATGATCCGGCGGGCGGTGACGGTCTCGATGGCGGCGTCGACGGTTCCGACTGCCTGTGCGGACATGGGCGTTCCTTCCCGTTGTCGTGTGCCGTGGCCCGGCTGCGACAACGCTGGCGCTGAACCCGACAACGCCAAACCCTACAGCAATGCTGCTCAGTTTTGCTGTACAGCATTGCTGTGCAGGTCAGGGACACGGCTTTGCCGGCCATCGGGGTAAAGTGCCCTATGCCCACCTCGGAAGCCGCCGCCATCGCCGTCGAACTGCGCACCGCGATGGGCAAGCTCACCCGACGCGTCAAACACGAGGACCGCATCCCGCTGGGCCAGGCCGCCGTGCTCGGTGCACTCGACCGCAACGGCGCCATGACCACCAGCGACCTCGCCACCGATCAGCGCGTACGCCCCCAGTCGATGGCACGGGCGGTGGGGCTGCTCATGGAACAGAACCTGATCACGCGCCGGGCGCACCCCACGGACGGCCGCAAGTCGCTGGTCGAGCTGTCGGACGCGGGCCGGGCCGCGCTCGAAGCCGAGCGCGGCCGCAGGGCCGGTTGGCTCGCGCAGGCCATCGAGGCCGAACTCACGGATGAGGAGCGGGTGTTGCTGGCACGGAGCGCCGCCCTGCTGGAGCGGCTCGCCACACGCTAGTGCCCCGCCACGCAGCGTTCGCCGCTGCTGCGGAATCGAGCGGAATCGGAGGGGATCAGTTGTTGTCCCCCTCGCTGCGGAGGAACTCCTTGGCCTTCGCCATGGCGAAGCCCCAGCCCTGCTTCGCCGTTGGCTGGGGAGGCAGGGAGATCTCGTCCGGATTGGTGAGCACGTCCAGCAGCACGGGGCCCTCGGTGTCGAACGCCTCGCGTACGCCGTCGGTGAGGTCGACGGGGTCGGTGACGCGGATGCCCGTGATGCCGAGCGCCCTGGCCACCGCGGCGAAATCGGGGTTGTCCAGCTCGGTACCGAACTCCGGCAGGCCCGCCTGTTCCTGTTCCAGTTTCACCATGCCCAGCCGGCGGTTGTCGAAGACCACGAGCTTCACCGGCAGCCGGTAGGTGCGCAGGGTCATCAGATCGCCGAGCAGCATGCTCAGCCCACCGTCACCGCAGAACGCGACCACCTGCCGGTCCCGGTCGAGGAACTGTGCTCCCAGGGCCTGGGGCATCGCGTTGGCCATCGAGCCGAGGTTGTAGGAACCCAGCAGCCTGCGTTCCCCCCGCATCTGGATGAAGCGGGAGAGCCACACGGTGGCCATACCCGTGTCCGAGGTGAAGACGGCGTCGTCGGCCGCTGCCTCGTCGACTGCCCTGGCCAGCGCCTCGGGCCGGATCAGATGGTCACGGTTGTCCAGGGTGGAGCGCGCCTTGCCGATCAGTCCCTGGTCGTGATCGGGAACGGTGAGCTTGAGCTGAGAGCGGTACCACTTGTCGAACCGGTCCCTGGCCCGGTCGAGGTGGGATGTCCCCGGCTGCCCGGTCAGCCGGCCTAGCAGGCCACGCACGGTGGGGCCGACATCGCCCACCAGGGCGACGTCCACGGGGACCCGGCGGCCGATGTGCTCGGGCGCGAGGTCGACCTGGATGACCTTCTTGCCGGACGGATACCACTCCCGGTACGGGAAGTCCGTGCCGAGCAGCACCAGCACTTCGGCGTCGTCCAGGGCCTTGGCCGCCGCCGGGTTGCCGATCAGCCCGGTCTGGCCGACCTGGTACGGGTTGTCGCCCTCGAAGCCTTCCTTGGCCTTCAGGGTGAGCACCATCGGCGCGGCCAGCCGTTCGGCGAGCTCCAGCACGTCCGTGCGCGCGTGCCGGGCGCCGGCGCCCACCAGCAGCGTGACCCGCTCAGCCGCGTTCAGGACCCCGGCGGCCTCGTCGAGCACCGGATCGTCGGGCCGGCTGCTGGAGGGCGGCAGGGAGAACCGCGGCGCGCGGTCGTGCGGAACCTCCCGGTCGCCGAGGTCCGCGGGCACCGTCAGTACCGCCACGCCCTTGCGTGCCAGTGCCGCGCGCACCGCGTTCTCCAGCATCACGGGCAGCTGGTCGGGTGCGGTGATCGTCGCGCGGTAGACGGCGACATCGCGGAACAGCAGGTCGTTGTCCACCTCCTGGAAGGCATCGCTGCCCATCTCGGCCAGTGGTACCTGTCCGGCGATGGCCAGAACCGGGGTATGGCTCTTCGCCGCGTCGTAGAGGCCGTTGAGGAGATGCACCGAACCCGGTCCGACGGTCCCCATGCACACGCCCAGGGTGCCGGTCAGCTGGGACTGGGCTCCGGCCGCGAAGGCCGCGGCCTCCTCGTGGCGGCAACCGACCCATTCCAGGTCGTCGGATCGTGAGAGGGCGTCGGTCAGGGGGTTGAGGGCGTCCCCGACCACTCCGAAGACCTGCCGGACCTTGAGCTGGGCCAGCGAATCGACGAGGACGTGAGCGACGGTGCGCGCCATGGATAAGGGTCCTTTCTCAGACACTGAAATGGTCGGGGTCGGCCGCGGCCCAGTCCACGGCCCAGTCACGCGGCGGCTCGGCCAGCAGCTCTCCCGGGGCGGGCCAGTCGTACAGGTCCTCGTACGAGCGGACCGTGGCAGGGCCGAT
This sequence comes from Streptomyces decoyicus, assembly GCF_019880305.1. Lineage (NCBI taxonomy): Bacteria > Bacillati > Actinomycetota > Actinomycetes > Kitasatosporales > Streptomycetaceae > Streptomyces > Streptomyces decoyicus. Next base: position 8,149,657 of record NZ_CP082301.1, on the reverse strand, counting down.
ACGGCGGCGCAGCATGTGGGGGCGCAGCTCGCCCGGGTGCTGGACGCCCATGGCGGCCATCATCTGCAGGGCGCTCTCCAGCGTGGCCCGCTGGAACCTGTGGACGCGGGCGGACTTGTCGTCCACGTCGAGGGCGCGCGCACGGCGCGGGTCCTGGGTCGCCACTCCGACGGGACAGGTGTTGGTGTGGCAGCGTTGCGCCTGTATGCAGCCGACGGCCATCATCATGGCGCGGGCCGCGTTGGTGAAATCCGCGCCGTGCAGGAGGCGCTTGACGACATCGGCGCCGGTGGCCACCTTGCCACTCGCGCCGATCTTTATGCGGTCCCGCAGCCCGCAGCCGACCAGCGCGCTGTGCACGGTGATCAGCCCCTCGGTCAGCGGGGCGCCCAGGTGATCGGCGAACTCCAAAGGCGCGGCTCCTGTTCCGCCCTCCGCCCCGTCCACGATGATGAAGTCGGGTGTCACACCTTCTTGCAGCATGGCCTTGCAGACCGCGAGGAACTGCCGCCGGGAGCCGACACACAGCTTGAACCCCGTGGGCTTGCCACCCGCCAGCTCACGCATCTTCGCGAGGAAGGTGACGAGTTCACGTGGGGTGGAGAACACCTGGTGGTACGGCGGGGAGATCACCGTCCGGCCTTGCGGCACCCCGCGCACCCGCGCGATCTCGGCCGTGACCTTGTTTCCCGGCAGCACACCGCCGATGCCCGGCTTCGCGCCTTGGGAGAGCTTCAGCGACACGCACTTGATGTGCTCGTGAGCCGCTTTGCGGGCGAACTCCGACGCGTCGAAACCACCCTCGGCGGTCCGGCAGCCGAAGTAGCCGGTACCCAGCTCCCACACCAGGTCGCCACCGGGGCGCAGGTGGTACTCGGACAGTCCGCCCTCACCGGTGTCATGGGCGAATCCGCCCATGGCGGCTCCCCTGTTCAGGGCCAGGATCGCGTTGGCCGACAGGGACCCGAAACTCATCGCCGAGACGTTCAGCAGCGCCATGTCGTAGGGCTGGGTGCAGTCGGGACCGCCGACGCGGACCCGCGGCGGCTCCTTGGGAACCGGCCCGGGAGCCATGGACGGGACGAAGAATTCGTAGCCGTCCTCGTAGACATCGCGTTCGGTGCCGAACGGCTCTTCCGCCTCGGTGCCCTTGGACCGCTCGTAGACGAGGGTGCGCACATCACGGTCGAAGGGCCGCCCGTCGAAGTTGCGCTCGATGAAGTACTGCTGCAACTCCGGCCGCAGCGACTCCAGTACGAAACGCAGATGCCCGATGACCGGGTAGTTTCGCAGCACCGAGTGCCGACGCTGCGTCAGGTCCGCTACGCCCAGCACACCGAGCGCCATGAGGACCAGGGCCGGCAGCCACCACCAGGGCGACGTCAGCAGCGCCGGCACCACCAGGCAGGCGGCAAGGACAAGAAGCCCTCCCACCGCCATCTGACGGAAAGAGCGGAGCGGGGGGCCTGCCGCCGGGTGCTGCGACCGCGCGGCACGGTCCCTCCTCGCGTCTTCGGCACCACGGTTCGTGGTCACCATCACACTCCTGGGTCACTCAACTACCGCTACCGCCCATTGCGCCTGGGGCAGGCACGGACAGGCCGTGGGCAGATCTGGGCTCCAAATGCCATACGGCAGGCAAGGTCAGCGCTGCGCGGGGTGGAAGCCTTCCGCCGGCTCGGGCTCGGCCGCCTGCCGTGACGCGATCTCGGCGAGAGCGTCCTCGGGGCTCGCGTGGACCGGGGTGGTCACGCTGATCCCGGTCAGGTCGAGCAGCCGCAGCACGACATCGGACACCGCCGCGAGGTGCAGGCTCCCGTCGAGACGCTTGGTCTCGTTGGACGCGCGGATGATGATGTTCAGCCCCGAGGAGTCCATGAACGGCACGGCTCGCAGGTCCAGCACGAGATACCGCCTGCCGTGCACGATCTGGTTGGCCAGATGGTGGTGCAGGGAGGTCCCGGTCTCGCCGTCCAGATCCCCCGAGACGGTCACCACCGCCACCTCCGGCTCGGTGACGTTCACTTCGACGTTCAACTCGTTCGGCTCGGACACGACCTCCGCCTTTCTGTGGACCAGTGGAGCTCGCGTACCCCGTCGTCATGGGTTCAGACAGAGCCGGCCTGGGTGCCGGGTCCGGGTCCCACATCTGCCCACGAGGGCGGGCATGGCAGGGACAGTGGCAGTGGCAGTGGCAGTGGCAGTGGATCAGCATGACGGGCCGGTCCTGGCAGGGACCGGCCCGTCGCAGCCGCGCGTCGAAGCGGCGCGGCCGCCAGGTCTACGGATGCAGGACGACCTTCGTGTAGCCCTCGATGCGCTTGTCGAACTTGTCGTATGCCGCGGGGGCCTGGTCCAGCGGGAGTTCGTGCGAGACGACGAAGCTCGGCTTCGCCCGGCCCTCGATGATCATGTCGCGCAGGTGCCGGTTGTAGCGCTTCACGTTGCACTGCCCCGTCCCCATCCGCAGCCCCTTCTCGAAGAGCTTGCCGATCGATACGAGGAGCATGCCCCGCTTGGCCTGCTCGTCAGGGCCTCCCGGGTCGGCCGGAACGTACAGGCCCGGTATGCCGAGGGCACCGGTGGCCCGGACCGTGTCGACCAGCGAGTTCAGGACGGTCGCCGGTTCCTCGCGGGTTTCGCCGTGCGCCATCGCCTGATAGCCGACGGCGTCCACGCCCTTGTCCGTGCCGATGCCTTTCGTCTGGTCCTTGATCTGCTTCACCGGGTCGCCCTCGGAGAAGTTGACCGGAACCGCGCCGATCTCCCGGGCCTTCTCCAACCGCTCGGGAACCCGGTCCACGACGAAGACCTTGCACGCTCCGCGCAGGAGGGCCGAGTAGGCGGCCATGAGCCCGACCGGCCCGCCGCCGTACACCGCGACGCTCTCGCCCGGGCGTACCTGGGCGAGTTCACAGCCGTGGTAGCCGGTGGGGAAGATGTCGGCGAGCAGGATGAAGTCGGTCTCGTGCTCGTTTCCCGGCGGCAGCTTCAGGCAGTTGAAGTCGGCGTAGGGAACGCGAAGGTATTCCGCCTGGCCGCCCTCCCAGGGCCCCATGGCGACATAGCCGTAAGCGCCGCCCGCAAATCCCGGATTGACGGTCAGGCAGAATCCGGTGAATCCCTCGACGCAATTCATGCAGAACCCACAGGCGACATTGAAGGGCATGACCACACGGTCGCCCTCCTTGAGGGAGGTGACGCCCTGGCCGATTTGCTCGATGATTCCCATGTTCTCGTGACCGAACACGATGCCCGGCTCGGCCGCCGTACGCCCCTCGTACATATGCAGGTCCGAGCCACAGATCGCCGTGGAGGTGACTCTTACGATCACCTCGTTGGGGTGCTGGATGCTGGGCCTCTCGACATTCTCGACCGCCACGGTGAACGGCCCTTTGTAGACGACGCCTTTCATGTGCTGCCACCTCCCGCTCGGCGAAGAGCACGCGCATTTCTCCACTTTTAACGTGACCTATCACTCATGATTCTCCGGTCTACCGGGCGGGGCAAGCCGGTAATGTGAGAGCGCATATCCACTACGGGTATCGCAATGTCGCACCGAGAAACGAGAGGAAGGGCGACACATGGCAGCTCAGCGGCTCGGGACCTTGCTCGTCCCCGTGCTCGGCCTGTCCGGCACCTCGTACCCGCCCGGAACGACGGTTACCGTCCGCGGTCGCGGCGCCACTGTCGATGCATTTGTGCACGGGGACTGGCTCCCCCTGTCGTGGTGGGAGTTCTCCGACGGCCTCCGCGAGGACATCGCCGACCGCTGACCGGCGAGGCGACGGGTCGGAGCAACCAATTCGGTCGAAATCGGGCAAACTGTCGGTATGAGCGCTCAATATTCCGACCCGGACCCGCACCGCACCCCCGACGTGCCCCCGGGTGGCGTACCGCCCGAGGAAACGCCGCCCGGCGAGGGCAGCACGGGGGCGGAGACCGGCCCCCGCGACAAGCAGACACGGGGCTGGGCCACGGGCCCGGTCGTCATCCTCGGCATCGTCGTCGTGCTCTGCGCCGCGTTCTTCATCGCATACGCCGTGATCGTGGCGCTGTGACCGCCGGCGGCCCCGGGCGCCGACGGCCCGATAGGGCAGCAGCGGCCCGGTAAGCCCTCCGGCAGCCCGGCCGCACCTCCAGTGACCGAGCAGCCCTCCCCTGCGAGACGGAGCGGACACGTCGGCCACGGCGAACGCGGACCGAGCGCACCCGACGGGCAACCTCCGCATACAGCCGATCACGCCGAAGGCCGCGGGGACGACGACCGCGGCCGACCCGGCGGCGGGGAAGCCGACCCCAACACCCCCTCAAGTGGAGCGAGTTGGCTTTCCGCGCCGGTTCAGCCCAAAGCCTTGACGCGCCCATGGCGAGCGATTCACCCTGGCGGGCAATTGGTCTGAACCAAATACGCTTCGCGGGAGGGCATGTGCCGCCTCGTCACGTCAGAACTGTCGCCGCCGTCGTCTCAGCGGCCTGCCTCGCACTCTCGGCGGCCGGCGCGGCTATCGCCGCCGGCCACCGCCCCGATGCCACCGCGGCACCACACGCCGTGGGCAGCAACTGGTACGCCGCGGCGCCCTACCTCATGCCGCTCGACAACGACCCGCCGGATGCCGGAGCGGTGATGGACGCCACCGGCCTCAAGGCGTTCCAGCTCGCCTTCGTCCTGGCGCCGAACGGCGGTGGCTGTACGCCGACTTGGGGCGGGACCAGCCCGGTGGGTTCGGACACCGCGGTGGCCGGCGCGATATCCGCGATCCGCGCCAAGGGCGGAGACGTCTCGGCCTCCATCGGCGGATACGGCGGCACCAAGCTCGGCCAGAGTTGCGGCACCCCCGAGGCAACCGCTGCCGCATACCAGCAGGTCGTCGACAAGTACGGTCTCAAGGCGCTCGACTTCGACCTGGAGGAGCCGGAGTACGAGAACGCCGCCGCCATCCACAACGAAATCGGGGCCGCCAAGATCCTCCAGCAGAAGAACCCCGGCATCTACCTCTCCATCACCACGGCCGGAACCGCCGACGGCACCGGTTGGTTCGGCAAGCAGATGCTCAACGAGGCCAAGTCCCAGTCCTTCACCCCGGACAACTTCTCCATCATGCCGTTCGACGGTGGCTTCAACGGTGCTGCCGCACAGACGGCCGCCCTGACCAACTTCAACGCCGTCCTGCGCGCCACCTTCGGCTGGGACGAAGCCACCGCCTACGCCCACGAGGGCATCTCGCAGATGAACGGCCGCAGCGACACCGGCGAATACTTCACCCAGGCGGACTTCCAGACGGTGCTGGACTTCGCGACCGCCCACCACATGGCACGCTTCACGAACTGGTCCGTCAACCGGGACCGCCAGTGCTCCCCGCCGGACAACAACGGCAGGACCTCCGGAACCTGTAGCAGCGTGCCCCAGGGCGCGTACGACTTCACCAAGTACTCGGTGAAGTTCGCCGGGGCCACTCCGCCCACCACACCGCCACCCACCACCCCGCCCGGCAACGGCGGCTGCACCGCGGCCGCCTACGACACCGGCACCGTCTACGGGGGCGGCGACACGGTCTCGTACAACGGCCGCACCTGGAAGGCCAAGTGGTGGACGCAGGGCGAGACGCCCTCCACCGGCGGCTCGGGAGTCTGGCAGGACCTGGGCGCCTGCTGACCCCGGAGGGGAGGAGCGTCCCGCCCGGCCGCTCCTCCCCTCCTCCCTGGACGGTCGACGGACGAGAAGGTGGGGAATCGAGTTTCAGCTGATTCAATGGTCGCCGAGGTGAGAGACATGGTGTCGACCGACCGGCTGCTTGCGTTTGCGGCGATGTCGTTGCTGGTGATCGTGATTCCGGGGCCAAGTGTGCTGTTCGTGATCGGCCGGGCTCTGGCGCACGGCCGCCGCACAGCACTGGCGACGGTCCTGGGCAATGTGCTGGGCTCCTATCTGCTGGTGGCCGCCGTGGCGCTCGGTCTCGGGTCATTGGTCGAACAGTCCGTCGCGGTCTTTCTCGCCGTGAAACTGGCCGGCGCGGCCTACCTTGTCTTCCTCGGAGTCCAAGCGTTCCGGCACCGCAAGGACATGAAGATGGGCGCCGTGGACAAGTCCGGACAGCTTGCCCGCGGCGATCTGCGGACGATCGCCGACGGCATCCTGGTCGGCGTCACCAACCCCAAAGGCATCGTGTTCTTCGCCGCCGTACTTCCCCAGTTCGTGGATCATGCGGCAGGCGGGTTGCCCGCGCAGATGCTCACTCTGGGCCTGGTCCCGATCTGCATCGGCCTGATCACGGACACGGTATGGGGGCTGACGGCCTCGGCGGCCCGCCACTGGTTCGCGCGTTCCGAACGCCGTCTGTCGATGATCGGCGGTGCGGGTGGCTTCGCCATGATCGGTCTGGGCGTGACGGTGGCGGCCACCGGCCGCGCGGACTGACCCTCGACGCGGAGCGCGGGGCGGGCGGCAGTAGGCGCCGGGGCGGACAGCAGCCGGCGCCGGGGCCTGCCGCACGAGCACCGGCGAGGTCAGCGTGGGCTGTCAGGAGTCGCGTGGGTGGTCCGGGATCTGGCCGGTTCCGGCTTGCTGTCGCCGCGCGCCGTCACCGCTGCATACGGTGCACCCGGGCGAGCAGCAGGACCGTGTCGTCGCTCGGGGAGCGCGGTACGAGGCGCGCGAGGATGCCGTCTGCCATGGCCTCCAAGGAGTCCACCGGCCGGCCCAGTTCCGTACGGAGTGCGTTCAGCCCCTCGTCGATGTCGTGGCCCCGTGCCTCGATGAGACCGTCGGTATACAGGACGAGGGTGGCGGCGTCGGGCAGCTCGATCTCCGTCGTTCGGAAGGGACAGCCACCGACGCCGAGCGGGACCCCCAGCACTTCGTCGATGAGCTGGGTCCGGCCGTCCGGGCGGAGGACGAGGGGCGGAGGGTGGCCGGCGCTGGCGATCCGGGTGCGGCCGGTGGTGGGGTCGTAGCGGATGTAGAGGCAGGTGGCGAGTTCGATGCCGGCCTCGTCGGCGCACTGGTCGAGTTCGGTGAGCAGCTCGTCCGGTTCCTGGTCGTGCCGGGCCAGCGCCTTGGCAGCGATCCGCAGCCTGCCCATGGCCGCGGCGGCCGACACACCGTGCCCCATCACGTCACCGACGACCACGGCAACTCGGTGGCCGGGCAGCGGGATCACGTCGTACCAGTCGCCGCCGACCTCGGTGACGCGGCTGCCGGGGAGGTAGCGGTGCGCGATGTCCATGTACGGGCCGGTCACCAGAGAGCTGGGGAGCAGGGCCCGTTGGAGCGTGAGCGCGATGTTTCTCTCCCGGCTGTACAGCCGCGCGTTGTCCAGGCACAGCGCCGCCCGGGAAGCGAGCTCGCCGGCCAGGCTGAGGTCCTCCTCCGTGAAGGTCGGTCTGGCAGCGGAACGGCCGAATACGGCGATGCCCTGAACCGTGCCCCGGGCGATGAGCGGGGCGAGGAGGAGGCAGTCCAGGCCGCTGTCGGCCAGCAACCGGGCGCGCGCGTCGTTGAGCACGGTCCCGACCATGAACTCCTGGTTCACCGGTACGCAGATCGGGCGGCCGGTCCGCAGCATCCGGTGGATGGCGGAGCCCGGCGCGTAGTGCACGGTTTCCAGCCCGCTCACCACCTCCGTCGCGGGAGGGGGCAGGACGGTGCCGGAGGCGATTCGGCGGGTGTTCACCGGCAGGGCCGGGTCGAACGCCGTGCTCTCGTCCATCCACTCCACGAGTTCCACGACGGCTGCGTCGGCGAAGTCCGGAACCGCGGCTTCGACCAGCTCCTGGGCCGTGACCTTCACATCCAAGGTGGTGCCGATCCGGGCGGACGCCCGGTCCAGCAGCGCCAGCCGCTGACGGGTGGCGGTTGCCTCCACGATGGCCTGCTCCCGGTCGGTCACGTCCACCAGCAGACCGCCCACTCCCTGGCGCGTGCCCACGGCCTGGGTGAGCGGGAAGAAGCTCACCGACAAAACCCTGTCCCGGTCCGGGTGGCCCCGGGTGCGCATCCCCACCCGCACCCCCGCCACCGGCCTGCCCTCCGCGACGACTGCACGCAGCATGCGCTCGTACTCACCGCCGTCCGAGGTGATCATGATCTCGGCGAGGCGCCGCCCGAGGTGCTCCTCGATGGGGAGCCCGTTCATATCGGCGAGCGCCTGATTGAGGTGGAGGTAACGCAGCTCCTCGTCGAACATGGCCAGGCCTATGGGGCAGGTCTCGAAGAGGGAGTCGAGGAAGGCGAGGTTGGTCTTCACCCGGTCCAGCTCGTCGCCACGGCTCGCCAGGGCCATGACCACCGAACGTCCGGCGACGCCGGTCACCGGGAAGACACGGAACCCGCAGTCGAAGACCGTGCCGTCCTGATGCGTGGCGTGCAGACGGCCACGCCAGTACCCCAGGGTCCGGCCCCGCTCTGCCATGCGGGTGCATGCGTCGGGGCCTCCCCCCGGCGGTCCCGGCAGGAGGAGGGCGCCGGGCTTCGCCAGCGCCTGCGCGGCGTGGTAGCCGAAGAGTTCCTGGGCGCCAGGGCCCCAGTAGCAGATCCGGTTGGCGTCATCGATGCCGAACACGGCGACGGCCACATGTTCCAGCAGTGATCCGGGCTCGGACCAGAGCGGACCACGGGCCTTCTCGTCGCTCGGCCGATCTGATGGCACCGGCTTTCCCTTCCACCCGCCGCGCAAAGTGGCCGGTCCGCCCGCCGGACGGCAGGGCGGCTCTCTTCATTCTGCGCTTGTCGCTCAGGCGTGGACACTCCGACGGCCGACCGCGCCCGTGCGCCACGGGCACCCGGGCCGAGCGGGCGAATGACGCCGTTTTCTAAGGGCTGTCCCGTAATCCCTGGTGGATCAGCGCACGGCGTCAGATGCGGTGCATCGCAAGGCGGAGGGACGTCCGGATACTGGGTGTATCCGGATGTTCCGACAACGCGGCGAGGTGCCGTAGCTGTCGTCGTGCGCCCGCCAGGGATTACGGGACAGCCCTCAGGCATCGCCGTCCCCCGCAGGCTGGGGGAGCCGCGGCCCGGGGCCCGGCGGCGAGAGGACGAGTTCCGCGACGGCTCCGCCGTCCGGCGCGTTCGAGAACCGCAGCGTGGCACCGAGGACACGGGCCTGTCCCACGGCGATGGTCAGCCCGAGACCGTGGCCGGTCTTGCGGCCGCTGCCGGACTGGCTGCGGAAGCGCTGGGGGCCGTGGTCGAGAAGCTGGCCGGGGTAGCCGTCCCCGTGGTCCCGCACGGTGATGACGGGGCCGTCGACGGTCAGGACCACCGACGGCCGGCCGTGCCGGTGGGCGTTGGAGACGAGGTTCCCCAGCACGCGCTGGAGCCGGCGCTGGTCGGTCTCCACCCGGGCGTCCCGTGTGATGCGGACCTCGGCCTCCAGCCCGGTGGCCAGCACCGCACGCTCGGCCAGCGGTCCCAGTTGGTGCACCTCGATGTCTGCCTGCTCCACTTCCGCATCGAGGCGGGAGATCTCCAGCAGATCCTCGGTCAGCCGGCTCATGGTCCGGATGCGGTCCTGCACCATCTCGGTCGGGCGGCCGGGCGGCAGCAGCTCTGCCGCCACGTGCAGCCCGGTGAGCGGGGTGCGCAGCTCATGGGCCACATCGGCGGTGAAACGCTGCTCGCTGTGCAGCTTGCTCTGCAGTGTGGCGGCCATCGCGTCGAGTGCGGCCGCCACCGCGGCGGCCTCGTCCTGGGCATATGCGGGTCGCAGGACACGGGGATCGTCCACCCGGGCGTCGAGATCACCGGTGCTGATTCTGCGGGCCACCTGGGCGGTGTGCTGCAACCGACGGGTAATACGGGAGACGGCGAACAGCCCGACGACGAGGGTGAGGCCGATCGCAAAGGCCGAGGAGCCGACGATGGACCGGTCCAGCCCGCGGATCGCGGCGTCTCGCTGGGTGTAGTCGATGTGGACGGCCAGCGCCTTGCCGTCGGCGGGGGCGACGGCCCACATCGCCGGACGGCCCTTGTGGTCGGCGAGCTGTGTGCCGCGCTCGCCCCGTAGTGCCATGGAGCGGAGCGAGGCGGGGAGGTCCGCGGGGTTCACCGCGGCGTTGCGCCCGAGGGGTTCCCCGGCGACGTACGCGTCCGCGGCGGAGTCCAGCTCGGACAGGGCCGCGGTGCGGGCCTGGCTCTCGGTCTGCCTGCCGACCAGGACGTGCACCAGGACACCGACCACCGTGGCGAGGACGCAGCACATGACGAGGACGAAGACGGCGAACTTCCAGTAGAGGGTCGCCGTCCAGGCGGGGAGGTGCAGCCGCGTCCGCGGCCGGCCGACGCTCACCGTGTGCGCTCAGGGGCGGGAGTGGCGGAGTCCGCTTGATCGAACTCCATTGACCGCAGAGCCATGGTCTGCGTCCGGGTGTCCCACGCATAGACCGTGCGGGTGTCGTACCCGGGCGTGCCCGTGGGCTCCCGAAGGATCAGATCGCCGTTCGCGACCTCCACGGACAGCGGAGTCGCGCCGGCGTCCATGATCCGGGTGACCACTCCGTGGTCGAGCGTGAAGACCCACAGTGCCAGGGATTTGTCCGGCGCCTCGATGCCGACGATCAGTTCGTCCTTCCCGTCGCCCGTGAGGTCGCGGTACTGGGGTTTCCGTACCGGACAGTGCGCCGGCTCGGCGGCGCATGCGTCGATCTTCCTCGTGGTGCCGGAGTCGAACTGCGGCCCGCCGCCCAGGGCGGAACCGGCGGCTACCTGCGCCTTGACGACAGTGAGCAGCTTCGCCTTGCGGATGTCCCCGGACGGCACGCGGGGCACCCCGGGAACGGCCGCGGGAAGGTTTTCCCCCGCCCCGGTCTCGGGTTGCGGCGCGGGCTTCCGCTCGGGCCACAGCCGCACCGGGGCGGAGGCGGCCGGAGTGTGGCCGGCGCTCTGCGGCTCTCCGTTCCCCTTCCCCGCACAGCTGCTCAACAGCGCGACCATGCCCGTCGCTGCAAGAGCGGACGACGCCACCCGTACGAACCCGGGGGGCGACAAGGAACGGTGGAGAGGCACATCTTTTCCAGTCGTGGTACGGGCTGAGCCTCTTCGGATCATAATGCGCCCTGCACCCGGAGCCGCACCCCGCGGTCGGCGACGGAACGAGCAGTCGCAGCGGCCGGCCCTCCGCCCCGGCCGGCGCGGCTCCGCGCCCGCCGGCCGGCCGTGCCGACCGCGGGCTCAGCCGACCGGCACCGCGGTGGCCTTCCTCTCCATGGGGCCCGACCAGGTGCGGCGCGGAGGGTGGCCGACGAACTTCCCGAAGAGCACCGCCGCCACGGTGGCGGCGAGCACGCCCGGCACCATCTCGTAGATGCCCGACTGGAGCGGCCCGAGGAGCGGGTCGATCTGCTTCCACATGACGACGGTGACCGCCCCCGTCACGATGCCGGCCATCGCCCCGGCCCGCGTCATGCGCGGCCAGTAGAGCGACAGCAGGATGACCGGGCCGAAGGCGGCGCCGAAGCCCGCCCAGGCGTACGCGACGATGTCCAGTACGGCGCCGCCGCTGAGCGCGATGGCGTAGGCCACCAGCGCGACGACCACGACCGTCACACGAGCCGCCAGCACCATTGCCGCATCCGAGGCCCGCCGCTTGACGAACGCCCGGTAGAAGTCCTCGGTGAGGGCCATCGCCGAGACCAACAGCTGGCTGTCCGCGGTGGACTTGATCGCGGCCAGCACGGCGACCAGCAGGATGCCCGCGATCCAGGGGTTGACCAGCTGGGCGCAGAGTTCGATGAAGACGGTCTCCGGGTTCTCCAGCGGCTGGTCGAGCGCCGCGATCCCCACCAGTCCCACGAGCGAGGCGCCGGCCAGACAGACGACCACCCAGCCCACACCGATACGGCGGGCCAGCGGGATCTCGCGGGTGCTGCGGATACTCATGAAGCGGGCCAGGATGTGCGGCTGGCCGAAGTAGCCCAGCCCCCAGGCGAGCAGGGAGATCACGGCCACCGTTCCGAGCGGCTCACCGGACGTCCACCGGGCACCGTCGAAGTGGGCCTTGGCTCCCATGTCGAGCAGGGCCGGAGTCTGGTCGGCGAGCACCTCGTGCATCGCGCCGAATCCCCCGAGCAGTCCGATGCCGATCACGGGGAGGGCCACGGCCGCGCAGAACATCAGCGTGGCCTGCACCGAGTGCGTCACACTCACCGCGCGGAAGCCGCCCAGCACGGTGTAGACGACGATCACCACGGCGAAGACGGTGAGCGCGAACTCGAAGCCGCCCCCGAAGATCCCCTCGAACAGCACTCCCCCGGCCAGGAGACCGCTGGCCACGTAGACGGTGAAGAACACGACGGTGACGGTCGCCGAGACCAGGCGCAGCATCCTGCTGCCGTCCTCGAACCGCTCCTCCAGGTACGCCGAGAGCGTCTTGGCGTCGCCTGCCAGCTCGGTGTACGTACGCAGACGCGGCGCGACCAGCCGCCAGTTGAGGTAGGTGCCGACGGCCAGGCCGACGGCGATCCACGAGGCGCCGATCCCCGCCGCGTACACGGCCCCTGGCAGTCCCAGGAACAGCCAGCCGGACATATCGCTGGCCCCCGCGGACAGCGCGGCCAGCGGCGCACTCAGCCGACGCCCACCGAGAGCGAAGTCGGAGAACGTCAAGGTCTCCTGATACGTCCAGATGCCCACAATCACCATGGCGAGCAGGAATATGCCGAATATGATCATGACCGGTACGATCAGGGGTGTCACCACTGCTCCTCGGTGCAGACACTGCCAGGTATCGCGCGGGCCGTGGGGGATCCCACCAGGAATCCCGGAAGGGAAGGCTCCGGCGCGAGCTGACAATACGGATCCCCCACCGGGAGCGGCACCCCTTTGCACGGATGCCCCTTGCAATCAAAGGCGCCACAGCGCCGAGGCCGGGCCGGGGCCAGGGCCATACCGGACGCCGTCCCCCACAACAGGCAATACCTTCAGCTGCCATGACGTCCGCGATGCGAGACACGAGCGGCTTCCGGCTCACGGCGGACGCCGCGAGGCCGGCCCGTGATACCGAACCGACCGTGATCCATGGCCCGCTTGCTTCAGGGGAGTTGTGGTCCGGAATGCCGCCACCGGGGGCTGCGGGCGAGCGGGACGGGCCGGGGTGGTGAATGTTGTGGCGGGCCGCGTCGTGGTGCTCTCCGCGTGAGTGGTGGTGCGTGCGGCGTACGCCGGGGACCTACGCCGCCGCGCTCCAACAGCCCTTGGTGAGGCCAGAAATGCCCTGAGTGGGCATCACGGCCGCGAACCATACTGGTGACGCTTCGCAGCCGGCCGCCGAGTGGCGCCGGCCAGGCGTCGCTTTCCTGCTCGTGCGTGATCCTTCCCAGCCGATCCGGAGCGGCCCCGCCCCTCCGGCCGTCTCACGAGGAAAAGGAGTTCCACCATGCGCCGCATCCGCTCGTTCGCCGTCGCCGCAGCTGCTCTGGCCGCCGCCTTGGCGACCGTGCCCACCGCGTCCGCGACACCTACGGAATCCGCCCGCGCGGCGGCCTTCAGCTGCACCTCCGGATACTTCTGCATCTACAGCGACTGGAACGGCGGGGGCACCCGTTGCCAGTGGTCACAGCCCAGCAAGGCGAACACCGCCGACAACTGCTCCTTCATCCAGCGGGGACAGAATGTGCGCTCCGTCTGGAACAGCACCAGGCATCGGGTGCAGTACTACACACAGACCAACTACCACGCACGCGTCGGGTCCACCCCCGCCGGTGCCGGCGGCAACCTCCAGGGCAGTTACCAGATCCGTTCCTTCAAGCCGCAGTAGGAGGAACCTGAGCCGGGGCCGGACCGGCGCCGACCAGAACCGGACCGGAGCGAGCCGGCGCCGCGAGTCGGCCCCGGCAGTGCGGGCTTCATCCATGGGTCCTACGTCATGACCTGCTGCCGTCCATCCGGACGGCTAGGGTGCGCGCATGAGCTCCATGGGTGACCCGCACGTCGCGTTTGCCTGGCAGACGGTTGTCTACCGGGACTTCGATGTCGAGCTCGACGAACCGGGCCGCCGCAGTGGTGCCGCACTCGAGGCGCTGATGGCCGACCTCGGGATACCGGACGACGCGGAGGGTTTTGGGCTCGTCGGTGAGTGGGCGGAAGAACTGTCCAGAACCCTCACCGCGGGGCTCCCCGCGCTTCTGGCGCGGCTCTCCCACCCGGACACCGCGGTGCGACGCATCCTGTCCGTGGTGTTCGCCTACGCGTACGCGCCCGCCGAGGAGGTGGCCCGCGCGCTCCTGGCACACAGTGAGAGTGACCCCGATGCCCCGGTCAGGCTCGGGCTGCTCTTCGCCCTGGGCCTGCACTGCGGTCACCCGGAAGTGCGCGACCACCTGCGGCGCCGGCTGCAAGGCGAACCGGCCGACGCGCTGGGAGCCGCCCTCGGCCTGCTCCTGCCCCCGGTCGCGGAGACCGACGCCGAGGTGATCGACGAGGCGCTGGAGGCCCTCACGCTGTGCGGCGGCGAGGCCGGTGAGGCGCTCGCGGAACTGGCATGGTGCGACCCGGAATGGTGCGGCCGCCCGGCGGCGTACGGCTCCGTGGACGCCGTCGATTCCTGGCTCACCCCGACACCCGGGCTGCGCTCCCGCTGGCTGACCCGGATGCTGCCCGGTCTGTGGGACGGCCGCCTCGACGCCTCTGCGGCACCCGTGCTGGTCGAGGCCGCGGACCGACTGTTCCAGCAGGACCGCGACGCCTTTGCGGACCACGCGCCGGCTGTCGCATCCCTGCTCGGGCACCCCGACCCGCGGGTGCGGCGAGCGGCCGTCAACACCCACCATCTCCCCGCACACCGCACCTACACCGAAGCCCTGGCCAGAATCCTGCAAGACCCCGACCCCGGCTCCATCGCCGGCTCGGGCACCGGCGCCGCGTCCGGCTCCCGCCCCATCGCCGGCTCCAACGCCGATGCCGATGCCGACTCCGACGTGTTCGAGAGGGCCCTGGGCGTGCTCGCCCGGCGCGGCGACCCCCGGTGCATCCCCCCGATACAGCACAGGATCCGGCAGGGCACCGTGCACGCCGGACTGCTGCGGGCAACGGCGGAGCTGGCCGACCATCTGTGGCCGCACATCCGGGCGCGGCTCGGCCACGACCTCCCGGCCGCCGAGGTCTGCTCGCTGCTGACCGGTACCTCCGCGTGGCCCGGGGGCGCCCCGGCCCTCCCCCAGGTCGTCACCACTCTGGAGGGACTGAGCCGCCGCATCGACGCCACCGATTCACCCGAGTTCGACGTGCTCGAAGCGGCTTCGGCCGCCTGCACGTTCCTGCGCAAGTGGGGGCTGTCCGACGCGGCCGCACTGTCCACTCTGCGTCGGCTCGCCCGCACGGCAGACCTCGAACTCGGGCTTGCCGCCATCCGCACCCTGATGGGCCCGGGCGAGTCATCGGACGACGAGGTAGTGCCCCTGTTGCTGAACGTCCTGGCGCGCCGTGACCGCCCCGGCCGGGTCGCAGGACGGCGTGGCTGGCGATTCGACACCAACGCCTGTGCCTGGCTGGGCGAGTTGGGCCCGCGAGCCCTGTCCGCCTCCCCCGCCCTCTCCCGTCTGCGCGACACCGCGACCGAGGCCGGCGAACTGCGGGTGGCAGCGGCTTCCGCACTGTGGGAGATCACCGGTGACGCCTCCGCCGCCGTGCCCGTTCTCCACGGTTACGCCACCGCCGAAGGTCCCGCCGCTGCCCGCGCCCGAGACGCCCTGAGACGCATCGAGCGCACGTCGCCCGGCGCATCCGGCACGAAAGCGTGAGGCGGAGCGCGAGGTCGCGGAGGCGCTTTGCGCGGTGCTGACGGGTCGCCAACTCCCCACGCATAAGCCATCCTTTAGGAATCGCCAAGCGCCCTTATGAGGGTAAATCACGTCGCATATCGGATGCCCGGAGGGGCGGGCGCCAGGGCCCGAGACCTTGACGCGACGAGCTTCCGGAATGTGCACGCATGGTAGCGGCGTCGCAATGGCAAGTATTAGCACATTCATACGTAATTGCGAATTTCGTGTGGCAAGCATTTCAGGCCTAACACCGGCAAACGGTTGGTTGCGGGCGAACGGGCTTCGACAAGACGATCAGGGTTCCGCGTGTCGTTCGGCCGTGCGCCGGCCGTCCTGCATGCCTGTCGACGAGGAGGGGTCCTGTGAACGACCAGACCAGTCTCAGCCCGGATGCCGCACGGCAGCTCGCGACCACAACCAAGACCAGCCCGCAGATGCGCGGCATCACCCCGCGCTATCTGCTCCGCGCCCTGCCCTGGGTGGACGTCGAGTCGGGTGTCTTCCGCGTCAACCGCCGCCGCACCTACGTCCTCGGCGACGACCGGATCAGCACCCACTCCGACGGCGGTTCGCCCCGCGTCGTGGCGGGAGACCTGCGGGAGCTGCCGTACCTCAGGGACGCCGACGACGCACTGCTCTCCGAACTGGCGGGCTCCTTCACCGAAGTCACCTTCGAGGCCGGCGAAATGCTGGCCCAGGACGGTGACTCGCACGACCAGCTGTGGGTGATCGCCCAGGGCCGCGCCGAGAAGCGGGTGAGCGGCCGCTACGGCGAGGACGCCGTGCTCGAAGTGATCGGCGACGGCCAGTTCTTCGATCTCGGCGCCTGGACCCGTTCCGAGCCCCTGCCCTACCGCGTCAGGGCGCTCACCCCCGGCGTGGCACTGTGCGTCGAACGCAGCGTGCTCGCCGGGCTGTGTGACCGCGATGCGACAGTGCAGGAAGCGATGGATGCCTACATCGCGTCGGACGGGGTCTCGCCGGGAGCCGAGGTACCGGTCGATCTCAGCGCCGGGCATGTCGGCGAACCCGAACTCCCCAGGACGTTCGTCGACTACGAGGACACACCCCGCGAGTACCACATGACCCTGGCCCAGACCGTGCTGCGGGTGCACACCCGGGTCTCGGACCTCTACAACGGGCCCATCGACCAGACCCGCGCCCAGTCCAACCTGACCGTGCACGCGCTGCGCGAGCGGCAGGAGGCCGCGCTGCTCAACCACCCGGAATTCGGTCTCTTCAACAACGTGGCCCCAGGCCAGCGGGTGCAGGCGCGCACCGGTTCCCCGACCCCCGACGATCTGGACGAGCTGCTGACCCGGGTCTGGAAGCAGCCCGGGTACTTCCTCGCCCACCCCAGGGCCATTGCCGCGTTCGGGCGGGAGTGTACGCGCCGGGGGGTGCCCCCGATCATCGACAACCGGTTCGGCAGCCCGCTGCTGACCTGGCGTGGCGTCCCGCTGCTCCCCTCCGACAAGGTGCGGTTCTCCGGCAGTGCGGGCATCGGCACCACCGAGATCCTGCTGATGCGCACGGGCGAGGCCGAGCAGGGCGTGGTGGGCCTGCGTCCCGCGAAGGTGGAGGACGAGGTGGAACCCGGCCTGTCGATGCGGAACATGGGCGTCGACCCGAAGGGCATCACGTCGTACCTGATGACGGCGTACTTCAACACCGCGGTGCTGGTGGAGGACGCGCTGGCCGTGCTCCAGAACGTCGAGGTCTCCAACTACCATGACTACTCCTGACGTGCCCCGGAGTCTGTGGCCGAGCGCGGCCCCGGCTCCGGACGCTCTGTCCGGCGGCCTGACGTCCGCCGATCCGGTGACGGCACTGGCTGCGGCACTGGCCACGAGCACGGTCACGGGCACAGCCCCGTCCACGGCCCCGGTCACGGACTCCCTCACGCCCCCGGTCACGGGCCCGGTCACCGCCGACCCGGCCGCCCCGTCCGCCGCCCACCCCGTACAGCCCGCCATCCCCTCCGCACAATCAACTCCCGTAACTACAGAGTCCATTGGCCTCCCCGGGCAGCCCGCAGCCTTCTCACCCGAGTTGGCGCGCCGGGACTTCCCGATCCTGCACCGGACCGTGAACGGACACCCGCTGGTCTGGCTGGACAACGGGGCCACCACACAGAAGCCCCGCCAGGTGATCGAGACACTGGCCGGCTTCTACGGATCCGCCAACTCCAACATCCACCGTGGTGCGCACACCATGGCCCGGGAAGCCACGGAGGCGTACGAAGCGGGCCGGGCGGCGGTCGCCCGGTTCCTGGGCGCGGCGTCACCGGACGACATCGTCTTCGTACGCGGCACCACCGAGGGGATCAACCTGGTCGCCCAGACCTGGGGGCGGGCCAACCTCGGTCCGGGGGACGACATCCTGGTGCCTGTACTGGAGCACCATTCGAACATCGTCCCCTGGCAGTTGATCGCCAAGGAGACCCGGGCCCGGGTGGTACCCGTACCACTGCAACCGGACGGGCAGATCGACCTCGACGCGTACGCCGATCTGCTCTCCATGCGCACCCAGCTCGTGGCGGTCAGCCAGGCGTCGAATGTGCTCGGCACCGTGCCGCCGGTGCGCGAGATGACCGCACTCGCCCATCGCTACGGTGCCAAGGTGCTGGTGGACGGGGCACAGGCGGTGGCGCACTTCCCTGTCGATGTGCAGGACCTGGACGCCGACTTCTATGTGTTCTCCGGCCACAAGCTGTTCGCCCCGACGGGCATCGGCGCCTTGTACGCGAAGCCGGAGGTCATGCGGAACATGGCGCCGTGGCAGGGCGGCGGCAACATGATCGAGTCGGTCGACTTCACCGGGACCACCTATGCCCCCGTGCCTCACCTCCTGGAGGCCGGTACGGGGCACATCTCCGGGGTGGTCGGACTGCTGTCCGCGCTCAACTGGCTGACCTCCTTCGACCGGGACGCCATCGCCGCCTACGAGACCTCGCTGATGGCCTACGCACAACAAGCCCTGGCCACGGTCCCCGGACTTGAACTGCTGGGCTCCGCGCCCGACAGGATCGCCGTACTCACCTTCACCCTCGCGGGCCACGACCCGTCAACGATCGCCGACTGGCTGGACCGCGACGGCATCGCCATCCGGGCCGGCCACCACTGTGCCCAACCGGCGCTGGCCCACTACGGCCTGGAGAGCGCGGCCCGAGCCTCGCTCGCGCTGTACAACACATCCGAGGAGGTGGACAAGCTGGTGGCCTCGCTGCACCGACTACAACAGGCCGCCTGACCCCGCTGTCCGTCCGGCGCTGCCGACCGGGACCCATCCGGTCGGCAGCGCCGACGCCGGAAAATGGCGCTGTGGATAACTCAGCCGGTGGCATCGCCCCGGGTCATACTGAGCACCTGCCAGGGATGAGGGGGAGCGAAAGTCATGACGTGGTCACGAGACGAGGCCCGGCCGCCGCACCGGGTCGATGAGCTGTCGGCCGCCCGCTGGATCGAGGACGGGGTCGGCGGGTTCGACAGTGGTGTGCAGGCCCTGCTGCCGGCCGGGTTCGAGGCGTATGTGCGGCTGCTGCACCCCAGCGAGCCGGCGGACGGCCGGTTCGAACGGTGGGCGGAGGTCGCCCAGCGGTCCGGCCGCACGCTGCGCCCTCTGGCGCGCTTCGAGGACGTGGCCGGCCCCGGGGACGAGCCACCGTGGCAGGGTTCGCTGCCCGAGCATCTGCTGGCGGCTCTGTGCACCCTGCTGGCGACGGAGACCAGCACCCCGCGGCAGTGCCTCTTCGGGCTCTGGGAAGGGTGGGGCTGGCTCCATGACGAGGGGCCACGGGTGCAGTTGAGCGGACGCGCCTACGCGTTGTACGAGGGGCCGATCGAAGCGGCCATGGCTCTGGGAGACCGGAGTGCGGGGGTCTTCTTTCCGCAGGCGCCGAACCTGTGGTGGCCGCAGGACCGGGCCTGGTGCGTCGCCACGGACGTGGACCTCGACTCCACTTACCTCGGCGGGTCCGCCCGCCTGGCGGAGCGATTGGCGGGCGAACCACTCTTCGAAGTGTTCCCGGTGGCGCTCGACGACCGGATCGGCTGAGCCGTTCGTCGAGCGCCTGCCGCGGAAGGGTCGGTGCCTTCGGTGTGAAGTCCGGTCAGCGCTTCTTGCAGGCGTTGATACGGACCGTGGCGCTGGTGTGCTTCACCTGCTTGGTGTGCGGGGTGTACCCGGGCGGGAAGGTGACCACGCCGACGGCGGACCCGGTGTACTTCTGCCTCTTGACGCAGCGGCGCGCGGCGTTCTGGCTGACCTTGTTCTTTCCGGCATTGGCCTTGGTCCCGCTCTGCTTGTACAGGCTTCCGTTCTTGTACAGGCCGACACGGAGGGCGAGCCGCGCGACGCCCTTGGTGCACTTGATGTCGGCGGTGACGTTCACCATGTGCCGGTTGTCGGCGTGGGCGTGGTGGGAGTAGTGCGGGAGGTGGGTGGTGAGCTTGCAGGTGATCACGTCACCGCTGCGGGCATTCACCGTCTGGAAGGTGGTGGCACCGGTCGCGGTGCCGGGTCCCCCGTCGGCGGGCGCCGAAGCACCCGCGGTTCCCGCCCCCAAGGTCAAGGCCAGCGCTCCGGTCAACGCTCCGGCGAGCAGTGTCCGCTCTACGTTCCTCATGAAATTCCCCCTGTTTGGCGCCCGTTGGGGCACCCTGCTGATGCCACGTCACCTCTCATGGCTGAGACGAGGCGAGGCGTCTTGGTTATATGATTCCGCATCAGGGGCCCGTTGGAGGGGTGTTTCGCACAAGTCACCGCGGTGGTCCTCCGCTGCGGCAGCGCTCGGCCTCGGCCACGACGTACGGGTGATCACCGGCCCCGAACCTGCCGGGCTCGGGCCGGCAGCGGTCACCGGCCGGATGCGCGCCGCTCGCGCCACTCCTGGGCCAGGACCGACCAGACCTCCATGTCATGGCGTACACCGCGGTACGGATTGCTCTCCCTCAGCACCCCGTCCCGCACCATGCCGAGCCGCTTGGCGACGTTGATGCTCGCGGTGTTGGAGGAGGCCGCGATCCACTCCACCCGGTGCATCCCACGTTCCTCGACCGCCCAATCGATGAGCACCCGGATCGCGCGCGTGATCAACCCGCGCCCGACAGCCGCCTCCTCCAGCCAGCAACCGACCTCGCAGTTGCCGGACGCGGCGTCGAACGTCCGGAACAGCACACCGCCGACGAGCACACCGTCCGTCCAGATGCCGTAGAGACGACCGCTGTCGGCAGCGGCCTTGTCCGCGTACGACTGCAAGAACGCCGTGGCGGACGCGAGATCGGTGGCGCGGTCCGACAGCGCAATGTATTGGCCGATGTACTCACGCCCCCGGTCGATATGGGCGAGGTACTCCTCGGCATGCCGCGGCTCCAGCGGCCGCAGCTCGGCACCGTCATCACCCAGCGAGATCGCAAACACCGAATTACCCCCGTGCACACCGCTACGTCAGCCTGCCTGCTTGCCTGCGGCACGAGCTGCCCTACCTTCGCCCGACGCCGCACGCGGAATCGTCCCACAGGGCCTGCGTCGCCACCCCACCCCTCCCCGCCCCTCCCTGCCGCCTTTCCTGCTGCCTTCGGACGGCCTGGTGCCGAGCCGGGCCGATGCGGCTGCGGCATCCGGTCGCGGTCACCCGCCCTGGCCGGGGTGGCCTTCCTGCCGCGCCAGGGGGGTGGTGGCCCAGCCGTGTTCCAGCAGGGCGAACAGATCGCGCATGGTCCGGGCCGGGTCTTCGCTTGCGCGGGCGATGCCGGGGGCTTCCAGGGCGAAGCGTGCCAGGCCGGTGACGGCGGGGGCGTCCGGGGCAAGCCCGGTGGCCTCGGCGAGGGTGGCGGCCAGGGTCTTCTCGTGGCGCGACCACATGCGCCGGGCGTAGTCCCGCAGCGCGGGGGTGGATTCGACGAGGACGAAAGTGGGGTCGTCGGTCCGCACGACGGTTCGGGTGTGCACCATGTGGTCGCGCAGGGCGTGCAGCACGGGCTGACCGGGGGCTCGGTCGCGAACGGCGGCGACCAAGGCGCTCTCCACGTCCGCGTCCAGGTCGAAGACGAGGGCTTCCTTACTGGGGAAGTGCTTGAAGAGCGTGCTCAGCGAGACATCGGCCGCCTCCGCCACCTCGCGCACACCGACGTCGTCGAAGCCGCGTTCGCTGAACAGCCGCAGTGCGGCATCCGCCAGGGCCTGCCTGGTCTGGGCCTTCTTGCGCTCGCGGCGCCCTGTCGTCGTCTCCGCCATGCCCCCACCTTACCCCCTGGGGAGATTCGATCGTAAAGGCGATCAGATAGAAAGTCGGAGCAGTTGTTCTTTTGGGGTTGCTGTGTTTCTGTTGGCGGGTGAGCGGCCGGCCGATGCCCCTGCCCCTCCTGCCTGTTGCGCTGTCGCTGCGGCCTGCTCCCGCACAACGCGCCGCAGACGAACCGGCGCTGCACGCCGACCGCCCCGCCGCGCCCCATCACCAGGGCAGCACCACAAGACACCAGTACTTGCCTGATCCATAGAACGGAGCGTGACCCTTATGTCCACCACCACTCCTCGCATCGCGATCGTCGGCGCCGGCCTGGGCGGCCTCGTCTGCGCGCGCGTCCTGGAGCAGCACGGCGTGCCGGTTACGGTCTTCGAGCACGAGTCCGGCCCCGACTCCCGCTCGCAGGGCGGCACCCTCGACATCCACGAAGACACCGGCCAGTTCGCCCTGCGCGCAGCCGGACTGTTCGACCAGTTCCTCGCCCTGTCCCGGCCCGAGAGCCAGGAGTGGCGCCTCTACGATCGCCACGCGACCCTGATACGCCACGACCAGGCCGACGAGGACGATCTGAGCAGGCCCGAGATCGACCGCGGCCAGCTGCGCACCCTGCTGCTGGACTCCCTCGCCCCCGGCACGGTCCGCTGGGGCCACTCCGTAGGGGCTGTCACCCCGCTGTCCCACGGCATCGCCCGCCTGCACCACCATGACGACACCGTGGAGGACTTCGACCTGGTCATCGGCGCCGACGGCGCCTGGTCCCGGGTACGCCCCGCGCTCTCCGACGCCCAACCCGCCTACTCCGGTGTCACGTTGGTGGAAGCCCACTTCGATGACGTCGACCACCGTCATCCGGGCATCGCCCACCTGGTCGGTCGCGGCACCATGTCGGCCAAGGCGGGCCGCCGCGGCCTGGTGCTCCAGCGCAACAGCAACGGACATGTCCGCGCCTACATCAACTTCCGCGGCCCCCAGGACTGGCACTCCGGCCTCGACCTCGCCGACACCGAAGCCGTGCGCGCCCGTCTCCTCGCCCAGTACCAGGGCTGGGACGAGGGCCTGCTGGCCATCCTGCGCGACAACGAGGGCGGTTTCATCAACCGGCCCATGTTCGTCCTTCCCGCTCCCCACACGTGGCGGCGTGTCCCCGGCATCACCCTGCTCGGCGACGCCGCCCACCTGATGCCGCCCATCGGCGTCGGTGCCAACCTCGCCCTGCTCGACGGTGCCGAACTCGCCCGAGCCGTCGTCGACCACCCCACGCTCGACGAGGCCCTCGACGCCTACGAAAGCGTCATGCTCCCCCGTGCCGACGACAACGCCAAGACGGCCCAGCAGATGCTCGCCACCCTCATGCCCGACACCGACGCCGACGCCGACCACGCCGTCTTCCCCGACCCCATCTGGCCGGCCAAGGACCTCCTTGACTCGGGCCCCGCTCACACCAGTTGAGCCCTGTCGGCCGACAAGGCGCCGCCCCCATGCCCGTTGGCGGGAGTCCAGAGGTCACGAAGGCCCCGGGAGTGCGTCGGCCGCCTGGCCGGCGCAGGGAAGACGAGCTGACGGGGCCGGGTCCCGTCGATGAGCGTCGGCCGAACGGGTCGGATTCGGTGTCTTCCGCCCGATGAATCCGCGCCGGGGCGGGAGTCTTGCCTCGGACCGCACACGCACGAAGGTGGACTGATGACCAACCTGCACGACATCCTCACGACGCATATCAGCGACGGGCCGGTGCCCGGCGCGGTGACCTTGGTGGCTCACGGCGACCGGGCCGAGGTGCAGGCCGTCGGGTCGGCCGACGTCGACGGCACCTCCCCGATGGCCCGGGATTCGATCTTCCGGATCGCTTCGCTCACCAAACCCGTCGTCGCCGCGGCGGTCATGATGCTGGTCGAGGACGGCCGGATCACACTGGACGACCCGGTCGGGAAGTGGCTGCCGGAATTGGCGTCACCGACTGTCGTCCGCTCACCGGACGGTCCGGTCGACGAAGTGGTCCCGGCCGTCAGACCGATCACCGTGCTCGATCTGCTCACTTCTCGCGCCGGATACGGCTTCCCCTCGGACTTCTCGCTGCCGGCGGTCGGACGGTTGTTCAGCGATCTCAAACAAGGCCCGCCGCAACCGCAGCTCGTCCCGGCGCCGGACGCATGGATGGCGGCGCTGTCCCGCATTCCGCTGCTGCACCAGCCGGGCGACGGCTGGCTGTACAACACCTCCTCGGACATCCAGGGGGTGCTGATCGCCCGGGTCTCCGGCCGGCCGTTGCCCGAGTTCCTGGCGGAGCGGCTGTTCGAGCCGCTGGGCATGGGCGACACCGGATTCGAGGTCCCGGCCGGCAAGCTCAACCGGTTCACCGGCTACTACCGGCTCGATCAGGCGGGCGGGGTCGAACTGGTCGACGCCCCCGAGGGGCAGTGGAGCAGCCGACCGGCGTTCCCGTCCGGCGCCGGCGGGCTGGTCTCGACCGTCGACGACTGGCACGCCTTCGCCCGGATGCTGCTCGCCGACGGGACCGTCGACGGCCGCCGGCTGCTGTCACCGACATCGGTACGGCAGATGACCACCGATCAGCTGACCCCTGCCCAGCGCGACGCGGGCAGGGTGTTCCTGGAGGGCCAGGGCTGGGGCTTCGGTGGCTCGGTGGACGTCGAGGCCATCGAGCCCTGGAACGTGCCGGGACGCTACGGCTGGATCGGCGGCACCGGAACCGCAGCGCACCTCACCCCGTCCACCGGCGCGGTCACCATCCTGCTCACCCAGCTGGAACTGACCGGACCGACCCCGCCCGCGCTGATGCGGGAATTCTGGCGGTACGCGGCGGAGGACTGAAGCAGAAGGCTGGGGGCTGGAGCTGGGGCTGAGGGCTGGGGACTGAGGCCGGGGAAAGGCGCCGTGTGCCGGGAAGTCGGTGAGGAGTGGTCACCGCTTCGGTCCCCGGCCCGCAGACGTCCGGCGGGACGCTTTCAGGCGACCCAGTGCGGCCGCCGGGTGGCGGGCGAGGGCGAGGGTCCGGCGGCGAGGGCAGCGGCCATCCGGCGCACGGCCTCGCGCAGGGTGTCCGGAGGTGTGGTGTAGGGGATGCGGAGGCGCTGTTCGAAGATGCCCGGGTCGGTGGCGAAGTAGGTACCGCCCTCCATCCGCACGCCGTAGTCCTGTGCCCGCTCGGCCAGCGCCGAGGCGACGGGTTCGCCCAGGTCGACCCATAGCGACAGACCACCGGGCGGCAGGTGCCAGGTCCACCGCGGGAACTGCTCGGCCAGGGCGGCGGCCAGGGCGGCGCGCTGCTCGCGCAACTGTTCCAGGCGGGGCGGCAGCAGTTCCCCGGCCCGCGCCAGCAGCGCCAGGGCCAGCAGCTGGTCCAGGACCGAGCCGCCCATATCCGTGGCGACCCGCTGCCCGGCGAGTTCGGTCACGAGCCGCGCCGGGGCGCGCAGCCAGCCGATGCGCAGCCCCGCCCAGTGGGTCTTGCTCATCGAGCCGATGGTGACGACCTGGCCGGCTCCGCCGGGCGTGGTGTGGGTGGCGAAGGGCGGCGGGGCCGGGACGTCGAGGGCGAGGTCGGCCAGGGTCTCGTCGATGACGAGCCAGGTACCGGAGCGTTGGGCGGCGCGCAGGACACGGGCGCGCTCGTGATCCGGCATCAGACAACCGGTCGGGTTCTGGAAGTCGGGGATGAGATAGGCCAGTTGGGGAACCGCCTGACGCAAGGTCGACTCGACGATCTCGACATCCCAGCCGGTGTCGGTCACAGGGACCGACACGGTGCGCACCCGGGCGCGGCGCATGGCGTCCAAAGCATTCGGATAGGACGGGTTCTCGACCATGACCCGGTCGCCTGGGCGGCACAGCAGCCCCATGACCAGTGTGAGTGCATGCTGAGCGCCGGAGGTCACCAGGATCTGTTCGGGCACGGTGGCCAGGCCCCGCCGGGTGAACCGCTCGGCGACGGCGGCGCGCAGTTCCGGAAGGCCGTAGGGGTGGTAGCCGGGAGTGTGCGCGTGCTCGGCCAGCTGAGGGGTGACCTGGGCGAGCGCGTCGACGAGCGTCTGCCCCGGCAGTCCGGGGGCCGCCCTGGCCAGGTCGATGGCGGTCTCCTGGGTTCCGAGGAGCCGGGTGATGCCGCGGGGTCTGCGGCCCTCCGGCAGGTCCGTCCAGGTGCCGGAGCCCTGGCGGCTGTACGCGTAACCGCTCTCGCGCAGCAGGTCGTACACGGCGGTGATGGTGGTCCTGCTGGTGTTGAGGGCGGTGGCCAGTTCCCGTTCGGCGGGGAGTCTGACGTGCAACGCGATGCGACCGTCCAGGATCAGCGTGCTGATCGCCTGGGCCAGGTGCCGGTAGGCGGGCCGTGTCTCCGCCGGGTCGGGCAGCAGGGCGGCGAGCCGGCGGCTGCCCAGGGTCCGGTCGGTGCGGTCCGTCCTGTCCACGCGCGGGAAGGGATGCGCCTCGGCCATACCACTCCCCCGGGATTGGCCATGTTTCCTGGTCCGATCACTGTACAGAGTCGCCCCCAATGGCCTTACGGCGCAGGCGCACACGGTGGAGGCGGTCGGCATGGAGCAGAAGTTCAGGGACCAGGAAGCGCGGGAAGTCCCACGCCGTCACGGGGGACACGTCGCGGCGCCGCCCCTGCCCCGCGCGAGCCCGTCCTTGCCCCCGCTCACCTATGTCCGCCTCGGTGAGCGTCCGCTGCGACGCTTCCCGCAGCTGTTCGCCGGGCTCGCGCTGTACGGATTCAGCCTCTCGGTCATGGTCCGGTCCTCACTGGGCCTCAGCCCCTGGAGCGTCCTGAACGAGGGCCTGGCACACCACACCTCCCTGAGCTTCGGAACGCTCACCGCGGTGGTCGGCGTTCTCGTGCTGCTGTTGTGGGCCCCCCTCAAGCAGAGGCCGAAGTTCGGCACCGTCGCCAACATCGTCGTCGTGGCCTCCGCATCCGACCTCGGTCTCCTGCTCGTCCCCGAGCACCTCGGGCTCCCCGCCCGGGTCGGCCTGCTCGTCGGCGGTGTCCTGCTCAATGGACTGTCCATCGCCGTCTACGTCGGCGCGCGCTTCGGGCCCGGCCCCCGGGACGGGTTGATGACCGGCGCGTCCGCCGCCACCGGGCGTTCCCTCCGGCTCATCCGCACCCTGATCGAGATCACCGTGCTCGCCGTGGGCTGGCTGCTCGACGGGAGCGTGGGCGTCGGCACCGTGCTGTACGCACTCACAGTCGGCCCGACCACCCAGTTCTTCCTGCCCTGGTTCGCCTACGGCAGCACTGCCGAACGCATGGGCAGGGGTAGCGCAGGGGTCACGGGGTAGGCATGCGCCGCCCTGCACGGCAGCTGTTCAACGACCGTATCGCCAGGGCCGGTAGATGCATGCCGCCAGCGGTGCATGCACCTTCCAGCCCAGCGTCTCGTACAGCGCGCGCCCGTCGTCGGTCGCGCCCAGAACCCCGAGGTCCGCGCCCCCGTCCACGGCATGGCCCATGAGGATGCGCATCACGAAGTTGCCCAGACCTCGACGGCGGTGGGCCTCCTCGGTCGTGACGCGGTCGACGACAACGGCCCGCCCGAGGACGGCCATCTGCCCCTTGGCGGCGCATTCGCCCGAGGCGTCGTACACCCGGACGTAGACGACGCCGTCGCGGCTCTCCCCGGTTGCG
This sequence comes from Streptomyces decoyicus, assembly GCF_019880305.1. Lineage (NCBI taxonomy): Bacteria > Bacillati > Actinomycetota > Actinomycetes > Kitasatosporales > Streptomycetaceae > Streptomyces > Streptomyces decoyicus. Next base: position 8,122,007 of record NZ_CP082301.1, on the reverse strand, counting down.
GTGTACCCCTCGGGCGCCACCGGGGCGGTCTCGGCGCGCAGGTCCGCAGCCATCAGATGTCCTGACTCCTCCTTGTCCGCCACCCAGCCCGGCGGAAGCCACTGTTCGGCCTCATCGGGCGCCATGGGCACCTTGAGCCAGGTGTGCGGCACGGTCACCGAGGCTGCGGCGTCACGGACCGAGGACTCATCGGCGTCGGACAGTACATGGCGCCCCACTTGACCGGGCGAATCCACCTCGATGTAGAGCCCCCAGGGCTGCTCGACCGGCCGAGGCGTGTTGCGTGACAGGGCCCAGCCCGACGCCCAGGTCCTGACGAGTTCCGGAATCATCCAACCCCCTGAAGTAAGCGCCACAATTCAGTAGCGCACCTTACGTCAGCGGGTGGGGTCGCGGCATCACCTTTGTGGGAGAAGCATCGGGAGGAGTTGAACTGGGGTGTCGTGTCGTCGGCTGCGGCGGCCGATGCCGTCTCTCCTCGCCTGGCCCCGTACCGCCCGCCCTGGCCGAACCCGCGCTCAGATCCCGGGGGCGGCCACTCGGTTGTACGTCTTCGGAGAGCTGATGCCGCCAGGTGTGGTGACCGTGACATCGAGCGGCCCGGTGGTTCCGGGCGGGGCATCGACGACGATGTGGCTGTCGGAGACGACGGTGAAGGAGGCGGCCGGCGTGGCACCGAACCGCACCGCGACGGCGGTGGCCAGGCCCGTGCCGGTGAGAGTGACCGTTGTGCCCCGGCCGCCGGACCCGAAGCAGGAACCACCGAGGTCAGGACCGGCACCGAAGCCGTCGTATACGTAAACGGCACGCCATTGCTCGTCCCCCCGGGCCCCGTCACCGTGACCTGCACCGTGTCGGAACCCGCAAACCGTGCCCTCTCACCAATGGCACGGCCACCACCACGTTCAATCCGCTGCCCAAGGGCACCCACTCCGTCACCGCCAACTACAACGGCGACGTCGGATTCGCGAGCTCGACCGGGACCGCTCTCCAGACGGTGACCTGAGGGCTGCGGTCACCCGCCGCTCAGCAGGGGCTCCGGCGGATCAGCCGATGTGCGATCCGGTCTTCTCCAGGGCCTCGCGCACAGGCTGGTAGAAGGACTCGCCGCCGAAGAGGCAGTCGCCCCTGCCGCCCGAGGTCAGGCCGAGTGCGGTGTCGCCCTCGAAGAGCGGGCCGCCGCTGTCCCCGGTTTCGGCACAGACGCCGGCCTGGATCAGACCTTCGACCGACCCCTCCTGGTAGTTGGCTGTCACCTCGACCGCGGTGATGTCACCGCCGTGGACGTGCGTGCTGCTGCCGCTGCGCTGCACCTTCTCCCCCACGATCGGATCGCCGACCGTGGTGATGGACTGCATCCGGCCGTTGTAGAGGTCCACCTGGCTGGGGTGCACGAGGCCGGCGGCGGTATGCCTGGCGATCCCGAAGTCGTCACCGGGGAAGGTGCCGGTCTCCGTCACGGCGATCTCCGGGCCCCCTTGTGTGGCGGACCAGCTTCGCACCGCGTTGGTGCAGTGCCCGGCGGTCAGGAAGTACGGCTTCCCGTCCTTGATGACGTTGAAGCCGAGCGAGCAGCGCGCGCCGCTCCCCCAGACGGCACTGCCACCGGCGATCAGCGGCCGCAGCGTCCCCGCCGATTGCCGGAGGGTGGCCCGGTCACCGAGCGAGGAGGCGACGCTCTTGAGCTGCTTCAGGCGGTCGCCCGTGACCGTACGGTCAGCGACGACGACCACCTGGTTGGTCTTGGGGTCCATCGCCCAGGACGTCCCCGGGATCGTGGCTCGCTCTTTGAGGGTCGCGCGGGCGGCGTTCAGCGACGTGAGGGAATGCTTGACGATCCTGGCGTCGGCGCCGGCTCCCCGTGCCTTGTCCGCGGCGGCCGCGGTGGTCACATTGACGATGAGCTTGTGGTTCTGGGCGTCGTAGTAGAAGCCCGCCGCGTTGGCGCCGAGGGCGGAGCTGATGTCCCTGGCGCGTTGTGCAGCGGCAGTCGCCGTCGGGGGCTCAGGGGCCTCGGCGGGAGCGGCTTGGGCGCTCTGAAGGGTGAGTGCGGCGGCGATCAGGGCCACCACACCGGCACCTCCGAGGACGGTGCGGGACAGGGGTGCGCTTGTGTGCTTCAACTCAAGACCTCTGGTGTGGGGTTGGGCCTGCGGTGGATGTCCGAGCCCGCGGAAGGCAGGCTTTCCCCCTCCGTTAACCGAAGTCGCGTCCGCGCCCCCCTTCCTTCGCCGGGCGTTCCCAGGCGGCGACGACGCAATAGGTCGCGCCTATATCGCTGCACCGTTCTTGCCGAGCAGCACGTGCTCCGAAATATGTCGCGTCGTCATATGCCCTGCCCTTGAGGGGTGTCGGCGCCACCGGCGGCCTATGGGCGTGGCGCGGCGGAACGCATTCATTCTTTCCTGTGCCTGCTGCGCGCTACACCCCTCCGGCCACAGGTCCGCAGGAATCACCTGTACGGCCGGTGGCGCAATCGGCCGCCGCCCGGATAGTGCCGCGCCCTTTCTCCACAGACTCCCCGAGGAACGGCTTCGAGGTACGCACCAACAACCGTTGTTCCCTGCGATGTTCCAGGAGGTGTCCCATGGATGACCAGGTGCCGCAATCCACACACCGCCTCGGACCAATTGCTGCGGACGGGGCGCACGAGGCACTGGTCCGTACGAGTGAAATCGGGGCGCCCTCCCTATGCACGGGACGTGGCGCGGTGGGTCAATCGAGCTATCCGCGCGACGGGCCGCCCATTCCTCCGCACGGGCCGGATCAGTCATTCCATCCGATCCCCCGGGGCGTCCCTACCCGCGCACCCCTACGCATGTGTGTGGTGGTCACGGTCCTGGGCGTTCTCTCGCAGGAGGCCTGTCGTGCACCATCTCCCCAGACCGTCGTCCCGGTCCACCGCCACGGCGAACCGAGTTGTTGCCGGGCGCATCGGCATGGAGGAACCGTCGGCGACGGACGGCACACGATCCGGCCGCCCCAGGCGGTTGCCTTCTCTGACCGGTCTGCGTTTCGCCGCTGCGGCCGGAGTCCTCTACACCCACAGCGCGCTGATGATCAACCCTCACCTCGCCCAGAGCCTCGGGCCCGAGGTGTGGGTGGGAGCGAGTTCGGTTTCGCTCTTCTTCATTCTGAGCGGCTATGTGCTGACCCATTCCGCCCGTCCGACCGACACCGCACGTGCCTTCTGGCGACGGCGTGCCGCCAAGATCCTGCCGAATCACGTACTGACCTGGTGTGTGGTCGTTGCCGCGCTCGCCTGTGCCGGCGCGGCGACCGCCACGCGGGGTTCCGGATGGCCGGCGAACCTCTCCAGCCTGTTCCTGGTGAATACATGGGTTCCCAGCCAGCGCTTCATCTCCGCAGGCAACCCTGTTTCCTGGTCACTGGCCGCCGAAATGTTCTTCTATCTCCTCTTCCCCGTACTCCTGCCGTGGGTCGACCGGCTGTCGCGTCGTGGGCTTCTGATCGGTGCGGGCACCGCCGTCGCCGTCGTCTGGACATGCCCGGTGCTCTATGAGTTCCTCTTCAACCCCGGCGGGCCGCCGTTCCCCGGATACTGGTCCCTGTACATGCTGCCGATCACGCGGCTGCCCGAGTTTCTCCTCGGCATGTTGGTGGCCCGTATTTCCTCGGCGGGATTCCGGATTCCGCGTGTGGGTGTTCTCCCGGCCGCGCTGGGTGTCATCAGCACGATCGTGGTGAACAGCACCTTGTTGCCGCACAGTTTCCTCTACGCGGCCTCGACCGTGGTCCCGCTCGCCACGCTGGTTTACGCCACCGCCGAACTCGACCTGCGCGGCAGAAAGTCGCTGCTGCGCACCCCTGCCCTGGTGTTCCTCGGTGAGATCTCCTACGCCATGTATCTCGTCCATTTGCTGGTGCTGGGCTTGATGTACCTGTCTCTGACGGGTCATGGCTGGAGCAACCTCTCCGTGGTTCTGACCGGTCTTCCCGTCGTACTGCTGACCTCGTGGCTGCTGTACGCAGGAGTGGAGCGGCCGTGTGTGCGCCGCTTCTCCACCCCTCGTGCTCGTGGTCGCGCGCGTGCGGCCGCAACCCCGTGAGCGCACCGGAGCGGTCCGCCGGCCCGTGCAGTGTGCGGCCGGCTTCCGGAGGCGGCCCAGGGGGCCGCGCCCGCCGACAGATCCGGTGTCCCACGCTCCTCCCCCAGGCCTCCCTCTGAAAGAAGCCCGCCATGATGAGTACGCGAAGCGAGCAGATCGCCGCCCACCGGCCCCGTTACCAAGACGAGCTGGCACACGGGCTGGAGCGGTTCTTCGAACCACGGCGCACCACATGCCCCTGGTGCACCTCCTCCCGTCTGCGCGGGCGCCTGCGCACCACCGACCATCCGCAGCACAAGCCCGGGACATTCGCACTCGACCAGTGCCGCAGCTGTGGTCACGTGTTCCAGAACCCCCGGCTGAGCGCGGACGGGCTGGATTTCTACTACCGCGACTGTTACGACGGCCTGGGCGAGGCGACGATGGCCCGGCTGGCCTGCTCACCGCTCGCCACCAGGCTCTACCGGGCCCGCGCCCGTGCCATGCTCCCGTTCAACCGTCCCTTACGCTGGCTGGACGTGGGCACCGGTCACGGCCACTTCTGCGCCGAAGCCCGGAGAATCCACCCGGACACCGAATTCCACGGGCTCGACTGGGGCGAAGGCGTCGAGATCGCCGCACGCAACGACCGTATCGCGCGGGCCTACCGGGGTTCCTTCGTCGGGCTGGCCGGCCAGTTGGCCTGCCAGTACGACGTGGTGAGCATGCACCACTACCTGGAACACACCCTGGCGCCGCGGCAGGAACTGGCCGCCGCCCACACCGCGCTCCGGCCCGGCGGCCACCTCCTGGTGGAGGTCCCCGACCCCGAGTCCGCCTCCGCCCGTTTGCTCGGCCAGTGGTGGGGCCCATGGCTCCAGCCGCAGCACCTGCACTTCATCCCGTTGGACAACCTCTGTAGTGCACTGGCCGAGCAGGGTTTCAGCGTCGTGGCCACCGACCGGCGGGAGCCCCATGTGCCCACCGATCTGACGTCCGCGGCGGTGAACATGCTCAAATCCGTCCTGCCCGGCGAAGATCTGCCCTGGCTGCCCGAGCGGCCCGGCCCGCTCAGCCGGTGGGCCCGCAGGCTGTCCCTGCTGGCCGTCGCCCCCGTGCTCCTCGTCCTCGTCGCGCTCGACCTGCTGCTGGCACCCCTCACACGCCGCACGCGGCTGTCCAACGCCTACCGGGTGGTCGCACGCCGCGACTGACCGCGTCCCCGGCCCGCTGCGCAATCACCCGCACGGAGAGTGTCACCAGGCCCCTGTCCACCACCAACTGCGCACAGATTCCAGCAGGTTCGGTCGGCAAACGCATTCGGCGAAGAGGCCGTCCGAGTGAAGCCCTGCGCGGTCGGAATCACCGCCTCCGAGGAAACGGAAAACTGCCGACCATGCACATCCTCATCGCTACCGCAGGTTCGCACGGGGACGTGGCTCCGTACACCGGTCTGGGGGCCCGGCTGCACCGGGCCGGGCACAGGGTGGTGATAGCCACCCACGCGCGCTCGGCCGAACTGGTCCGCCGCAGCGGCCTGGGTTTCCACCCCCTTCCGCTCGACCGGTATGCCACGTCGGGAGCGGATGACAAGAAGGGCAACGCGCCGGGGAAAGGCGGCCAGGGTGCCGGACTTTCCAAGGTCGAGCAGATGCGGCTGGCCCGGGAGTTGGCTCCGGAAATGGCCGACGCGGTGACCGAGGCCTGTGCGTCGGGCGCAGAGGTCCTCATGTTCTCCAGCAGCTTGGCCCCCTTGGGGCTCGTGGCGGCGGAAGGTCTGCAACTTCCCGGCGTCGGAGTGTTCTTGCAGCCCCTCGCTCCCACCGGGGAGTTCCCGCCGGTCATCTTCGACATGCCGTCGTTGGGGCCGTTCGGCAACCGGGCCCTGGGCCGGTGCGCCCAGTCGCTGCTGGCCCGGGCCTTTGCTCCTGGGGTGCGCCATCTCCAGCGTCGACTGGGCGTGACGGAACGGGCCCTGGAGCGTCGGGGGGCAACCTGGCCCATCCACCACGGTTTCAGCCCGGCGGTGGTTCCCCGGCCTGCCGACTGGCGGCCGGGCATGGAGGTGACGGGCTACTGGTGGCCGTCGGAGGTGCCCGACTGGACGCCGGAGGCCGGGCTGGCGGACTTCCTCCAGGCGGGTCCGCCACCGGTATTCGTGGGCTTCGGCAGCATGGCGCCCCGTGACCCGGAGCGGCTCGGACGTCTCCTGGCACGCGCCTTCCGGCTCGCCGGAGTGCGCGGTGTGGTCCAGACGAGCTGGGCCGGCCTGTCGGTCGAGGGGGACGATGTCCTGACGGTGGGCGAGGTCCCGCACGCCCAGCTGTTTCCGCACATGGCGGCCGTCGTCCATCATGCGGGTGCCGGGACCACGGCAGCCGGGCTGCGCGCGGGAGTGCCCGCGGTCCCCGTGCCGATGATGCTGGACCAGCCCTTCTGGGCGTCGCGTCTCACCTCGCTCGGGGTCAGTCCGGGAAGGATCCCCTTCGGCCGGCTGTCCGCGGAGAACCTCGCGGCCGCTGTACGGAAAGCCGTGCACGACCCCCGGTACCGTCATCGCGCGCGGCAGGTCTCGGCGCTGATCGGCACGGAGGACGGCGCCGGCCGGGTTCTGGCGACGGTGGAGCAACTGGCCGGAGGAGACCACGGGAAAGGCCAAGGACCCGTTCGCTGAGGCTTCCTGACGGGGCGACTGCACGCGGGGGGCCGGAGATGCCCGCCCGGGGCCATCCACAGCGCGGCGCGTTCGGGTGCGTGGAGGGGTTCGCGCTGCACGCTGCGGCCCGGGTCGCCGGGGTGTCGATCGCATGGACCGGGCCGCTTCGCGACAGGGCCGCGGCGTTCGGGGTGCGGTCATGCGCTGGGTGTCGGGCACGGCAGGCCACCTCCCAAAATGACACATAGGTACCATATAGCCGATCCCGCATGCCGGACGGAACGAGCGAGACGGAGGGCGCGGGCTGATACCGAAGCGCTCCTCGAATCACTGCCCACCGACGAGGAGAACCGGACCTTTCATCTGGTCTACACCGCCTACGCCGTGCTGACCGACGGACAAGGCGCTGGCCGCCCAGCCGTTCATCGACGGCCCCGATGCCGCCGAGGGCATGGTGGCCGACCAGCTGGAGCGGGCACACGAGGCCGGGCTCAACGCACCCGGCATGGACGTACGCACGGAGGCGATCAGCCTGCACGCCCTCTCGGCGGGCCTCGGCACCAGCGTCCTGGTGGGCCAGCGCACCCATGAGGCCGCCGCGGCGGTCCTCCGCCACCACCTGGTCCGGCTCTTCCCTGCCTGCGGGTGAACTGGCCCTGCAACACGGCCCCTTGGAGCCGCCCGGCGAAACCACCACCCGCGCGCTGCTGCCTGATGCGTACGGTGCCCGACAGCATCCGGTCGAGCCGACGTACCCTCGCCGGAGATGACGCTCCCACGGAAGGACTGTGCATGGCCAAGGCGTTGACCGGACCACTCATCACGGCTATCTACTCGGACCGCATGCGCCGGGTCGGTGCCCTCTTGAGGCTGGGAGCCTCCCCGTCCGCGCCGAATGCCGAGGGCGAGACGCCGCTGTACCTGGCCGCGGTGTCGGGGAAGACGGACATCGTGAGGCTGCTCCTCGAAGCGGGGGCAACGCCGGATGCGGAGAGCAGGGGGGAGGGAACCGCGGGTCTGCCGCTGTGCGCCGCCGCATGCTGGGACCATTCCGGCGTGGTGCACGAACTGCTCGCGCACGGCGCCGACCCCGACCGGCGGGAGGACGACGGCACTTCCTACACGGCCTTGATGTGGGCGGCCACGGGCGGCCATCAGCGGACCGCCGAGCTCCTGCTCGAAGCGCGTGCCGACCCGGACGCGGGATGCGGCGAGCGCACTCCGCTGATGGCAGCGGCCGAGCGGGGATCGATCGCGGTGGTACGGGCTCTGCTGCGGCACGGCGCCGACCCGCACCTCACCGACGAACAGGGCCGGACGGCCTGGCATATGGCCCGCGAACGGTGCGGCCAAGACGTCGAGAGCGAGCTGCGCGAGAGGGCGGGCGTCGCCCAGGATGGCAGGTACGAGGTCCGGCGCAGCCCTCGCGCCGAGGGCACGGAGCTGGTCGAGCTCACGGCCAGCGCACCGGACGGAACCGGTGGCTCCTCGTGGCAAGGGGAAACGGGGCATGCCCTGATCGCCGCGCTTCTACGGGAGAACATGCAGGGTTGAGGCTCGTCGGCACGGCCTTGCGGGCGGCAGGGCCGACATCACGGCCACCATGGGCAGTGCGCACCCGGAGGCGAAAGCCGCCCCCGGCCTCCCCCTCGCGGATGACGCACCCGCTTTCGGCGCACTCCGCAATCAGCGCCCCCCTTTCAGCGCACTGCAGTCCACATTCAGCGCCTCCGCTTCAGTGCGCCCGCTTTCAGCGCACTCCGTGGGGCCGGAACTGGATGCTGATCCGCGGGCCCGCCGCCCGTGTGCTCTTGGGGATCGCATGTTCCCAAGTCCGTTGGCAGGAGCCGCCCATCACGATCAGGTCGCCGTGCCCCAACGGCCTTCGGACGGTGCCGCCGCCGCGCCGCGGACGGAGCAGCAGGTCACGCGGCGCCCCCACGGACAGGATGGCGACCATCGTGTCCTCGCGGTCACCGCGGCCGATCCGGTCACCGTGCCAGGCGACGCTGTCGCGGCCGTCCCGGTAGTAACAGAGTCCGGCCGTGGTGAACGGTTCGCCGAGCTCGGTGGCGTAGTGGGCGGAGAGCGCGTCCCTCGCGTCGTCCAGCACGGCGTGCGGCAGCGTGTCGTCGGCCCGATAGAAGGCCAGCAGCCGCGGTACGTCCACCACCTGCTCGTACATCCGCCGACGCTCCGCCTGCCAGGGAACCTCGGCGGCGAGCTGGTCGAACAAGGCGTCCGCCCCGCTCAGCCACCCGGGCAGCAGATCGATCCAGGCGCCGTCGCCGAGCGCGGTCCTGCGCACCCCGCGCAGCGGACCGAGCCGGACCTCGTCGGCCTGGTCGAAGAGCGAGCCCTGAAGGTGCATGGCCATGCTTTCAGGGTACCCATATATTCGAATGCATGTTCTGGTGGGTGGCCGAAGCCCTGCGCGACGGGCGCCCGGCAGCCCGAGAGGCCGAGAGGCCAAAATCCGAGAGCCCCCTATAAGCGACGGCCCTCCACAGCCGCTCGCCCCCAGAGACCGGCCCGGCGCTCCCGCGTCACCGATCGCGCTGTGACGCCTACCGTCCGCAAGGGAACAACGACTGCTCCGGGACGGCCTTGCCTGCGTGCGGCGCCGGGCGCAGGCTGAATGCATGGGCAACGGAGAAGGCCCTACGCTCATCACCTCCGTCCAGCGAGCCTTCCGCCTGATGGAAGCCGTGGGTGCGCACGAGGGCGGCGCACCGGCGAAACAGCTGGCACGTGAGACGGGACTACCCCTGGCCACCACGTATCACCTCTTGCGCACACTGGCTCACGACGGGTACATCCGGAAGCTGGAGGACGGCGGCTTCGTCCTCGGGGACAAGCTGGACACCCTCCAGACAGGCGGGCGGGCACAGGCGCTGCTCAACCGCGTCCGCCCCGCGCTCGCGGCGCTACGGGACGATCTGTCGGCCGCGGCCTACCTGACCTTCTACGAGGACGGCGAGATCCGGGTCGCCGAGATCGTCGACGGCCCCCGGGCGCCGCGGGTCGACCTGTGGGTGGGCTTCGAGGAAGCCGGGCACGCCACGGCGCTGGGCAAGTGCGTGCTCCGCGAGCTGGACGACGAGGCCCGCGACGACTACCTCTCCCGGCACCCCCTCGCCGACCTCACCCCACGCACCATCACCGGCCGTGCCGAATTGCTGCGCAACCTCGACACCCTGCCCATGGCACCGGTGATGACGGACATGGAGGAGTACGCCCTCGGTACGTTCTGCCTCGCGGTGCCGGTGTACAGCGGAGAGACGCTCGGGTCCCTCGGCGTATCGCTCCGGGCGGACCGGGTCTCCCGCATCGACGCGGTCCGGGACCGGCTGCTCCCGGCAGCAAGCCGCGTGACCAGGGGGCTCTCACTCACTATCTGAAATTCCGGCCCTTGCGCCTTCCCCTCGGATGCCCGTTTCCTGGATGAAATGGACATTTGGGCATGTGAGTGCCCTGAGCAAGGAAGCGAGCTGCGGACGAGGACATGCGCCAAGCCCGGATCCATCACCACGCCCACCAGCCGCGGTGGCAGCTCACCAAGCCGTTCTCCGCTCTGCGGGCCCTGATCCGGCAGGCCGTCCCGCCCCGGGGCGAGGCATCGCCCGGCGCGAAAGACGCCCGCCGGCACTGCGCCTCCGGCGTGCCGCTTCTGATCATCGCGACCGTGGCGGTCCTCTGCCTCTCCGGGGGTACCGGCATGAGCTGGCTGCCGCTGCTCGCCGTGGGCCCCGCGCTGGCCGCCGCAACCAGCGGGCCGTGGGGCGTACTGCGCATCGGTGTCCTGGCGGTGGCGCTGGGTGCGGCGCTCGGTGTGCATGGTGGCGCGCCGGGTGACGAACAGGCGATTGTGCTCTCCACGCTCTCCGCCGTCACGCTGGCCAGCAGTCTGGCCAGCGCCCTGCGCAGGCGTCGCGAACAGGTGCTGGCAGCCGTGCGTTCGGTTGCCGAGGCCGCACAGCACGCCTTTCTCAAGCCGGTGCCCGCGTCGGTCGGACGCTTCCAGACGGCCGTCCGCTACAGCGCCGCCGCTGCCGAGGCACGGATCGGCGGGGACCTCTACGCCCTGGTGCCCACACCGTTCGGGGTACGGCTGATCGTGGGCGATGTGCGCGGCAAGGGGCTGCCGGCGGTGGGGATCGCCGCCCTGGTCCTGGGCGTTTTCCGGGAAGCGGCCTACGACGAGCCGGACCTTCTCGATGTCGTCCACCGGATCGAGCGGAGCTTGGCGCGCAACCTCGGCCCGGACGACTTCGTCACCGCGGTGCTGGCGGGCTACCCCGAGGCCGACCGCATGGAGCTGGTCAACTGCGGCCATGCCGCTCCGCTCCTGGTCCACGACGCGGGGGTGCTGCCCGTCGAGCCGGCCCACCCGGCCCCGCCGCTCGGTCTGCGGGCCCTGTCCGGGGAGACTCCCAGCCTCCAGGAAATTGCCCTGTCCGACGGGGACCAACTGCTCTTCTACACCGATGGCGTGACCGAGGCCCGTGATCACAAGCGGGAGTTCTATCCGCTGGTGGAGCGGCTGTCCCGGCACATTTCGGAGGAGCCTTCGCACACCCTGGCCGCGCTCCATGAGGACCTGCTCACGCATGTGGGCGGCGAGCTGCACGACGACGCCGCCATGCTCCTCCTCCGGAAGCCGGCCGACACCGCGTCGACGGCACCGAACGACCCCGTTGGCCGGACGCCCTCCCTACCGGTGGGCGCTGAATAGGCGCGCCTCACAGGAGGGTGTGCGGTGTGGCGACGGACGGGAGAGCCAGGTAGCCGGTGGTGGGCTGAGTACAGTCGATCATGTTGATCGCCCCGAGCGGTCAACCGCAATGTACTCACGTACGGAGGAGCGCCTCGTATGTCGAACCCACCGCTTCCCGATCCGGCAGTCACCATGTTGCGCAAGGCGAATCCGGCCGTCATCACGACTCTGCGTTCGGACGGGCAGCCGGTTTCCACGGCCACCTGGTACCTCTGGGACGACGGCCGGGTGCTGGTCAACATGGATGAAGGCCGCAAACGGCTGGAGCATCTCCGCAACGACGCCCGGGTCTCCCTCACCGTGCTGGACGAAGGCAACTGGTACACGCACCTCAGCCTGATCGGCCACATCGCCGAAATCCGGGACGACGAAGAACTCGCCGGCATCGACCGGCTGGCACAGCACTACATGGGCAAGCCGTACCCGCAGCGGGATCGCCGCCGGGTCAGCGCCTGGATCGAGATCGACCGCTGGCACGGGTGGGGCAGCATGAAGGACAGCGCCCAACCGGGCTGAGGACGGGCGGCATCCGGTCGGCGGTCGTCTCGAACGGCGCGTGGGGCCCGGTGCGACGACGGGCGCAGGCCGGTCCTCCCGCCCGCGGTGCCGTGGCGCGGCGACCGCCCCGGAGGCGGCCCCCAGCCGCCGGTATCACGGCAGCCGCGTCACCCCTCGGCCATGAGTCCCTTGCGCAGGGTGGTGCAGGCACGGGTCAGGAGGCGGGAGATGTGCATCTGGGAGAGGCCGAGCTCCTTGCCGATCTCGGCCTGCGTCATTTCCGCCCCGAAGCGCATCCGGAGAAGGGTGCGTTCGCGGTCATCGAGTTTGGCCAGATGCGGCTTGAGTGCCTGGACGTCCTCGGCCAGGGCGAGGGCGGGGTCCTCTGTGCCGATGAGGTCGGCGACAAGGCCGGTCTGCTGCTTGCCGCCGGCCTGGATGGGCCGGTCTATGGAGTCGCTGTCGTAGCCGTTGCCGGCCACGAGCCCCTCCCTCACCTCTTCCTCCCCGAGGTCGAGGCGGGCGGCGAGGTCGGCGGCGGACGGCTCGTGGCTGCCCTCGTTCTCCAGCTCTTCCCGGGCGCGGGCGAGGTCGATGCGGAGTTCCTGAAGGCGCCGGGGCACCCGCACCGACCAGGTGGTGTCGCGGAAGAAACGCTTGATCTCGCCCTGGATGTAGGGGACGGCCAGCGTGGTGAACTCCACGTCGCGGGAGGGGTCATAGCGGTCGATGGCCTTGATCAGACCGATCGTCCCGACCTGGAGGACGTCCTCCATGGACTCCCGCCGGCTGGAGAAGCCACGGGCGACATAGCGCACCAGGGTGAGGTTCATCTCGATGAGGGTGTTCCGCGCGTACTGGTACTCGGGGGTCCCCTCCTCCAGCTCCTGGAGCCGCAGAAGGAACTGCTTGGACAACTCCCGTGCGTCAGAAGGGGCAACGCGCTGCGGAACCTGGATCTGCGGCAGCACCGTCGGAGCCGGAACGGCACACTCCGGCGACGTGGTCTCCGGCTCCGTTCCCACGGTCAAGGTGCCCTTGCTGCTCATGCTCTGGCTCCCGCCTGTTGCTGAGCCCCCGTCGCGCGCTCCCCTACCCGCCGCTGCCACAGGCATGTCCGGCCGCCTCCCGTTGATTGCCCTTCCTTCCCCGCTCCCCTGCATCACCCGACGCGCCTGGCATCTCCTCAGGGCCGGGGTACTGCCTCCGGGCCGGCGGAGAGGAACAGCGGTGTGACCGAGGGGCGGACGCGCACGGTGCCGCCGTCCCGCTGGACGGCACGCGGGAGCCGAACGCGTCGAGTCCATGGACGGTCGGGTGGGGCCACGGCCAGTCGACGGGTACCCCCGGTCCGTCCTCACCGGTGAAGACGTCCCCGGCGGCCCAAAGGACCTGGAGCGGCCCGCGGCCCGCGCGTGACACCTCGAAGGCGTACAGGTCCGGGCGGCCTCCGACGTCGATGCGCCGGACGTGCGAGGTGCCGTCGAGGCAGGCAGCGAGAAGGGCGAAGGGGTCGGCGGGCGGGTGGCGCCGGGTGAGGCCGGTGCCGTCGTAGTCCAGCAGGGCCAGTTTGCCGAACAGGAATCCCATCATGTTCAGGCGGTCGCGGCAGCCCGGGATCTCCGGGGCCAGATTCCAGCAGGCCGTGCGGGTCACACCGGCGGCGAGGGCGAGGACGTTACGGGGTGACGATCTGGCGGCAGTTGATCCGGTCGCGCTTCGCGGCGAGCTCGGGCGGACAGTCCTCCATGAACATCCGTAGCTGCGGCGGGAGTTGGGCCATACGGGCGTAGGGCGTGCGCATGGTCCTGCGGTCCGGGGCCTCGGGAGGTGCCTTGTCCGAGGTCGCGTGCGGTGCCGCGTCCAGAGACCCGTCCGCGGTCTCGCTCGACGTCTCGTCCGCGGTGTCGCTCGACGTCTCGTCCGAGGTTGCGTCCGTGGGCCGCGCCCCCGGGGCGGCAGGGCCCTGCCCCGCGAACGCCGCCATCATCGCCTGCGAGCACGTCGTATCCGCAGCCCCCGAGCACCACCGTCGCGTCCGGGTCCGCGCCGCGCACACAGCGGTGGAGGCGGTGAGCTGCTCCACGTAGTCCGACGCGGCCCCCGCCCACAGGAGCCGGTGTTGCCGGGTTCGTTGTTGCACTGCCAGTAGTCGACGGGGCCCCGGCAGCGGGTCACCAGATCGCTGACGAAGCGCTCGTACCGGCGCAGGTCGTGGGCGGGCGACGACGGCAGAAAGCCCGTCCGGTGCCGGGTCGCCCACGGGGAGCCGGAGCACACCTTCACCCACACCTCGTCGGCCGGATCCAGCTGGCCGAGGATCGCGTCGACGACCGTCCAGTCATAGCGGCCCGGCTCCGGCTCGACCTGGCTCCAGTAGACGTAGACGCGCACCAGCGTGCCGCCGAGCCTCCTCATCTCGGGCACGAAGCTGTCCGGCGCGCCGGACATGCCGTAGCTGATTCCCCTGACGATGCCCAGACGGACCCCGACCGGGCCGGTGGACCGGCTCAAGCGCCACCTCTGGTACGCCCAGCTCATGCCCACGCGCCCGGCCCTGGGCCCGCATCTGATGCGGCGCACCGAGTTCCTCCTCCAGGTGCTGGTACGGCAGGGCCTCACGGTGGGCGAGGCATGACGTACGCGGCCCTCCTGGACCGGCACCTCCTCGGCAGCGCACAGCAGGAGGCGGAGGAGCTCGCCATGCGCCGTCGGCACGGGCTCCACTCCCCCCAGCAGCTCAGCGAGGCCGTCACCGCGGCCCGTGACCTGGCGGCCGAGGGCGGGCGCCATCCGCTGCTCACGGAGTGGATGACCGCCCCGTCGGGAGCCGGTATGGACGAGCAGTCCGAGCTCAGCCTGGCGTTCCTTCTCGACGGCATCGCGACGCGCCTGCCGGGCGGGGAAGAGGGCGCCACACCGTGAGGACCGCCGCGAATTCCCTTGCCTGGGCGGTGGCCGCTGTGTCATTCTACTTAACGCAACAGATGTAGCAGTAACGACCGCTTAGGGAAGACTCAGCCGATGCCCCGCCGTGCCGCCTCGTTCGAACAGATTCCGGTCTCCGACGCCGGCGCGGGCCCGTACGCCCTCGCCGTGGGCCCCGACGACGCCCTGTGGTGCACCTTGGTCCACGCCGGGCAGATCGCCCGCTTGACGCCGGACGGACACCTCGACCGCTACCCGCTCGATTCCGCATCCTGCGGGCCCTCCCTCGTCACCCCGGGGCCCGATGGCGCGCTGTGGTTCACCCGGAGCCGGGACCATCGGATCGGACGGATCACCGTGACCGGGGAGGCGACCTCGTTCCCCCTCCCGACTCCGGACAGCGGCCCGTTCGGCATGGTGTCCGCATCCGACGGTGCGCTGTGGTTCACCCAGCTGCACACCGACCGCATCGGGCGTATCACCACGGACGGCCGGGTGACGGAATTCCCGCTGCCCCTCAGCGGCGCCTTCCCCTCGGCCCTCACGACCGGCCCCGACGACGCCCTCTGGTTCACCCTCAATCAAGCACATGCGATCGGCCGTCTCAGCTTGGCAGGCGACTTCACCCTCCATCCGCTCCCGACCGCGAACGCCGCACCGGTCGGCATCACCTGCGGTGCGGACGGCGCGCTCTGGTTCGTCGAGATAGGTGCCGGCCGGATCGGCCGGATCACCACCGACGGACAGATAGCCGAGTTCCCGCTGCCCGACCCGGCCTCCCGGCCCCATGCGATCGTCGCGGGCCCGGCCGGTGACTGCTGGTTCACGGAATGGGGAGCCAACCGCATCGGGTCCATCACCCCTGACGGCCGCATAGAGGAGTACGACTTGCCGACCCCCTCTTCCGAACCGCACGGCCTGGCCTTCGGGTCCGACGGTGCCCTCTACGTGGCGCTGGAAATCGGAGCGATAGCCCGCCTCGCGCTCCAGGGGCCTCTCTCCTGACTCGTCGCGACGCTGCGTGACGGATTCGGGCCGCCGACTCGTGCCTCACCGCGGTGTCGCTGTCGGCAAGCTCCGTCTCGGTGTCACCATCGAGAGCATAAGCATCGCCGCTGGGAGCACTGGCGACCGACGGTGCCACGACAAGGACAGCGCACGGGGCGAACGGCTCGGCGAGCTGCGACCCGAGGAGAGGTGCCGGTATGAGCAGTCCTGCCGCCCGGGGACGGATGCTGGGTGACCTGATCGCCGCCAGCCATGTGATCGCGCTGGAGCAGCTGCCGGATGTGGTCGCCAGGCACGCGGCCCGGGTCGGCTGGCTGGACGCGCTGATCTACCTGGCCGATCTGCAACAGGATGTCCTGTGCCGGCTTCCCTGCCATGGGACCGGTACCGGAGGCGGGCCGGAGACGCCGCCGGATGTGGTGCGGGTGGAAGGCACCCTCGCCGGGCGTGCGTTCCAGACAGGCGGCATCGTCGGGGGCACCACATCCGGGGCCGAGCAGTGGTGGGTGCCGTTGCTCGACGGCACGGAGCGGCTGGGAGTGATGCGCGCCTCCGCCGCCCCGGGCACGGAGATGGATGCCCAGGCCGCCCAGGACCTGCGCAACCTCGCCGGGCTGGTCGCGATGATGATCGTCAGCAAGCGTGGGGTGAGCGACACCTACGCCCGGCTGGTACGACGCCGGCGGATGAACGTGGCCGCGGAGATGGAGTGGCGCATCATGCCGCCGAGAACCTTCGCCACCGACCGGGTGCTGATCAGCGCGGTGATGGAGCCCGCGTACGAGGTCAGCGGCGACGTCTTCGACTACGCCATCGCCGACGAGACCGTGCACCTGGCGCTCTTCGACGCCATGGGCCACGACACGGCAGCCGGACTGACCGCGAACCTCGCGGTTGCCGCCAGCCGCAACCAGCGCCGGCAGAGCCCCGGCATCCTGCGGATCGCCGAAGCCGTGGAACGAGCCCTGGTGGAACAATTCGGCACGCACCGCTATGCCACGGGCATCCTGGCCGAGCTGGACTCCACCACCGGCGTCCTCACCTGGACCAGCCTCGGGCACCCTCCGCCGGTCATCATCCGCAAAGGACGCACCGCCCTGAGCCTGGTCGGCCCGCCCGCCCCGCCCATGGGCACCGACCTGGCTCTGCCGCCCACCCTGCGCCGGGACCAGCTGGAGCCCGGGGACCGTCTGCTGCTCTACACCGACGGCATCACCGAAGCCCGCAACAGCGAAGGCCGGGAATTCGGCCTGGAGGGCTTCACCGACTTCCTCATCCAGCACCATGCCGACGGCCTGCCCGTGCCGGAGACCCTGCGCCGTCTGATCAGGCGCCATCTCGCCTACCACGACGGGCGGCTCGGTGACGACGCCACGGTCCTGCTGCTGGAATGGAGCGGCCCCACCCCCTACCGCCCCGCCCGGGTCGAAGCCCTCGCCGGCCTCCCGGAGCACACCACCGCCGACACCACCCTGCCCTCCCCCTGGACCGTGCCCGGCAGAGACGTCCTCTGAGGCGTCGGAGCCACGGGGCCCCGGCAGGACCGGCGGTTCGCTCCTCGGCCAGGGCCACCGGAGTGCACTTCCGACCACGGGGCAGAAGCGCTCTGGAGGTCACACATGCCATCGACTACTGCGGTACCAAAGATCGGACGACGCACAGCTCACCGTGCCGCACGCAGCTCGGCGGTACGGGCCGCGGCACGCGGAGGCTTCGCGGCCCGCGGCGTGATCTACCTCCTCGTGGGGGTACTGGCGCTGCGCATCGCGTTCGGCGACTCCGGTGAGCAGGCCGATCGCGGCGGGGCGCTGACGGAAATCGCCGCCCGGCCGTTCGGCAACGTACTGATATGGGTGCTCGGCCTGGGTCTGGCGGGAATGGCGCTGTGGCGCCTTTCCGAGGCAGCGTTCGGCGCGGCCGGGCCCGAGGGCCACAAGGCGGGGACGCGACTGCTGTCCCTCGCCCGTTGCCTCTTCTACGCCGTGGTGTCGTTCTCCGTGCTGTCGTTCGCGGCGGGGAAGGAGGGCAGCGGGAGCGGTGCGAGCGACCGGCAGTCCCGGGATGCCACGGCCAAGGCGCTGGACCTGCCCGGCGGTCCCTGGCTGGTGGCCGCCGCGGGCGTGGGAGTCGCCGTGGCCGGTATCTGGATCGCGGTACGGGCCATCCTGCGCAGGTTCCACGAGAACCTCGACCGGAGCGGAATGTCGCACCGTGTCAGGCGCGGTATCGATGTCCTCGGCGTGGCGGGTGGCATCGCCCGCGGTGGCATCTTCGCAGTTGCCGGCACGTTCGTCGTCAGAGCCGCGGTCACCTACGACCCCGGCAGGGCCAAGGGCATGGACGACACGCTCCGCTCGCTCGCCGACACCTCGGCGGGTCCCTGGCTGCTGGCCGCGATCGCCGCAGGTCTGGCCCTGTTCGGCGGCTTCTCCTTCGCGATGGCCCGGTGGCGCAACGTCTGAACGGATGAGGCAGGCCCGCCGTCGCGCAGAATCATCACAGCACGTCCCGCACGTCCAGCCCGTCCACCACGCCCAGCCCGTCCACCACGTCCAGCACTCCCCGCCCCTGACAGGAGCCCCCGTCGTATGACCGAGACCCACCAGAACGCCCCGGCGGCGCCGGCCGTCTTTCGCGCGGAGGCCTTTGTACGAAGGGGCCGCTGGCACCTCGAAGTCGCCAGCCTCGACAGCGAACCCGACACCGGCGACACCGAAGCCCTGCTCGTCACACTGTGGCCCGTCGAGGACACACCCGACGGCAGCGACTTCCCCGCCGCCGCCCTCGGCGAAAAGCTGCTCGACAACGGCTTCGCTCTCGCCGCCCCCGGCCGGGGCACCGGCGGCTGGACGCCCACCGGCGAGCGGGGCCGTTACGCCGCCGCGTGCTACGCGACGGACGAGGCGACCGCTTGACGTGTCGCCGGCCCCCCGGCCGCCGGAAGATGTAACTGCCTCCCGGTACGGGCCTGTTCACTGATCAGGGTTGAGGTGACACCGGAGGGGCAAGCCGGGTGTTCCTTGCCCCTCCGGGCCGTCACGTCAGCCGGTCTGGAGGGCCGCGTCGTCGATGACGAAGCTGGTCTGGAGGCTGCTGTCCTCGGCGGCGGCGAAGGTCACGGTGATCCGCTGTCCGATGTAGGGGGTCAGATCCAGGGTGCGCTGGGTGTAGCCGCTCGATGCGTCGATGTTGGAGAGGGTCGTCAGGGTGGTGCTGCCCACCTTGACCTTGAAGGTGTCGTAGGCGACGCGGTCGGTCTCGTCGGTGTCGATGTGCAGCCAGTAGGTCAAGGTGGCCTTGCTGCATCCGGCAGGCACGGTCACCGACTGGCCGAGGGATTCGGTGGCGGAGCGGCCGTAGCCGCCGAGCCAGGCGAACCTGCTGCCGCCGTGGGCGGACTGGCCGGCGTGCGCGCCGATCGCCCCGGTGTCGCCCGTCCAGGGTGTGGTGCCGTTCTCGAATCCGCCGTTCGTCATCAGCTGTTGGGCGGTGCAGCCTCCGGCTCCCTTGACCGTCAGGGTGTAGGGCGTGGTGTGGGTGACGGCCCCGGTGCCGGTGACGGTGAGGGTGTAGGTGCCGGCCGCCGCGCTCGACGTCGTGGCGACCGTCATGGTGGAGCTGCTGCCCGAGGTCACCGAGGCGGGGCTGAAGGAGACGGTCACACCGGCCGGTGCGCCCGAGGCCGACAGCGCCACCGTCTGGGCGGACCCGCTGGTGGTTGCCGTGGAAATGGTGCTGGTGGCCGAGGCGCCGGGGTCGACGCTGCCGGAGGCGGGGCCGACGGCCAGGGAGAAGTCGTTCGCCGGGGCGGTGCCGCCGACGGCGAGCTTCCACAGGGTGTAGGCGATGCCGTCGACGCTGCGGTTGAGTCCCGTGGCGTTGATGTTGCCGGTGGTGTCACAGGACTGGTGGTAGCAGGGGTCGTAGGCACGGCTGGCGGTGCCGCCCCACTTGGCCGCCTGCGCCGAGGTCTTCCGGGCACTGGCGCCCATCGCGTATCCGGAGGTGGGGATGCCCGCCTGCTCGAAGGAGTAGTCGTCGGAGCGGCCGGCGCCCTCGGTGTTCTCCTCGGGCTGGAGACCTTGGGAGTCCCAGTACGCCTTCATCGGCTGGGCGGCGGAGGAGGTGAGGTGGTTGATGAAGTAGCCGCCGTTGGTGGAGGCGATCATGTCGAAGTTGTAGTACGCCTTGATCTTCGACCGCTCGGCGGAGGAGAGGGAACGGACGTAGAAGTCGGAGCCGTTGAGGCCCTGCTCCTCGTCCGTCCACCAGCCGAACCGGACGCGGGCCGCCATGGTCGGGTGCTGTTCGGCGAGGGTCAGTGCCGTCTCCAGCAGCGCGGCCGAGCCGGAGCCGTTGTCGTTGATGCCCGGTCCCGCCCCGACGCTGTCGAGGTGGGCGCCGAACATGTACACCTTGGTGGCGTCGCCCTGCGGCCATTCGGCGATCAGGTTGGGCCCGGCTCCGGAGGCGCAGCCGGAGGTGCAGGGCTGCTCGGTGACGGTGTAACCGGCCGCCTGTAGCTTGCTCTTGGCGTAGGCGACGGAGTCCCGGTATCCCTGTCCGCTGGATTTGCGGGTGCCGCCGTTGCGGGTGGCGATGTTGTTCAGCTCGGTGAGGTGCGCCTGGACCTTGGTCACGTCGATGTCCGGGGCATCGGCGGCCCGGTCGGCGGCCGATATCGCGGAGGCGGGCGGGTGGGGTGGCGGGCTGGTCTCCGCTGTGGCCGCTGCCGTGGGGGCTACGGCCAGCAGGGCCGCTCCCATGGTGACGGCGACGGATACGCCGGCCACCGCGAGTCTTCGAAACACCATGGCTCCTTGAGGGGGTAGGGAGTGCTACCGACGGAGGTTCTGGTGGAGCACCGGGCCACGGCAGCGTCTTCGTCCGGCCGGCTTCGGCAGCGTGGGGCAGTCTCTGCGCGGCGGGAGAACGGCATGTCCATGACTCAGGCCGCCGTACCATCACACCGCGGCACCCATCGCGTCAACGGATGTCCCAGCGCAACGCGGTATTTGTCGAAAAACGGTAGGTGGCGCCCGATATCCGGGCACGTGCCGCGGCCCCGGGGCGGCTTCGGACGCCCCCGGCCATGACGAACCCCCGCCCTGCGCAAGGCAGGCCGGGGGCGGTCGACGGGGCCGACGGGGCGTTGGTGCGCGCCCGCGGCTACAGGAAGCTGACGTTCTGGGCGAGGGCGAGCCTGCTGGAGTAGTTGATGGTGTTGGTGGCGGAGCGCATGTAGGCGCGCCAGGCGTCGGAGCCGGACTCGCGGCCACCCCCGGTCTCCTTCTCGCCGCCGAAGGCACCGCCGATCTCGGCGCCGGAGGTGCCGATGTTGACGTTGGCGATGCCGCAGTCCGACCCCTCCGCGGACAGGAAGAACTCGGCTTCCTGCTGGTCGCGGGTGAAGATGCTGGACGAGAGGCCCTGCGGGACGTCGTTGTGCAGGGCGATGGCCTGTTCCAGGGTGTCGTAGGTCTGCACGTACAGGATGGGCGCGAAGGTCTCTTCGCGGACGACGTCGGTCTGTTCGTCGACGCGGACGATGACCGGCTCGACGTAAGCGGCCCGGGGTGCGGCTTCGGCGAGGCGCCGGTTGCCGCCTGCGAGGATCTTGCCGCCCTCGGACTGTGCCCGGGTGAGGGCGTCCTGCATGGTGTCCAGGGCGGCGGCCGAGACGAGGGGCCCGACGAGGGTGGTCTCGTCGAAGGGGTCGCCGATGGGGAGCTTCTGGTAGGCCGCGGTCAGCCGTGCGATCAGGGTGTCGGCGATGTCCCGGTGGACAATGAGCCGGCGCAGGGTGGTGCAGCGCTGCCCCGCGGTGCCGGCCGCGGCGAAGACGATGCCCTGGACGGCGAGGTCGAGGTCGGCGGAGGGCGCGACGACGGCGGCGTTGTTGCCCCCGAGTTCGAGCAGGCTCCGTCCGAAGCGCGCGGCCACGCGGGGGCCGACCTCGCGTCCCATGCGGGTGGAGCCGGTGGCGCTGATCAGCGCGATACGGGGATCGTCGACGAGCTTCTCGCCGATGGTGCGGTCGCCCAGCAGCAGGCGGTGCACATCGCGGGGGGCGCCGACCTCTTCGGCGGCCCGGGCCAGCAGCCGGTCGCAGGCGAGCGAGATCAGCGAGGTGAGCTCGGAGGGCTTCCAGATCACGGTGTCGCCGCAGGCCAGGGCGACGGCGGTGTTCCATGACCACACCGCGGCGGGGAAGTTGAATGCGGAGATGACACCGACCACGCCCAGGGGGTGCCAGGTCTCGGCGAGGCGGTGGCCGGGGCGCTCGGAGGCGATCGTACGGCCGTAGAGCTGGCGGGAGAGGCCGACCGCGAAGTCGCAGATGTCGATCATTTCCTGGACCTCGCCGAGCGCCTCGGAGCGGATCTTGCCCGCTTCGATGGTGATGAGGTCGGCCAGCTCGTTCTTGTGGTCACGCAGCAACTCGCCCAGGCGGCGCACGAGTTCGCCGCGGCGGGGCGCCGGCGTGGTGCGCCAGGTGAGGAACGCTTCACGGGTGGCGGCGATGGCCTCCTCGGTGTCGTCGGCGGTGGCCGCACGCAGACCGAAGAGGTCTTCGCCCGTGATGGGGCTGCGGGCGGAGAAGTCGCCCCCTTCCCGGACGGTGACGCCGATGGCGGCCAGGCTGATGCGGGCACGGGTGCGCAGGTCCTCGGTGGTGGGGAGGAGGGTGCTGGTCATGGTGCTCCCTTGGGGTGTTGAGGGGTGCGGGTGGCGGTCGGGTGGGTCAGGCGGGTGCAGCATCGAGTCCGAGTTCCCGGGCGACCTGCGCGAGGGAGCGGTTCTGCTGCTCCTCGTAGAGGCCGAAGGGGTCCAGGACATCGCGGCCGAGGGCGTCGGAGAGCCATGCGCTGTCGTATGCGGCGCCCTGCTGGTCCTGGTTCCTGGAGCCTTCGTCGCTGAGGTTGGACTGGAAGATGCCGGCCGCGGAGCGGGGCAGGAAGTCCTCGTAGACGAGGGGTTCGGCCCGGACCCAGCCCTGCTCCAGCAGGTCATGCAGCCCGGTGGGCGGCCGGCTCCCGTCCTGCGGGCGGTCGGGCGCGACGTGATAGGTGAAGTGCGCCAGGCCTTGTACGGCGAGGGCCTGCTCGCTGTCGGGAAGTTCTTCCGCCCACAAGGCGCGGGCGAGTCCGGCCCGGCCGGCGTGCGGCAGGCGGGCGGCCTGGTCGTCGACGCGGGCGAGCAACCGGTCGTAGCGTGCCCGGCCCTCGCGGCTGAGGGCGATACCGCGCGCCTCGACCTCTCCGAAGCGCACCCGCAGGGCTCCGCTGATCACGTCGCCGTCCGGGGTGCGCAGGGCGCGGGGCTCGGCGAGCGCACGGAAGGAGGTCTGCCGCAGCAGGACGTCGGGGCCCTTCCAGCGGGGCGGCCCCTGAATGGTGTCGATCATCTCGATGCCGCGCTCGGTCATGCGCCGGTAGAGCTCGTCGATGTCCAGGACGCGGGGCGTGAGGTGGTTGATATGGGTGCTGCGCACGCCCCCGATGTCCGCGGCGACGGCGGAGACCCGTTCCAGGGTGGCGTACCACGCCTGGTCGACCGGCTCCGGGGACAGTTCGAAGGCCCGCACGGCGAGTTGGAGGAACCGTTCGGCGTCCGCGTCGGGCAGTTCCCCGGCGGCTTCCGCGCGGTCGGCGAGGGCCAGCAGTTCCGGGGGGAAGAGCTGACGGCCGGCCAGGAAGTTCTCCAGACGGGCGCGCAGGTCGGGGTCGAAGAACCGGGGGTCGGCGGGGGTGAGCATGGAGGTGAAGACGCGGAACGGGTTGCGTGCCAGTTCCTCGCCGTCGACGGGGCGGAACGCGGTCGACACGACGGGTACCGCGCTGGCGGCGGCTTCGCGCAGATCGTAGAAGCCGACCGGGTGCATGCCCAGGGCGCCGAAGATGCGGGCGACCTGCCGGAGTTCCTCGGGAGTGCCGACGCGGATGGCTCCGTGCCGTTCCGCGGTCACCCGGCTGATGGACCCCAGGCGCTCGGCATCGGCCCCCTGCGCCCGTAGCACGTCCTCGTTGACCTCCCGTGAGACCTCCACGAGCGTGGTGTAGGCGGGCACCTCCCGCCCGTACATGTCCGAGAGCCGCTGGGCGAATGCGGCGCGCAGTTGCCACTGGCTGATCATCGCGGGTCGTCCTTCCTTCGGGGGGTTCACACCACGTGGATTTCGGGGCGGGTCTGCACACCGGTCGTGAAGCGGTCGGCGCAGAACGGGGTGACATCGATGAACGGGGTGCGCTCCAGGTGGATATCGCGCATGATCTCGCCGACGGCGGGGGCCTGGAGGAATCCATGGCCGGAAAACCCGGTGGCGTACAGGAAGTTGTGCGGCGCGCCGGCGCGTCCGATCAGTGCGTTGTGGTCCGGGGTGACCTCGTACAGTCCGGCCCAGCCGCTGGTGGTCTCCATGTCGGCGAGAGCGGGGGCCCGGCGCTGTACGGCGGTGCGGAACAGCTGGAGCCAGTCCGGTGTCCAGGTGGTGTCGAAGCCGTCGGCCTGGGCGGGGTCGGCGAGGCCGAACAGCAGTCCGTCGTCGCTGTTGTGGAAGTAGGCCGTCGAGGCGAAGTCGATGGTGAACGGGATACGCGGGGCGGGCGGCGCGAGCGGCGCGGTGAAGGCGAGCTGGCGGCGCACCGGGCGCACCGGGAGGTGGACGCCCGCCATCGCGCCGAGCCGCTCGGACCAGGCGCCCGCGGCGCAGATGACCGTGGAACAGGAGATCCGGCCGTGATCGGTGTGGACGGCAGTGACCCGGTCGCCGGTGGTGTCGAGGCCCGTGACGGTGGTGTGCGTGGCGAAGGCGACACCGGCCCGTGCTGCGGCGCGCGCATAGCCCTGAACCGCGAGTCCGGGCCGGGCGTGGCCGTCGGTCGGGGAGTAGGCGGCGGCCACCAGCCCGTCGGTGCTGAGGTAGGGACACAGCTGGTGTGCCTCGCGGGGGCCGATCATGCGGCTGGGGACGCCGAGGCTGTTCTGGATCCGGACGGCGGTCTCGAAATCCGCGGTCTGCTGATCGCTGGTGAGCGCGAAGAGATAGCCGACGCTGTCCAGCCGGATGTCGGCGCCGGGGCGCTGCCCGAAGTCCTGCCAGGCGCGCAGACTCCTGCTGCCGAGTTCGATGTTGAGCGGGTCGGAGAACTGCGCCCGTACTCCGCCGATCGGCTTGCCGGAGCTGCCGCTGCCCAGCTCGCCGCGCTCGATGACGACGATGTGGTGCACCCCGGCCTCGGCCAGGTGGTACGCGATGCTGGTGCCCATCACACCGCCGCCGACGATCACGACGTCGGCGGTCGGCGGCACGGTGCGGGACATGGAGGACATGGACAAGAGGCCGATCCCTTCCAGAGGCCGAAGCCGGCGCCGGGGGCATCCGTCCGGCGCATGGGCTGGGGCTGTCGGTGCATGGCAAGAAGAGCTGATCAGCTAGCTGCCCGTCATCGTGCAGCACGGCAACCGTTGACGTCTACGAACAGTTAGTGCGTCTGATCTATTACGATCTCTATATGGACTGGACGAGTGCCCAGCTGCGGTCCCTGGTGGAGCTGACCCGGCGCGGAACGATCACTGCGGCGGCACAGGCCCTTGGATACACGCCCGGCGGGGTCTCCCAGCAGATCGCCGCGCTGGAGAAGGCCGCGGGCATGGAGCTGCTGCGGCGGGTCGGGCGGCGGGTGGAGCTCACCGACGCCGGCCGGACGCTGGCGTGTCACGCCGAGCGGATCCTGTCGACGGAGGCGGAGGCCGTCGAGGCTCTGGAGCGCACCCGCCAGGAGATTGCCGGGGTGCTCCAGGTAGGGCTGTTCGCCACGGCAGCCGCCGAGCTCCTGCCGCCGGCGCTACAGGAGGTACGGCGGGTCCATCCCGGGCTGACGGTGCACAGCCGCGATATGGATGTGGACGAGGTGCACGACGCGGTCGCGTCCGGAGCGGTGGACCTGGCGCTCGGCCTGGACTACCCGGACGTGCCCATTCCGCGCGAGCCCGCTCTCCAGGTGCGGCAGCTGTACCGCGAGCGGTTCGCGCTGGCGGTGCCCGCCGGATCCATGGACGGACGCGAGGCGGTGGGCCTGGCGGAGACACAGGATCTGGGGTGGATCCTGCCGTCCGCCGACAGCTACTACGGCCGCGCGGTGCGCACCGCCTGCCGACGAGCGGGCATCGAACCCCGTGTCCAGCACGAAGTGACCGATACCGCGGCCACGCTGGCGCTCGTCGAGGCGGGTATCGGGTTGAGCACGGTGACGGACCTGATGCTCGGCCTGCGCGCGTCCCGCCTCGATGTCGTACGGCTGCGGGAGAAGGTCGAGCGGCACATCGTGGTGATGTGCCGTTCCTCCGTCGAACACCGGCCCACCGTGGCGGCGCTGGTCGAGGTCCTGCGGGCGGTGTGCGGGGCCCGGCACGACACCTCCGCCCGGCCGCGGCGCGGGGCCGACAAGCCCGCCTCGCGGAGGAGTTGACCCGATTCGCCGAACAAGGTGCCCTTTACACGAGAGCCCGGCCTTCTCGCCCTGCGGCGCTCCGGCACCAGTACTGCTTGCCCTCAGCCACGCAAGTTGTCGCGCTGGGATCCCTTTTGCCGGGGAGGATCGTGAGTGATGGTTTCAGGCCAGTGGTGACCCACGCCACGACGGTGGCCCGTCGTGCCGCCGTTGCCTGACAGGGAGCGAGCGATGTCCCCCCATCACACCCCGAAATCTCCCCTCCCGGCGTTGCTGGGAAGAGGCCCCCAGGGAATTTTCAGGCGCACACTTCCCCATGAACAGCCCACCGGTGAGCGCATGGTGCGCACCCTCGGCCTCACCCAGCTGACGATGATCGGCATCGGCGCCATCATCGGGGCCGGCATTTTCAGCCTGGCCGCGGCCGTCGCCCGGGACGTCGCCGGCCCCGCCGTCCTCGTCTCGTTTCTCGTGGCCGGTGCCGCCTCGCTCTGTGCGGCCTTCGCCTATGCCGAGTTCGCGGGAATGGTGCCGAAGGCCGGCTCGTCCTACACCTACTGCGCCGCGGTTCTCGGGGAGATCGTGGGCTGGATCGTGGGCTGGGACCTGCTGCTGGAGTACACCGCCATCGTCGCCGTCGTGGCGATCGGGATGTCGGGCTATCTGGGATTTCTGCTCCAGGCCGTCGGCATCCACCTGCCGGCCTGGGCGCTGGGCGCCCCCGGCACCGGAGCCGGCCACCGGGTCGATCTGCTCGCGGTGGCGATCTGTCTCGGCGTGGCCTGGCTGCTGAACCGCGGCACCCGCACGTCGGCCCGGGTGGAGACGGTACTGACCGTCATCAAGATCGCCATCGTGCTGCTGGTGATCGTGGTCGGCTTCACCAAGGTCGACAGCGGCAATCTGCATCCTTTCGCGCCGTTCGGATTCGGCGGGGCCTTCACCGGGGCGGCGACGGTCTTCTTCGCCGTGTTCGGCTATGACGCGTTGAGCACGGCCGCCGAGGAGTCGGTGGAGGCGCGGCGCAAGCTGCCGAAGGCGATGATGCTGTCGCTGGCGGTCTCCATGGTGCTGTACGTGCTGGTCTGCATCGTGCTCACCGGGATGCAGCACTACAGCAAGCTCAATCCGAACAGTGGCATCGCCAGCGCGTTCCAGAGCGTGGGGATGAGCGGGCTGGCCAACGTGATCGCCGTCGGCGCGGTCATCGGCATCGTCACCGTGACCTTCTCCTTCATGATGGGCGCCTCGCGCCTGTGGTACGCGCTCAGCCGCGACGGGCTGATGCCCGCGTGGTTCGGTGCCATCCACCCCCGGCGCAAGGTTCCGCACCGCGCCACCTGGCTGATCGGCATCGTCTCGGCCGTGCTGGCCGGTCTGCTGCCCATCAACGCGGTCGCCGAACTCACCAACATCGGAGTGCTTCTGGCGTTCGTGGTGGTCTCCGCCTCCGTGCTGCTGCTGCGCTACCGCAAGCCCCACCTCAAGCGGGCCTTCCGCTGCCCGGGGATGCCGGTGGTGCCCGTCCTCGGCATGGCCTTCTCCGTGTGGCTGATGTCGTTCCTCCAGTGGGAGACCTGGGTGCGGCTCAGCGGCTGGCTGGTCGTGGGCCTGATCATCTACGCCGCGTACGGCTACCGCCGCACCCGCAAGGTCATGCCGGGCGGCTCGGTGGATCTCGACGCCCTGGACGACATGACCGAGTCCGACGAACCCGAGCCCGCACCGGCCCGTTGAGAAGCGGTCGGCCGACGGCGCCGGTGTGCCGCCGCTCCCCCGCCCCGGGAGCGGCGGTACCCGCCGTCGGCCGGACCTCACTCGTCGTCCGCCGGGTGCAGATACGGCTCGCCGGCGGGCACCGCCCCCCGCAGACAGCTGAGGACGGTGGGGAGCAGCGGGTTGCTGTTCTCGCTGCGGTGCAGCGCCATCACCCTGCGGTGTGCGGAGCGCTGGGTGACCCGGGTGGCCTCGATGCCCTCGCCGGGCACATGGCCGAGCGCCGGGACCACGGCCACGCCGAGTCCTGCCGACACCAGCTCCCGCACCACGTCGTAGTTGTTGCTGCGGAAGGCGACGGCGGCGTCGAATCCCGCGGCCGCGCAGAGACGGACGAACGACCGGGCCCCGGCGGTGTCCTCCCGGCTGGTGATCCAGCGGGCCCGGGACAGCTGGGACAGCTGCGCGCTCAGGCCACTGTCGCGGGCCCTGAGCAGGACGAGGTCCTCGCTCAGCAGGTGATGACGGGTCAGTCCGTCGGGCCATTGGCGGGGGCTGAGCCCGTACTCGTAGACGAGCGCGACATCGAGATCGCCGTGGCTGAGCGCGGTGATGAGCTCTTCGGGCTCGCCCTCCTCCAGCTGGATCTGTGCGCGTGGATGGCTTTCGACGAGGGCGGACAGCGCGGCGGGCACCAGCCGGACGTCGGCGGTGGGGAAGCTGCCCAGCCGCAGCCGGCCGGTGACACCGGTGGCGAGCTCCTGCACCTGGTGGTCCAGATCGTCCATGGCCGCCAGTACGTGGGTGCTGAGGTCGACCAGTCGGTGGGCTGCGGCCGTGGGACGGATCCCGTGCGCCTCCCGCTCGAACAGCACCAGCCCGGTTTCCTTCTCCAGGGCGGAGATCTGCTGCGAGATGGCGGACGCGGTGTAGCCGAGGTCGCGGGCCGCCAGGGCGAACGAGGCGCTGTGGACGACGGCCTTCAGTGTGAGCAGATGCAGTGGCTTCAGCAACGCGGGCTCCCAAGAACGCGGGAGGCGAGCATAAACACCAGCCACCCTCGCTGGCGAGCATAATTTTTCCTTGCCCTCAAGCATGAATTCTTTCGTTCTGCTGGGCCTTGTCCCGTGCCCGCGGCGGCCCGCATCGTGGACGGGACCAGGCCGAAGGCGACCGGTGAGCACAAAGGAGCAGCACGGTGACGACGACAGCGCAGGGCCTCGGTGGCCCCGACGCGGCAGCTGTGGCCGAGGCCCTCGGCCAGGGGGACTGCGGCAAGGTCTCCGGCGACGCCGGTCACCGGGCTCAGTACGCGGCCGATGCCTCCAATTACCGCCATGTCCCGCTGGCCGTGGTCTTCCCCCGCGAGCGGCAGCACATCCTCAACGCCCTCGCCGTATGCCGTCGCCTGGGGGTGCCGATCACCGCACGCGGAGCGGGCACCAGCACCTCCGGGCAGGCCCTCGGGGCGGGCGTGGTGCTCGACTTCTCCCGCTACTTCCACCGGCTGACCGCACTGGATCCGCACGCCCGGACCGCAACCGTGCAGCCCGGCATCGTGCTGGACGAACTCCAGAAGGCCGCCGCCGCGCACGGCCTGCTCTTCGGCGCCGACCCCTCCACGCACAGCCGCTGCACCCTGGGCGGCATGATCGGCAACAATGCGTGCGGCTCGCACTCGCTCGCCTGGGGCCGCACCGCGGACAACATCGTGGAACTCGAAGTGGCCACCTACCGCGGTACGGTGGTCCGGCTCGGCGAGATGACCCAGGAGGAGATCGACGAGGCCATCGCGGCGGGAGACGACCGCGGTGAGCTGATCGCCTCCCTGCACCGTCTCGCCCAGCGCAATCTGGCGGCGCTGCGCACCAAGCTGGGGCAGTTCCCACGGCAGGTGTCGGGCTATGCGCTGGAACATCTGCTGCCCGAGCGGCGCTTCCACCTCGCCAAAGCCCTCGTCGGCAGCGAGGGCACGCTGGCCGTCATCCTCTCGGCGACCGTCCGCCTCGTGGCGCCGCCGCCCGCGCGGGCCCTGGTCGTCCTCGGCTTCTCGGACGCCTGTGCCGCGGCCGACGCGGTCCCCGCACTGCTCAAGCACGAGCCGCTGGCGCTGGAGGGACTCGACCACGCGCTGACCGACATCGTCACCCGGCCCGCCACCCGGGCTGCCGTCGACAGCCTGCCGACCGCACAGGCCTGGCTGTTCGCCGAACTCGGCGGCCCGGCGGACGCACTGCCCCAGCAGGCCGAGGCGCTGGTGGAGACCGCGCACCGGGCCCCGGGCTGTACCGGCAGCGAGATCATCACCGATCCCGTACGGGCTCGTGGCCTGTGGCGGATCCGCGAGGACGGAGCGGGCCTGGCCACCAGGACGCCCGACGGTTCCGAAGCCTGGCCCGGATGGGAGGACGCGGCCGTCCCGCCCGACCAACTCGGCTCCTATCTGCGCGAGTTCACCGATCTGCTGCACCGTTATGAGCTCCAGGGCGCCGTCTACGGGCACTTCGGCGAAGGCTGTCTGCACGTCCGCATCGACTTCGACTTCACCACCGAGCAGGGCACCGCCGTCTTCCGCGCCTTCCTCGCCGATGCCGCCCGGCTGGTCGCCGCCCACGGCGGTTCGCTGTCCGGCGAGCACGGCGACGGCCAGGCCCGCTCCGCGCTGCTGCCCCTGATGTACGGACCCGAGATCATCGCCCTCTTCGAGGAGTTCAAGACCATCTGGGACCCCGACAACGGCCTCAATCCCGGGATGATCGTGCAGCCGCTGCCCGTCGACGGCGACCTGCGCGTCAGCCCGCACCGCACTCCCCTGCCCCTGACCACAGTCTTCCCCTTCCACGCCGACGACGGTGACTTCGCCAAGGCCACCCGCCGTTGCGTCGGCGTCGGCAAGTGCCGCTCCGCGGACCACCGCGGCGATGTGATGTGCCCCAGCTACCGGGTCACCCGGGACGAGAAGGACTCCACCCGCGGCCGGGCCCGTCTCCTGTACGAGATGACCCAGGGAGAGGTGATCACCGACGGCTGGCGTTCCACCGAGGTCCGCGAGGCCCTCGATCTGTGCCTGTCGTGCAAGGGATGCAGCGCCGACTGTCCCGCCGGAGTGGACATGGCCACCTATAAGGCAGAGTTCCTCCACCACCACTACAAGGGACGCCTGCGGCCCGCCTCGCACTACACCATGGGCTGGCTGCCGCTGCTGTCCCGGCCGGCCGCCCGGGTTCCCGGCCTGGTCAACGCGCTCACCTCCTCCCGTCTGGCCCCGGCTCTCAAACGGCTGGGCGGCATCGCCGCGCAGCGCGACCTCCCCCGCTTCGCCGATCAGACCTTCCTGACCTGGTTCCGCCGCCGCACACCCGAGGGCGACGGCCGGCGCGGCCCGGTCCTGCTCTGGGTCGATTCCTTCAACAACCACTTCAGCCCCGACGTCCTCAAAGCCGGCGTGGCCGTCCTGGAGCACGCCGGGTACCGGGTGCAGGTCCCCGACGGCACCCAGTGCTGCGGGCTCACCTGGATCACCACCGGGCAGCTCGGCATCGCCCGCCGTGTCGCCCGGCGGACCACCGCAGCCCTTGCCCCCGCCGTCAGCGCCGGCATACCCGTCGTCGGACTGGAGCCGAGCTGTACCGCGGCCCTCAAGAGCGAACTCCCCGAGCTTCTCGACGGCAACGAGGACGCCCGCGCTCTCTCCCGGGCCACCCGCACCCTCGCCGAACTCCTCGTCCACCACACGCCCGGCTGGCAGCCCCCGCGGATCGAGGCCCGCTCGATCAGCCAGACCCACTGCCACCAGCACGCCACGTCCGGCTTCGGCGCCGACAGCACGCTGCTGGCCCGCATGGGCATCGACAACACCACGCTCGATTCCGGCTGTTGCGGGCTCGCCGGCAACTTCGGTTTTGAACGCGACCACTACGACGTGTCGGTGGCCGCGGGCGAACAGGTACTTCTCCCGGCAGTGCGCTCGGCCACGGACGAGACCCGGATCCTGGCCGACGGCTTCAGCTGCCGCACCCAGATCGCACAGCAGACCCCGCGCAGCGGCACCCATATCGCCGAGCTGATCGCCCAGGCACTGCCGCCCACCGACACCTCCGCCTGATCCGCGCTCCCCGTCCTTTCTTCCTTCCTACCGACAAGGAACACACCCGTGACTGATGCACTCTCTCTCGTCGACGAGTGGGGCCCCGAGAAGATCGTCGTCGTCTCGCACCGGCGCACCGGCATGAAGGGCGTCCTGGTGATCGACAACACCGCCCGCGGCATCGGCAAGGGCGGCACCCGCATGAGCCCCGGCGTGACCGTCGACGAGGTGTCCCGGCTGGCCCGTGTCATGACGTGGAAGTGGGCCGCCGTCGACCTCTTCTACGGCGGCGCCAAGGCCGGCATCGTCGCCGATCCCGCGTCCCGCGACAAGGAAGCGGTGCTGCGCGCCTTCGCCCGCGCACTGTCCAACGAGGTGCCCCGCGAGTATGTGATGGGACTCGACATGGGCCTGACCGAAAGCGACGCCGCCATCATCCAGGACGAACTGGGCGACCGCGGCGCCGCCGTCGGCACCCCCGAACACCTCGGCGGCGTGGCCTACGACAAGCTCGGAATCACCGGCTACGGCGTCGCCGAGGCGGCCGACGCCGCGGCACAGCATCTGGGGCTGCCACTGAGCGGCTCACGGGTCGCCCTGCAGGGCTTCGGCGCGGTCGGCAGCGCGGCCGCCCGGCGCTTCGCCGAACTCGGTGCCACGGTCGTGGCGGTGTCCACCGCCCACGGGGCGCTGCACGACCCCAGCGGCCTCGACGTCGATGCGCTGCTGGCGGCGCGCGACGAACACGGCGACCACTTCGTCACCCGCCACTCCGCCGCCACCGCGCTGGCTCCGGGCGCCGAACTCGCCGTGGACTGCGACATCTTGGTGCCCGCCGCCCTGCAGGACGTCCTCACCCGCACCTCCGCGCACGAAGTGAAGGCGAAGATCCTTGTGGAGGGAGCCAATCTGCCCACCTCCGCGGAGGCCCAGGGCATCCTCGCCGCGCGTGGTGTCACCGTGCTCCCCGACTTCGTGGCCAACGCCGGAGGCGTGGTCGCAGCAGCCTTCGCCATGGACGCCCGCTACTCCGGATTCCGGCCCGACACGGCCGGCATCGTCGAGACGGTCTCGACGAGGCTGCGAGCCAACGCCGTGAGCGTCCTGGACGAAGCCCGGCGTCAGGACGTCACGCCGCATGCCGCCGGCCGCCGGCTGGCCGAGGAACGCGTCCGCACCGCCATGCACAGCAAGGGGCGCATCCCGCGCGACTGACACCCGGCCGGCGGAACGGGCGCGCGCACCGCTACCGGCACGACTCCTCGCGCTTGACCACGGTGAGCGTGACCCGCCGGCCCTGGAGGGGCGTACCCGCCTCCGGGTTCTGCGCACACACCTTCCAGGCCGCGGGCCACAGCACATGGCGGCCCGCGCCGCGCCCGTCCTTCAGCTGGACGGAGGTGTCGTAGCGGAGGGCAGCGTAGGCGGGGACCAGCCCCTGGCCCGCCACGCGCGGCATCTTCTCGGGCCCGTCGGCATGCGCCGGAACGGCGGGAACCAGGCAGCACAGGGCAAGGACCGAGGCAGTGACGATTCTCTTCATCACCGGAGAACGATCACCAAGGGCAACGGTCACCGCAGGACTTCACTCTTCCGGACCCAGGATCATCAAATTCTCAGGATGCGGGAAGGGGACGAAGCCGGCCTTGGCGTACACCTCGTGAGCATCGAAGGTGGACAGCAGTACCCGCTTCAGCTCGTAGGGGGCGAGGTGGTCGCGGATCGCAGTGGCCAGCCAGGTGCCGAGCCCGTTGCCGCGGTGCGCGGGAGCGACGTAGACATCGCAGAGCCATGCGAACGTCGACAGGTCCGTGACGACTCGCGCATAGGCAGCCTGCGCCCCGTCGGCGTCGTAGAGGCCGAAGTTGAGAGAAGCGCGCACCGACCGCTCAACGGTTTCGCGGCTGCGTCCCAGCGCCCAGAACGCATCGGTCGAGAGCCAGTGGTGTATCAGGTCGATGTCGAGACGGTCCGGATCGATGGCCATCTCGTACCCGTCACCCCTGCGCGCGATCATGATCGTGGAGGGTAATACCTGCCTCTGCCGTGATGACCGGGCAGCCTATGCCAGGGACCGACAGAGCAGGGCATCGGGGCTGCCCTGGTGTCCGGGGCGGCTGGTGTAGGCGATACCTGCCGCGTAGGCGTCGGACGGGCACTGCCCTTTGTAGTGGCCGTGGGCGAAGTCGCCGCCGGGGTCGCCGGGCGGGCGGTGGTCGCCGCGGTCGAACCAGAGGGTCTCCGCTGTCCTGCCGAGCGAGGCGCGGGCGGGCATGCACAAGGCGGCGGAGACTTTCGCGCCGCGCAGGCTGTAGCCGGTGAGGAAGTGCCGTTCGGGGCACTGGAGTTTGCTGTAGCCGGGGGCCCAGTCTCCCCCCGCGGGGACGTACCGCTCATCACGTACGACCTCGGGGGCGCTGCCGGGTGTGCGCAGATCGCCCGCGGTGGGGGCATCGGTGCACAGCCCGCGGCCCCGGGTGTGGCTGAGGCCGATCAGCCGTTCGCCGTCGGGGCAGGCCGCCTTGCGGGCTCCGCTGTCCCAGTCGCCCAGGGCGCGTGTGCTCAGGGACTGGATGAAGTCGCGGTGGTCGAGGGTCAGCATGTGCCAAGCGGGGGTCGGTGACACCGGTCCCGTCCGTTGCGGTGCCGTCATCAGCCGGTGCCACGCGGCCGCCCGCCAGTCGCCGCCGTCCAGGACCCCGGTGCGGCCCCCGGCGTTGTCGTACCGCAGCAGGGCCCAGCTGTCCCCGGCCGGGCGGCCCTGGCGGTCGGTGCTCCAGCCGACGAGCGGCCAGTAGGCGAAATCCGTGTCGGTGGCGGCAAGGTAGTCCGTCAGACCGGCGAACCAGGTGCGGGCCGCCGGGCCGGACTCGTCGGAGCCGATACCGAATTCGCTGATCCACAGGGGCGCGGTGAAATGCTGCCCGCTCTCGGCGGAGACGAAGAACGCCTGGTCGTGCAGCACGGCGCGCAGCTGATCGCCGGTCAGGTCCTGATAGCGGGGGTCGCTGGTCTCCCCCACGCCGGTGGCGCCGCTGTGGTGCGGGCCGGTGTAGCCGTAGAAGTGGGCCGAGTAGACGAGCTTCCCGGAGCGGACGAGGGTGTGCGAGAGCGTACGGACCGGGGCGAGGGTGGGGCGGCCGTGCGGCAGCCCGTCCACCGGCAGACCGGTCCAGTTGATGCCCTCGATGATGAGGAGAAGACGGGGGTTGGCCTCGGTCAGGATCCGGTCCGCCGCTTCCTGGGCGGCGGCCTGCCAGTCGTGGTTGTCGCCCAGGCCCCAGTTGGGGTCGTCCCAGATGTCGCGGCGCACCTCGTTGTAGAGGTCCGCTCCCACGACACGGCCGTTGTCCTGGTAGCGGCGGGCCATGAAGACCCAGTCGTCGGCCCATTCCCGCGTGGTCCGGCGGCTGTTCCATCGTTCGTTGCCGTCGAGGCCGCAGCACCAACGGGTGCTGTTCGTATGGTTGTTGAGGATGACGGCGAAGCCCTCTGCGGTCAGGGCCGCGATCACCGCGTCAAAGATCTGGAGCGGGGTCCTGCCGCGCAGGTGCGGGTTGGCGGCGACCGCGGCATCGGGCACCGGGGCCACGGAGTGGATCATCTCGTTGGAGAACGGCAGCCGAATGCTGTTGAGGCCCAGTGCATGGAAGTCGCGCAGCAGGGAGGCCACCCCCACGCGGTCGAGGCCGAGCGGGATGCCGTGGGAGTTCTGGCCGCTGTGGTGACCGGCGTCGTCGTCGATGTCCCCCGCACCGTTCCAGGAGCCCTGCGCGCCGTCCCAGTTCCCCGACTTCAACCGGAACCGCTTGCCGTCGGCGTCGACGATGTAGCGGCCTCTGGTGGACAGCGGAGCCGTCCACGCCACGGCGGTTTTTCGTGCGGACGACGATCCGGCGGCGGATGCGTCCGGCATGACCTGCGCCGTGGCCGTGCCGGGGGCGCCGAGGCCCGCCATGACAAGGGCGAGGCACAGCGTCACGGCACCGCACGCCGAACGCAAGAAGGGCTTCACGTCATCTGCCTGTTTCGTCGGTGGTGTCCGTCGGTTCGTCCGGCGAGCAGCCCCGCGGCGGCGGCACCGCCGACGGGGCATCGACAAGCTACCGACGAGTGGTTGACGGGGCCATATCCATGCGGCCGCTTTCGGCCCCGGTCACGGCACCCGGCACCCGGCACCCGGCACGGACGATGCGGGCAGGTGCCGGCCGGGCCCCGAGGGAAGCGCCGGCCACGCACCCGACATCCGCCCGCCAGGACGGCGCCGCCATAGGGCTGGGCGGCGTACAGCCCGGCCTGGCGCACCACGGCCGCCACGGAACCGCCACGGTGAGCACGTAGGGTGACCGCTCCATCACGGAATCGGGTGCCGTGCAGGCATCCGCAGGCACTCGCTCCCACCGGAGAAAGGGACATGCATGCGCGCTCGCCCTCTCGCCACGGCTGCCGTTCTGGCGCTCACCACCGCTCTTCTCACAGCCGCCGCTGCCCCGGCGAGCCCTTCTGCCGCCACCGGCGCGTCCGACCGCCGGGCCGCCACCACCCGCCTCGCCGGCAACACCGAGGTCCCGGTCCGGGGCGGCTGGGCCCGCTTCGACGCACCGCCGGCCCTCCTTGCCGCACTCAGGGCCCGCGGCGTGGCGGTCGCCGAGATCGACACTCATGGCCAGATCAGCCCCCACTACTCCACCGGCGGCATGAGCCTCGGCATCAGGGGCGGTGCGGTCACCAACAGCGGCGGCAAGGTCGGCGGCGAGCTCCGGTTCACCCGGGCCGGTATCGCGTTGATCAACATCAAGACCAAGAAGGTCGCCAGGGTCACCGGCTTCGTCGGCAACCTCAGCCAAGGCACCCTCAGTGCCGTCCTGGACCGGGGCGCGCGCATCACCCTCGGCACCTTCACCCGGCCGCGCATCAACGCATCCATCGACACCGACGCCGCCGCGCTGCGGATGAACACCGGCATCACGGTCACCGCGGCAGCCGCCGCCCGGCTCGACGCGGCCCTCGGCACCACATGTTTCCGGGGCGGCGGACCGCTGCTGCACGTCCGTATCGATGCTTCCCTCGACCCGTCCGTCGACCTCCCCACCGCCCTCAACCTGGGTCACGGTGCTCGCCGGGCCGGACAAGAAGACCAGGAGGCCCCTGGCTCATGGGGGTGAGCGGAGCCGCCCGGCCCGGCCGCCCGGCCCGGCCGCAGTGCCCGCCGGTCCCGCGGAAGTGACCGTCAGGAGCTGCCGGCGGCGCTCTCTGCGCAGGTCGGCGGCCCCCGTCACCTCGTCACTGCTGTTGCGGGGTCCAGGGCAGCGGCAGGCCGTCACTGTGGCGTCGGGGGACCAGGTGGACATGGGCGTGGAAGACCGTCTGTGTCGCCGCCGGGCCGACCGCCGTGATGAGGTTCAGGTCGCCCGCCAGCTCCGCGCCGAGCTCCGCCGCGCGCTGCATCACCGCGGCGGTCACGGCGGGGTCGGTCGTCACGTCCCGTACGTGGCGGCGCGGGACGACCAGGAGGTGGCCGGGTGTGACCGGGCGGCGGGGCACGATCGCCAGGGCATCCGGCCAGTCACGGACGAGCTGGGCGGGCGCGGCGCCGGCGGCAATGCGGCAGAACACGCATGACTCCAGTTGTCTGGCGGGTTCGCGGTGGATCAGCGGGCGGGTGATGTCGCGGTGCTCGACGTCGGCGGCGGTGCCGTGGGCGGCGAGCCAGTCCGCGACGGCCCGCGCGACGGCGGGAGCGCGGTGGCGGCCGTACCAGCAGGCGACATACAGGTGAACGGCCTCCTCAGCGGCGGCCCGTTGCAGGGCGAGCACCTGACGGCCGGTGCGCTCGACGGCCCTCCGCGCCTCCGGATCGGACAGGACATAGTCACGTACGTCGGGGTCCAGGCCCGTCAGCGGGACCAGCGGCGCGGTGACAGCGGTGTCGGCCGGGTCCCACTTCCAGTCACGGACGTCCAGCACGAGTGCGCCGGTGTCATGCCGGGGCGGGGCACCCCAGCGGGCGCCGTAGGACGTGATCCGGACCGGTGCGACGGTGGTGGGCATGACCTCTCCTGTCATGGGGAGACGGGGACCGCATGGACGGGAGACCCGTTCCCGCGCGGTGCCGGCGCATGAGTGCCGTCAGCGGGCGTGGATTCCCCTCCGACAGATGTACATGACATGGCATCGGCCGGCCCATGAGATCGGCACACAGCCAGGTTCTCTCCACTGCCCCTGAAGTCGTGAACGACCTCTCAACGACCGCTCCCTCCGGAGGCAACGGCGGGGAGGCCGTCGCCCGGAGGCCGGGGCCCGGAGCCCGGAGGAGCGCGTTCCGGTGGGCGCGGCCGAGGGGCCGCCGCCCATACCGACGGGCAATAGGTGTGCCCAGTTCCGGGACCGTTCAGCTTCTGGTCACGCTCACCGCGGAAGCTTTGGAATGAGACATTCCGCTTGGTGACACATGACTGTGGTCAGGCAGACCGGCCACGGCTCGGAGGGCCTCATGGCCGGTATCGCAACCCACCTTCCCCCCAACCGTCGTCGCTTCCTCCTCACCTCCGGTGCCGCCGTCGCCGGAACCGGTGCCGCCCTGGCACTGCCGGGCCAGCGCAGCAGCAGCGGGGCTCCGGGCACCGCACACGCGCAGTCGCTCGGCCGTACGTCGCCGGCCCGCCCCGCCGGACGGCGAGCGGCACCGTTCGCGGCCACCACGCTGGACACGGCAGCCCGACTCGTCGGCAGCGGCGGCTACCGCCGCATCACCTCCGGTCCCGGATGGCCTCTGGTCGTCCGGGGCGAACTCGCCCCCGCCGCGGCCGGACGTCAGGACCGGCGGACCGCTCTGGCGTGCTTCGTCCAGTTCACCGACCTCCATGTGGCCGACGTCCAGAGTCCCTTGCGCACCGAGTACCTGCGCGCCGGATCGCCGGGGTCGTGGCGGGCGCAGGAGGCGCTGTCGGTGGCCGGTGCGGTGTCGCTGGTGGAACAGGCCAACGCGGTCGGCGGCGGACCCCACACCGGGCGGCCGCCGGCCTTCGTCATGTCCACGGGCGACAACATCGACAACCACTCCATGAGGGAGCTGGAGTGGTTCCTCACCCTCATGAGCGGCGGCCGCATCACACCCAACACCGGTGACCCGACGTCGTTCGAGGGCGTGCAGAACTCGGGCCTGGCGCTGTACTGGCACCCGGACGACAACCTGCGCGACCAGGACAAGAGACGCGGCCTGCCGGCGGTCCCCGGCTACCTCGAAGCCGCCATGCGCCCGGTCGTCAGCCCCGGTCTGCGCGTGCCCTGGTACTCGACGCCCGGCAACCACGACGACCTGCCGGGTGGCTGTCTGGCCCCGCAGGACCCCATGCTGGCGGACTACGTCACCGGGGCGCGCAAGCTGTTCGCCGTGCCGGACACCGACGTCGCCGCCTTCGCCAAGGTGCTGAAAACCGGCGGCGACCCCAAGAGCACCGTGCTCAAGGAGATCCTCCGCCACAACGCCGCCCGCGCACGCACCGTGACCGCCGACGAGCGCCGCCGGATGTTCACGCCTCATGAGTACCTGCGGGCACATCTGGACCCGGCCTTCGCCGGAGCGGGACCGGTCGGGCACGGCTACACCGAGGACCACCTCGACGACGACCGGATGTACTACTCCTTCGCCGTCGCCGAGGGTGTCATCGGCATCAGCATCGACACCACGTACCGCAGCGGCCATTACGAGGGATCCCTGGGCGCCGGGCAACTCCAATGGCTGGAACGGACGTTGGCCGCCCACAGCTCGCGCCATTACGACGCGGACGGCCGGCTGGTGCGCAACACCGGCGCCGACGACGCGCACATCCTGGTGTTCAGCCACCACCACAGCCCGAGCATGACCCGGCGCCCCGACGCGGCCCGTGCGGAGGAGAAGCGGCACGACGGCCAGGACGTCATCGCCCTGCTGAGCCGGTTCCCGAACGTGGTGGCCTGGATCAACGGCCACAGCCACGTGAACCGCATCACGCCGCATGCCCATCCGACGGCCGCGCGCTCCTTCTGGGAGGTCAACACCGCCTCGCACGTGGACTATCCCCAGCACGCACGGATCATCGAACTCGTGGACAACCACGACGGGACGCTGTCCCTGTTCACCACCCTCATCGAGTCCGCCGCCCCGCACCACACGGACTTCGACGACCTCTCGTCCGTCGGCCTCGCTTCGCTCTACCGTGAGCTGTCCTACAACGCTCCCGGCCTCGCCACCGGTCTGACCGACGGCGTCCACGAAGCAATGGCGGGCACCGCGGCGGACCGCAACACCGAACTCCTGGTTCGCCGGGCCTGACACGGGCCACCGGCCCTCTCCGCTATCCGCAGCTCCTCACCAGTCCCCGCCGGTCGTCCTCAGCCGCGTCCCGACGGCACCGGCGGCGGGCCGGCCGCGCAGCTCACGTCACGGTCCGGAGCCGCTCCGCCGAGAAGATAGGCGTCCACGATGCCGTCCACGCACGCATTGCCGTTCTGGTACTGGCCGTGGTCACCGCCGCCCGTCACCGTCACCAGCCGTGAACCGCGCAGCGCACGGTGCGCCGCGCGGGCGCCTTCGTAGTACGTGGCCGGGTCGTGCACCGAGTTGAGCATCAAGGTGGTGGGCAGGCCCCGTCCGGTGACGCGGATGCGGGGCGCGGCGGCCACCGGCCAGGCCGCACAGGTCGCCGCGTAGGCGAGTTCGCGCGCCCCGACGAGCGGGTGGGACGCGGTGTCCTTCGCACTGCGGTCGAGCCAGTAGCCGATGTCACGGCGCCACGGTGTGTCGTTGCAGGTCACCGAGAAGAACGCGGCGGCGAAACCCGGGGACAGATAGTGCTCGAAGAGCTTCGCGACCAGGGCGCGCTCGGCCGGTGTGGCGGACGGCCAGTGGTCGAGGGTGCTGAGCGCGGAGGCCAGTTGCGGGAACTGCCGGTGCGCGTTGTAGATGTTCTGGATCGTGGCGTTGTCGAGCTGGTTGGGGCCGATCGTCAGGGCACCGACGGTCAGCGGATGGTCGCGCAGGGCCCGGCGGCGCGCCTCCCACCTCGCCTTCGCCTCGGCCGCGGTGCGCCCGTAGTGGTATGTGGCGTCGTTCCGTGCGATCCAGGGCAGGAAGTCCTGCTCGAAGCGGCGCTGGAAGCTTCCCGGCTGGCCTCCTTCGGCCTCCTGCCATGTGCCGCTGAAGTCCAAGTTGCTGTCCAGTACGGCACGCTCGATGCGCCCCGGGAACTCCGTCGCGTAGTACGCACCGAGCCAGGTGGCGTACGAGGGCCCGTAATAGGAGATCTTGCGCGCGCCGAGCAGTGCGCGGAACAGGTCCATGTCGCGCACCGCCTGGTCGGTGGTCAGCCAGGGGACCAGATCGCCGCTGTGCCGCAGGCAGCCGGCGACGAGCCGCCGCGACCGGTCCAGGACACCGCGGAGGGCCGCAGGCGAGCGGTCGCGGAAGTCGTGGGCGTAGAAGTCCTGGAATTCGGCGTCGGTCTGGCACTGCGCGGGCGTACTGCTGCCGATGCCGCGCTGGTCAAAGCCGACCACGTCATACACGGCCCCCACCGCGGGCGACCGCTCGGCGAAGTCCGCGGGCCGAGTCAGCCCCGACGCCCCCGGCCCGCCCGCCGCCATCATCAGCACCCCACGTCGCCGGGCAGGGTCGGCGGCCCGGTGCCGGGACACCTCGACGGTGAGATCGGCCCCGGTGCCCGGATGGTGCCAGTCGCGCGGCACGGTCATACGGGCGCACTCCAGTGCCGGTTTCGCCGCGCAGGGCTGCCAGTTCAGGTGCTGATGGGCGTAGCGCGCCGGTACGGACGGCCCGGACGGGACCGCCGCCCGGGCCGGCGGCGCGGTGGGCAGCACCGCGGACATCAGCACGGCGGCCACGGTTCCCGACAGGGCGGCCACCGGCCACCGTGGTTTTCTGAACGCGGACATCGATCCTCCCATCGGCGCGCGAGGTGCGCTGCCATGACAGGGATCCTCGGCTCTCCGGAGCCCGAGTTCGATCACCCTGGTACCCGTTTCCGGGGTGGCACCAGGACCACCCTCGGGACGCGCCAGTCACTCACGACCGCCGCGCAACCTCTGGCCGTAACTCCTCCTCGTACAGCCCCCCTTACCCCCTCACACCCGTCCGGCCCCTCGCCGGCCCGGACAAGCACCCCCGTAATATCGGCACCTTCATCGACGCCTTCGCGGGAACTGTCCGCGTGTTCGGGGGCTGTGTGCAGGTCGGGAACCATGCCGTGTGGGACGGGAGCTTTCCGGTGAAGTACCTCTTGGTCCGCGAGGACGACGAGGGGGAGGAAGAGCTCTGGGGGCGGTGCGCGAACGTCGAGGGCCTGTTCGTGGATCCGGTGCCGCCGCCGCGGGAGGTTCTGACCTTCCGCGGCTGCCCGCCCCTCGCCCGCCGCCCGTCCGGTCTGGGAGTCCTGGTACCAGGGCGTTCCGACGGTCCCCAACCAGTGGGCTCCGTACTCTTCGCAGGGCAGGTCCGCGTGGCTCAGGCTCGCGCTGCAGGCCAGAAGGCCCCGCCGCCCCGACCTCTCGGGCGGCGTTCACCACCTCGACGGCCGGCTCGTCACGGACGTACCGGGGTTGCACTGTGCGATGGGCGAGGCGCTCGCCGGCCCCGGAGGGTACTTCGGCTGGGGGTGGGACGCGTTCAGGGACTGTCTGTGCGGCGGATTCGGCCTGACCGCGCCGTTCACCCTGGTCTGGCACGACGCCGACATTGCGCGCCAGGCGCCGGCAGCTGCCGTCTTCGCCTCCGACGGCCTGCTCTCCTACGTCGAGGAGATCG
This sequence comes from Streptomyces decoyicus, assembly GCF_019880305.1. NCBI lineage: Bacteria > Bacillati > Actinomycetota > Actinomycetes > Kitasatosporales > Streptomycetaceae > Streptomyces > Streptomyces decoyicus. The sequence continues at coordinate 8,079,033 of NZ_CP082301.1, read as the reverse complement.
TGCAGATCCTCGAAGACGCCGGGGTCACCGTGGTCCTTGCCTGAGAACGGACGGACGGACGGATGGACGGACGGACGGACGGGAGCGGCAGCTGAGACTCCCTCAAGGGTGGCCCTGCGACCGCCCCTCAGTACAGGGGCACGGTTCGCGCGGACGGGCTCGGGCGGGGCGGCTTTCACCCCGCCCGGTCCGCATGCCCCGGACCGGTGTGCTGAGGCGTCCGGGGGACCCCGGCCGACGTGGTGCGCCCCTGCGGTAGTGGTGAGCAGTACCTTCAGGAGTCCTATAGCGGTAGATATACGACAGATCAACACCATTGGTGGAGTCTGCATGTCACCCTCCGTCCCACACAGGACAGCCCGAAGGCGCCTCGCCGGCACCGTGGGCGTCCTGCTGGCCGTCGGCGTCGTCATCACCGGCCTCGTCCAGGCCGCGCCGTCCTCCGCACCCCCCACCCTCGATCCCCGGATCACTTCGATCCTGCGGAAACCGGAGTACCGGCACGCCCAGTGGGGGCTGCTGCAGCAGAACCCGGAGACCCGCAAGGTGACACAGTCCCGCTCCGCCGACCAGTTCTTCATCCCCGGGTCAACGGCCAAACTCTTCAGCGTCAGCGCCACCTGGCACACCCTCGGCGGCGGCCACCGCTTCGTCACCCCCGTGCACGCCGTCGGGCAGCGTCGGGGTGCGACGCTCAGGGGGGACCTGGACCTGGTGGCGCAGGGCGACCTGACCCTCGGCGGCAGAACGCGCAAGGACGGTACCGTCGACTTCACCGCCATCGACCACACCTACGCCAACGACGTCCCGGGAGCCACCCTCACCCCGCAGGACCCGCTGGCCGGTCTCCACCACCTCGCCCAGCACGTGCGCAAGTCGGGGATCCGCCGGGTCGACGGCGACGTGGTCGTCGACGCACGACTGTTCCGACCGGACCCCGCCCTCGCCCCGGCCCCCACCCCGCTGATCATCAATGACAACCTCATCGATCTGCTGACCTCCCCCGGCGCCCGGGTGGGCGCCCCCGCCGGCCTCCAATGGCGCCCGAAGGTCGCGCCCTACCACGTCACCTCCGCCGTCCGCACCGTCGCGGCGGGCAAACCGGCCGACATCACCGTGAGCAGCTCCGCCGACGGCACCCGCATCCGCCTGACCGGCACCATCGCCGCCGGCTCCGCTCCCGTCCTCCGGGTGTCCGCCGTCAAGGACCCCAACGCCTTCGGCCGGACCGCCATGATCGAGGCCCTGAAACGAGCCGGGGTCGAGGTCCGCGCGAAGGCGATCGGCCCCAACCCGTCCGGCCAGTTGCCGAAGTCCTACCAGGGCGCGCCCGCGGTGGCCCGGTACACCTCGCCCTCGTACGCCCAGTACGCCAAGCTCATCCTCAAAGTGAGCCACAACCTCGGGGCGAATCTGGGGATCTGCCTGATGTCCACCACCACGGGAAGCACCAACTGTGAGGACGGCTTTCCCGTACTGGCCAGGTTCCTGGAGCATGCGCAGGTGGACCGCAAGGCCGTACAGCTCGCCGACGGCCGGGGCGGCAACCCCGCCGACCGGACCACACCGCGGGCTCTGGCCCAGATCCTGACGTACTGGCAGCACACTCCCGACGCGCTGCGCTTCCGCACGTCGCTGCCGATTCTGGGGGTCGACGGGACACTGGCCGATTCCTGCCACAGCTGCCCGTCACGCGGCAAGGTCTTCGCCAAGACCGGTACCGCGGCGGGCGGTGACACCCTCAACGACCGGCTGGCCGTGGGCGCCGAGACCGCGGCCGGCTACCTGGAGACCCGTCCGGGCCGGTTCGATGTGTTCTTCGCCGGAGTGAACGGAGCCTCGACACCCAACGCCGATATCAACGGCGTCCTGGCCATCGGCAACGACGTGGCCGATGTCGCCGCCCACCTCCAGCAACAGGCCTCCGCCCGGCACTGAACAGCGGGGCGGCGCGCACCGGGCGGGGCGGCGCAGGGCCGCTCGCGCCCCGCCCCTGGGAGGAAGGGGACACCGCCGCATGCCCGCCCGCTGGAGACGCACGGGGACACGGACCACCGGACCCTCACCTCGCCGTCGATAACCTCAGACCCGGCAGCGAATGCCCGAAGGAATGCAGCGGCTCCGGTGGTCGGCGCGCACGGCCGGCGCCGTGGTCGGCTCGGCAGTGGGTGACGCCCTGGGAGCTCCCTTCGAGTTCGGCGCCGCGGGTGTTTTCTCCGCGCGCTTCCCGGATTCCGGCGCCGCGGACGAGATGTGCGGAGGCGGCGGCTGGGACCCCGGCGAGGCCACGGACGATACGCAGATGGCCGTCCTGGTGGCCGAATCGCTACTGGAGCGCGGCGAACCGGACCTGCCGGACATCTTCGCCCGTTTTCAGCGGTGGGCCGCGTCCGGGCCCAAGGATGCCGGCCTGCAGACCGAAGACGTCCTGACCAACGGCATGCCCTGGGACAGGGCCGCCGCGGTCCACTTCCAGGTCAACCGACGCGCCGCGGACAACGGTTCCTTGATGCGGGCCACCACCTCCGCGGTCCCCTTCGCATACGCCGGACAGCCGCTCGCGGTCCCTCACGTTCCGTCCCGTCCGTCGTCGCCGTGCTCCCTCACCCGCGCCCACCCCGCGAACCATAAATTGGCATCCTGGATACCACTTCAGTAGAGTGCCGATGTGCGACTCACCAAGAGCACCGACATCGCCCTGCGGATCACCATGCGCCTCGCGGTCCTCGGCGCCACGGACGATGCGCCCACCACCCGCGAGGTGGCGAGCTCCGTCGAAGTGCCGTACACCCACGCGGCCAAAGTCGTGAGCAAGCTTCAGCATCTCGGTGCCGTGGAGGCGCGGCGCGGGCGGGGCGGAGGCCTGACACTGACGGCGGCGGGGCGTACGGGTTCGCTCGGACGGTTGGTGCGGGAGCTGGAGGGGGTCGATGACGTCGTGGGGTGCGAGGAAGACCCACCGTGCCCGCTGCGCGGGGGCTGCCGACTGCGTGGCGCGCTACGCGCGGCCCAGGAAGCGTTCTACGCCTCGCTCGACCCGCTCTCCGTCGCCGACCTGGTCGAATCCCCGACCGGTCCGCTCCTCCTCAGCCTGACCCCCCGGCCCACGGACTGACCGCACCGGCGCGGACCGAACACACCCGACGCCCCGGGTCCGCCGCACGGGCCCCCGGCACCCTCTCCGCACACGCGCACGCCCCACGCCACCCCACCCGCGCGGACCGAACACACCCGACGCCCCGGGTCCGCCGCACGGGCCCCCGGCACCCTCTCCGCACACGCGCACGCCCCACGCCACCCCACCCGCGCCCAAAAATGCGAATCCTAGATACGACTTTCCATGCCCTCTCCTCCCTCTCCTCCCTCTCCTCCCTCCTCCCCCTCCCCCACCCCAAGAGTCCAAGAGTCTGGAGTTGCCGATGCTGTCGCCGAAGTCCGCCGAGACCGTACGTGCCACGCTCCCCGCCGTGAGCGGATCCCTCAGTGAGATCACGACGCTCTTCTACGAGAAGCTCTTCGTCGCCCACCCCGAGCTGCTGCGCCACCTCTTCAACCGCGGCAACCAGGCCAACGGCAGCCAACGACAGGCTCTCGCCGGGGCCGTCGCCGCCTTCGCCGGCCATCTCACCGAGCACCCGGACAGCCGGCCGGACACCATGCTCACGCGCATCGCGCACAAGCATGCCTCTCTCGGGGTGCGTGCGGACCAGTATCCGATCGTGCGGGAGCACCTCTTCGCGGCCATCGCGGAGGTGCTCGGCGAAGCGGTGACCGATGAGGTGGTCCGGGCCTGGGACGAGGTGTACTGGCTGATGGCCCACGCCCTGATCGCCGTCGAGAAGCGTCTCTCGGCCGAGGCGGGCGTCGCGGAGGACGGATTGTGGCGTCCGTACCGAGTGGCCGCCCGTGTGGAGGAAACCGACGAGGTCGCAACCTTCCTCCTGCGTCCGGCCGATGGCGCGCCCGTCCCCCCGGCCCGTCCCGGCCAATATGTCTCCGTACAGGTGCAACTCCCCGACGGTGCACGGCAGATACGTCAGTACAGCCTGTCCGGGCAGTCGGACGGCGGCCTGCAGATCTCCGTGAAGCGGGTGGCGGCGGGCGGCCGGCCCGGGGCACCCTCCGACGACCCCGCGGGCGAGGTCTCCGGCTACCTGCATGCGCACGTCCATGGCGGCGAGACCCTGCACGTGAGCCCGCCGTTCGGTGACGTGGTGCTCGACGACGGCGACGGTCCCTTGCTCTTGGCCTCGGCGGGCATCGGTTGCACACCGATGGTCGGCATGCTCGCGCACCTCGCCGCCGCCGGCTCCCGACGCCGCATCATCGCCGCCCACGCCGACCGGTCGCCCGCCACCCACCCGTTCCGTACGGATCTCCGCCGGCTCACCGACAAACTCACCGACGCGACAACGGAACTCTGGTACGAGGAGGGAGTCCGGTACGAGGACGGGTTCCGGTACGAGGACGGCGGCCGGCACCAGGAGGCGGTCCGGCACGGGGAGGAGCGCGCGGAGGCGGAGACGGGCGGCGCGGCGGATCCGGTGACCGTGCGCACCGGGCGGATGGATCTGACGCAGATCGTCGTTCCGGCCGGCACCACCGCGTATCTCTGCGGACCCGTGCCGTTCATGAAGGCGGCCCGCGCCCAACTTCTGGCGTCCGGCGTACCCGCCTCGCACCTCCACTACGAGGTCTTCGGGCCGGATCTCGGGCTCTAGGGGGACACGCCCCTGGGGGACGTCTTGTCGATCACGTGGTGAGCCAGATGAGGGTGCTGGCCAGGGTGCGCGGAACGTTGATGCCGTCCAGGACGGTCTCATCCGAGTGGGTTCAGGCGGGCCGCAGGGACGATGCGCTCCCGGGCCCGCTACGTGTCTGCGAAGTGCCGTACGAAGTGTCGCTGCCTCGGGGTTTCCACGGCGCGAGGGTGGTAGTGCCGGCGAACGAACGCCACGGCTCGGTCTGCCGGCACTCCGTCGAGAACAGCCATACACGCCAGGGCTGTTCCTGTCCGCCCGCGGCCACCGCCGCAGGCGATCTCGACGCGTTCGTTCCGGCCTGGAGAAGGCCCCGGCCGGCCTCGACCTCCTCGACGACGCCCTCGCCCTGGACCTGCGCAAACGCCCAGGCCAGCGTCGCCGCCGTCGCCCGTCGCGCGGACGTCTCACGCACCTTCCTCTACGACGGTCCCGAGGCCAGAGCCGTCATCGCCTCCGCGACGGCCGAGGCCGGAGACCGCCGAACCCAGTTGCTCGCCGACCAGGACGAGGAACGCGAAGCGACTTGTCGCGAACGCGCCCTGAACGCCGAGGACGCCCTCAAAGCCGCCCACGGCGAGATCCTCGCCCAGCGGACCCGCATCCGTGAACTACTCGGCCAGATACGAGACTTGGAAGCCGAATGGACCGAGGAAGCCAGCCAACGGATCACCACCGGGAACACCAGCCTCGAACAGCGCGTCCGCCATCTCACCACCGACAACCCACCCTCGACGAGCGACTCGAGGCCGCCTCCATGAGACGTCCCAGGCGAGTTACAGCAACTGTCCTTTGACAGTGAACCCAGTCGCTCCGTCATCCAACCCCGTCGACGCCGACAACGCCGCCGGCGTCGCCCCGGCACACCGGCTTGAGCGGGGTTGTCGATGCTGCTTCTCGGCATTTGATGGGCCGATGCGGACTTCCAAGGAGGCAGGCAGCGCCACCTCCCAAGTTCCCGCAAGGACCTGAGCAAGAGGCCACTTGGACAGGGAAATTGCAACTTCGACATGGCTCGCGGAGGCAGCTACCTTCATCTGGTCTTCGGTGGTCGCCCACGGTCGCACAGGGGTTCCTTCAGGCTGGACCAGCCGCGACGGGATGAGTCGATCACGCCCCACGAACCCTCGCCCCCATGCGTAAGCCACCGAACCGGTTCCGCGCCAGGCAGCCCCAACCAGGGAGAGACGCATGCCCCAGCTTGCTCTGTACACATTCGGCGTCCTGAAGTCACCTCTCGCCGATCCCGCACCTCTCACGCGCGAGTTCTACGACATTGGTGAGGCCGTCTACCGGAAGATCAGTCAGCACCCCGGATACCTCGCGCATGCTGAAGCGGCAGACAGCGACCGGGGCGCGCACTTCGAGGCGGACTGGGGTACATGGGGAGAGTTCGCCGTACCGACTTGGTACGGCAAGGGCCATACGCTGGAAACCACCGCCCTGGCCGCGACCCTCTCACTCTGGACCGACCTGCGCCCCGCCTTCGACGCCATCTACACCGGTCTGCACCGTGAGGCGCTGAACAGGCGTTACGACTGGTTCGAGAGGACAGGGCACCCAAATTACGTGTTCTGGTGGGTCTCCGACGGCGTGATACCCACCTGGCAGGACGGGGTTTCCAGGCTGGAGCACCTCCACGACCACGGCTCCGCGCCGCACGCCTTCACCTTCCACCACTCGTTCGCCCCGGACGGAAATCCGACCAGGATCAAAGGCATCGGGCCGAAGAGCGACCAGGTTCGCTGACAAGGAAGCCTGAACGACTGGATTCGCTGTCAAACGCCTCGATTGAATGACGGCGAACAGCAACGGCGCGGCTTTGTTCACGAGAACCCGGTTCTCGTGAACAAAACCAAACGGCTCCGACTCCCCGTCACGGACATGTAGCCTATGAGTCGTCGCAGTTCAGAGCCGGTTCACGAGCTCCTGCGGTCGGTAAAGTCGACGGACCACTCATCCCCTTCGGGGCGGCGAACCACCAAAGTGCGCCTGGGTCGACGACGAGATCACGGACACCGATCGGGCGTGGGTGGCGGCGTACCACGGTGAGCGGGCCCTGCTCCACCGCGACGCTCCCGGCCGTGGCCTCAGGGACGCGGACTTCGCCCTTCTCGATGACTGGTTGTGCCGATGGGCAACGGGCTGACCAGGAACTGCGGGCGGCGCCGCGGCGGATCGTTCCCCGGCGCCTCGCTTGTCCGCGAGGCCGGACAGCGTCGGCGAAGGGCATTGTCTGCGGCGGACACGGACAGCATGATGCGGATCATGACCACGAACCTTCCTCCGGCCTCGCCCACCGCCGTCCGGCTCACGCGCTACACCCGGACGGAACTGAGCGAGATCGTCGGGGACGACGACGACCCCTTCGGAGTCTCCGACGCCGGTCTGACCTGGCTGCCCAAGCAGAAGCACTTCGGCATCAGACTCGACGGCCGCCTCGTGGCGCACACGGGCCTCTTGCCGGTTCCGCTTTCGGTCGGCTCGGTCGAAACACAGGCCGTCGGCTTCGGCGGGGTGGTCGTCGCACCTGACCTGCGGGGACACGGGCTGGCACGGCTCGTTGTCACCTACGCCCTGGAACATGCCCGCACGATGGGGCCGCAGTTCGGAATCCTGTTCTGCCGGCCGCATCTTGTCCCGCTGTACCAGCGGCTCGGCTGGCGGACGCTGGAGGGGGACGTACACGTCGAGCAGGCCGACGGGCCCGTGGTCATGCCGCTGCGGACCATGTGGACGCCGCTGCGCGAGGGGGCACAGTGGCCCGTGGGGCCGGTACGTCTGCTGTCCTTCCCCATGTGATCGGCCGCCCCCAGGCCTCGTCGACGGTCCGTCCGTGCCGCTTTGCGACCGCCGATGCGTGACGTCGGCGGCCGCCTCACCTCCCCCTCGGGCCAGGGCTCACCGTCCCTGGCCCGGGAGGGGAACGGCCTGGCCCGAGACTCGCACCCGCGGGTCATCGGGGTGGAGGTCGACATAGAGGTCGCTGGGCCGGCCCATGTCCTCGCCCTGCCGGATGTGCACCCGCAGGGGCTCCGTGACCAGGCCCAGGGCACGGAGGTAGCCGCCGAAGGCCGCGGCGGCGGCGCCGGTTGCCGGGTCTTCCACGACGCCGCCGACCGGGAAGGGGTCCCGGGCGTGGAAGTCGAGGCGGCCCGGCGCCGCGCGATGGACGAGGTGCACGGTGGTCCAGCCGTGATGGCGCATGATGTCGTGCAGCGCGTCGAAGTCGTAGTCGAGGGCGGCCAGTTGAGCCCGGCTCCGGACCCCCAGGACGAGATGGTCGTTGCCCGCGAAGGCGATATGCGGCGGAAGACTGTCGTCCAGGTCGGCACTGGTCCAGCGCAGGGCCCGTAGCACCGGTTCGACCTGGGTGGTGTTCTCGGCCGGGTGGGAATGCGCCGGGACGCTGGTGAGCGTGGCGCGGACCTGCCCGTCGACGAGGCTGGTCCCCACCCGGATCTCGCCCACGGGCGTGTCGAACAGCAGCTCACCGGTTCCGGTGCGTACGGCGAGCGCAACGGCCGTGGCGATCGTGGCATGTCCGCAGAAGGCGACTTCGGCGCGCGGGCTGAAGTAGCGCAGCCGGTAGCGGCGGGCGGCGGCGTCATGTGCCGTGATGAACGCGGTCTCCGAGTACCCGACCTCCGCGGCGACGGCGAGCATCCGCGCGTCGTCGAGGTCTTCGGCGTCGAGCACCACACCGGCCGGGTTTCCGCCCGCCGGGTCGGTGGTGAAGGCGGAGTAGCGCAGCACCTCGACGGTGCCGGGGCTCTGGAGGGTCGCCGGGCGCTCGATGGCGTCCGGGCTCTCAGGGGTCTCCTGACTCTCGACAGTGTCCTGGCTCTCGACGGTGTCCGGACTCTCGACGGTGTCCTGGAGCGGGCTGGGGCCGGTGGGGGGCGTCTGTGTGGTCATGGCTTCACGATGGCAGCGTGATCCGATCGCGTCCAACGATGGTTCTCGCTCACCTCCATCGGATATCGCGATAGCGTTTGCCGGTGGACACCAGACTTCTGCGTACGTTCGTGACGCTCGCCGGAGCGGGAAGCTTCACTGCCGCGGCCCGCGCGCTCCATCTCGCCCAATCCACGGTCACCGTGCACATCCGCACCCTGGAAAAGGAGTTGGGCACCCCGCTGTTCGACAGAATGCCCTCGGGGACGGTACCGACCCGGGCCGGTCAGCGCCTGCTGGAAGAGGCCGAGGAGGTGCTCGACGCGGTGGCCCGGCTCCGCGCGACAGCTTCGGCCGGACAGCCCGGCGCGGACGGCGGGACGGTCGAGGGGCAGGTCGCCGTCGGCGCGGGCGATTCGCTGTGCTCCTCACGGCTGCCGGCGGTGATCGCCTCCTTGCGGCACGCCCACCCTCGACTGGATGTCCATCTGCACGCCGTCGGCACGGACACGGCGGTCGACGGACTGCGTACCGGGCGGCTCGACATCGCACTGCTGCTGGAGCCGGAGGTCGGCGACAGCGATCTGCTGGCCCGCAGGATCGCGGACGAGCCGCTGACCTACGTGGCGGCACCCGGTCATGCGCTCGCCGGGCGGGCGGCCGACTGGGACGCGTTGGCCCGCGAGACCTTCTTCGTCCATGAGGAGGGGTGCTCCTACAGTGACCGGCTCGTACGCACCTTGCGGAGCCTGCCGGGTGCCGCACCCCGGATCACCCGGTTCGGCAGCATCGATGCCGCCCGGTCGTGCGTCGCGGCCGGTCTCGGCCTGACGCTGCTCCCACAGGTGACGGTCGAACGCCACCTCCACGAAGGCCGGTTGACGGTAGTGGACGGCCCCGAGGCCCAGCCCGTTCCCGTTCAGCTCGTCCGGCACCGGAGACGGTGGTTCGCGCCGGGCGCGCAGATCGTGGCCGAGGAGCTGGCACGCGCCTTCGCGGCGGCGTGAGGGTGTGCGGACTGAAGAGCGTACGGGTGTGACCCCACGTCGGCTCGGGAGCCCCACAGGAGTTCGGTGTGGTCCTTCGTCCGCGTGGCCGCCCGGCGCGTCGTTTGGACAGCCCGCAGGCCTCCGACACCGTGAGGACGTGCGCCTTCTACTGCTTCGCCTCGCCGCAGCGGCGGCCGTCCTCCTGACCACCAGCGGCTGCGTGTCCCTTCCGGCCGGCGGATCCTTGCACGAGCCCGGTCCCGCACCGGGCGGACGCACCGTCGCCCCGGCCCGGCCCTCGCCGCTCCTGCTGCCCACACAGGGGTCGTCACGTGAGCGGCTGGTGGATGTGGCGTCCACGGGGCGAAAGCCGAAACGGCCCCCGAAGCCGCACAAGGGAGATGCCACCCCGCGGCACGCACCACCGGCGCCCCGACGGCAACGGCATGTGGTCCAGGCGCCACCACGCCTCTCGCACGCCGGGCCGCCGAGGCCACGTCCGGTACCGGCAGGCACCACACCGCGCCGGGGACACCACGCGCCCGCACCCGCGCCCGCACGTGAACGCCCGCGGCAGTCGCGGCCACGGCCGACGATCGATCCCGGCGTGGTGTGCCGGATGGCATCCGGCCGCGTCCGTCCGGACCTTTTGCAGCTGTGCCACCGGACGTACGGGCGCTGAGGGGTGTCCGAGGGTGTCCGTAGGCGGACACCCGTCGTGACCGCAGTTGCCGCCTGATTGGCGTCAGCCCGCTGCCGGCAGGTCAGGGCGGAGCTTGGCCCTCAGCTGCTCGAACGCGGTAGGCGCGGGTCGTCGCGGCAGGAAATCCTTGATCTGCCGCGCACAATCCTCCGCGCCGGTCGTGGCGGTGTCGCACTCGATGTCGTACAGGCCGTGGGCGTGGACCTGATCCCACTGGCGGGCCGCCAGCCCCACCGGACGGTCGCCTCGCCGGGTCTCGCGCCGTTCCAGTTCCTGGAGCGGACAGCGCACGCCGACCAGGACGACATTCCGGGGAGGGAAGAGCTCGAGGCAGTCCAGCAGACGCCACGGCTCGCTCAGCACATGGTCCACCACCACGTTGTTGCCGCCTGCCGTCATTCCGGCGACCGCGCGATGGAAGCCCCTCCATGTACGACGAAGAATGGCGGGCAGCTCTTCCGGTGACACCTCGTGGCGGGATCGCATGGCGTGGAAGGCATCAACGGGCATGTGGAAGTACGTCTCGTCCAGGGTGAGCAGGAGTTCCCGGGCGATGCTCGACTTTCCGGAGCTGGAGGTGCCGTTCAGGAAGATGATGCGCCCGATGTGCCCGCCGTGAGGGGCGTCCGCGCCGTCGGCGTGGGACGTCGGCGACTCGTTCAGGTGGCTGCTCTCCTGGGGCATCCCGGATCCTTTTCGCTGATGTGCCGGGCGGTCAGGAGAAGATCGCGTGGACCTGATCAACCGCTTCGGGGCCGTAGCCGACCACGCCCACGGGGACCGCGCCCTCGATCGCCTCGATGATCCGCCCGGCCCATACCGGCCCGAAACCGCCGCACAGTTCGATGAGTTGCACGCCCTCGTCGACGAGGCGGCGGGCGGCCTCGATGCCCTCCTCCGGCTTTTCGACCCCCACCAGCACGGTGCGGCACCGGCCGGTGTCGACCACGTTGATGCTGTTGCTCGCGTCGCTGCCTGCCGCGGTGTAAATGAAGCCCCAGTGGGTGAGCGCCATGAGCTCAGCCTCCTCGTTCAGCCGTCGATGTCCTCGCCACCCAACCAGACGGGAGTGAGCTCGCCCTCCGAGTGGCCGGAAAACGCTGCATCGTGACCCGCGCCGCCGGGCGGTCGACGCGCGCAGCGTCGCTTCGCAGGCGCTCCCCCGGCGTCCGTGGGTCATTCCAGCCGGATGTCCGACCCCGCCGACTGTTCGCGGGCAGCCGCGACGACAAGGGCGGCGGCGGCCGCGTCCTGCACCGCCACACCTACGGACTTGTAGAGGGTGATCTGGTCCGGAGAGGTGCGGCCCGGCTTGCTGCCGGAGATGAGTTCGCCCAGCTCGGCGTGCACATGGGCCTCCGTGATGACGCCCTCGCGAAGGGGGAGCAGCAGGTCGTTGCTGCCCGCCGGGAAGGGTGCCAGGGCCGCCTGTCGCGACTCGACGCACACCAGCGCTTCGGCAACCGTGGCGTCGTCGATCTCGCGGCCGTCCGGGTTGAAGCCCACCGAAGTCACATGCACGCCCGGTGTCAGCCAGGAACGGCGGATCACGGGCTCGACGGCGTGGGTGGTCGCGGCGGCGATCTCCGCGCCGTCCAGTGCCTCGGCGTAGCTCGCTGCCGCCTCGGCGGGGACCTGGAGTTCGGATGACAGCACATCGGCCAGGGCGGTCGCCTTCGCCCGGTCGCGGCCCGCCACGCGAATGTGCCGGATCGGGCGGACCCGGCACATCGCCTCGGCATGCGACCGGGCCTGAGCTCCGGTGCCCAGAACCGCGAGCACCGAGGCGTCCTCCCGGGCCAGCAGGCGCGCGGAGAGAGCCGAACAGGCGGCGGTCCGCGCCGCGGTGATGGCCGTGCCGTCCAGCAGCGCCGCGGGCTCCCCGGTGTGCGGGTCGAAGACGACGATCAGCGCCTGGTGGGTCGGAACGGGGGTGCCGCCGTTGTGCGGGAAGACGGAGACCAGCTTGCTCATGAGGACCCCGGCCGAGGGTACGTAACCCGGCATGGCTGCCAGGAAACCGTCCCGTTCGGGTACCAGGGCGGCGACCCGGTCCGGAGAGGAAGCGCGGCCCGCGCTCAGGTCCACCATCGCCGACGCCAGGGCGTCGATCAGCGCATCCGGATCGAGCAGCGCCTCGACCTGCGAGCGCCCGATAACCAGCATTCGTCTCAACCTCCTGATCACAGCTGTACGGCCGACGTTACGCCGGGCCGAGGGAGCGGCCGTAGCCCCGTGCGTGATCTTTCTGGGATTCTCAGGGGACGTCTGCGCGCAGAGCCGCAAGGGCGGGTACGTCGACCGGCCGCAACTCGTCCGCCAGAGCCCGCGCAAGCGCCGTCTTCCCGGCTCCGGGCAAGCCGTTGACCAGCACAGTGACCATGGGGCGGCCTTAAGGGCCGTCCCGTAGGCCCCGGTTGCACTCCGAGACGGGCGCGGCACCCGTGGTCTGCGCGGTGCAGGAGTGCCGCGCGGAACTCGGGGTAGGCGGGGCGGTGGCCGAAAGCAAGGGTGGTCGGGCCGTGCCCGACCGGAAGCGCCGGCCGGCGACGGCGGCGCATTGCGGGCACAGGATCGGGCACGCGAGGACAACAGGACGGCCGGGCAAGGAAATTGAGGACGTGCACAGCGCCCGGCACCTCGCCGTAGTGGACTCGACCGCGCTCGGCCGCGGAGAACGGAGGCAATCATGGACTGGCGTCACGACGCGGTGTGCCGCGAAGTAGATCCCGAAATTTTCTTTCCCGTCGGCAATACGGGCCCGGCGCTCCTCCAGATCGAGGAGGCCAAGGCCGTCTGCCGTCGCTGCCCGGTGATGGGGCAGTGCCTGCAGTGGGCACTGGAATCCCGCCAGGACGCAGGAGTCTGGGGCGGGATGAGCGAGGACGAGCGGCGCGCCATGCGGCGTCGGGCCGCCCGGAACCGGGCCCGCAGCGCCTACGCATAGGAGCGCCGGGCCGGCATCGGCTCCTGCGGGCCCGGTGTCGGCCAGGGCCCGGTGGAGCCGGTCAGGACATGGCGTGGTGGGTACCGGGTGTGCCGCCGGTCCGCCTGTACGCTTTCGTCACCCCAGGCGGTGGCCGCGTGAGTGCGGCAACGGGCACGCGCATTCATGTGCCGGAAGGACGTCACCATGCCCATGGATGCACACCCCGGACCGCTGCACGTCCTTGTGCTCGGCGCCTCGCTGCGGGCGGGATCGAGCAATGCCCGGCTGGCTTCCCTCGTCGGCCGCATGATGACGGACGCCGGCGCGGTCGTCGACCTCGCCGCGATGCGGGACTTCGACATGCCGCTGTACGACGGCGACGTGGAGGCCGCACACGGGCTGCCGGAGGGTGCTCTGGCGCTGCGTGACCGGCTGGAGCGATGTGACGCCTTCGTACTGGCCTCCCCCGAGTACAACGCGTCCGTGCCGGGAGTCGTGAAGAACGCGATCGACTGGGTGTCGCGGGTCCGGCCGCAGCCGTTCAAGACCAAGCACGCGCTGCTGCTCTCCGCTTCCCCCTCGCTCGTCGGCGGCAACCGGGGGCTGTGGGCGCTGAGGGTTCCGCTGGAGCATCTCGGCACCCGCGTCTACCCCGACATGTTCAGCCTTGCCGCGGCTCACCAGGGCTTCGCCGAAGACGGGCAGCTGACCGATCCCGCGCTACAGGAGCGGCTGAGTGAGACCGTCATGGCCTTCCTCCGTCTCGTCGAGGCCGATGCGCGCTATGTCTGTCTACGGCGCCGGTGGTACGAGTTCCCGGGTGACCGCACGGAGGCTCCCGTCACCCAGCGGGCGGAGGACTGACCCGGGTCGCCGGACCCAGGTCAACGTCCCCCAGAGGTGTTGGCGTCTCGCCGTACGCCGCCCCCCGTTCCCCGTACGCCCCTCCGGCAGGGTGGGGCGTACGCGTCGTCTTCGGTGAGGACTCAGCGGTCCGCGGCCGCATCGGAGTCCGCGGCCGCGGCCGCGCTCTCGGCACCGTCGACCAGCTTGCGCAGGTCCGACAGATCGGTGGGTGCCGGCGAGGCGGGCGACGGTGTCGCGTGCGGGGTGTCGCCCTCGGTGCGCACCCCGTTGCCGCATCCGGCGACGAGCAGCCCGCACAGGAGGGTGGTGGCCGCGAATACGGCAGCCTGGCCGGCGCGGGTCACGACGAGGCCGCGTTGTGGTGGGAGCGGCACCAGGTGGCGACCTTGGCGAGGTCCTTCTGCCGCTGCTGGAGGGTGGGGACGAGGGACTTGCGGCGGGTGAGCTTGTGGTCGAGGAAGTTCGCGATCTCGGTGTGCCCGGCGGCCTTGGCCTTCTCCACACGCTTCTCCAGGCGCGCCACGGAGCCGCGGCGCCCGGCCTTGCCCTGCAGACGCTGAAGCGCCCGGTGGATGCGCTTCTCGATCTTCGGGACGCGCTTGCACAGCGCCTGCGCACCGTCGCCGGCGGCCGACTTGGCGGAGGCGGAGGGCGCCGGGGTGCTGTCCGCGGCGGCGGTGCCCGCGACACCGAGCAGGGCGGTGGCCGCAGCCACCGAAGAGAGGGCGATGTTCCGGGTACGCATGAAGGTTCTCCTCAGGGGCGTGGCGGGCACGGTGCCCGCCTGCGAGGAGAAGTTAGAGGCGCTCTTTGTGGAAACCTTGTGGCCGGTCCCCGGGGTCCGCCAGCCAGTCCCGGTGCGCGGGCAGTGCCGTGTGCTGAGGGCGGTGGGCGGGCGCGGCGGGGAACGTCACCTCGAAGCGGGCGCCCCGGCCCCCGGGGCCGTCCAGGACCTGCAGCCTCGCCCGGTGCAGGGCCGCCTGCTGCGCGACCAGAGTGAGACCGAGGCCGGAACCCGGGCTGTCCGAACGGCGCTGGAAACGCTGGAAGATCGCCTCCCGGCGCTGCTGCGGCACGCCCGGCCCCCGGTCCTCGACACCGAGCACGACACGGGGCGAACCGCCCTCCTCACCGGCGCGGAGGGAGAGCGCGACATGGGTCCGCGCCTCGGCGGACCGGCCATGGACCAGCGCGTTCGTCAGGAGGTTGTCCAGCATCGAGCGCAGACCGGGCCGCCATCCGTGGATCGTCAGCCCCGGGCTGCTGTGGACCACCACCTCGGCCCCGGGGTGCCCGCGCCGGATGTCGGCGACCGCCTCGTCGGCGAGCTCTGCCAGGTCGATGACGGCAAAGGAGTCCGCCTCGACCAGATCGCCCTGCGCAAGTGCTCTGAGCATCACCAGGAGGCCCAGCAGACGGGCGTGTTCGTGCCGCAGATCGTCGACGGTCTCCGCCCGGTCGGCGGCGTCGAGATCCTGGAACGCATCGAGGATGTCGAGGTTGGTCTGCATGCTCATCAGCGGTGTGCGCAGTTCGTGGGACGCGGCGGCGGAGAACGAGCGTGCCGAGGCCAGCGCCTCGGCGGTGCGGGCGGCCTGCTCGTCGTACCGGGTCAGGAACGTCTGTAGCGTGCGGGCGAGGTCGTCGACCTCGGTGATCCGGGTCGGGGCGTGATCCAGCCGAGCGGCGCTGGTGTGCGGGTCGAGGCCGCCGGCGGCCTGCTGGAGGCGCCGCAGCGGCCGGGCCGCGCGGGCGGCGAGCAGCCAGGCCGCGGCACCGGCGAGGGGTGCGGCGAGCAGTGCCACCGTGACGACTCTGCGGCGCACCATGCCGAGTTGTGCGTCGCGTGCCGTGTCCGGGGAGAACAGCCACAGCGTCCCCGGCACTCCGCGACCGCGGCCGGTGACCGGCACGGCGAGCACCCGCCAGCTCCTGCCCTGTGACCGCACGGTGGAGGGATGGTGCGTCCTTGTGGGCAGGGGAACCGACGCGGCGGGTTGCGGGCCGTCCATGACGGTGCCCTCGGGGCCGGACAACCGGACGCCGACGTCCAGTGCCGCGGTGAACAGCTTCCGCTGGCGGGCCTGCTCGGCGCGCGGGCGGTCGTGGGAGGTGGCGCGCAACAGGCCGCGCGCGGCGACGGCGACGCTCTGCGCACGTTCGGCGAGACGCTGGTCCGCCTGGGTGCGCAGATCCTTGCCCACCAACTGCACCAGGAGCCAGCCGGACACCACCACCAGCAGCGGCACCACCATCCCGACCACGAGCGCGATCCGGGTCGACAGCCTCATCGCGCCGGGCCGCTCTCGTCGTCCCGCAGCACAAAGCCGACGCCGCGCACCGTGTGCACGATCCGGCTCCGCCCGCCGGCTTCCAGCTTGCGCCGCAGATAGCTGACGAAGGTGTCCACGGCGTCGGTGCGCACCTCGAAGTCGTAGCCCCACACGCGCTCCAGAAGCTGGTCGCGGGTGAGCACCTGCCCGGCGTTCCGGGCCAGGACCTCCAGCAGGGCGAATTCGCGTCGCGTCAGCGCCACCTCCCGGTCGTCGAGCCGTGCGCGGTGCGCCGCGGTGTCGAGCGCGAGACCGCCGACGCGTACGGCATCGGTGGGGGCGGGCGGTCTGCGCCGCAGCAGTGCGTGCAGGCGCAGCACCAGCTCGTCCAGGGCGAACGGTTTGACGAGGTAGTCGTCGCCGCCTGCTTGCAGTCCGGCCACCCGGTCGGTGACCTCGTCGAGCGCGGACAGCATCAGCACGGGTATGTCGTCGCCGTTCTCCCGGAGCCGCCGGCACACCGCGATGCCGTCGAGGTCGGGCATCGAGATGTCGAGGACCATGACGTCCGGCGGCGCCTCGGCCAGCCGCTCCAGCGCGGCCCGGCCGCCGTCCGCCAGGCCCACGGTGAAGCCGTTCAGCCGCAGGCCGCGCCCGAGCGACCGCCGGATCGCCGCGTCGTCATCCACCAGCAGGACCCGGCCGGTACTGCTTTGTCCGTACATGCGCGCCTCCGTGGTACCGCCGCCTGACGGACATCATCCGTCATGGGCTCCGCGGGGCAGCGGTCACGGTCCGGGCTGGGCGTAAGGCCGGGGATCTGCCGGGGCAGACCGGCCGGGCAGGGGCAGGGCGGCGCTACAGCAGGTGCTCGATCCTGATCGGCAGTTCCCTGGCCCGGTAGCCGGTCGCGTGGAAGACGGCGTTGGCGATGGCCGCCGCGGCGCCGACCATGCCGACCTCTCCGAGGCCCTTGACGCCCAGCGGGTTGACGACCGTGTCCGTGACCTCCACGAACTCGATGTCGACGTCCGGCGCGTCGGCGTTGACCGGTACGAGGTACTCCCCGAGGCTTGCGTTCGCCCAGCGGCCGTCGCGGGTGTCGACCAGGCTGCCCTCCAGCAGTGCCTGGCCGAGCCCCCAGAGCATGCCGCCCATGACCTGGCTGTGCGCGGTCCTGGCGTTGAGGATCCGGCCCGGGGCGAAGGCGCCGACCATCCGGCGTACGCGGACCACCCCGAGGTCCGGGTCGACGGCCTCCGCGAACTGGGCCCCGAAGGTGGCGAGCCCGTAGGGGACGTTCGGTGGCGGCGGCTGCCAGCTGCCGAGCGCATCCATGTCGGTCATGAAGTGACGCTGCATCAGGTCACGGTAGGACTCGCCGCTGCCGGGCTCGTCCCGCAGCTCCATCCGCCCGCCGCGGGCCACGACGGCGGCCGGGTCCGCCTGGTGCAGCGGGGAGTCGGGGTCCGCGATCGCCTGCTCGATCATCTGGTCGCGGAGCGTGGTGACCGCCGTGTGCACCGCGGCACTGAGCATGCCGGCGCCTGCCGAGCCGACCGCGGCCGCGACATTCGGCAGGTCGGTGTCGCCGTACTCGAACCGGACATTCTCCACGGAGACGCCCAGGCCGTCGGCGGCGACCTGGGTCATCGCGGTACCCGATCCGGTGCCGAAGTCCTGTGTGCCGGCCTGCACCACGGCGGACCCGTCGGCGTAGAGACGGGCCCGGGCGCGTTGCGGCTGCATGGGGAAGAACACCGGATACCCGGCGGTGGCCATGCCTTTGCCGATGAGCCAGTTGCCGTCCCGCTCGGAGCGGGGTTCGGGGTTGCGCGACTGCCAGTCGAAGCGGGCCGCGCCGCGGCGGTAGCACTCCTCCGCGCCGTCGCTCGACCACGGGTGGCCGGTGTTGGGGTCGGCATCGGCGTGGTTGCGCAGCCGCAACTGCACCGGGTCGATGCCGATGCGGTGGGCGAGCTCGTCCATCAGGCATTCCAGGGCGTACATGCCTGTGGTCTCGCCGGGGCCGCGGGTGAAGGTGGGCGTCATGGTGTTGCTGCGGATCAGCCGGTAGACGCCTTCGTAGTTGGGGCAGGCGTAGGCCTGCGAGGCGATGCTGAGCGAGGGTTCGGCCCATTCGTCGAAGGGAGAGGTCAGCGAGAGCTTGTGGTGACGCAGGGCGGTGAGCCGGCCGTCGTCCGTGGCGCCGAGTTCGACGCGCTGCTCCTGCTCCTCGCGGTGGCCGCAGGAGGTGAACATCTGCTCGCGGGTGAGCGCCAGCTTGACGGGGCGCCGCACATGCCGTGCGGCCATGGCCGCCAGGGTGACGTGCGGCCAGATCATGGCTTTGCAGCCGAATCCCCCGCCGACGTACGAGGCACGGACCCGTACCTTCGACGGGGGGATGCCCAGCAGCGCCGCCACGGTGCTCTGGCTGGCCACGATTCCCTGGGTGGCGTCGTAGAGGGTGAGCCGGTCGCCGTCCCAGACCGCTGTGGTGGCCGAGGGCTCGATGGGGTTGTGGTGGTTCGCTGCGAAATGGTACGTCGCGTCGAGCCGGTGGGCCGCCGCCTCGAATCCGGCCTCGACATCACCGCGCACGCTGCGTGCCGGGATGAACCCGGCGAAGATCGCCTCGGGTTCATAGGCCTGGTCCCGGCCCTCGTCGAGGGTGGTGGTGGAGGCACTCCGCTCGTATTCGACATGGACCTGCCGGGCCGCGAACTGGGCGCGTTCGTGCGACTCCGCGATCACCATGGCCACGGGCTGTCCGAAGTAGTGGACGACGTCGCTCTGCAGGGGGAAGAAGCTCTCCCCGGGGGCGGCGTGGCCTGCCAGGGACGGCAGCAGGTGGGGCGGGGCGGCGATTTTCGGCAGGTTCCGGTGCGTCAGCACGGCGAGCACACCGCCGGCGTCCTCCGCGGCACTGGTGTCGATTCCGACCACCCGCCCGCTGGCCGTGCGCGCGCCGACGAGGGCGGCATACGTGGTGCCGGGCAGCGTGAACTCCGCTGCGTAGCGGCCGCTTCCGGTGACTTTGGCGGGACCGTCGACGCGGGCGAGGGGCCGGCCGACGGCCGTGAGTGTGGCGCCCGTGGTCATGCTGTCCCTCCTCCTTGCGCGGCGACGGTCTGTAGCGCACGGACGATGGTCCGCCGGGCCAGTTCCGCCTTGAAGCCGTTCATCGGGCGGGTGAGGGCAGGGGCCAGCTCGGCGGCCGCGGCCCGCACGAACACGTCCACGTCGGCGCGCTCACCCACGAGGATGTCCTCGGCCCGGTGCGCGCGCCACGGCTTGGTCGCCACGCCGCCCAGGGCGAGCCGGGCCTCGCGGATCACGCCGTCCTCCAGTGCCAGCGCCACGGCTGCCGAGGCGAGGGCGAACTCGTAGGACTCGCGGTCGCGCACCTTGAGATACAGCGATCTGCGCGCCATCGGGACCGGGGGCACCTCGATCGCGGTGATCAGTTCGCCGGGGGTGAGGGGGTGTTCCCGCTCGGGGGTGTCCTCCGGGAGCAGGAAGAAGTCGTCGACCGGGATGGTGCGGGGTCCCTTGGCGCCCTCCACATGCACGACGGCGTCCAGGGCGACCAGCGCGACCGCCATGTCGGAGGGGTGGGTGGCGATGCAGTGCTCGCTCGTGCCGAGGATCGCGTGACCGCGGTGGACGCCGTCCAGTGCGGAGCAGCCGCTGCCCGGAACGCGCTTGTTGCACGCGGATTCGGGGTCGCGGTAATAGGCGCACCGCACGCGCTGCATCAGATTTCCGCCCATGGAGGCCATGTTCCGCAGCTGGGCGGAAGCCCCGAGGAGCAGTGCCTGGGAGAGCATCGGGAAGCGCTCCACGACTGCGCGTGCCTCCGCCACCTCGCTCATCCGGGCCAGCGCGCCGATCAACAGCCCCCCGTCGGAACGGTCCTCGATGCCGGCCAGCGGCAGTCGGTTGATGTCCACCAGACGATGGGGACGCAGCACATCCAGCCGGAGCAGGTCGACTTCCGTGGTGCCGCCCGCCAGGTAGGAACTTCCGGGATCACGCGTCACCGCCGCGACCGCAGCGGGCACGTCCGTCGCTCGGGTGTAGCTGATGGCACGCACGTCACTGTCCTGTCTTCCGGCCACGCACCTGACGAATGGCGGCGCGGATATGGGGATAGGCCGCGCACCGGCAGATATTGCCGCTCATCCACTCGGCGATCTCGCTGTCGCTCCCGGCATGTCCTTCCTCGAGCACGGCGACGGCCGACATGATCTGCCCGGGTGTGCAGTACCCGCACTGGAAGGCGTCGTGTTCGAGGAAGGCGCGCTGCATCGGGTGCAGCTCGCCGTCCTCGGCGAGGCCTTCGATGGTGGTCACTTCCCGGCCTTCGCAGGTGAGGGCGAGTGTCAGACAGGCCAGCACTCTGCGCCCGTCGACCCAGACCGTGCACGCCCCGCAGGTTCCCTGGTCACAGCCCTTTTTGGAACCGGTGAGAGCCATGTGCTCACGCAGGGCGTCCAGGAGGCTCACCCGGGGTTCCAGGTCCAGTACGTGGGAGACGCCATTGACGACGAGGTCCACTTCCACGCCGTCGGGCCCTCGCGTCTGCAAGGCGGAGGACTCGGCGACGGATATTGACGCGCCTTTGTCTGCCACGACACTCACCTCGGAGTCGATGCCGTACGTCGAGCCTCCGTCCGGTCGTCCGGGCTCGCAACCGGACGGGGAGGCTCCGGGCAGGGGGCGTGGGCACACCCGGAGGTCCCGCACCGCGCCCCTTACGGGATAATGCGGGGCATGCGGATTTCAGCCAGAGCGGACTATGCCGTGCGGGCGGCGCTGCAACTCGCCACCGCCCGGGACGCGGGGCCGCTCAAGGCGGAGGCCATCGCCCAGGCACAGGACATTCCGCATAAATTCCTCGAAGGTATCTTGAACGACATGCGCCGGGGCGGGCTCGTCCACAGCCAACGCGGCGGCAACGGCGGCTACCGGCTGGCCAAGCCCGCCGAGGCCATCAGCATCGCGGATGTCATCCGGGTCGTGGACGGTCCGCTGGTGTCGGTACGCGGAGTCCGCCCACCGGAGTTGTCGTACACGGGGCCCGCCGCATCGCTGCTGCCGCTGTGGGTCGCCCTGCGGGCCAATGTCCGCCAGATCCTCGACGGCGTATCCCTGGCCGATGTCGCCTCGGCCGAGCTGCCGTCCCAGGTGTCCGCACTGACCGAGGACCCCGCTTCCTGGACGAATCCGTAGGGCCGCCCGGCCGGTCGGGCACGTAGCCGGGCCGCCAGACGCCCCTTCCGGATGCCGAGACCGGGCTGTCCACCCCTTGAACACCCCTTGATCCGCCCGCAGTCCGGAAGCGATCCTTTCCCTATCAATCCAGTGGGAAAACTAGGGAAGCCGGGGTGGGTGACGTGGGCGTGCGGGTACCGATGCGTTCCGCTCCTCCGGTCGACGACCCGGCCTCCCGGCCCGCGCCGGAGACACCCGACAGGACGGTGAACGGCGCAATGCCGAAGAAATCCGCAGCACGGCCCGCCTTCATGGAGCTCAACCACCTTGCCGATGAAGGGATCCGGCTCCGGGTCACCAGGGAGATCGCGGATGACCTCGCCGTCGACGCCCTCAGCCGCGACCGAGCGGGCAAGCCTCCGTTCGACGAAGTCTCCCGGCTGCGCGAAGCGGGGCTGCCCGCGCTGCTGACACCGCCCGGCCCGGCCCGGCGCGGCATCGACTGGCGCACCGCCTGCGCGGTCATCCGGGAGATCGCGGCCGCCGACAGCTCCGTCGGTGAACTGCTGGGCCGGCACTATGTGTTGTCGTGGAGCGCACGGTTCTTCGGCACCCCGGAAAAGGCCGACGGACTCGAACTCCGGACGGCCGCGGAGCAGTGGCTCTGGGGCGGGAGCACCGACATTCCGGACCTGGAGCCGACGACAGGTCCCGACCTCACTCTCACACCGGCCGACGGCGGGTACCTCCTCAACGGGTGCAAGGCCCTTGCCTCGGGCGTCCTTGTCGCGGACCGGCTGGTGCTCGGCGCGGTGTGCACGGATACCGGCGATTCACTGATCGTGTGTGTCGACCCGGACCACCCCGGCGTGCTGGCCGACCCCGAGGACGACCGCCTCGGCCAGCGGCTCACCGGCGCCGGCCGCATCAGCTTCGACAACGTCCCGGTCCCCGCCGAGCACGTCCTCGGCGCTGTCCCCCGTGACGAGCACGCCGTCTCCCCCTTCGCCACACTCGCCCCGCTGGCCCTCCGGCTCGCCCTCGTCCACGTCAGTCTGGGAACGGCCGAAGGCGCCCTTGCCGAGGCACGGGACCTCGACCGGGCGGCACCGCGCGGCTGGCCGGCCACGGGCCCGGACACCGACGCATACCAGGAACGACTCGGTCCGGATCCCTACCTCCTCCTCGCGTACGGGGAATTGGTGACGGCCGCTCACACCGCCTCGGCGGTGGTCGAATCGGCGACGGAGGCGCTGGCGCGGGGCCTCCTCGCGGGACAGGAGCTCGGGGTGGACGAGCGTGCCGACATCGCAGTCCTCGTGGCCGCGGCCGAGGCCGTCACCAGCAGGTCCGCGATGGAGATCACCACCCGTGTCCTGGAGCTCACGCAGGGCGCCGACTCCCCCGCCGGCGCTCCGGGATTCGACCGGTTCTGGCGCAACGCACGCATCCTGACAGCGCAGGCCTCCCCCAGCCACCGGCTCCGCGACATCGGCGACCACTATCTGAACGGCACGCACCCGCCCTTGACCTTGCGCGTCTGACAGCGCTGCCGCCCGCGGGGCGAAGCCGCATTCCCCCGCGCTGCCGCGGCGCGGACGTAATTCGCGGGCACCGTCGGCGTAGCTTCGGGCCGATCCGCGTCGTGGGCTGCTACATCTCGTGGGTGCCCCCGGAGCGGGGGAAGCCCCGTCGGCCCTGTGAGGTGGCGCCTTGTCCGTACGTCGCAGCGATTCCCTGCCGCCCGGCAGACGGGCGGAACCCCTCCAGCGACTGCTGTTCGGCGGGGTCTACGGTTCGGTGCTCGCCAGCGCGCTGGCCGCCGCGCTGAGCCATGAAGGGACACCGGCCAACCCGGGGTACGACGCGTTGTGGGTGGCGCTGTCGGCGGTGGCGTCGGCCGCGGCGCACGGCTACGCACACTCCATCGCGCACCAGACGGGCGAGGACACCCACGTCACCGCCAGCGCGTTCCGTTCGATGCTGACCGAATGGCCGCTGGTGGCCGCGACGGTGCCGACGATTGCCGTGCTGCTCTGTGCCCACGCGAAGTGGTGGGGCGAGGAGAGCGCGATCGATGTCGCCCTGACCATCAATACGGTGGCGTTGTTCGGCTGGGGGGTGTGGGCGGCCCGGGTGGCGGGCCGGAACTGGGCGGGGTCCTTCCGGGTCGGTGGGGTGGATGTGCTGATCGGGCTGTTCATCGTGTTCGCGAATGTCCTGAGCAAGTAGCCGGGGCGGCAGGCGGCCGGGGCGCGCCGTGCTCGGGCGCCGGCGCGCCGGGACCGTGGGGACGAGGCGGGAGTGAACAGCCCTCGGCCTCGCGACGCCACGGTCCCGGCGTCCGGCTCCGCTGCGGGGTCAGGTGGCGGGTTCCACCGCCAGCCAGGTGGCGATGGCCTGGGCGATGGGCTGATCGGTCTCCAGTTGGACGAACCCGAACTGCCCGCCCTGGTTGCATTCGAGGAACCACCATGCTCCGTCCGGGTCTTCGGCGAAGTCAAAGGCACCATAGGCAAGTCGGGCGGTTTTCATGTACTGGTCCACCGCCCGGTGGATGGAATCGGGCACCTCGGCAGGCTCCCAGGTGCCGTTCTGGGTGAAGCGGCTGTCCACTTCCTCGGGGTCGGCCTTCTTGCGGGCGGCGAAGAGATGCTCACCGACGCAGGTCAGCCGGATATCGGCCTCCTTGGGGATGTGCTGCTGGAGCAGGGTCGGACCGGCCGCGACCCCGCTGAAGTCCGCGTCCGGGCTGATGCGTGTGGTGGGCAGCACCAGCGGTGGGTCACCGGGGTGCTTTCCGCTGACCGATTTCACCACCAGGTCCTGGTGGGCGGCCGCGAACTGCCGGGCAACCGCCGGGAACGTGGTGATCAGCGTGGGGGGTACGAGGAAGCCGCTGCGGTGGGCGATCTGGAGCTGCCACGGCTTGTTGCGTGCCTGCACGGACGCGACGGGATGGTTCATCCAGCGCGCCGGGGTGCAGGCGAGCATGCCGTACAGCGCCTGCTCGGACTCGGCCGTGATCCAGGTGGACTGTTCGGGGGCGCGCGCCCCAGGGGTGCCGGGGCGGCGTACCCATACCGAGCGCAGGCTGCTCAGACTCACCATGCGTTCGCCCGATTTGAGATATCCGTGGAAATCGTTCTCGGCATACTCCGCCGACAGGGCAACCCGCCCGGGCAGGTCGGCGGGGTCGAGGCGGACGAGCGGGACACCGAGGTCCTGCAACGTCGACACCACGATGTCCGCCGTCAAATCTTCCTCGCAGGTAAGGACCAGGACGGTCATCGGCGCTCAGTCGTCGAAGTGGGTCTTGGAACCGGCGGTGGAGGCGGTGGTGCCGGTCGCCAGCAGCACCGCCCGGCTACAGGTGGCCGGGCGCCCGTCCGGAAGGACGTTGAGTTGCCGTGTGGCGTCATAGCTGTAGGGGGTGGTGGTCGGTGATTTCACCGCCGGACGGGCGTAGCTCAACGCAAACGGTCGCATACCTTCTCCTTCGGAAGCCCGGTTTCTGAGCCCTTGGCACGGGGCAGACTCCATGGCCCCGTTTGATGACTCTGCACGGAAGACGCGACAATCTGGTCAGTAAGTTGCCTCTTTTGCTCGTTTCCGGCGATCCTCTTGACTGAAAAGCGACGATCGCGTAATCGCCGGCCTTGCCAAGTACCGCCGTCGAGGCATGCCCTGACGGCCCGTTCGGGCAGGGGACGCTCACTTGGCCCCACCCTCAAGAAGGCTTCCCCGCCCGGGACTTGGGCACGCGGAAGGGCCCCGGCACGGCGATCCAGGGGCGCGTGGCCGCGCGCCGGATCGCGCACTTCCGACCCCACTCCGCCTGGTGAATAACTGACGGGACGTCAGAAAAAAGTGTGGCGTGTGGGGCTGGTGGTGTGCATGGTGCGGGTCGTTCAGCCGGGGAACCGTCCGTCGGCCGATACCTCCAACGGTGTGCCGGCCAGGATGGCGGCGACGAGATCCACGGTCAGGCGGTGCCACTGGCGGGCGCCACGGAGCATGGTGTGTCCGCCGCGCGGCATGGCGACCGAGTGGGCCCGGGCACCCGACTGCCGGGCACGGTCGGCGAAGGCCCACGAGCCCTCGGCGTCGGTGACCCGGTCGTGCTTGTCGTGCAGCAGTACGACGGTCCGGCCGCGCAGATGGGAGGCGGGTTCGCCGGGCGGGCACCACGGGGCGAGCGCCACGATGCCGCGGACTGCCGGGTGTCCGCCGGTGAGCAGGGCGGCCCGGCCGCCCATGGAGTGGCCGACGAGCACGACCGGTACGTCCGCGGCGAGCGCGGTCAGCTCGGCGAGCGCCCGGCGGGCGTCCTGGGCGGCGTCCGCCTGGGGCCCGTTCCACCCCCGGCAGCGGTAGCGCACGGAGGCGAGCAACAGATCCCGCCCGCCCGGTGGCCGGGAGATCGCGGAGCCGAAGGGCCGCATCCGCAGTGCGGGGAGGTTGAGCCGCGGTGGCGGGGTCCGGCCGTCGGCCCTCCCTCCGTGCATCAGCAGCACTGCGGCCCGCGGGGTTTCCGGGCGGCGGTGGACCACCAGCGGACGGTGCGTGCCGCGCAGTCCGCCGCCGCTGTCGGGGTGTGCGCTCTGTGCCGGGCCTGTCCTCATGAGCGGTGGTCCTCCGGGTGGGGGCGTCGGCGCGCCGGCAGCGGCAGGAAACCGCTGGTGCGGGCCGTGTAGGCGGCGTATCCGGGGCGGTCGGCCAGATGGTTCTCCAGCAGTCGCTTACCGCTGCCGTGGATCAGCAGGTACGACATCACCAGCGGCGAGACCACGGCGACCGCGGCGCTCTGCAGGGTGCCGCAGGCCGGCAGGAACAGTCCCCACCAGACGAGGAAGTCGCCGAAGTAGTTGGGGTGACGGGTCCAGCCCCACAGGCCGCGGTCCATCACCCGGCCCTTGTTGTCCGGGTCGGCCTTGAACCGGGCGAGCTGGAAGTCCCCGACACACTCGAAGACACAGCCGGCCGCCCACAGCAGCCCGCCGGCGACGTCACTCGCCCCCAGCGGCACCGCCGCATACTGAGCCACCTGCACCGGCAGCGAGATCAGCCACACCAGTCCGCCCTGCAACAGGTACACCGTGCGCAGAGCATAGGCGTCGCGGCTGCCGGGGGCCTTGGCCAGCATGCGGGCGTAGCGCGGATCCTCACCGTGACCGCGCCCCCGCCGGGCGATATGGACGGACAGCCGCAGCCCCCACACCGCCGTGGCGGCCGTGACCAGGATCCGCCGGCCGTCGTCCCCGTAACCGGCGGACAGGGCACACGTGGTCAGGGCCACCGCGGTGAAGGCCGCTCCCCATGCGATGTCCACCAGCCGGTGCACCCCTTTGGCCCGGGCCACGGCGAACGTGATCAACATGACGGCGAACGCGGCGCCGGCCGCCACCGCGAGGTTGGCGGCGAAGGCCGCCCAGGGGAATCCGGTCATCGCCCGCCGTCCCGCGCGTACCAGTCGTACGGCGTCGCCGGCAGGCCGGACTCCCCTTCCGGTGTGGGGCGTACGGCGAGGATCTGGTCGACGCCCATGCGGCGCTCGGTGAACGCCAGACCGGCCCCGGCCAGATACAGCCGCCAGACCCGGGCGGTCGGTTCCCCGGCCAGTGCCACGAACTCCCCCCAGCGGGCCTCCAGTGTGCGGTGCCAGGCGGCGATGGTCCGTGCGTAGTGTTCCCGCAGCGACTCGACGGACCGGACCTCCAGCCCGCCGGCCTCCAGCAGACCGACGGTCTCCCCCAGCGGGCGCATATGCATGTCGGGGGCGATGTACGACGCGATGAACGCGCCGCCGCCGGGCGCGGCGGCGCCGCGCGACATCTGCTGGATGAGCACCCGTCCCCCGGGGCGCAGCAGTGCGTGCAGCCGGGCGGCGAAGGCCGGGTACTCGGCGTCGCCCACATGCTCGCCCATCTCGATCGCGCTCACCGCGTCGTAGCCGCCTCCCCTGATGTACCGGTAGTGCCGCAGCTGGACCTCGACCTGATCGCTCAGGCCGAGCTCCTGGACGCGGGCGGCCACGAAGGCGTGCTGCTCTCGCGAGAGCGTGACCGCGGTGACCTGCGCGTGGTGCTCCCGCGCCGCGTGGAGCGCGAGGCTGCCCCAGCCGCAGCCGACGTCCAGGAAGCGGGCGCCGGGGCGAAGGCCCAGCTTCCGGCAGACCAGCTCCAGTTTGTCCCGCTGGGCGTCGGCCGGTCCGTAGGAGGGGTCGGCGGGGCGCGTCCAGTAGCCGCAGGAGTAGGCCATGGACTCGTCCAGCAGCAGGGCGTACCAGTCGTTGGACAGGTCGTAGTGATGGCTGATGGCGGCCCGGTCGCGGACGGTGCTGTGGAGCGCGCCCCGCAGCCGTGCCTGCGGGGCTCCGGGCGCGGGCGGGCGCGGGCCCAGTGCGCCGAGCCGCAGTGCGGTGACGGCCATCCTGGCCAGTTGCCGGGGGCCGGGAGAGCCGGGGGCCGGGCCGTGTTCCCGTACCGAGCGCCACACTCTGCTCAGGCCGTCGGCGAGGTCGCCGTCGATGTCCAGCTCGCCCGCGATGTACGCCTGCGCCAGACCGAGTTCACCGGGCTGCCACAGCAGGCGGCGCAGGGCACGCGGGGAGCGCAGCACCACGACCGGCGCGGCCGCCGGCCCGGCCTCGCTGCCGTCCCAGGCACGCAGCCGCACCGGCAGGTTCCCCGCGAAGTGGCCTGCGAGCAGTGCGGCGAGACGGGGCGCGACACGCGTCATCGGGCCCCGCCGTCCTGCGCCGACGTGGGTGCCTTGGTCAGGAGCAGCTGGCGTACGTCCAGGTAGCCGGCGCGGAATCCGGCCTCGCAGTAGGCCAGGTAGAACTCCCACATGCGGCGGAACACCGCGTCGAAGCCCAACGAGGCGACCGTGGCGGGCTGGTCCGTGAAGCGCTCGCGCCACAGCCGCAGCGTTTCGGCGTAGTGGCCGCCGTATCCGTCGTTCTCCCGTACCCGCAGCCCGGCGGATGCGGCACACTGTCCGATGGCCTCGACGGAGGGGATCAGACCGCCGGGGAAGATGTACTTGTGGATCCAGGTGTAGGTGGTGCGGGTGGCGAGCATCCGGTCGTGCGACATGGTGATCGCCTGGAGCGCGATCCGGCCGCCGGGGACCAGCAGGCGTGCGAGGGTGTCGAAGTAGACGGGCCAGTAGTCCTCGCCGACGGCCTCGATCATCTCCACGCTCACCACGGCGTCGTAAACGCCGGTCACCTGCCGGTAGTCACACAGCTCGACCGAGACCCGGTCCGCGTAACCGGCCTGCGCAAGACGTGCCCTGGCGAGCTCGCGCTGCTCCCGCGACAGGGTCACGGAGACGACGCGGGCACCGCGGGCGGCGGCGCGCAGGGCCAGCTCGCCCCAGCCGGTGCCGATCTCCAGCAGCCGGGTGCCCTCGCCGACGCCGGCCAGGTCCAGCAGCCGGTCGATCTTGCGGTGCTGGGCCTCGGCCAGATCGCTCCAGGTGGCGGGACGCTTGCGGAAGAGGGCCGAGGAGTACGTCATGGTCCGGTCCAGGAAGAGCGCGAACAGATCGTTGGACAGGTCGTAGTGGCGGTGGATGTTCTCCCGTGCGCCCTCCGGCGTGTTGCGCTGTCCGCTCGGCCGGCGGTGTGCCCAGGCGCCGCGGAGCCGTTGCAGGGGGCGGGGCACCAGCGCGGTGAGGTGGGAGGCGAGCACGGTCAGCGCGCCGACCGGATCGTCCGCGTCCCACTCCCCCGCCATATAGGACTCGCCGAAGCCGATGAGGCCGTCGCTGCCGATCCGGCGGAAGAACGCGTCCGGGTCGTGTACCCGTAGCAGGGGCCCTTCCTCGCCCGTGGCCGGGGCCTCCCCGAGCGCGACGCGCAGTGGCAGGGCGGCGAGCGCCCGCCGGACGAGCAGCCGGGTCACGGCGGCGCGGACGGCCGAGCCGCGCGGACCGCGCGCCACATCCGGCCACCTGGCCGCGTCCACCCGTTCACGGGCCGTCGTGCGTGCGGCGAACGGGGTGAGGCCGGCGCCGGTTTCGGTGCGGTCCGAGACGGAAGTCTTCACTGCATACCTTCCTGGAGACGGTGACGGGGGCGGGGCTGGACGGGCAGGCCGCGCAGGAACAGGGCGATGCCGTGGCGGCGGATACCGGCCGTGAGCGCGGCCGTCGACCAGGGGTGGCGCAGCACCGTGGCCAGCAGCTGCCGCGGGGTCGCGGGCCGCCGGGTGCCGCGCACGGTCGCGGTGAACGGCCTGGTGCCGCCGCGTCGCAGCTGTACGGTCAGATCGAGCCGGCCGGCCGGTTCGGGCAGGCGCATCCGGTAGGCGCCGTCGACCGGGAAGAACGGCGAGACATAGAAGTCCTTGGGGACGTCCGCCCGGCCCTGCTCGTCGGTGTGCAGCAGATAGCAGTGCCGCTCACCGTAGGTGTTGTGCACCTCGGCCACGACGCAGACGGGCGCGCCGGACCGGTCGTGGCACCAGTACAGGGTCAGCGGATTGAAGACATGGCCCAGGACCCTGGCGTGGGTGAGCATCAGCACCCGGCCGCCGTCCAGCCGTACTCCACGGCTCGTCAGGAACCGTTCCAGTCCCGCCCGGAGGGACGGCGCGGTGCCGGCGAAATGGTCCCGCGGGTCGAACCGGGCCAGCGGGCGCAGGGCGACGGGGAGCCGCGGCGGGCGGTCGAGGTCGACGAGCCACATGTAGGTGCGGTGGCGCAGGGAGTGGTGCACCGGGGCGGTGCGGGCGTGGGAGACCAGGCACTCGTAGAGCGCGGGCGTGCGGACGCCGGTGGCGGGTGCGGCGGCCGGTGCGGCCGTACGGGGCGTCACCAGCGCACCCCCAGTGCCGCGGCGGCCTGGACCCCGGAGCGGCAGCCGTCCTCGTGGAAGCCCCAGCCGTGGTAGGCGCCCGCGAAGGCGGTGACGGCCGTGTTCAGCTGCGGCAGACGCTGCTGGGCGGCCACCGACTCCGGTGTGTAGAGGGGGTGTTCGTAGACCATGCGCGCCAGGACCCGGTGGGTGGCGACCCGGTCGGTGGCGTTGAGGGTGACGAGGTAGTCCTCCGGGGTGTTCAGCCGTTGCAGACGGTTCATGTGGTAGGTGACCTGCACCTTGTCCGCCGGGGTGGCGCAGGAGGCCATCAGGTAGTTCCACGAGGCGCGGGCGCCGTGGGCACGGGGCAGCAACGAGGTGTCGCTGTGGAGCAGGGTGGTGTTGCGCGAGTAGGAGAACGCGCTCAGGACCCGGCGTTCGTCGTCGGTGGGGTCGGCGAGCATCCGCAGTGCCTGATCGGGGTGGACGGCCACCACCACCGCGTCGTACGTGCGCTGCGCGCCGTCCTCGGTGACGACGGCGGCCCGGTCGTGGCTGCGGTGCACCGCCCGTACCGGCGTGCCGGTACGGACCACCGTGAGCTGCTTGCCGACCCGGCCGACGTACTCCACCGAGCCGCCGGCCACCGTCTTCCACTGCGGCGACCCGCTGACGGAGAGCAGCCCGTGGTGCTCGAGAAAGCGGAACAGATAGACGGCCGGGTACTGCATGGCGGTCGTGGGGGCGCAGGACCACACCGCGGAGACCAGCGGAGTGACGAAGTGGGTGACGAAGTACCGGGAGAAACCGCAGTCGGCGAGGAAGCGCCCGAGGGTCAGGGTGTCACCGCGGTCCGTGGCGAGCGTGGTGCGCGCCGCGCGGTGGAAGGCCCGGATCTCGGTCAGCATCCGCAGATAGCGGCCGCGCAGCGCGCTGCGCGGCTGGGCGAACAGGCCGGCCGGTCCGCGGGCGCCGGCGTACTCCAGGCCGCAGCCCTCGCACCGTACGGACATGCTCATCTCGGAGTCCTGGGTGGCCACCCCGAGTTCGCGGAACAACCGCAGCAGCAGCGGATAGGTGCGTTCGTTGTGGACGATGAAGCCGGTGTCCACCCGGGCCACCCGGCCGTCCCCCGAGACCGTGTCGTGGGTGTGGGCATGGCCGCCGAGACGGTCCTCGGCCTCGTACAGCGACACCTCACATCCGCCTTGCTGGAGCACATACGCGGCGGTGAGGCCCGCGACTCCGCCGCCTACGACAGCTATCCGTCGACGCTCCACAGCAGGTGCCTCCTCATCTCGGGGCGGGGCCGCGTTCCGGGGGCGGCAGCCCGCTCACTGAGGGATTCGGTGCCGGGGGCGGCGCGGATTGGTCCCGGTCTTCCGGGCCACCGCCACGCGTGGGAGTGCGTGGTGCAGGGGGCGCCGCAGGCCTCGGCGGCGTGGGCGTCGGGTCTGGTGGCTCGGACAGGACACACCGACGGGACCGGCGGCCGGCCAGGGAGGGCCGGCCGCCGGTCTCACCCGTCGTATCCGGAGGTCACACCCGCAGGAGGCCCAGCGGCGCGCTGGTGGGACTGCTGGAGCCACCCGGGGGTTCGACCGTGACACCGACCCCGTCGGCGCCCTGCGGTCCGCCGGTCAGCAGCATCGTGCCCGTGGAGCGGCCGGGTTCGACGAGTCCGGCGGGCACCATGGTGCCGTTGCGGCTGTACCAGAGTTCGTACACCCGCTGACCGGAGAGGGCCGGCAGGCCGTGGTAGACGAAGGCGGCCCGTCCCAGTCGCTTGGAGGCCACCACGGTCCCGTTGCCCCCGCCCTTGAAGGCCGTGGTGTGGAAGGTGGCGTCCGGAGCGGCCATCAGGGCGCTGACCGCGGCCGCCTGTTCTTCGGCCCGGGTGGTCCGGTCCCGCTGCTGGTCGGCCTCGTGCCGGGCGTTGACGGCCAGACCGCCGGCGACCGCGGCGATGGCCAGACAGGCGGCGGCCGCGAAGTAGGGCAGGCGATGGCGCGCCCGTCGGCGCAGCGGGACCACGGTCGCCTCGTGCCGTATCGGCGGCAGTTGCCGGACCTCGGGCAGGGCCGCCATCACCCGGAGCCGCAGATCGGCCGGGGGCACCTCGGCGACCGCCAGGGCGAGCCGGGCCGCGGTTTCCTGCAACTCCCGCACTTCCTGGGTGCATGCCTCGCAGTGTGCGAGATGACGGGTGAACTCCGCCGCCTCCTGCTCGGACAGCGCGCCCAGGGCATAGGCGCCGGTGAGCGTGTGCAGATCGACGGTGTTCATGCCGACACCCCCAGGCAGTCGCGGAGCCGGATCAGACCGTCGCGCAGCCGGGTCTTGACCGTGCCCAGCGCCGTGCCGAGCAGGTCGGCGGTCTCCCGGTAGGTGTAGCCGCGGTAGTAGGCGAGTGTCACCGACTCCCGTTGCAGTTCGGTCAGCTGTCCCAGGCAGCGGCGCACCTGCTCGCGTTCCAGCCGCCGCTCGACGTGCTCGCTGACCTCGTCGAAGGCCGCGGTGTAGGCGTGCAGCCCGGCCCGGTGGTCGCGGTCGGCCGCCGCCTGGGCCGAGCGCACCCGGTCCACCGCGCGCCGGTGGGTCAGGGTCATGATCCAGGCCATCGCGCTGCCCTGCCGTGCGTCGAAGCGGGCCGCGGACCGCCACACCTCGATGAGCACCTCCTGCGCCACCTCCTCCGACTGGGCCGGATCCCGGACCACCCTGCGCACCAGTCCCAGTACGGAGCCGGCTACCGCTGTGTAGAGACTCTCGAACGCTTGCTGGTCACCGCGTGAGACGCGGTCGAGCAGTGATTCCAGCGCACCGGAATGGGGCGCTGAGGATCGGTCGCCGCGGGCTGCGACGGGCATGAACACCTCCGGACTGTGACGTGGTCACCAGTGATTCGGCGCCGGGCGACACCCGGATTGGTCGGAATGGATTCTGGCCCATGCCACGGCGGACCCCGCAGGCGGGCCCGGCGCACGGTGCCATCGCCATGCGCGGGGGCCGGCCGGCCGGCCGGCGAGGCGGAGGTCGATCGGTCCACCGGTTGCCGCGCGTCGTACGGCCCGTGTCGGCCCGGTACTGAGGAAGGATCACCGTCGGGTGCACCGAGGCGCGGAGAGGACTGGGCGTGCAGGACGCGGATGCCGTCATCGTGGGCGCGGGAGCGGCCGGGCTCTCGCTCGCCTACCGGCTGTGCGAACCGGCGCCCGGCGCCCGGCGGCTGCGGGTGCTGCTCGTCGACGCACCGCGCGGGCCGCTCACCCCGCAGGAACGGACCTGGTGTTACTGGGAAGCGCCGGGCGGCGCGTTCGACTCCGCGCTGACCGCTTCCTGGGAACGGCTGCGCGTGCACGGCCCCGACGGTGCGGCCACGCGGGGGCGGCCCGCGCCCTTCCGGTACAAGATGCTGCGGTCGCGCGACTTCGAAGCCCTCGTCGGCGCCCGGCTGTCCGGCCAGGACACCGTCGTCCGGGTGGCGGCAACGGTGGAGTCCGTACGGGACGTTGCCGGTGGCGCCGAGGTACGGGGCCGCGACGAGGCGGGGCGGCCGGTGGCACTCCGGGCCCGCTGGGCCTTCGACTCCCGGCCGGCCGTCCGGCTCCCGCCGGCCCGCACCACACTCCAACAGCACTTCCGTGGCTGGTTCGTCGAGAGCCTGCGGCCGGCCTTCGACACCACGACCGCGGATCTCATGGACTTCCGCACCCCGCAGCCCGCACAGGGCCTGTCCTTCGGATATGTCCTGCCACTGAGCGAGCACACCGCGCTGGTGGAGTACACGGAGTTCTCCCGCCAGATCGCCGAAACCGCCGCCTACGAGCGGGCGTTGGGCCAGTACACCGCGCAGGTGCTGGGGCTGGACGCGTTCCGTGTCACCGCCGTCGAGCAGGGCGCGATCCCCATGACCGACGCCCGTTTTCCGCGGCGGGTGGGCCGCTCGGTGTTCCGCATCGGGACCGCGGGCGGCGCCACCCGGCCGTCGACCGGGTACACCTTCGCCGCCGTGCAACGGCAGTCCGCGCTCATCGCGGCCACCCTCCTGGCGGGCAGACCGCCCCTCCCCCCGCCTCCGCACCCGGCCTGGCACCGGGCGCTGGACGCCGTGCTGCTGCGCGCACTGGACAGCGGCCGGGTGGACGGAGCCGAGTTGTTCACCGGGTTGTTCCGCACGGTGCCGATGGAGCGGCTGCTGCGGTTCCTCGACGGCCGCTCCCGCCTGTGGGAGGACGTCACCATCGGCCTGCGCACCCCGGTGCTGCCCATGCTCCGGACCGCCGCCGAACTTCCGCTGCTGCCACGCCGGGCCGCCGTGCGGTGACCCGGCCGATCGCGACCCGGACCGGAGGAGAGACATCGATGGCACCGCAACTGCTGCATGAGGGCGGGGACTTCCCCGCGCGCGCTCTTCGGGAGGGCTCGTGACATCCGGACGGGAACAGGGCAGGGCGGCGCGGCGCGGACGCGACCGCCGGGCGCAGCGGGTGCCGGGGCCACCGGGGCGGGACCGGGCCGGGCCAGGCGGACCGGGCGTGGCGGTGATCGGCGGCGGGATCGCGGGCCTCTCCGCCGCGACCGCGCTGGCCGAGCGGGGGGTGCCGGTCACGCTGTACGAACGGGAGGGGAGCCTCGGGGGGCGGCTGGCGGGCTGGCCCGTGCGGCTCGCCGACGGTTCGGCGGCGACCATGAGCCGAGGGTTCCATGCGTTCTTCCCGCAGTACTACAACCTGCGGGGGCTGCTGCGCCGGGTCGATCCGGGGCTGGACATGCTCCGTCGGCTGCCCGACTATCCGCTGCACCACCGTTCGGGTCTGCGGGACAGCTTTGCGCGGGTGCCGCGGACACCGCCCTGGAGCGCACTGGGTTTTGTGGCGCTCAGTCCCACCTTCACCTGGCGGGATCTGGTGCGGATGCGTCCCGGCGCGGCCCTGCCGCTGCTCGACGTACGGGTGCCGCAGGTCTATCAGCGTCTGGACCGCATCAGCGCCGGGGACTTTCTCTCGCGTATCCGCTTCCCCGATGCCGCGCGCCACCTTGCCTTCGAGGTGTTCTCCCGGAGTTTCTTCGCGGACCCGCAAGAACTGTCCGCCGCGGAACTGGTGTTGATGTTCCACATCTACTTTCTCGGCTCCAGCGAAGGACTGCTGTTCGATGTGCCCGCCGAGCCCTTCCCGCAGGCGCTGTGGCACCCCCTCGGCCGCTATCTGGCGGGGCACGGGGTCCGGGTGTGTACGGGCACGGAGGTGGCACAGGTCGAGCCGACGACGGACGGCGGGGTGCACGTCGTCGCGGAGGGTGCGGGCCGGCGGTTCGACGCGGTGGTTCTGGCGCTGGACCCGGGAGGGCTGCGTCAACTCGTCGCCAGATCAGTTGAGTTGGGCAACCCGTCGTGGCGCGCGCGGATCGGGCGGCTGCGGACCGCGCCGCCCTTTTTGGTGTCGCGGCTGTGGCTGGACCGTCGGGTGCGCGCCGACCGGCCCGGCTTCCTGGGCACCAGCGGTTTCGGCTCGTTGGACAATGTCAGTGTGCTGGAACGCTGGGAGGGAGAGGCGGCCCGCTGGTCCGCCCGCACCGGCGGCTCGGTGCTCGAACTGCACGCCTACGCCGTCGCCCCGGAAGCCGACCGTGCCCGCGAACAGCGGCGCCTGGTGGACCAGTTGCACTCCGTCTACCCGGAGCTTCGCGACTCCCGGATCATCGACCAGCGGCACGAGTGGCGCGCGGACTGCCCGCTGTTCCCGGTCGGGGGTTTCGGCGACCGGCCGACCGTGCACACACCCGACCCGCGGGTGGTGGTCGCGGGCGATGTGGTGCGGACGCACTTCCCGGTGGCGCTGATGGAGCGCGCCGCGACGACCGGCTTCCTCGCGGCCAATGCGCTGCTGGCGCGGTGGGGCGTGCGCGGCCAGACCCTGTGGACCGTGCCGGGCAAGGGACGCTCCGCGGCGCTGCGGTGGGCGGCGCGGCTGGCGGACCGCTGACCGGGGTGCGCTCCGGCACTGTCGACGGCACGGGGCGCCCCCGGCGGCCGGGCGGTGTCAGCCCGGGTGGCGTCCGCTGCTGCGCAGCTCCCAGCGGCGCTCGGCGTAGGCCAGGTCGTCCCGCCACAGCCGTCGGGACGCGGCGCGCATCAGCGGGCGCAGGGCGGGCGCGGCCGCGCGGGCGAGGGCGAATCCAGGGCGCCGGGAGGTGGCGACGATCGCCTCGGTGACCGCGGTGCGCGGGCGTCCCCGGTCGTCCGGGCCCAGCGGCGTGGCATGGGTCTCCACCACGGAGCCCTGCCCTTCGCCTTCCAGGATGTGCATCACCACGGTGCGGGGCTCGGGGGCGGTGAAGAGCGCCTTGACCGGCACCACCGCGCGCCCGGCGACTTTGAAGGAGACCTCGACGGCGAAGCCCGCGGGCCGCTCCCCGTCGCTCTCCGCGGGGGCGTCGACCACGGTGAGGTCGACGAAGGAGTAGGGGTGGAACCATGCGCCGTGCCACGGGTCGAGGCGGTTGGCCAGCACGTCCTCGGGTTCGCACCCGCCGGTGGTGGTGTGGACGGCGGTGACGGCCCCCTCCGGCCGCGGCCGGACGGGGACGACCGGCTGCCGCAGCGGCCGCTCCCCGCCGGCCTCGTCGAGGCGCACCCAGACCAGCAGGCCGTCGTCGTGGACGGGGAACGGCTCCCAGCCGGCGAACGGGGCGCCGTTCAGGGCGAGTCCGTGCCAGCGGCAGCGGAGGGTCCCACAGTGCACGGGGCTTTGGTCGAGGGGCGCGCCGAGGTGCGGGCAGGCGCCGGGCCCCGCGACCAGACGTCCGGCCGCATCGCGCCAGGCGACGACCTCGATGCCGGCCACGGTGCGCCCGAAGGCGCGGTGGGAGCCGATGGCGTGTGCCGCGCCGAGGACGAACCAGTTGCCGGACGGGCGGGCGAGGGCGGCCTTGACGGCGTCGGCGATGAGCGCGGGTTTCGCGTCGCGCCACGTCGGAGGCTG
Source organism: Streptomyces decoyicus (assembly GCF_019880305.1). NCBI lineage: Bacteria > Bacillati > Actinomycetota > Actinomycetes > Kitasatosporales > Streptomycetaceae > Streptomyces > Streptomyces decoyicus. The sequence continues at coordinate 8,041,600 of NZ_CP082301.1, read as the reverse complement.
CTGCTCCCACGGCACGGCTCCGCGGCGCAGCCGGAGCGGGAGGCGCGGAGCGCGGCGGGCTCCCCGGGTCATGAGGCCTCCTCCCGCACGTGGTGCGGCACCCCGGCACGCCGCCCGGCAGGGTGGCGGGCGGCGACGTGGGCGGCGACGACCCGGGCCAGACCGCCGAAGGCGGTGGCCGCGCGGCGTCTGCGGGAGACCACCGAGCGGCGGTGCAGCACGGCGTATCCGTCGTCGCGCACGGCGTCGAGGATGGCGCGGTAGAGGACGAACGCGGTGCGGATACACGGGCGTGAGACCGGGTCGAGCATGGCGAGGCCGGGCGCCGCCTCGCGATAGACGCCGCGGGTGAGCTCGGCGGCGTCCTCCATGGCCGCGGTGATGCGCGGGTCCCGGATGCCGGTGTCCCGGCTCCACCGGAGCAGTGCGCGGTCGACGCCGTGCGCCGCGAGCAGATCCGCGGGCAGATAGATACGGCCCCGGTCCAGATCCTCCCCGACGTCGCGCAGGAAGTTCGTGAGCTGGAAGGCGATGCCGAGGGCCGCGGCGTGCGGCGCGGCTTCCTCCTGCGGCACGACCGTGCCGAGCACCGGCAGCATCTCCAGGCCCATCACCGCGGCCGAGCCGTGCATATAGCGCGCCAGATCGGCGTACGTCGGGTAGTCCGTCACCGTCAGATCGCTGCGCATCGACGTCATGAAGTCTGCGAAGTGCCGGTGGGCGATGCCGTACACGGCAGCGGTGTGCGCCACCGCGCGCACGACCGGTTCCGTGCTCTCACCGCCGCGCAGGCCCTCCTCCAGACGGCGCCGGAGGGCATCGAGCGCCGGGGCGCGGTCGGCGGCGGGGTGGCGGGAGCCGGGTTCGTCGACGATGTCGTCGGCCCAGCGGGCGAAGCCGTACAGGGCGTGGACGGCCGGTCGGCGTTCCGGGGGCAGTAGCCGGGTGGCGAGGAAGTAGGTCTTGCCGTGCCGGGCGTTGAGCCGGCGGCAGTGGGCATAGGCGTCGCGGAGGAGGGGGTCGGTGATGCCTGCGGCGTCCAGTTCGCGAGCGGTCATGCCGGGATGCCTCTCGGGGTGGGGCGGGCGGAGCCTGCGGTGGAGCGAGCGGACCGCAGGCCGGTGACCCGGGCCGCGGCGAGCTTGCCGGAGATCAGGACGGTGGGGACGCCGACGCCGGGGGTCGTGCCACAGCCCGCCAGCACGGCGTTCGCCGTGCCGCGCACGAGGTTGCGGGGGCGGAACGGGCCCGTCTGCGCCAGGGTGTGGGCGGCGGAGAAGGGTGTGCCGGCGGCGAGCCCCTGGGCGGTCCAGTCGGCGGGGGTGACCATGTGCTGCATTTCGATGGCGTCGCCGATGCCGGTGAGTCCCCGGCGTTCCAGTACGGCGAGCAGGCTGTCGCGGTACCGGGGGGCCAGGTCGTGCCAGGAGCCGGCGCCGGGGCCGGTCTCGGTGTTGGGGCAGGGCGCCAGGATGTAGTGCAAGTGGCGTCCCGGCGGGGCGAGTTGCGGGTCGGATGCGGTGGGGCGGGTGAGGAGCAGGGAGGGGTCGCTCATCAGCTGCCCGGTGCGGGTGAGTTCGTCGAAGGTTCGCTCCCACGCGGCGCCGAAGGAGATCGTGTGGTGCGCCAGCCGCGGCCAGGTCCGGTCGGTACCGGCATGCAGGATCACCGCGGAGGGCGAGTGGCGCAGCCGGAGCGGGCGGCGGGGCCGTCTGCCGAGCAGTCGGTGGACGACCGGCAGGTCGGGGGTGAGGACCACCGCGTCGCAGGGGATGCGCTCGTGCGCGGTGACCACCGCCGTGATCCGGTCACCGCTGCGTTCCAGCCGCGTGACCGGGTGGCCGTAGCGGAAGGCGGCACCGGCGTCGGCTGCCGCGTCCGCCATCGCCCGGGGCAGGGCGTGCATCCCGCCACGCGGGAAGTACACCCCGGCGACCGTGTCCATGTAGGCGATGACGGCGTAGGCGGCGAGGGCGCGCGCGGGCGGTACCCCGGCGTACAGCGCCTGGAAGGAGAAGACTCTGCGCAGCCGTGGGTCGGGCAGGAAGCGGCCGATACGGTCGTCGAGCCGGCCGAATCCCCCGAGGGCGGCGAGGCGGACCAGGTCCGGGTGCATCAGCTGGAGCGGGGAGTCGAAGTTGGCGTCGATGAAGCGGTGGCGCTGCACCGCGTACAGCTGCTGGAGCCAGTGCCGCAGCCGGCGGTACCCCTGGGCCGCCGGGGCGCCGGCGAACCGTTCGACCTCGGCCTCCATGGCCTCCGCGTCCGTGTGCACGTCCAGTTCGCTGCCGTCGGCGAACCGGGCGCGGTACGCCGGGTGCAGTGCCTGGAGTTCCATCCGGTCGGTGAGGCGTTCGCCGACCGCGGCGAACGCCTCGTCGATGAGGTCCGGCATGGTCAGCACGGTCGGTCCGGTGTCGATGCGGTAGCCGTGACGCTCGATCCGGCCGGCCCGGCCGCCGGGCAGCGCGTCGCGCTCGACGACCGTCACCCGTCGGCCGGCGCCGAGCAGATGGAGCGTGGCGGACAGCCCGGAGAGACCGGCGCCGACCACCACCACATGGTCGGTGGGGCCGGTGACGGCTCTCATGAGCCGCCCCCTGCGGCCCTGCGGGCGAGCAGGTCCGCGGAGGGCCGGGCGGAGGGCGGCGGGCCGCTGTCGCGCCGCTCGTCTGCGCACGGCGCCGCGGGGTGTGCTGTGGCCCCGGTACGAGGGCGCATCGTGATTCCTCTCGTCGCGCCGAAGGAGGAGGGCCCGTCGCGCACCGTGGCTGTTCGCGGCCCGGCGTGCGCGTCAGGCGGACCGGAAGACGAGTGCGGCGTTCTGGCCGCCGAAGCCGATGGAGAGGCTGGCGGCGGCGGACAGGGCCGTGGTGCGGGGGACCTTGGCCACGATGTCCAGATCGATGTCGAGGTCGAGGTCTTCGTGGTTGGCGGTGGGAGGGATGGTGTCCCGTTGCAGGCTCATGACGGTGACGGCCGCTTCGATGGCGCCCGCCGCCCCGATGGCGTGGCCGAGCGCGCCTTTGAGGGACGTGACGGCGGGGGGCTCGGGGAAGACGGTGTGCAGCGCCTTGGCCTCGGCCAGGTCGTTGCGACGGGTTCCGGTGCCGTGCGCATTGATGTGGTCGATGTCCCCGGGCCCCAGACCGGCGTCCGCCAGGGCGGCGGTGAGGGCCGCCGCGGCTCCCCGGCCGTCCGGCTCGGGGGCGGCGTAGTGGTAGGCGTCGCAGCTCGCCCCGTAGCCGGCCAGATGTGCGCGCGGACGGGCTCCGCGGGCGCGGGCGTGGTCGGGGTGTTCCAGCACCAGCACGGCGGCGCCTTCGGAGAGGACGAATCCGTCGCGTCCGGCGTCGAAGGGGCGGCAGGCGCCCGCGGGGTCCTCCCTCCGCTGGGAGAGGGCTCCCATGCGGTGGAAGCAGGCCGCGGGGATGGGGTGACGGGCGGATTCCGCGCCGCCGGCCAGCACGATGTCGCACGTCCCGGCGCGCAGCAGATCCCGGGCGACACCGAGGGCGCTGCTGCCGGAGGCGCAGGCGGTGGAGACGGCGAAGTTGGGGCCCGTGACCGTCAGGTCGAGTGCGATTTCGGCGGCTGCCATGTTGGGCACGCTGCGGGTGATGGCGAGCGGGGAGATGTCCAGGGGGCGGCCGGCCGCGAGCTTGGCGAACTCGCCGACATAGCGCTCCATGCTGGCCGTGCCGGTGCCCATGACCACACCGACGCGCGCGGCGTCCCAGTCGGTGGGGCCGAGACCGGCATCGGCGACGGCATGGCGGGCGGCGAGCAGAGCCATGGCGACGAAGCGGTCCAGCCGCCAGGCCGCTTTCCGGCCGACCCTGGCGGCCGTGTCGAAGTCGGGCACCCGGCAGGAGATGTCCACCGGCAGGCCCGCGAGTTCCGGGTCCCGGGCGGCCGTGGACCGGCCCGTGAGCAGGCCGTCCCAGGTGGCCTGTGCGCCGATCCCGGCCGGGCTGATGACCCCGAGGCCGGTGACGGCGACCTCACGGCACTGGCCGGGCATCAGGTGCCGCTGTTCGGCGCGGCGGTCAGCGCCTTGTCGGCGTCCTGGGCGTCCATGAGCGCCGCGAGCCCGCCGATGGTCGTCGTCAGGGGGATGTCCTCCAGCGAGATCCCGGTGCGTTCCTGAAGCATCAGCCCCATCTCGACGAGAGCCAGCGAGTCCAGCCCCAGGTCCTCGAAGGTGCGCTCCGGGGTGACCTCGGCCGGGTCGAGATCGAAGGTTTCGGTGAGGGTGCTGGTGATCAGCTCGGTACTGGTGGGCACGGGTGACTCCTTCGGTGGGTGAGGTGGTGCCGGCGAAGGCCACGGTCGCGGTGCTCCACGGGCGCGGTCCGTCGGTACCGACGGGCAGCGCGCGTCCGTTCAGCGGGAGCCCGGGGCGCCCTTGGACGTGCGGGTGCGGACGGGGGTGGTCATCGCGGCTCCAGGCGGGCGGCGGTCGGCACCGGGGCCGGTGCGCAGGGGGCGGTCTCGCGCTCCCTACTGTCGCCGACCTGACACTCCGTCAGCGGCCTTGAAGGCACCTCTGAACGAGTGATTTATCGCTCTATACCACCAGACGGGCTTCCTCCCGGAGCTCCGGCCGCTGCCGGCGGGGCGGCGTGACCCTCACGGGGGAGCCGGGCGTCGCGGGGGCCTTCCGGCCGGCCGAGCCAGCGGGCGGCCGCGGCGGCGGTGACCAGGGTGACGGCTCCGGCGACGACAGCCGTGAGCGTCATGGCGTCCGTGAAGGCCCGGCGTGCGGCGGCCAGCACGCCGGCGCGCAGGGGGCCGGGGAGGCGCATCGCCTGTGCGGGGACGGACAGCATGCTGTGCTCGGCCGCTTCCGCGACGAGTGCGGGGGCGTGCAGGTCGGTGAGGGAGGTGGTGAGCCGGGAGGTGAAGACGGCCGCGAGCAGGGAGCCCTGGACGGCCACTCCGAGGGCGGAACCGACCTGGCGGGTGGCGTCGTTGATGGCCGAGCCGAGTCCGGCGCGTTCGGTGGCGACCGATCCCATGACCGACTCGGTGGCCGCGGCCGCCACGAGTCCGGCGCCCACGCCCGCGACCAGCTGGAAGGCCGCACAGTGCGGGTAGTCGGAGTCGGGGGTGGTGGTCGCGAGGATGGCGAAGCCGGCCGTCACCAGCATCAGGCCGCCCACCACGGGGACCTTGCCGCCCAGCCTGGCCCGTACGGGCACCGCGCACACCGCGCCGAGAGCGAGTCCGGCCGGCAGGGGCAGCGTCCGCACCCCGGCCTGCCAGGGGCTGTAGCCGAGCACCCCCTGGAGGTACAGGGTCAGCACGAACAGCGCCCCGAACATGGCGAAGGACATCAGGGCGAGCGCCACCGCCGCCACTCCGATGCCCGGCACCCGCAGCAGGTACAGCGGGAGCATGGGCGCGGGCGCGCGCAGCTGCCGGCCCACGAAAGCAGCCAGCAGCAGCACGGCGACGGCGAATCCGGTGAGCGCGGCCGGGCTGGTCCAGCCGCGGTGCGGGCTCTCGGTGATCGACCACACCAGGGCCAGCAGCCCGGCGGCCGAGAGTGCGGCACCGGGCACATCGAAGCCGGTGCGCCGCCGCGCATGGGACTCGGGTACCAGGGCGAGGGCCAGGACGATGATGAGGGCGGCCAGCGGCAGATTGATCCAGAAGGCGGCGCGCCACGAGGAGTGCTCCACCAGCCAGCCACCGATGACCGGGCCGCACAGGCCTCCCATGCCGCCGACCGCGGCCCACGCGGCGATCGCCCGGCTGCGCAAGTGAGCCTCGGGGAAGAGATGGTGAAGGGCCGCCAGCGTCGCCGGCATCAGCAGCGCGGCCCCGGCTCCCATGACACAGCGCGCGGTGATCACCTGCCACGGGTGGCCGGACAGCGCGCCGCCCAGCGAGGCGCCCGCGCAGACCGCCACACCGCAGACGAAGGAGCGCCGCCGGCCCCAGGCATCGGTGAAGGCTCCTACGGCCAGCACCGTGCCGCCCAGAACCACGGCGTAGCCGTCCACGATCCACTGCACCTGCGCGGTGGAGGTGTCCAGGTCGCCCTGGAGGTCGGGGACGGCGACGTTGAGGACCGTCAGATCCAGGCCGAGCATGAACAGGCCGAGGCACACCACGGCGGCCGCGCCCACCCGCCGCGCGGATCCGGCCGGTCTGCCGGCCGGCGCAGCGGCGGTCATGCCGTCGCCACGGGGCCGTTGATGACCGTGTCGAGCGCACCCGTGAGGTGGTCGACCAGCGCCTTCGTCCCCGTCTGCAGATAGGTGTGCCCACCGGGGAAGAGCTGGGCCCGGGTGGGCGCGGTGACCAGGTCGTTCCATGCCTGGAGTTCCCGCACGGGGGTGACGGGGTCCTGCTCGCCGCCGTAGAGGGCCAGCGGCACGTCGAGCGGGGGCTCGGGGCGGTGCCGGTAGTGCAGGAGCAGCAGACAGTCGGCCAGCAGCGGCGTACAGGCCGCGGCCATCAGCCGTGCATCGGCCAGCAGTTGCTCGGGGATCGGGCCGACGAGTTCACGGATGCCCTCCAGACCTGCCGTCAGCCGCGGTGGCAGACCGGCGCTGTAGGCGTCGATATGCGGCGCCGACAGCGAGGACAGCGCCAGCAGCGAGGGCAGCCGGCCGTGGGTGCGCCGCAGATGACGGGTCGCCTCGTAGGCCAGCAGCGCGCCCGCGCTGTGACCGAAGACGGCGAACGGACGGGGATCGGCCCAGTCGTCCAGCACCGCGGCGAGCCGGGCGCTGAGGTAGGCGGGATCGGTCAGCGACGGTTCCGCGGAGCGTGTTCCCCGGCCGGGCAGCGCCACCGAGCACGGCTCGACCCAGGGCGGGAGCAACGGAGCCCACCGCAGATAGCAGTCCGGACCGGCCCCGGCGGGCGGCACGCAATACAACCGCAGCGCCGCCTGCGGACGGGCGGCCAGTACCACGCGCTGCGGCACCGCCGACGCCGCTACCGTCACCGACGTCGACTCTTCCGTGAAACCGACACCCACGACACACGCCCTTCGCCTCGCGCTCCACTGGTCCGGGCTCCGCCCTTGTACCGCCGGGCGCCCCGAACGGGGCCGCGTTCAGCCGTGGCGTCGGGGCCGTCCCGGCATCACCACCGGCCGACGGGGCCCGGGAGCCGGCCGGCCGGGCACAAGACCGATGCCCACGCCGACCCTGCACTCCCCCGCCGTCTCACTCCACACACCACGCAAGGCACGGCCCCCCTCTGACACCAACGGCGGCAGCTTGCGCACCTGTCCTGATGCGGCCTCCGCTCCGTCGGCGGCCGGGGGCGCCTGCCGGCTCCCGGTGCACGGTGCCGGTGCTCCGGTGGTCGTCCGCACCCGATCCTCCGATGGCCGCGACGGCGCCACCGGCTTCCGTCGGCCCGGACCGGCAGGCGCGGCACCGCCCCGGCTCCCGGGCACGGCGGAAAGCCCGGACCGTTCGACGGTCCGGGCCCCTCGTCGCTCTCCCTCCCCATGGCTGGGAGCCGTGCCGGGGCCCGCGGCGCAGGTTTGGCTGTCAGGGCACTGGGCCATCTGTCCGGAAGGCGTGTCGGTGCGAAGCCTGGGGGGACCATGGTCATGCGCGGATTCATCGTCAAGGCGGGGACGGTCCTGGCCACCGTCATCGCGCTGCTGTCACCGGCCGCGGCACGCGCGGACGCGACGCCGTCACCACCGCCGCTCACCGACGACCACGGGCGCACGCTCACCCTGCGCGGCTGGAACGTCGGGGACAAGGCGCACCGCGGCGCCGATGCGCTCAGCGCCCTCACCCAGCGGCACTTCCGGGATCTGCACGACCAGGGCTTCGACTTCGCACGCCTCCTGGTCTTCTGGGACGACCTGGAACCGCGACCCGGCCACTACAGCGCGCGCTATCTCCGTAAGATCGAACGGATCCTCAACTGGGCCCACCGCTGGCGCATCCAGGTCGTCATCGACGCGCACCAGGACGTCTTCGGACCCGAGTTCGGTCATCGGGGCATCCCCGAGTGGGCGACCCGCACCGACGGCCTGCCCTTCACCCCGCACCCGGACGACTGGTTCGCGGAGTACTTCGAGCCCGCCGTGCAGGCGGCCTTCGAGCACCTCTATGAGGACTCCGACCTCCAGCGGGCGCAAGCCCGTATGTGGCGCGTGCTCGCCCAGCGCTTTGCCCACCACCCAGCCGTGTTCGGCTATGACCTGATCAACGAACCCATGGGGCGGCTCCGCGCGGGCGAGGACCTTCCGGCAGCCGCCCACCGCATCGAGGCCGAACAGCTGACCCCTATGTACCACCGGATCGCGGCCGCGATCCGCACGGCCGACCGCCACCACCGGCTGTTCGTCGAACCCACCCCGATCGTCGGCGAGGGGCTGCCCACCGGCCTCGGCCGCATCCACGACCCCAAGGTCGTCTACGCGCCGCACTTCTACAACGCCACGATGGAAGCCGGCGGCGACTACGACCCCTCGGCGCACTGGCTCGAAGCCTATGAGAACGCCGTCACCCGCTATCCGAGCGCCCAGCGCATACCGGTCGTCGTCGGCGAGTGGGGCCCCCGGGACAGCTCGCTGCCCCACATGGCGCGCTTCTACGGTGATGCTCTCGCCTCCCTCGACCGCTACAGCTCCGGCTGGGCAGGCTGGGAGTGGTGCTACGGCGGCGGGTACTGCGCCGTCTACAAGGACGGCCGCTACCAGGCCAACAAGGAACAGACCGCACGCCCCTATGCGCCCGCCGTCGCAGGCACCGTACGCGAGCAGCGCTACGACCCCACGACGCGGACGTTCCGCCTTGTCTACGACGCCTCGGGACGGTCCGGCGTCAGCGAACTGTCCACGCCGTCTACGGCCACGGGATGGCAGATGTCGGTGCAAGGCCCGGCCACGGCCTGGCCACGTGTCGTGCCGGCCGGGGAGCGGGGCACGATCCGGGTACGGACGCAGCCAGGCGCCTCCGGGCGAGTCACGGTGACCGTCTCGGCACGTGGACAAGTGCGGGCCCGTCCGCCCTCCCCGCCCTGTCAGCCGAGGAGGTAGATGAACACGCCCGTGCCGTGGCGCCGCCGCCCGTGGTGGTGAGCGCGATGGTGACCGCGCCCGGGGCATGGGTGGGGGCGACGGCGGCGACCCGGGTGTCGGACAGCACGGCGAACGTGGCCGGGACGCCGCCGAAGGTCACGCCGGTGGTCGTCGACAGACCGGTGCCGGTGATGTCGACCAGGGTGCCGCCCGCGGGGAGGCCGTGAGGGGGCTGGAGCCCGTGACGGTCGGTGGGGCCACGAAGCCGAACGTCCCGGACGCGGTGTCGCTCCCGCCGAGGGCGGTGACGACCAGGGCCGCCTGCCCCGTCGCGTGGGCCGGGCTCACGACGGTGAGTTGGCTGTCGGACACCACTGTCGGCGCCACCACCGTCGCGCCGAACGCCACGGACGTCGTGGTGGCGAGGCCGCGCCCGGTGACGGTGATCGTGGCACCGCCCGCCACGGGCCCGGAAGTGGGCGAGACGTCGAGGATGACGGGCGGGGGAACGTAGTAGAAGACCACCGGGTTGCTGGTCCCCCCGGGGGTCGTCACCGTGGCAGCGACCACGCCGGCTCCCGAGGGAGCGACCACCGACACGGACGTGGCCGTATTGGCCGTGATGGTGGCCGACTTGGTGCCGAAGCGCACCTCGCTGGCATTCTCGAGGCCGGTGCCGGTCAGAGTCACCGCGGCACCGCCGCCGGTGGAGCCCTCGTTCGGCCGCATCCGTCCGCCGCGGTGTCCGTCGCCCCCTACCCCTAGTACCTGAGAGCTACGCGGGAAGTGCGCTCCACGGCGGGACGCCGAGCAAGTGGGGTGATCCATAGCTTCGGTTGCGGAAGCACGACCGGCTTCCGGAACGGAAGGACCCTCCCTCATGGCGCCCCGCCCGCCCGGCAGCCGCCCGCTGCGCACCCTGCTCGCCGCACTCGTCGCCGCCTCGGTGGCCGTACCCGTGTCGGGTGCGGCCCGCCCCTCGGCCGTTCCGGCACCTGTCCCGGTGGCCCTCGCACCGCTGCGGTCCCCCGGCCCCGGCGCCCTCGCCGAGCGGTATGCCGTCAACCGCGCCGGCATCCGTGCGGCGGAGCGGGTGGCCGAGGGCCACGGCGACCGGGCGCGGGCCGGCGCACTGCGCGTCATGGCCGGTCCGGGGCGGCAGTTCCTGTCCTTCGACGGCCGCAACGGGGGCCGCACCGTCGAGGTCGTCGGCGACCTGGCGCGGGCCGACCGGATCGCCGTACTGGTGCCGGGGTCGGACACCAACCTCGACCGATACGGACGCCTGCGGGCCGGTGCGACGGCGCTCCGGCAGGAGCTGGGCGACCGGTCCGCCGTCATCGCCTGGGTCGGATACGAGACGCCGGGCACCTTGAGCACCCGGGTCGTGACACCGGGCCTCGCCGAGGAGGCCGCTCCCCAACTCCGGGCGTTCGTACGTGAGGTGGCCGCGGTTCGGCCGCCCGCCCGGATCACCGTCCTCTGCCATTCCTACGGTTCCGTGGTCTGCGGCCGGGCTGCTTCGGGGCTCGATGCCGCGGACATCGTCCTGTACGGCAGCCCCGGGGCCGGTGCCGACAGCGTCGCCGGGCTGCACACCCGAGCGACCGTGTGGGCCGGCCGCGGCGACGACGACTGGATCGCCGACGTGCCGCACACCCAGGTACACCTTCCCTTCTTCACGCTGGGGTTGGGGTCCGACCCGGTCTCGCCCGCCTTCGGCGCCCGGCTCTTCCCGGCAGGTGCCGGCGGGCACAGCGACTACCTGGCGCCCGGTTCCGTATCCCTGCGGAACCTCGCCCGGATCGTCTCCGGGCAGGACCCTGCCGAGGAGGACCACCGTGCGTGACCTCGTCCGGCGGATCGCCGCCGCGACCCCGCCCGATCGTGACCGTGGCGTCGACGCACTGCGTGCGCTCGCCATCCTCGGCGTGGTGCTCGGGCACTGGCTGGTGACCGCCCTGGTCGCCGACAGCGGCGCGGTGCACGTCGTCGGCCCGCTGCACCACATGCCGCAACTCGCCCCGGTTTCCTGGGTTTTCCAGACCCTTGCGGTGTTCTTTCTGGTGGGCGGCCGGATGGCGGCGAGGAGTTGTGCCGCCACGCGTGCCGGGGGCGGCACGTACGGGCGGTGGCTCCGCGCCCGGACAGCCCGGCTGTTGCGACCGGTTGCGGCCGTCCTGGTGGTGTGGAGCGTGGTGGCGGGCGCGCTGCTCGCCTCCGGCACCGGCCTGGAGACCGTTCGTACACTGGGCAAACTGGCGCTGTCCCCGCTCTGGTTCCTGGTGGTCCTCATGGCGCTGACGGCGGCGACCCCGCTGGTCGCCAGGCTGCATCCGCTGTGGCCGCTCGCCGTCGTCCTGCACATCGACCTGATCCGGTTCGGCCTGGGCGGGCCGGCCTGGCTCGGCTGGATCAATGTCCTGGCGGGCTGGCTGGTCCCGTACTGCCTGGGTGCGGCCTGGGCCCGGGGCGGGCTGCGGAGCCGTCCGACCGGCTGGGTGCTGCTGCTCGGTGGCGGCACCGCCACCGCCGGACTCGTCGTAGGGGCCGGCTACCCCGCCGCCATGGTCGGGGTGCCCGGCGCCGGCATATCCAACCTCAACCCACCCACTCTCGCGGCCGTCACCTTCGGTCTCGCCCAGTCGGGGGCGGCACTGCTCCTGATCGGCCCGCTGCGCCGGATGCTGCAACGCCCCGCGCTCTGGGCGGCGGTGGCCCTGACGAATCTGTCGGCGATGACGGTCTTCCTGTGGCACCAGACCGCGCTGATGGCGGTGACGGCGGTCGGGCTGCTGGCGGGCGAACCGCTGCCCGGTCTGCACACCGTCCCCACCGGCTTCGGTTGGGTGCTCGCCCGGCTGGCCTGGCTGCCGGTGTTCGCGCTGACGCTGCTGATGTGCTGGGCCGCGTTCCGTACGTACGAGCAAGGGCGGCGGAGCGGCTCCCGGGTGGTACAGGAGGGGCGTCCCGCACGGACCACGGCGGTGCGGCGTGCTTAGGATGCGTCGTGTGACCGAGGGGGGCGGGACAAAAGGGGGGCTGCGGCTGTGGGAAGCCGTGCAGGCGGTGCCACGCACCCTGCGCGAGGACCTGTGGACGGTGGCGCGCGATCCACTGCCGAGCCTGCGCTGGCTGGGCCGGCTGCCGCATGCCCACGCGGTGCTGTTCGCGGTGCTGATGGGTCTGGCCAACGGGAATCAGTACGAGCCGCAACTCGCGCCGGCCCCGACGTCCTCCGCGACAACAGCCGTGGACACGGCCCTGGCGACGGCCGTGATGTTGCTCGTCGTGCTCCAGTCGGGCGCCGCCATCCTCGCGTTGTCCCGTCCGGTGCCCGCCTGGTGGCTGTCGACGCTTGCGCTTTTCCTGGCCAGGACCGTCGGCGAGACCAAAGTCAGCCACGCCCCGCTGTGGTCCTGGAGCTTCCCGGGGATCGCACTGCACACCTTTGTGCTGTTCCTCCTCGCGCTGCGGGTCCGCCCCCGGGTCGCGGCCGAGGCATGGGGGCTCACCCTCCTGTCGGCATGGGCCGCACTGGCCTTCGCGGCCCCCGCCCAGCAGCCGAGCCTCATTCAGGACGCCGTGACCTGCACGACCGCGGTGGTGGTGGGCGCCTCGCTGCGCGGCCGCCGGGTGGCCCGGAGCCAACTCGTCGAACAGGAAGTGCGCACCGCGGACGAGCGGGCCCGGCGCACCCTTCTGGAGGAGCGCAACCGGATCGCCCGTGAGCTGCACGATGTGGTAGCCCACCACATGTCGGTGATATCCATCCAGGCGCAGGTGGCCCCGCACCTGGTCAAGGAACCCACCGACGAACTGAAGGAGAATCTCGCGGGCATCCGCGAGAACGCCGTCGAGGCGCTCACCGAACTCCGCCGGGTCCTGGGCGTACTGCGCTCGGAGGACGCCCCGTCCGACGGGGTACGGCATGCCCCGCAGCCCACCCTCGGCCGGCTGGACGAGCTGGTCGGCAAGGTGCGCGGAACGGGCCTCGCGGTCATCACCGAGACCACCGGCGAGCCGCGGCCGCTGCCGCCGGGAGTGGACCTGTCGGCGTTCCGTATCGTCCAGGAGGCGCTCAGCAACGCGATGCGGCACGCGCCCGGAGCGGCAGTGCGGGTGGACATCGGGTACCGGTCCGGCGGGCTCGCCCTGCGTGTCACCAACACCGCGCCGGACCGGCCCGCCCCACCCTCGCCGGGCGCCGGCCACGGGTTGCTGGGCATGCAGGAGCGCACCGCCATGCTTGGCGGCGAACTGGCCACCGGCCCCACTCCCGACGGCGGCTACGAAGTCACCGCGCTCCTTCCCACTGACACCACCAAGCCTGCCGAACCCGGTGAGGATGCCCCATGACGCCCATCCGTGTGCTGATCGCCGACGACCAGATCATGGTCCGACAGGGGTTCACGGTGCTGCTCAACGCCGAACCCGGCATCGAGGTCATCGGCCAGGCCGTCGACGGCCTCGACGCCGTTGCCCAGGCCGCCGAACTCGCCCCGGACGTGGTCCTGATGGACGTCCGGATGCCCCGGCTCGGCGGCATCGAGGCGACCCGTCAGCTCACCGGACCTGCCGGCGCCACCGTCAAGATCCTGGTCCTGACCACCTTCGACCTCGACGAGTACGTGTACGAGGCGCTGCGCGCGGGCGCCTCCGGGTTTCTGCTGAAGGACGCCTCCGCGGCCGAACTCGCCCAGGCGGTACGGGTGGTGGCGGCGGGCGACGCCCTGCTCGCGCCGAACATCACCAAGCGCCTCATCGCCGAGTTCTCCCGGGTCACCAGCTCACCTCGCACCCCGCTCAGGGACCGTGTCGGTGACCTGACGGAACGCGAGACCGAGGTGCTGGCCCTGATCGCCCAGGGCCTGTCGAACGGGGAGATCGCGGAGCGTCTGGTGGTGGCGGAGCAGACCGTGAAGAGCCATGTGGGCCGGATCCTGGTCAAACTGGGCCTGCGCGACCGGACACAGGCCGCCGTCTTCGCGTATGAGACGGGGCTGATACGCCCGGCCGGATATTGAGCCGCCCTCCGGCAGGGCGCTGACGTAGCGGCGGCCGCGGGGAGAGCCGACGGTGAAGTGGGCGGCCCCGGCACCGCATCGGCCTCCCGTACCCCTCACCCTTCCGCCGTGCGGCGGAGCGGCCCCCGCCTGGGGAGCGATGCGGGGCGAAGCGGCGAACGGGACCGTGGTGTGCGGCAGGGAATCGCCTCCCTGCCGCCCCGATTCCGGTCGATGACCGCATCCACAGGAGGAAGCGATGCCCCTCACCCGCCGCCCGTTCGTCGTGGCCGCCACCGCTCTCGCCGCCGCTACGGCGACCGCGCTGACCCTGGGCACGACCGGGCCGGCCGCGGCTGCCGAGGCCGGGCCCCGGCCCGCCCGGCACAGCGCCGACGAACCGTCGCTGACGGGCTCCGCCAAGCTCGCGCGACAGCCCGGCGACAACGTCCACTTCCGCATCAACGCCCACGGGTTCGCCGACAAGGCGCGCGGCACGTTCTACGTGAGCCATCATTTCGGCAAGGACTGGGGCGGATATTTCCGGGGCCGTATCGACTGCCTGGTGACCGGTGGCCCGGTGGCCGTCGCCACCGGCATCGTGACCGAGTCGCACTTCAAGGGCGCACCGGGCCTGCCGGAGATCGGGGACCTCAGGGGCAAGCGGTTCGGCTTCACCGTGCTGGACAGCGGCAAGAAGGACCGGCTGGGCTACAGCTGGGCCATGGACGGCGTGCCGAAGAACAGCGTCGGCAAGTGCCTGGGCTCCGCCCCGTTCGAGACCCTGGAGAAGGGCGACTACAAGGTTCACCACTGGACGCCGTCGCGCGGGGCCGCCAAGAACTGACCACCGTCCCCGGGCGACCCGGGGTGGTGTGCCTGCGCGCACCACCCCGGGCTGCCGTTCTGCCCGAATTGCCGTTCGGCCTCGCCCAGTTGCCCTTCCTCGCCCAGTTGTCCTTCCGCCCCGGCCGGGCCCGCTCTCGCGGCGACGGCCGGGGCGGATGTGCGCAAGGGCCCGCGGCTAGAGCTGGAAGGAATCGGCCAAGAGGTCGAGCTGCGCGGTGAGCAGGGTCTGCACCCGGTGCCCCATCCCGGCGTACTGGCCGGACACCTCCAGGCTGACCGTGCCGTGCAGTTGGGACCAGGCCAGCACCGTACCGGCGAGGGCGGTCCCGGCTGCCTCGTCGTGCGGAGCCGGCCCCGTGTGCTGCGCCAGCCAGCCGGCGACATCGGCGTCCCGGCGCGCCCAGGCGGCCATTTCGTCGACGACCGGCCGCAGCGCCTCCGTGGGGTCGCCTTCGGCGAACACCTTCAGGAACGGGCCCAGGACGGCCCGCGCACGGAGCAGGGTGTCCGGCGGAGCCGCGTAGCCGGGGACCGGGGTGCCCTGGATCAGCAGATAGCGGTGCGGCTGCGCGACGGCCCAGCCCCGGTAGGCGTCGGCGAGGGCGTGCAGGGTGGCGCGGGCGCCGTCGGCGGACGCTCCGTCGACGCGTTCGACGGCCTGTGCCGCCTCGTCGTAGGCGTCCCGGATCAGCTCGCCCAGCAGGTCGTCCCGGCCCGCGAAGTAGCGGTAGAGGGCGGGACCCGACAGCCCCATGTCCTTGGCGATACGGGTGAGCGCCACGGCTTGAACGCCCCCTTCGGCGAGCTGCTGAAGCGCGGCCGCCTTGATCTCCGCGCGGTTCTGCTCGCGGTAGCGGGCCCGGGGACTCCGTGCCTCGGCGGCCATGTTCTCCTCCTGCGTTCGCGACGGTGTCCAGCGCGTGTGAGCCGGGTGTGAGCGGGTGTGAGCGGGTGTCGCCGATCGTAGCCAACCCTCCTCTTGCGATGATGCATCACTAGAGTTATGGTCTCTAACAGAAGCGAGAGAGCGAAACACAGTCTGCCCGCCGCTCCCCCGTCACAGGTCATTGGCCATCGTCATCGGCTCGTAGAGAAGGAACCGCCATTTCTGCCGCAGAACGTTCGCTCCACGCAGTGCTGGGTGCCGGCCCCGCAGGCACCACGCTCGCCGGTGAACTCGCCCGTCGCGGTCACGCCGTACGGCTGGTCAGCCGCTCGGTCCCGGACAGCTCCGCCGAGGGCGTCGGGCGCCACGCCGCCGATGTGAGCACGCCCGAGGGGGCGTTGGCCGCCGTCGAGGGCGCCGCCGTCGTGTACCACTGCGTGAACGTCGACTATCACCGCCAGGTCGAGGTGATGCCCCGGGTCCAACAGGCGGTACTGGCCGCCGTCGAGACCACGGGCGCCCGTCTGGTCGTGCTGGACACGCTGTATCCGTACGGCCCGACGCACGGGGAGGTGATGACGGAGGAGACCCCGTGGCGGGCGACCAGCCGCAAGGGGCGGATGCGGGCGCAGCTGGACGAGCGCTATCTCGCCGCCCACCGCGCGGGGCGCGCCCGTGTCGTCCTCGGCCGGTCGGCCGACTTCGTCGGTCCCGGCGTGCTCAACTCGACGCTCGGCGGAGCGGTCTTCCCCGGCGCCCTGACCGGTGGCGAGGTCCTCGGCATGGGCGACATCGACCTGCCCCACAGCTACACGGACATCCGGGACGTGGCGACCGGACTCGCCACGCTCGGCGCCCACCCGGAAGGCGACGGCAGGATCTGGCACCTGCCCACCGCGCCCGCCGTCACCACCCGCGAGATCTACTCGATGATCGAGGAGCGGGTGGGGCGCCCGGTGCGGAGCGTGACCCTTTCCGAGCCCCGCCCCTTCGGGCCGTTCGACGCGACGTTCATGGACGAGTACGCGGAGATGTTCTACCAGCACACCGAACCGCAGATCGTGGACTCCGCCGCCTTCGAGCGCACCTTCGGCGTCCACCCGACACCCCTGGATGCGACCCTCGACGCCACCGTCGACTGGTACCGCACACTCTTGGCCGGAGCCCGGAGCTGAGCCGGCCGCACACACGCCGAAGGCCGACGCCCGGTGCGTCGGCCTTCGGTGTACCAGTGGTGGTCAGGAAGCGCTGGGCAGCTTCGCCGACCAGGCCGTCACCGACAGCTCCCCGCCGTCGACGGCGTTGTCGAACGCCACGACGCTGTGCGAGTTGCTGCCCGTCGGAGACACCTGGAGGTACTTGGCCTGCGCGGAGGACGGACCGGCGTGCGTCCAGACCAGGTCCGCGAAGGCGCTCTTGCCCGGCTCCAGCGTGACCTGGTGCGCGCCCGGGTCCGTGGCGAAGTAGGTGTCACCGTGGTGCGCGGTGGTCTTCAGGGCCGTGTGACCGGCGCCCTCCAGCGCCAGCCCCGCATAACCGTTGATCGCGCAGGTGCTCTTGCCGGTGTTGGTCACCTTCAGGTAGGTGCCCGAGTGACTCATTCCGGCCTGGCTCGACCCCGCGCTGGTGGTCGTGACCTTCAGGGTCCCCGGTGCGCACGAGCCGGCCGCGGCCGCGCCGGGTCCTCCCGCACCTGCCGCGGAGGCAATTCCGGCGCTCGCTCCCACCGCAAGGGCGACAGCGGCGGTGACGGTGGCGGCGGTACGCAGACCACGGATGGTCATCAGTCATCAACTCCCTCTTCTCCGGAACCCGGAGAAACTTCGGTGCAACTCCCGCCGTGCGACCCGCTCGGCTCTCCCCGGCCACCCACGAGGGGCGGCACGATGCGGAGGAGCCGGACCGCGGATCCGGGCGGTGAGTTCTTCTTCGTTCCGCGTCACTCACTCTCGGCGCCGCCACTGATGATCGGCTAACGCCTCGCTAATACCGTGAAGACCAGGGTGGGCGAGGAGGACGAAGGGGTGCGAGGGATGCGAGGAGTTCGAGGGGGTACGAGGAGTTCGCAGGTGGGCGCGGCTGCGCCGGGGATGATGCGGCGGAAGCCGTTCCGATCAGGCGTGCGATGCTGGAGCACTCCGGAGCACGACAAGAAGTGGGAGTGTACG
Organism: Streptomyces decoyicus; assembly: GCF_019880305.1. Taxonomy (NCBI): domain Bacteria; kingdom Bacillati; phylum Actinomycetota; class Actinomycetes; order Kitasatosporales; family Streptomycetaceae; genus Streptomyces; species Streptomyces decoyicus. The sequence goes on along the minus strand of NZ_CP082301.1, from coordinate 8,023,681 downwards.
GCAGCGTGATCGCAGCGATACGGCGGGCTGGGACGAGCACCTGGGACCGCTTCGCGGCATCCGACCCAGGGCTACTGCGACTGATGGCGGGGCTGCGGACGGTCGGAGCGATCGTGCTCACCCTCGCCGGCCTCGCACCGCTCCACACCGACGTGACCTTGATGGTCGCGGGCGCCATGGCGGCCATGGTCGCCACCTTCGCGATCAGGGAGAAGGAGGTGCGCGGCCAGGCGATCACCCTTGCGCTGGGCCTGCCCGTCGCGCTGACCGCCATGTCGCTGGCGGCGCTGCTGCACACCCTGGTCATCGCCGGTGATGTGTTCTTCGTCCTCCTGATCTTCGGTGCCGTCTACTCCCGGCGGTTCGGTGACCGCGGCACCGCACTCGGCCTGATCGGCTTTCAGGTCTACTTCGTCTCGCTGTTCGTGCACGCCACCGTCCCCGCCCTCCCCGAGCTGTATCTGACCCTGGGCATCGCCTTCGCATGCAGCGCGGTCGTACGGTTCGCTGTCGTCCCGGATACCCCCCAGCGCACCCTGGGCCGCCTGCGTGCGGCCTTCCGGGCACGCCTGGCCCAGCTGCTGGCAACCCAGCTGGAACTGCTGGACGCGGGCCCCGACGAACTGGACAAGGTCCTCGACGACCTGCGGCGGCACACCGCCCGGCTGCACGAAGCGGCCTTGATGATCCAGGGCCGCCTGGAGGAGGGGACGCGGGACGCGGCCGCGGCGGGACTGGTGCAACGCCGCGTCGCGGATGCCGAGATCGCCGCCGAACGGCTGGGCATGCTGATACTCAACGCCCGCAGCGCGGAGCGGGCGGACACCCTCACCATGCATCTGCCGCACGCCCCCGTCCCGGCCACGGCGACCCGTACCCAGACCGAGGACGACGCGACCCGCACCCTGCGCCGGGATCTCAATGCCCTGCTCCTGCTGGTCGCACGGCGCGCGCCCGACGACCGCGGCACCGCACTGGCCCATGTACGCAACCGGCTGCTCGGCTACCGGGACGAGGACAATCTGCCGCGCGCCTCGTCCGTCGTCCAGGACGTCTTCCGTGGGCTCGGTGAGGCCGCACGTGCCGTCCTGGGTCTGCGGCTGGCGCTGGACGGGCCGCAGGACGAATCGGACGACTCCCCGGCCACCACTCGCTCACGTGAAGAGTTCGACGCCGAGGATCTCGCGATCGTCGGGGCCGAAGAGACCGAGGACACGGAGGAGGACCGCACCGGGCTGCAACGGCCCACCACCCGGGCGGCGTTCCAGGTCTCCGTGGGCTCGACCCTGGCCATCATCGGCGGCGAGTTCCTGTCCAGCCAGCGCTGGTACTGGGCCGTGCTGGCCTGCTGGGTGGTCTTCCTCAACACCGCTTCCACGGGCGAGATCCTCGTCAAGGGCTACCGCCGACTGGTGGGCACGGTGCTCGGCGTGGTCGCCGGTGTCGCCCTCGCCGGGCTGGTCGGCAACCACACCTGGGCCGCGTTCGCACTCGTTCTGCTGTGCATCTTCGGGATGTTCTTCAGCGCACCGCTGTCGTATGCGCTGATGTCCTTCTTCGTCACCGCGATGCTCGGGCTGCTCTACACCCTGCTCAACACCTACAGCCTGTCCGTGCTGGTGCTGCGCATCGAGGAGACGGCGCTGGGCGCCGCCTGCGGGAGCATCGCCGCCATGGTGGTGCTGCCGGTGCACACCGACCGCCGTACGGACGAGCTGCTGGGCACGGTGCTGGTCCGGTTGCGGGATGTCGTCTCCGCCGCGGTGGAACAGCTCAGCGGCGGCCCCGCCGTCGACCTGCTGGGCAAGGCGCGCGATCTGGACACCGCGCTGGACGATCTGCGCGCCTCCACCAAGCCGCTGACACATCCGATCACCCCACTGCGGGTCCGGCGGCAGACCGCTCGTTATCTGGTGGCACTCCTGGAGACCTGCGCCTACCACGCCCGTTCCCTGGCGGCGACGGCCGAACTGGTGCCGTACAGCAAGACCGTCGCGGCCGACCCGCGCCTGGAACGCGCCGGCCGGCGGATCGGGCACAACATCGATCTCATCGTCGCGCGCGTGCTGGAGGAGAGCGCCGAAGGCGAGGTCGAATCCGGCGTCAGCATCGCCGCGATGCTGGACGCGGCCGGCTCCGGTGCCCTTCGGTCGGGCTCCGTCACCTTCCGCGTGCTGCGCCATCTCCAGCGCCTCGACGAGGGCGTGGTGGGCATCGCCCGCCCCCTCGACGTACCGGTGGCGGGGCCCAAGGGGAGCAAGGCCGGTTAGCGCCTGTTGGCGGCCGGCCGCCCCGGGGTGCTGGTCGCAGTCCTCGACGGGTGGCTGTGACCAGCACTTCCACCAAGCGTCCTAGGCGGCCTGCGGCCACGTCCAGCCGAGCTGGAGGAAGAGGCCGAGGCGGTCGCTGACCGCCCGGATCTCGGTGATCTTCCCCTCGGTCACAGTGAAGATCCAGATCGCCTCGTTCTCGAAGCTCCGGCCGGTCGGCTCCGGCATGCGCGCGTGGGCCCCACGGTGGACGCCGCGCTGGGTGACCCGGGCGACCACCCGGTCACCCTCGCCGACCAGTTCGTCCACGCGGACAGTGAGCGGGTCGAACTCGGGGCGCTGCCGCTCGCCGACGCCGCCAAACTCGTCGCCCTGCGCGGGGCGTTCATGCCGGTGCCGTTCGTGGCGGTTGCTGCCGGATTTCGCTTGTCCGCCCTTGCGGTGCCGCACTACCGTGCCGATGTGGATCTCTTCTCACGCTCTTGGGCAGCCTTGCGCACGGCGGTCGCCGAACTCCCGGACAAGGACCTCGAGCAGCCGTCCGGCTGCACCGGCTGGCTCGTGCGGGACCTCGTGTGCCACCTGATCATCGACGCGCAGGACGTCCTGATCACCCTCGTCACCCCCGCCGAGACCGAACCGACCGTCGACGCGGTGACCTACTGGAACGTCGGGAACCAACCGCCGACCGGCGAGGACCCGCTCGACGCGCTGACCGTCCGGCTGGCCGCCGCGTACGAGGAACCACGTCTGCTCAAGTTCCACCTCGACGACGTCGGCTCCGCCGCCGGACGCGCCGCCACACTCGCCGACCCCCGCGTCCGGGTGAGCACCCGCGACGAGGTCCTCACGACGGGCGACTACCTCAGCACGTACGTCCTGGAATGGACGCTGCACCACCTCGACCTGATCGCGCACCTCCCGGACGCGACGGAGCCGCCCAGGGAAGGCCTGGCCCGGTCCCGCGCCGCGCTGGAAAAGCTCGCCGACTCCGCGTTCCCCGCGTCGTTCAGCGACAAGGACGCGCTTCTGGTCGGCACCGGCCGCCGGGCACCGACCGATGCGGAGAAGGCCGCACTCGGCGAGCTGGCCGCGAAACTGCCGCTCGTCCTCGGCTGATACGTCCCCTGTGGACGGACCGGACCGGGCGGGTGAGGCAGGGGGCCCTGCCTCACCCTTGAGCGGTGCACGCCGGGATCATGCCCATCCGGCAGCAGGCCCTGGGTCCCGTGCGCGTCCGGACCGTGTGCCCCCGTGAGCCTTCGTCGAAGGAGCTCAGTCGGCGGCCGCGCCGGAGCGGCACGCGGGGTGCCCCCAGCCCTCCGGGTTCTTGGTGATGGGCTCGCCCGCCGCGTAGGAGCGCCCGCAGCGGCAGCGTCCGGGGAACTTGGCGTTGAGTGTCCGCGTCGAACTCCCCGAGGCGCGCCGCTTCGGCGAGGACGCCGTTTTCGCCACCGCGCCGGAGGCACCTCGGCGAGAACCGGACGGCCGGACCGTGTCAGGGGCGGGCGGCGGCTGCGGGGAGCCGAGCTCGCTGCCGGCGGCCTCCTGGACGATCGCCGACTGGCTCGCGGCCCGGTCGGCGAAGTCATTGAGCGGGTCGCCGTCCACTTGGTGCGCGGGCACGTACCGGAACTCCACGGAGCGGTCCGTGAGCAGTGCGTCGATGCGCATGACGAGTTCCTGGTTGGCGACCGGCTTGCCCGCCGCCGTCTTCCACCCCTTGCGCTTCCATCCGGGCAGCCAGGTGGTGACGGCCTTCATCGCGTACTGGGAGTCCATCCGGATCTCCATCGGAGCGGCCGGATCGGTGGCCGCCAGCAGACGTTCCAGTGCCGTGAGTTCCGCGACGTTGTTGGTCGCGGTGCCCAGCGGCCCGGCCTCCCACCGGACGACGGTCTCCGCACCGTCGGCGATGACCCAGGCCCAGCCCGCGGGCCCGGGATTTCCTTTCGACGCGCCGTCACAAGCGGCGATCACGCGTTCAGCCATGCGCGCGATCATGCCAGCCGGTGGCGCACCGAGCGAAGCCGCCTCCGTCGGCGCTCCGTGTTCGGCCCCCGCCTGAGTCCCGGGTCACACTCTGCGCCACCGGTCCCGGCGGCAAGGAGCGGCGCGTCCGGTTACGCTCCCCGCGCCCACGGTCGCCCGCGCCGCCCCGGCCCTTCCCCGCACGGCGATCCGGCGTGCGCATCCCCGGTGGGCTCCTAGGCTGGAACGGGAGGCCTCCGTCCCGCGCCGGGGCAGGGGGAACGTCCGCACGGCGTGCCTGGAGTCGCCATGACGTTCCGGTTCAGCGAGAACGAGCAGTTCGACTACGAGATCATGCTCGCCCTGGGGTCGGCATGGCGGCAGGGCGCCGACGTGGGCGAGGTACTGGCCGCCGCCTCCGCCACGGCGGACGGCGACCCGGAGACATGGGTGTCGACCTGGGCCTCGCTCGCCCGCACGGTCCGTGCGCAGGCCGAGAAGTGCACCGCGCACGGGCGGACGGTCAGTGCGCGGGCGGCGTTTCTCCGGGCGGCCGGGTACTTCGGTACGGCCCTGGTGGCAGTCGATGGGTGCGCCGGTGCGCAGGCGCGGCTCCAGGAACTCTTCGCGGATCACCGCGACTGCTTCGACCGCTTCGGGGCGGGATGGAACCCGCCTGCCGAGTGGGTCGCGATCCCGTACGAGGATGCCGCGCTGCCGGGCTACCTGATCAGCCCGCCGGGCCGTTCCGGAGCCCTGCCGACGGTGATCGTCAACAACGGCAGTGACGCCCCGCTCTCCACTGCCTGGACGCTCCTCGGTGCGCCGGCGGTGGCCCGGGGGTACCGCGCGCTGCTCTTCGACGGGCCCGGCCAGCAGTCCATGCTGTTCGAGCACGGCGTCCCCTTCCGTCCCGACTGGGAGAAGGTCATCACGCCGGTCGTGGACTTTCTGGCCGTCCGCGGCGATGTCGACGCCGAGCGCCTCGTACTGGCCGGGATCAGCCAGGCCGGCTACTGGGTCCCGCGCTCGCTCGCGTTCGAGCACCGGATCGCCGCCGCGGTCGCCGATCCGGGCGTCGTCGATGTCGCGGAGAGCTGGTGGCACCACCTCGGCCCGGAACTGCACGAGCTGTGGGACTCCGGCGACCGGGCGGCCTTCGACCGCACGGTGTCCGAGGCTCTGGAGGAGGACCCGGCGCTGGCCGCCATGTGGCGCCGACGGGCCAAGCCGTACGGCATCGATGCGCCCTTCGACCTGCTGACCGAGGTCGCCACGTACACGGTGGCGCCGGTGACGGACCGGATCACCACCCCGCTGCTCATCACGGACCCCGAGGGGGAGAACTTCTGGCCCGGCGCGTCCCGCCGTCTCTACGACGCCCTGCCGGGGCCCAAGGAGCTGGTCGGCTTCTCCGAGGCCGAAGGGGCGCATCTGCACTGCGAACCGCTGGGCCGCGCCCTGTTCGAACAGCGGGTCTTCGACTGGCTGGACGCCCGCCTGGCCTCCGGTCCGTCGGCCTGAGACTCTCCCGTCGCCGGCCCGTCGGAGCTCGCCGCCACGGGACCGTGCCCGCCGCGGACCGCGCTCCGCCTCGGGCCCGAGCGAGGCGCCGCGCCCCCCTGCGGCGCCACGCCCCCGCCCGGATCAGTTGCCCGCTGTCTTCTCCGGGCGCAGCTCACTCGGCCGTACGATCACGAAGCCCTCGCCGTCGAGGCGGAGTTGGACGGCCTCGCCGGAACCGCCGCGGAGCATCGAACCGAGGCTCTGCGAACGGTGCAGCGAGGTCTGCAGGCCGCTGCTCCAGCCGACCACCGCATCGGTGTCGACGAAGACCGGGGACTGCGGGGAGACGGGGATCACGAGGGGATTGCCCTCGCACATCACGGCCAGCTTGCCCTGGCCGCTGAAGACGGAGTTGAAGAGCCCGCCACCGACCATGCCGGCGCCCTTGACGACCTTGATCTCGTAGGAGAGGGACGGGTCGAAGCAGAGCACATTGCGGCCGTTGACGGTGATGCCGTCGCCGGGGGCGAGGTCGATGATGAAGCAGTTGGCGGCTTCGTGGGCGAACCACACTTCGCCCCGGCCCCGTATGGCCATCAGCGCCAGCCCCTCGCCGGTGACCGCGCGCTTGAGGAACTTGCCGACGCCCTGGCCCTGCTTCTCGAATTGCAGATCCCCGCGGTAGGCGATCATCGAGCCCTGCCGCGCATAACACTCGCCGTCCAGCGCGTACTTGATCGACTTGGCGTTCTGCTGTGTCATTCCGGGGGCGGTGGCCGGCGTGGCCATGTTCTCGGACGCGAAGAGATCACTGTTCATGGCAGCATGCTAAGCGGGCCCGGGAGAGGGCACACCGGCATGCCCGGCTGCGGCTCCGGAGGCGCCTCGGCCCACCCGGCACCGGCCTCCGGAGCGGCGGCCGAAACGCGATCACGGGTCCGTTGCTTTGTAAACAATGAGACACAAGAACACTCAAAATAGGTAAACCACAGCAGTCGGGCGCAACGTGCTCTAGCGTCACGTCCGACACGGGGCGGTTGTGTGGCCGGGGGGCTCCAGCCGCGCCGGAAGTGAGGGGACGACCAAGTGGGGGGCCATGGGGTTGTCAGAAGCTGCCGGATCACGGGTGATCGAATCACCTGCCGGGACAGCCAAGTTGGATCGTGCGCCGGAGCGCAGCCAGAAGGGCGGGCACAGGTCGACGGAACGACGGCTTGTGCAGGTGGCGTTGGTGGTGGACGCCGTGGGTTCCCTGGTGCCGGTCGGCGTGCTCTGCGCCGTGACACGGCAGCCACAGCCATGGCTCACGGCGGTGCTGGCCTGCCTTTCGTGGCTGGCCGTCGGAGCGTTGAAGAATCGTTACACCAGGGATGAGCCGGGCGGTGGCGCCACGGTGCTGCCGGTCGTGTGGGACTGGCTGACCATGCTCGGCGTCCTGGCCGTCGTCTGTGTCGGTGCACGGGTCGAGGTGGGCCTCAAGGTCTGTGTGGTCGCGCTGCTGCCCTGCCTGGCACTGAGCGTGGCCCGGCGCCAGCTCGTGCACCGGTACCTGCTCGCCATGCGCCGTCGTGCGCAGGCATTGCGCCGGGTGCTGGTCGTCGGGGAAGCGGGCGCCGTCGACTTGGTGCTCGCGGAGTTGGCGCACGGTACCGACCACGCGTACGTCGTCGTCGGCAGCTGCATCGTCGGGGAGGAAGCCACCGAGTCGGCGCTGCCCGTCCCTGCCCGGCTCGCTTCCGACGGTGAGGCACCCGAGGGGGCGCTGGACGGGGAGACCGTGCTCAGGTGCGCCGCGGAACTCGATGCCGATCTCGTCTTCGTGGCGCCGGGCCGTCAGCTGTCCGCCGCGCGGGTGCGGCGGCTGGCCTGGGCGCTGCACGACGGAGGCCGGAATCTGGCCATACTTCCGGGCCTGATCGATGTGTCACAGCACCGGGTCCGGCTCGCGAAGGCGGCGGGCCTGACCGTGATGCACATAGACCCGGCGGCCCGGCGGGGCCTTCCGGTGCTGCTGAAGCAGGCCACGGACCGGTTGGGTGCCCTGCTGCTGCTCGTGCTGCTCGCCCCCGTGTTCGCCGCGGTGGCCGCGGCCATAAGACTCACCACGGCAGGACCGGTGTTCTACTGGCAGATCCGGGTCGGCCGGGATCTGATGCCGTTCCGGATGTGGAAGTTCCGCACGATGGTCGTCACCGCCGACCGGATGCGGGTCGCGCTGGAGTCGGCGAACGAGCACGACGGGGCGATGTTCAAGATCCGGCGGGACCCCCGGGTGACACGGGTGGGCCGGCTGCTGCGGCGCTTCTCGCTGGACGAACTGCCCCAGCTCTTCAATGTCCTGGCCGGCCATATGTCGCTGGTCGGCCCGCGGCCCCCGCTTCCCGAAGAGGTCGAGCGGTACGACGGGACCGAGGTCCGCCGGTTATCCGTCAAGCCGGGGCTGACCGGCCTGTGGCAGGTCAGCGGGCGCTCCGATCTCTCCTGGGACGAGACCGTCGCACTGGACCTGAGCTATGTGGACAACTGGTCCTACGCCGGCGACATCGGTGTGCTGATGCGGACCGTGCGTGCCGTCGTGGACGGGCGCGGTGCGTACTAGACCCGTTGGGCACCGGTGTGTGTCCGCCCCGCCGCGGGGCGGGCGCCGGACACACACCATGGGACCGGCCCGGTCACACCCGGGCCGGCTCCGCCTGCCACGCCCGGTAGGTCCGGGCGATGCCCTCGGCCAGCGGGATGGTGGGCGACCAGCCCAGGGCGCGCATCCTGCTGATGTCGAGCAGCTTGCGCGGGGTGCCGTCGGGGCGGGACGGGTCGAAGGAGATCCGTCCTTCGTATCCCACCGCGGAGGCGACACAGGAGGCCAGGTCGGCGATGGTCAGGTCCTCGCCGCATCCGACGTTGACGGTGTCGTCGCCGTCGTAGCGGCGCAGCAGCACCTCGCAGGCCGCGGCCAGGTCATCGACGTGCAGGAACTCGCGCAGCGGGGTGCCGGTGCCCCAGAGCGTGAGCTCGGCCAGTCCCTTCTCCTTGGCCTCGTGGAAGCGGCGGATGAGCGCCGGCAGGACATGCGAGGTCTCGAGGTCGAAGTTGTCGCCGGGCCCGTAGAGGTTCGTCGGCATGGCGGAGATGAAGGAGGCACCGTATTGCCGGCGGTAGGACTTGACCTGGACCAGACCGGCGATCTTGGCGATCGCATACGCCTCGTTGGTGGGCTCCAACGGCCCGCTCAGGAGGGCGTCTTCGGTGATGGGCTGGGCGGCGTGCTTGGGGTAGATGCAGCTCGATCCGAGGAACAGCAGCCGGCGGACGCCGGCGTGGTGCGCGCCGGCGATGACGCTGAGCTGGATGCTCAGGTTGTCCTCCAGGAACTGCACGGGGTAGGTGCTGTTCGCCATGATTCCGCCGACTTTGGCGGCCGCCAGGACGACGGCATCGGGCCGGGCCGCGCGCAGAAAGGCCGCGGTGGCGTCGGCGTCACGCAGGTCGAGTTCCGCGTGCGTACGGGTCAGCACGTCATAGCCCTGGGCGGTCAGCCGCCGGGCCACGGCGGATCCCACCAGACCTCTGTGGCCCGCGACGAAGACGCGAGCGGGTGTGGGCAGCAAGTCATCCATGGGCCGGATTGTGTCATTGAACCCGATACGTCCACCGACTATTTCAGGAAATATCTGCCGCACTTCGCTCTCGACCACCGGCCACGGAGCAGGTAGCGTCCACGCCCCGCGGTCCGCCGGCGCGTGGGAATTCCATCGATCCATCCCGATGTACATCACTTCTCGTGGGGGGAAGCCATGCCGAAAACCGCGGTCATCACCGGAATCACCGGCCAAGACGGTTCATATCTCGCCGAATTGCTGCTGAGTAAGGGCTATGAAGTGCACGGGCTGATGAGACGCTCGTCGAGCTTCAACACCGAGCGCATCGACCACATCTACCAGGACCCGCACACCCCGGACCGGCGGCTGCTGCTGCACCACGTCGACCTGTCGGACGGGGTCGCGCTGGTGAACCTGCTGCGTGATGTGCAGCCCGACGAGGTCTACAACCTCGGGGCCCAGTCCCATGTCCGGGTCTCCTTCGACGCGCCCCTGTACACCGGCGATGTGACCGGTCTGGGCGCCGTACGGCTGCTGGAGGCCATCCGGGCCGGCGGGGTGCAGACCAGGCTCTACCAGGCCTCGTCCTCGGAGATGTTCGGCGCCACCCCGCCGCCGCAGAACGAGGCGACGCCCTTCCACCCGCGCAGCCCGTACGGCTGCGCCAAGGTCATGGCGTACTGGTCCACGGTCAACTACCGCGAGGCGTACGGCCAGTTCGGCGTGAACGGCATCCTCTTCAACCACGAGAGCCCGCGGCGCGGCGAAACCTTCGTCACCCGCAAGATAACCCGCGCGGTGGCCCGCATACAGGCGGGCCTCCAGGAGCATCTCTATCTGGGCAACCTCGACGCCGTCCGCGACTGGGGCTACGCCCCGGAGTACGTCGAGGCCATGTGGCTGATGCTCCAGCGGGACGAGCCGGACGACTATGTGGTGGCGACCGGGGTGGCCGCGACCGTACGCGACTTCCTGGAGGCCGCCTTCCGCACGGTGGGGCTGGACTGGGAGCGCTATGTGCGCTTCGACCCGAAGTACGAGCGCCCCTCCGAAGTGGACGCGCTCATCGGTGACGCATCCAAGGCCAAGCGCCTGCTGGACTGGTCGGCGAAGGTGCAGTACGACGAACTCGCCCGGATCATGGTCGAGTCGGACGTACGGCAGTTGGCGGACGAACTCTCCGGCCACCGGGTGCGGGTGGACCGATGACACCTGTCGCCACCACCCGCCGGCTGCGCGGTTTCACCGGCGCCGGCTACGACAAGGGCAGGGGCCTGCTGACCCAGGCCGCCTGGTTCGCCGTCCTCAACCTCCTGTTCCTGAAGTGGTGGTTCCCGCCACGGCTGCGGCCCCCGCTGCTGCGGGCCTTCGGCGCCCGTGTCGGCGAACGGGTGCTGATACGGCACCGGGTGCGGGTGCAGTGGCCGTGGAAACTGACGGTCGGCGACGATGTCTGGATCGGGGAGGACTCCTGGCTGATCAACCTGGAGCCGATCAGCATCGCCAGTGACGTCTGTGTGTCGCAGGGCGCCGTGCTGTGCACCGGAAGCCATCAACGGCGCTCGCACACCTTCGAGTTCGACAACGCACCGATCCGGCTGGAGCCGGGCTCCTGGGTGGCCGCCCGCGCCATGGTGCTGCGCGGCGTCACCGTCGGGGCGGGCGCGGTGGTCGGCGCCGGTGCGGTCGCCCACCGCGATGTGCCGGCGGGGGCCGTGCACACCACCGGGGGTGCCGTATGAGGATCACCCATGTCGTGACCCTGGTCAGCGATGACGGGGCGTACGGCGGTCCGGTGAGCGTGGCCACCGGTCAGCTGGGCGAATTGGCCTCGCGGGGCCACGAGGTGGAGCTGGTCTCGCTGTGGCGGGGGCGGGGCGCGCCCCCGGGGTCCGTGGACGGCGTGCCGCTCCGTGCCCGCCCGGCCCGCACCCTGGTGCCGGGGCAGGGCTTTCTCGGCCTGTTCCACCCGGGGCTGCTGCCGGAGCTCTGGCGGCGGGCGGGCCGGGCCGACGTCCTGCATCTGCACGCCGGGCGGGATCTGGTCTCGCTGGCCGCGCTCGCGGTGGCCGTGGTGCGCCGCCGTCCCTTCCTGGTGCAGACGCACGGCATGGTCCAGCCCCGCCGCTCGGCGGTGGCGCGGCTCTTCGACCGGGTCTATGTCCCGCTGCTGCGCCGGGCGGCGGTGGCGCTGGTGCTCACCGACGAGGAGGAGACCGGGCTGCGGCAGGTGCTGGGGCCGCGCGGGCCACGCCTGGTCCGGCTCCCCAACGGCGTCCGTGCCCGGCCCCTCGACGCCGAGCGGAGCGAGACGGATGTGCTCTTCCTCGCCCGCCTCCAGAGTCGCAAACGTCCCGAGGCCTTTGTGCGGATGGCGGCCCTGGTGCACCGCAAGCGGCCCGAGGTGTCGTTCACCCTGCACGGTTCGGACGAGGGGCGGCTCGCGGAGGTCCGGCGGCTGATCGCCGACGAGGGGCTCGGCGAGGTGGTGACGTACGGCGGGGCCCTCGATCACGACGCCGCGGTGCGACGGACCGCGCAGGCGACGGTGTACGTCCTGCCCAGCGTCGACGAGCCGTTCCCGATGAGCGTGCTGGAGTCCTTGGCGGTGGGCACGCCGGTGGTCTGCACGGACAGCTGCGGTATCGCCGCGGCTCTCCAGCGGCGCGAGGCCGCTCTGGTAACCGACGGTTCGCCGGAAGAGCTGGCGGACGCGGTGCTGCGGCTCCTGGAGGACCGCACGCTGCGGGAGCGCCTCACCGGCGCGGGCCGTGCGGCCGTCGAGGCGGATTTCTCGCTGGCGGCCGTGACCGACCGGCTGGAGGAGTGGTACGCCTCGCTCGCCCGGCCCGGCGGCGGGTGACCCGGGGCGGCGGGTGCGGACACCGCTCCCGCCGCCCTCGGCTACCGGCCGGCCTTCGCGGTCCGCAGCAGAGCGGTGATCCGCTCCAGGCCGGCCCGGCTGCTCAGCCGCTGCTCGACGTACTGCGGACCGCGTGCTCCCAGCCGCAACGCCCGCTCGGGGTCGTCGGCGAGTGCCCGGACCTCCGCCAGCAGCGCCTTCGGGTCCTCCGGTGCGATCACCGAACCGGCGCCCGAGCGCAGCACCTCCTGGGCGGTGCCCCCTTCGGCGGCCACCGAGGCGATCACCGGCCGGCCCGTCATGAAGTACGAGGTCAGCTTGGACGGCAGGCTCATGTCCAGCACGGAGGCCTTCTGGGTCACCGCGAGCACATCGGCGGCGGCGAGCACATCGGGGAACTCCTGGGCGTCGGCGGGCGGCAGGAAGGACAGCGAGGAGACGCCCTCGGCGAGCCGTTGCAGATGCGCGCGCTGGTTGCCGTCGCCCATCAGCACGATCCGTACGGGCGCGGCCTCCTGATCGGCGAGCCTGGCGGCCTCGACCAGGACCTCCAGCCCCTGCTTGAGGCCCATGTTGCCGGCGTGCAGCAGCACGGTGTCCTTCTCGGACCAGCCCAGGCGCGCCCTGGTCTGGTCCCGGTCACCGCTCGGGCCCTCCACATGCGTCCAGTTGGGCACCACATGCACCCGTGCGCGCGGCACGCCCATCGCCGTGACCCGGTCCACGAACGACTCGTGCACCACCCCGACGACGGCCGCCGCGCGCAGGACCCTGGCCTCCACCGCCCCGGCCAGGGCGGCCGCCCGGCCACCGCCCTGGATGCCGCTCTGTTCGGCGGCCGCTCCCATCAGGTCCTGGACGACCACGACATGCGGCACCCCGGCCTGTCGCGCGAGGCGCCCGCCCAGCACTCCCCCGGCCAGGCTGGGCATCTGGGTGAGCACCACGTCGGGGCGGATGCGCGGGGGCGCCACGGCGCCGTGGGCCAGGACGCTCGCCTCGAACAGCGCCCGCCGCAGGGCGGTCTGACGTGGCGGAACGGTGTGGCGCCTGCGGTGCACCGTGACGCCGCCGCGGCGCTCGCGTATCCGCCAGCGGCCGCGATAGCCCTCCGCGACCCGCCAGGCGGGGTAGTGCGGCATACCCGCGAGGACATGGGTGTCGGCGCCGGTTGCGGCCAGGTGCTCGGCGATCTGCGTCGAGTACGGCCCTATACCGGTGTGTTCGGGTGCGTAGTTGGTCGAGACCACGAGCACACACCGGCCCGCGAACGAGTTTTCCACGACTGGTCCCCCTCTGGATGTGCGGTCATCGTAGGAGTCCGCCGGGGCCCGCGGGCTGTGATTTGGGTTGCGATTGTGTCCCGAAGGCGACCTTGTTTCCCGATGTCCCTTACATTGTGCTCGCTGGTGGGGACTTGGGGGGAGGTGGGCGGATGCTGCGCGGGAATCGGCCCGGTGCCATGACGCCGGTACGCGGAATCGCCGCACTGTGCTGCTGGGCGCTGCTGCTGGTGGTACTGCTGCCGGTACTGATCCTTCAGTCGCTGGACGCCCGCTTCGGTGCCGCGCTCGCCGTGCAGTGCGTGGTGGTGGTGCACACCGGTGCGGCGCTGGCCCGGGTGCTGACAGATGTCCGGGCCCGGGTGATCGCCTTCGGCTTCTGGCTCTTCTCGTACGTCTGGCTGGGGCTGGCGCCGCTGGCCATGCTCGCGACGGACGCCTATCCGCGGGGGTTCGTCGTCGACGCGAACACCGCGTTCGTGACCACGGCCGTGGTGGAGACCGGACTCCTGGCCTACAGCGCGGGCTCGGCGCTCGCGTCGTGGCGGTCGGCGCGTACGTCCACGTTCCTCGAACCGGTCCTGGCCCGGCGGCTGTCGCCGGGGCGGGTGCTGCTGTTGTGCGGGCTGGCGCTGCTGCTGGCGGTCGTGCTGATTCCCGGTCAGGGCGGGCTGTCGGCGTTCTTCCTCAGCCGGCAGGCCGCCAACGAGGCCGCGGCGCAGGCGGCACCGGCCGGGTCGGCGGACCGGGCGATGGCGGCCTGGGCGCTTTCGGTACCGGCGTTCTGGGCGCTGGTGGCGCTGCTGCATGTGCCGCGGTTCACCAAGGGCGACCGGACCCTGCGCGGGTTACGGTGGCTGCTGCTGCCGCTGATGATCGCGGTGAACGTCGTGGTCAACAACCCCATCAGCCAGCCGCGCTTCTGGGCCGGAACGGTTCTGCTGGCGCTGGTCTTCAGCGCGTCCTGGCTGCGCGGGCCGCGGGCCTTCCGCTTCGGTGCGGCGGGCGTGGCGGCCGTCGTGCTGGTGGTCTTCCCGTACAGCGACTACTTCCGCTACGACAAACGCGAACCCGTCCATGTCGTCTCGCTCGCCGAGCAGTTCACCTCCAACGGCGACTATGACGCGTTCCAGCAGATCCAGACGGGCGTGGACTACGCCCGTACCCACGGCTTCACCCCGACGGCCGCACTGGGGCCTCCACTGTTCTTCGTGCCGCGCGCCGCATGGCCCGGCAAGCCCGACGACGCGGGGATCCTCCTCGCCCGGCACGCGGGCTACACCTTCACCAATCTGTCCGCGCCGCTGTGGGTCGAGACCTATATGTGGGCCGGCTTCCCGTCCGTCATCGCGGTGTTCGGCCTGATCGGCGCGGTGGGACGGCGCATCGACCACCTCCGGCACCGGCTGCGGCGGCGCCGGGGCACCCTCGCGGCGCTGCTGGTACCGGCGTTCGGCTTCTACCAGCTGGTGTTGCTGCGCGGCAGTCTCATGGCCATCGTGGGCCCGCTGGCGCTGCTGGTGTGCATCCCGCTACTGATCACCCGTAAGGCGGGACGCCGGGCCCTGCCGTCGTCCGCGGCGCAGCCCGCGACCGCACCGGCGCCCCGGGCGCAGCGCGACGCCTTGTCTCTACCCACAGGAGGAGCACGTACGTGAGCGTCTTCGACGAGCCCGCGGAGGAGCCGGACCAGATCCGCGACCAGCTGCGCCAGCTCTTCCGCTATCGCGCTTTGCTGGTGCTCGGGCTGGTGCTGGGCATGCTCGGCGGCGCCGCCGTGTCCGTGCTGGGCGGCTCGACGTACACGGCGACCGGTGAGGTGGTGGTGCATGCGATCAGTACGGCGCCCTTCGAGGCCGGCGGTGTCTCGGCGGACAAGCAGATCAGCATGGGCACCGAGCGGCAGATCGCGCAGAGCGCCTCGGTCGCGACCGCCGCGGCGAAATCCCTGGGGATCCGCACCGATCCGGCCGGGCTCCAGCGCGATCTGCGGGTGAGCAATCCACCCGAGACCCAGACCCTGATGTTCGAGTACAGCGCGGACTCCGCGGACCGGGCGTCCGCGCTCGTCAACGCCTTTGTGCATGCATACCTCGACTACCGGCAGGACGCCGCGACCCAGCGGATCGACAAGACCGTCAGCAAGCTCGGCACGGAACTGAAGCCCCTTCAGGAACAGCGCAAGGTGCTGGACCGGCGGATCGCGGGCGCGAGCGGCGGGGCGGGGCGGGCCACCGACGAGTCCGAGCGCAGCAATCTGGTGTCGGAGATAGCGGATCTCCAGGGCCGGATATCCAGCCTCAAGTCCCTCGACACCACACCGGGCGACATCGTCCGCAAGGGCGATCCCCCGGCCTTCCCGTCCAGCCCCGGTCTCGTCATGCTGCTGCTCACCGGGGCCGTGATCGGTCTCGTCCTGGGCATTCTGGCGGCCTGGGTCCGCTCGGTGCTGGAACCGCGGGTCCGGTCGGTGGCGGATGTGCAGGACAACCTGCGGGCACCGGTGCTGGGCATTCTGCCGCGCCGGCAGGACAGTACGGAACTGCTGGAGGTCGGCCGGAGCGGCCGCGGCAACCGTGCGGAGGCCTACCGCACGATCGCCTTCCGGCTGGTGCACGACCAGCGGTTCGCCGGGCGGGGCAGCCTGCTGATCGTCGCCCCCCGGGAGAACGCGGATGCCGTCTCGGTCGCGGTCAACCTGGCCGGTGCGTTCGCCGAGATCGGCAACGACATCCTGCTGGTCGAGGCCGATCTGCGTACTCCCCGACTGGCCCAGCGGCTCCCGCTGCACCCCGGTCACGGCCGACCGGTGCCGGGCAGCTGGGCGGACGGGGAGCGGCTCGCCGTGGACGCGGGCGTCGACGGGCGCTTCGATCTGCTGCCCGGCCGCGAGGTGCCCAACCCCGGACGCGCCCTGTCCTCACCGCAGTTCGCCCGGCTGCTGAACGAGCCGTCGGGACCCAACGAGAACGTCGTGGTGGTCACCGGGCCGCTGCTGTCGCATGCGGACGGGCTGGCCGTCGCCAAGCAGGCGGCGGGCGTCGTGGTGGTCTGCGATCTGACCGAGGTCCGCCGGGACGATCTGGACCGGGTGTGGGAGCTGATCACCGGGGCCGGCGGGCACATCCTGGGCGCCGTCCTGGACAAGGGCAGCCGCGGGCCGTCGCTGCGCCGGCTGTCGGACGGCGGACCGACCCGCCGCAAGCGCGGCCGGAGCCGCCCGCACGCCGCCGTGGTGGCACCGCCTCAGCTGCCCGGCCCGGTCCCGCCCGGGTCCGGTCCCGCGGCGCCGGCCGGAACGTCCCTCGACGTCGACACCACCTCGCTGCGCAGGTGACGGCCATCCGCCCGGCCGGCCCCGGCGACCGGCCCGCGCCGACGGCAACGGGAGCGGCCGCGGCCGCCGGGCGCGGGGTCGGCACGACCGCACGCGGCAGTCTCTTCGGCCTGGCGGGCTCGGCCGCGAACGCGGTGTTCGGGTTCGTCCTCGTCGCGGTCGTCACCCACGGGCTCGGGGCCCGCGGGGCCGGTGCGGTCTTCACCGGTGTCGCGGCCTTCACCATCCTGAGCAATGCGCTGAAGCTGGGGGCCGATACCGCCCTGGTCCGCTTCGTCTCCCGGGACCTCGAACTCAGCGGCGGCGCCGGTGCACCGGGGCTGTTGCGGATCTCCGTGCTGCCGACGCTGCTGGCGAGCGCCGCCGGGGCGGCGGTGCTGCTGTTCTCCCCCGGGCTCGCCGGTCTGCTGCTGCCCGATCTGGAGCCGGGCCAAGCCGCCGCGCTGATGCGGCTGTTCGCGGTGTTCCTGCCGGTGACGACGGTGGCGCTGGTGCTGCTCGGAGCCACCCGGGGGTTCGGGTCGGTGGTGCCCTTCGTGGGCGTGGAGCAGATCGGCAAACCGGCGCTGCGCGTACTGCTCGCCGTGCCGCTGGTGCTGCTCGCGCCGAGCGTGGCCGCGCTCTCCGCGGCCTGGCTCGTGCCGGGGGTACTGGGGGCGGTGGCCGCGGGCATATCGCTGCGCAGGTCCTGCCGTACGCACCCGGGCACCGGCCGGCCGCCGCCGCAGGCACGGGAGTTCTGGGCCTTCGCCGGTCCGCGGGCGGTCTCCTCGGTCTTCGACATCACCGCGGTGTGGATCGGTGTGATCCTGCTCTCGGTGCTGGGCACCGCCACCGAGGCCGGTGTCTACACGGCGATCGGCCGTCTGGTCACCGCGGGGAGTCTGCTCCAACTGGCGATCCGGCTGGCGGTCGCGCCCCAGATCAGCCGTCTTCTCGCGGGCGGCGACGCGCCCGGGGCCCATCATCTGCACCGGCTGTCGACACGCTGGATCGCGCTCTTCTCCTGGCCGGTGTTCCTGGTCCTCGCCGCCTACCCACGCACCGTGCTGTCGCTCTTCGGGGCCGGCTTCTCCGGAGGTGCGCCGGGCCTGGTGGTGCTGGCGGCGGCCTGCCTGGTCAACGTCGGTGTGGGCAACGCGCAGACGGTCATCCTCATGGCGGGACGGAGTGTCTGGAATCTGACTGTCGCCGGCGCCGCGTTCGTGGTCCAACTCGCCAGCGCGGTATGGCTGGTGCCGCGGTACGGGGTGCTGGGGGCCGCCGTTTCCTGGGGCCTGGCGATCGTGGTGGACAACGGCGCCTCGGCGCTGCTGGCCCGCTACCGGCTGGGCTTCGGCACCGTCGACCGCGGTTATGCGTACGCCGCGCTGGTCGGCGTCGTGGCGGTGGCGCTCCCGGTGTTCGCCATGCGGACATTTCTCGGGGACAACGCTCCTGGTGCGTTCTTGGGAATTGTTTTGTCCATTGGGGCTTTCGGCGCCGCCGTCTGGCGCTATCGTTTGCCGCTGGGGGTAGGGGAGTTCTTCGGGGCGCTACGCAAGCGTGGTTCGGAAAACTCGCGATGAACACTGGGCTCATTTCCGCACAGAACTCGTCTCGTTCCCGCTTCCTATCCTGACAATTCCCATCGCGCCATGCTTCCAGGGGGGACCTGTGCGCCAAAGAAGCAGACCCGTCCATCTCTTGCTCGCGGCCGCGGTACTGGGTACCGCAGCAACGGCACTTTCCGCCGGTCCCGCTCAGGCCACCGGCGAAACCACACTGACCGCCGATCCGCTGAGCACCTGGCAGACCGACGGCATCGTGTGGGCCATGGCCTACGCCAAGGGCATCGTGTACGTAGGAGGCACGTTCAGCCACATCCGGCCGCCGGGCGCCGCCCCGGGCACCGGTGAGGTCGCCCGCACGAATTTCGCGGCCTTCGACGCCAAGACCGGTGAACCGCTGCCGTGCGCCCCGGCGTTCACCGGCGGCACGGGCACCATCCGGGCCATGAAGGCCTCGCCCGACGGCTCGGTGATCTACATCGGGGGCTCGTTCGGGAAGGCCGGCACCGTGGGGCGGTCCAACACGGCCGCCCTCGACACCGCCGACTGCACGATCGGCGCGGACTGGAAGCCGACGGTCAGCTCGACCGTACGGGCCATCGACGTCACCGACGACACCGTCTACATCGGCGGCGGGTTCGCCACCGTCCAGGGCCAGACCCGCGAGCGGATCGCCGCACTGCGGCCCGACAGCACGCTGTTGCCGTTCAAGGCGACGATCCGTGGCTCCTCGATCGGCAACGACCCCACACCGGGGGTCAACGCCATCACGGTCGCGCCCCAGCTCAACAAGGTCATCATCGGCGGCCGGTTCACCTCGGTGAACGGGAGCCTGTTCGGCGTGCACGCGCTGGCCGGGCTGGACGCGACCACCGGCAAGGTCGTCAACTCCTTCACCGGCTGGATCCCCAACCGGTCCGCCGTCAAGACGCTCGTCAACGACGGCACCAACTTCTACCTGGGCGCCGAGGGCACCGGCGGCGGGGTCTTCGACGGCCGGGCGGCCGGGCGGCTGGCCGACGGCGCGCAGCTGTGGAAGGACACCTGCCTGGGCGCCACCCAGGCGGTGCTGCCGTACAAGGGCGTGCTCTACAGCGGTTCGCACGCCCACGACTGCTCCAACACCCCGGGCGGCTTCACGGACATCAACAACCGCCAGCACTTCCTGGCGCAGTCGATCTCCGACAAGACCATCCTGCCGTGGTTCCCGGACACCAACGACGGGATCGGCGAGCAGATCGGCCCGCGGGCGCTGACCGCGGCGGACGGCATCCTGTGGGCGGGGGGCGAGTTCACCACCGTCAATGACGCGCCGCAGCAGGGCCTCACCCGGTTCGCCGCGGGTCCGGACACCGGGGCGCCGCAGGTGCCGCTGCTCAGCGGCGCGAGCAGGTCCCGGGGCAAGATCACGCTGAACTGGAAGGCCTCGTGGGACCGGGACGACGGCGTCCTGACCTACAAGATCTACCGCGACGGCACCTATCTGACCTCGCTCGACCAGGACTCGCGCTACTGGAGCCGGCCCGACATGAGCTTCACGGACACCGTGGAGCCCGGGTCCCAGCACCGTTACTCGATCGAGGTCACCGACGGCACCAATGTCTCGGGGCGCAACGGCCCGGTCTATGTGACCGCCAGAAACTGACCGCAGGGCGAGTGGGGGGTACATGACACAGACACACCGAGTAGGTTATGCGCCCGGGGTCTACGATCTTTTCCACGTCGGGCACCTGAACATTCTCCGGCACGCCAAGAGCCAGTGCGACTATCTGGTGGCGGGTGTGGTGTCGGACGAAATGGCCACGCAGGCCAAGGGGAAGGCACCGGTTATTCCGCTCACCGAGCGGCTGGAGATCGTCCGCAGTGTCCGGTTCGTGGACGCGGCGTTCGTCGAGACGGTGCCCGACAAATTGGAGACCTGGCAGCAGGTGCGGTTCGACGTCATTTTCAAGGGCGACGACTGGCGGGGGACGAGCAAGGGCGACAAGCTCGAACGGGATTTCGCGACGGTCGGGGTCGATGTGATCTATTTCCCCTACACCGTGCACACCTCCAGCTCCTTGTTGCGCAAGGTGCTCGACGGGCTCGCGAATTCCGCGTGACCGGTTGCGGCGGCCCGGTGCCCTGTCCGGGCCGCTCGCCCTGGTGAATTGTCCGTCCCCGGCCCGTCAGCCGCCGGGGGCGGACAATTCGCGGTACCACTTGACCAGGAAGGCCACCATGAAGAGGACATGGGCGGCGAACAGAGCGCAGTACAGCACCATGAACACCTCCCGGCTGCCGAACGACAGGAATATCGCGCAGAACACCCCGTAGTCGACGGGAAGCAGCGCGACGGAGCGCAGCGTGGAAGCCGGTGCCGCGGGCGCGGGGCCGACGCCGCTCTTCAGCCGGTCGGCGCGTTTGAGTTGTTCGGTGAGGATGCCGCCGAAGAAGACCATCACCGCGGCGAACTGGAACGCGACGGGAATCAGCAGATAGCGAGGGTCGGAGAAGCCGAAGTGGCGGTAGAACGAGAGAAGCACGGCCATGTGGAGGGCCAGCATCTTCGCGCAGTCGACCACATGGTCCAGCCACTCCCCCGCGGCGCTGCCGTTTCCGGTCAGCCGGGCGAGCTGCCCGTCGGCGGAGTCGAGGGCGAAGCCGAATACCAGGGCCGCGAATATCCCGGCCGCCACAGCGGGCGAGGGGCGCAGCGTCGCAATCATGACCACGCCGACGAAGGTGAACACCGCACTGATCATGGTGACTTGATTGGGCGTCAATTTGAGGGTGTAGCCCGCGGCAGCCAACACCCGTCCGGCCGGCCGGTTCACATAGCGCGAGTAGAGGGACACCCCCTTCGCTGATTTCTGGGCCGTCGACAGCTGTCCGATCGCATACCCGAACTGGCTCATGTCCCCCACCTGATGAATGGACCCCCCGAAGGAGCAACATCATGGCAGGCAGAACCTCCCCGTCAACCGGTGACGCCACCCGCCGGACGATGCTGGCGGGCACGGCCGCCGCGCTGGCCGCCGCCCTCACCGGGTGCGACTCCCAGCCGTCCCCTGCCTCCCGGCAGTCCTCCGACGACGCCAAGGCCCCCGTGGTCACCGGCCACAAGCCCAAGGGCAAGGACGTCATCGACGTGGTGGCGGACTTCGGCGCCAAGGGCGACGGACGCACCGACGACAGCCGGGCGTTCGCCCGCGCCTACTCCTACGCCGCCGGCCGGGTGTGGGACCACGTCGGCCGGACCGTGATCGACATACCGGCCGGCACGTACCTCATCCGCGCGCCCAACGCGCTGCTCAACGCCCAGGGAGGAAAGCTCAAGGCCAACGGCTTACGGTTCCGCGGCGCCGGCAAGCGCATGACCCAGCTGCTCTTCGCCCCGCACAAGGCCGAGAACGCCTATCTGTGCCGCAACGAGGACAGCTGGGCGAATGTGATGTTCGAGCAGATCGGCTTCGCCGCCGCCACCCCCGGCGCCTCGTTCTTCTACTCCTACTCGACCGGCCAGGCACAGGACTACCGCTTCACCGAATGCGAGTGGACCGGCGAGTGGACCTACGGAGTCGCTCTCGACGGCAGCAACACCAACTCGGAGATGCGCTGGGACGCCTGCCGGGTGGGCGGCGCCTACCGCAAGGCGTTCCTGTACTCCGGCCTGTCACAAAAGTCACTGAGCCACCCGCAGCAGGACCAGTTCCTCAACTACTGGTTCAACGACATGAAGGTCGAGTACGCCTGGGGCAACTTCCTGGAGTTCCCCTACGGCGGTTCCATCACCTGCCGCGGTGGTTCCTACATCGTCACCGGCCGCCGCCCCGAGGACTCCGGCGACTACGGGCGCACCAGCACCTTCTTCCGCTTTCCGCGGGGCCCGCACCACGACTCCGTACAGCGCTTCCACGCCGAGGACATCCGCTTCGAGGTGCGCGACCCGGACACCGTCGTGATCGACTGTGCCTGGGACAGCGGCACGGTGCACTTCAACGACTGCGACGACACCGCGAACGCGTTCAAGTCCTTCGCGGAGGAGAGCAGCCCGCACCGCTACCGCATCGGGGCCCAGGGCCCGCTCGTGCGCTACAACTCGTGCCAGCTGTCCGGGCAGCACGCGTACGAGCCGGACGGGGGATCCGGTCCCCGGGCCCGTTACGACATGTGCCGCCTGCGCAACCACTCCCAGCAGGACTTCATCAAGGGTGCGGGTGACCGGGTGCGGTTCGTCGACTGCCTGGGGGCCTGAGCGGGCCGCGGGCGGGCGGGAACCAGTAGCGGCGGCCGGCGCCGACCGCTGCGGCACGGTGATCAACGGCACACATACTGGCCAGTAGCTTTCTCGCCGTGCGGGCCTAGAGTGAGGCGCGAATGGCGCCGCCGGGCACCCGGCGGCAGCCCGCCCTCCGAGCCGACCAGGGAGACTGCATGCGCTCTCCGAAGGACTTCTTCCGCCCGCTGGCCGTCGGGGCGCCGACACCGGTACGCGAGGTACCGTTCCGGCCGTCCCGGATGATCCACTTCTTTGACCCGGGCAACGAGAAGATGGCCGCGAAGGTGCCGTCCATCGCGCCCACCGTGGACGTGCTGCTCGGCAATCTGGAGGACGCGGTCGCCGCCGACCGCAAGGAAGCGGCCAGGTCGGGCCTGGTGAAGATCGCCAAGGCCACGGACTTCGGCGACACGCAGTTGTGGACCCGGGTCAACAGCCTCGACTCCCCCTGGGCGTTGGACGACCTGGTGACGCTCGTCAGCGAGATCGGCGACAAACTGGACGTCATCATGCTGCCCAAGGTCGAGGGCGCCGAGGACATCCACTACGTCGACCGGCTGCTGGCCCAGCTGGAGGCGAAGGCGCAGGTCCGGCGGCCGATCCTGGTGCACGCCATCCTGGAGACGGCCACCGGCGTCGCCAACGTCGAGGAGATCGCCGGCGCCAGCCCCCGGATGCAGGGCATCTCGCTCGGCCCCGCCGACCTCGCCGCCAGCCGCCGGATGAAGACCACCCGGGTGGGCGGGGGCCACCCCGGATACCTGGTCCGGGAGGACCCGCACGGCGCGGACGGCGCCGCGCCGCGGGCCACCTTCCAGCAGGACCTGTGGCACTACACCCTCGCGCGCATGGTCGACGCCTGTGCGGCGCACGGCATCCTGCCGTACTACGGGCCGTTCGGCGACATCAAGGACACCACCGCCTGCGAGGACCAGTTCCGCAACGCCTTCCTGCTCGGCTGCGTCGGCGCGTGGAGCCTGCACCCGGTGCAGATCGCCATCGCCAAGAAGGTCTTCTCGCCCGCTCCCGCCGACGTCGCCTGGGCCCGCCGGGTCATCGAGGCGATGGGGGACGGCACCGGCGCGGTGATGATCGACGGCAAGATGCAGGACGACGCCACCTACAAGCAGTGCCAGGTGGTCGCCGGACTCGCCGCCGCCCTCGCCGCCCGCGACCCCGAGCTGCGCGACGCCTACGCCGCGGCCGAAAAGGAGTAAGTACCGTGTCCGACGCGATCCTGCGGCCGCGCCGCTCCGTGCTCTACATGCCCGGTGCCAACGAACGCGCCCTGGAGAAGGCCAAGTCCCTGCCCGCCGACGCGCTCATCCTCGACCTGGAGGACGCCGTCGCCCCCGAGGCCAAGGCCGAGGCCCGTATGCGGGTCGCGGCCGCCGCGGCCTCGGGCGAGTACGGCTACCGCGAGGTGACGATCCGGGTCAACGGGCCGGGCACCGAGTGGCACGCCGACGACCTCCGGGCCGCCGCCGAGGCCGGTCCGGACGCCGTGGTGGTGCCCAAGGTGGACTCCGCCGAGACCGTACGGGACGTCGAGCGGGCCCTCGAGGCCGCCGGCGCTCCGGACCATACGGCCGTGTGGGCCATGGTCGAGACGCCGCGCGCGATGCTGGACGCCCGCGCGGTGGCCGCCGCCGGCGAGCGGCTCACGGTGCTGGTGATGGGCACCAACGACCTGGCGAAGGAACTGCACGCCGAGCACGTCCCCGGCCGGGCCCCGCTGCTGACCGGGCTGTCGCTGGCGCTGCTGGCGGCCCGTGAGTCCGGCAAGGTGATCCTGGACGGTGTCTACAACGACGTGAAGAACCCCGAGGGGTTCGAGGCCGAGTGCGTCCAGGGGCGGCAGTTCGGCTTCGACGGGAAGACGCTCATCCATCCGTCGCAGGTCGAACCCTGCAACCGGGTGTTCGCCCCGTCGACGGAACAGATCGCCCGCTCGCGGAAGATCATCGACGCGTTCGACGAGGCCACCCGCGAGGGACGCGGGGTCGTCACCGTCGACGGCAGGCTGATCGAGAACCTGCATGTCGAGGACGCCCGCAGGATCCTCGCCCTCGCCGAAGCGCTCGCCGGACGCGCATAGGGGTGTGCGGTCGACGGCCGTCCCGGTGAATCCCCTCGTCGGACAGGTGAATACGCGGGACGGGCCGTTGCTCCTGCTTGGTGGATGCGGGCATCCGGGATAGCAACATCCCGGGGACCAACCATGAGGTGCAGGAGCACACTGTGAAGAACATGGCACGCATCAACGTTGTGATTACAGGAGCTTGCGGTCTGCTCCTGGCCGCCGGCGGGGTCGCACCCTCGGTGGCCTGGGCCGGTTCATCCGGCGGGGACAGGATCACGAACAGCGATACCGTCTCCAGGATCAACGCCTCGTTCCGCTGCGGACCGAGAGCCAGATTCTGCGTCAACGGGCCGCTGAGAAGCGGAAACGCCAGGGGACAGGACGTTCGCATCTCCGGCGGCAGCATCAACAACAGCGGCAGCCCGACCAACACCAACGGAAACACCAACTCGAAGGACGAGACATCCGGCCCGACGACGAAGAGCAGCAATAACGCGCAGGCCCTCGGCGGCGGCAACACGCAGAAGGCTTCGTGACCCCACGCTGATCCGAAAGAACGGCCCCCGGCTTCCGGGGGCCGTTCTTTCGCTTGCGGGGCCGGAAACGGCGATCGCCCGGCGGTCTCGCCGCGCGATCGTGTGACGGTGCGCGAGCTCGACGTATCCGTCAAGCGCTGTAGCCGGATCAGTGGAAGAGCACTCCGAGGACGTGCTGAATGTTGTTGTCGCTGCCCGTCGAGGCGCCCGAGACGGAGTCGGCGCTGTTGGTGGACCCGTTGGTGTTGGCGAGATTACCGCTGTTATTCGGGTTCCCGTGGTTGACGAAGTTACCGCTGTGCAGGCTGTTGCCGCTGTTCACCGGCCCGTTGATGCAGCCGTGACCCGACAGGAGCACCGGCGACTTGTAGTGGATATGGCCGAGGCGGTTGTTGCAGATCACCCCTTGGACCGTGCCGGTCACGGTGCCGATATCGGCGTCCGTCACCGCCGACAGCAGGGAGTCCGGAATGGTCACCGCTTGAGCGACCCCGCTGCCGAGCAGCACCAGGCCGCACGCCCCGACGATGGTTCCCGCCCGCATAGTTCTTCTCACGACGCTCCTCGCCTCTTCATCCTGCTGATGCCACACGTATCGTGCTGCCGTTGTCGGCCCGCACCACCGTTCAACCCGCGGGGAGTAAAACGCCCGTCGGCCACAATCAGCCGGGTGGCCCAACAATCAGTTTTTCGCCGCCCCGGGGGACGGGGCCCGGCGTACCACCCCTCATGTGACGCTGTGCGGATGGCAGGCCGTGGCCGAGCGCGGCGGCCAGGTCTGGGGGTCGAGGATGCCCAGGACATAGGCGCGGGCGACGAGGGCGGGTCTGGTCGGGGCGTCGAGGAGGTCGCGCAGGCGGCTGAGGTGGTAGTCGACGGTCTGCCGGGAGAGGTGCAGGGAGGTGGCGATCTCGGCGTTGCTGCGGCCGGCGGCCAGCAGGGACAGGATGCGGACCTGACTTGCCGTCAGCTGAGGATGCGCGTCATGGGCAAGTCCCTGGTGGGTGACGACCGCCCAGACGCTCGTGGCGCGGGCCGCGCTCCGGCCGACCGTCGTGAGATGCAGCCGGGCGCGGCGCTGCCGGCCGCGGCCGTCCAGGAGCACGGCGGAGGTCTGGATCCGCCGGCTGCGGCGCGCTATCAGATCGTGCCAGCCGCGGCGCAGTCCCGGTAGTTCCGAGGCGGGTGCCAGCACGGTGTGTGCACGGCGGCCGACGAGGTCCGACAGGCGGGTCTGCAACAACTCGGCGGCCGCCGCGCTCGCCTGCTGGATCCGTCCGCCCGCGGAGATCAGCGCGCACGCCAGGCCGCTGTGATCGCGCAGCGCATGCAGACTCTCCTCGGCCTCCCGGCGTTGGCGCAGGGCGCGGGTGTAGTCGCTGATGTCGACGTAGATGCCCGCGACGCAGGTCCGACCCGCCTCCCTGACGGGGAAGCGATGGCCGGCCGCCTGCCCGCTGCTGCCGTCGGCGCGGTGGTAGGTGAGGGTGTGCCGCACGGGCTTGCCACGGGCCAGGACCTCCCGGTCCAGGGCGAGGACCTGGGCGGCGTCGGCAGGCCCGTCGACGTCCGCGACGCACTCGCCGATGATGTGCTCCGGTGTGGTCCCGTACAGATGGGCGTAGGCGTGGTTCGCCCAGAGGTAGCGCCCGTCCGCGTCCCGGATGAAGGCCGCGGCGGGGGCGAGGTCCGCGAAGGCGTCGTAGCGGCGGGCACCGGCGGCGCGGGTGCCGACCTCCACCGCCAGGCCACGGGAGCGGCCCTGCCGGGGCACGCCGAGAGCCCAGTTCACATCGAAGACACGACCGTCGAACTGTGCCTGCCAATGGCTGGTTTCGGGCGCTGCGGCGGGCTCGGGGAGCTCTTGACGCACGGTGTCGAGGAACCGCTGGGCCGTCACCGAGTCGTCGAAGGCTCCTCCCCCGCTGTCGATCACACGCAACTCACGGTCGGCCTCCCACCAGGACACCGGAAGGTGTTCGAGCAGCGACTTCAGACTGGTCTCGTCCACGACGGGCCCCTTTTGTGGTGAAGAGTTCAACGGGTTTGGACGGCGCGCCATCGCCATGCGTATCCCTCCGCGTTGCGTGGCATGCCCGGTTCTCGGCCGATCTGGCGTCGTCCGCGCGCCTCCGCGCTGCCGCGCCGCCATACGGCATCACGGAACCTTCACAGCGGATGGACGGTATCCACAACTCTGGCATTTGCCTGAGCGGTTGCGGCCCGATGCGGGGAACCGTGTGCCGCACGGCTGCTTCGCTTGAAGCATGGCGTCCGGCGGTGAGATCCGGCGCCCTCGGCCGTCCGATGGCCCATACCCGTATGAAGAGGAGTCGGATTCCAGTGAGCAAGGTGCTGTTCGTGTATGCCAAGGGCGGACCGCCCTTGGGGTACGCCCTGTCACGGGTCGCCGCACGGTCGGCAGTGCACCTGCTGGCGCTCAGCGCGCTCCCGCCGTCCGTTACCGCGTCCGCGGACCGACTGTGTGCTTCGGTCCTGATCCCTTCCGAGCCCGAGCGACACGACCTGGTGTCCCTGATCGTCTCCCGGGCCCAGGAAGTGGGCGCGGACGCGGTCGTCACCTTCTCCGAGTACGCCGTCGTCGCGGTCGCGGAGGCCTGCGAGAAGCTCGGCCTGGCCGGGGCGGGCAACTCCTGTGCGCTCGCCCGCGACAAGCGGATGATGCGGCGCACCTGGCAGGACCAGGGGATATCCCAGCCCCGGTTCCGCCCCGTCGCCACCGAGCAGGATCTGCACGACGCGGCCGCCACGCTCCGCTTCCCCCTGCTGCTGAAGGCCGCCTGGAGCGCCGGCTCCACCGCGCACCGCACCATCCGCTGCGCCGGCGAGGTACGGGCGGCCTGGGAGCGGGCGCGCGAGGTGATGGCCGAATCCGCTCAGCTGGGGTACGCCGAGCTGCATGTCGCCGGTGCCGGGGCGGACTTCATCGTCGAGGAGATCGTGCCGGGTACCGCGGAGGAGTGGTTCGACCAGGAGGGCTGGGGCGACTACGTCAGCGTCGAAGGCGTCGTCGTGGACGGGGACTTCCGTCCGGTCTGTCTCAGCGGGCGGATGCCGACCGTGGAGCCGTTCACCGAACGCGCCGGCATCACGCCCGCCGCGCTGCCGCACGACGCCCAGCGCCGCATCGTGGCCCTGGCGCGCGATGCCGTCGACGCGCTGGGGCTGCGCAACTGCGGTACGCACACCGAGATCAAGCTCGGTGCCGACGGGCGGATGTGGGTGATCGAGACCGCCGCCCGGTTCGGCGGTGCGATGACCGTCCCGCAGATCGAGGAGGTCTTCGGCCTGGACCTGATCGGCATGCTCACCGACCACCTGCTGGGGCGTCCGGTCTCCTGGCCCGCCGAGGCCCGCACGCCGCAGGAGGCGCACGGCGCGGCCGGCTCGCTGGTCGTCCTGGCCGTCGACGGGGCCGGTGAAGCCTGGCCGGACCGGCGGATCTGGGACTTCCCGACGGTGCACGACAACGTGCCCCTCAGTGCGGGCAGCCGGCTGTCCGTGGTGGCCGAGAACTCGCTCCCGGACGGGACGTCGGTGCCGGTGTACGACCCGGCCGCGGGCGCCAACACCATGGCGGCGCTGTGCCTGCTGTCGGCCACCGATCCGGAGACCGTGATCCGCGACTTCCGGAGCCTGGTGGACGCCCTTCCCGAGGTCCTCCCCCACGGCACCACGGAGGCGCAGTCATGACCACCACCGTCCTGCCCGCCGGCGCGCCCGGCCCGCTCACCGATCGCACCGTCGTGGGCGAGAACCTCTCCCTGCCGCTCTTCCGCACCCTCTCCGGCGTCCTGGCCGGCCACCCGTACCTCAAGGTCGTGGTGGACCGCATCGAGAACACCTGGCATCTGCTCGACACCGCCACCCACCCGTTCCACGTCAACTACATCGCCACCCGTGTGCTCGGCATGGAGCTGGCCGCGCTGGACTCCTGCCTGGACGCCTTCAACGCCTCGGTCTACATGGATCCCGAGCGCCGCTTCCTGCTGGGTGTGATCTCGCTGCACACCGACGAGGACGCCGAGGGACGGGAGCGGCCTTTCCTGGTCCTGGAGACCACCGAGGCCGACACCATGAACGGCCGGCTGCTGGAGGAGTTCTACACTTTCGTCCGCCACCGGGTCGACGGCCGGCTGCCGCTGCTGCTGAAGCCGGCGAACCACGGGCAGGAGCACGAACTCGCCGCGATCAGCGATGTCCGGGTGCCGCGGATCCTCGGTCATGAACTCTTCGGCAACCGCACCCGTACCCCGCTCAACCCCGGCGAGGCCATCGGCCGGCTCCGCTACTTCCGGACCCCCGAGGAGTACGCGGCCGCGGCCGCCGAGCTCGGCTGGTCCGACATCGTGGCCATGCCGTCGCTGCCGGACGATGTGCCGCGGGTGGCCGGCTTCCTCAACACCGCGCCCGGTACGCCGCTCTCGCACACCAATGTCCTCGCCTCGGGCTGGGGCATCCCCAATGCGATCGTCCGCGATCTGGACCGCCTCGTCGAGGCGGACGGCCTGGACGGCGCCTGGATCCGCTACCGGGTGCAGGACGACGAGATCACCCTCGCCCCGCTGGCCCATGTCCCCTCGCTGGAGGCCCCGGCCTGGCACCAGCAGCGGATCCGGATGGAGCCGCCGCTGCTGGAGGACGTACCCGCGCTGTACCTGCACCGGCTGCGCCGCGCCGACCAGGGCCGGTACGGCACCAAGGCGGCCAGCCTCGGGGAGCTCCATCACGTCCTCGACAGCCGCTCCGCCGACCTCACCGCCTTCTACGGGCAGCCGAGGCCGCCCCGCGCCGACCTCTACGGCCACCTCGCGGCCCGCCTGGGCACCCCTGGCGCGACCCCCGCGGAACTGCAGGCGCTGGCGGCCGACTTCGTGGCCGGCACCATCGCCGCGCCCGACGGGATCGCCCTCCCCTTCGCCCTCCAGCACCGCTTCCTGACGTCCTCCCCGGCCGTGCAACAGGGCATCGGCAAGCTGAAGATGGCGCTCGAACTCGATGCCGTCGACGTGGTGGACGCGCTCTGCCTGAACCTTCAGCAGCTCATCCGGAACACCCCCATGCCCGACGAGGTGACCCGCCAGATCACCCAGGCGCTGCCCGACGGCCCCGATGCGGCCAACCGTCTCGTGGTGCGCTCCTCCTCCAACGCCGAGGACCTGCCGGGGTTCTCCGCGGCCGGGGTCTACGACTCGGTCACCACCGTCCACGGCCCGGACGAACTCCTGGACGCGGTACGCCAGGTGTGGGCCTCCCTGGTGTCGCCGCGCAGCGTCCGGCTGCGCCACCAGGCGGGCATCTCGCTCGACGACACCTACATGGGCGTGATCATCCAGCGGTATGTGCCCGCTGACCTCGGCGGTGTCCTGGTGACCTGCAATCCGACCAAGCGCACGGACTTCCGCAACGTCTACCTCAACTGCTCTCCCGGCTCGCCCGAGACGGTCGTCGACGGAACGACGCTGCCGCTCCAGTACCTGTACAACACGGTCGAGGGCGGCGGCCGCACCGTCGCACTCGGCTCGACCGGGCAGGACCTGCCCGTCGCCACCCGGGACAAGCTGGCCCGGCTGGCGCTGACCGGCCGGCTGCTCCAGTCCCACTTCAGCGACACCGATGTGGACCATCCGCTCGACATCGAATGGCTGATGACCGATCAGGGGGACTTCCGCCTGGTCCAGATCCGCCCCTACGCGCTGTGATCCGCCCGTTCTCCGGTCTGCGAGGCGCCCGCGGTCCCCGGGCCGCGGGGGTGCCGCTGACACCGCGGGCCCGCCGGATCATCAGGCTCAACAACGGCTTCCAGCTGCTGTTCAACCTGTTGTGGTGGATGCCGGTCTTCTACGCCTATCAGCGGGAGGCGGGGCTCTCCGACGGCCAGATCTTCGGCATCCAGAGCATCTACTACGTCGCGTTCTGCCTCTTCGAGATCCCGACCGGGATGGTGGCCGACCGTATCGGTGCCCGCAACTGTCTGCGGGCCGGTGCCGTCGTGATGACCGCGGCGAACCTGGCCCCGGTCCTCGCCCCCAGCTACACCGGCTTCCTGGTGCACTTCCTGGCCATCGCCGCCGGCCGCTCGCTGACCTCCGGCGCCGCCAGCGCCTATCTCTACGACGGCCTGGCGGCCGAGGGCGCGGGAGAGCACTATCTGAAGGCGGAGGGGCAGGCACGGGCGCTGGGGCTGGCCGCGAAGGTGCTGTGCTGGCCGCTGGTCGGCCCCTTGATGGCCGTCGCACACCCCACGCCGTATGTGCTGAGTGCCGCCAGCGCGGCGGGCTCGCTCGTCTGCGCCATGGTGCTGCCGCGGCACACCGCGCCCGGTCACGACCGCCGGGAGCGGGCCGCGAAGAGCTCCCGCGGCGGACTCACGTTCCTCCGTGATGCCACCACGGCGCTGCGCTGTGTGTGGGCCACACCCTGGCTCGCCCTGCTCATGGTGCAGGGCGTGGCCGTCTTCACGCTCTCGCGCATCTGCCAGGTCAACCTCTTCCAGCCGGTGCTGCTGGACCACGGCATCCCCGAAGGCTCACACGGCGGCGTGCTGGCCGCCATGACCGTCGCGGAGGCGGTGGCCTCGGCCCGGCCGCAGTGGCTGGGCTCGCGGCTGTCACCGGTCGCCTGGGTCTCGCTGCTCAGCCTCGCGATGGCGGCGGCGCTGGCGGGCAGCACCCTCGGCGGGCCCTGGACCGTGGTCGCCCTGCTGTGCGTGTTCGCCGCGGTCACCGGTTTCGCCTACCCGCTCCAGCGCAAGCTGGTGAACGACGCGATCCCGGCGGGTGCGCCACGGGCCACCCTGCTCTCCGTCGAGAGCATCGTGGACCGGGCGGTGTGTGCGCTGGCGGCCGTGGCCGCGGGTGCCTACCTCTCGGCCGGGCGGCTGGACACGCTGCTGTGGCACAGCGCGGTGGTGACCGGCGTGGTGATGCTCGTGCTGCAACTGATCCTGCGGCGGGCCCGGGGAAGGCCCCGGAAGCGGCCGACGGAGGAGCCGGTCCCGGAGCTGGTCACCACAGCAGGAAACCCCTGAGCGTCACCGTCATACTGGGGACGTGCGGGGTACCGGTGCCGGGCGCTACGGCGAAGGCATGTTCCGCCCGGAAGAGACCGGCGAGGCCGGTCGTATCGACCTGGGAGCGCTCGCCTACGACGAGGTGAGCGCCGCCCGGTTGACTGCGTTGGGAGCCGGTCCCGGCTGGAACTGCCTGGACGTGGGCGCGGGGACCGGCACCCTCGCACGGTGGCTGCTGGAGTCGGCCGGTGTCACGTCGGTCCTCGCGGTGGACCGTGACACCCGGTTCCTCAGGGCCGACGGCACACCGGGTCTGTCGGCGCTGAGCGCCGACATCACCGCGCCGGACTTCGATCCCGGCCGGTTCCAGCTGGTCCACGCGCGATTCGTCCTGATGCATCTGCGCGCATGGCGCCGCATGATCGCCAAGCTGGCGTCGCTGGTCGCGGACGATGGGGTGCTGGTGCTCAGCGATGCCGTGGACCTGACGTCCGCCACCGCGCCGAGCACCCCGTACACCGCGGTCATGCGGGCGATGTGGCAGGCACTGCGGGAGACCATCGGCACGGACATCTCCTGGGTGCCGGACTACCCGCAGCTGCTGCTCGAGGAAGGCCTGTGCCAGGTGGCCGCCGAGATCCGGGTGCCGCCGTTGGTGCCGGGCAGTGCCCTCAGCGGTTTCTGGGCCGAGACATGGGAGCGGGCACGGGGCGCCATCCTGGCGACGGGGCGGGTGGACGAGGCGCAGATGGAGCGGGCCCTGCGCGATCTGTCGTCGCCCCGCTGCGCCGGCCTCTCCCCCGGGATGCTCACCGCTTGGGGTTGGAAGACCGAGGAGGCCGCCCGTGACCGCCACATCTGACCGGGAACGGGAGCGTGTCTGGGAGCTGCACACCACCAGCGAGTTCAGCACTCTCGACCTCGACACGACGATGGCCACCATGTCGGACGACCCGGAGGTGGTGCATGTCCCCACGGCCATGGGCGCCCGCGGCAGGGCGTCCGTGCGGCACTTCTACCGCCGCTGGTTCGTGGGCCACCACGCGGCCGATTTCGCCCTCGCCCCGCTGACCCGCACCACGGGCAGGACGCGGATCGTCGACGAAATGCTGGTCTCGTTCACCCATGACGTGGAGGTGCCGTGGATCCTCCCCGGTGTGCCGCCGACCGGACGGCGCGTCGAGATCCCGGTCATCGCGGTGGTCTCGTTCGACGGCGCGCTGATCTCCGGCGAGCACATCTACTGGGACCAGGCCGCGGTGCTCGGCCAGACCGGCCTGCTCCCGGCGGAGACGATGGCGCGGCTGCCGGTCGTGGCGGATCAGCGCGGGACGCTGACGGCCGGCCCGCTCAATCAGCTGGCCGGCGGGCAGCGCCGCGGCTGAGTCCGCCACAGTCCGCCACCGGGCAGGAGGCCCCGCACTGCCACGACCGAAGCCACGTCAGCGCCGCGACGGCCGTCCCGGGCAGTGAGGTTCAGCCTGCCTTGGGGAGTTGCTGGGTGGAGCAGTGGATACCGCCGCCGCCCTCGCCGAGGTGGTCGACGGGCACCGGCACCACCTTCCGTCCCGGATACAGCTCCCGCAGCACGGAGGCGGCCTTGCTGTCGGCCTTCTTGTCGCCGAAGCGGGGCATGACGACCCCGCCGTTGACCACGTAGTAGTTCGCATAGCAGGCCAGGAACCCCTCCCCGCGGCGCCCGATGTCGGCCGGTTCGGGCAGCTCGACGACGTCGAGCCGCTTCCCCCGGGCATCCACCGCACGGTCCAGGACCTTGCGGGCCTGTTCGTAGGCGCCGGTGAAGTCGTTGGGGCGGGCGTTCTTCGCCGGGGTGCTCAGGACCACGACGCCGGGTTCGGAGAACCGTGCCAGCGCGTCGATGTGATAGTCCGTGATGTCCTTGCCCTTGACGCCCTTGACCCAGATCACCGTGGTGGCGCCGAACAGCTCCTTGAGCTCCCGCTCGATGTCCTTGCGGGACATACCGGGGTTGCGGTTGTCGTTGACCAGGGAGCTCTCCGTCACCATCAGGGTGCCCCGGCCGTCGCCCTCCACCGCCCCGCCTTCAGCGGTGATCGGTGCCTTGATCCTGGTGAGGCGCTCGTCGTCCAGGATCGCGCGGGCCACCCGGCTGTCGCGGCCGTGGTCCTGCTTGTTGCCCCAGCCGTTGAAGTTGAGATCGACTCCGGCGACGCCGTCGGGTCCGAGCACGAAGACCGGCCCGGTGTCCCGCATCCAGAGATCGTCCACGGGTGCCGGGACGACCTCCACCCCGGATCCGCACGCCCGCCGGGCCTCCTGCGCCTCCTGGTCATTGGCCAGCAGGGCCACCGGCTCGAACTCGGCGATCGTCCGTGCGATGCGGGCGATGTCGTCGCGCACGCCGGTGACCTCCGGCCCCCAGATCCGGCGGGTGGGCCAGGCCATGTAGGTCGCCTCGTGCGGATGCGCCTCGTCGGGCAGCCACCACCCGGCCGGCTTCGCACCCGCGGGGACAGCGCGCTCGCCGTGCGGCGCGGGCCCGCTGCTGTCCTTGGTGCCGCAGGCGCCCAAGGCCCCGCCGACGGCGGCGACGGCCGCCGCCTGCAGTGTCTGACGTCGGGATATGTCCACGATCAGCCCCCTGACTGAAATTTTGGTCAGGACGATAGCAGGGCATGATCGGACCCAAGCCACCTTGATTCCTCGGACCGCGGGAGCATGCGATGCCGGACAGGCCCACCCAGATCCTCGAAGCCGCCGCCCGGCTGATTGCCCGGCGCGGCGTGCGCGGGCTGCGCGTCGAGGAGGTGTCCGCGGAGGCCCGCGTCTCGACCGCGCTGATCTACTACCACTTCAAGGACCGCACCGGACTGCTGCGCCGCACACTGGAGTTCATCAACCGGCGCGCGGTCCGCTACACCGACGCCGCCCTCGACGCCTCCGACGACCCCCGTACGCAGCTCACCGAGATCCTGCTGCTGGAACTACAGGACATCCCCCACGTCAGGGAGAACAGCGCGGCCTGGGGCGAGTTGCGCGCCACCGCCGTCTTCGACCCCGACCTGCGGGAGCTGCTGGCCACCGCGACCCGCGAGTGGATCGAGGACCTCGCCGGCCTGATACGGCAGGCCCAGGCCGCCGATCCGGCCCTCGCCGGGACCGATCCGTACGCGGCGGCCGAGCGGCTCACCGCGCTGGCGGAGGGCCTGAGCGAACGCTGGCTGAGCGGCACCACCTCGCTGGAGCGGGCGCACGAACTGCTGCGCGGCGCCGTCGACGCGGAACTCCGGCCGGCCTGAGCGGCGCCGCGGACCGCGGATGCCGTAGCGGATGCCATAGCGGATGAACTGAACGCTTCGACCAATAAGCGGACATCGGCAGCAGTTTTCGGTCGGATTCCGGCACGTAACGGTCTGCACTCGATCACCCGATCTCGCCGCGCCACCACCGTGCAATCTCCTGCCCACCAGGAAGGGCGACATGTGCCGGTCATCCGGTGGTTGAGAGGATCTGGCGGAGAATTTTCGGTTCCGGTGCGTAAATGGTGAAGAAAACCGGCCGAAAGTGTGCATCGGGTTTTGACCCGTGATCGTCCGTTCCGCGATGGTCGACCACATGCCCGTCATACCCCGACCCGCGGCCAGCGGCCCGCTGCGTCTGCGCGATTTCCGCCTCCTGCTCGCCGGTGCCGCGGCCGGACAACTCGGTGCCCAGGTCACCCTGGTCGCCCTGCCGCTCGTCGCGGTGCTCGAGCTCAACGCCCCCGCCTTCCAGGTGGGGTTGCTCACCGCCGCGGAAACCGCCGCGTTCTTGCTGGTCGGACTGCCGGCCGGGGCCTGGGTCGACCGGATGCGCAAGCTGCCGCTGATGATCCGCGCCGATGTCGTGCGGGCGGTGGCGATGGCGAGCATCCCGCTGGCCGCCGTCGCCGGTGTGCTGACGATGGTGCAGCTGTACGTCGTCGCCCTGATCACCGGCGTGGCGACCGTCTTCTTCGACGTCGCCCACCAGAGCTTCCTGCCCCAGCTGCTGCCCAAGGACCAGCTGGTCTCGGGCAACGGAGCGCTGGAGACCATCCGTTCGTCGGCCCAGGTCGCAGGTCCCGGGATCGGCGGCGGTCTCGTCCAGGTGCTCGGGGCCGCCCTGGCCATCGTCGCCGACGCGGCCGGCTATGTGCTCTCCGCGCTCTTCCTGTGGGCCATCAAGCGGCCCGAGAGCCGCCCGGATCCCCGGCCGGAAGCCTCCCTGCGCCAGGACATCGCCGAGGGGCTGCGCTTCGTCTTCGGGCACCGCCTGCTGCGGGTGATCGCCCTGACGACCGGGCTGGCCAACTTCTTCACCGCTGTGCTGATGGCCACGCAGTCCGTCTTCCTGGTCCGCGTGCTGGGGCTGGCGCCCGGAGTGGTCGGCCTCCTGCTGGCCGCCTCCGCCGTGGGCGGGCTCGCCGGCGCGCTGTGCGCGGGACGGCTCGCCGCCCGGCTCGGCCAGGCCCGGATCATCTGGCTGTCCGCCCTGGTCACCGGCCCGTTCGCGCTGCTGTGGCCGCTCTCCGTGCCCGGCGCGGGGGCGGCGCTGTTCGCCCTCGGCTCCGGTGTGGTCTTCTTCGGTGCCGTCGTCTACAACGTGGCTCAGGTGAGCTTCCGTCAGGCCCTGTGCCCGCCGCGGCTGCTCGGTCGGATGAACGCCACGCTGCGGTTCCTGATGTGGGGCACCCTGCCGCTCGGGGCCCTGGCCGGCGGTGCGCTGGCCGATGCCTTCGGAGCCCGGGTGGCGCTGGTGTGGTGCGCGGCCGGATTCCTGGCCGTACCGCTGCCGCTGCTGCTCTCCCCGCTGCGCCGGATGCGCGAACTGCCCGTCACGGAGCAGGCCGAGGCCGGCCCGTCCGACACCGCCGGCCCGTCCGGCACTGCCGACCCGGCCGAGCCCGCGTCCATCGGCTGACGGCGGGCCACCGCGCCGCGCCTCGCCCGCCTCCCCCGCCTGCCTGCCTTCGCTCACGGCCTCCCCACCCGCCTCGCCACCGGCGACGCGTGCCCGCCACGTCAAGAGAGGATCACGTGCTCAGCATCACGAGCCAGTACCTGGCCCGCTACCGGCGACTCGACACCGGCGACGGGGCCGCCCTCCTGCTGCCCGTCACGGGCGCCCAGCGTCGCTTTGCACTGGTGCGTGCCATGGACCCCGCCGGGCGGCCGGATCTCGTGCCGATGTTCTTCGCCTTCCCGCGCGGCACGGTGGACCCCGTACGCCTCGCGGCCGCCGCGAACCGGCTCGCCGCCCTGCACCCCGTGCTGCGCGCCCGGCTCACCGTGCAGCGCGGCACGCCCGCACTCCACCTGGAGGAGCCGCAGGTACCCGTGACCCGCACAGTGTGCGCGCCCGGTGAGGACGCGGCCACCGTGCTGCGTCGCGCCCTGGGCGGCCGGCACCCGCAGGGCCCGCCGCTGCGGCTGTTCCTGGTGCAGGACGGCCTGGAGGAGGTGCTCGCCGTCGTGCTGGACCACACCGCGTGCGACGGCCAGTCGCTGGCCCGGATCGTCGGGGAACTCGGCGCCGCCTACGACGAAGGTCCCGGCACCGAGGGCCCCTCGCCCGCCGAAGTCGCGGCCGAGCTGGCCGCCTACCGGGACGCAGTGCTGCTACAGCTCGACGCGGAGGAGCGCGCGGGCGCGCCGGCGGCCATGGCGTACTGGGGCGAACGGCTCCGCGCGGTGCGCGAACAGGCCCCCGCGCCACGTCCGGAATCCCTCTCCGCCGGGACGGCGCCGAGCGGTTCGGCGGCGCTGCGGATGCCCGCGCCGCCCGCCGGTGTGCCCTTCCCCGAGCTGCTCGACGCCTGCCGGGCGGCGGCAGCGGCGCTGTTCGGGGCGGGCCATGTGGTGCCGCTCGGCTACCCGTGGGGCGGCCGGCCGCCCGGTGCCGCGCCGGTGCTCGGCTGCTTCCTCAACACCATGGTCTTCCCCACCGTGACCGGGGACGCGTCCGCGGCCTCCGCGACGGCCGAAGCCTGGTGGGACGACCTGGACCATGCCGCCACCCCCTTCGACGCCGTGGTGCACGCCGCCCGGGCGGCCGGCTCCGGCTGGACCGGCCGGCTCGACGGCATGCTGACCGTCGACGACGTCCGCCGGCACCCCCCGCTCCGCCTGGGCGGTGTGACAGGCCGTGAGATCCCTATCGACGGCAGGGCCGTACGCGGTCCCTTCGCGGTCTCCGTCACCCAGGGCCCCGAGCTTCAGCTGCGCATGGTGTGGGACCGCACGATCCTCCCCGACCCCACCGCCGAGAGCGCCTTCACCGCCCTCGCCGACACGCTGCGGACCCCGGCGCCGGCAACCGCCTGACCCGCCCCGCGCACACCGCCCCTCCCGCACCTCCTGACACCGCCGGACCTGCCGCGCGATCCGCGGCCCGGTCCGTGCACCCCACCGGCCGGGCTCGACCATGCCCGGGCCGGAGAACCCCCACCCCGACAACCTCAGGGATCGCCCATGCTTCCGCTCTCCTCCTCGCAGGAGATCGTCTGGCTGCACGAACAGGTGCAACCGGGCAGCCGCGCCTACAACTTCACCGCCGCACTCGACCTGTGGGGCACGCTCGACACCGACGCGCTGCGCCGCGGACTCGCCGCCTCCCTC
Source organism: Streptomyces decoyicus (assembly GCF_019880305.1). NCBI lineage: Bacteria > Bacillati > Actinomycetota > Actinomycetes > Kitasatosporales > Streptomycetaceae > Streptomyces > Streptomyces decoyicus. Next base: position 7,984,769 of record NZ_CP082301.1, on the reverse strand, counting down.
GACCGGCACCCCGGTCTGCGGCTGGAACTCGTCGCCGTCGCCGGGGCGATGCCGGGGCAGCGGGTCGCCGAGGCCTGTGTGCCGCGGCTGCACACGGTGGACCTGCGTGGGGAGGCGGACCCGGAGAGCGCGTTCCAGGAGCTGTTGCGCACCGAGGCGGAGACCCCGCTCGACACCTTCGAGGCACCGCTGCTGCGCTGGACGCTGGTCCGGCTCGCGGAGGACCGGCACCGGCTCATCCACGTCGAACACCATCTGATCCACGACGGCCATTCGTTCGCGATCCTGCTGCGGGATGTGTTCACCGTCTACCGGGGCCACGTCCTGGGCGAGCCGGTGGAGCTGCCGTCGGCGCCCTCGTACGCCGACCATGTCCGGGCCCGCTCCCAGGACGAGGCCGGCGGGGAACGGCGGGACGGTCTGGAGTTCTGGGCCGGTGAACTGCGCGAGGTCTCCTACGACATGCCGCTGCCCGGTCTGACCCGGCCCGGCTCCCGGCGCCGGCACCACGGCGGCCAGCTGCGTCAGTCGATCGGTGCCGATCTGGCGGAACGGCTCCGTGGCCATGCCCGTGAGCGCGGTCTGACGCCGTTCGCCACGCTCCTGGGGCTCTTCGCCGAGCTGCTGCGCCGCCACAGCGGCCGCTCCCGGATGGTGATCGGCACCGCGGTCGGCAACCGCCCGCGCGGTTTCGAGGAAGCCGTGGGCATGTTCGTCAACACCATCCCGCTCGCGCTGCGGCTGGACCCGGCCGCCCCGGCCGAGGAGTCCATGGACGAGGTGACCGACACCCTCATCCGTGCCCTGCCGCATCAGGAGGTGCCGATCCAGGAGCTGACCCGCGCGCTCGGCCTGCACACCTCGGGCGCCGACAACCCGCTGTTCAGCGTCATGTTCAGCGCGCACGACGCCGAGCTGCCCGAGGTCGACGTCCCGGGCCTGGACATCACCCTGTTCGAGGGCTTCAACACCGGCACCACCCGTTTCGACCTGGACGTGGTGCTGCTCCCGGACGACCGGCGCGGGGTCGGGCCCCGGCACGGTGCGGCAGGGATGACGCTGGTCTGGGACTACGACGCCGACATGTTCGGCGAGGACGTGGCGAAGCTGCTCGCCGGGCGGTTCCTCGACCTGCTGCGGGCGTATCTCGACGCGCCCGGCACCGCCCTCGCGGAGCTGGCTCCGCCGCCGTCGCCGCAGGCCCTCCCGGCTGCCGCGCCGCCGGCGCCGGAGCACGATCCGCTCGACCCGGCCACCGCCCACGACCCGTCCCTGCCCGCGCTGCTCGTCGGCGCCCGCCGGATGACCTACGGCGACCTCGACGCCCAGGTCTCCTCGCTGGCGCAGCGGATGCGGGCGGCGGGAGTGACCGCCGGGCAGCCGGTCGCCGCCGTGCTGCCCCGCGGCGCCGACTCGGTCGTGGCGCTGCTGGCCTGTCTGCGGACCCGGGCGGTGTACTGCCCGCTCTCGCCGTCCGACCCGCCGGCCCGGCTGGAGCTGCTGCTCGGCCGGCTGGGCCCGGCGCTGGTCCTGACCTCCGCGGACGCCGCCGTCACCCTTCCCGACGGGCTGCCGACGGCCACGGTCGACGCCCCGGTCCTGCCGCCGGCGCGGGCGGCCGAGGTCGTGCCCGGTGCCGCGTACATCATTCACACCTCGGGCTCGACGGGCATACCCAAGCCCGTCGCCGTCGGCCGCGCGGCGCTGGAGAACCATCTGACCGGAGCGGCCGACCGGTTCGGCCTGGGTGCGGGTGACCGGGTGCTGCTGTTCGCCCAGCCGTCGTTCGACGTGGCCCTCGAGGAGGTGCTGCCGTCGCTGTACGCCGGAGCCTGCCTGGTCGCCCCCGAGCGCGAGGTACCGACCGGCGCCGAGCTGGCCGGACTGCTGGTCGCCGCCCGGGTCACCGTGGCCAATCTGCCCACCAGTTACTTCCTCGCCACCCGTGAGGAGATGCGCCCCGTGCTCCGCGACGGGCACTGGGCGCCACGGCTGCTGGTGCTCGGTGGCGAGCGCCTCCCGGCGGACGTGATGCGCGCGTTCCTGGCCGACAGCGACAGCACCGTGCTCAACGTCTACGGCGTCACGGAAGCCGCCATCAGCTCCACCGTCCACGAGATCACCCGGGACGGCCTCGCCGACGGTGCGGAGATCCCGCTCGGCACCGAGCTGCCCGGCGAACGGGTCCACGTCCTGGACGCACACCACCGCCCGCTGCCGGACGGCGCGGTCGGTGAACTGGCCATCGCCGGAGCCGGGTTGGCCGAGGGGTACGTCGGCAACCCCGAGACCACCGCCGCGCGGTTCGTCCATGTCGAGGCGCTCGGTGGTGAGCGGGTCTACCTCACCGGTGACCTCGGCTACCGCGGCCGCGACGGCCTGCTGTACTTCCTGGGGCGCCGGGACCACCAGATCAAGCTGCGGGGCTACCGCATCGAGCTGGAAGAGGTGGAGGCCGCCGCCTCGGCCGCGCTCGGCGGCCGCTCCTGCGCCGTCGTCCTGGACCGCGAGGCCGCGGGCGGGCCCCGGCTCGTCGGCTTCCTGGAGAGCGCGGACGCCGGTGAGCCGTGGGACGAGCAGGCGTTGCACACGGAGCTGGGCCGCCGGCTGCCGAGCGCTCTCGTACCGGGGCGCTGGGCACGGCTCGACACCATGCCGCGACTGGCCGGCGGCAAGCCGGACCGCACCGCGCTGACCCGCCGGGCCGCCGCACTGGAGCCGGCCGCCCCGGCCGGGGAGAGCCACAGCGCCCCCGCGCAGCTGCCGTCAGACCCGATGACGGAGCTGCTCGCCGAGGGCTGGCGGGAGGCTCTGGGCCACAGCCGCTTCGACGCGTCCTCGGACTTCTTCCGGACCGGCGGCCACTCGCTGCTCGCCGCGCAGCTGGCGGCCTGGCTCGAACCGCGGCTGGGGCAGCGTCCGCCGCTGCGGCTGCTGTTCCAGAACCCGGTGCTGGCCGACCAGGCCCTCGCGCTCGCGGCCGTCGGCACCGCCGCCGCGGCTGCTTCCGCCGCTTCGACCACCGTGACGGAGTCCCGATGACCCAGCCGATGACCGCCCGGACGGCGGCCCCGACGACCACCACCGGCATGCAACGGCCCTCGTCGGAGAGCCCGCTCAGCATCGCCCGCGGCGCCCTGCCCGCCACCGACGGCGCGACCGGGGTGCTCGCCCTCTTCGAGGAGTGGACCCAGCGCTCCCCGGAGGCTCCCGCGGTGATCGACGGGGAGCACAGCTGGACCTACCGGCAGATCGACACCGCCGCCGACGAGGCCGCCACAGCCCTGCGCGACCGGGTGCGGCCCGGAGACCTGGTCGGGGTCTGCCTCGACCGTTCGGCCGCCCTCGTGGTGACCGCGGTCGCGCTCGCCAGGATCGGCGCCGTCTATCTGCCGCTGGGCCCCCGCCCCGGTGAGCGCCGCACCGACGCCGTCACCGAGGACCTGAACGTCGTCTGTCTGATCGGCGATCCCGAGGTGCTGCCGCCCCGTCACCGGACGGCCGACCACCTGCGGCTGGCGCTGCCCGGCGAGGGCGCCAACGCCGCCGCCACGGTGGTGGCCGCTTTCGCCGCGCCGGGCACGACTGCCCGTTCCGCACCCCCCGAGGCGTTCTACGCCGTGCTGACCTCCGGCTCCACCGGGCGCCCCAAGGCGGTGGCCGTCGGCGAGCCCGCGCTCGGCATGCTGCTGAGCTGGTACCGCGCCACGAGCGGCCTGGCCCCCGGTGACCGGCAGTCCCTGCTGATCGGCGTCGCGTTCGACCCCCATCTGCTGGAGCTGTGGGCCGGGCTGACGTCCGGGGCGGCTCTGGTGCCCGCCCCGGACGAGGTCCGCTGGGACCCGACGGTGCTGGCCGACTGGTGGCGTACGTCCGCGGTGTCGGTGTGTGTGTCGGCCACGCCGATGGTGGAGCCGCTGCTGGAGCGGCCCTGGCCGCAGGATCTGCGGCTGCGTCATGTGTTCGTGGGCGGCGACCGGTTGCGGCGCCGTCCCGGCGCGGACGTGACCGCCACCGTCCACAACGCCTACGGACCGGCCGAGGCCACGGTGGCCTCCACCGTCCACTCCATGCACGGCACCGACGGCGCGGCGGGCGCGGAATCCGCACCGCCCATCGGCCGGCCCCTCCCGGGCGTGACCGTCGTCGTCGCCGATGCGGACGGCCGGCCCGTCGCACGCGATACGGAGGGGGAACTCCTCATCGGCGGAAGCGGTCTGGCGCTCGGCTATCTGGACCCCGAACTGACCGCGCGCCGCTTCCTCGCCGTGCCCGGGGACCTCGATCTGCCGGGAGTGGAGCGCTTGTACCGCACCGGGGACCGGGTGCGGATGCCGGCCGACGGGGAGCTGGAGTTCCTCGGCCGTCTCGACGACCAGGTCAAGATCAGCGGCGTACGGATCGAACCGGCCGAGGTGGAGGCCGCGTTCGAGAAGGACCCGGCGGTCCTGAGCGCCGTCGTCACCGCACCGCGTACCGCCGACGGCCGCACCCGCCTGGTGGCGTACGTACGGGCGGCGGCCGGCGCCGTGCTCACCGCGGACGCGCTGCTGCCGGGCGTACGGGCCTGGCTGCCGGAGCAGGCCGTGCCCTCGGACGTACGGATCGTGGACTCCTTTCCCCTGGACGCCAACGGCAAGGTGGACCGGGCCGAGCTGGCCCGGCAGGCGGCCCACTCCGACGAGCGCCCCGGCGACGCCCCGGCGGCCGACGACGGGCCCGGCGACGCCACCCCGGGCGAGCGGCTCGTGCTGAGCGCCGTACGCGATCTGCTCGCCCGGCCGGGGGCCTCGCTGACGGACAACTTCACCGAGGCCGGCGGCACCTCTCTCCTCGCCGCACGGCTGCTGACCGTCATCGAGAAGGAGAGCGGTGTGCGGCTGCGCGCTCCCGAACTGCTCCGCCAGCCGGACCTGCGCGCCGTGGCCCTGCTCGTCGACACGCGCCGCACCGCCCGGCAACCGGCAGGAGCCTGAGATGACCACCCGCACCCCGCACTCCCCCGACACCCGGAAGGAAGGCCCCGTGCCCACCGAAGGCACCCCGAAGGACGAGCGCACCGCGTCCGGTGACCGCACCGCGTCCGCCCCGGCCGCCGGCCGGCCCGCGCCCGCGGCCGGCCTGCCGGCCCTCGTGGCATGGCATGCCGCACGGACCCCGCAGGCGCTGGCCGTGGCGGACGGCGACCGCACCCTCACCTACGCACAGCTCGTCTCCTCGGCCCGCGCGCTCGCCGCCCATCTGCGCGAGCACGGCGTCCGCCGGGGTGACTCGGTGGCGCTGCTGATGCCCCGCTCCGCGCGCACCGTCGTCGCCCAGCTCGCACTGTGGTGGGCGGGCGCCGTGTGCGTACCGCTCGACCCGGCACATCCGCGTTCCCGTTCCGAGGCGCTGGCCGCCGACGCCGGCGCGACCCTGACCGTCGGGGACAGCAAGCTCCTCGAATCGGCGGGCCTCGCCGGCGCCACTCTTGCGCTGCCCGGTGAACCGCTGATGGGCGGCGACGGCATCGCCGGGGCCGAACTCGGCGCGGACGCCACGGCGTTCATCATGTTCACCTCGGGCTCCACCGGCCGTCCCAAGGGCGTGGCCGTCCCGCACAGCGCTATAGCCGAGCTGGTCTCCGAGCCGGCGTACCTCACCCTCACCTCCCGCGACCGGGTGCTCTTCCACTCGCCGATGACGTTCGACGCCTCGACCTTCGAGGTGTGGGGAGCCCTGGCCAACGGCGCCGCCGTGGTCGTGTGCACCGCGGAGCGGCCCTCGTTCGAGGACCTGGCCCAGCACGTGGAACGCCATGGCGTCACCGTCGCCTTCTTCACCACCGCGCTCTTCCACCAGCTGGCCGGCCGCCGCTCGCGCGTCTTCTCGCTGCTGCGCACGGTGATCGTGGGCGGCGAGGCGCTGTCCACGCACCATGCCCGTGAAGTCCTGCGGGCCTTTCCCTGGCTGGAACTCGTCAACGGCTACGGGCCGACGGAGGCGACGACCTTCACCACGGCCCACCGCGTCACCGACGCCGACTGCGACGGCCAGATGCCCATCGGCCGGCCGATCGCCGGCGCGACCGTGCACCTTCTGGACGACTCCGGCAAGCCGGTCCCGGACGGGGAGCGCGGCGAACTGTGGATCGGCGGCAGCCGGCTGGCCCACGGCTACACCGGGCAGCCGCAGCTGACCGCCGAGCGCTTCGGCAACCACCCCGGGCCGGGGCGTCTCTACCGCACCGGCGACCTCGTCTCCCTGCGTCCGGACGGCACCCTCGACTTCCACGGGCGCACGGACGACCAGGTGAAGATCCGCGGCTTCCGGATCGAACCGGGGGAGGTCGAACACGCCCTGCGGGAGCAGCCCGAGGTGGCGGACGCGGCCGTCACCGTGCACCGCCCCTCCCCCGACGACGCCCGCCTGGCCGCGTTCGTGGTGGCCTCGCCCGGACCGGTGCCCCGCCCCGACGCCCTTCGGGACCGGCTCACCGCTGTCCTCCCCGCCCATCTGGTCCCCGACGAGGTGCAGTTCGTCGACGCACTGCCGCTCACCGCCTCCGGCAAGGTCGACCGCCGCGCGCTGACGGATCTCGTCGCCGCGGACCGGCCCGACTCACCGGCCGGGCCGCTGAATCCGCTGGAACAGGCTGTCGCCGAGGTCTGGGGCCGGTCGCTGGGCCGTGACGTCACCCGCCCGGATGCCGATTTCCTCGCGCTGGGCGGTCACTCCCTGCTCGCGCTCGCGGTCACCGACGACCTCCGTGAGGAGCTCGGCGTCGAGCTGACGCTCGCCGACTTCTTCGCCGCCCCCACGGTGGCGGGGCACGCCGCGCTGGTCGAGCGCGCGCTCCTCGCCGCGCACAGCGATCTGCGCCCCGGCGCCCCGGAGGACACCGATGGCCACTGACACCCCCGCCGCCGCGGCGCTCCAGGAGGAACTGCTGCGCCGGGCGCGCTCCCGCGCCGCCCGCCCCGCTGCCGCCCCCTCGGGCGTCCCCGACGGGCCCGCCCCGCTCTCGCACGCCCAGCGCCGTATGTGGCTGATGGACCGGCTGGGCCGCGGCCACGCCTCCTACAGCGTGCCCTTCGCCACCCGGCTGCGCGGTCCGCTCGATCTGGACGCGCTGGCCGCCGCGCTGACGTCGCTGGTACGCCGCCACGAGATTCTGCGTACCCGTTACGGGCAGCACGACGGTGAGCCGTACCAGGAAGTGCTGCCGGCTCCGGAGGCGATCGCGCTCCGCGTCGTGGACACGGACGCGGACGGCGCCGGCGCCCTGCTGGCCGAGGAGGCACGCCGCCCCTTCGATCTCGCCGCCGGCCCCCTTCCGCGCGCCCTGGTCCTGCGGCACGGCGCGCAGGACCACACCGTGCTGCTGACGTTCCATCACATCGCGATCGACGGGGCGTCGCTGGAGACCGTCGCCGGTGAACTGGCGCGGCTGTACTCGGCCGCCGCCCGGGGCACCGCTGCCGAGGAGCAGCCGGAGCCGGCGCAGTACGCGGACTTCGCACGGCGCGAGCAGGCCGCCGCCGACCGCCTCGAACAGGGCCTGAGCCACTGGGCCGACCGCCTCGAAGGCGTCTCCCCGCTCCGTCTGCCCCGCCCCGCGCACCCGCCGGCCGACACCGGCAGCCGCCCGGCCGGCGCCCACACCGCTCCCCTGGACCCACGGGTGCCGGCCGCCCTGCGCGAACTGGGCCGGCAGCACCGGGCCACCCTGTTCACCGTGGCGCTCGCCGCGTCCTTCGCCGCCCTGCACCGCTTCACCGGCCAGGACGACCTGGTGATCGGGGTCGCCGGCACCCACCGGCAGGGCGCGGACATGCGCGGTCTGGTCGGACTGTGCGTCAACACCCTCCCGGTCCGGGTGGAAACCGCCGGCGACCCGGCCTTCACCACGCTCCTGGAACGCGTACGGGACGCCCTGCTGGACGCCCAGCAACGCCGCGAGGTGCCCTTCGACCTCATCCTGGAGCGTCTCGGCGCCGCCGCCCGCGGCGCGGACGGTACGGCGCTGATCCGGGTGACCGCGGACGTCCTGGGTGCGCCCACGACGCTGCGGCTGCCGGGCCTGGTGGACGAGTACGTCGAAGTCGGCGCCGGCGAGGCCAAGTTCGACCTCTCCTTCGGCATGGTGGACACCGACGCCCCCGCCGGACTCGTCCAGTACAGCCGGACCGCGCTGGACGAGGAAGCGGCGGCCGGCCTCGGCGCGCACTACGCCGCCCTGCTCACCGCGGTGGCGGACGAGCCGGGCCTTCGGCTGTCCCGGCTGCCCGGTGCGCCGCCGGCACCTCGGGGCGAGACCGGCGGGCACCCGGCCGAGGTGCTGCTGCGGTCGCACCCCGAGGTGGCCGAGGCCGCCGTGGTCGAACCGGCCGGCGGCCCGCTGCTGGCGTATGCCGTCCTGCGCGGCATCGGCGGCCCCTCCCCCGCCGAGCTCCGCTCCCATCTGCGCGGCGCGCTGGCCGCGGAACTGGTACCCGCCGCGGTGACCTTGCTGGACGCCCTGCCGCGTACGGCCGACGGTGCGGCCGACCCGGCCCGGCTCCCCGGCTTTCCGTCGGCCCCCGCGCCGCACGGGGCTCGCGCCGAGGCCGTGACCGAAGGCTTCACCGACCTCCTGGGCCATCCGCCCGGACCGGACGACGACTTCTTCCTCCTCGGCGGCCACTCGCTGATCGCCGTCCAGCTCGCCGAGCGTCTGCGCCGCGCGCTGAAACTGCCGCTGACCGGCCTGGACATCATGCAGGCCCGCACTCCGCGGGCGGTCACCGCTCTGCTGGACGCACGCGAGGCGGAGCGTGCCGCCGCGCCCTCGGCCACCTCCGCCCGCCCGCGGCGCTCGCGTGAGGGCACGGTCCTGGTCACCGGCGGCACCGGCGGCGTCGGCGCGTTCGTGCTGCGCGAACTGGCCGCCCGAGGACGTCCGGTCCTGGCCCTGGCCCGCCCGGAGTCCGCGCATCTGGTCGCCGCGGAGGGGGTGGACGTCATCGAGGGCGACCTCACCGATCTGGCCGGTCTGCGCAAGGCCGTCGACAGTGCCGATGCGGTCATCCACGCGGCCTGCACCTTCACCCGCCCCGAGGTCGATGTGACGGCCATGGCGGCCATGGTCGGCGCCTGGTCGCGCGGCCCGTTCGTCTTCGTCAGCAGTGTGGACGCCTACGGCCACCCGGCCGGTGAACGAGTGGCCGAGGAGTCCGCCCCGCGGCAGCCGCTGAGCGGGTACGGACAGGCGAAGCTGGACTGCGAAGGGCTGCTGCTGCGGGCGGCCGGCTCCCAGGGCCGGGGCGGCGCGAGCGCCGTCCGCTCCCCGCTCGTCTGGGGGCCGCACCACCGGCTGCGCGACCAGTTGCGCTGGGGTGCGACCGGCCTGCTCTACCAGGCGGCGCGGGAGGGCCGGCCGCTCGTCCTTCCGCAGCCGGGTACGCACGGTCATGCGTGGTACGGCGCGGCCTGGGTGCATGCCGCGGCCCTGGCCCGGGCCGTGGTCTCGTGCCTGGACTCGCCGGTGCACGGCGTCGCCAATGCCGTCAGCGGACACCTCGCCTGGCGGGACCTCGCCACCGGGCTGACCGAACTCCTCGGCAGCGACAGCGAGATCCGTGAGACGGACGAGGTCCACCCGGACCTGAACCACCGCTGGCACTACCACGCCGACCGGCTGGCCCCGTCCCTGCGCGCACAGCAGGACGAGGACTGGCGTTCCGTACTGGCCGCCATGGTCGGTCTGTCGGAGCGCTGAGCGGCGCGGCACGACGACGGGGCGACTCCCGGTGGCCTCCCGGCCACCGGGTGTCCTCGCTCCGCCGGCCTGCCGGCCCGCTCGGGCCGTGCCGGGCAGCGGCGGTCTACTTGTAGCCGAAGTCCTGCGTCCAGTGCGCCCGGAGCTTCCCGCCGAAGGCGACGCCCACGCCGGTGGCGTGCGACGAGCAGCTGAGGATGTTGGCCCGGTGCCCCGGACTGTTCATCCAGGCGCGGAAGGCGCCCTCGGGCTCGGTCTCCCAGGCGTCGATGTTCTCCGCGTGGGCGTCCTTGTACCCCTGGGCCTCCATCCGCTCCTTGGGATCGCGGCCGTCCGGGGAGGAGCGCGCGTAGTAGTGGCGGGCGGACATGTCCTGGCTGTGCAGGCGGGCGGCCTTCGCCAGGCGCGCGTCGCGCCGCAGCGGCCCGCAACCGTGCTCCGCACGGGCCTTGTTGACGAGCCGGAGGACCTTGGCCTCGTAGCGGGCGGCCCGCTTCGTGTCCTCCTGGGCGGCAGGCTTCCCGGCGGCGGACGAGGCGGATGCCGGGGCCGGGGAACCGGTGTACTCGGTCGCGTTCGCGTCGGCCTGGGACGAGAGCAGAGCCAGCACGCCGATGAGCGCACCGGCCGAGATGACGATGCCGAGGGGGACTATTCGGGCCTCCCGCCGGTCTGCACCACGAGGATCCCGCACGAAGGGGGACGAGTATTTCGTATTCAACTAATTATTCTCCATGCGTGGGGGGAATTACCTGGGAGAGGGCGCGCCGAATTCAACGCAGCGCCCATTCACCGGAGTGAAGCCCGGTCACGCGACGGGCTCCCCCAGGAGCCGGATTACCGTAACAAGACGAGAGAACGAGCCGCCCGCTCAGGCGCCACCCAGCAACAACCTGTGCTCTGACCTGGGAAATCAGCGTGGTACAACCGCTCGATTCCCGCCCCCGGCGGGCATTCGGCATCGACGGAATCATTCTTCGACATACCGGACTCATTCCGGCACAACTCCGCTTGCGCAACGCGGCGATTTCCCCACCCCGGCAGCCGCATTCGGAGATGGCAGCGGCAATGACAGCCGCTGCGCCAAGACATCCCGATGCCTTTCCGCCCGCACCTCCGACGCGCGAACGACACCGCGCCGGAGCCCGACGCACACACTCCGTTCGGATAGCTATCACTATTGACATAGCAATCACTATCTCTACAGTTGATGCCATGAGCCTTGACGCCGAAGCGACCCCCGAACGGCGCCCGACCCGAGCGGAAGCCAAGGCCCGCACGCGCCAACTCCTGCTCGACGCCGCCGCACGGACCTATGCGCGCAAGGGATTCGCCGGAGCGTCCGTGGAAGAGATCGCCGAGGCGGCGGGATTCTCCATCGGCGCGGTCTACTCGAACTTCGGCAGCAAGGAGCGGCTCTTCGTGGAGCTGCTGCGCGAGCGCGCCAGCGAGCATGTCTCCCGGGCGACGCGGATCGTCGCCGACGCACAGGCCGGTGTCGACGACCCGGCTCCGGCGCTCGGCCGCCTGCTGGCGCATGTCGCCGACGACGATCCCGACTTCGCCCCCCTCCAGGCCGAGTTCTGGCTCTACGCGGTGCGCAACCCCCAGCTGATGGAGACGCTGGCCGACCAGCTGCGCGGCCCCCGGGCCGAGATGGAAAGCCTGATGAGTGCGGCCCTGGAGCACATCGGCGCACGCGAGTCCGTGTCCGCCGAAGCCGTGGCCACGATAACGATGGCGCTCTTCCAGGGGCTGGTGCGCCAGCGGCGGATCGACCCGGCCAGCGTGCCGGACGACCTGCTGGGCCAGGCCATGCAGTGGCTGTTCACCGGCATCGCCGCAAGCACCGGCCCGGCGGACACCACAGCCACGGACGAGACCGCGGCCGCTGACGACACCACAGCCACGGACGAGACCGCGGCCGCTGACGACACCGCAGCCACGGACGAGACCGCACCCGCCGATCCGCCCGAGGAGAAACGATGACCCGCATCGACACCACGGCGACCCTGCCCTCGCTCCAGGATCTGCTCGACCCGCGGCATCAGGCCGACCCCTACCCCCTCTACGCCCGCTGGCGGACACGGACCCCGATCGCCCGCATCGACGACCAGTTGATGGTGCTCAGCCGGTACGAGGACTGCGCCGCGGTGCTGCGCGACGGACGGTTCGGGCATGCCGAGGCCGACGATCCGCGGTTCACCGGCGAGCGGGCCCGCCCGGCCTCCAAGGTTCTGGTCGACGAAGCCGGCCGGCCCGTACGCGGCTTCCTGAGTCTCAACCCGCCCGACCACACCCGGATGCGGGGCCTGGTCTCCCAGGCCTTCACCCGGCGCCGGGTGGACCGCCTCGCGCCGCGCATCGAGGAGCTCGCCACCGAGCTGTTCACCGGCCTGGAGTCCGCCGAGGGTCCGGTGGACCTGATCGAGGATCTGGCCACTCCCCTGCCGGTGGCGGTCATCAGCGAACTGCTCGGCGTCCCCACGGCCGATCGCCACCGGATGCTGAGGTGGTCGCACGCGGTGGCCCGCGCCCTGGTCCCCGACTTCCTGCTGCCTCCCGGCGCCGCCGAGGAGGAAGCCCAGGCGTGGCGTGAGTTCACCGACTACCTGCGCGAACTCGTCGCCGAACGCCGCCGCGCACCCGGCGACGACCTGCTCTCCGCACTCGTCGCCGTGCACGACGACGGTGATGCGCTGAGCGAGAACGAGCTGCTGGCCACCTGCACCCTGCTGCTGATCGCCGGCCATGAGACCACCGTCAACCTCATCGGCAACGGCACCCTCGCCCTGCTGCGCCACCCCGACCAGCTCGCCCGTCTGCGCAGCGACCCGGACCTGATCGAGCCCGGGGTCGAGGAGCTGCTGCGCTACGACTCCCCGGTCCAGCTCATCGCCCGCTTCGCCCTCCAGGATGCCGAGGTCGCCGATGTGCCGGTGGCACGCGGCACGACCCTCCTGCTCCTGGCCGGTGCCGCGAACCTCGACCCCGCCGCGTACGACCACCCCGACCGGCTCGACGTCGGCCGCATCCCGCTGCGGCACCTGTCCTTCGGCCACGGCATACATTTCTGTCTGGGAGCCCCGCTCGCCCGCCTCGAAACCCAGATCGTCCTGCGCATGCTCCTGCGGCGCGCCCCGGACGTCCAACTCGCCGGCGAGCCCCGCTGGAAGGACCACATCACCCTCCGCGGACTGAGCCGGCTCCCCCTCTCCCTCGGCTGACGCACCGGTCGCCGGCCTGGCGGTCCCGTGCGCACCGGCTGCCGGCCTGGCGGCCCCGTGCGCACCGGCCGCGGCGCCGCGCACTTCCGAGTCCGGCGATCCGGAAAATCCCGCCTCTCGGCCTGCCCCTCGCTGATTCCCGCGCTCGGCTTGCGACGATGGGCGAATTGCCGGAACTGATGCCCTCCGGGTGCCTGACCGCCACGGAGCGCGACACATCGGTCCACCGGTACCGGTATCCGCGGAACTTCCGCGCGAAGACCTCCGTCGCCGCAAAGGAGCCCTGTATGAACGCCAGCACGGATCTGCTTGTCGACGCCTTCGGACGTATCCAGGAGGTCGTCGAGGACGTGGTCACCGGGCTCGACCCCGACGAGCTCAGCACCCGCCCCGACGACGCCAATTCGATCGCCTGGCTGGTCTGGCATCTCACCAGGATCCAGGACGATCATCTCGCCGGGGTGGCAGGCACGGAGCAGATCTGGACCTCGGACGGCTGGTACGACCGCTTCGGGCTCCCCTTCGCTGCCGACGACACGGGCTACGGCCATTCCGGCAAGGACGTGGCGGCCGTACGGGACCTGAGCGCACAGCTGCTGAACGACTATCACGGCGCCGTCCACGACAACACCGTGCAGTACCTCGCCGGAGTTGACGACAAGGACATGAAGCGCGTCGTCGACCGCGCCTGGACACCGCCCGTCACCCTGGGGGTCCGCCTCGTCAGCGTGATCGCCGACGATCTCCAGCACGCCGGACAGGCGGCCTACGTCCGCGGCCTGCTCGGTCTGTGAGAACCGCCGGGACCTTCGGCGGCCCTCGCCGCCTCACCGTCTGCGGGGCAGGCGGTGCAGCTCCACCTCGGTGAGCCGGCCCGCCGTCAGCTCCGCCGTCATGTACGTGCAGTACGGCTGTCGGCGGCGGTCGGTCGGCGAACCCGGGTTCAGCAGGCGCAGCCGGTCGTCCGCCGTGGAGTCCCAGGGGATGTGGCTGTGCCCGAACACCAGCACATCGAGCTCGGGGAAGCGTGCGGCGCAGCGGCGCTCCCGCCCCTGGGCAGGGCCGGTCTCGTGCACCACCCCGAGCCGCACCCCGGCCAGTTCCGCATACGCCACCTCGGGCAGCCGGGCGCGCAGCGCCGGGCCGTCGTTGTTGCCGTACACCCCGATCAGCTGCCGGGAGCGGGCCTGCAACAGGTCCAGCGTTGCGGTGTCGACCCAGTCGCCTGCATGCACGACGACATCGGCACGCGGCACTTCGTCGAGCAGCTGCACCGGCAGCGCCTTGGCGCGCTTGGGCACATGGGTGTCGGAGATGAGCAGAAGTCGCACGGAGCCCTCCCTCGGCTGTGCTCGCGGGGCGGGGGCGGGGGCGGGGCGGTCAGCGTTCCTGGGCGGTCGGCCGCACGGCAATCTCGTTGATCGCCACATGCGCCGGCTGCGTGACCATGAAGGCGATGGTGCGGGCGACGTCCTCGGCCCCCAGCCAGCTCTCCGGCGGCATCCCATGGGCCGATGCGGCCTGGCTGGGGGCCCGTGTCAGCTCCGTCGAGGTCATGCCCGGTTCGACGAGCCCGACCCGGACCTGACGTCCGGTCACCTCCTGGCGCAGCGCCTCGCTGAAGGAGCACACCGCGTGCTTGGTGGCGGAGTAGACACTGTTGTCCTTGCGCGGCACCCGGCCCGCGACCGAGCTGACGTTCACCAGATCGGCCACGCCCCGCGGCCCCTCGTGCGCCGCGCGCAGCAGATGCGGGAGCGCGGCATGCGACATCCGCAGCAACGCCCTGAGGTTGAGGTCGACCATCCGGTCCCAGCCCTCGGGGTCGCTGTCCTCCACCGAGCCCCGCACCCCGAAGCCCGCGTTGTTCACCAGCACGTCCAGCCGCCCGCAGCGGTTCACCGCCTCCTCGACCACCCGACGTGCCTGCGTCGCGTCACCGAGGTCGGCGGGCAGGGCGAAGGCCGAGCCTCCCTGCGCCTCGATCGCCTCGGTGAGCTGCTCCAGCCGCTCGGTACGACGGGCGACCAAGGCGAGGGAAGCGCCTTCCCGGGCCAGCGCCACGGCGGTGGCCGCGCCGATGCCGCTGGAGGCGCCGGTCACCAGCGCCACACTGCCCGACAGCGCCTTCCGGTCAGCGCCGCTGCCTGCCACCGCCCCGCCCTGACGCTCCGTCACATCTTCTCCCGCCTCTGAGCTGCTGCCCATCGTCTTCCCGCTCCTCTGCTCGATCCCGTCGGCTCACCGCAGCCGCATCTCCCGGTCCGGACACCCGTACCCCGACGGGCACCCGCTCTCCCTCCCGCTCTGCCATCTGCTGACACCCCGCCCCCGCGAACGCGGTGCGCACACCCGGACAGCGGGTATTACCCATGGGAACCCCCCTTTTGCTCCCGGGAGCTGCTCATGAAGCACACCCCTCCCCTGCCCGGCGACATCGGACTCACCCAAATATCCGGCGTTACGGGCCAGTTGATCCGCTTCGGACAGTGGATCAACGGCGACGGCTTCGCCGACTACGAACACGCCTTCCTGGTCCTCCCCGACGACCGGCTGCTGGAGGCCGAACCGGGCGGGGCCCGCATCATGCCCCTCACCACCTACCCCGACGCGGACGTGGTCTACGTCTGTCCGGAACGGCTCACCGAGCAGCAGCGCACCGACATCTGCACGGCCGCCACCCGCTACGTCGGGGTGCCCTACAGCTTCCTCGACTACCTGGCGATCGCCACGCACCGGTTCCATCTGCCCGTTCCGGGCCTGCGCCGCTATGTCGCCAGCACCCGGCACATGATCTGCTCCCAACTCGTCGACCAGTGCTACCTGGACGCCGGTGTCCATCTGTTCGCCGACGGCCGCTGGCCCGGCTATGTGACGCCGATGGCCCTGCACCACCTGCTGGCCCGCTGACCCCGCCGCCCGGCCGACCGGCCGACCGGCCGACCGGGCACGGGATCCGAGCACGGGATCCGAGCACGGAATCGCGCGGCGGGGCTCGTGGGGAACGGGCCCCGCCGCGCGAGCCACCGGGTACGGCCGTACGCCTCCTCACCCCTCACTCCCCCACCCCTCACCCCTCACCCCTCACCCCTCCGGGTGGTCCGGGTCCGGGTCCGGCACCGCCTGACAACGCCCTGCCGCTCCCGGCAGATCCCCAGCCGCCCCCCTCAACCGACACCCCCGCTCAACCGCCGCCCCCGCTCAGCCACCTTCCGCTCTCCACTCCCACCTGATCTCGCCTTCCTGCTCCTGGCTGGTGGGGGTGAGCCCGGCAGCGGCGGCGACGGCAGCGGAGGCCGCGTGATCCGGGTGGATATGAGCGACGAGAGTCCGCACGTGCTGCCGGCGAAGCCAGGCGACCAGCCCCCGGGCCGCCTCGGTGGCGATGCCGCGCCGCTGCCAGTGCGTCCCCACGACCCAGGCGATCTCAGCGGCCTTTCCGTTCCCCCCGGCGGTGACCGTCGCCTGGACGGTGCCGGCCAGGCAGCCCCGATCGCGGAGCTGGATCACCCAGTTGCACCAGGTGACAGCGGGGTCGGGCGAGCCGGCGACCAGACGTTCATGGCGGGTGCGCAGCGCCTCCGGGGCCGCCGGGGCTCCGCCGATGAAGGTGTGCAGATCCGGATCGGACAGCACCGCGGCCAGTTCCTCGGCATGCTCGACCAGCAGCGGCAGAAGGGTCAGCCGACCGGTACGGATGACCTCGGCGTCCACGGCGAGCGGCAGGCGGGTGCTCCGGGGGCGGCGCACCGCCGCCCCCGATCCCTCGTGGCGTCGATCGTGGTGGCGGTTCACTTCAGGCCGCCACAGGGGCCAGTGCGCCGCGATGGTTCCGGGCCGCTTCGTAGGCATGGCCGGCACGCAGCACAACGGCTTCTCCCATGGGTGGCCCCATCAACTGCATTCCGATGGGCAGACCCGCATGGTCACGGCCGACCGGCAGGGTCAGAGCCGGCACTCCGGTGATGTTCGCGGGGGCGGAGAGGCGCACGTAGGCGTCGGAGACGCTCTCCGTCGTGCCGTCCGGCCACTCGACCACCTCTTGTCCGGTCTTGGCGGCCGTCATCGGCACCGTGGGCGCAGCGATCACATCGACCCGGTCGAGCATCGCCGCCCACGCCTGGCGCATGAGAGTGCGGGCGCGCTGTGCCCGCAGATAGTCACCGGCGGACACCAGCTCGCCTGCCTCAAGGAGCACCCGGACGTCCGGCGCGTACAGCTCGGGCACCGACCGCAGCGTCCGCTCGTGGTAGGCGGTCGCCTCCGGGACCATCAGACCCCATTGGGTGGCCTGGACGTACAGGGCCATCGGAATCTCGACCTCGACCAGGTCGGCCCCGAGGTCCGACATCTGGGCGAGGGCGCTCCGCACGGCGGCTTCGACCTCGGGACTGACGCGGTCGAAGTAGTAGTTGACCGGTACTCCGATCCGCAGGCCCTTCAAGTCCCCGTCGCGAGGGAGGGGATAGTCGCGCGGGTCCGTGCGGAGGGAAGCCGGATCCTCGGGGTCGTGGCCGGTGAGCGCGGAGAGCACGAGCGCCGCGTCCTGCACCGTACGCGTGAGGGGGCCGACGTGGTCCAGGGACCAGGACAGCGGGACGACGCCGTGCCGGGAGATGAGGCCGTACGTCGGCTTGAGTCCGACGACTCCGTTCAGTGCCGCGGGTACGCGGATGGAACCTCCGGTGTCCGTGCCCAGAGCGAAGGTCGCCGCACCTGCGGCCACCGCGACCGCGGAACCACCGCTCGACCCGCCCGCGACTCGGCCGGGATCCCAGGCATTGCGCGTCTGAGGTGTCGTCAGCCCGTAGGCGAATTCATGCGTATGCGTCTTCCCCAGGAGGACCGCCCCGGCCTCGAACAGCCGCGTGGCGACGGTGCTGTCCGCCTGCGCCACATGAGCGGCCCTGACCCGGGAACTGGCCGTGGTCGGCATGCCGGCGACATCGATGAGGTCCTTCAGACCGAAAGGGATGCCGTGCAGCGGGCCGCGGTACCGGCCGGCCGCGATGTCGCGTTCCGCTCGCGCGGCCGAGCCACGCGCCGCCTCGCCAGCCACCGTGACATACGCCCCGAGATGTTTCTCGACGGCGTCGATGCGTTCGAGCAGGGAAGAAGTCAGCTCCAGCGGGGACAGTTCCCCCTCCCCCACAGCCGCGGCTGCCTGAGTGAGGGTCAGCTCAAAGGGAGGCATCCGTCACCCCCCGTTCGACGACGTGGGCGGCGTGAGTGGCGGGGGGCGTCTCCCCGTAGTCGAGGTCGCGCAAGGTGCCGAGGACGGCGTGGATGTGGTTCGCGGTGGCGGCCACATCGGCGTGATGTTCGCCCGCCGGCGGGAGCCCGGCGCGGAGCACGCAACGGGCGGCCTCCGCAGCAGTGAGTTCGACGGTGCTCATGGATGCCCTCCGTATAGGTGCGCGTGACTGCCGAGCCGCGGCCCAGCCATCACGCAACAAAAGCTAAATCTTTGCCTTAGAGCAGAATAGACCCTCGCGGCACCTAAGGCAAACAAATAGCTTTTACCCGGGTGGGGGTGCCAGCCCTGCGGCCAGGCCGCGCCGCGTTGTCAGGGGCGGGTGCCCTGCGGCCCTGACCGACACCGTGAAGGGGCCCACCAGTTGCTCTCCGTCGATCGAGAAGAAGTACGGCCGGTCGATAGCCGAGTGGAAGCACCTCATCCACACCACCCCTGACCAAGCACAGGGAACTGGTCAGCCGGCTCAAGACCGAACACAGCCTGGGACACGGTCACGCCCACGCCCTTGTTGCCCACACCCTTGCGGACGCCAACAGCAAGTAGGAGGAGCCGCCTGGGACTTGGCCCCTTTGGCCACGTGCCGTCCGTCCGCCTTGCGGTTCATGGCGCGTGCTACGGCAATGCTGGTGCCGGCCCTTCCACCGCCATGGGCGACCGGGAATCGGTTCGGGCCAGATAACCGGCGGCCGACTCCGCCAAGGTGCGGATTGCCGGGTGCCAGGGGCGGGCCTCCGGCCCGGTCAGTACGAGGCGGCGCGAGGTCTGGGGCTCCAGCGGCAGCAGGATCAGGTCGGGCGGGATCAACGAGCGGGAGACCTCCGACAGGACGGTCACGCCGATGCCGGCCTGCACCATGCTGATCAGGGTCGCCAGGTCCCGTACCCGGTGAGTGGGCGTGAAGCGCAGCCCGGCCAGATGGTGGATCGTACGGATGCGGGCCTCGCAGCCGTTGGGTGAGATCAGGAACTGGTCGTCCTCCAGGTCGCGGATGTCGACCAGCGGCTCACCCGCCAGAGGGTGGTCTCGTGGCAGCAAGGCCCGGTAGCCGTCCATGGCGAGCTGGATGCCGGAGCCGGGCGGCGGGTCGATCAGTACGGCGGCATCGGCCGTCCCGTCCTCCAGCCAGGCCGAGACCTCACTGCTGTCGCCCTCGAAGACCCGCACGGTGATCCGCGGCTGGTCCTCGCACCAGTGCCGGAGCAGCCCGGGGACCAGTCCCTGACAGACCGTTGGCGTGGAGGCCAGCCGCACGGTGCCGGTCATGGTCTCGGTGGCATCGGCCGCGATCTGCTCCACCGACCGGACCGCCGACAGCGCGATACGGGCGTGCGGCAGAACCTGCTCGCCGAGCACGGTGGTCCGCACGGGAGCAGACCGGACCAACAGCGGGGCGGTCAACTCGCGTTCCAGAGAGGCGACGGCGTGCGACACCGCCGATTGGCTCATGCCCAACTCGGCGGCGGCCGCACTGAAGCCGCCCGCATCGACGACGGCGAGGAAGGCCCTCAGCTGGGGAAGATTCACGGTCATGCGGCCGCCTCATACACGTATGACATATATGCGTTGGATCTATGGTGCCAGCTCGGCGACGCTTGCTCCGTCCGCCGGCTCCGGCGGAGACACCCACAGCTCGCACCGAGGAGAGCCATGCCGTATTTCCGGGTCACCGTCACCGACCCCGACCTCACTGCCGACGTCCAGCGCGCCCTTGCCGAGGGGCTGACCCGGCTGGCGGTCTCGGTCCTGCACAAGTCCAGTGCGAGGACCATCGTCCACATCAACCTGGTTCCGGCCGGCAGCTACTACGTCGACGGCAGGCCCCTGACCAGCGTCCGCGACGCACACGTGGAGGCCAGTATCACCGTGGGCACGAACAGCGCCGCGGAGAAGGCGGCCTTCATCGCCCAGGCCGGTGAGCTGCTGTCGAACCTCCTCGGTCCGCTTCCCCGGTCCGGCGTCGCGCTGCACGAACTCCACCCCGAGAGCTACGGCTACAACGGAGTGACCCAATTCGACTTCTACCGCCGGGCCGGGAACGTACCGGCCGCCGCCCCCGCCGCCCGCTGAGCTGCCCGCGGCCGACCGAGCTGCACCGAGCCGATGACCGTGCCGGTGTGACGCCTTAGTGTGCAACGTCCGTGGTGCGGCGCCCCGGCCGGCCCAGGCGCAACCGGCCCCGCAGCTTGTCCACCAACCGGAACTTCTCCCGCTGTTCGCGGGACTGGCGGTTCAGCTCCTCCACCAGCCGCTCGGAACGCTTCGCCACGTCCAGCTCGTCGAGGATCCGGTCGATCTCGGCGAGCAGCGCGCCGTGCAGCTGCCATTGGCGCGGATGGTCGCGCACGGTGTCGAGGAGGAGGTGCGCGACGATCTCGCGGCTCTCGCGGCTGGCGGCGAGCTCCTCCACGAGCCGGTCCTCGGCTTCCTCCGCGTTGGCACTGACCTGCGTGGTGATGAGAACCGCGAAGCTCTCGATCGCGCGGGCCATATGGCCGAACAGCTCCCGCAGGGCGGTGGCGATGGCCGGAGGGAAGAGTGACTCGTCGGTCCTCGCCTTGGCGAGGTCGGTCAGTGTGCGGCAGGCCGTGCGGAGCACCACCGCGGAGATCTCCAGGGTGTCCAGCCCGGTGCGCAGGACGACACGGGAGAGCAGGCCCTCCTTGACGCGGGGGTTGAGCCGAAGGCTGTCCTCCGCCTGCCGGAGGGCCTCGTCCACCTGCACGATGTCGTGATCCAGCCGCCGCGCCTCGTGCAGCCGGGCCGCGGCTTCCACGACGGACGTGTGCCCCGTCACCTGGTCGCCCAGGCTCAGCAGCAACCGGCTCATCCTGGCGGCCAGGCCCTCGATTGCCTCACTGGCGGGCTGCACCCACAGGGGTGGCACGAACAGCATGTTGAAGAGCAGCCCGACGACCGCGCCGATCAGCGTCTCCAGCACCCGGTCCCAAGCCGTCGCGGCCACCCGCGTCGTCGTCACCCCGAGCACCAGCATCGCGCTGATCGCCACCTCGGGCACGAACTCACCGGCCCGGACAAAACGACCGATCACCAGCGACGCGAGGATGATCAGTCCCAGGCTCCACCAGGTCAGGCCCACCAGGGAGCTGAAGCCGATGGCGATGACCACCCCCACCACGACGGCGTTCACCCTGCGCACACTGGTGGTGAGGGTGGTGTACAGGGTGACCTGGACGACGAGCAGGGCAGTCAGTGGTGCGGTCAGGGGCGCCGGTTCGCTGCTCAGCAGCAGGGCGACGACATAGGAGATCACGGCGGCCACGGTCGAGCGGAACGTCTGGGCGACGATGGGCTCGCTGTGCCAACGGACGAGATCCAGCAAGGGGTCGGTGACTTCGCGCACCCTCTACCCCTTTCCCCTCTTTCCCTCCTTTCGCGCCAGAGGCAACATCGGTCGCCGCGATGGCCCGCACATCTCACCCGACCGTGATCGTGGTTCGCCCGTGCGACATGTGCCGGAGAGCCACCCGCCCTCTGCGAGAACCGATGTCACACCTCCGTTCCCGGCGGCGGTGGCCCTTGCGGCGTCGGGGCCGCGGCAGGGTGTGTATGCGAGGCACCCGGGCAGTTACAGCCGCTCCACCACATCCCGGAGCGCGTCCATGACGTACGAGCGCCAGCCACTCCCCATGATCTTGCGGGCCATCATCTGTGCCGGGTCGTCCGGGTCGAATCCCTCGTGCACGAGGAAGAGGCGGGTGCCGCGCCCTTCCGCTTCAAGGGTCCAGGTAATCGTCCAGTCGGCGGCATGGGCGGCGGACCGATCCGTCCACCGGACGCTGAGCATCCGCCCGGTTTCGTATGCGAGCACCTCGGCCGCCACGGTGCCGGAGAAGCCGGTGTTGGGGCGTGGGAGCGTGGTCATCGTGTAGCGATGGCCGACCTCCAGGCGGAAGTCCGCCGGCATCAGCCACTGGGCGATCAGGTCGGGCTCGGTGAGCGCACGCCAGACCTTGGCCGGCGGATGGGCGAGGAACTGATCGACCCGGACGGTGGTGAGGTCTTCCGGATCTCCTGGGTTTTCGACAGCTGAGGTCATGTCTCATCGTCCGGCATGCGGTCGAGCAGCTCCCCCAGGCCCATGAGCCTGTCGCGCCAGAACCGCTCGTACGGATGGAGCCAGTCCTGCACCTCGGCCAGGGGCGCAGCGTCCAGACGGTAGATCCGCTGGCGCCCCGCCCTCGCCTCCGAGACGAGACCGGCCTCCCGCAGCACCTTCAGATGCTCCGAGAGGCTGGGGCGGCGCATGTCGAAGTGGTCGGCGAGGGACTGGACGGGCTGCGGACCGCGTTCGCGCAGCAGCCGCAGCACTTCGCGGCGGGTACCGTTGGCGAGCGCGGCGAACACGCGGTCCTCGTCGGCACCCGTCGTGACCATGGCGTCAGCCCTTCTCCGTGAGCAGCATCAGACCGTTACCGTCGAGGTCACGGAAGCCGGCCATCCGTCCCCAGGGAACGTCGTCCGGCCCGTTCACCTCGATCCCGGCCGCGGCCAGGTTCGCGCAGTCGGCGTCGACATCGGCCGTGACCAACATGATCCCCTGCGTGGAGCCGGGCAGGAAATCACCCATCCCGGGGCCGGAGAGCGTGAAGACGGTCTGGGCCCCCTTGGGCGCGACCTGGAGCCAGCGCATGGACCCGACCTGGCGGTCCACCCGGACCTCGAAGCCGAGGACCTCGGTGTAGAACGCCAGGGCCCGGTCCTGGTCGGAGACCGGGAGGGTGAGGAAGGAGGCGTGAGTGATGTTCATGGCACTCACGATAGGTAGGCATCTCCCTACCTGTCAAACGTAGGGAAATCCCTACGCGTGCATCGGCCTGTCGCAGACGGTGTCCGACACGGGCCTTGGGCGCGGCCGCTCGGCAAGGATGTCCACGGTGGCCGGATCGGCCGGCGAGTTGCCGGGCCAGGTAGATCGCAGGGGGCGGTCTGTTCCTCGTCGCCGCGCCATCTCCCCTGCTGCCACGACGAGTTCGGGAAGAGTTCCGGCAAAGGTCGGCAGCAGTTGGAGGCAGACGGACCACGCCTCGACGTCCGTACCCAGATGCTCCCCGGTCAGTGCCACGGCCCGTTCACGCACTGCCTGCCGGGCCGCGGCACCGGTCCGGTCGTCGGCGTACCGCCGCAGGCAGGCGAGAGCGGCGCGAGCGGGGGCGGCGCAGGTCATGAGGTCTTCGAGGGCCAGCCGGCCGCTCCGCAGAGCGTCACGCAGCCAGTCCGCCCCGGCCTCGGGAGTGGTCGCCAGGGCAGCCGGCAGCAGTTCGCGGGGGCAGTCCGGGTGCTCCACCAGCTCGTTCACCAGCGGGGCAGGGAGGCCGTCGGCGTGGTGGGCCGCCATGAGCCCCTCCCAGGGCCGCTGGTAGCCCTCGGCGACGAGCCGGCGCAATCGCGTACCAGGATCCCTGGTCGCGGTGAGGAACTCCGTGAGCCCGGCCGGGGACTCCTCCTCGGCGAGCCGGGCGCGCAACCGGCCCAAACCGTCCGGGGCGTCGAGGGCCCGCTCCGTCCACCGCTTCAGCAGGGCCGGAAGACGGTCCATGGCCAGGATCTCCCGTACGGCCTCCGGGCCGCCGCGCTCCCATACGGCGATCAGCAACCGGGTGCGGCTGGCCGGTACATGGAGCCGCAGTCGGCCGACGACCATACGGGCCACACCGAGGTCGCCGGATTCCAGGCCGGCGAGGAACCAGTCGCGGTGGTCGTTGACCGTGATGTCCTCCAGCACCGCGAGCAGCTCCTCGGGCACCGGGCGGATACCGCCGCCCCGCAGCCGTCCGGCGAGCAGCCGCTCCCGTTCGGGCCGGTCGAGGGGGGCGTGGCGGAACAGCTGGGCGTCCACCGTCGGTTCGTCGAGATCCAGGAGGTAGTCCATCTGCTCGTCCGAGAGGTGGTACGAGGCGGCCATCGCGGTCTGGGCCGGGAGACCATGGGCGGCCACCACCGCGTCGCGGACTGCCGGGGAGGGCTCGCCGAACACCAGCAAATACTGCACGGCCCGGGCGTCGAGGTGCGGGACGACGGCCTTCTGGACCTCTTCCGTGGCACACCGGAACATGGCGAGGAATGCCGCCCGGGAGCTCTGGGGGTGGCCGACCGGGAACTTCGCCTCCTGAGGCCATGGCCAGGTGGTGCAGCGCTTCTTGCGGGAGTTCGGTGAGGTGACGTCCACGATCAGCTCGGCGACACTGCCACGGGCGCGCCCCATCCGGGCGTAGCACGTCAGCCAGTTGACGGGATCCGTGCCCAGCCAGGCGAGCAGCCCGGCTACGGCCTTGCGGGTCGGTGCGTGGTCGTACGGCAGCGAGTCAAGCACGTCCACCGCCGGCCCCACTTCGGCCAGCACCCGGTCCACGGAATACCGGCCGCTGCCTATGCCGCGCTCCAGGGTGGGCGGGAGGTGTATCGCCCTCGTCTGCGCCTCGGGCCCGACGAGCGCCTCGAAGGGCAGCTCGGCGGCGTCCAGCGCGGTCCCGGCGGGGTAGTTGCGGAAGCTCTCCATCATCAGGTCCGCGGGACAGCCCTCCCACCGGGCGAGCCGGCTCAGCGGGGTGTCGTACCGGAAGCCCGGCCACCGGGGGCTCTCCGGGCCGAAGGGGAGGCGCTGGTGTTCACGGCGGATCAGATCCCAGTCGAGACCGTCGGGCTTCGTCTCGGGGACGTCCCGGATGTCACCGTAACGGAGCGCCAGCAGCGCGCGGAGATGCTCCGGGTCCGCCCACTCCCCGGCGGGCCGGTGCTCCCTCAGGAACGATGCCGGATCGGGGGCATCGAGGACCTGCCGCAGGAGACCCGGCAGCCATGGATGCCCGGTATCCAGGTCCGGGAGGTCGTCGAGCAGGCTGAGGAAAAGGGCGAACGGTTCGGTGCTGCCCCAGATCTCCAGGAGGCTGAGGCAGGTGTCCACGACGACCGGCGGCGGGAGGTGCACCGCGAACGCCGCGAGGGAAAGGGCGTTCACCCCGGGGAACCCGCTGGTCAGGATCGCCACGAGCAGGGGGCCTGTGAGCTCCTCATAAAAGAGCGGGAACAGACCGTCGTCCTCGTACCAGCGCGGATCCGCGAGGTCGGCGGCGTACAGAAGGGTAGCCAGGAGGCCGGGGATCTCCTCCATGGCGTGTTCCTGGTACCCGGCGTCATTGCGGTACTTCGCATGCCACAACGCCCGGCCGACCACCGGATCGCCGGTCTCCGCCGCCGCCATGAGCCATTCCTTGGGATCTATGGTCAGCGCCGCCCGCATCTGCACGGGGTCCGCGCCCAACAGCTCCTCCACCACCTCCTCCGGAAGCCCGAAGCGGTCGGAGAGAACGCCCAGCAGCTGTGGCGCCATCCGCTCGGCGAGCGCGTCGGCGGTATCGGGGTCGGCGAGGCTCAGCGCGAAACGGAGCGCAGAGCGGGAGCTGGCGGTCACAGGGGGCGGTTCCCTTCGGCGGCGGTTGACAGGCAGTGATCCGTACGCAAGCGATCGTCACATGGACCACTGACAATGCCCTGGCAGCACCAAACCTCCCCCTGCGTGCGGAAGTTCAGCAGGCCGTCCGCCCGGCTGCGCCCGGACCTCAGGAAGTGGTGTCCGGGCCCGCGCCGCGCTCCGGACCGGGGTGGTGGTCGGGGAGGAGGGGGGTGCGCCAGTCCGGCGCACGGCCGAGAGCCGCCAGGATCTTCTCCAGGGTGCCCGTGTCGTTGGCCACGGACAGGCCCGGCCGGAAAGCGCTGCCCGGGACCAGCCGGGAGTCGCCGTCCGGGACGGCGTGGGCTATCGGCAGTGCGGCCTGGAGGAGTTCGGAGCCGGGTACGTACGCGAGATCCAGGGTGCGGGCGACATCCCAGCTGTGCACCACGTAGTCGATGAGGTGGAAGCCGATCGCACGGGCGGCGGGGAACGTCCGCGCGCGGGTGATTTCGGGGAGGGTGAACGCACGGTCGGGGCTCTCCACGGTCGCGAAGGCCGCGAGGGCGTGTTCGGCTGCGTCGCGGTACCGCGCGACGGGGTCCGCGCCGAGCGGTCCGACCGACCAGTGCGACAGATCCTGCCCGTGCCCGAGTGCTGCCGCCGCGAACCCGTTGTGCTGGGCCGTCATATGGGCGAGCAGATCGGCCAGTGTCCACGCCGAGCAGGGGGTTGGCCTGCGGAGGTCGGCGGGGGTCATCCGGCCTATCAGGGTCACGCTGTCCCGGACCGCCCGGGCGTCGAGGTGCCGGAGGCGTGCGAAGTCCGCGTTCGGTGGGGGCGCGCCCTCGCGATGCGCATTATTCATATGCATGCGCTTACGATCAGCGTGAGCACATGAATTGTCAACGGGTATTTTCATGACCATGGCCGAGAACGCAGCCGACAGCGGCACCACATCCGGGGGGCGGCCGCCCCGTCCCGATCTGGCGGCGATGATCGCGCCCCTGGGCCGTGCGCTCATGGCCGCCGAGCAGCCGATCCTCGACGCGCACGGTCTGACGATGTGGGCGTACTCGGTGCTGCTGCACCTCGACGAGACACCGATCCGCACACAAGCGGCGCTGGCCGAGGCCATCCGGGCGGACAAGACCCGCATCATCGCCGTGCTCGACGACCTGGAGGCACGGGAGCTGATCTGCCGTCAGCCGGACCCCAAGGACCGGCGGGTACGCCTGCTGTCCCTCACCGCAGCGGGCCGACGACTGCGGGATGCGGTGCAGACTGCGATCCAGCAGGGCGAGGAGCGACTGCTCACCCAGCTGCCGGCTGCCGACCGCGCGGGTTTCCTCAAGGGGCTCCAGGCATTGTCCGAGCTGCCGGAACTGCAGCCTGGACGGGGCTCGCCGCCGTCCTCGTCCGGCTCCGACGCCGCCCGAAGGCGCAGACCCTAGCGGCCGGCCGCACCTGGCAGGGGGCTTCCCGAAGATCCCTTCACGGGCGGCTGCCGAGCACCGGCCCCACCGCCGGTGGCCGCGTCATGGCCCGCAGTGGACGTCTGTCCCCCTCCGGGCCCGGTGCCCATGCACCTATCATGGTGATCGCCAGGGCACCCGCGCGAGAGGTGACGGAACGATGCAGCGGCAACCCGTACTTGTCTATGACGGCGACTGCGCCTTCTGCACGTCCTCGGTGCGGTTCGCGGAGCGGCGTCTGCGGCCGCGCTGTGAGGCAACGCCCTGGCAGTTCACCGATCTCGCAGAGCTCGGCATCGCTCAACAGCGCGCCGAGCACGAAGTGTTGTGGGTGACCCCGGGCGGCGCCGTGCACGGTGGCGCCCAGGCTGTCGCCAAGCTGCTGATGAGCGCACGGGGCGGGTGGCCGGTGGTGGGCGCACTGCTCACGCTCCCGCCCGTGCGGTGGCTCGCCCACGGTGCGTACCGCGTCATCGCCAACAACCGACGGCGGATGCCGGGCGGTACGGCTGCCTGTGCGATGCCGTCCGCCCCGAGTGCCCAGAAGCGGGCGTAGCCGGTTCCGGCCGGACGGAGCCGGTCGGCGTGACGACGGCAGGGCGCCCGGTGGCATTCCCGCCATCGGGCGCTCGGCCCCCCCCCCCCGCGGCGGCGCCCGGCGCCCCCGGTCCGGGGCTCAGGTACCGGACTTACGGCCGTAGACGTAGACGTCGTCACCGTTCTTGAGCAGGGACCAGTACTTCTTGGCGTCGTTGCTGCGCATATTGACGCAGCCGTGCGAGCCGGGGGCCGACCAGACGCTGCCGCTGATGGAGTGGAACGCCTGACCGCCGTCGAAGAACTGGCTGTACGGCATGGCCACGTGGTAGATCGTCGAGACATGGTGCAGGTTGCGCCAGTAGATCTTCTTGGCGCCGGTGCGGGTCTCGTAGCCGTCGCGGCCGCTGCGGATCGGCACCGGCCCGAACACCAGCTTCGATCCGTCCTGGATCCAGCTGAGCTGACGGGTCAGGTCGACACAGGCGATCCGGCCCTTGTCGGTGGGGCACTTACGGGCCTTGTCGGGGTTGCTCCCGGCCGCCTTCTGCTGCGCCACGACGCTCATCACGCCCCAGGTGACGGGACCCGCGTAGCCGATGTTCGGGGTGATGCCGTGGCTGGTCTGGAAGGCACGGATCGCCCGGCAGTCGGCCGCCGACTGCCGGCCGTCCACCGGAAGCCCGAGGAACTTCTCGGCCTGCTTCTGGTAGGGGCCGCGGCTCGCGGTGCACGAGGACGCGGTGGCCGCCTGGGCCGTGGAGCCGAAGGCCACCGTCAGCGGGATGGTCAGCGCCGTGAGGGCGAGCGCCGCGCCCGCCCGGCGACCGGCGCCGGACCGCCGTATACCCACGTTCAGTTGTCTTTTCATGCCCCGTAGGACTGTTTGCCCGACCCGTCGGTTGCAGGCGTGACCGACCCGAAATATCTGATACGTCGCCACGGGCCGGCCGGGCGTGCCACCCCGGCGGACGGACGGGCATCCGGTCCGGTCCGCCGGGGCGACGACCGCGGCTCACAGCACCACGACGGTCTCCTGGCGCGCGTAGCTGAATCCGTCGTCGTCGAAGTAGAAGACAGCCACCTTCACCTTCTCGCCCTTGTCGAAGTGGGAACCGAGGGCGGTGCGCATGGTGATCTGGGCCGCGTGACTGTTGTAGTCACAGGTGAGCTTGTCCGTCTTGAGGGTGCCGGCGGCGACCGGCTCCTCCGGACCGGGCCGGCCAGTCTTGATTGCGTTGGCGACCAGCTGATGGTTCATGCCCGGGTCGCAGGAGTAGGTGACCTTCACCTGTAGGTCGGGCGCGTGCATCGCGACCTTGTTGATGGTCAGGAGGTTGGCCTTGGCGACCGCGGACGGCGCGGCGGCCAGTGCACCCGCGCCGACCAGGACGGTGACGGCTGCGGTACCGGCGAGGCGATGCCGGAGACGGGACGACTTCATGACGGTTTCCTTCCCCCCTGCGCCGCCACCCGGTCCGGTTCGACGGAGGAATATCCGCCTGTGGGGGTGACTGCGACAGTTATTCACTTTGGAGCGCGATCCTATGTGATATCCCTCATGAAATCGCACGTCTTTTCGCCTTAACGGCCTGCCGGTGCTCCACATCACCCCCCTGGCCCGCCACCGCTCCCCATGAGACGGACCCCGAACACGCCACCCCTCGATGACACTCCGCAATCCCGTCGCAACTTACTGTGCTCATGGCGGGTGGTCGCGGCACCCCGCGAACGGCCGCCTCCCCGGGCTCCGCCGGGAGCCACACCTCCGGAAGGACGACGCATGATCAACGATGCCCTGCGTGCCGAGTACGAGCACCGCTTCTCCCTGTACGACACCGATGGCGACGGCTACCTGACCGCGCAGGACTTCACCGAGCGGGCGCGCGCGCTGACGGAAGCGGTGGGCGAACCGGAAGAGTCCGCCAAGGCGCAGGCCTTGCGTGCGGGGATGCGCAACACCTTCGACGAGCTCGCGGCCCTGGCGGAGGTGGACGGTGCGGGGCGCCTGGACCGGGAGCAGTTCATCGCAGCGTTCGCGCGGGCCGGTGAGTCGGGGGCCCTCGGCAGGGTCGTGGGGCCGTCGGTCGCCGCGACCATCGCCCTGGCCGATGCCGATGGGGACGGTGTGGTCAGGCTGGCGGACTTCGCGACGGTGCACCGCGCGGCAGGGTACTCGGACGCCCAGGCGGCGGCGGCTTTCGCGGCGCTGGACCAGGACGGCGACGGGCGGCTGATGGTGGACGCATGGCAGGGACCGTGAACACGTAGGCGTCAGCGGCGTCGGCGGGCTCCGCTCCCCGGCCCGACGGCGGGACGAGGCGACAGCGTGCCCCTCACCCCCTGGCGCTGAGGCTGCCGTCAGCCGGCCGCCGGCAGCCGGGGGTCTGCCGCTACGACCAGCCGTACCCGTGCGAAACGCGCCGTTGCACCAGGGCACAACGGGCCGTTGCACTGCCGGAGGCCCGTGCGCGGTGCATGCGGACCTGCGCAGCGCGTGCATCGAGTGCGCCGGGTGCGCTCGGCGGACACCCCCGGGCCGGGCACATGATCGGCGGACTCGGGGGTGCGATGCGCCTGCGGGGCGAGGGGTGCGCCCCTGCCCGTCTGAACAGGTGCGGATACACCAAGCACGGCCGCGCTCCGACGGCAAGGGGGCAGGCCGGGCCGCGGCGGCGCTACCGCGCGCTCTGCCGAGGCGAACTCTCGGCATGGTTGTCTCTTCCCCGTCAAATTCATGGCGCCGCACGGAAATCGCGGTTCGAGCACCATTCGAACGCGAACACCGCAAACGCGTCAGGTTTCTTGAATGACCGCCAGGAAACTGTGCGGCGAGCGACGGGAGTAGACGCATGGAAATTCCGCAGGTTTCGGAATCGCCTGCCCGGAGTGAATTCCGGGGTTACGGTGTCCGGGGCATCACGGCAGCAGCTGTCCTGCTCGCGGCCGGCGCGCTGAACGTGGCGTCCGGGCAGCCCGCCGAGGCCCGGGGAGGCGGGACCTGGGACCGCCTGGCCGGGTGCGAGAGCGGAGGGAACTGGCGTATCGACACCGGGAACGGATTCTCCGGCGGGCTCCAGCTCGCCCACTCCACCTGGCACTCCTTCGGTGGCGGAGCCTACGCGTCACGGGCGGCGCGGGCGAGCCGGTCCCAGCAGATCCGGGTGGCGGAACGGGTACTGGCACGTCAGGGCTGGGGCGCCTGGCCGGCCTGCTCGTCCTCGCTGGGACTCAACTCGGCCACCGCGCACCGCACTCCGCGGACCACCGCCCCGCGCTCCGCGCCGCAGCGGCAGGCGGACCCGTCGGCCCGGGCGCGGGCCCGCCATCCGCAGTCCCACGAGAAGCGATACAAAGTGGGACGCCATCGGAGTACCAACGGCTCGGTCGTCGTCAACGCCGGCGACACGGTCAGCGGCATCGCCTACGCGCACGGCCTCGGCTGGCGGGAATTCCACCGGCTGAACCGACGGGTGATCGGGTCGAATCCGCACCTGATTTTCCCCGGCATGCGACTGGCCGTGCCTCGTTCCGGAGCTCACTGAACTCCTCACGGAATAGCGGGAATTCCCTGGTCCACCCCAGGGGAATACCGCTGATACTCCGCTCTTTCACGCTGCGGTGGCCCGTCGGTGGGGACGGGCCACCGCGGGGCGTGGCGGCGGGGCCGCACATGTGACGGCCGGTGCAGCGCGGCCCTACGGGGCGGCGGTCTTCCCGCCGACCCGCGTCATGCAGAGGTTCACTGTCTCGTAGTGGCCGTTGAGTTGCCGGTAGCCGGTTTCTCCGGGCTTGCATTCGGACTGTGCCTCGGTCTTGGCGACCTTGTACTTCGCACCCGGCTTCGCGCAGTCGATCAGCCTGAGGACCGGCTCGTCGTCCGTACCGCCCGTTTGCTCCAGACAGTCGCCGACCTTGGCGAGGCCGACGCTGCGCGGGTCGACCTTGGGGCGCTTGTGGGCCTCGGCGTTGTACTCGTCCTGGTGCAGCACCACCCATGCGGCAACCCCACCGAAGATCAGCAAGACGACGAGGGCGCGGACGAAGCCGGGTATGCGCACCTGCCGCGGCGGCCGGCCGCCGGGGCCACCGGACACGGGGCCGCCGCCGGACGGCATCGGGCCACCGGGGTAGCCGCCCTGCTGCGGCATTCCGGGCCCGCCGTACGGGGCCTGCGGCGGCTGGCCGTAGGGCGCCTGGCCCGGCTGCCCGTAGGGCGCCTGGGGCTGCTGCCCGTACGGAGCCTGCGGCGACTGCCCGTACGGCGCCTGGGGCGGCTGGCCGTAAGGGGGCTGACCGCCCTGCGGCGCGTTGTAGCCACCCTGCGGCGGGGAGGGCATGGACACAGAAGAGTCCCTTCGTCATGGCGAATCCGAGGAGGTGCCCAGAGCTGTGGGCGAAAAGTTGATCACCGCAGGTTAACGGGTGGGGCCACCGCCCGCCGCGGTGGCCCATCGGTCGAAGGGGTCGTCCTCGGTGCCTGCCTGCCGTCGCCCGGACAGGCACCTCAGCCGGCGGTCGCGTACACCCGGCTGACGAATTCCGCGATCTGTGCGTCGCTGAGGTTCTTGGCGAGGTTGGCCTCGGTGATCATTCCCACCAGCCGGTGGCCGCCTTTGACGTCGATCACCGGCAGGCGCTTGATGTGTTGCTCCTCCATGGTCCGCAGGACCTCGGAGGCGTCCGCGTCCGCATCGATCCAGTGGACCTTCCCGCCCATGGAACCGGCCTGCACCGTCATCGGGTCGACCCCTTCGGCACAGCAGGTGATGACGATGTCGCGATCGGTGATCATGCCCATGAGCCGGTTGTTGTCGCCGCAGATGGGCAGGCACCCGACACCCAGATCCCGCATCATCTTCGCCGCATCCATCAACGACTCATGTGCACCCACACAGTGCGCTCCGCCGGACATGATGTCTCGGGCTCGCAGCTTGCTGGCCATGATTCCTCCTGCACAGGAGTATTTATTGCTTGCCTCGCTTCGATGACACCACGAATGGCCGCACGACGCTCACCGGGAAGGGCCCGGAAGACCGGGCCGCGGCAGGAGCGGGAGCACTCGTCATACGGCGGGTGCTCCCGGGACGGGACGACGCGTGAGGTCGCGCCCTCGTGCCCCGGCCCGCCGCCGGACATTGCGGGAGGCAACCACCCCCCGCACACCGGCGTGATGGGGCGACTGCGGGACCGGGCATCGCCCCCGGGCGTAGTCTCGGCCCTTGTGACGACGTCCAACCCTTTCTTCGAGCCGAGTGATCTGCCCTACGAACTGCCGCCTTTCGCGCGGATCCGGAACGATCACTTTGCCCCTGCCTTCGCCCGTGGAATGGCCGACCAGCTGGACGAGGTGGCGGCGATCGGTGCCTGCGCCGAGCCGGCGACCTTCGAGAACACCGTGGAGGCGCTGGAGCGCAGCGGCGCGGTTCTGGGCCGGGTGCGCCGAGTGTTCTTCAACAAGACCGCGACGGACACCGACGAGGAGGTCCAGGCGCTCGAGGTCGAGATCGCTCCGCTGCTGGCCGCCCATGACGATGCGCTGCTGCTCGACGCCGCCCTGTTCGCCCGGCTGGACACGCTCTTCGAGCGGCGCGAGCAACTCGGACTGGACACCGAGCAGTTGCAGCTGCTGGAGCGCCACCACACCCACCGGGTCCGGGCCGGTGCGCGGCTCGGCCCGGAGCAGCAGCGGCGGCTGCGCGAGCTGAATGCCGAGATCGCCGCCCTGTGCACCGAGTTCGGGCAGAACCTTCGGTCGGCCACCGCGGCCGCCGCTCTCGTACTGGAGCGTGCCGAGGAGCTGGCCGGCCTGCCCGAGGACCAGATCGCGGCCGCCGCCGCGAACGCCCGGGCGCTGGGGCACGAAGGCAAGTTCGTGGTCAGCCTGAAGAACTTCTCCTGCCAGACCGAGCTCGCCTCGCTCGACGACCCTGCGCTGCGCGAGCGGCTGCTCGCCGCCTCCCTCGGGCGCGGCATCGAGAGCAACGGGCCGGTCGCCGTCGGCCTGGCCACGCTGCGTGCCGAGCGCGCCGCCCTGCTCGGTTACCCCAGCCATGCCGCCTGGGAGGTCGCGGACCGGACGGCCGGCACCACGGACGCGGTCGAGGAGCTGCTCGGCCGGCTGGTCGCCCCCGCCGTCGCCAACGCCGAGCGGGAGGGCGCGGCCCTGGCCGAGGCGGCCGGGGTGGCGGAGATCCGCGCGGCGGACTGGCAGTACTACTCCGAGCGGGTGCGCAAGGAGCGGTTCGACCTCGACGCGGCGGCGCTGCGGCCCTATCTGGAGCTGGAGACCGTGCTGCACGACGGTGTCTTCCACGCCGCCGAGCTGGTCTACGGGATCACCTTCACCCGGCGCCCCGACCTGGTGTCGTACCACCCGGACGCCCACATCTACGAGGTGCACGACACCGACGGCAGCCCGCTCGGCCTGTACATCGGCGACTTCCACGCCCGCGAGTCCAAGCGGGGCGGCGCCTGGATGGACGCACTGGTGCCGCAGTCCCACCTGCTCGGCCACAAGCCGGTAGTGGTCAACAACCTGAATGTCGTCAAGCCTCCGGCGGGCGAGCCGGTGCTGCTGACCTGGAGCGAGGTCCACACGCTCTTCCACGAGTTCGGGCATGCGCTGCACGGCCTGTTCTCCGATGTGCGCTATCCGCTGCTGTCCGGCACCCGGGTGCCGCGCGATTTCGTCGAGTTCCCCTCCCAGGTCAACGAGATGTGGGCGGACTGGCCGGAGGTGCTGGCCCACTACGCCCGGCACCACGTCACCGGCGAGCCGATGCCGCCCGAACTGCCGGTCCGGCTGCGCGAGGCGGAAAACTTTGGTGCGGGCTTCCGGATGGTGGAGCACCAGGCCGCCGCGGTGCTGGACTGGGCCTGGCACACCCTCTCCGCCGACGGCGAGGCACCGGGGACCGACGAGGCCGAGGCGTTCGAGGCGGCCGCGCTGGAGCGCTACGGCCTCGCGCCGGCCGCGATCCCGCCGCGCTATCGCACGGGGTACTTCGCCCATATCTTCAGCGGCGGCTATGCGGCCGGTTACTACGGCTACCGCTGGGCCGAGGTGCTGGACGCCGACACCGTGCGCTGGTTCCGCGAGAACGGGAAGACCATCCGCGAGAGCGGGGAGATCTTCCGCCGGGAGCTCCTCAGCAAGGGCGGCAGTGTCGACCCGCTCGGGGCATTCCGCGCGGTCATCGGGCGGGACCCGGAGCTCGCGCCGCTGCTGGCACGCCACGGGCTGGACGGCTGATCCTCGCCGGCGGTGCCGGGCCCGAGGGCGCCGGGCCGGGGGCTGCGCCGGGCCGGCTGGCCCCCGGCGGTCGTGCCGTGCGGGTCAGCCGGTGACGAACTGCTGGTGCCGTTCACCGTGCAGGCGGCCGGGCGGGAGCTTGCGGCCGAACGCGACCAGCAGCAGATCCTGGGCCGCGCCGG
Organism: Streptomyces decoyicus; assembly: GCF_019880305.1. Lineage (NCBI taxonomy): Bacteria > Bacillati > Actinomycetota > Actinomycetes > Kitasatosporales > Streptomycetaceae > Streptomyces > Streptomyces decoyicus. The sequence goes on along the minus strand of NZ_CP082301.1, from coordinate 7,949,689 downwards.
ACAGCGGCGTTCCGGTGCCGAAGGACCAGTCGAGGTCGTCGGCCCGGAGCTCGGTACCGCCGAGGTCGGCTCCGAAGAATGCGGCGGACTTGCGGGTGACCTTCTCCAGGAGGATGCGCACCCGGTCCTCGGGAACCCGCCGGTCGAGGCCGAGGGCGACGGTGATGTCCAGGCCGTGGACCACGTCATGCCCCAGCGCCGACGTGATGCCGCCTACCGGCGGCTTCCAGGGGTGGTGCGCATTGTCCCGGAGGTGGTCGGCGAGCTCGCCGGTCGAGGCGGCGGCCGCGTCCCTGCGGGCACACCGGTCGGCCATCCGGTGAATGTTCCCCCTCGCTCTGAAGAGTTCGGCGGCCATCTTGGGGAGCGAATAGCGGAACCCCATCGACATATGGGCTGCGACATCCCGCACCCGCCACCCCGCGCACAGTGTCGGCGCCTCCCACTGCCCGTCCGTCAGGCCGTCCAACAGGTCCGCCAGTTCCCGGCGTTCGGCCGCGATCGCCGCTTCGACAGTCCTCTGCGTCATCCGTGTTCTCCTCCCCCAGGGCATCCGGCTCTCGAACTTCCCCTGATTGCAAGGATCTTGCGCCCTTCGCCATAAGTCCAAGAGCTGGCTGTTCTCCTCTTTAGAATCAGGAGTTATGGAACTTCGGCAGTTGCAGTACTTCGTCGCCGTGGTGGAGGAGGCCAACTTCACCCGTGCCGCCGCTCGGCTGCATCTGGCGCAGCCCGGGGTGAGCGCTCAGATCCGGCAGCTGGAGCGGGAGTTGGGGCAGCCGCTCCTGGACCGCTCCGGCCGTTCGGTGACCCTGACGGAGGTGGGCGAGGCCGTCCTCACGTATGCGCGGGCCGCGCTCGGCGCCGTCGAGGAGATACGGCAGACCGTGGACGAATTCAGCGGGCTGCTCCGCGGTCGCGTCCGGGTCGGCCTGGTATCGGGGGCCAGCACCCGCAGATTCGATCTGGCTTCCCTGCTGGCCGACTTCCACGATGAGCACCCGCAGGTCGAGATCTCCCTCACCGAAGACACCTCCGAGCGGATGCTCGCCGCCCTGCACGACGGTGACCTCGACATCGCCGTGCTCGGCCTCGCGGCCGAGGAACCGCCGCCGGGCGTCTCCTGCCAGGTCGTGGTCGACGAGCCCCTGGTCGCCGCCGTCGCGCCGGGCGACCCCCTCCTGGCGGCGCACGCGGACCGTACGAGCGTCCCGCTGGCCGCCCTCCGCGAGCGCCCGTTGATCAGTCTGCCGCGCGGTACGGGTCTGCGCGGGGTGCTCGAACGTGCCTGCGCGGAAGCGGGGATCCGCCCCCGTATCGCCTTCGAGGCGGCCGCCCCTCATGTGCTGGCGCGGCTCGCGGCCCGGGGCCTCGGCGTGGCCGTCATCCCAGTGCTGCCGGCGGCCGAGGCCTCAGCGGCCGGTCTGCGGATTCTGGAGATCACCGCGCCGCGGCCACGCGGCCGGGTCGCCCTGACCTGGCGGACGGAGGGGCCCGCCGGCCCCGCCGCCAGAGCCCTCCTGGGAAGGCTGCGTACCAGTCTTCCCGTACCGGGAACCGGCGAGGAGCCGCCGGTCGGACCGCACGCCGGGAACCCCCTCCGGCCTGCGGCGACCGGCGGTCCGGATCACCAGGCCGCGGGGGCGTAGTCCTTCAGGAAGCAGCCGAACAGATCCTCGCCCATCTCGCCGCGGACGATCGGGTCGTACACCCGGGCCGCCCCGTCGACCAGGTCGAGGGGAGCGTGGAAGCCCTCTTCGGCCAGTCGCATCTTGTCGGGGTGCGGGCGCTCGTCGGTGATCCAGCCGGTGTCCACGGCCGTCATGAGGATGCCGTCGCTCTCCAGCATCTCCCGGGCGCTGGTGCGGGTGAGCATGTTCAGCGCCGCCTTGGCCATGTTGGTGTGCGGATGGCCCGCGCCCTTGTAGCCGCGGCTGAACTGGCCTTCCATCGCCGAGACGTTGACCACGTACTTGCGGCGTGCGGCGGCCGCGGCCATCGCCGGGCGCAGCCTGCTCACCAGCAGGAAGGGCGCGGTCATATTGCACAGCTGGACTTCCAGGAGCTCGACCGGGTCGACCTCGTCCACCTTCTGGATCCAGGTATTGGTCGCGTGCAGATCCGGTACCAGGCCGCCGGCGTCGATCGCGGTACCCGCCTCGATACGGGCGGGCGAGGTGGAGCCGGTGGTCAGGGCGAGGGCGGTGATGTCCTCGGCAGTCAAGGTGCTGTGTGTGGCGGATGCGGCGGTGAGGGCGGCGGGGGCACCGCTGCCGAAGTGGCCGAGGACGAGGGAGGCGGGCAGTTCCCCGGCGGGCAGCGGGGCGGACTCGGCGGCGAGCAGCTGCCCGTACGCCTCGGGCGACCGGCGGACGGTCTGGGCGGCGTTGTTGATCAGGATGTCCAGGGGGCCCTCGGCGCTCACCGCGTCGGCGAGCCCGATGACCTGGGCCGGGTCACGGAGATCGATGCCGACGATCTTCAGTCGGTGCAGCCACTCCGCGCTGTCCGGCATCGCCTTGAAGCGGCGGATGGCGTCACTCGGGAAACGGGTGGTGATGGTGGTGTGGGCGCCGTCGCGCAGCAGGCGGAGGGCGATGTACATGCCGATCTTCGCCCGGCCGCCGGTGAGCAGCGCGCGCCTGCCGGTGAGGTCCGTGCGGGCGTCGCGGCGGGACCGGTTCTCCTTGGCGCAGGGCGGACAGAGCTGGTGATAGAAGGCGTCGACCTCGACGTAGCGGGACTTGCAGGTGTAGCAGGACCTGGGCCGCTCCAGGATTCCGGCGATCTCCGTGGTCACGGAGCTGGTGAGGGCCAGTCCCTGTGTCTCGTCGTCGATCCGGTCGGGCGCACCGGTGGCCGTGGCCGCGGTCACGGCCCTGTCGTTGGCGGTCTTGGCCGCCCGGCGTTCCTGGCGGCGGCGCTGCTTCACCGAGCGGTAGATACCGGCGGTGGCGCGCCGTATGGCGATCGCGTCCGGGTGGTCGACGGGCAGCGCGTCGAGCTCCTCGAGCACGCTCAGACAGACCGCCATCCGCTCCGAGTCGATACCCGTGCCATCGGCCCGGCCTGTTTCGGTCACCGTCATTGCCGCTGCCGCTTCCCTGGGATCGTGTGTTCTATTCAAGCTTCGGCGGAACTTTACGTAGGGCGGGGCGGCAGCGCCAAACCCGGTGGGGGCGCCCGGCCCGGGAGCGGGGTGCCGCGGGTGCTCCGGCGCCCTGTGCGATAGGCCCCGCGTGCCGGCCGGTCACGGGTGAGGGGCCCGCCGCGCCTTCCCCGCCGGGCCCCTCACCTGCATCGTTCGCCGTTCGTCAGCTCGCCGGGTCGTGGCTGAGCTCGATGTCGAACGCGCTCTGTCCGGCAGCCCCCACATGCAGCGGGGCGGCGACCGGCGGATAGCCGGCGGCGATCAGGGTGTACTCACCGCTGTCGAGGTCGGTGAAGACGTACTCCCCGTCCTGACCGCTGGTGGCGATGGCGACCACGTCGCCTGCCGGGTCCAGCAGGGTCACCCGGGCGTCGTCCACCGGTCCGCCGCGTGCCGTCCGGACGGTGCCACGGACCTGGGCGCCGAGCGTCAGCCGTACCTCGTACCAGTTGCGGTTGCCGGTGGTGACCTCCACCTGGAGGGCGGACGGGCGGTGGTGCTCGGCGCTGACGGCCAGGGTGTAGCTGCCCGGGGTCAGTTCCCCGAACGCGAAGCCGCCGTCCTGGCCGGCCACGCCCGAGGCGACGACCTCGCCGCGTACGTCCGTGGCCACGACGAGTGCGCCGGCCACCGGGTCGTCGCCCTTCTCCTCGCGGACCTCGCCGGAGAGACCCGCCGCACCGCTCAGGGTCAGGTCGAACGAGACGGGCTCGCCGCCCACCACCACGGTCACGGCCTGCGGCCTGCGGGCCCCCGCGGAGCCGATCAGCACATAGGTGCCGGCACCCGTCGTGGGCAGCGCATAGCCACCGTCGGCCCCGGACGACGTACGGCCGAGCTGCCGGCCGCCGACGCTGATGAGGGTGACCGCGGCCTGCGCCACCGGCCTGCCGTCGCCGTCCCGCACCGTCCCGCGGATCACCGGACCGGTCGCACCGGTTCCGCGGTCCGCGGAGCCCGCGGGCATCGCGGCGAGGACCGGCACGGCGTCGGCGACCGGGACATCGGCCGGCTCGGCCGCCGTCCGTGTGTCCGCGCCCTCCGCCGTGCCCTCCGCACCGTGCGCCGCACCGTCGACGGCGCCTGCCGCGTCCTTGGCGGACTCCGCCTCGGCGTCGGCCTGCGCACGGGCCTGCAGACCGGAGATCTGCCGCAGCGGCACCTCCTTGATGAACCACATCAGCAGGAAGGCCACGGCCACGACGATCGCGCCCATGAGGAACACGGTGTGCATCGAGTCGGCGAAGCCGCGCTTGAACGGCTCGGCCAGCCGGGGGTCGAGGTGCTGGATGAACGACGAATCGCTGAGCACACCCGAGGAGTTGCCGTTGCCAGGGTGCTTGAGCATGTCCAGCACGGGCTTGTTGGCGGGGTCGTGCAGCACCGCGGGGTCGTGCAGCGCGGCCTGGAAACGCTCGGTGGAGGCGGCGTCCTTGAACGCCGCGGAGATCTTGTCACCGACCGTGCTGAACAGCACCGACAGGAAGATCGCGGTACCCGCGGTGGCACCCATCTGACGGAAGAACGTGGACGAGGCGGTCGCCACGCCCATGTCCCGCGGGGGCACCGCGTTCTGTACGGCGAGCACCAGGGTCTGCATACAGCCGCCCAGGCCGAGGCCGAAGACCAGCATGTACGCCATGGTCTCCCACAGCGGCGTGTCCCACTGGACCCTGAAGTGGAAGAGCAGCATCGCCGCGATCATCAGCGCGGTGCCGATGATCGGGAAGATTTTGTAGCGGCCGGTCTTGGCGGTGATCTGGCCCGAGGCGATCGAGGCGATCATCATGCCCGCCATCAACGGCAGCATTTCCAGACCCGACTTGGTGGGGCTGGCGCCCTTCACGATCTGGAGGTACTGCGGGATCATCAGCATCCCGCCGAACATGCCCATACCGATCAGCACGGACAGCAGACTGGTCTTGCTGAAGGTGCCGTTGCGGAACAGCCGCATCGGGATCAGCGCGTCATCGCCGATCCACCGCTCGACGAAGATCCAGGCGATGATGCCGACGACACCGATGCCATAACAGGCGATCGACCGGGACGAGTCCCAGCCCCACTCCCGGCCCTGCTCCGCGACGAGCAGCAGCGGAACGACGCCGAGGGAGATGGTGAACGCTCCCCACCAGTCGATGCGGTGATCGCGCCGGGTGTGCGGGATGTTGAGCACCTTCGCGACCACGAACAGCGCGACGATGCCGATCGGCACGTTGACCAGGAAGACCCAGCGCCAGCCGGTGATGCCGAGCAGCTGGTCCTGTCCGGCGAGCGCCCCGCCGATCAGCGGCCCGGCCACGCTGGAGGTGGCGAAGGTGCCCAGCATGTAGCCCTGGTACCGGGCACGTTCCCGCGGCGGGACGATGTCACCGATGATCGCCAGTGCCAGCGACATCAGTCCACCGGCACCCAGGCCCTGAATCGCCCGGAACGCGGCGAGTTCGGTCATCGAGGTGGAGAACGTGCACAGCACCGACCCCGCGACGAAGATGGTGATCGCGGCCAGGTAGTACGGCTTGCGGCCGTACAGGTCGGACAGCTTGCCGTACAGCGGAGTGGCGATCGTCGAGGTGATCAGGTAGGCGGTGGTCGCCCAGGCCTGCTGGCTGAGGCCGTGCAGATCGTCGGCGATGGTCCGGATGGAGGTGCTGACGATGGTCTGGTCGAGCGCGGCGAGGAACATCCCCAGCATCAAGCCGCTGAGGATGGTGAGGATCTGACGGTGGCTCAGGATTCCAGGTTCGGGTATCGCCTCGGCTCCCGCGGCGGGCGGGGAGGTGGCTGTGCTCATGTACGTATGTCTCCCTGCTCCACGGCGGCTCCCTGGTCTCCCCCGGGCGTCAGCCGTGTGTGTTGTCGTCCTGCCATGTCCTCGTTGAGACGGCCCAGCAACCGGATCAGGTCGGCCCGGTCCTGGGGCGACCACGGTTCGAGGAGCCCGGCCAGTTCGGCGTCGCGCTGAGCCCGGTAGTGCGCAAAAGCGGCGCGCCCCGCCCCGGTCGCCGCCAGCAAGGACCCACGGCGGTCTTCCGGATCGGGGCGACGGGCCACCAGGCCCCGCTCGACCAGCGAACGCACCTGACGGCTGACGGTCGACAGATCGAGGAACGCGTCGGCGGCCAGATCGGTCGCCCGCTGGTCCCCGCCGACCACCAGCCTGGCCAGCAGCACCCGGTCGGCGGCGCCGCCGTCGGTCTTGGCCCGCTGCTTCCATGCCGCGATCAGCCGCGAGAAGCGGACGATCTCGGTCCCCAGCCCGGCGGCCGCCTCGTCCAGCCTCGACGAGGCGGTGACCTGCGCGGCAGCCCGGTCGCATGCATGGACCGTGCCCTTACTCATCGTCGTGATCCTTCGCGGTGATGTCGTCGTTCCGCCGAATACATTGCTTGTATCCAGCAAGCATAGCGGCTGGATACAACTGCTGCGCGCCACCCAACACCGGGTCACCGGTGCGGGAATGGGGTGGGAGTGCAGCTGCCCACGGCACCCGGGGAAGAGGACGGCGGACACGAGACCGCGGCCGGCAAGGTCCCGCTTCGGGGCCCTGTCCGTCGGGCCCCTCCCGCGCGCCGCCCGAAGATCACGGCGCGGACCAGCCCGTATATGCTCCACCACGCCCCTCACGAGCAGCGCATGAACACCCGGCGGCACAGGAGCACCACACCGCCGCCGCTCCGACCGGCCGGGAGACCGTTGTGCACCTTCCCTCTGAACTTCTCGCCCTTCTGCGCCGGCCGAGCACCTGCTTTCTGGCCACCTCGATGCCCGACGGTTCCCCTCAGGTGACCCAGACCTGGGTCGACACCGACGGCACCCATGTGCTGATCAACAGCGTCCGGAGCCATGTGAAGACCCGGAACATCGGGCGCGACCCCCGCGTGGCCGTCGCCGTCTCCGACCCGGACAACCCCTCGCGCTACTTCCAGGTGCGCGGCCGGGTGGTGGAGACCACGACCGAGGGCGCGGTCGAGCACATCGAGCAGCTCGCCCAGAAGTACCTCGGCAAGCCCTACCCCTGGTACGGGGGCCGCGACGAGGAGCGCGTGCTCTTCGTCATCGAGCCGGAGCGCATCAGCGGCACGGGATAAGGAGACGTCCTCCGCCAGGAGATGTTTTCTCCAGGGGAGCCTTCCTCCAGGGGGTGTCTCTCCCCTGGGGCGCGTATCGAAAGCGCACCGTCACCCGCACGTCAGCATGACCTTGCCGAACTTTCCCGGGCCGGCGAGCCGGGCGTAACCCTCGGCGTACCGGTCGAGGGAGAAGGCCGTGTCCACGGGGACCCGCAAGCGGCCTTGGGCGAGCAGGGGAACGACCGAGGTGCGAACGAGGTCGGCGAGCAGCACCTTCTCCGCGTGTGTGCGGCCGCGGAGGGTCGTTCCGATCAGATGGCCGCGCACCAGCATGAGGTCGAACATCCGCAGCGGGACCGTGGCGCCGGCCTGCACCCCGACGATGAGAACCTTGCCGCGGCTGCGCAGCAGGGTGACCCGTTGCAGGCAGTCCTGTCCGCCGACGAGTTCCACGATCACGTCGTACGGCCCGTGCTGCGCCTCATCGGCGGGAGTGACGACGTCGACGCGTGCACCGTCCGGGGCGAGCGCCCTCACCTGGTGGTGAAGCTCGGGGCGGCGCACACTTGCCACGGCATGCGCTCCGGAAACCGCGGCAACCTGCACCATGGCCGTTCCCACGCCGCCTGCCGCTCCGGTGATCAGCACCCGGTCGCCCGCGCGGACCTGGGCCTGGGTGACCAGCGAGTCCCAGGCGGTGCTGAAGGCCTCCGGGAAGCCGCCGGCCTCCTGCCAGGACAGGGCATTTGGCACCGGAAGCAGGAGATCGGCAGGGACGGCGATCCGCTCGGCGTGACCGCCGCCACCGACCAGCGCCATGACGCGGTCTCCGGTGGAGATCCCGGTAACGGCGCTCCCCACGTCCTCGACTTCACCGGCGATTTCCAGGCCGGGCACGTCGGCCGGCCATCCCGGCGGTGCCGGATAGTCCCCCCGTGCCTGCTGTAGGTCGGCGGCGTTGAGACCGGCGGCGCGCACGCGGACCACCGCATCTCCCGGTCCCGCCACCGGGTCCGGGCGTTGCTCCAGATGTAAATGTCCAGCAGAGTCGATCACTACAGCTCGCATGAATCGTCCCCTACGGCCAGGCCCTGAGGAAACCGCGAGCGGGACGTCAGACAGTCACAGCCACTCGTCGGTGGCAGCGACGAGGACCGTCGCCTCGTAGCGGGAGGCACACGCCTTGCCGGCACGCATGCGATCGGGCCTGGTACGCGGCCGGCCCGGCCCGGTGCGGGGCACGCGGACCTTCTCCAGGACGGGCGCGAACTGCGGGGAGCCCCCGCTCAGCCCGGCGTGCCGGCCTCGCCCCCGCTCAGCTCCTGCACCGCCTCGTCCGGGTCGGTGAGCAGCCACGTCCACCGGGCGACCGCCGGATGATCCCTGCGGAACTCCGCCACCACGGCGGCCGCATCCCGCAGCGTGCATCCGTCGCGGCCGGACAACTCCCGGGTGAGGACGACCGTGTTCTCGAACCCGATCCGCCGCTCCAGCAGCAGGTCCTGCACCGCGTCCATACCTCGCTCGGCAAGAACCCCGGCGCATTCCGCGGTCAGCGACGCGAACCAGGCGGCCCGCTGCCGGTATTCGGCGGTGGCGCCGCTGCCGTCGTCGCAGGCGAAGGTGGGCTCCAGGGCCGTCACGAGACGATGGACGTACCGGTGCTCGCCATAGGGATCCGCTGCCACGGTCCCGGCGAGCGGCGGGTACTCCTTGCGGAACTCGGACCAGTCGCGTTCGATCTCGGAGATGGTCCGCAGCAGCACCGGAGAGCGGTCGTAGCAGCCGTCCTCCACACCCCGGAACACCTCGCGCAGCAGGGCGAAAGGCAACTCGGTGCTCTCCGCGAGCAGGACGGCGTCGTAGAGGTCCTTGCCCTCGGGGTGCCTGTCGCTCACCAGCCACAACACCTTCCAGGCGAGCGACAGCGCACGGGTCGCCGCTCGGACCACCACAGGTGCCGTGCCCTGGGGCCCGCGGATCTCGGCGGGCTCCGCGGGCGCGGGGAGGCGCTCGTTGAAGACGAAGTCGAGCTGCACGCTGCCCGCCGGGACGCCGTCGGCTTCGGCCGTCCACGGGATGACCAGCCGCCGGCCCGGCACCCGGTCGTACGACCAGATCTCGTCGCCGACGGCGGCACGCGCGTCGAGGCGTACCGGGCCGCCGCGGTGGGACAGCGCCTCGGCCGCGGCGGCGATGCCGTCGAGCATCCGGTCCGTACGGTCGTCCTCCAGCTGCCAGTTCTCGGGTACCACGACGAAGTCGAGGTCCCCCGGCTCGCGTGCCGCGTCCCCGAACCACTCCTTCAGCAGCATGCTGCCGCGGAGCACGAGATGGCCGGCCCAGGGGGACTGCGCGAGCGCGGTGAGTACGTGATGCAGGGCATGCCGCCGCGCCTCGTACCACCGCTCGCCGACCGCCGTGTCCGCGAAGCCGGGCTCACCCAGGCGCATCCCGAAGGCATGGTGGGTCGCCGCGGGGTCGAAGACCGGTCGCTGCACCACACCGTCATCCGGTACGGGAAGCAGGGTGGTGGGCAGATCCATCTCGGCCCGCGTCGCCTCGTCGGGCCTGGCCCGCGGCACGACCTCGGTGTCCGCCCACGGTCCGTACCGGAACGCCTGCCACTCCGACGCCGCACCCGTCTCGTCGGTCCCTGTCACGAGCCGATCCCCTCCCCCGCCATCGCGAACTCCCCGTCCAGCCAGCCGGCGTCGAGCGCCGGATTCCCGTCGTGCACCACGAACTCCCGCTCGACGGAGGCGAGCTGGTATCCCGCGGCGCGCAGCTGCGCCGACAAGGCGTCCAGCCGCCGCCCTGCGGTCGCCAGGCCCACCATCCTGCACCGTTGTGTCACGAACCGCTCCGCCCTGCCGTCGGACCGCACCCGGCGTGCGTTCCGCGAGAGGTGCGCACCGTGCCCGACGACGACGGCGAGCAGGGAGTCGAGGGGAGCGGAGCGCGCGAGCACCAGCTTGAGGTGATGCTCGAAGTAGTACCCGGGGCCGAGCCCCGCGGCCTCGTCGTCCGTGCCGGGTACGCCCGCGGTCCACGGAGTCGCCTCGATCTTCGTCCGCACCACGTCGAAGCCCGCGGCGCGCAGCCCGTCCGCCCGTGCGGCGGCTTCGGTCCGGACCTTCGCGTACGTCCCGGACCCGTGCAGGGTCAGCATCGGTTGCGAGGGCACGTCCCCCTGTTCCAGGAGGATGTGTACGCACGTGAGGCAATGGGCCGCCGCGTATGCGGCCAGCGCCCCGGCCGCCCCGCGGCCCCCGTCGTCCCGGACCGTGAGATGTACCTCGAACTCCCCCACGAAAGCAGGGCCCTCGGCCGCTTCCGTCCCGTACCCGGGCACTGCTGCCCCGCCACTCGCACTCATCCCGAGATGATCACACGGCTTCCGGCAACAGCGCCCCGGTGGGTCTGCCGGGCGGGCTTCAGGCGGTTGCGGCGGTACGGGAGTCCTCGGTGAGGTCCATCTTCGGCGGCGGCCTGCGGAAGCCCTTCGTGAGGTACGTGAGGTAGCAGACGCCCACGGCCAGCCAGATCAGGCCCAGGAGTTGGGCCTTGGAGTCGAGATGGGCCAGCAGCCAGATGTCGACGGCGGCGCCGAGGACCGGGGCGATCACATAGGGCAGCACGCGGGGTCGGCCACCGGCCCGGCGGCTGCGGAGGTAGGTGGCGAGAACGCTGAGATTGACGAAGGTGAAGGCGGTGAAGGCGCCGAAGTTGATGAAGGACGTGGAGGTGGCCACGTTCATGCGCAGGGCGATGAGGCCGACGGCGCCGGTGAGCAGGATGTTGAAGACGGGGGTGCGCAGACGGGGGTGGATCCACCCGAAGGTCCTGCGCGGGAGGACCGAGTCGCGGCCCATGGCGAGCAGCAGCCGGGAGGTGCTGGCCTGGGCGGAGATGCCGGAGGCGAACTGGGCGACGACCAGGCCGGCGAGGAAGACCGACGCGAAGACGTCCCCGCCGATGACCCGGGCGATCTCGAAGGCCGCGGAGTCGGCATCGGTGAAGACGCTGCCCGGGTGGACCAGCTGGGTCGCGTAGGCCACCGCGACGAAGATGCCGCCGCCGATGAGTGCGACGAGGAGGATGGCGCGGGGCATGGTCCGCTTCGGCTCGATGGTCTCCTCGGTGAGGGTGGTGACCGCGTCGAAGCCGAGGAAGGAGTAGGCCGCGATGGCGGCGCCCGCCGAGATGCCGGCCAGGGTGGTGGCGTGGTTGGCGAAGGGCGTGCTGTCGGCGAGTGCGCCTGCTCCGCCGAGCTGGACGACATGCCGCAGGGACAGCAGCACGAAGAACGCGATCACCAGGAACTGGAAGACCATCAGCAGGTCGTTGACGCGTTCCGCGGTCTTGATGCCCCGGACGTTCAGCGCCGTGGTCAGCACGATGAAGCCGAGGATCCACACCCAGAACGGGACGTCGGGGAACTCCGCCTGGAGGTAGGCGCCGCCGATGAGCCAGATGACCATGGGCAGGAAGAAGTAGTCGAGCAGCGTCGCCCAGCCGACGAGGAAGCCGACGCGTCCGTCGATGGCTTCCCTGACGTAGGTGTACGCCGACCCGGCGACCGGGTATGCGGCCGTCATCTTCCCGTAGCTGTGCGCGGTGAACAGCATGGCGCACAGGGCGAGGAGATAGGCCGTGGGAACGGCACCCCCGGTGGTGTCGGCCACGACGCCGAAGGTCCCCAGGACGATCAGCGGGGTCATGTACGCGAGCCCGAACAGGACGACGGACTTGAGGGTGAGGGTGCGGGCGAGCGTGTGCTCGGAGGGGTCCATGGGTGGCTCCGGGGGATGTGCCGCGATACGGGGTGGGAAGGGGTCGGGCGGTCAGCTGCCCGTGCCGCGAGGGAACGGGGCGGGGCCGGCGGGCCGCCAGCGGCGTGGGTCGATGCGTCCGTCGTAGAGCGGGAGTTCCAGCGGAGCGTCGGTGTCGGTGAACTGGTCCCACATACGGTTCAGCCCGGCCGTACCGAACTCCCGTACCCGGGTGACGTCGTCGAGGTCCAGCACATCGGTGAGGACGGCGGGCCCCTGGTCGGGGGCCTCGGTGCGTACCCGGCCTTCGGGGTCGACGACGAGACTGCGGCCGGTGCCGGTGGGTCCCGCGGTGTTGACGCTGAGCACGAACACCTGGTTGACGATGGCGTTGGCGCGGGCGAGCACCAGTTCCTGGGCGCGGTCGGCAGTGGTGGTCATGACGGGGTTGATGATCACCTCGGCGCCCATCCAGGCGAGGTGGCGGGCCACTTCGGGGAACCAGGCGTCGTAGCAGATCGAGAAGCCGACCCGGCCGGTCCCCGGCAGGTCGAGAACGACGAAGCGGTCCCCGGCGTCGTAGGGCTCGTGCGGCCGCCACGGGAAGATCTTGCGGTACGAGGCGGCGGGACGGCCCTCCGGGGAGAAGGCCAGCGCCGTGTTGAACAGTTCGCCGTCCGGTCCCCGCTCGCAGACGCTGCCGGGTACGAGCCAGATGCCCAGATCGCCGGCGAGCTCGGCGAGCTGTCTCGCGCGGGGACCGTCCAGCGGTTCGGCCGCCGCCCGCAGCTCGGCCTCGGACCCGTCGGCGCCCCCGGTCACGCCGCACAGATGGAGCTCGGGATAGACGACGAGCCGGGTCTGCGGGAAGCGCGCGATCAGCTCCCCGACCTCCGCGGCGAAGCCGGACAAGGGCGCCGTGGCCGGGCGGGGCGGTGCCTGGACGAGGGCTACGGGCAGGGGTCGGGACACGGGTCTCACCTGCGTTCTCAGTGGCCGGACGGCGGTGTGGCCGACGGGCCGCGGGGGTGGACTTCAGGACCCGCATGAAATTAGAGCAAGATGAGCTCTTATTCAAGAGATCTCATAATGAGATGTTTGTTAGAGTGAGTCATGCCCGGACACCTTCCCGACGCCACGGACGCCGAGGCCGCGGTGCGGGGCCTGAATGCCCCGCCACTGGGTGGCATCCAACGGCTCTCCGCCCTGGACACGGTGCGCGCCCGTATCGCCCTCGCCGTCGAGCTCGGCCTGCTGGCACCCGGCGAGCGCCTCCCGCCGACCGACGAGATCGCCGCGGCACTGGGCGTCGGGGACATCACCGTCCGCCGCGCACTCACCTCGCTGCACGCCGACGGCGTGCTGGAACGCCGGCGCGGCCGGACCGGCGGCACCCTCGTCGCCGAGCGGCCCGCGAAGGGGACGGTCACCGAGGCCGCGGCCTACCGGGCGGCAGCGGCCGAGGTCCACCGGCTGATCGACCACCGGCTCGTCCTCGAATGCGGGATCGCCCATCTGGCGGCCCTCCAGGCAGGCGAAGCCGCCCTCGACGTCCTCGACCAACTGGTCGGCGAGATGGACGCGGCCGGGAGCTGGACCGAGTTCCGCAGCCACGACGAACGGTTCCACCTCGCGGTGGCGGACGCCACGGGCGTCGCCTTCGCCGCCGCACCGTACGGCGCGGTGCTCCAGGACCTCTACCGCTACTACCTGCCCTATCCGCTCGACACCCTCCAGCGGTCCAACTGCGAACACCGCGCTCTGGTCGACGCCCTGCGCCGCGGTGATCCGGTGGGCGCGACCGAGGTCGCCCGGCGGCATGTCGACCAGCTGCACCGGACGATGTTCGTGGGCCTGATGGACGACGCCGGTGCGGAGGCCGCCGGCTGAAGGGAGCCCGCCGGCGGGCACGGCATGACACGCTGGCGGGCGGACGACGAGATCAGGGCCGACGGAAGGACGTAGCCGATGAGTTCGGGCAGTGGCGCCCCGGCACGGGCAGTGCTCGGGACATGGCCGACCCCGCTGGAGCCGGCGCCACGGCCGGCCCGCGCGCTCGGCCTCGGGCCGGACGACTTCTGGGTCAAGCACGTCATGCTGTGAGGCGACAGCGTCCGGCCGCGACCCTGTCCAGGGGTGCCGCGGGGCGCCGCACGGCGCTCACGTATCCGCCGGTCCGGGCTCCGCACCGCTCTCGCGGGCGGCCGCGGGCGTCTTGTCCTGAACCCCGGTCAGGTCCCGGGCCAGCGCGACGCGGGAGAGCAGCACGGCGCCCCACAGGACCAGCGCGATGCCGAGGCATTCGGGGATCAGCCACCAGGCGGTCCGGACCCGTTCGTCGTAGAGGGTGACGCCCAGCGACAGACTCACCAGCGCGTCTCCGAGGGTGAGGACCGGCTGCGAGGCGGTCAGCGGGCCCGACTGCATGGCGTTCTCCAGCAGGAAGAGGGCCGTCACCCCGGCGGCGGCGAAGCCGTAGGTCTGCCACGCCGTGAAGAACGCGGCGGGGCCGCCGGTCTGCCAGGCGTGGGTGGCGTCCTTCATCAACGCCGCGGTGAGCGCGTAGGCGACCGCCGTCGCCCCGGCGAAGCAGGCCGCCCGTACACCGCCCTCGCCACGGCGGAGTGCGGCAGCGGCCGCCGTGGCGATCACCGCGGCGCAGACCACGAGCGCGGGCACCCAGCTGCTGAACGCGGCATGGTCGGTGCCGATGGTGGGCGCGGCGGCCGCGAGGGCGCAGCCGAGGCCGACGACGAGCAGCGCCACCCCCGTCCATCCACCGCGGGAGATGTGTCCGCCGAGGATGACCCGTCCGATGAGCAGGGCCAGGGGGAGTTCCAGGACGAAGAGGGGCTGCACCACCGACAGCGCTCCCTGCGACAGGGCCAGCGCCTGGAAGCAGGCCGCGGCGATGACCGCGAGCATCCCGCCGAGCCAGACGGCACGGTGCAGCAGATCGACGAGCAGACCGAGGCGCAGCCCGGTGGACAGCGGGACCGTGCGGGCCGCGCGTCGCTGGAGCACCGTGGCCAGCGCATTGCTGGCGGCCGCGAGCAACGCGAACACCACGGCCGCCACGCGCCCACCTCCTCGTCGGCCGCCCGGCACCGCGGCGGGGCCCGCTCCGCCGGTGGCCACGCCTGCTCGGCGGCGGCGCCGGGCGGTGCGGCTCGGGTCGGGGCGGCGTTGTACTGGGCTTCGACGCTATCCGGAGGTCGGCGCGGACCGCCCGGCGACACGGACGCCGGACGGCCGCATTCGCTGGGCCGGACGGCCGCATCCGCGGTGCCGCGGAGCAACCGGAAAGGCGGCCGCGGGAGTATCGGAGGGTCGGCGCGGGGGTTCCGGGCGGCCGTGTCCGGGGTGGCAGATCTTGCCGCGGCAGCGCCGTACTCCCAGGTCACAGCCGCCGTTCGCACGGCGGTAGGTGGCGCAATACTGCGGCAACACCACGGGCCGGATCCGCTCGGTAGGGTCCACCGCATGCCAGCCGAACGCACCCGCCAGCACACCACTCCGGTAGCCGCCGCGCGCCGTCGCCGGCTCCGCGCGGACCGCGCCCGGCAGCTCGCCGACCTGCTGCGGCACCAGGTGCTCGGAGGCCTCTTCCCCGATGGGGTGCTGCCGCACGAGGAGGTGATCGGCGCGGACTACGGCGTGTCCCGCAACACCGTCCGCCAGGCCCTCGACCTGCTCCGTGCCGAGCAGCTCGTGGCGCGCCAGCCGGGCGTGGGAACGGTGGTGGTGGGCCAGAAGTATCCGCATGCGCTCGACCGGTTGATGGGTCTCGCCGAGACCCTGCACTCGCACGGCCGGGTCACCAACGAGGTACGCACCATCAGCCCGGTCGCCGCACCGGCCCCGGTGGCGGACCGGCTGCGGATCCCGCCGCGCGGCGAGGTGCTCTACGTGGAACGGCTGCGCAGGCTCGACGGCCTGCCCCTCTCCCTGGACCTCACCTATATCCCGATGGACATCGGGCTGCCCCTGCTCGACGCCGATCTGGAGAACAACGACGTTTTCCGGCTGATCGAGGAGACGGCGGGACAGCCTCTGGGCACCGCCGAGATCACCCTGGAGGCCGTCAACGCCGATGCGCACTCCGCCGCCGTACTGGAAGCGCCGCGCGGCACGGCCGTGCTGATGCTCGAACGCCTCACCCATCTCGCCGACGGGACCCCCGTCGACCTGGAGTTCATCCGCTTCCGCGGTGACCGTCTCACCATGCGGGGCCTGTTGCACCGCACGATCTGAGCCCCCGCGCCCGCTCCGCCCCGACGACCGCCTTCCCTCCCCGCCCTCCCCTACCCCGCCATGCCCTGGAGACCGCCATGCCTCTTGCGCCCCAACGCACCGATGTGCCCGTGACCATCGACGAATCCAAGTGCATCGACGGCTGCACGCTGTGCGTCGACATGTGCCCGCTGGACTCGCTCGCCATCGACCCGGCGAGCAGCAAGGCGTACATGCACGTCGACGAGTGCTGGTACTGCGGGCCGTGTGCCGCGCGCTGTCCCACCGGCGCGGTCACGGTCAACATGCCCTATTTGTTGCGATGAGAGGCCCCCGTTCATGAGCTCCCGACCCACGGGCTCCCCGTTCGTGCCGTCCCCCTCCCCCTCCCGGCGCCCGCCCGCCCCTTCTTCCGCCACACCCCGTGCCGCTCGCCGCAGGGCGCTCGCCGCGGCGCTCCCGGCCGTTCTGCTGGCGGCCTCGCTCAGCGGCTGCGGCAGCGCCGCGGACGCCTCGGACGACAAGACCGTCACCGTGACCGTCGGCTACCAGTCCAAGACCATCAACACCGTCACCGCCGGTACCCTGCTGCGCTCGCTGGGCTTGTTCGAACGTGCGCTGCGCGCCCAGGGCAAGCGCGACGGCAGAACGTACAAGGTGCGGTGGCAGGACTACGCGACCGGTGCACCGATCACCGCACAGATGGTCGCGGGGAAGGTCGACATCGGCTCGATGGGCGACTTCCCGCTGCTCATCAACGCCGCCCGTGGCAGGCAGCTGCACGCGCCGACCCGGCTGGTCTCCGTCACCGGCTACAACCTGCGCGGGGCGCTCAACACCATTGTGACCAAGCCCGGTTCCGGCCTGCGCTCGCTTGCGGACCTGCGCGGCAAGACGGTGTCCAGCAGCGTCGGCTCGGCCTCCGACGGCACTCTCGTACGGGCCCTGCGGCAGGCCGGGATCGATCCGGAACAGGACATCCACAAACTCAATCAGCAGCCGGCCGTGGGGGCCTCGGCACTCCAGTCGGGCAGCGCGGACGCCCTCTCCCAGTTCGTGGCCTGGCCGGGGCTGCTCGCCTTCCAGGGCAAGGCGCAGGCGCTCTACGACGGGGGCGCGCTCGACCTGCCCACCTTCCACGGTGTGACCGTACGCGACGCCTTCGCCGCGCAGCGCCCGGCCGTGGTGCGGGCGTTCCTCACCGCGCAACGGGAGGCGACGCGCTCGTTGCAGACCCACCCGGTGGATGCCGCCCGGCGGGTCGCCGAGGCCACCGGTCTGCCGCCCGAGGTGGTCTACCTCTACAACGGCGCCGGCGGCCTCGCCACCTTCGATCCGACCCTCAAACCGCAGCTGGTCGCCGCGCTGAAGAAGGATGTGACCGTGCTGCGCGCGGCCAAGCTGACCGGGCCGGTCAATGTTGACTCCTTTGTCAATGACCGTTACGTCAAACAGAGTTACGGCAGCGGGTACGCCAAGGCCCGGAACAGCACCGCCCACCCGTCGCCCGACGAGGTGTGGCTGCGCGGCGAGGACCGTACCCACTCCTTCACCGGCCCGGACGCCCTGCTGCGGTTCGCCGCCGCCCACCACGGCAAGGTACGGGCCGCGTATGTGGCCGACGCGACGACCGGCACCCGCTGGTTCGCCGACAAAGCCGTCTGGGTCCGCGACGGCGCACGGCTGCTGCCCTTCGCCGCACGGGCCACCGCCGACGCCTGGACGCGCAAGCACCGTGGTGCGCGCCCCCTCAGCTACGCCGCCGCTCTGGAGCAGGCCCGGTGAGCGCGCCCACCACCACGGCCGTCCGGACGGGACGGGCGGGCCCGCACCGGCGGGCCTGGGCCCGCCCCGCCCGGCGCACGGCAGCGGTCCTCGCGGCGCTCGCCGTATGGCAGTTGCTCGCCCAGTTCCGGGTGAACCTGTGGCTGCGGTTCTCCCAGTTCCCGACCGTCACCGAGACGGCCCACGAGTTCGCCCGCCGGCTCGGCACCGCCGCGTACTGGCAGGACGTCTCCGACAGCGTGACCCGGATCGTCGGCGGCTTCGCCCTCGCCGCCGTCCTGGGCGTGGCCGTCGGCACCGCCGTCGCCCGCTCCCCGCTCGCCTCCGACCTGCTCGGCCCGCTGCTCGAAGTGCTGCGCCCCATACCGGCGATCGCGCTGGTACCGGTGGCGATCCTGCTGTTCCCCAGCAACGAACAGGGCATCGTCTTCATCACGTTCGCCGCGGCGTTCTTCCCCGTGACGGTCTCCACCCGGCATGCGGTGCGGGCGCTGACGCCCGTCTGGGAGGAGGCGGTCCGCACCATGGGCGGGGGCCGGTGGCGGGTGCTGTGGTCGGTGGTGCTGCCGGGGGCGCTGCCGGGCATCCTCGGCGGGCTGTCGGTGGGCATCGGTGTCTCGTGGATCTGTGTGATCTCCGCCGAGATGATCTCCGGCGAGTACGGCGTGGGCTACCGGACCTGGCAGGACTACACCATCGTCGACTACCCGGGGGTGTTCGTCGGCATGGCCACGATCGGTCTGCTCGGCCGGCTCACCTCCACGGCGGTGGAACTGCTGGGGCGGCGCGTGACGCGGTGGCTGCCGCGGACCGCGGACGACCCCTCTCCGCCCACGGGCGGCCGACTCCGGTGGCGGGTGGCCCGCACGGCGATCGGAGAGCCCTCATGACCCGTACCGAGATCACCGCGGCGGTTCCGGCACAGGAACCCGCCCCGGGCCTCCGGCTGGTCCTCCACGACGCCGTGCTGGGCCGGCCCGGTGCCCCCGTTCTGGACGGCCTGGACCTCGATGTCGCCGCCGGTGAGATCCTCACGGTCGTCGGGCCGTCCGGCTGCGGCAAATCCACTCTGCTGCGCACTCTGGCGGGCCTGCTGCCGCTGCTCGGCGGCCGGCTGAGCCAGGACGGCGATCCGGTCGGTGGGCCCGCCGCCGACCGTGCGCTGATCTTCCAGGAGGATGCGCTGCTGCCCTGGCGCACGCTGCGGGCCAATGTGGAACTCCCGCTGGCCATCCGGGGTGTGGCGCGCGCGGAGCGCCGCGCGCGGGCGGACGACTGGCTGGCCCGGGTCGGACTCACCGAGCACGCCGCACGGCTGCCGCACCATGTCTCCGGCGGCCAGCGGCAGCGCAGCCAGCTGGCCCGTGCGCTGGCCGGGCGGCCGCGTGCGGTCCTGATGGACGAGCCGTTCGGGGCGCTCGACGCACAGACCCGGGCCGGCATGCAGGACTTGCTGGTGACGGCGCTGCGCGGTACCGGCGCCACCGTCGTCTTCGTCACCCACGACGTGGACGAGGCGCTGTTCCTGGGCGACCGGGTCGCCCTGCTGGGCACCGGCCGGGTGCTGGACGTACCGCGGCCACGGGCACGGGCGGCACATGCCGATCCGGCGACGGTCGCGCTGCGCCGCGAAGTCCTCGCGTCGCTGGGTGACCGGCCCGGCCCCTGACCCGGTGTCGAGACCCCGGGATGACCCACGACATGACCGATGTGACGGGCGCGTCATACGACGTGACCCGGCAACCGAAAGGCACCGCCATGCCGCAAGGCACCGCCATGGAGACCACGGAAGCCATGGAGATCCCCTCCCTCGACACCGCCGAGGAGCTGTCCTGCGACGTCCTCGTGATCGGTGGCGGCACCGCCGGGACCATGGCGGCGCTCACCGCCGCCGAACACGGCGCCTCCGTCCTGCTGTTGGAGAAGGCACATGTCCGTCACTCCGGTGCGCTCGCCATGGGCATGGACGGGGTCAACAACGCCGTCGTCCCGGGCCGCGCGGAACCCGACGACTACGTCGCCGAGATCACCCGCGCCAACGACGGCATCGTCGACCAGTCCACCGTCCGCCAGACCGCGACCCGCGGCTTTGCGATGGTGCAGCGGCTGGAGTCGTACGGCGTGAAGTTCGAGAAGGACGAGCACGGCGAGTACGCGGTCCGCCAGGTGCACCGCTCCGGCTCGTACGTGCTGCCGATGCCGGAGGGCAAGGACGTCAAGAAGGTCCTCTACCGGCAGCTGCGCCGGCGCGAGATGCGTGAGCGCATCCGCATCGAGAACCGCATCATGCCGGTGCGGGTGCTGACCTCCGGCGGCCGGGCGGTGGGCGCGGCGGGCTTCCACACCCGTACGGGGCGGTTCGTCACGGTCCGGGCCGGCGCGGTGATCCTCGCCACCGGTGCCTGCGGCCGCCTCGGCCTGCCCGCCTCCGGCTACCTCTACGGCACTTACGAGAACCCCACCAACGCGGGCGACGGCTACGCCATGGCGTATCACGCGGGCGCCGAACTGACCGGCATCGAGTGCTTCCAGATCAATCCGCTGATCAAGGACTACAACGGCCCGGCCTGCGCCTACGTCGCCAACCCCTTCGGCGGCTACCAGGTCAACCGGCACGGCGAACGGTTCGGCGAATCCGACTACTGGTCGGGGCAGATGATGGCGGAGTTCGCGGCCGAGGTCGCCTCCGAACGCGGTCCCGTCTATCTGAAGCTCAGTCACCTCCCGGAGGAGTCCGTCTCCGCCCTGGAGACGATCCTGCACACCACCGAGCGCCCCACCCGCGGCACGTTCCACGCCGGCCGCGGCCACGACTACCGCACGCATGACGTGGAGATGCACATCTCCGAGATCGGCCTGTGCGGCGGTCACTCGGCGTCGGGCGTACGCGTCGACGACCATGCCCGCACCACCGTGCCGGGTCTGTATGCGGCGGGTGACCTGGCCTGTGTCCCGCACAACTACATGATCGGCGCGTTCGTCTTCGGCGATCTCGCGGGTGCGGACGCGGCCCGCCACCGCGCGTATGAGGGCGAGTTGCCCGCCGACCAGCTGCACGAGGCCCACGAACTGGTCTACCGGCCGCTGCGCAACCCCGACGGCCCGCCGCAGCCGCAGGTCGAGTACAAGCTGCGCCGCTTCGTCAACGACTATGTCGCCCCGCCCAAGAGCGGCGCCCGGCTGTCGCTGGCCGTCGAGCACTTCGAGCGGATGCACGCCGATATCGCCGCCATGGGCGCCCGCACACCGCACGAACTGATGCGCTGCGCCGAGGTCGGCTTCATCCGCGACTGCGCCGAGATGGCCGCCCGGTCGTCGCTGGCCCGCACCGAGTCCCGCTGGGGCCTCTACCACGAGCGCACGGACCACCCGAAGACCGATGACGACGACTGGCTGCACCACCTCGATCTGCGCAAGTCCGCCGCGGGAGCGATGGAGTTCACGGCCAGGCCCGTGGCGCCGTATCTCGTCCCGGTCGACGAGTACGCCCCGGTGGGCGGCACCCCCCGGTTCCTCGGCGAGGTCCACCCGGAGCAGGTCGCCACGGCCGGGCGGAGGGACACGCCGCCGGTGGGGTCCACGGGCGCGGGCCCAAAGGGGGTGAGCGCTGCGGCGCCGGACGGCGCGGCATCAGGTGACGGCGCCATGGCCGGGAACCCTCCCGCGACCGGTCCCGTGCCCGGCCCCTCCCCCCGCATCCTCGAACTCCTCGCCCTCGCCGAGGACCAGCCGGACCTCCCGACGCTGCGCCCCTACCTCGCCGACCCCGACCCGGCCGTCCGTCGCGCCGCCGTCGACGCGCTCACCGAAAGCGTCCCGCCCGGCACGGGCCGGGCCCTGGCCGCCGCCCTCGCCGATCCCGACCCGGCCGTACGGGCCGCCGCCGGTGCCTCGCTGCGGGAACTGATCGAGGTCCTGACACCGGAGCCCGACCTGCGCACGCCGCTGGCCGCCGCCGTGCACGGCCCCGACGCCGTCGTCCGCTCGGCGGCCGTGGAGGTGCTGCGCACGCTCCGCCTCGGCGACCGGGCCCTCTTCGTCACCGCGCTCACCGATCCTGCCGTGGAGGTGCGGATCCAGGCCGTCCGCGCCCTGGTCTCCGTCGACGCCTCCGACGCTCTGCAACGCGCTGCCGCGGACCCCTCGCGCGAGGTCCGGGTCGCCGCCGCGCACGGCCTCGGCACGGTCGGCGGCCCCGACGACCTGGCGGTGCTGCTGCACGACGAGGATCTCCTCGTACGGGCCGCGGCGCTCGCGGCGCTGGCCACCACCGGCTGCCCACCGCCGTACGACACGGCGGCCGTCGCGGCGCTCGGCGACCCGGCCTGGCAGGTCCGGGCCGGTGCCGCCACGGCACTGGCGGCCGCCGGCGCCGAACTCGCCGTGCCCGCGCTGCGCTCCGCGCTCGCCGACCCGCACGCGGATGTGCGCAAGGCCGGGGTGCTCGCGCTGCGCCCGCACTCCGGCCGCGAGGAGGCCCGCCAGGCCTGGGCCGCGGTCGCGGACGACCCGGACGCGGATGTCCGTGCCCATGCCCGGCTCGCCTCGAAGGAGTGACACACGTTCGGGCGTCCGGGGTGCCGGTGGCCGCAGGCTGTGGGCCGAGTGCGCACGGCGGGCGGCCCGGCCGGCATCGCCCGACCACCGGAGCGCGCTGTATAAATCGGCCCGGAACAGGCATATTCCTGACTACCCGACATGGATGGCTGGTCAGGAATATCTATGCCTTCTTTCTCCCCACGATGGCCCCGATACGTCGAGTTCGCTCCGAGCGTCCTCGTCGCCGGAGGGCTCGTCTGGGACGCGTTCTCGCCGGCGGACTACTGGGGCGACCCGATGCTGACGGCGGCCAGCGTGACGGCCGGTGCACTGCTCTCCCTGCGGCACACCCTGGCGATCGGCGCCGCCATCATCGTCGGCGTCTTCGCGCTGACGGTGAAGGACGGCACCGCCGACATCCTGGAAGGCCATCTGGAGCTCATCAACACCCTCTTCGCCGCGCTCATGGGCGTCGGGGTCAACCGGGTGATCGCCCGTCACGGACGCCACCTGGATGTCGTCCGGTCGGTGGCGGAGGCCGCCCAGCGCGCCGTGCTGCCCGCGCCACCGGACCGCATCGGTCCGCTGACCATCGCCGCCCGCTACCAGGCCGCGCAGAGCGAGGCCCGGATCGGCGGTGACGCCTACGCCGTCCAGCGCACCCCGTTCGGCGTCCGGCTGCTGATCGCCGATGTGCGCGGCAAGGGACTGGGGGCGGTGAGCGCGGTATCGGTGCTGCTCGGCGCGTTCCGTGAGGCCGCCGAGCAGGAGCCGGAGCTGACGGTGCTGGCCGACCGGATGGAACACGCCCTGTTGCGGGAGAGCGAGCACACCTCCGAGGAGAACCGGCTCGAAGGCTTCATCACGGCCCTGATCTGCGAAATCGCCCCGGGTGCCACGGCGCTGCGACTGCTGAACTGCGGCCACCCCGCGCCGTACCTCTGCCACGACGACGAGGTGCAGGCACTGGAGGTCGGTGATCCGGGCCTTCCGCTGGGGATGGGCACGCTGGGCGCGGCGCGGACCGGCCCCACCGCCTGGCCGTTCCCGGCGGGCAGCACACTGCTGCTGGTCACCGACGGCGTGACGGAAGCCCGGAACCATGCCGGAACGTTCTACGACCCCGCGGCACAACTGGCGGACCACGGGCCGTTTCGGGGGCCCCGGGAATTGATCGACCGCCTGGTGGGGGAGGTCGAGCGCTGGAGCGGCGGGCCGCGCGACGACGATATGGCGGTCCTCGCGATCACCCGGCAGGTGGAGGGCCGCAGAAGAGGCGCACAGAGTGTGCGGAGCGCCGGGCGCTGACCCGTCCTGTGACCGTCCGCCGGCTGTTCGCGGACGCGACGGGATAGCGGAGCTACGACTCGCCGAGACCCGGATGTTCCGCTCGGGCATCGCCCTTTTGCGATATCGGACCGCCTGGCGCCCGGTCCCTGCAAGGCGTTCGGGGTCCGCCTTCTCTCCTCGGCCATAACACGACCCAGAGGCCATATTGATGCTTTCCGTCCCCCTTTCGGAATTTTCTCGCGTGCTGCCGAAAATCCAGGGGGTGAGATGAGAAGATCAGTTAGAGCATCAGCATCCGCACCGAGCGATTCATCGCTCCCGCGCAGATCGGAGTTGATGTGTCCGACAACAGATCAACCCTGCTGAGTCAGCGCGCCGCCGTCATTTTTCTGCTCGGCGCCCTCACTGCTATCGGCGCCGGTGTGCTCACCTTCTTCAATGGGGGAACACCGGCTTCCGCAACCCTCGTCGGCGGCGCTGCCTTCGGCGCCGCCGTCACCTTCTTCCATACGGTCATCGACTGAGATTCCGCCGGGGATTTTGGTCGGATGGCCCGCCCGGTGGCTCGCCGTGGCAAGGACAGCCGTCACGGTCCCGGTCCGCTCGATGACCCGTGCGGGCCGGGACCGTACTCCCCTACGGATGCGGTGCGTCACGGGCGCGGTGCGTCCGGAAACGCCCCGGTGAGCGAGCCCGGCCGACTGTGCGAGGTCATACTCGATGACGAGCACGGTGTTGCCCAAGTCCATGAGTCGACACAGCACTTGGAAGGCGGGCGGCGTCGACGGCCGCGTACCGGCGACGATGACGCCCCTGCCCTCGGGGCGGCGCGTGCCACGGCAGTCCGGGCAGGTCTTCTTGATCAGCGCCTGCCCGGCCTTTTGGCGGTGGGCGCCGTCGTCGATGCGCCGGGCGCAGCGCCGCATCATGGTGGTGACCGCGCCTCGAAACGTCCACAGGTGACCGTGGCGGGCCGGCGGACGGCCAGGCACGGACGGTGACCGATGCACATCCACCGGTGAGCGAGTCGACCAAGGCCTGCCGAGCTGACGGAGCCGGAGACCAGGCGCGGCAAGTCGTCCACCGTCTTTTCCGGAATCCGCGCCACCGCATGCGGTGCGCTCCCGCACCTCAGGTGCCAAACTTGAGACACCGCGCCCGGCCGCCGGCCGGGGCCCTTGTCGCCGAGGGGAACATCATGACCTGGGCATCTTGGACCACTGTCGGGATCCACGCCCTACCCGGCGCGGTTCGCACCGCGGAGATCGGCGTGATCAACGGCGACCTGACCATCCACACGACCTGGTCGGAAGACCTGGCGCATGTAGCTGTGCAGTACACCGGAGCCACGGACTGGTACACCATGGCCGGCAGCCCCGTCCCGTGCCACTCCGAAGAAGCCAGCCGCACCTTCCACCAGGCCGTCGTCGAAGCCGTACGCGGCGGCGAACGCGCCGACGCCTCCCTTGAGGAACTCTTCCACCCGCAGCCCGGCGCCCTCTGATCCCGACGCCGCGATCCCCGGCACCGACCCGGGCACCGGCCCCGGCTTGAGGGACCTTGCGAGCGGCCCTGCCGTGTCGTGCGGATTTACCTCGCCGACGGACTGACCGGCGCCCGGCCCCTCCCCCCCCCGGTTCCGCGCCCGGCAAGGCGCGGCGATCCTCCGGTGCTGCACGACATCGCCTTCGGCGCACCTTCCGAGCAACCATTTCGCGCCACTCCATGTCTCTTCCCATGGAGCACCGTTGGTCACCTTCTGGCTACTTAAAGCTGACCAATTGTTAAATTTCGACCAGGAATCTTGAATCCTGATCATTTCGCTTTACATGCCCATGCCAGACATACCAGGGTTTGCGCGGGGCCCCGCGGCCCCCGTGGTGCACAACAGCACCGCGCGTACGGGCGGTTGGCCAGCCGACCGCCCCCGCAGCGCTAAGGACCCCCAGTAGTGCGTAGACCCCACATACGCAGACACCGCCTGGCCATCGCCGTCGCAGTGACGACGGCCGCAACCCTCACTGCGGGGGTGGCGGGCAATGCCTCCGCCTCCCCCGCGGCCTCGCCGGTCGCTGCCTCCCCCTCCTCCCCCTCCTCCTCAACTCCCGCCCTCCAGAAGGCCGTTGATACGACCCGCGCCGCCGCGTACGCCCACGCCTCGGCCACCGGAGTCGGCAAGAAAGACACCCTCAAGGCCACGGATGCGCTCGTCGACCCCGACGGCCGGCAGCATGTCCGTTTCGTGCGCACCCACCGCGGACTGCCGGTTCTCGGTGGTGACCTCGTCGTCCACCTGACCGCCGAGTCGGCGTACGAGAGCGTGACCCGGGCCTACCGTCACCAGCTCGACGTGTCCGACACGGACCCGAAGCTGTCGGCCGCAGAGGCCCGGACGAAGGCGGCCGCCGTGGCGAAGGGCCACGCCGGTGACGCCGAACTGGTCGTGGATGCCCGCGACAACCGGACCACGCTGGCCTACCGGGTGCAGGTGGCCGAGAGCCGTACCGCTGAGGCCGAGGGCGCCCGTACGGTCGTCATCGACGCGGCCTCCGGAACGGTGCTGAGCAACGTCCTGGCCAACGACTCGTTCCTGTCGCCCGCCCTCCAGGCCAAGCTGCGGGCACGGGGCGAGCGGCTCAACCCCTCGACCAGCCTGCTCGCTCCCACCGCGCCCGCCACCGACAAGGCGGCCAAGGCCAACGGGTTCCCCTCCGCGGCCACCGGCTCCGGCGCGTCGTTCTTCGTCGGCAGTGTGCCGCTGTCGACCACCCGGACCGCGAAGAAGTCCTTCACCCTCAAGGACTCCACCCGCGGCAACACCGAGACCCGGGACGCCGGCGACAAGGAGCTGGAGAAGTTCGCCGACGGCAAGGCGTTCACCAGCACCACCAACCGCTGGGGCAACGGCACCACGAGCAACCGGGCGACCGCCGCCGTCGATGCGCAGTACGGCATCGCCGGCACCCTGGACTTCTACAAGAAGACCTTCGGCCGCAAGGGCATCAAGAATGACGGCCGCGGGGCGCGCGCCCTGGTGCACTTCGGCAAGAAGGTCGGCAACGCCTACTGGTCCTCGGACTGCGGCTGCATGCTCTACGGCGACGGCGACGGCAAGACGTTCGCCAAGCCCCTGGTCGTACTGGACGTCACGGGCCATGAGCTCACCCACGGCGTCGTCGACGCGACGGCCAACCTCCAGCCCACCCGCGTCGACGCCGAAGGGAACCAGTTCGGCGAGCCCGGCTCCCTCAACGAGTCGCTGGCGGACATCTTCGGCAGCGCGGTCGAATTCTCGACCAACAACCCGAAGAACCCGCCGAACTACCTGATGGGCGAGAAGCTCGGCCTGGAGCAGAAGTTCCTGCGCCGTCTGGACAAGCCGTCCCTCGACAAGCTCGAAGGCACGGTCGACTACTGGTCGAAGGCGTCCTACGACACCGAGGTGCACGCCGGCTCCGGTGTCTCCTCGCACGCCTACTACCTTCTCGCCGAGGGAAGCGGCAAGAAGACGATCGGTGGCGTCACCTACAACTCCCCCACGTACAAGGGCTCCAAGGTGACGGGCATCGGCCGGAGCAAGGCGACGGCCATCTTCTACCGGGCGCTCACCCGGTACATGGTCTCCACGACCGACTTCCATGACGCCCGGACCGCGACCCTGCGCGCGGCCAAGGACCTGTACGGCGCCGGGAGCACCGCGTACAAGACGGTGGACAAGGCCTGGGCCGCGGTGAATGTGACGGCGGCCAACACGCCCTCCGCCAAGCACTGATCCGCTCCGGACCAGGCACAGCGTGGTGCCCCCGCCGCTCGCGGGAGCACCACGCCCGGCCCACCCACGGGTCAGGGGGTGTCTCCCCGGCCTCCGTGGAAACACTCCCTGGTCCCCCGCCCGCGGGTCCCTCCAGGGATTCTCGACGGCACGGCCCACGGGACCTACGTTGAGACCATGATCAGCGATCGCACGAGTGGCAGGCGACGACTCGGCTATCCGGTGGCGGCGGGCGTGTTCGCGATCGGCATGGCCGGGACGACCCTGCCCACCCCGCTGTACGGGCTCTACCGCGAGCAGCTCGGGTTCTCCGAGCTGATGGTGACCGTGGTCTTCGCCGTGTACGCGCTCGGCGTCATCACCGTTCTCCTCCTCGCCGGCAACTTCTCCGACGAGGTGGGCCGGCGCCCGGTGCTGTTCTGCGCACTGGGACTGTCGGCGGCGAGCGCACTGTGTTTCGTGTTCGAGGGCGGGCTGCCGATGCTGCTGCTGGGGCGGGTGCTGTCGGGGTTTGCCGCCGGGTTGTTCAGCGGTGCGGCCACGGCGGCCGTGCTGGAGCTCGCGAAGCCCGGCCAGGAAGCACAGGCGGGGTTCGCCGCCACCGCCGCGAACATGGGCGGCCTCGGCTGCGGCCCGTTGCTGTCGGGGCTGCTGGCCCAGTACGCGCCCTGGCCGTTGACCCTGCCGTTCCTGGTGCATCTTGCGCTGGTGGGCGTGGCAGCCGTGGCGACCTGGCGCTTGCCGGAGACCGTCGAACATCCGCACCGCCCCCGGAAACTACAGCCCCAGCGCCTGCGGCTGCCGCCCGAAGTGCGGGGCGTCTTCGCCCCCTCGGCCGTCGCCGCGTTCGCCGGTTTCTCCCTCCTGGGGCTGTTCACCGCGGTCGCGCCGAGCTTCGTCGGCCAGACCCTGGGCGTGCACAACCTGGCGGTCGCCGGGCTCATCGTCTTCACGGTCTTCCTGGGATCGACCGCCGGTCAGTCCCTCACGGAACGGATCGGCGTACGCAGGGCCCTGCCGGGTGGCTGTCTGGTGCTGGTGGTGGGGCTCGTGCTGGTGGCCACCTCGCTGGCCGTGAGTTCACTGCCGGTACTGGTCATCGGCGCGGTGTGCGGCGGAATCGGCCAAGGGCTGGCGTTCCGGGCCGGCCTGACCGCCGTGGGCCACGCGGCACCGCCCGAGCGCCGCGGCGGCACCATCTCGGCCTTCTTCCTCGTCGCCTACCTGGGCATCTCGCTGCCCGTGGTCGGCGTCGGCGCGCTCACTTTGGTGCTCGGGCTGCGCGGCGCGGGCCTGACCTTCTCCGCCTGCGTCATCGTGCTCGCCGTGACCGTCGGCCTCTACGTACTGCGCAGGCCGCCGACGGCCGACGCCTGACCCCTCCGGCTGCCCCACGAACGGCCGGGGCCGGACCTCACCACTGCGCCCGGACCTTCCCTCCTCCCTCTTGACCTCCTCCTGGCGCATCACGGTGCGGACCTCACCGTCCGGATGGGTGAGGGGCAGGTGGCGTGCTGCGGGCTCCCGTTCCCTCACCAGGCGTGAGCCGCACCTGGAGCCGCGCCGGGCCCCGGGTGAACACCCCTGCGTCGGGGGGTGCCGTGTCCCCGGCGAAGTCCATGGCGGGGAAGGCGTCGAGCAGTTGGTTGACGCCGACCTCCATCTCGGTCTTGGCCAGCAGAGCGCCCACGCAGAAGTGCCGGCCGAGGGCGAAGGCCACGTGGTCGGCGGCGGCGCTGAAGGCCGTGGCGGGGGTCAGGTCGGTGCGGAGGACGTTGAATGCGTCGGGCCGGGCGTAGTGGCGCTCGTCGCGGTTCGCGGAGCCGATCAGACAGGTGACCGTGGCGCCCGCGGGGACCGTGCCGCCGCTGAGGGTGACGTCCGCATCGGGCTGACGCATGATCATCTGGACCGGCGGGGTGTAGCGCAGGGTCTCGGCAAAGGCCGCGGGGACCAGCGACCGGTCGGCGCGCACGGCGGCGAGCTGGCCGGGGTGGGCCAGCAGGTTACGGAACAGGGAGCCGAGGGCCTTGTCCGTGGTTTCACCCCCGGCGGCCAGCAGCAGGCTGACGAACGACGTGATGTCCTGGTCGTTCATCCGGGTGCCCTCGACCTCCGCGGTGCAGAGGGTGGAGAGCAGATCGTCGCCGGGCGCGGCTCGCCGTTCGGTCAGGACCGGCCGCAGGTAGGCGGAGAGCTCTTCGCCGGCGCGCAGGCCGGCGGCTGCGACCCCGGGATCCTGGCTCAGGTTGCCCAGGAATCCGACGACGGATTCGTACCAGCCGTGGAAGCGGTCGTGGTCGGCCCGGTCCAGGCCGAGCATGTCGACGATCACGTTGATCGGGAAGCGCGTCGCGAACTGCGCCACCAGATCGACCTCCGCGTCCTCGCGGAAGGCGTCGATCAGCTCCCGCGCGTTGCGCTCGATGACCGGCAGGAACTTCTCCCGCAGCTCCCGCCCCCGGAAGGCGGGGGCCACCAGGGCCCGGCGTACGGAGTGCTCGCGGCCGCTCATCTGGGGCAGCGTCCGGCCGCCGTGCGCCGGTTCGATCTGCCACTCGTAGTTGTCGCTGGTGAACACCGGCTCGCGGAAGGCCCGTGCCACGTCCTCGTACCGCGAGAGCAGATAGCTGTCGGTGCCCTTGTCGTGGAAGAGCGGGTAGTGCTCGCGCAGGATGCGGTACGCGGGGTACGGGTCCGCCGCGAACTCCGGTGACAGGATGTCGGGCGGCGGAGGGATGGTGGTCACAACGCGTCCTCGGCTTCCCTGGGTGGAAATCGGACTCGGACGGTGGTGCACGGCTGGCTTGCGACGCTAAGGCACGGCATCGTGCCCGTCCAGAGCGCCTCCGCGGGAGAGCGCGTGCCCGCAGGTGTCCGCTGCGAGGGGCGGCCGACCAGGACGGGGCCCGGCCTGCGCAGGTCCGCCGGGAAGCCCCGCACGGCCGATCACCACTCGGATGGTCGGCCGTCTTCACCCTTCTGCCTCTCACGACACGCTCTTCCGGCCGACGCCGGAAACGCTGGGATCCACCGATCCTTCGACCCAGCAGCCTCCTTGTCGAGGCGGAGAAGTGAGAATCGCATGGCCGCACCACCCGCCCCGGGCTCGCCGAGCCGCCTCCGCCGTGGGTATGCCGTCACCTTCCTGCTCATCGCGTTGTTCTTCACCACCGCCGGGCCGGCCGCCGCCCACGGCGGTGCCGCCGGGCCGACCGCACCACCCGCCCTGGCGGCGGCGAGCACCAAGCCCCTGGTGTTCATGGGGCTCGGCACGATTGCCGGTCTGGCCGTGGTCGCCGGAGCGGGGCTCATCGCCAGTGTCCGCAGACGGCGTGGCACCGCCGCTCCGCCGACGGACCGCTGCTGACCGTCCCGAGAACAACCGCCTCCCGGCCCCCACGGCCACGTCCCGCACACCGGTGAACGGCAGGAAGGACCGACCGCATCATGGGCACCATCACCACCACCGACGGCACGGAGATCTACTACAAGGACTGGGGGGCCGGCCAACCCGTCGTGTTCAGCCACGGCTGGCCGCTGAACGCCGACGCCTGGGACGACCAGATGCACATGGTCGCCTCCCACGGCTTCCGGGCGGTCGCCCACGACCGCCGCGGGCACGGCCGCTCCGGCCAGCCGTGGCACGGCAACGACATGGACACCTACGCGGACGACCTGGCGCAGCTGTTGGAGGCCCTGGACCTGCGGGATGCCGTGCTGGTCGGGCACTCCACGGGCGGCGGTGAAGTGGCCCGCTACATCGGCCGTCACGGCACCGGCCGGGTGGCCAAGGCGGTCCTGCTCGGCGCCGTCCCGCCGCTGATGCTCAAGACCGAGGCCAACCCGGAGGGGCTGCCCCTCGAGGTCTTCGACGAGATCCGCGCCGGGGTCGCCGCCGACCGGTCACAGTTCTACAAGGACCTCAGCGAGAGCTTCTACGGTGCCAACCGGCCCGGTTCCGCCGTCTCCCAGGGAGTCCGCGAGGCGTTCTGGCTCTGGAGCATGCAGATGGGGCTCAAGGGGGCGTACGACTGCATCAAGCAGTTCTCGGAGACCGATTTCACCGAGGACCTCAAGCGGTTCGATGTCCCCACCCTCATCGTCCACGGTGACGACGACCAGATCGTGCCCTTCGTGGCCGCCGGCCAGAAGTCGGCCAAGCTGGTGCAGAACGCCACGCTCAAGGTCTACCCGGGTGCGCCGCACGGCCTCTCGGCGGTCGGCACGTACAAGGACGACTTCCACGCCGACCTGCTGGACTTCCTCAAGGGCTGACGCACGGGCCCGGGTGTGCGGCCCGCACATGCAGCCGGTGCCGGCCGATCGGACCTGTGGTCGTATCGGCCGGCACCGGCTGGACAGCTTTCTGGCTTACCTCCCGTTGCGGCCGCGGTCGCCCCAGCCCCAGCCGCCGTTCTCGCAGCCCTCGCTGAAGACCGGGCCGACGTGGTCGAGGACGCCCGCGGAGAGCCAGCAGGAGCCGTAGTGGCCGTGGCCGTGGTGGTGCTTGTAGTGGTGGCCGTGGTGCTTGTCCTTGTGGTCCTTACCGTGAGCCAGGGCGGCGCTCGCACCGCCCAGGACGA
This sequence comes from Streptomyces decoyicus, assembly GCF_019880305.1. Classification (NCBI taxonomy): domain Bacteria; kingdom Bacillati; phylum Actinomycetota; class Actinomycetes; order Kitasatosporales; family Streptomycetaceae; genus Streptomyces; species Streptomyces decoyicus. The sequence continues at coordinate 7,917,488 of NZ_CP082301.1, read as the reverse complement.
TAGTGGTGGCCAGGGCGCTAGCTGCGATCGCGGCGCGGATGCGCATGTCTGCTCCTCAGGAGGATCAAAGGGGTATATCGACCTTTTCAGGGATCACCTTCACGGAACCTCCCAAAACCTTGCTCCTCGCCAATTGCGCGAGTCGGAGTAACCGTCCGCCGGACCGACAAGAAGAGTGCGCCCGGCCACCGCGGCATCGTCCGGGCCCCCCCACCGAGCCCTCATGCACCCAACTCGCAGACGTGATCGTCCTGTTCACCGTCGGTACGGCGGCCCGACGCGAGGGGGAGCGGGCGCCGCTCCCTGCGCCGGGACCGTCTTCCAGGAATTCCCTTACGGATGTCGACCGTTCGAGGTGACGACCGGCGGCGGAACCGCGCCCCTTTACCTGACCGGACGTCGGCCGGGTGGGCACGGGCGCGGCGGGACCGCCGGCGGGACCGCCGCTGAGCCGAAACGGGCCCGCCACCACTGGGTTGATGCCGCGTCAGCCGTGCGCCCGCTCAGGCCTTCTCCGGCGCCTGTCCGGCCACCTGGGGTACGGGGCGCGCACTCGGGCGCAGCCCCAGTGTCACCAGCGCCACGGCCACGGCGAGGAAGGCGGACAGCACCGCGAAGCCGGTCACGCTGGACCCGGTGACGTCGGTCAGCCAGCCGACCAGGTAGGGCCCGGCGAAGCCGCCGAGGTTTCCGAGGGCGTTGATCAGCCCCATCGCCACGGCCACGACTTCGAAGCGCAACAGCTGGCCGGGGATCGCCCAGAACGGCCCGTACGGCGCATAGACCGCGGCGGCCGTCACGCACAGCAGCAGCATCCGGGGCAGGGCACCGTCCACCGCCTGCCCCAGCAGCAGCGCGGCGATGCCCACGACGAGCGGGACGGCCACCGCTTGGCGCCGTCTGCCGGTGCGGTCGGACCAGGCGGCGTTGGCGATCATCACGATGAGTGCGACGGTGAACGGGATCGCGGTGAGCGCTCCCACCTCGGTGGGCGATCCGTCATGTGTCAGCTCCTTGATGACCGACGGCAGCCACAGGTTGAAGCCGTAGAAGCCGGTGATCCAGAAGAAGTAGACGCCGATGAGGACGAGGACCGATTTCTGCTTGACCGCGTCGAGGTACGAACCGCTGCCCGCCGACGGTTTGGCGGCTTCGTCAGCGGCGATCGCGCCCTCCACATGGTCGGCCTCGGCGCGGGAGATCCACCGGGCCTGGGCGGGCCGGTCGGCGACCGCGAACCACCAGACCACCGCCCACACCAGGGGCGGGATGCCCTGCATCACCAGTACCCAGCGCCAGGTCCCGTGGTCGAGCATCCACCCCGACAGCGGCGCCATCAGCACCGAGGAGAGCGGCAGACACGCCATCCACAGCGCGTTGGCACGGGCCCGCTCGCGCAGCGGGAACCACGAGGCGAGCAGGATGAGGACGGCGGGCCAGACGCCGCCCTCGAAGACGCCGAGTACGAAGCGGGCCACGTAGAACTGCGACTTGGTCTGTACGAGACCGGACAGCGACGCGGCCACGCCCCACGCCAGCATGAGGATGAGGACGGTCTTCCGGGCGCTCCAGCGCTGGGCGAGGATCGCGGCCGGGATCTGGAGGAAGACATAGCCGACGAAGAAGATGCCGCCGACCAGCCCCTTGTCGGCGTTGGACAGCTCCAGATCGCCGTGCATGTACGGGAGGATGACGGAGACATTGTTCCGGTCGAGGTACGCCAGCATGTACATGATCGCGGCGACCGGGATGACATACATCCAGCGCCTGGCGGGGGGCGCAGGCGACGTCTGCGGGATCGACTGCGGATTCGACTGCGGATTGGCGTCCGTCACCGGGCGGCCGCCGTTCCGTACGCGGCCCGGATCCGGTCGGTGAAGCGGCTGAAGCCGGCGGCGGCCCGGAAGGCCGCGGCCATCGTGCCGTGCGAGGCCCGGCCGCTGCCGGCGATGTCGAACGCGGTGCCGTGGTCGACGGAGGTGCGCAGGATCGGCAGGCCCACGGTGACGGACACGGTGCCGTCGAAGTCGACGGTCTTGGCGGGGATATGGCCCTGGTCGTGGAAGTGCGACAGCACTCCGTCGAAGCGGCCTTCGAGGCCCTGGTGGAAGACCGAGTCGGCGGGGATCGGTCCCACGACCCCGAGGCCTTCGGCGGCCGCCTTCTCCACCGCCGGGCGCAGGACGGTGATCTCCTCGTCGCCGAAGTGGCCGCCCTCGCCGCCGTGCGGATTGATCGCGGCGACGGCGAGCCGGGGCTCGTCATGGCCGAAGACGCGCAGTGCGGTGGCGGCGTGACGGATGCTCGCGGCGACCCGTTCCTCGGTGATCTGGTCGAGCGCCTTGCGCAGGGCGAGATGGCGGGTGGTGAAGAAGATCTTGAGGCCGCGGACCACGAACATGGTGTCGAAGTGCGCGGCGCCGGTGAGTTCGCCGAGCATCTCGGTGTGGCCGAGGTGCTGTGAACCGGCCGCCCAGATCGCCTCCTTGTTGACCGGCGAGGTGACGACGCCGTCGACCTCGCCGGCCAGCGCGGCGCGGGTGGCGGCCTCGATCGCGGCCACGGCGGAGCGGCCGGCGACCGCGTCGACCGTGCCCCAGGGGAGGTCGGCGGGGGCGATGCCGAGGTCGAGCACATCGATGGTGCCGGGCTCGAAGCGTGCCTCACCGGGTGTGCCGACGGCGTTGACCTCGACGTCCAGACCGCAGACGGCGACCGCGCGGCGCAGTACGGCGGCGTCGCCGACGGCGAGTCCGCGGCCGAGTGCGGTGGTCGCCGGATCGGCGAGGGTGCGAGCGGTGATCTCGGGGCCGATCCCGACGGGGTCGCCGAGGGTGACGGCGAGGAGCGGCAGCGGGCCGTCGGAGGCGGGACGGCCGGTGACGGCCGTCCGGTCGTCGGTCGCCTGCTGAGGGTGGGTCATGGGGTCGCCTTTCGGGGTGCCGTGTTCAGGTCGTGCTCAAGGTGGGGCCGAGGGTGTGCCGGGTGCAGGCCGCGCGCAGGTGTTCCAGGCAGTCGCGGGCGGCGTCGGGGCCGCCGATGAGACCGCCCTTCGTGGCGAAGAGCAGTCCGTCGTGGGGGCCGCCCACCAGGTGCCCGGCGATGGCGAGCGGCAGCACCTCGGCCTCGATGGCGAAGCCGTCGGCGCCCAGTGCCGAGGTGACCGCCGTGGCCACATCGCCGCCCGAGGCGTAGAGGCCGCCGGGGCACAGCTCGACGACCGCGCGGCGGGCGATCTCGGCGAGCGCGTGGAGGATGCGCTCGGCTGCCCCGGGGTCGGGGGCGGATCCGGCGGTGGTCAGCGGGGCGGGGGCCACCCGGACGCCGAGCACCGTGGCCCCCTCCCGCGCCGCCGCGCACAACTCCGCCAGCACCGCGCCGGGGTCCGGCGCGGCGGGGTCGGGCTCGGCCCAGCGGGCGCCGAGCGCGGTTTCCGTACGGGCGAGCTGGGTGCGGGTGCGGTCGGTGACGCTGCCCACGACCGCCAGGATGCGGGCGGGTGCGCCGCCTTCGGGCCGCAGGCCCAGCTCACCGGCGAGGGCCGCGCCGAACGGTCCCGAGTCCAGCGCCACCCAGCGGATGCGGTCCTCGACGGCGAGGCGGGCGGCGGCCACCGCGACCGTGCGCAGATGAGCGTTCTCGGTGGCGTCGCAGACCACGGTCTCGGCCGGGATCGCCCGCAGCGCCGCGGCCACCGCGTCGGGGCCCCGCTCCACCACGTCCAGGGTGAGTTCGCCCGTGCTGCGCCGGCTCTGTACGCCGAGCACGGCCGCGACCCGTGAGTGCCGGACGGGATCGAACGGATCGCGGGCCACGGCCGTGCGGGTGAGCGGGACACCGTCGACGAGGTGCAGACCGCCCACCGTGCTCCGGCCGGCGTCGGGGAAGGCAGGAACGGCCAGCGTCCGGATCCGGGCCGAGGGCTCGCGGGCGGCGAGGACGTCCACCACCGCGTCGAGTTCGCTGCCGGGGTTGCCGCGCAGGGTGGTGTCGACCCGCTTGACGATCAGGGGTGCTGCGCCCGCTGTTTCGGCGGCGGCCCGGACGGCCGCGTGGGCGCGGTCCGGGGACCAGTGCCGCGAGGCGGTGTTGACGACGAGCACGTCCACCCGGTCCGCGTAGCGCTCCACTTGGGTGAGCGCGCCGACGGTGACGGCCCGCAGGCCCAGGCGCGCATAGAGCGCGCCGGTGGCATTGCTGCCGGTGAGGTCGTCTGCGATGACGAGCACCTGGGCCACGAGGTCTCCTCCTGTCGGCTCCGGTGCCGCCTGCGACCCCGAAGTGACCGGACCACGCATAATTAATTGCGCGGTTCACGCAATTCAGAGTGGCTACTCGGCGAACGGGCTGTCAAGAGGTGTGCACTCAGGCGGTCTCGACGGGCGCCTGGGCCCGTCCGCGGCGATGCGCACCGACCACCCCGCCGCCGTGAACGCGGCCACCTCCGGCTCGTCACCGCCGGAGATCAGGCCCGTGCCGGCCGGCATCGCCGCCCAGTAGGGGAAGCCCCCTCCCCCGCCGAGCTTGGAGTGGTCGGCGAGCACCCAGGCGGCACGGGCACACCCGGCCATCGTCTCCTTCAGCGCGGCCTGTTCGGGGTCGGGGCAGTTGATGCCGCGGCGGGGGTCGAGGCCGTCGACGCCGAGGAAGGCGATGTCCGGGGTGAGCCGGCGCAGCGCCTGTTCGGTCCGGGTGCCCAACAGCGACTCGTTGGGGCGCCGCAGCCGGCCGCCGAGCACCACGACCTCCACCTCCGCGTCCGCCAATTCGACGAGCGTGGACAGGCCGTTGGTGACGACGGTGAGGTCGCTGCGGTCCCGCAGCTCGTGTGCCACCCGGGCGACGGTGCTGCCCGCGTCGAGAAGGACGACGTCACCGCTGCGCACCAGCGCGGCGGCGGTGCGGGCGATGGCGTCCTTCTCGCCCGGCTGCTCGTGTTCCTTGTCGTGCCAGGAGCGTTCCACCGCGCGGTGGTCGACCGCGCCGCCGTAGGTACGGGTGATCCGGCCGAGCGCGGCCAGCGTCGCCAGGTCGCGGCGGACGGTGGACAGCGACACATCGAACTCGGCGGCGAGATCGTGCACGCTGATGTCGCCGGCGCCGAGCAGTTCCACCATCCGCTCCCGTCGGCGCCGGGTGGCCGAGCGTTCCCCAGTGGTCACTTCACTGCCCGCCTCTGTCTGCCGTCGTCCGCCCGAAACACCGTTCAGGGGCGCCCCTCAAGTTGCGCGTTCCGCGCAATTCGAGGTTAGCAGTCGAGGCGACAGCGGCGGGGGTGACCGCGTCACAGTGTCCGCGGTCAGGCGAGGATCTTCGCCTTGGCCTTCTGGAACTCCTCTTCCGTGATGTCGCCTTGGTTCTTCAGGTCGGCGAGCTTCGCCAGGGAATCCGCATGGTTCGTCCCCTCCCCGGTCGCCACGGTGTCCCGGAGGTAGGCATGAAGCTGCTTCTGCTGCCGCTCGGCCTGGGCGACCTCCCGTTCACTCATCCCGTGGCCGCGCGCGATCACATAGATGAAGACGCCCAGGAAGGGCAGCACGAGCACCAGGATCAGCCACCCCGTCTTGGCCCAGTTGTTGAGGTCCCGGCTGCGGAAGATGTCGCCGATGATCCGGAACAGCAGGATCAGCCACAGGACCCACAAGAAGATCAGGCACATGGTCCAGAATGCATTGAGCAGCGGGTAATCCATCACAGCCTCCTCATGCGCTCGGGGCCCCCGGACTCATCCGTCCCTCAGCTCAAGCATCCTCGTCGTCGTCCTCCACCCCGACCACGTCGATGCCGGTGAGCGCCTGCTCCGTCCAGATCACCTTGCCGCTGGTGGTGTAGCGGGTCCCCCAGCGTTCGGCCAGTTGGGCAACCAGGAAGAGGCCGCGGCCGCCCTCGTCCGTGGTGGCGGCCTGCCGCAGATGCGGCGAGGTGCTGCTGCTGTCGGAGACCTCGCAGATCAGGGAGGTGTCGCGGATCAGCCGCACGCGGATCGGGCCGGAGGCGTACCGGATGGAGTTGGTGACCAGCTCGCTGAGGATCAGCTCGGCGGTGAACGCCTCCTCCGCCAGGCCCCATTCGATCAGCTTGCGGACCGAGGCGGCCCGTATCTGGGCCACGGCCGAGGGGTCGGGCGGCACCTCCCAGTCGGAGACATGCGCGGTGTCCAGCACCCGGGTGCGGGCCACCAGCAGCGCAATGTCATCACTGGGGCGCTCGGGCAGCAGCGCGTCGAGCACGGCCTCGCAGGTCTCCTCCGGCGTCCGGCCGGAGTGCTCGGCCAGCGTGTGGCTCAGCAGCCCGATGCCCTCGTCGAGATCCCGGTCCCGGTCCTCGACGAGCCCGTCGGTGAAGAGCACCAGCCGGGTCTCCTCGGGCAGTTGCCGCTGCCAGGTCTCGAAGGGCAGCCCGCCGAGCCCGAGGGGCGGGCCGCCGGGCACATCGACGGTCTCGGCAGTGCCGTCCGGCAGCAGCAGCATGGGCTGGACGTGCCCGGCGCGCGCCATGGTGCATTTCCCGGACGCCGGGTCATAGATCGCATAGAGGCAGGTGGCTCCGGTGACCGAACCCTCGGCTTCCTCGGCGCCCTCGTCCTGGTCGATACGGGTGACGAGTTCGTCGAGGTGCCAGAGGATCTCGTCGGGCGGCAGGTCCAGGGTGGCGAAGTTGTGAACGGCGGTGCGCAGCCGGCCCATGGTGGCCGCGGCGTGCAGTCCGTGCCCCACGACATCGCCGACGACGAGCGCCACCCGGGCACCGGGCAGCGGGATGATGTCGAACCAGTCGCCGCCGACGCCGCCGAGCCCGCCGCGCCCGGCCTGTGCGGGCAGATAGCGGTAGGCGGCCTCGACGGCGTTCTGCTCCGGCAGCCCGCGCGGCAGCAGACTGCGTTGCAGGGTGACGGCCATGGTGTGCTCGCGGGTGTAGCGGCGGGCATTGTCGATGCTCACCGCGGCGCGGGCGGCCAGTTCCTCGGCGAGGGAGAGTTCCTCGTCCTCGAACGGCTCCGGTTTGTCCGAGCGCCAGAAGATCACCACGCCGAGGATGACGCCACGGGCGCTCAGCGGCACCGCGATCCTCGAATGGATGCCGTGCGCGACGATCTTCCTGGCCCGGCCGGGACTCTGGAGATGCCAGCCGGAGAACGCCGCCAGATCCGCTTCGAGGGCCGCTTTGCCGCTGGTGAGGCTGGCGCCGAGGGTGGTGGCCGGCTCGAAGCGGATCAGCTTGCCGACGGGGTAGAGGCCGCTGTCCGCCGGGGCGCCGCTGGTGGCCGTCCGCCGCATCTCGATGGCCGCGCCGGTGGGAGCCGTCGGCTCCTCGCCGATCAGCACGTCCTCGGCCAGGTCGACGGTGACGATATCGGCGAACCGGGTGGAGCCGAACTCCGCGAGTTCCTCGCAGGTGCGCACCACGTCGAGAGTGGTGCCGATCTCCGTGCCGGCGTCGTAGAGCAGCTTCAGGCGGCCGCGGGCCACATCGGCGCGGCCGGTGAGCGCCCGCAACTCGGTGGTGTCCCGTAGCGTCGTGACGCTGCCGGGCGGCCCGCCGGCCTGGTCCGTGGAGCGCTGGTTGATGGCCAGCAGCCGTTCGCCGACCGGGTGGACCTCGTCGGTGACGACCCGGCCGGAGGCCAGCAGACGGCCGGTGGCGGGGTCGAGTCCGAGATCGGCGACCGGGCGCCCCTCGACGTCCGACGGCAGGTCGAGCAGCCGGCGCGCCTCGTCGTTGGCGAGCAGCAGACAGCCGTCGCCGCCCACGATGATCACGCCTTCGCGCACCGCGTGCAGCACCGCGTCGTGGTGCTCATACATCCGGGTCATCTCGGCGGGGCCGAGACCGTGGGTCTGGCGCCGCAGGCGCCGGCTCACCAGCGCCGTACCGCCGGTGGTCAGGAGGAGGATGCCCGCGGCGGCGCCGAACAGCAGCGGGAACTGGTCGTCGACGACGCCGCTCACCCGGTTGACGGTGATACCGGCCGAGACGAGGCCGATGACCTTGCCGTTGTCCTTGCCGCTGTGGCCGTAGACCGGCACCACGGCCTGGACGAGGGGACCGATGGTGCCGGTGATCTTCTCGGTGACCACGTGGCCGGACAGTGCCGGTTGCAGGGTGCCGACGAACTTCTTGCCAATCCGGTTGGGGATCGGGTGGGTGTAGCGGATGCCCTGGGTGTTCATCACGACGATGAAGTCGACCTCGGAGCTCTTGCGCGCGGCCTCTGTCCGCGGCTGGAGCACCAAGGTCGGATCGGCGCTCTTCAGCGCCGTCTCGATGCCCGGAGCATTGGCGAACGCTTCCGCCACGGCGACGGACCTGTTGCGGGCTTCGCGGTCTCCGTCGGCCCTGGATTGCAGCACAAGCGCCGCAATGGCGGCGGCGACGAGCAACACCACGATCGCCACCTGCAGGAGAAAGACCTGACCTGCGACAGTTCGCATCCTGAGAACCGAACGCGGGCGGCCGTAGCGTCCGGCCATGTCCTCTTTCTACACCTCCCGCATACGGTGGGCGAGCCGCGCGATGCGGAGCGCAGCAGCGGTCAGGGCCCGCGCTGCGCCGGGCGGCCTCGCGGGCTGTCCGAGGATGGTCCCGTGATCCGGGGCCGGGCGCCAGAGGGCGGGAAGACCCCCGGGTAGGTTTTACGGCTACGCATATGCGACTGTATTTGACGAAGGGGACATACGCGGCGGCCGCTTCGCGCCACGGCACTGGGTACAAATCGCCCAGGGGCCGCATGGTTCGTGTAACTCTTCCCACAGGCCCGGCGGCTTGCCTGACAGGTGTCTACCCGTCGGGTGAGTTCGGCGCCGGCGCAACATGCCTGGTCAGCCGCTTCGTCCGAGGGACCGAGCCGGCCCGGGGACGGCACCGGCGTCCTCTATACCGTCGTCGGGCCCGGCGCAACGGTATGAGACGTTCGTGGGCATGCATGTTCCCGAGGAGATCCGAGCCGAGGCGGCCGCGCTCATCGACCACCACGCGCTCGGTCTGTGGAAGCCCCACGACGCCGACCGGCGAGCCGCCGTGGCGTTGTACCGCTTCCTCGAAACCGGTCAGCCGCTCACCGGCGAGCAGATCCGGTCCGTCCTGGCGCACGCGGAGCCGACGGCCGACATGAACGAGCGGCTGCGGGAGCTGCTGCACGGCACCGCCGGGCTGCTCGACGACACAGCGATGGCCGAGGGCCCCGACGGGCGGGACGCCGTCGACCACGTATGCCTTCTTCTGGACGCGCTCGCGCTCGCCGCGCTCACCGGCCGGTAAAGAAGAAGGCCCGCCCGGGCCGGGGCCGGGGCGGGCGGTTCCGGGGCCTTCAGGGCCCTACGCAGGCAGCGAGGCCGCGGACGGCGTCTCGACGGGAGCCTGCTCGTCCTCGGGTACCGAGATCACCCAGTGCGTCTCCTGGCGCGAGCGGAGGTAGCACGCCCAGTACAGCGCGGCGACCGCCACGATGACGCCGGTGATGATCAGACTCTTCGCACTCTGCTGGTACAGCACCCAGGCCAGCACCACGATCAGCAGCGCCGGGACCGTCGGCCACAGCGGCATCCGCCAGGCCGGCCGGTGCTTGTGCTCGCCACGGCGCGAGACCAGGGCGCCCAGGGCGACGAAGACGTACATCGCGGCGACGGCCACGCCGGTGACCTCGCTCAGGGTGTCGAGGTTGACGAAGCACAGGGCCGCACCGGGAACGCCGACCGCGAGGGTGGCCGCCCAGGGGGAGCCGAAGCGCCGGCCGACGTGCGAGAAGACCCGGTTCACGGCCGTCGGCCAGGCCGCGTCACGCGCCGAGGCGAAGACCACGCGGGAATTCTGGATCACCATCACGATCGCCGCGTTGATGATCGCCAGGGCGATACAGAGGCTGACGAACGTGCCGACCCCCGAGTTGCTCCAGTCCTGCACCATGCCGGCGACGTCCCCGGCGCCGAGGGTCTTCAGGTCGGGAGCGCCGAGGGTGATCGCGACCACCGGGACCAGCACGACGGCGACGCCGATGCCGAGGGTCCACAGCACGGTGCGGGAGACGTTGCGGCGGGGGTTGTCCATCTCCTCCGCGAGGTACACGGCGGTGGAGAAGCCCTGAAGGATGAAGAGCGCGGTGGCCAGCCCGGTCACGATGAGACCGGCGGTGACGGCGGTGCTGTGCCCGTGTCCGGCGTCGATCACGGGGTGCACGAGCACGGACGCGGACCGCTGGGTGTGCGTGAAGCCGAGAAAGGCGACCACCGCGCAGGCGACGACCTCCAGCACCAGGAAGATGCCGGTGATCCAGGCGTTGGCGCGCAGATCCAGCAGGCCCATGGCGGTGGCCAGCAGCATCACACCGGCGGCGGTGAGCTGCGGATCGAGTCGGACGATCGGTGCCAGATAGTCGGCGGTGCCCAGGGCGATGATGGGCGGCACGATCATGACGACGATCAGCGAGAGTATGAAAACCAGCCACCCGGCGAGGCGCCCCATGAGCGTGCCGACCATGGCGTATTCGCCGCCCGAGCTCGGTATCAGCGTGCCGAGTTCGGAGTAGGTGAAGGCCACCCCGATGCACAGCAGAGCCGCGACGGCGATGGTCAGTGCGGTGCCGGTGCCCAGACCGGCGAACGAGTCCGGCACGATCACGAAGAGCGAGGATGCCGGGGTCAGACAGGACAGCGTGAGCAGGGTGCCACCGACCACGCCGATCGACCGGGTGAGTTTGGGGGAGGTGGAGGCGTCCCCCTCCGTCGCACTACGGGTGTCCCGCTCCGGAGCTGCGGGGGCAACAGGCGTGTAGGGCATATCGGTATCCGTATCCCATCAGTGCTGGCGGCAGAAGGGGCGGCGCCTGGGGAAGAACGCCGTAAAGCGGCCTGAACCCGGATATCCCGCAGGCCTCGCTTTGGTGACCGAATACAACCCCCGCCGACGACTCACGTCAAGGTCTTGTTAAGGCCCGCGGACAACGAAATCCGTAGCCCTCGAGGGCCTTTGGAGCGCTTATCCACACCGCAGCCGCTGAAATAAGCGAATTCCGCGGCCGAACGAGCACTGCACGTCCCTGCCGGGACACCGCCGAATCCGTTGCGGTCCCGCCGGATCCGCTGCCCGTTGATTCAGTCCTCGTGTGCGTGCACGCGGGCGATGAGCAGCGCCACGTCGTCGTGGTCGTGCTCATCGCGCAGCGCGCCGAGGAGGCGGTCGCAGAGGTCCTCCAGATCCCGCTCGGGCTCCGCCAGCAGCTCCAGCAGGATGTCCAGACGGGCGTCGATGGGCTGGTCCCGGGTTTCGATCAGCCCATCGGTGTAGAGCACCAGCAGGTCGCCGTCGCGGAGCGCAACCGTGGTCTGCTCGAAGGGGACGCCCCCGACCCCGAGCGGCGCCCCCGTGGGCAGATCGAGGAGTTCGGGCGGCCGGTCCGGGCGGACCACGATGGGCGGCAGATGCCCGGCGACGGCGATCCGGCACAGGGTGCGGTGCGGGTCGTACACGGCGTACAGACAGGTGGCGAAGGCCGGGTCGAGACCGACCGCGATGTGGTCGAGGTGGCGCAGCACCTCGGCCGGATCGAGGTCGAGGTCGGCCAGCGCGCGGGTGGTGGTGCGCAGTTGGCCCATGGTGGCGGCGGCGTTGATTCCGCTGCCCATGACGTCGCCGACCACCAGCGCGGTCTTGTCGCCGGCCACCGGAATGGCGTCGAACCAGTCACCGCCGACCTCGCTGGCCGCCTGGGCGGGCTGGTAGCGGTAGGCGATCTCCATGGCCGTGGGCTGCGGCGGCCGGTGGTTCATCAGATGGCGCTGGAGGGTGAGCGCGGTGCGGCGTTCGCTCTGGTACGAGCGGGCGTTGTCGATGCAGACCGCTGCCCGGGCGGCCAGCTCGACCGCCAGCACCGCATCGTCCTCGTCGAACGGCTCCTGGTTGCGGACGCGGTACAGCGACAGCGCGCCGAGGACCTCGCCGCGGGCGATCAGCGGTACGGCCAGATAGGAGTGGAGTCCGGCCTTGCCCAGGAGGGCGGCGCCCTGCGGGTCCGCGGCGATGTGCGACAGATCGTCCGGACCCACGTGGGCGATGCGCACCGGACGGGCTTCGGTCACACAGCGGGTGATCAGCCGGTCGGCTTCGTAGGAGGCGATCTGGCCGGTGGGGTCGGCGGCGCGCACGGCCTCGGTGGAGTAGGCCGTGGCCACGGCGAGCGCCCGGAAACGGGCCGGGCCGCCGCGGGACAGCGAGGTCGGGCGGCGGCCCGCGAGCACGGCGTCGAGGACATCGACCGCAGCCAGGTCCGCCAGCTCGGGCACGATGACGTCGGCCAGTTCATGGGCGGTCTGGTCGACGTCGAGGGTGGTGCCGACGGTGGCGGAGGCGTCGGCGATGACGGCCAGCCGCCTGCGGGCGCGGGCGGCCTCGGTGGCGGCGCGGTGCTGCTCGGTGACGTCCACGACGGACGTGGCCAGCCCCAGCACCCGGCCGTGGGCGTCCTCCAGCCGGTAGTACGACACCGACCAGGCCCGGTCCGCGTGGGGGTCGGAGGCGGTGCGGCCGACGGTGAACTGGTCGAGCAGCGGTGTCCCGGTGTCGAGGACCTCGCGCATTCTGGACACGACGGTGCCGGTGTCCAGAAAGGACAGGGCCTCCCCGACGTCGCGGCCGATGTGCTGGTCGGCGGGCAGCTCGTTGATGCGCTCCAGCGCCGGATTGACCATGACGAAGCGCAGCGCGGTGTCCAGGACCGCCAGGCCGATCGGCGACTGGGCGACCAGGCGCACCGACAGCGCCAGATCCCGCTCGACCCGCCGCAGCACGGCCTGGTCGGTGGCGATGCCCAGGGCGTACGACTCCCCGCGCTCGTCCAGCAGCCGCATATTGCGGAACTCGACGAGCCGGGTGCTGCCGTCCTTGTGCTGGACAGGGAAGACCCCCGCCCAGCTCTCGCCGCCCGCCATGACCTGGGAGAAGAGACTCAGCACCAGATCGAAGTGCTCCGGTCCGACCAGCAGCTGCGCGGCGGGCCGGCCGAGTGCTTCCTCCGCGCTCCAGCCGAAGAGCTGCTCGGCCTGGGGGCTCCACAGGGTGATCCGCCCGTCCGCGTCCAGCATCACCGCGGCCACGCCCAGCACGTCCATCAGGCCGCCGGGCTGCCCCGGTGTGGCCCCGACAGGGGGAGCACCCTCGGGGAACGCGTCGGTCGCACCCATCCAGGTACTCCTTCCGCCGGTCACCGCAGACCGACAGCCGTGGCGCTCTCCGTGCATCGGCCGATTCTCGCTGTGCTTTCGTTGCTCTCCATCATCTCTCGCCACGGGACGGACCCGCAGGGAGAGCGAGATCCGCAGGGCATCGGCGCCCCGTGCGCGAGGGAGCATTATCCGTCGCTGTTCCCGGGTCGGCGAGCGCGTTGGCGATATTCGGGGCGATGATTCCGGACGCGCTTGCGAGCGAGGCCGGCGGGGCAGTGGCCGGACGCCGCAAGGGCTGTGCCCCTGCGTGACCGCCGGGCCTCTCCCGGGCGTCACCGTCCGACTTGGAGATGTCGATCTACAGCGACTACCCTGACTTTAGTTGCCTCTAGCAACTAAATACATGCATATCGCATCCGGCGTAGCGGACTGCGCCCGCCGGTGTCAGGAGGAAGCCTCACATCATGCCCACCGCCGCCCGGACATTCCGTACCTACGTGGAGGAGAACCTCGATGTCCTTAGCGCCGACCCGGCGCGCGAAGCCCTGGTCCACCAAGGCCGCCGCGTCACCGCAGGTGAGTTCCGTTCACTGGTCCACCGCATGGCACGTGCCCTGCGCGCCCGCGGCGTCGACCGCGGAGCGACCGTCACGCTGCTGAGCGGCAACCTCCCGGAGATCATCGCCGCCCGTTACGCGGCCAACCTGATCGGCGCCCGGGTCAATTACCTCTACAACAAGCTGTCCGCCGAGTCCCAGGCCGCCATCGTCCGCGATGTCGAGACCCGCGCCCTGATCGTCGACCCGCGCCATGCCGAACGCGCCGCCGAGGTCATCGAATTGGCACCGGTGCCGGAGGTCCTCGTACTCGGCCCCGCCAAGGTGGGCACGGATCTGCTGGAGCTGGCGGCCGGGCAGTCCGACGAGCCGTACGCGAGCCGGGCCCGGCCCGACGATGTGTGCACCATCCGCCACACCGGCGGTACGACCGGCCACCCCAAGGGCATCTGCACCACCTTCGACCAGGCGCGCTGGTTCCACGGCGTGATCCAGCAGGAGCCGGAGTCCGCCCGCCGGCAGCTGGTCTGCACCACCCTCGCGCACGCTGCGGGCCTGATGGCCGACAGCACCCTGCACGCGGGCGGCACCGTCGTCCTGCTCGACGACTTCGACCCGGGCACCGCACTCGCCGCCATCGAACGCGAGCGCATCACCGACCTGTTCCTGCTGCCGCCGCTGCTCTACCAGCTGATGGACCACCCCGACGCCCGCCACACCGACACCTCCAGCCTGCGGCTGCTGACGTACGGCGGCTGCCAGGCCTCCCCCGCCCGGATAGCCGACGCGGTACGGGCGTTCGGCCCGGTGCTGATGCAGGGTTACGGGCAGAACGAGGCCGGCGGCATCAGCGTGCTCACCCAGGAGGACCACGACCCGCAGCGGCCCGAGCGGCTGCGGTCCGCGGGGAAGGTGCTGCCCGACGTCGAGGTGGCGATCCGCGACGAGTCGGGCCGCGATCTGCCGGCCGGCGAGCACGGCGAGGTCTGTGTGCGCTCCGACATGATCATGAAGGGGTACTGGAAGCAGCCCGAGCTGACCGCCGAGGTGCTGCGCGAGGGCTGGCTGCACACGGGGGACATCGGATTCCTCGACGACGAGGGCTACTTGACGATCGTCGACCGGCTCAAGGACATGATCGTCGTGGTCGGCGGCCATGTGTACACCACCGAACTGGAGGACCTGCTGAACTCGCACCCGCAGGTACTGCAGAGCGCCGTTTTCGGTGTCCGGGACGCCGACCGCATGGAGCGGGTGCACGCCACGGTGGTGCGGGCGCCCGGCGGCACCGTCGACGAGCAGCAGCTGCGCGAGATGGTCTGCGCGGAACGGGGCGCGATGTACGAACCGGCCCGGGTCACCTTTGTCGACGCGCTGCCGCTGACCGACGCCGGGAAGCCCGACAAGAAGGAGCTGCGCCGGCGGGCCGAGCAGGAGGCCGGCACCGTGGCATGACAGCGACGAGCCGCCGCAGCCCAGGGCTGCGGCGGCCTGTCAGTGCTACTGCCGGTCAGAGGATGCCCAGCAGGCCGAAGGGGAAGCCCCCGAAGCCGTAGCCGTAGTTGCCGTAGCCGCAGCCGCCGAAGCCGTTGTAGCCGTTGTAGCCGCCGAAACCGCCGAAGCCGCCGAAGCCGCCGAAGCCGTTGAAGCCGTTGAAGCCGCCGTTGTGGTGGCAGTGGTGCCTGTAGTGGTGATGACCGTGGTGGTGACGACCGTGGTGGTCGCCCTTTGACGATGCGGCCGGCGCCTGCGGGGTGGCCGAAGCAATGCCGGCGAGCGGGAGGACGGTAGCGGCGGCAAGGGCCGCGGTGGCCACGGAGCGGCCTATGAACTTGCGCATTGCGTTTCTCCTGTTTGGCAGGAAATCTGACATTCGATGAGTACCGCGCCCCACCGAAAACCCTGCAGACACGGCGTACAGCCACTCCAACGGCCCCAAGAATTGCTCCACTCGCGGCAATGAAACGGCAAAGCGTCCTGGTGAACGGCCTGATCAGAGTCGGATGATGACGAGGGCCGCATCGTCGGTGGCGCCGCCGGGCGGCAGCAGATCCGCCAGCAGCGCGTCGGCCAGCGTCTCGGCGTCGGCGCCCCGATGCCGGGTCAGCGCCTCGGCCAGCCGCGCCAGACCGACGTCGATGTCCTCGTGACGGCGCTCGATCAGCCCGTCCGTGTAGAGGACCAGCACGGCATCGTCGGCGAAGGCGACCTGCGCCTCCGGGCGGTCCACATGCTCGGGCCGCGCCCCCAACGGCGGGTCGGTCGCCCGGTCCAGCAGTTCCACGGTGCCGTCCGGGTGCAGCAGGGCCGGCGGGGGATGACCGGCGCTGCTGTAGGAGAGGGTGTGCGTGGACCAGTCGATGACGGCCTGCACCGCGGTGGTGGACTCCGCGCCGTCCACGGAGCGGGCGTAGATCCCCAGTACCTCCAGCGCCCGGGCGGGGCCGTCGGCGACCCGGGCGGCGGCGCTCAGCGCGCTGCGGAGCTGTCCCATGACGCAGGCGGCGGCCAGGCCGTGGCCGACGACGTCGCCGACCGCCACCGCCATCCGGTCCCCGGGCAGATCGGCCAGGTCGTACCAGTCGCCGCAGACATTGAGCGCGCCGACCGCGGGCCGGTAGCGCACCGCTGCCCGGTGGTGCCCCACGGGCCCGGGCGCGGGGAGCATCGCTTCCTGGAGCGCCAGCACCACCTCCCGCTCCCGGACCCGGGCCCGGCGG
This sequence comes from Streptomyces decoyicus, assembly GCF_019880305.1. Lineage (NCBI taxonomy): Bacteria > Bacillati > Actinomycetota > Actinomycetes > Kitasatosporales > Streptomycetaceae > Streptomyces > Streptomyces decoyicus. The sequence goes on along the minus strand of NZ_CP082301.1, from coordinate 7,901,057 downwards.
AGTCTTTCGTTGACCTCCTGGAGATCCTGGGCGCGGGTGAAGAGCTCGGCCTCCATCCGCACCCGGTCGCCGGGATGGTCACCGGCACCGGCCCGGACGATCTCGGTGACCTCCTCCACCCGGTGCACGATCAGCCGCACCCGTCCGTCGGCGTCGAGCACGGGCACATTGACCGGGCTCCAGTAGCGCTCCTCGAACGTCCCGGGCCGCCCCGGCGCCTCGATGTCGTAGCGCTGCAACGCCATGGAGTCGCGCGCGCCGGTGGCCACCACGCGTTCCAGGGAGGCCCGGAGGTTGCGCATACCCGACGCGCCGGGGTCGTCGGGATTGTCGGGGAAGACGTCGAAGAGGGGGCGCCCGATCAGTTCGTGGCGTTCGCGCCCGGCCCGCTGCAGCAGGGCCGCGTTGGCATCGGCGATCACGAACTGCGGGGTGAGCAGCAGCGCTCCGCCCGGCAGCGCCTGGAAGACCGCCGCATAGTCGATCGGGAATGCGCTCACGTGCTGCCTGCGTCCGGCGAAGGGTGCCGCGTCATCCGGGTCCCCGGACACAGAGGTGCGTGCTGGTGGTCCGCCTCCGGTGCCTTCCTGTCATGCGCCACGTGCGGAATGTTCCCGCGCGGACCGGGCGCGCGCATGCCGGGGTACGGGGACCGGGCGCCCCGTCGGCATACGAACGGCGAGGCCGGTCCCGCCCCGTGACGGCCACGGCCGGTACCCCCGTTCGGGTCGATCGTCCCCGCGCGGCCGGCGGTGGGCGCGCCGGACCTGCGGGCGGTCGGCCGCCTCGGCCGGCCCGGCCAGTCCAGGCGGACTGGCCGGTGCTCTCGGCGACCCTCACCTCGCGGGACCGCTCGGAGGTGACACCGGCCGCCCACAGCTCCATCCGCCCGGCCAGCGGCGGCAACAGCAGAACCTCGTGCTTGCCGTGGGTGGGCCGCCGGACGCGGTGGCCGGCTGCTTCCTCCGCATCGCGGTCGCCGACCATGCCGCCTACGAAGCCTTCCTCACCGGCAAACTGAGCGGACTGCCCGCCGTCCTGCGGCTCGAATCCCCCCTCACCATGAAGAAGATCAAGGAGAAGGGCTGAACCCGGGGGCGGAGCAGCGGAGCAGACGGAGCCGCCCGTTGACCACGTACCTCGCCGCCTTCAGCCCCCAAGGTCGGATGCCTAGCGCTTACGGGCCCGGCTCGGCTGGACCCTGGAAGGCTCCCCCGGCATCTTCGGGTGGTCGGGCGGATACGGCATATCACCCAGTCCTTCGTCCGCCTCCTGACGGTCCGCGAGCTCCAGGACGGATTCCAGGCCGAAGGCATGGTCCGCCATGTCCGCATGCACATCGCCGAGTTCGGCGAACCGCGGGGGGACCGTCCGCAGATCGAAGTCCTCGGGCGCGGCGTCGGGCAGCTCGTCCCAGCGCAGCGGTGTGGAGACGGTCGCGCGAGGCCGGGCGCGCAGCGAGTAGGCGGAGGCGATGGTCCGGTCCCGGGCCATCTGGTTGTAGTCGACGAAGACCTTCGCGCCGCGTTCCTCCTTCCACCAGGCCGAGGTCACCAGCTCCGGCATCCGGCGTTCCAGCGCCCGGGCCAGGGTGATCGCGGCCCGTCTGACCTCGGTGAACGTCCAGCGGGGCTGGATCGGGACATAGACGTGCACGCCACGGCCACCGGACGTCTTGGGCCAGCCGCGCAGCCCGTGCTCCGCCAGCAGCTCGCGCAGGAGGTGGGCGACCCGGACGGCATCCGCGAAGTCGGTGCCGGGCTGCGGGTCGAGGTCGATCCGCAGTTCGTCGGGGTGCTCGGTGTCACCGCGGCGGACGGGCCACGGATGGAACGTCAGACATCCCAGGTTGGCGGCCCAGAGGACCGCCGCGGGCTCGGTGGGGCACATCTCGTCGGCGAACCGTCCGCTGGGGAAGGCGATACGGGCGGTGGGCAGCCAGTCCGGCAGTCCTTTGGGCGCCCGCTTCTGGTAGAAGAACTCGCCCTCGACGCCGTCAGGGAAACGCTGCATGGTGGTGGGCCGGTCCCGCAGCCCCCGCAGCACCCCGTCGGCGACGGCGAGGTAGTACTGCGCGACGTCCAGCTTCGTGAAACCACGCTCCGGGTAGTACGTCTTGTCGGGGTGCGACAGGCGCACGGTGCGCCCCGCAACGTCCAGCTCCACAGCTCCGGCTCCGGCCATGACTCCACGCTAGATTCCGGGCGCCGCCGCCGCGCGCCGGGAAAAACGACGGCCGGCCGGGCGGCCCCCGGGGTTCTGGTCCCGGCGCGCGGGAAGCGGCCTCAGCCTTCAGGATCGGGACCATGGACCTGCCCGTCATGCCCCCGGTCTCCCCCATGCTCGCGAAGCTGGTGACCGACATCCCCGCCGGCATGCAGTACGAGGCCAAGTGGGACGGCTTCCGCGTCATCGTCTTCCGGGACGGCGAGGACGTCGAGATCGCCAGCCGTACGACGAAACCGCTCACCCGCTACTTCCCCGAAGTGGTCACCGCGGCCCGGGCCGAGCTGCCGCGGCGCTGCGTCGTCGACGGCGAGATCGTCATCGCCCACGGCGGCCGGCTGCACTTCGAGGAGCTGCTGGAGCGCATTCACCCGGCGGACTCCCGGGTCCGTACCCTCGCCGAGCGGACGCCCGCCTCGCTGGTCGCGTTCGATCTGCTGGCGCTCGGCTCCGATGCGCTGATGCACGAGCCGCAGTCGGCCCGCCGGGAAGCCCTGGTCGCGGCGCTGCGCCCGGCTCGGGCACCGGTGTACACGGCGCCCGCGACGACGGATCAGGAGCTGGCGCGCAGCTGGTTCACGCAGTTCGAGGGGGCGGGGCTGGACGGGGTGGTCGCCAAGCCGCTCGATCTGCCGTACCGGCCCGGCGACCGCGCCATGTTCAAGATCAAGCATGCCCGCACCGCCGACTGTGTGGTGGCGGGCTACCGCCTGCACAAGAGCGGGCCGGTGGTCGGCTCCCTGTTGCTGGGCCTGCACGACGACGACGGGCAGTTGCAGCACGTCGGGGTGTGCGCCTCGTTCCCCATGGCCAGGCGGCGTGCGCTGGTCGAGGAGCTGGCGCCGCTGCGGATGGACGATGTCTCCGGCCATCCGTGGGGCGCGTGGACCGACGAGACGGCGCATGCCTCGCGGCGGATGCCCGGCGGGCCCAGCCGCTGGAGCGGCGGCAAGGATCTGTCGTGGGTGCCGCTGCGCCCGGAGCGGGTGTGCGAGGTCGCCTACGACCACATGGAGGGCAGCAGGTTCCGCCATACCGCCCAGTTCCGCCACTGGCGCCCCGACCGTACGCCGGAGAGCTGCACCTATGCCCAGCTGGAGGAGCCGGTGGGCTACGACCTGGGGCAGCTGCTGCCGGGCTGACCGGACGGGCCGGCTCGCCGGTCGTCTCGGGGCGCCGGGTCAGGTGTGGTCACCGTCCGGCGGCCAGCGGCGCCGGCTCTCCCCCGGCGCGAGCCGGTCCACCACGTCGGCCAGTTCGCTACAGGCCTGCTCGATCTTGCGGCGGATGCTGTTCTGCTCGGTGACGATCGCCGACAGCAGCAGCGCGGTGAGCGCCGCGGACGCGTTGAGGGCCTGGAGATTGACCATCGCCTCCAGAAGGCTCTGGCCCTCGAACGGTCCGGTCCGGGCCTTCGCCGCCGCGATGACCAGGACGGACACCAGCAGCACACAGGGCGCTGCCCCCGCCAGCTGGAAGCGCAGGGCGGCCCACACGATCAGCGGAAAAACCAGGAAGAGCAGCGACAGCCCACTTCCGATCGCCACGAGCGTCACCATCACCGAGACCACCGTCAGGGCTGCCGCCTCGGCCCACCGGTAGCCGGGGACGCCCCGGGGCCACCGGATCGTACGGCAGGCGAGGACGAGCGGAGTGATGACGAGGATGCCCATCGCATCGCCCACCCACCACGCCGCCCAGGTCGGCCAGAAGCCCCCGGCCGGCAGGGCGCCCTTGAGGAGGAGCATCGCGCTGCCCAGCGTCGCGCTGATCAGCATCCCGGCGAAGGCGCCGAGGGCGACCAGTGCCACCCCGTCGCGCAGCCGGTCGAGTTCGGCCCGGAAACCCACCCGGCGCAGCATCAGGAAGGCGCAGACCGGGGCCAGGGTGTTGCCCGCCATGATCCCGAGGACCGAGATGTCGAGCGGGCTGATCGTGGCCACGACCAGGAGGGTGCCGAGGGCGATGCCCGGCCAGGTCCGCAGGCCCAGGAGGAGCAGACAGCTCAGGGAGATGCCCGTCGGCGGCCACAACGGTGTGACCACGGCACCCGCGATGACCACCTGGTCCAGCAGACCGATCCGGGCGGACGCGTAGTAGATGCCGGCGAGGCCGAGGATCGTCAGGGCCGGTGCAAGACGTCGGAGTTCCCCGGTGCGCACCACGTCGGCCATCAGACAACGCCGAGGGCCGGGCGTCGGCTGCGACACGCGTGCCCGTGCCGCGCTTCACCCGGCTCCGGGCGCGGTCGCGTCGAAGCGCAGCACGATCACCGCGGCGTCATCGGTGTGCCCGGTGAACTCGGCCACGCTCATCACCGCGTCGGCCACCGTGGCCGGATCGCCCCCGGCGTTGGCGCTGACCAGCCGCTTCACCTGCGTCAGCCCCGCCTCTATCGGGAAGGACGGCCCCTCGACCACCCCGTCGGTGAGCAGCACAAAAGCCCCCGCAGTGGCGAAACGGCGGCGGGTGACCGGATATCTCTCGCCCGGCACGATGCCGAGCGGCAGGCCGCCGGGGTCATCGGCGAGGCCGGACCGGCCGTCGGTGGTGGCCCAGATGCCCGGTACATGGCCGGCCCGGGCGCTGGACAGTTCCCAGGCGACCGGGTCGAAGCGGACGAAGGTGCAAGTCGCGAAGAGCCCGCAGTCGACCGAGACCAGCAGGTCGTTGGCCCGGCTCAACACCTCCCCCGGGTCCGCGGCATGACCGGCGACCGCGCGCAGCCCGAAGCGGATCTGTCCCATGAAGGCGGCGGCCTCGACGTCGTGGCCCTGCACATCGCCGATGCAGAAGGCCAGCGAGCCGTCGGGCAGGGTGAAGCCGTCGTACCAGTCGCCCCCGATGTCCAGGCCGTGCCGGGCGGGTGCGTAGGTGGCGGCGGCGCGCAGCCCCGGTGTCCCCGGCAGCACGGCCGGCAGCATCTCGTGCTGAAGCGCCTCGGCCAGCTCCACCCGGGCCCGCTGCTTCTCGGCACCTTCCCGCGCCTGGGCGGTCAGCCGTCCGAGCGTGGTCAACAGGTCGTCAGCGCTCGCGGACCGCGGGGGACGACGCCGAAGCATGGACCGCTCCAAGGTGCATCGGTGTACCGACCAGGGAGCGTGCTCCCGTACGGCAGTCCGCGGTGGCCGCCCGGCCTGGCCTCTCGGGGCTCCCGGGGAGCCCGCCTTTCCCGATTCATCTTATTTCCGGCGGGTGGCTTCCGCTTGACGGCGGCGTGGTCGGCGGGCGGCCACGCGCCCGATGGTGCCTGCCGGTCGTCGGCGTGCGCGGGGGTGCGGCGAGGGGCGCCCCCGCCGCGCCTCCCCGTGATCCCGCCGGGGACCGGCACCCTCCGCAGTCGGATGTGCGTGCGGAGCAGCCCCTTGCTGCGCCTCCCCCTGAGCCCCGGCCGTGCCGCCCGCTGCGCTTCCTCCCGCCGCCCCGCGGCCGGGCTCAGGCGTCCGCGGCCGGGGACACCGCCAGGTGCCGGACGCCGGACCGTACGGCCCAGAAGAAGACCGCGAACGCGAGGGCGGCCACGGTGATCGAGTCGTACGGTGCCGGCAGCCGGCCGGAGCCCTCGAACGTGCCCAGCCAGGAGAGCACGGTCAGCGCGATGAGGTAGACCACCAGCCAGGCACCGGTGCGGAGTTCGGCGCCGAGCGAGCGGTTCCGGCCGGCGCTGTCGCTTTCGTCGTGCGCCCCGGGGCGGCGCATGGCCAGGAAGATCAGCAGCCCCCCGAGCACGAGCGGCAGCGCGAGGCGCAGGTCGTGCCAGCCCGACCAGTAGACGAACTCGCTGGCCACCACGAAGCTGAGCGGCGCGATCCAGCCCAGCCCCGGGATCCAGTCGGCGGTGTGGCCCCCCGGCTCGGCCCGGAACACCGCGACCGCGACCGCGGAGGCGGCGTAGATCAGCAGATACATGTCGCCCATGACGCTGACGATGTCCTGCCAGCCGCCGAACGGCAGCAGGAAGATCATGATGACGACGAGGTTGATCGCCAGGGCCCGGCGCGGGATGCCGAACCGCTCATTGACCTTCATGAAGAACCGGGGAATGGTGCCGTTCTTGGCGAGCGCGTAGGTGTGCCGCGCGTTGATCGCCACACCCACGTACGCCGAACCGCCGGGCGAGATCACCGCGTCCGCGTAGAGCAGGCTGGACAGCCAGTGCAGATTGAGGATCAGGGCGAGCTGGCCGAACGGCGAGTCGAAGGAGACCCCCTTCCAGCCGTGGCCGAGCAGGTTCTCGGGGACGGCGAAGAGGAACGCCAGTTGCAGGGCCAGGTACATGATGACGGCGAGGCCGATGCCGGTGAGGACCGCGGCGGGGATGGTCCGGCGGGGGTTGCGGGTCTCGCCCGAGAAGTCCAGCGGCGCCTGGAAGCCGTTGACGGAGTAGACGATGCCGCCGCCGGCCAGCGCGGTCAGACAGGCGACATAGCCGTACGGCGCGAAGCCGCCGTGGTCCGTCAGACGGCCGGAGTGCCAGCCGGACGCGATCAGTGCGATCACGGTGACCACCGGGACCACGATCTTGAACACCGAGACCAGGTTGTTGAGTTGGGCGAACATCCGCACCGCGAACCAGTTCAGCGCCGTCAGTACGACGCTGAGCCCGGCGGCCAGCGCCAGCCCGGGGAGGGTGAGGGTGTGCCCGTTGTAGATGCCCGGCAGGTAGTGCGCGGCGTACTGCATGATCGCGCTGATCTCGGCCGCGGTTCCGCCCACCGACAGCAGGGTCGACCAGCCGATGAGGGTGCCGACGAGCCGGCCGCTGGCGAACAGCGGCCAGCGGACCGTGCCGCCGCCCTCCGGCCGGGACGCGCCGAGTTCGATCATGACCAGGGCGACCAGGCCGCACAGCAGACCGGCGCCGACCCAGGAGAGCAGCGCCGCGGGGCCGGCGACCTGTGCCGCGTACATCGCGGCGAACAGCCAGCCGGAGCCGACGATGTTGGAGAAACCGATCCCCGTCAGGCCCCAGAACCCCAGATCACGGCGCAATCGGCGCTCCTGCGCCAGCACTTCCGGCGCGCCGGCCCCGTCGCCCCCAACTGACACCTGACGCTCCGACACGGAAACGGCCTCCTTGATTCTCTGTTACGGCTCGCCGGACCCTACTCGACGATCGCCGAAGCGGAATCTTCCGCTCCATCAACGGACACTTCATGCACGCAGCGCATTGATCACGAACTCAGCGCAGTGGTGAGGCGCTCGCCGGACCTCGCCCCCGGCTCCGGCCGACGGCGACGCCGAGGAGCGGGTCCGGATGACGACGCGGCCGCCCCGGGGCGGCCTCAGTCGACCTGGTCGCCCCGGACGCCGAACGTCGTCGCGAGGCCCTCCCGCCCGGCGTCGGTGAGATGGACGACGCGGCGGTACTTCCCGTGCCGGAGCCATTCCAGGTCGAACAGCCGGGCGGTGAGGGCGGCACCGAGCGCGCCCGCCAGGTGGTGGCGCTGCTCGGCCCAGTCGACGCAGTAGCGGACGGACGCCCGGCGGCGGGGGAGGCGGTCCGTCTCGACGCCGAAGGCCGCCAGCTCCTGCCGGCCGTGCGCGGTGAGGACGTAGGCGACGTCGAGCGATCCGGCACCCGCGCCGCCGGCGCCGGCCTCGGCATCGGCATCCGGGGAACCGCCACCGCTCCCCGTCCGCTCGGCGGCGAGAATCTCCCGCTCCTGGAGGGCACTCATCACGGCGACACCGAGGCGGCCCGCCAGGTGGTCGTAGCAGAGTCGGGCGCGCAGCAGGGCCTTGGCGCGGGTGTCCGCGTTCAGGGACCGCACCGGCAGGGGACGGGCGATCAGGGCGAGCTGTTCGAGGGCGCGGGCGACGTCCGTGGTGGCGAGCCGGTAGTAGCGGTGGCGGCCGTCGAGTTCGACGGTCAGCAGCCGGGCATCGAGGAGCCTGGCCAGATGGCCGCTGATGGTGGAGTTGCTGACACCGGCCTCGGCGGCGAGTGCGCTGGCCGGCAGCGCGCCGCCCCCGGCGAGGGCCAGCAGCACCTTGGCACGGGAGGGGTCACCGATCGCCGCCGCGACATGGGCCACGTCGGTCTCGGTCCGGGCGTCCATAGGCCCGACGGTACGCCGATCACGCTTCGGCGGATGGCGAAACGTTCTCCCGCTGCCGCCCCGTATGGCGAGAACGTTTCGGCATCTGCCGAACGGATCCGGCAGAACACTGACCGTATGCCCACGATCTCCACGCCCACCACGGCACATCGGACCGCGCCCCGGCTGTCGCCGCTGCCGCTCGCTGCCGTGTGCCTGGGCTACTTCATGGTCATCCTGGACGTCACCGTCGTCACGGTGGCACTCCCGGCGATCGGCACCGCCCTGCACACCGGGGTGACCGGACTCCAATGGGTGGTGGACGGCTACACCCTGGTGTTCGCCGGGCTGCTGCTCTTCTGCGGCGGGCTCGGCGACCGGCTGGGCGGCAAGGTGGTGTTCCTCGGCGGCTTGCTGGTGTTCACCCTCGGCTCCGCCGGGTGCGCGCTGGCTCCCACCGCCACGGTCCTGGTCCTGGCCCGGCTGGTGCAGGGGCTGGGGGCGGCGCTGATGGTCCCGTCCTCACTGGCGCTGCTGCAGACGGCGTACCAGGACCAGGCGGCGCGGGCCCGCGCCTTCGGCGTCTGGGGCACCGTCGCGGGCCTCGCCGCCGGGGCCGGTCCCGTCCTGGGCGGCGTCCTGGTGGCCGGGCTCGGCTGGCGGTCGGTGTTCTTCCTCAATCTGCCCGTCGGCCTCGCCGCGCTGTTCCTCACCCACCGCCATGTCCCGGCCTCCCCCGCCGACCGCACCCGCCCCGGCCTGGACGTGCCGGCCCAGACCGCCGCGGCGGTGTGCCTGGCCGCCCTTGCCACCGGCTGCATCGAGGCCGGGGCACTGGGCTGGACGCATCCGGCCGTGCTCGGCGCCTTCGCGGGCTGCCTCGCCGGACTCGTCGCCTTCCTGGCGCTGGAGCGGCGCTCGCCCGCGCCGATGCTGCCGCCCGTCCTCTTCCGTACCCGTGCCTTCGCGGCCTCCGCGGTCATCGGCGTGCTGCTCAACACCGGCTTCTACGGGCTGCTGTTCCTCGCCCCGCTGTACTTCCAGCAGGTCCACCACTACAGCGCACTGCGAACCGGCTTCGCGTTGCTGCCCGCCGTCGGCGTGGTGGCCGTCGGCTCCGCGCTGGCCGGGCGGCTCACGGCCCGCACCGGGCCGCGGCTGCCCATGGTGGCGGGCCTGGCCGTGGGCGCAGCCGGTCTGGCCGGCTGGCTCGTCGCCGGCCCCGACACGCCGTACCTCGCGCTGGTGGCCCCCCTGGCCTGCGCCGGCTTCGGTACCGCGCTGACCATGCCGGCCTCCCTCGCGGCGGTGATGGAAGCCGCGCCGGACGAGCGCAGTGGCGCCGCCGCCGCGGTGTTCCACGCCGCGCGCCAGATCGGCAGCGCCCTCGGCGTCGCACTCTTCGGCACGCTGACCGCCACCGGCCTCGTGGCGGGCCTGCACACCGCGGTGGGCATCGCCGCCGCGGGGTTCCTGACCGCGGCGGCCCTCGCCGCCCGCTGCATCCCGGGCAGCGGGCGGCCGGGCCACCGGAGGCGGCGGGAAAGGAACGCGCGGGAGCGGAACGCGCGGGAGCCGAGGGGGCGGGAGCCGAAAGCGCGGGAGGGGAAGGCGCGGGACCGCACGCGGCGAGGCCGCACGGCTCGGCGTACGTGATGCCGCGCCCGGGACCGTACATGGCACTGCGTCATGCCGTGGGCCCCTCGCCCGACGTGCTCTTCCCCGGAGGTTCCCGCGGCCGGGCGGATTCAGCCGCAGGACCAGCAGCCCGACCAGCATGCGGTGTGGCGGGCGTGGTGGCGTCGGCCGGCGGGCCGCTCCTCGGTGGGGCCGCACTCGGCGAGGGCGCGCAGGCGGGCGAGTTGGGCGCACAGCACGACGCTGATCGCGGCGATTTCCTCGGGCTCGGCATGGCCCTTCTCGATGCGCAGCCAGGATGCGGGCAGCTCGTCGGGCGGCGTACTCCCGTCGGGGGACACGACGGCATCGACGGTTGTGCACTCCCCGGCGGCCGTGCCCTCGTCGGTGCCGGCGTCCGCACCGGCGGGTGCGGCGTCGCCGAGGCCCGTGCCGTCGGCGCCGAGCGTGTCTGCGCCGACGGCGGTGCCCTCATCGGTCGAGGGACACTCGCCGAGGGCCGTGCTCGCCTCGGTGGTTGTGCCGTCACCGACAGGTCTGGCCTCGCCGATGACTGTGCTCGCGTCGGTGGATGTGCTCATGTGTGGGGGTCCATGGGCTCGGTGGCGGTGCGTGGTGCGTGACGGGCTGCCCCGGCATGGCGCTGTGCCGTGTCCGGGCAGGTCACAGGGCCGACGCTAGAAGCGCGCCGGGCCCCTGTCGCGCGGGAGGCGCTCCGGCTGCGCCATTCGGACGACCGGCCCGCGGCCAAGGCGTGATATCCGGCGCCGAGGCCGTGTTGCTCCCTGCCGACGCGACATGGGCGACGAGCATCGCGCACAGGTTTGTGCAGGCACGCGGCTGCCGGACGATGCAGTCAGGATGGGCGGGACCATGAGATGTGATCAGGCCGGCGACGAACGTGCCCCTGAGCGGGACGACGGGCGCCGGGGCTTTCTCAAGTGCGCGGCCGGGATCGCCGGTGTGGCGGCCGCGACGGGGCTCGGCAAGGAGGCGGCGGCGGCTCCGGCGGACCGGCCCGTGGGCGGCTTCCGCAACAACGCGGGGCTGCTGCCCGACCGGGTTCCTTTCCATGGACGCCATCAGGCCGGCATCGTGACCCCGATGCAGCTCTTCGCCGGATTCGTCGGCTTCGATGTGCTGGTCCATGACCGCGAAGGCCTGACCGATCTGTTCCAGAAGCTCACCACACGCGCACGGGTGCTGGCGGCCGGGGTGAAGCCACTGGACGAGCAGATCGCCTCGGAGCAGCCCACCCCCGACTCCCTCACCATCACGCTCGGCGTGGGCGCCTCCCTGTTCGACGACCGGTTCGGGCTCTCAGGGCACAAGCCCCGGCATCTCAAGGCCATGCCGGCCTTCCCCGACGACCGGCTGGAGCCGTCGCGCTGTCACGGTGACCTCTCCCTCCAGATCTGCGCCCAGCACCCCGACGCCATCGTCCATGTGCTGCGCGATCTGGCGCGGGAGACGGACGGGCTGCTGCGGCCCCGCTGGCGCGCGGACGCGTTCCTCAACCCTTCGCGGCCCTCGGGCTCGCCGCGCACCTTCGTCGGCTTCAAGGACGGGATCGTCAATCCGGACACCGGCTCGGCCAGGGAGATGAACCGGCTGCTGTGGGTGACCCCGCCCTGCGGGGAGCCGGACTGGGCGCTGGGCGGCAGCTATCAGGTGCTGCGGCTGATCCGCTTCCACATCGAGAAGTGGGACAAGGTGCCGGTGGCGCGGCAGGAGAAGATCTTCGGCCGGCGCAAGGCGAGCGGTGCGCCCCTGGGCAGCCGGAACGAGACGGACCCGCCGAGGTACCGCGACGATCCGCACGGCAGGACGATCCCGCTCGACGCGCACATCCGACTGGCCAACCCGCGCACCGAGAAGACCGACGACTCCCGTTTCCTGCGCCGGAGTTACAACTACGACCGGGGCTACGACCACTCCGGGCGGATGGACCTCGGGCTGGTCTTCTGCGGCTACCAGCAGGATCCGGAGCGGCAGTTCGCCACCGTACAGCGGCGCCTGCGGCACGAGCCGCTGTCGAAGTTCATCACCCCGCTCGGCGGCGGCTACTTCTTCATCCTGCCCGGGGTACGGGACGCCGACGACTGGTTCGGGTCCCAGCTGTTGAAGAAGGTCTGAGCAGCGGCACACGGAGCGAGAGCGGCCCACGGAGCGAGGGCGGCGCCGGAACGGGCGCCGCCCTCGGACGTGTGCCGGGAGATCCGCTCAGCAGATCCGCGGCAGCTGCTCGCCAAGCGGCAGATCGACGACGCGGGTGCCGCCCAGCGGCGTGCGGGCCACCACCATGCCGGGATGGGTCGCAACGGCCTCGCCGATGATCGCGGCGCCGGCGCCCAGAGGGTGCGCACGCATGGCGTCCAGGACGGCATCGGCGTGCTCCCGGGGGACGAAGGCCACCAGTTTGCCCTCGTTGGCGACGTACATCGGGTCCAGGCCGAGGATGGCGCAGGCGTTGGCGACGGCCGGCGGGACGGGGATGGCACGTTCCTGGATGACGATGCCGGTGCAGGAAGCGGTGGCGATCTCGCACAGGGCGGCGGCCAGGCCACCGCGGGTGGGATCGCGCAGCACATGCAGGTCGGGGGTGACCGCGAGCATCGTCTCGACGAGACCGCCGAGGGCCGCGCAGTCGCTCTCGATCTCGACACCGAATTCCAGGCCCTCGCGGACGCTCATGATCGCCACGCCGTGGAGGCCGATGTCTCCGCTGACGATCACCACGTCGCCGGGGGCGACACGCTGCGGGCGCAGATCGACGCCCGCCGGGATCAGCCCGATGCCGGCGGTGTTGAGGTAGACACCGTCACCGTGGCCCGCCTCGACGACCTTGGTGTCGCCGGTGGCCACCTCGACCCCGGCGGCCCGCGCGGCCGCGCCCATGGCGTCGGCGACACCGGCGACCACCGGCATCTCCACACCCTCCTCCAGGATGAAGCCGCAGGAGAGGTAGGCGGCCCTCGCGCCGCTCATGGCGAGGTCGTTGACGGTGCCGTTGACCGCGAGGTCGCCGATGCAGCCGCCGGGGAAGAAGAGCGGCCGGACGACATAGGAGTCGGTGGTGAACGCGAGGCGTACGCCGCCGAGGGACACCGCCGCGGAGTCGCCGAGCTGGGCGAGGATCTCGCCGCCGAAGGCGGGGGCGAAGATCTGCTGGACGAGTTCGGCGGACAGTGCGCCGCCCCCGCCGTGCCCCATGACGACGCGGGGCTGGTCGCGCAGCGGGGTGGGGCAGGTCCAGCCGGAGATGTCGACGGTGGGCAGGCCGCGGTCGGCCGGTGTGGGGCCGCCGCGGGTGGGGCCGCCGGGAGTGGGGTGGATGGTGTCAGACAACGGGGCTCGCCTCCTGTGGGGTGGGCGTGGTGCCGAGTCGGCGGTAGAGGTAGTAGGCGGCGCAGGCGCCCTCGCTGGAGACCATGGTGGCGCCGAGCGGGGTGCGCGGAGTGCAGACGGTGCCGAAGGCCGCGCACTCGTGCGGCTTGATCAGTCCCTGGAGGACTTCCCCGCTGCGGCAGGCGGCGGGCTCCTTGGTGGTGATGCCGTCGACGGAGAAGCGGTACTCGGCGTCGTATTCGCGGTAGCGCTCCGACAGCCGCCAGCCGCTGGCGGGGATGGTGCCGATGCCGCGCCAGGCACGGTCGGTGACCTCGAAGACGTCCGCGAGCATGGCCTGGGCGGCCGGGTTGCCCTCGCTGCGCACCGCGCGCGGGTAGGCGTTGTCCACGGTGTGTTCGCCGCGCTCCAGTTGGCGGACGGTGCGGCGGATGCCCTCCAGGATGTCCAGCGGCTCGAAGCCGGTGACCACGATCGGCACCCGGAAGCGGTCGGCCAGTTCGGGGTACTCCCCCATGCCCATCACACTGCACACGTGTCCGGCGGCCAGGAAGGCCTGGACCCGGCAGCTGGGCGACGTCATGATCGCCTCGATCGCGGGCGGTACCCGGACGTGCGAGACCAGCAGGCTGAAGTTGCGGATGCCGAGCTTGCGGGCCTGATGGACCGTCATCGCATTGGGCGGTGCGGTGGTTTCGAAGCCGATCCCGAAGAACACCACCTCGCGCTCCGGGTTCTGCTGCGCGATCTTCAGCGCGTCGAGCGGGGAGTAGACGACCCGTACATCACCGCCGCGGCTGCGCACCTGGAACAGATCCCGGTCGCTGCCGGGTACGCGGAGCATGTCGCCGAAGGAACAGAAGATCACGTCGGGGCGGGAGGCGATCTCCAGGGCCTTGTCGATGACCTCCAGCGGTGTCACACAGACCGGACAGCCCGGACCGTGGATCAACTCGACGTCGGCGGGCAGCAGTTGGTCGATGCCGTGCCGGATGATGGTGTGGGTCTGACCGCCGCAGACCTCCATCAGGGCCCAGGGCCGGGTCACCGTGGAGCGGATGTCGTCGAGCAGCCGGCGGGCGAGCTCGGGGTTCTGGAATTCGTCGAGGTACTTCACCGGTTCGCCTCCCGCGCTCCGTCGCCGACCGCGGCCGCGGGTGCGGATGCGGATGCGGATGCGGATGCGGAGCCGGGGGCGGCGCCCGCCCCGGCGCCCGCCTCGTCCCACCCCGGGGGCGCGCCGGCCGCCTCCCATGGGTCACCGAACTCCTCCTGAAGCAGGCCCAGTTCCTCGAAGAGGGCCAGGGTCTGCCGGGCGGATTCCTCGTCCAGCCGCTGAAGCGCGAAGCCGACATGGACGATGGCGTACTCGCCGACCTGTAGGTCGGGGACGTACTCCAGGCACACCTCCTTGACCACGCCGCCGAAGTCGACGGTGGCCATACGGGTGCCGTCCCGTTCTTCGATGTCCAACACTTTGCCGGGTACCGCCAGGCACATGGGGGCCTCTCCTCGTCGTGGGTACGTTGCGTCTGCCGCGCGGGGGCGCCGCTCAGCGCGCGGCGGCTCCTGCGGTGCGCGCCGCCACGACGATCTGGCCGAGCGCCAGTCCCCCGTCGTTGGGCGGGACGCGACGGTGGCGCAGGACGGTGAAGCCGTCCTGCCGCAGGAGGCGGGCGGTGGCCTCGGCCAGCAGGGTGTTGGCGAAGACGCCACCGGTCAGTGCCACGGTCGTCAGGCCCGCGCGTTCCCGGGCCAGCACGCAGCCGTGCCGGACGAGGTCGGCGACCGCGGTGTGGAAACGGGCCGCGATCAGCGCCGGGGCGGTGCGTGCGCGCAGGTCCGCGACAACGGCGGTGAGCACCGGCGTGGGGTCGGCGACGATGTCGGCGCCCGCCTCGCCCGGCGGTGCGGCGCGCAGCGCGAACGCATAGCCGGGTCCGCGGTCCTCCTCCGCGGTCAGGGCCGCGGCTTCGAGTGCGACCGCGGCCTGGGCCTCGTATCCGGCCTGGTGGCAGATCCCGGCCAGGGAGGAGACGGCGTCGAAGAGACGGCCCATGCTGGAGGTGGGCACACAATTGAGGTGGCGTTCGAGCTGCCGTGCCAGCAGTCGTCGCTCCTCCGGCGGGCAGGCCGCCACCGGGGGCAGGTCCTCGGCCCAGTCGATGCCGGCGGCGCGCAGATGGGCGAGGGCCATGCGGTAGGGGCGCCGTACGGTCGTGTCGCCGCCGGGCAGCGGGACGTAGGCGAGCTGTCCGAAGCGGCGGTATCCGTCGTAGTCGGCGAGCAGGATCTCGCCGCCCCAGACGGCCTGGTCGTCGCCGTAGCCGGTGCCGTCGAAGGCGACGCCGATGACGGGGTGGCCGTCCTGCAGGCCGTGTTCGGCCATGGCCGCGGCGATATGGGCATGGTGGTGCTGCACGCGTACCAGCGGCCGGCCGTCGGTGTGGCGCTGTGCCCACTGCCCGGAGCGGTAGCCGGGGTGCCGGTCGGCGGCGAGGAGCTTCGGGCGCACCCCGGTCACCGTCTCCAGATGCGCCTCGGCCCGCTCGAACGCGAGCTGGGTCGCCAGATCGTCCATGTCGCCGATGTGTGCGGACAGCCAGGCACGGTGCCCTTCGGCGAGACAGAGCACGTTCTTGAGGTCGCCGCCGGCCGCCAGCGCGGGCTGCACCGGCACCGGGAGGTCGATGGGCAGGGGCGCGTATCCACGGGAGCGGCGGACCAACAGCGGTTCCCCGTCGCTGATGCGGACCACGGAGTCGTCGCACGGAATCCTGATCGGCCGGTCGTGGGTGAGCCAGGCGTCCGCCAGGTGCGCCAGACGCGCTACGGCTTCGTCGTCATCGGTGACGATCGGTTCGCCCGCGACATTGCCACTGGTCATGACGAGCAGCCGGGGTCCGTGGGGGTCCCCCCGCTCGAGCGATGCCGGGAGTGGGGGAGGGTCACCGGGCAGCCCGAGCAGCAGGTGGTGCAGCGGTGTGTACGGCAGCATGACGCCCAGGTCGGGGCTGCCGGGGGCGACGGCGGCCGACAGCACCGGCGCGTCCGGGGCGGGCGCGGGGACCGGGAGGCGGCGCAGCAGGACGATGGGGCGTACCGGCCCGGTGAGCAGGGCGCGTTCCTCGGGACGGACGCGCACCAGATGCGCGATGTCAGTGAGCTGACGCGCCATCAGGGCGAAGGGCTTGTCGCCGCGGGCCTTGCGGCGGCGCAGCAGGGCGACGGCGTCGTCGTCGGAGGCGTCACAGACGAGGTGGTAACCGCCGAGTCCCTTGACCGCCACGATCGCGCCCTCGGCGAGCAGCCGGCGGGCGTCGGCGACCGGGTCGGGGCCGGGCGCCGGCCGCGGTGGGCGGGTGCGGTCGGCCGGGTCCGCGGTCAGCAGCCGCAGGCGGGGGCCGCAGTCGTGGCAGGCGATGGGCTGGGCGTGGAAGCGCCGGTCGGCCGGGTCCGCGTACTCCCGTGCGCAGCGGGGGCACATCGGGAAGCGGTCCATGGTCGTCAGCGCACGGTCGTAGGGGACCGCGGTGACGATGGTGAAGCGCGGACCGCAGTGGGTGCAGGTGAGGAAGGGGTGCCGGTGGCGGCGGTCGGCCGGGTCGGTCAGCTCGGCCAGGCAGGCGTCGCAGGTGGCGGCGTCCGGGGAGACCAGGGTGCGGGAGAGGCCGTCGGCGCGCGAGGGGAGGATGCGGAATCCGGCGTCGCCGGTCGGCGCGATGTCCTCGCCGTCGACGGCCTCGACCACGGCCAGCGGTGGCGCGTCGGCCCCGATCCGCCGGGCGAAGCGGGCGAGCGCCGCGGGGGCGCCCTCGACCTCGGCGACGACGCCCTCGCCGGTGTTGGTCACATGGCCCCTCAGACCCAGTTCCGTGGCGAGGGTGTGGACGAACGGGCGGAAGCCGACGCCCTGGACGACGCCGCGCACGGTGATCCGGCGGCGTGCGGCGGCCGTCGCGGGCGCCGTCGCGGTGACCCCGCCGACCTGCCCTGTGGTCATGAGCGGCTCGACGCCACGGTGTCGGAGTCGGTCGTGTGCGCGTGGCCGCGGTCCTGCGCCCGCGCGGCGTGGGCGTGCTCCCCGTGGTGGGTGTGGCCCTCGTCGTCGTGGGTGTGCCCCTCGTGGGTGTGCCCCTCGTGGGTGTGCCCCTCGTGGGTGTGCCCCTCGTGGGTGTGCCCCTCGTGGGTGTGCCCCTCGTCGTGCGGCTGGCCGTCCTCGGCGTCGTGGACGTGGTGGGACTTGCGGGTCATGACCGGGATGTGCACCGGCGCGCCGTCGCGCGCGGCCAGCGCCCGGTCCAGCAGCAGACCGTCTCCCTCACCGCCGCGCGCCGAGGTGAGGACGACTTCCACGCCCGGGTTGATGCGTTCGACGTTGGCGCGGAACTCCTTCTCGTCGAACGAGACCGCCTCGGCGATATCCATCTTGGTGACCACGACCAGATGGGCGAGCCCGAAGGCGGTGGGGTACTTCAGCGGCTTGTCCTCGCCCTCGGTCACCGACGCCAGCACGATGCGCAGCGTCTCCCCCAGGTCGTAGGAGGCCGGGCAGACCAGATTGCCGACGTTCTCGATGAACAGCAGCCGGGTGTCCGCGGGGAGCCAGCCGTGGAGGTGGCCGCCCAGCATCTCGGCCTCCAGGTGGCACAGCCCGTCGGTGAGCACCTGTTTGACGGGCACTCCGGAGCGGGCCAGCCGTACGGCGTCGTTCTCGGTGGCGAGGTCGGCGGTGAGCGCCGCGACGGGGATGCCCCGGCTGCGGGCGAGGGTGAGTTCGCGCTCCAGGAGGGCGGTCTTGCCGCTGCCGGGACTGGAGAGCAGGTTGACGACCGCGGTGCCCCGGGCGGCGAGGTCCTCGCGGAGGGTGTGGGCGCAGGCGTCGTTCTTGGCGAGGACCGCCTGTTGCAGGTCGACGACACGGCACATGGTTCAGCGCTCCTCGTGCATAGGGACGTGTACCGGGGCGTCGTTCCAGCACACACTGACGATCTGCAGTTCACGGCCGGTCAGCAGCTCCGCCGTCGCCCCGCCGCATCCGGGGCAGCTGAGCTGTGGCGGCATGCCCACCCGCCAGGTGTCCGCGCAGGGGCCGCAGCGGGCGCGGGCCGGGACGGGTTCGGTGACCAGTTCCGCGCCCTCCAGCACCGTTCCGGCACAGGCGAGTTCGAAGGAGAAGGCCAGCGCGTCGGAGACCACCCCGGCCAGTTCGCCGACCTGGAGCCGGACGCTGTTGACGGTGGTGGCCCCGGTGGGCCGGGCCGCGCTCTCGACCTGCTCCACGACCGCGAGCGCGATGGACATCTCGTGCATCGGTCCCTCTCTGGTGCGGGGACGACCGGGGGCCTCTCGGCTTCATTAGACGGCGTGTCCGGAGGGCCGCCGCGGTGCCTCGCCGCGGCGGTGCGGTGGCGTACACCGTTCGGTGCAGCGCCGCCCGGTCACATGGAGCGGATACGCATGTAGCGCTTGAGGTCGGGCAGTACGGCCTTGAGGGCGAGGGCGAGCGCGGCGGCGAACGCCCCGCTCAGGGCGAGCTTCAGCATGGTGTCGTGTTCCTCTCACTGGTGTGCGGTCCGGCGGCGGACGGTGCCGGCTCCGCCGCGCCGACCAGCCGCAGGATCAGCCCCACGGCCTCGTCGACCGCGGCGTCGACCGGTTCGCTGAGCCCGATGCCTTCGGCGACATCGGCGGGTTCACAGCCGACGACCAGGACGCGCTCGGGGCGCCGGCCGTCGGTGCCCGCGCTGAGCGTGTCGAGCAGCGCGAGCACGGCATCGGGGGTCATGTGGTGGCCGTCGAGCGCGGTGTCCGGCGGGCGGGTGCCGGCCGGAGTGGTGGCGTCGAGGAGGTAGACGGTGCCGGGTTCGCCGCCGCGCGCGGAGGCGTCCACGAGGAGCACCGTGTGGTAGCCGTCCAGCATCTGGTAGGCGAGGTGTACGCCGCGTACGCCGATGTCGACGACCTCGACCCCGTCGGGAAGCGGGTGCTCGCCCAGCCGGCGGACGGCCTCGACGCCGAAGCCGTCGTCGCCGAGGAAGATGTTGCCGACCCCGGCGATCAGGGTCTTCGCGGGCGGCCCGGCGACGGGTGCGGCGGCGTTCACGCGTCCTCCAGCGGAGCGATCTCGTCGGGTTGGAAGTACAGGAAGCGGCCCTGCTCGCGACGGATGTCGGCACCCGGGTCGCCCTCCACGGTCACCGCGAGGTGCACTCCGCCGTCGACGTCGTGCAGGACGGCCTCCACCTGGGCGGTGCGGCCCTGGAGGAAGAGGTCCTGGGCGTCGGTGCGCCGCAGACCGGGCCGCAGCAGCACCCGGCTGCCGGCGCCGACCGAGTGCCCGTCGACCGTGATCCGGTCGCGTACGGGATCGACGCTGCGGTCGCTCGCGGGGTCCCACCAGGGGGTGTCGGGGCGCAGTCCCGGCACGTCGGGGGTCAGGTCGTCGGGGGCGGCCGGACCGGGCCCGGTGACCTCGCGCAGTGCCCGTACGGCGCCGTGCAGGCGCTCCAGCACCTCGGGCGGCATGGTGTCGGCGAGCTCGATGACCTCGGCGGCGCGGGGGTCGGTGCCGCGGGCCTCGCGCTTCTCCTGGTCGGTGAGGGCCGCGGTGCGCAGGGCGAGGATCTCGTCGATCTCCAGGGCGTCGTAGAGCGCGCCGGGGCTCTCGGGGGCGATGGCCGGGTGGTCCTCCAGGATGATCGGGGAGGACAGGACCACGTCGGCGCGGCCGTCCGCACCGGCGAGCACCGGCCAGGCGTGTTCGTTGCGGCAGGCCGCGACGGCGCCTCGGGCCCACTCCGGCGGGTCGGTCATGGACACGAACGAGCCCGCGCTCAGGCCGAGGAGGAGATGGGCGCCGACCAGGGAGTGGGGCAGCGCCGCATCACGGTCGGCGCCGGTGGCGTCCGGCTGCCAGCCGCTGGTGTTCTCGACGGTCGCGGCCAGCCGCAGCGCCGCGTAGGGACCGTCGAGTTCGCTCGCGGAGAGCCGTACTTGTCCCCTGGCCTCCGCGCAGCGGCGCACCAGCCGGCCGACGAGCTTCCCGTCGGCGTCGTGCACCGGCTCGGTCTCCTCCCGCGCGGGCCGGGTGAAGGGGACGGTGACGCCCTCCCCGGTCAGCTTGGAGATGTCGGCCACGAGCGTGACGCGCTCCTCGGAGCCCTCGTCCCAGGGGACCAGTACCCGGTCGGGCAGTTCGAGTTCCTCGACGGTCTCGAACCCGCCGCCCGGGCCCAGGCGTTGGACGGTTCGCCGCTGGGCGTGCAGAAACCGCAGCTCGGCCGAGAGCCGGGCGCCGGACCGGGGCTCCATGAGGCATTCGGTGCGCTGGAAGGAGTGCTCCGCGCTCTCGGCACCCCAGTGGGGCGGTACCAGGACGCCGAACTGCCAGCGGAGTTTGTTCTTGGCGGCGGAGGCGCGGTACGGGTAGAGCACATAGCCCTCGAACAGCACGGCGTCGGCCACCTGGCGGGCGGTGGCGAAGTGGTCCGCCGTCTCGTCGGGCAGGACGCTGGTCGTCACGGCGCGGTCCTTTCGCTGACGGGGCGGGCGACGGCGCCGGGGAAGAGGCGGGCGCGCGGCGCGGGCGGTTCGGGGTCGCCGGCCGTGGCGAGCAGCGACTCGACGGTCGCCTGCCAGGAGGGCAGGGCGTGCCGGGAGCGATAGGCGAGCAGCGCATCGAGGGTCTCGCGGGGCAGCCGGAGCCAGCCGCAGCCGGGGAAATGCGTTTCGGTCATCTCCTGCCAGACCGCCACCGGCATCCGCACGGACGCCTCCTTGCTCCAGGGCACCGGCTCGACGTGGAAACCGCCGGCGCCGGCGAACACCGTGCCGGAGAACAGCAGCAGCAGCGGGACCTCGCCGTCGCGCAGCGCATGGAAGTAGCGGCCGACCGCGACGTCCAGGTCGTAGCTGCACGGGACCGGGAGGTCCACCTCGGTCTCGCCGGTGAAGCCGGGGACGACCAGGGAGACCTGGGCGAACTGGAGGGGGTGCAGGGTGCTGCCCCAGCGGGACCGCTCGCCGAAGAGGTCGGACAGCGCCTCGGCCTCGTCGGACCGGTAGCCGCGCCGGGCCGGTTCGATGCGGAGCTGGCAGCGCAGCGCGAGGGCGTGCACCCGGTCCGCTGCGGCGGCGGTGATGCGCAGCCGGAAGAGGAGGGTGGGGGCGGCGGCGTAGCGGTCGGCGCGTACACCGGTGCAGATGAAGGACAGGTCGGTCACGTCCGGTCGTCCTCCTTCGGCTCGCGGGCCCGGCGGGCGACCTTGGTGAAGAAGTCGGAGAGTGCGGCGCGCGCCTCGGCGCCGCCGTCGAAGCCCTGCCACAACAGGCGCATCCGGCCGACGAGTTCGTAGCAGATGTCGACGGGCACCAGATAGCAGTCGATACGACCCTCGGAGCGGCGCAGCAGCAGCGCCTCCACATCGGACCGGAGGAGGCCGGCGAGCCGGCTGGCGGCGAGCACGGCCTCCCAGGTCGACGGGTCGAGTTCGCTCTCCGTGGCGCCGGCCGGGCTGGGGTAGAGCGCGACCAGCCGGTCGAGGTCGGCATTGCGCAGGAAGAAGGCGACGCCGACGGGGATCTGGAGCAGGTCCCAGGCCGCGTCGTCGAGGGTGTGGCCGGAGTCGACGAGATAGCGGTCCGGAACCGTACGGAACTGTCCGGTGCCGGCGCCGGGCCGCTCGAAGAGCAGCGCACAGGGGATGCAGGCGCAGGCCAGTGCGCGGCGTTCGGTGTGGACCAGGTGGCGGTGGTTGTGCTCGCCGAGCACCACGCCGCACAGCTCACAGCGTTCCGGAGCGGGGGGCACCGGTGCGCGGAAGCGGCGCAGGCCGCGGTGGGCGGTCGACGGTCCGAGCCGCGGGGGCGCCGTCTGCCGGGCGCTCACGAGGCGGTGGCGGCGGTCGGCGGGCGACGGGAGATCTGAAGCAGCGCCGGTTCGGTGCCGGCTCCCGCCGCCTCCCACTGCACCGAGGTCACCTCGGGCGCGAAACAGGACACGGCGGCCTCGACGGCCTGTTGGGCCTGCTGGTTCGTGCTCGGACAGCCGCAGCCCCCGGAGTCGCCGGAGCGCAGTCGCAGCACCCCGCTGTCCGCGTCGAACGCCGCCACCTCGGCGGGGTGTTGCCGGCGGACGCTGTCCAGGGCGCGGCCGATGCGTGCCGCGGTGTCCTCCGGGTGCAGATCGTGCAGCACCAGCAGGCTGGTCACCAGCTCGTCGCGGAGCAGCGCCGACCGGGGGCCGCCGTCGTCCGTGCCGCTGCCCAGGAGGTGCATGATCCGGGCGAGTCCCGCGCCGTAGAAGTCCATCAGGACGCGGACGAGCTCCTCGGCGGCGGCGCCGGCCTCGCGGTCGTCGCGCTGTGCGAGGCGGTCCAGTACCTCTTCGACGCGCCGGCCGGTCGCCTCGGCGTTGGGGGCGGCGGCGTCGGGCGCGGCGGCGTGGGGTGCGTGGGGCGCGCCTGCCTGCCCGGTGGCGGCCTGCGGTGCGTCGGCCGGTGCGGCGGCGGCCGGTGCCGCGGTGGTCCGGGCGCTCATCCGGACAGCCCGCTCAGGCCGGTGGGCACATGCATCTTCTGTACGGACTTGCCGTTGCCGACGTACATGTGGACGCCGCAGGGCAGACACGGGTCGAAGCTGCGCACCGTGCGCATGATGTCGATGCCCTTGAAGTTCTCCGGGGAGTTCTCCTCGAAGATCGGGGTGTTCTGGACGGCGTCCTCATAGGGGCCGGGGGTGCCGTAGGTGTCGCGGGTGCTGGCGTTCCACGGGGTCGGCGGGTATGGGTGATAGTTGGCGATCTTCCCGTCCCGGATGACCATGTGGTGCGAGAGGACGCCGCGTACCGCCTCGGTGAAGCCGCAGCCGATGGACTCGTCGGGAACCTCGAACTTCTCCCACGTCTGGGTGCGTCCGGCGCGGACCTCTTCGAGCGCCTGCTCCGCGAAGTGCAGGGCCATGGCGGCCGTGTATGCCTGGAAGTAGGTGCGGGAGCGGTTGCGTTCCAGCGCGTTGCTCCACTTCGGGATCTTCCACTCGAAGCGGGTCGCGGGCTTGGTCATGCTGCGCGGCAGGTCGATGACGACGCTCTGGCCGGTGGCCTTGACGTACGGGGTGTCGACGAGCCCGGACAGCGCGGTGGACCACAGCCGGGCGATCGGGCCGCCGCCGGTGTCCAGCGCCAGGTGCTCCTTGCCGTCGAACCAGCGCGGGGACATCACCCAGCTGTACTTGTCGTTGAAGTCGCGTTTCTGCGGGGCCGGGATGGTGTGCTGGTTCCACGGGTGGCGGGGGTCGACGGGGTTGCCGAGCGGGTCGTGGGTGACGAACTGCTCCTGGCCCTCCCAGTCCTGGTAGTAGGAGCTGCCCAGCAGGATCCGGATGCCGAGGTTGATCTCGGTGAGGTCGTTGGTGACCAGCTTGCCGTCGACGATGATGCCGGGGGTGACGAACATCTTCCGCCCCCAGTCCGTCATGTTGCGATAGGTGAAATCGCAGTGGTCGGGGTCGTTGAGCGCGCCCCAGCAGCCGAGCAGCACCCGCCGCCGGCCGACTTCCTCGTATCCGGGCAGCGCCTCGTAGAAGAAGTCGAACAGGTCGTCATGGAGCGGGACGACACGCTTCATGAACTCGACGTAGCGCATCAGCCGGCTGAGGTAGTCGGTGAACAACTGGACGCTGGCGACAGTGCCGACGCCGCCCGGGTAGAGCGTGGAGGGGTGCACATGGCGGCCCTCCATGAGGCAGAACATCTCCCGGGTGTAGCGGCTGACCTGGAGCGCCTCGCGGTAGAACTCGCCCTCGATGGGGTTGAGGGAGCTCATGATGTCGGCGATGGTGCGGTAGCCGTGGTCGGCCGCGTGCGGGGCCTCGGTGCGCTGGGCGAGTTCCCAGACGCCGGGGTTGGTCTCGCGGACCATCTTTTCGCAGTAGTCGACCCCGACCAGGTTCTCCTGGAAGATGTTGTGGTCGAACATGTACTCGGCGGACTCGCCGAGGTTGATGATCCACTCCCCCAGATGCGGGGGCTTCACCCCGTAGGCCATGTTCTGCGTGTACACCGAGCAGGTGGCGTGGTTGTCACCGCAGATGCCGCAGATCCGGCTGGTGATGAAGTGGGCGTCGCGCGGGTCCTTGCCCCGCATGAAGACGCTGTAGCCGCGGAAGACGGACGAGGTGCTGTAGCACTCGGCGACCCGCTTCTGCTTGAAGTCGATCTTGGTGTGGATACCGAGGCTGCCCACGATCCGGGTGATCGGATCCCAGGACATCTCCGTCAGACCGCTGCCGTCACCGGCCGCCTTTGTCTTCGGTGCCATCGTGAGTGCCGTGCCCTTCTGTTGCGCGCGGAGGTGGGGTCGGACGGAGGTGGGGTCGGACGGAGGTCCGGGGGGGCCGGACGCCTACCGGCGGGGTGCGCTCACCACGGCTTGCGGTAGCCGGTGGTCAGTTGGTCGCCGCGATGGCGCCACTTGGGCTCGTGGTCGACGGTCTTGGCCGTGATGTCCCGCAGCCTGCGGATGACGCTGCCGTACGCGGCACTGGCGGTACTGGAGATCTTGCCGCCGGGCGGCTCGTCCATGAACGGCATGAACTTGTCGGGGAAGCCGGGCATGGTGCAGGCGATACAGATACCGCCGACGTTCGGGCAGCCGCCGATACCGTCCATCCAGCCCCGCTTGGGCACGTTGCATTTGACCACGGGGCCCCAGCATCCGATCTTCACCAGACACTTGGGCGAGTCGTAGGTGGTGGCGAACTGGCCCTGTTCGTAGTAGCCGGCCCGGTCGCAGCCCTCGTGCACGGTCGCCCCGAAGAGCCAGGTGGGACGCAGCTGGTCGTCCAGCGGGATCATCGGGGCCGAGCCCACCGCCTGGTAGAGCAGATAGACCAGCGTCTCCGAGAAGTTGTCCGGCTGGATCGGGCAGCCGGGCACACACACGATCGGGATCCCGGCCTTGGACGTCCAGTCCCAGCCCAGGTAGTCGGGCACACCCATGGCTCCGGTCGGGTTGCCCGCCATCGCATGGATACCGCCGTACGTGGCGCAGGTGCCGATCGCGACAACGGCGAGCGCCTTGGGGGCGAGCCGGTCGATCCACTCACTGGTGGTGATCGGCTGACCGGTCTCGGGGTTGTCACCGAAACCGCACCAGTAGCCTTCCGGCTTGATGGACTCGTTGGGGATCGACCCCTCGATGACCAGCACGAACGGGTCGATCTCGCCACGTTCGCCCTTGAAGAACCACTCGATGAAATTGTCCGCGCCCTGGACCGGGCCGCACTCGAAATCGATCAGTGGCCAGTGGACGGCGACCTTGGGCAACCCCGGCAGCACACTGAGCGCGATCTCCTCAATGCTCGGCTGGGTCGCGGCGGTGAGCGACACGGAGTCGCCATCGCAGCTCAGGCCGGCGTTGATCCAGAGAATGTGGATCGGGGACTCGTCCTCGGCGGACGGCTTTCCGTTCGCAGCGGCCTGGTCGGCCACGCTCGAAGCTGCAGACATGGGGATGTCTCCTAGGCAGATACGCAACGAAAGCGCTCATTCAACGCTTCCATCCACCTTGGTAACACCGATCAGGAGCGACGGGGCGGTCGCAAGGGGCCGTTGTGGTGACACACCACCCGAGCGCCCGCTCCGAGGAGCGCCTTCCTCCCGACGGACAACGCAAGGAGCCGGACAACCGCCCTCGCGGCCGCCCGGCTCCCGTGTCGCCGTGGCGCGGATCAGCCCAGCGCCCCGGCCTCCACCGCGGTCACATCGAACCGTCCGCCGCACACCCGCAGTCCGTCGCTGCCCGTGGTCATCGACTCCTTGGAGCCGGGCGGGTAGACGAAGACGAGCTGCGAGCGGTCCCAGCACGGGGTGTCCGAGACGCCGTCGTTGAGGGTGTGCAGCAGGGCGTGGGCGCTCTGCCCCGGCTGGAGCCGGACGACGGGGCCGGAGCCGCCCTCGCGGGTGGCGGGCTTGCCGACGGCCGAGCCGTCACGCTTGATGAGCGAGACCCCGGGGAAGCCGCGCAGCGTACAGGCCTTCTTGCCCTTGTTCGTGAAGACGAGGGGGTAGCGGATGTTGCCCGCACCGATGTCGGAGCGCCCCAGGCGCAGCGACATATCGGCGGCGTTGCAGCGGTCCGAGGCCGTCATGGCGGAGGCCTGGGACTGTGCGGCGCTCGGGGTCTTGTCCGTCGGCTTGCCGCCGGGGGATGCCGCCTTCGCCGGCGCCGACGGCCGCTGGCCGTTCGCCGAGGACTGCGGCTTCGCGGCGGACGACTGTGCGCTGCCACCGGCCGACTGTGCGCCGTTGCCGCGCTCCGTGTCCTGGGACGTGACGGGTGCGGCGGCCGACGAGGGGCGGGATGCAGCGTCGGGCCCGCCCTTGCAGGCGGTGAGCCCGAGCGCCGCGACGGCGATCAGCGATCCCGCGGCGACACGACGGCCGCGGCCGAGTGTCTTGGTGGTGAGCGACATAAGTGTCCCCCTCGTCTGGTAGGTGCGAGCTCTCGTCGTGGGTGTCTACGGTCCGTGCGGTGCTCCAGCCAGCGTGGCCCCGGGCACTGCCGGTCCGCTAACGAGGCACTAACACACCACTAACGACCCGGTGCGCTCGGCACGCCGGTAGCCCCGGCAATCGGTGTGACCAGCCGGTATTCGGGGCGTGTCGCTCAGAATCGCAGAAAATTCCCGAGTTGCGGATGCGGCACCGCCAGGTTCGGCCGTTCCGTCGATCGAGATCACCTGCCCCGCGCATCGCTGCAGGCCCACCGGCCCCGGTGGACCTGCCGGTCGCGTGACCCGCTACACCCCGTGTCCCTGATCGGCGCCGACGTCCGGCGGGTCGCGGACCGGATGGCCGTGGAAGTCGCAGTCGCCCCCCGGGACGGGCACGCCCCGCCCAGCGCCGGGGAGCCGGTGCGCAGCCGCACGCCGTGCCCGGGGGCGGCTGCGCACCGCGGATCGGCGCGCACCGCGCCGGTGTCCCCCGCAGGAATCCCCGCGATGCGGGCGTAGAGATTGATGCGGGCGAAGAGATGGCGGTCGTAGGCGTGGCGCGGATCGGCGATCGGGAGCGCCTCCGGGGGCCGACGAAGATGTTGTTACGGAACGTGACGCCGCCGGGGGCCGTTGCCGCTGACCATGGCCGGGCCCGGGGCGTCGATGATGAGGGTGTTGTTGTACCACCGGGGTACGGGCTGCGGGCCCGCAGACGACCGAAACGACGCCATCGGGCGCGGAGGTGTTGCGGTCGTTGACGCTGGCGTTGTAGCGGACGGTGTGGCGGTCCGACACGATCCCCGCGCCGACGTCGCGCACGGTGTTGTGGTGGCCCCCCCGCACAAACACCCGCCGATTACCGCTGAGCCGGCGGTTTCGACAGGATGGGCGGATGACCGAGATCCGCACCCCCCGCCTCATCCTCCGCCGCTGGACCGACGACGACCTCGCCCCCATGGCGGACATCAACGCGGACCCGGTGGTCATGCGCTGGATCGGCGACGGTTCCGTCCTCGACCTGGACGGGACCGCCGAGGAGATCGAACGGTGGGAGGAGGAGTGGGACGACGAGGGCTTCGGCCTCTTCGCCGTCGAACTGCTCGCCTCGGGTGAACTGGCCGGCTGCGCCGGTCTGTCCGTCCCCGAATTCCTGCCGGAAGCGCTGCCCGATATCGCGATCAGCTGGCGCTTCGGCCGGCAGTACTGGGGCCAGGGTTACGCATCCGAAGCCGCCCAGGCCGTGCTGGAGTTCGCCCTCCAGGACCGCGGCCTCGACCGCGTCATCGCCATCAACCGGCTCGGCCATGAGTCCTCGGAAAACGTGGTGCGCAAGCTCGGCATGGCCTTCGAGCGGGAGGCCACGCATCCGGAGTACGGCCATGCGCTGACCGTGCACAGCATTGACCTCACGGAGTACCAGGGCTGAGAGGGACCGGCGGCCACGCCCCCTTCCCCGGGGATCCCACCCGGGGAAGGGGCGCCACACGTCCGGAAGGCGCCGGCCCGGGCACGCGGCACCATGAGCGCGCCGCACGCCGACAGGTACGCGCCTATGCCTCCGTGCCCGTCACGCCTCTGTGCGTGGACAGCTACGCGCAAGTCAGCCGGTGGACACCGACGGCTGGGCGAGGTCCAGGTCGAGGATCTCGTGGGCGCCGCCGGCGAGGGATATCGGGACCGCGTGTGGCGGGTAACCGGCTGCCGTGAGGGTGTAGTGAGGGCCGCTCAGGTCGGAGAAGGCAAAAGCACCGTCCGGGCCGGTGACGGTATGCGCCGTGACCGTGCCGTCCTCGACGAGGGTTACTGCGGCGTCGGCGAGCGGCCCGCCGTTCGGGCCCCGGACCGTTCCGCGGACGGTGGCGGTCGGCTGTAGGCAGGTGTCCTGCCGTTCCGGCTCGCCACCGGACAGTTCGACGGCGCGGGCCTGCGGCTGGTGGCCGGGGGCGCTGAGGACCAGGGTGTACGGGCCGGGCGGCAGCGGGGCCGTCTCCCACCTCCCGTCGGTGCCGGAGGTCGTACGGGTCACCACTTCGCCCTCGGCGTCGGTCAGGACGATGCTCCCGCCGGCCAGCGGGGCGCCTTCGAGGCCCCCGAGCAGCACGCCGCCCAACCGGCCGGTGCCCGCGAGGATCAGATCGACGTGGGACGAAACGCCCTCGCCGCGGTACATGGCAGAGGCGGCATACGGGGTGTGGCCGGGCGCTGCGCCCGTAAGGACGTAGGTGCCGGCCGCGGGGGCGGCGAGCGCATAGTGCCCGTCGGGGCCGGCCGTGGTGACGTCGGCCTGGCGGCCCTGCCGGTCGATCAGGGTGACACTCGCGCCCGGGACCGGGGTGCCGGAAGCATCCAGGACGCGGCCGGCAAAGCCGGACGGCGCCTCGGCCGGTCCGGTCGTGGTCGCCTCGGCGGGCGTGGAGGGTAGACGGCCGGCCTGCGCTTCGGTGGCCGGCCGGGCCCAGGACGGCGCGGACTTCACGAGCCCGGCCGGCCCATCGGCCGGTGGGACCGCCGCTCCGTCGGCGCCGGCGTCAGCGGCGAGCACCTCCTCGGCACCGCTGTCCGTGCTCTGCGCGACCAGGGTCGGACGGGACACCTTGCGCTGCGACGGGAGGAAGGACGCCAGGACGACACCGACGAGGACCGCGGCCGTGGCGATCAGGAAGGAGACCCGGAAGCCGGCCATCGTGGGCACCGTGACCGTCCCGACGCGCTGGGACATATGGGCCAGCACCATGCCGATCACGGCACTGGACACCGAGGTGCCGATCGAGCGCATCAGGGTGTTCAGCCCGTTGGCCGCGCCGGTCTCGGACGGGTCGACGGCGCCGATGATCAGCGCGGGCAGCGAGGAGTACGCCAGGCCGATGCCGGCGCCGACGACCACCGCGATGATGACGGTCTGCCAGGGGGCGTTCATCAGGCCGATGCCCGCGCCGTAGCCGATCGCGATGACCAGCATGCCGAGCAGCAGCGTGACCTTGGGGCCGCGCCGGGCGGCGATGCGCGCATACAGCGGGGCGACGAACATCATCGTCACGCCCAGCGGCGCCACGCACAGCCCGGCCACCACCATGGACCGGCCGAGGCCGTAGCCGGTCGACTCGGGCAGTTGCAGCAGCTGCGGCAGCACCAGGGAGATCGCGTAGAAGGCCACACCGACGGTGATCGAGGCGAGGTTGGTCAGCAGCACCTCGCGCCGGGCGGTGGTCCGCAGATCGACCAGTGGGTCGGCGATGCGCAGCTCCATCACGCCCCACAGCACCAGGATCAGGGCCGCGACGCCGAACAGGCCGAGGGTCGTGGGCGAGCCCCAGCCCCAGTCGCTGCCCTTGGTGATGGGCAGCAGCAGGGCGACCAGCCCGGCCGACAGCCCGAGGGCGCCCACCACGTCGAAGCGTCCCTGGGCTCGTACCGCGCTCTCCGGTACGACGAGGAGGGTGAGCAGCATCGACAGCACGCCGAGCCCGGCGGCGCCGAAGAACAGGGTGTGCCAGTTGGCGTGTTGGGCGACCAGGGCCGCGGCCGGCAGCGCGAGTCCGCCGCCCACGCCGATCGACGAGCTCATCAGGCCCATGGCCGAGCCGAGCCGTTCGCGCGGCAGCTCGTCGCGCATGATGCCGATGCCGAGCGGAATGGCGCCCATGGCGAAGCCCTGTAGCGCCCTGCCCACGATCATGGTGATCAGGTCGCTGGTGAATCCGCAGATCAGCGAGCCGACGACCATGATCGCGAGGCTGGTCAACAGCATCCGCCGCTTGCCGTAGAGGTCGCCGAGCCGTCCCATGATGGGCGTCGAGACGGCACCCGCGAGGAGGGTGGCCGTCATGACCCAAGTGGCATTGCTGGGTGCCGTGTTGAGCAGCACCGGCAGGTCCTTGATGACCGGCACGAGCAGCGTCTGCATCACCGCGACGACGATGCCGGAGAAGGCGAGAACCGGGACGAGGCCGCCGCGGGTTCTGTGGCGCCCGCCCGCGGCCGGGTCGGGCGTCGGGGGCGCGGCAGCGGTGGCCGCCGCCCTTCCGGGAAGCTGGTCCGTCGTCGTCCGGGTCATGCGTGCGGCCTCCAGGGCGGCAGAGGGTGAACGTCAGGGAGAGTGGGGTGAGCGTGTGTCATGAGGAATGGCGGAGCAGGGGTGAGCAACGGGCGTTCGAGGTGCGGGCATCGCCCACGGGCATCGGCACGATCAGGCCATTGATACGTGCATGCCGAACGTTTTATCTCGCGGGCCTATTCCGGCGCACCGGCCGGCGTCTCCCTGCAACGGTCGTGATCTGCCTCACGCCGCCCCGCTCCTGGCTCCCCTTCACCCCGTTCATCGGGCCTCCCCCGGCCTCGCCTTCGATGCGGAATCCGCTGAACCCGCCGAATCCAGTGAACAGCACGCCACTGACAATCCGGCCCGGGAATGACCGCCGTAGACCGTTGCCACCGCTCACGGCGTATCGCTCACCGCTTCCACCGTCAACGGCGAGAGGCGCCGCGGGCCCACCGCGACGCCTGCGGGAGGCGTTCACACACCATTGGCCTGCCCGCGCCCACCCCACCAATGAACACCGTCTGCGCGGTATGTTTTCCCTCCGGGATGCCGCGGATAATCCCCGTTGCCCGGCTCCTGCCACCCGGCGCATTCGGATCGACCCGGCTCGGACCGGTCAACTCACTGCGACATCGGCCCCTGCGTCCGCCAGGGCCTTCCCCTGGAGAGCGGCATCGAGTTCCGCGCCGCGTTCCGGATCAAGTTTGAGCTTGGCGAGCACGGCCGGCACCGCGATGCTGGGGAGGGTGTGCTCGAAAAAGATGGTCAGCCGGTGACTGAGGTCGGCCTGGTTGGTCAGGGCGTTCGACATCAGCTGGAGGCCGGCGAACGCTCCGACGAAGAGCTCGGCGGTCTCGGTCACGACGACACTCTCCAGGACCTCGCCGCGATCCCTCGCCTGATTCAGCAGCTTCTCGACGAATCGCGTCCACGCGATCATCGACTGCTTGCGGTCAAGGTGATTGGAGCCCTGCTCCACCGCAAGCCGGGCCGCCCCGCGCTGGATCGGGTCACTGCGCAGGCGGTATGCCAGCACCTGCCCCGCGTCGACGAACTCCTGCAACTTGATCTTCTGCGGCTGCACGGCGATGTCCAGTACGTGCTCATCGAGCACCGCCAGCGCGAGCTGTTCCTTGGACGCGAAGTGGAAATACAAGGCGCCCTTCGTGACGCCGGCACGGTCGAGGACTTCGGCGATGGTCGCGCGGTCGTAGCCGAGGTCGTCAAACACCGAGGCGGCTGCCTCCAAGATCAGTCGCCGGGTCCGGATCGCGCGGTCCTGTTGTGGCACAGGACGCCTCCTGTCTCTCGTGTTTTCCATTTCCGCATCAGTTAGCTACCGCTCAAGTCGCCTCTGGGTCAGCTACTTACTCCAATTCACCGCCCGGCATTGAAAATAAAACCGGATGGTACGTATCTTAACAGCGATGTACCTCATCCCGTAGAGACGCCTGGGGGCACTCATGAGCGACACGATGCAGGTCAGCGGCACGGTTCAGCCCAGAGCTCCACTCCAGACGCGGTCGAACCGGAACCAGCGCACCACCACCGGGCATCACGGCAAGCCCGGCGTCCCCCAGGAGTTCGTGCACCGCCCCTTCGTCGACGACATTCTGGTCACCTCATGGCGCCGACTGGACGACTCCCGCTTCTCCCTGACCGCCCAGTGGCCACACGATCACGGGTACTTCACTCCGGTGCACGGCCACCACCATCTCATTCTCACCGGCGAGACCATTCGCCAGGCCGGGCTGCTCCTGTGCCACACCGAACTCGGCGTACCGGTCGGCCACCACTTCATCCTCGGCGACCTGGTGTACACAACCCACCCCGAGCACCTGGCCGTCGGCAGCGGACCCACCCGGCTGACGATCGACGTCACTTGCAGCAGGATCCGTATGCGGGCCGGCACGCTGGCCGGCGGGCACTTCCACATGACCATCCGCAAGGCGGGCCGGATCGTCGCGACGGGCTACTCCGACGTCACCGTCACCTCCCCTGCCGTATACCGCCGGATCCGCGGCGAGCGGCTGACCGCCCGCCGCACCCTGGGCCCGCTCCCCCTACCCGTCCCGCACCAGCAGACCGGAAGCGCCAAGGACCGCGATGTCCTGCTCTCCCCCACCGACCGGCCCGATCAGTGGCAACTGCGCATCGCGCCCGGCCATGCCGCGATGGTGAATCCGGCGAACGATCACATTCCAGGAATGCTGTTGCTCGACGCCGCGCAGCAGGCCGCCCGAGCTCTGACCACCCCTCAAGTCTTCGTGCCCTACGCCTTCGGCACCGAATTCCGCCGCTACGCCGAGCACGACATGCCCTGCACTATCGTGGCCCAGCGCGTCCCGTCCGCGCTCCCTTCCACCACAACGGTCCAGGTCACCGGCTCCCAGGAGGGCAAGCCGGTGTTCGTCTCCACCCTGACCGCACTGGACGCCCGGCGCTGAGCGCGCAGCTCACGGCAACGCCCTTCTCGACGGGCACGCACACCTCACAAGCCACCGGACCGCGCGACATGAGCACGTAGTGAGCGACAGCAGCTCGTGAAGCATGGGCAGCCGGCATCCGGCTGCCGGAAAACATCACAGCAATCGACAGCAACCGGCGGCAGCACGCCCCAGCAGGAAACTGAAAGGCCGAACGAGCATGGGTGACCTCAACGGAAAGACCGCGCTAGTGACGGGATCCAGCCGCGGCATCGGCCGGGGCATCGCCCGGCGCCTCGCCGAGGACGGTGCGCTGATCGCCGTCCACTACGGCAGTAATGACGTCGCGGCAAAGGAAACGGTCGAAAGCATCACGAGCGCGGGCGGCCGGGCCTTCCCCATCCGTGCCGAACTGGGGGTTCCCGGTGATGTCGAAGCCCTCTTCACTGCCTTCGACACCGAACTCGCCGCCTGCGGTGCGGAACCGGGCCTCGACATCCTCGTCAACAACGCGGCGCTCAACTTCCCCGCGCGCATCGATGCGGTGACCTACGAGGAGTTCGACCGCACCATCGCGGTCAACACCAGGGCCCCGCTCTTCATCATCCAGAACGGTCTGCGCCGGATGCGGGACGGCGGACGCATCATCAACATCTCGTCAGCGGTGACGAGCACGGCGCACCCGTCGCAGATGGCCTACAGCATCTCCAAGGGTGCGGTGGAGACCCTCACCCTCACCCTCGCCAAGGACCTCGGTGAGCGCGGGATCACGGTGAACACCATCGCCCCCGGCTGGGTCGAGACCGATGTGACCGCGGCGCGGCGGGCGACGCCCGAGGGGCGGGCCGCGCTGGCGGCCTATTCGGTGTTCAACCGGATCGGCCGCCCCACGGACATCGCGGACGTCGCCGCGTTCCTGGCCTCGGACGACTCCCGCTGGATCACCGGTCAGCGCTTCGACGTCACCGGCGGCTCCATGCTCTGACCCGGCGGGACGGCCCTGGGCGCGGCGTCGTCAGGCGTCATGGAAGACCAGGCCCAGGGAGTGCCGTCGGCCCGAGCGGACGGTGCTCACACCGTGGCGTACCGGGCCGGCCGACCAGCCGCGGGCGGAGCGCACGGGGCGGTCGCGGGTGGTGAAGATCAGGCCGTGGCCCTGCGGCAGGACGGTGGTGGTGCCGCGGGACTGTGCGCGGGGCCGCTGCTCGACGAGCAGGAACTCACCGCCGGTGTAGTCGGTGCCCTGCTCGTCCAGGCCGATGACGACCTGGAGGGGGAAGACCATGTCACCGAAGATGTCCCGGTGCAGCGCGTTCCAGTCGCCCGCCCCGTAACGCAGCAGAATCTGCGAGGACTTGGCCTGCCCGGCCTCATGGCACAGGGTGAGCCACTCCCCCAGGGTGTCCGGCCAGGGCGCCGGTCTGCCGAGCTTGTCCGCCCAGTCACGCGCCGTCCGCAGCAGGTACGGGTAGAACGCCTCGCGCAGGGCCCGGACCGGTTCGGGCAGCGGGTCGGCGAAGTAGCGGTACTGGCCCGAGCCGAAGCGGTGCCGTGCCATGTCGATGGTCGAGCGGAAGCGGGAGGGCCGGTCGTACAGCGCGATGAGGTCGCGGCACTCGGCCGGGCTGAGCAGACGAGGGGTCAACGCACAGCCCAGCGCGTCGAGTTCGTCGGCCAGCGCCGCCCAGTCGGCGGCCCCGACGCGCTCGGCGAGCCTGGTAGTGCGGGCTCGGCGCTTGGTGGTCGTGGTGGTCGTGGTGGTCATGGTGTGCTCCAGGGGGGCTTCGGGCGGGGCGGTTCACGAGGAGCGGGGGCGCGTCCCGTACAGCGGGCTCAGCCGGCGTCCGGCGCGACACCCTCGATGCCGAGGAGTTGCCGCTTACGGACGGGGCCGGCCGCGTAACCCGACAGGGACCCGTCCGCGGCGATCACACGGTGGCAGGGCCGGACGACGAGCAGCGGGTTCGCGCCGATCGCCGTGCCGACGGCGCGCACCGCGCCCCGCGCCGCACCGACATCGGCGGCAATCGCCCCGTACGTGGTCGTGCTGCCGTACGGAACGGCCTCCAGAGCCTTCCACACGCGCCGTTGGAAGTCCGTGCCCCGGGCCGGTGCGTACTCGATGCCGAAACGGGTCAGCTTCCCGTCGAAGTAGGCGCGGAGCTGGCGGGCGATCTCGGCGAAGGCGTCGGGGTCGTACGTCCAGCCGTCCTGGACGGTCGCACCGCCCTTCTGGCCGGGCACGGTCAGCGAGACGAGCGCGGTACCGCCCGGTGCGGTCGCCGATTCCTCGCCCACCAGCAGGAGTTCGCCCAGCGGGCTGTCGAGGGTGGTGTAGAGCGTCATGGTCCTGTGCTTTCCGTGGTGGAGGGGCGGGTGCGCGCCGGCTTGGTGGCCGGCACGTTCCAGAAGTGGTGCATGGCGTAGGAGCGCCAGGGGCGCCAGGTATTCGTCCGCGCTGCCGGACCGGCCGTCGGGACTCCGGCCCGGCGCATGCCGGCCCGTACGGCCACATCGCCGGTCAGCAGCACGTCAGGGTCCCCGAGGGCTCGCATCCGGATGTAGCCGGCGGTCCACGGGCCGATGCCGCGCAGCCCGAGCAGCGCGCGCTCGGCCTCGTCCCGGTCGGCTCCGGTGTCCAGCGTGACGGTGCCGTCGGCGAGTGCGGAACCGAGGGTGCGCAGGGTCGTCCGTCGGGACTCGGGCATGCCGAGTTCCGCGAGCGAGGCCCCTGCCAGATCGTCGACGCGAGGGAAGAGACGGGTGAGCGCGCCGGCCGGCTCCGGCAGCGGTTCGCCGTACGCGGCGACCAGGGCGGCGCCGAGTGTGCGGCCGGCCGCGACGGAGACCTGCTGGCCGAGTACGGCACGGACCGCGAGCTCGTCCGGGGCGGCGGCGCCCGGGGACCGCAGTCCGGGGCGCTCGGCCACCAACCGTGCCAGGACGGGGTCCTCGGCGAGCCGCTCGGCGACCGCGTACGGGTCGGCGTCCAGGTCGAAGAGGCGCCGCACCCGCTGGCCTGCGGTGGTGAGATCGCGAAGTTCGGTGAGGCGCAGCCGGCAGTCCAGCCAGCCGTCGCCGGCCGCCTCGTCGACCTCGGCGATACCGGGGCCGTTCGGCAGCCGCAGGGTGCGCCGGTAGGTGCGGGCGCCGGGCCCTCCGCTGACCTCCTCGACGCCGGTGATGGCGCGCCGCTGGAGGTGGTCGAAGAGCTGCCGTGCCGCGTACGGACCGCGGAAGGCCAGCCGCAGCGGCAGCACCCCGGGCAGGGTATGCGGCGCCACCGGGCCGTATCGGGCCGTCTTTCCGGGGCGGGCGGCGCGCAGCTCGCCCGGGGTCAGTGCGTAGATCTCCTTGATGGTGTCGTTGAACTGCCGCACGCTGGCGAACCCGGCCGCAAAGGCGATCTCGGCCGCCTGCAGACCGGTGGTCTGGAGCAGGATCCGGGCGGTGTGCGCGCGCTGTGCCCGCGCCAGTGCCACGGGACCGGCGCCCAGCTCGGCATTCAGCTGCCGCTGCACCTGCCGGGCGCTGTAGCCGAGCCGGGCCGCCAGCCCGGAGACCCCTTCCCGGTCGACCACGCCATCGCTGATCAGCCGCATCGCCCGCCCGACGACATCGGCGCGGGCATTCCACTCCGCGGAGCCGGGCACCGCATCGGGACGGCAGCGCCGGCAGGCGCGGAAGCCGGATCCCTGGGCGGCCGCGGCGGTCGGGAAGAAGGCGACATTCCGGCGTCGGGGCGTGGTGGCGGGGCAGCTCGGCCGGCAGTAGATCCCGGTCGTGGACACCGCGAAGAAGAAGGCGCCGTCGAATCTGGCGTCCCTGCTGCGCACCGCCTCGTACCTGCTGTCCTCATGCATCACAGAGTCCACTGTGCAGCAGGTCAGACGGCGACGCTGGCGGAAATCGGACGGAGCGTTGGGCAGCCCGGAGAGCCTTGGCACGGGGGTAGGGGACGCGGGCGTCGGTTAACGGGCAGACGGGTCGCGGCCGGACCGGACGGGGGCACGGGACATGGCGGTGCTCGGGGTACGAAGTCCCCGGCGGTCGACCTCAGTTCCGTGGAGAAGGCCGGGCCGGAACGTCCCGGCGCGGCGCACACTCGCGCCAGGCGGCCTGTGCGGGACGCCCTACGACGCTATCGCTGCCACGACCACCAGGAACACGACCAGCGCGAACGTCTCCCAGCGCATTGCCCTCCGCAGGACGCTCACGCTCGGGAGGCTGCTCGACGACGAGCTGCGGCTGCTCATACCGTCGTCACCGTAGCCGCTGTCCCCCGAGTCTCCGCTGTCACTCACGCCGTACTCCCGCCCTCTTCTGCCGCACCTCATGAACTGACAGCCTTTCGACCGCCACGCAGCAGCGTATGCCTTGCGACCAGCACTGGTTTCAGGAGGTGCGGCTATGGCTCCGCTCCGGCTCCGGACGGTGGCTACGGCTACGGCTACGGCTAGCTAGGACTACGGCTACGGACGGTGGCGTACCCGTCGTGGCCCGTCCGTCCGAGCCTCGGCCCCGCCGACCGCCCCGCCGACTGCCCTGCCGCTGCCCGGAGGCACGGCACGCCGCGTCAGGCGGGCGGCATCGGCCAGTCGTCCAGTGAGCCGCCGCGCCACTCGACGAGCTGGGGGTCGTCCAGCGCAATGTCCTCTGCCTGGCCGGCGACGCCCGCGCGGCGGAGGAATTCGGCGACATCGCCACGACCGTGGGCCAGGCCGACGATCTGCCCACGTACGGTCACCCGTCGGCCACCGGAGGGCGTCGGCGGGTGCACGATGACGGGCGGGTGCTCGGTCATGCATCCAGCGTGCGCCGGGCTCCGCGCTCGCGCATTTCGACAGCCGCCGTGAGCATCAGTAACCGCCGTGCGCACCCATCCTTGCCCCTGCAAGCATTCACTAGGCTGGCCGGGTGGCAGGGGCATGGAGCGGGCGGGCGGTTGGTCCGTGGGGCCCCGGAACCTACCTCCCGCGACGAGGAGCAAGAGGCCGACCGTGAACAACCCCATGGACTCAGCGGAGTTCTCCCGGGACCCGTACCCGCTGCTCGCCGCCCTGCGTTCGCGCGGCCCCGTGCAACAGGTGAGGACGGGCAACGGCCGTACGACATGGGTCGTGACCGGATGGGCGGAGGCCCGGTCCGCGCTGGCGGACGCGCGGCTGTCGAAGGACACCGCCCGCTACTTCGCCGACCGTCCGGGCAAGCGCAACCTGGCCCCCGCCGTCAGCCGGACCATGCTCGCCACCGATCCACCGCACCACGGCCGGCTGCGGAAGCTGGCGATGAAAGCATTCACTCCGGCGGCCGTCGCACGGCTGGAGCCCCGTATCCGTGCGATCGCGGAGGAGCTGGCCGACGCACTGGCCGCGCGCGGGTCGGCGGATCTGGTCGAGGAGTTCGCCGCGCCGCTGCCGATCGCGGTGATCAGCGAGCTGCTGGGGGTACCGGAGCCGGACCGTGCGGCGGTCCGGCGCTGGTCCCATGACCTGTTCGCCGCGGCGGCCCCGGACACCGTGGACCGCGCGTCGCACGCCCTCAGCGACTACATGACCCGGCTGATCGCGGCCCGGCGCCAGGACCTCGGGGACGACGTTCTCAGCGGTCTGATCGCCGCCCGCGACGAGGCGGACCGGCTGTCCGAGACCGAACTCATCTCCCTGGCCGTGCTGTTGGTGGTCGCGGGCCACGAGACGACGACCCACCTCATCGGCAACGGGATGCTGGCACTGCTCCGGGACGACGCGCTCCGCTCCCGCCTCCGTGCCGATCCCGGCCTGCTGCCCGCCGCGGTCGAGGAGTTTCTGCGTCACGACGCCCCGATCACCCTCGCGACCTTCCGTTTTGCCACCGAACCGATCGAACTCGGCGGCGCCCGGATCGGTGCGGGAGAGGTGGTTCTGGTGTCCCCCGGAGCCGCCAACCGTGATCCGGCGCAGTTCTCCGCGCCGGACGAGGTACGACTGGACCGTCACGTCCGTACGGCGCACCCGGACCGTCCCGAGCGCCCGGGTGGACATCTCTCGTTCGGACACGGTCCGCACCACTGCCTCGGTGCACCGTTGGCCCGTATCGAGGCCCGGATCGCCTTCGAGGTGCTGCTGACGCGTTTCCCCGGCATCCGTCCGGCGGTGGCCAGTTGGGAGACGCTTGAGTGGCGGCGCACGCGTTTGATGCGCGGTCTGGCAAGCCTTCCGGTGCTCCTCGGCCCGTGAATCGGGCCGTACGCGAAAGTCCCGGCCGTCGAGCCGCCCCACATCGCCCCGTCAGGCAGCCACGCAGCATCCCAGCAAACCGCCGCCACACATCGCCCCACCGGGGCCGTTCCCACCGGCCCCGCAAGTGCCCTCCCCGTAGGTGCCTCTCCGGGCAAGTGCCCTCCCGGCAAGGGGCGCCCCACAGCAGACCGGCGCCGCGACTGCGGGTACGGCAGTCGCGGCGCCGGCCGATCCCGTGCGGCAACGGAGCGGTCCCGCGGAGCGGTTCAGTCTTCGGTGGTGTGTCCGGAGAGTCGTTCGACGCCGCGCAGGAGGGCGGAGTGGTCGAGGCCGCCGTCGCCTTGTGCGCGCAGGGAGGCGACGAGGTTGGCGACGAGGGTGCCGACGGGGAGGGCGGCGCCGACGGTGCGGGCGGCGTCGGTGACGATGCCCATGTCCTTGTGGTGGAGGTCGATGCGGAAGCCGGGCTGGAAGTCGCGGTTTTTGAAGTTGTCCTTTTTGCGGGTGAGGACGGTGGAGCCGGCGAGGCCGCCGTTCAGGACGTCGAGGGCGGCGGTGAGGTCGACGCCGGACTTTTCGAGGAAGACGACGGCTTCGGCGCAGGCTTGGATGTTGACGGCGACGATGAGCTGGTTGGCGGCCTTGACGGTCTGGCCGGCGCCGTGGGGTCCGCACAGGACGATGGTCTTGCCGAGCGCTTCGAGGATCGGGCGGGCGGCGTCGAAGTCGGCTTGGTCGCCGCCAACCATGATGGACAGGACGGCTTCGACGGCGCCGGCTTCGCCGCCGGAGACGGGGGCGTCCAGGACGCGGATGCCCTTGTCGGCGGCGGCCTTGGCCAAGTCGATGGAGGTCTGGGGGGTGATCGAGGACATGTCGATCAGCAGGGCGCCGCGCCGGGCGTGGGCCAGGATGCCGTCGGGTCCGTAGGCGATGGCCTCGACGTGGGGGGAGGCGGGGACCATGGTGATGATGATGTCGGCGTCGGTGACGGCTTCGGCGGCCGAGGCGGCCGTGGTGCCGCCGGCTGCGGCCAGGCGCTCGAGTTTGTCGGCTTCGAGGGTGTAGCCGGTCACCGTGTAGCCGGCCTTGATCAGGTTCTCGGCCATGGGGGAGCCCATGATGCCGAGACCGATCCACGCGATCTTGGGCAGATTGCTCATGAGGGTGCCTCTTTCGAAAAGCTGTGGGACGTCAGGAGCGGGCAGCACACGCAGGGATGACGGAGAGGTCGGGCGCGAGGACCGAGCGCACCCGGCTCATCGGCGAACCGGAGCCGGTCTCAGACCTTGAGCGGCTTGATCGCGGTGGGCGCGTGACCCGGCTCGGTCGCGATGTCCTCCCACTCGTTGACACTGGCGATATCGGAGCCACTCATCGAGATGTTGGTGATCCGCTCGAGGATGGCCTCGACGACGACCGGGACGCGGTGCTCGGCCGCCAGCTTCTTGGCCTCCTCGAAGGCGGCGCCCAGCTCGCTCGGGTCCGTGACGCGGATGGCCTTGCAGCCGAGCCCCTCGGCGACCTTGATGTGGTCCACGCCGTAGACGCCCAGCTCCGGTGCGTTGATGTTCTCGAACTCCAGGTTGACCTGGAAGTTGATGTCGAGGTTGCGCTGCGCCTGACGGATCAGGCCCAAGTACGCGTTGTTCACCAGGACATGCACATACGGGATCTTGTGCTGGGCGCCGACCGCCAGCTCTTCGAGCATGAACTGGAAGTCGTAGTCGCCGGAGAGCGCGACGACCGGCGTCTCGGGATCGGCGGTGGCCACCCCCAGCGCGGCCGGGATGGTCCAGCCGAGCGGGCCGGCCTGGCCGCAGTTGATCCAGTGGCGCGGCTTGTAGACGTGCAGCATCTGCGCGCCGGCGATCTGGGAGAGACCGATGGTGGTGACGTAGCGGGTCTCCGGGCCGAAGGCCTTGTTCATCTCCTCGTAGACCCGCTGCGGCTTCATCGGGATGTCGTCGAAGTGCGTACGGCGCTGCAGTTGCGCCTTGCGCACCTGGGTGGCGGCGGCCCAGTCACCGCGGTCGGGCAGCTTGCCTGCGGCCTTGAGTTCCTTCGCCACCTCGACGAACAGCTCCAGCGCGGCCTTGGCGTCCGAGGCGATGCCGTAGTCCGGGGCGAAGATCTTGCCGATCTGGGTCGGCTCGATGTCGACATGGACGAACTTGCGCCCCTGGGTGTAGACGTCCAGCTTGCCGGTGTGGCGGTTGGCCCAGCGGTTGCCGATGCCCAGGACGAAATCGGACTCCAGGAAGTTCGCGTTGCCGTAGCGGTGCGAGGTCTGCAGGCCGACCATTCCTGCGTTGAGCTCGTGGTCGTCGGCGACGATCCCCCAGCCCATCAGGGTGGGGACGACCGGGGTGCCGGTCAGCTCGGCGAACTCGACCAGCAGCTCGGAGGCGTCGGCGTTGATGATGCCGCCACCGGCGACGATCAACGGGCGCTCCGACTCGTTGAGGAGCGTGAGCGCCTTCTCGACCTGGGCGCGGGTCGCGGCCGGCTTGAAGGCCGGCAGCGGCTCGTACGTCTCGGGGTCGAAGTCGATCTCGGTCAGCTGGACATCGATCGGCAGGTCGATGAGGACGGGGCCGGGGCGTCCCGAACGCATCAGGTGGAAGGCCTGCTGGAAGACGCCGGGGACCTGCGCGGCCTCCATCACCGTGGTGGCGGCCTTGGTGACCGGCTTGGCGATCGAGGCGATGTCGACGGCCTGGAAGTCCTCCTTCTGGATCACCGCGGTCGGGGCCTGGCCGGTGATGCACAGGATCGGGATCGAGTCACCGATCGCGGAGTAAAGGCCGGTGATCATGTCCGTGCCGGCCGGACCGGAGGTGCCGATGCAGACGCCGATGTTCCCCGGGTGGGTCCGGGTGTAGCCCTCGGCCATGTGCGAGGCGCCCTCGACATGGCGGGCCAGCGTGTGGTCGATCCCGCCCGCGCCCTTGAGGGCTGCGTAGAACGGGTTGATCGCGGCACCCGGCACCCCGAAGGCGTTGGTCACGCCCTCACGCTTGAGGATCTCCACCGCGGCGCGGGCGGCTGTCATTCGAGGCATCGAGTACTCCTGCGTCGACCTGTCACGGGCAAGCTCCGACGAAGGGCCGGAGGTACTTAATTCCGCATCATGGAATTAATGTTTTGCTTTATGGAAGGAACGTAGAACGCGGCGCCCCCTCCGTCAAGGGGATGCCGGGCGGCTGGCACCGGAAGGTCCGCGACGGGGGCAGGCGCGGGCGATGCCGCGAGGGCACGCGAGACCCGCAGCACGAGGGAGTGAGGGAGCGGCCCGGGGGCGAGGCGTGCCCCACCCCCGCGGACGGCCCGGCGGAAACCGTCGACGGCGCAAACGGGCACCCCATGACCGGAGTTGTCCCGGCGTTGCCCGGACCGCACCACGAGGCACGACAAAGCCCCACCACACTCGCCTTGCGGTGGGGCCCCTTCACCGGCGGTCAACAGGTCCCGCTGACGGGAATCTCTCCCGCCTCGCCCCAAACGGCGACCATGACCAGCCCGTTCTCCGAGTGCTGCCATTCAGGGACGGCAGCACGCCAGACAATTGGCTGTCACCCCCACCAAGACCGAAGTCCGCCGATGCGGTCGGTGCACATC
Organism: Streptomyces decoyicus; assembly: GCF_019880305.1. Taxonomy (NCBI): domain Bacteria; kingdom Bacillati; phylum Actinomycetota; class Actinomycetes; order Kitasatosporales; family Streptomycetaceae; genus Streptomyces; species Streptomyces decoyicus. The sequence continues at coordinate 7,857,997 of NZ_CP082301.1, read as the reverse complement.
CCGAGCGGAGGGCAAGATCCCGCTTACCTCGTCGGCCAAGGCGACGCGGAGCCGGCCGCTATGCACTGATTGAACGTTGAATGAGCACTTTTCGACAACGCCCCCCATCGTTGTCGACAACGCCCGCCATCGTTCTCGACAACGCCTGCCATCGCTGTCGGCGACCTCTGACATCGCTGTCAGCGAGGCCGGATCGGCGGCACACGGAAGCGCCGCGCCCGCCGGGCCTTCCGCGCTTCGACATCCACCTCCACGGCGCCCGGCCGGCGCCGCCGGGCCCATGCGGCAAGCGCGTTCCGGTCGTGGCGGCGGGGCGCCGTACCCCGCCATCGAGGGATCTTTCCAGTGCGCCGCAGCCGTCGAATCGAGCTTCCGCCTATCTCCGAAAACCCGTTTCCAGGGTGCGACAGGAACAGGAGAAGCCCCGCCCGGTAACCGAGCGGGGCCCTATGCAAAAAACCGCTACACGCGTCCTACTGCACGCATCCCTCAGCGGATCGGCATTCCCGAAAGCGTACGAGCGATCACCAGTCGCTGGATTTCGCTGGTGCCCTCGAAAATGGTGTAGATGGCGGCGTCGCGGTGCATCCGCTCGACCGGGTATTCACGGGTGAAGCCATTTCCGCCGAGGATCTGTACGGCCTGAGCGGTGACCTTTTTGGCGACCTCGCTGGCGAAGAGCTTCGACATGGAGCCCTCGGCGGAGGTGAAGGGCTTGCCGGTCACCGCCATCCAGGAGGCGCGCCAGACCAGCAGGCGGGCGGCGTCGATCTGGGTGCGCATATCGGCGAGCTGGAAGGCCACGCCCTGGTTGTCGATGATCGGACGGCCGAACTGGGAGCGGGTTTTCGCGTACTCCAGGGCCTCTTCGTAAGCCGCGCGGGCGGTACCGACGGCCATCGCGCCGACGGCCGGGCGGGAGGCCTCGAAGGTGGCCATGGCGGCGTTCTTCACCCTCCCCCCCTCTCGGCTTCGCTCGAGCGAGGGGACCCCCACGCCACCGCTCTTGGCCTTCTCGTGGGCACGGGCGAGGCGCTCATCGAGCTTCTCCTTGCCGCCGAGCAGACAGTGGCCGGGGACCCGGACGTCTTCCAGGACGACCTCGGCGGTGTGCGAGGCGCGGATGCCGTGCTTCTTGAACTTCTGTCCCTGGGAGAGGCCGGGGGTGTTCGGGGGGACGATGAAGGAGGCGTGCCCCTTCGAGCCGAGGCCGGGGTCGACGGAGGCGACGACGACATGGACGTTGGCGATGCCGCCGTTGGTGGCCCAGGTCTTGGTGCCGTTGAGCACCCACTCGTCCTTGGCCTCGTCGTAGACCGCGCGGGTGCGCATCGCGGCGACATCCGAGCCGGCGTCCGGTTCCGAGGAGCAGAAGGCGGCGACCTTGACATCGTTGGCGTCGCCGTACATCTGCGGGACCCAGGTGCCGATCTGCTCCTCGGTCCCGTTCGCGAGCACCCCGACGGCGGCGAGCCCGGTGCCGACGATCGACAGACCGATGCCGGCATCCCCCCAGAAGAGTTCCTCCATGGCCATGGGGATGCCGAGGCCCGTGGGGTCGAAGAACTGCTGGGCGTAGAAGTCCAGGGAGTACAGACCGATCTTGGCGGCCTCCTGGATCACGGGCCAGGGGGTCTCCTCGCGCTCGTCCCATTCGGCGGCGGCGGGGCGCATGACGTCCGCGGCGAAGCCGTGAACCCAGTCACGGACTTCCTTCTGCTCGTCGTTGAGCTCCATGGTGAACTCGGCCATGTCCCCTCCAGTGCTGCACGCATTACGATGTTACTAGCGGTAACCCGCAGTGTGTTACTCGCGAGTAAGCTATGTCAACTCCTCTGGCGACATTCACGGAGGAGTTCGGGTGTTACGTTGCGCGAGCGCCACGGATTCACAAGGGTGGGGAGCACGACCATGGAAAGCACAGAACATCGCGGCCGCCAGCAGACGGCGACCGAGCGCAGACGGCGGGAGTTGTTGGAGGCCGCCGAGCGCATTGTGCTGCGCGACGGCCCGGACGCGTCGATGAACGCCATCGCCGCCGAGGCCGGTATCACCAAACCGATCCTCTACCGGCACTTCGGCGACAAGGGCGGGCTGTACCGCGCGCTCGCCGTACGGCACACCGATGCCCTGCTGGCCAATCTGGCGACCGCACTGGACGCACCCGTCCTGCGCCGGGACCGGGTCGAGGCCACCCTCGACGCCTACCTGCTCGCGATCGAGGCCCGGCCGCAGGTGTACCGCTTCCTGATGCACCCGTCGGACGGGGACAACGCGTCCGAGTCCGGCTTCGACGTGGGACGGCACTCCGCACCGCTGCTGCGCCGGCTCGGCGAGGAGCTGGCCAAGGTGATCACCGACCGGCTCGACCTGGGGCCGGGCGGCGAGCTGACGGCACGCGTATGGGGACACGGCATCGTCGGCATGATGCACGGCGCCGGCGACTGGTGGTTGCGGGAACGCCCTTGCACGCGCGAGCAGTTGGTCAAGCAGCTGGCCGACCTGCTCTGGGGTCAGCTGGTCGCGGTCGAGGACCGCGCGGACGGCCCGGGCTTCTGAGCCGCGGACCATGATGCGGCGGGAGGCGCCGCCCGCTCAGCGGCCGGACGCCCCCGCCGTCGCCGCCCACGGGGCCTTGGCCGCGGCGCGCAGCGCCCGGCGGCGGCGCAGCCCGGTGAGGCGGTCGACGTACAGCCCGCCGTCGAGGTGGTCGCACTCGTGCTGGAGGCAGCGGGCGAAGAAGCCGGTGCCGGTCACCGTCCTGGGCTCGCCGGTGACGCTGAACCCGGTCACGACGGTGTGGTCGTGGCGCGGGGTGCCGGCCTCGATGCCGGGAACCGAGAGACAGCCCTCGGGACCGCGGACGACCGGGCCGTCGACCTCGACGAGCCGGGGGTTGACGAGATGCCCGAGATGACGGCGGTCCTCGTCGTCGGGGCAGTCGTAGACGAACACCCGCAGCGGGACGCCGATCTGATTGGCGGCAAGGCCCACACCGTCCGCGGCGTACATCGTCGCGTACATGTCCTCGACCAGCCGGGCCAGCTCACCGTCGAAGGCGGTGACCTCCTGACAGGGCCCGGTCAGGGCCGGATCGCCGAGCAGGCGCAGCGGGCGGGGGCGGCCGGAACTGCCGGGGATGGTGCGGGGAGACATGAGGGCAAGGGTACGGTCCGGCGCGCCCGGGATGTCGCCGGACGGGTGGCGGGGTTCGGGCCCGGGGCCGGATCTCGATAGGCTGATCCCCGACCGAAGCCTCGGCCGGTCATCGGCTGCGGAGGAAGCGTTCCACCGGCAGCCTCAGGGCAGGCGGGCGCCGGATGCAAGGAGGATCAAAGACGATGGCAGGCAACACGGAGCCGCTGTCGCCGCGGGCCAAGCTGGCCGTGACGGCGGGCAAGGCCGCGGCGGCGGTGTCGCGCGCGGCGGGCCGCGGCAGCGGATCGGTGATCGGTGGCCGGGTGGCGCTCAAACTCGACCCCGACCTGCTGGCGCGGCTGGCCCGGCACTTGGACGTCATCCTGGTGTCGGCGACCAACGGCAAGACGACCACGACGCGGCTGATCGCAGAGGCGCTGCGGGCCAGCGGTCCGGTGGTCTCCAACGCGCTCGGCGCCAACATGCCGGCGGGCATCACGTCCGCGCTGGCCGGTGGATCGGACGCCCGCTACGGCGTCATCGAGGTGGACGAGAAGTACCTTTCCGGCGTGGCACGCGATGTGACGCCCAAGGCCATAGCGCTGTTGAACCTCTCGCGCGACCAGCTCGACCGCGCCGCGGAGACCCGGATGCTGGCCGAGCACTGGCGCGAGGGCCTGGCCGGTTCCAAGGCCCTGATCATCGCCAACGCGGACGACCCGCTGATCGTGTGGGCGGCCTCGTCGTCCGCGAATGTGGTGTGGGTCGCGGCCGGGCAGGAGTGGAAGGACGACGCCTGGTCCTGCCCCTCGTGCGGTGGCGTGATGCAGCGGCCGAGCGACGACTGGTTCTGCGGCGAGTGCGGCTTCCGTCGCCCCACGCCGAGCTGGGCGCTCTCCGGCGACCATGTGCTCGACCCGCACGGCAGCGCGTGGCCGATCAAGCTCCAGCTGCCGGGGCGCGCCAACAAGGCGAACGCCACCACGTCCGCCGCGGTCGCCGCCGCGTTCGGGGTGCCGCCGCAGGTGGCCCTGGAGCGGATGTACTCGGTGCAGGCAGTGGCCGGCCGCTACGACGTGGTCACGTTCATGGAGCGGGAGCTGCGGCTGCTGCTGGCGAAGAACCCGGCCGGCTGGCTGGAGACGTTCTCGCTGATCGACCCGCCGCCGACCCCGGTGATCATGTCGGTGAACGCGCGCGGCGCGGACGGCACGGACACCTCCTGGCTGTGGGACGTCGACTACACCCGGCTGGCCGGGCACCCGATCTTCGTGCTCGGCGACCGCAAGCTGGACCTGGCGGTGCGCCTGGAGGTCGCGGGACTCGACTTCCATGTCTGCGAGAGCCTCGACGAGGCGGTGGGCATGGCGCCGCCCGGCCGGATCGAGGTCATCGCCAACTACACGGCCTTCCAGGACCTGCGCCGGCGCGTGGGCAACTGAGTGTGGTCCACCGACGCTACGGACAAGGACGAGCGAGCATGAGTGACAACAGCCTGCGCCTGGTGTGGATCTACCCGGACCTGCTGAGCACGTACGGCGACCAGGGGAACGCCCTGGTGGTGGAGCGGCGGGCGCGCCAGCGCGGTCTGGACGTCCAGCGCCTGGACGTACGGTCCGACCAGCAGATCCCCACCTCCGGTGACATCTACCTGATCGGCGGCGGCGAGGACCGGCCGCAGCGGCTGGCCTCGGAGCGGCTGATCCGCGACGGCGGGCTGAGCCGTGCGGTCGCCAACGGCGCGATCGTCTTCTCGGTGTGCGCCGGCTATCAGATCCTGGGGCACGAGTTCATCAATGACCTCGGGGAGCGCCAGGAGGGCCTGGGGCTGCTGGACGTGGTCAGCACCCGCGGCGAGGCCGAGCGCTGCGTCGGCGACGTACTCGCCGATATCGACCCGCAGTTGGGGCTGCCGCCGCTGACCGGCTTCGAGAACCACCAGGGCGTGACGCATCTGGGCGAAACCGCCCGGCCGTTCGCCAAGGTGCGGTTCGGCAAGGGCAACGGCGTCGGGGACGGCTACGAGGGCGCGTGGAACGACACCGTCTTCGGTACGTACATGCACGGGCCGGTGATGGCGCGCAATCCGCACATCGCCGATCTGCTGATCAAGCTGGCGCTGGATGTCAATGCGCTGCCTCCGGTCGAGGACCGCTGGTACGAGGCGTTGCGGCAGGAGCGGATCGCCGCAGCGACCCAGCCTGCTTGATACCGCTTCCTCCCGGTTCAGGCGGTTCGTCGATATACGTCATCCGCCGGAATTCAACCCTTTTCGTACGCCCGCAGTCCGCACTGCGGGCGTACGTGTGCCCGGCGGCCCCGCGCTTGTAGGGTGAGCGGAATCCAACCGGACGACGGGGTCCGGGCCCCCGGTTGAGTTGCAGAGGGTTTTTCGAGCAATGCGTATTGGTGTACTCACCTCCGGCGGAGACTGCCCCGGTCTGAACGCCGTCATCCGCTCCGTCGTCCACCGTGCCACCGCCGATCACGGCGATGAGGTGATCGGCTTCCGTGATGGCTGGAAGGGCCTGCTGGAGTGCGATTACCGCAAGCTCGACCTCGACGCCGTCGGCGGCATCCTGGCGCGCGGCGGCACCATCCTCGGGTCCTCGCGGGTGCAGCCCGCGCATCTGCGGGACGGCGTCGAGCGGGCCCGCGGCCATGTCGCCGAGCTGGGCCTGGACGCGATCATCCCGATCGGCGGCGAGGGCACGCTGAAGGCGGCGCGGCTGCTGTCGGACGCCGGGCTGCCGATCGTCGGCGTACCGAAGACCATCGACAACGACATCGCCGTCACGGATGTCACGTTCGGCTTCGACACCGCGGTGGGTGTGGCCACCGAGGCGCTGGACCGGCTCAAGACCACCGCCGAGTCCCACCAGCGAGTGATGATCGTCGAGGTGATGGGGCGGCACACCGGCTGGATCGCGCTGCACTCGGGCATGGCGGCCGGTGCGCACGCGATCGTGGTGCCGGAGCGGCCCTTCGACATCGACGAGCTCACCGCACGGGTCTCCGAGCGCTTCGAGGCCGGCAAGAAGTTCGCCATCGTGGTCGTCGCCGAGGGCGCCAAGCCGCGCGAGGGCACCATGTCCTTCGACATCGGCGGCAAGGACATGTACGGCCATGAGCGGTTCGCCGGCGTCGCCCGGCAGCTCTCCGTGGAGCTGGAGAACCGCCTCGGCAAGGAGGCCCGTCCGGTCATCCTCGGGCACGTCCAGCGCGGCGGCACCCCGACCGCCTACGACCGCGTGCTCGCCACCCGCTTCGGCTGGCACGCCGTCGAGGCCGCGCACCGCGGCGACTTCGGGATGATGACGGCGCTGCGCGGCACGGACATCACGCTGGTGCCACTGGCCGAGGCCGTCGAGACGCTCAAGACGGTGCCCGTGGAGCGCTACGCCGAGGCCGAGTGCGTGCTGTGACCTCGCCGCCCGCGGCGTGATGGTCCGCGCGCCACGAACCGCCCCCGGCCGCTCTCTCGGCCGGGGGCGGTTCTAGTCTTGTCGCCGGAGCATTGGTACGAATCAGGAGCGAGCGGATGGATCACAGCGGGCACGGCATGGACGGCATGAACATGGATCTGCCGCCGTTCACGCTCGCGCGAGGCCTGGAGTTCGGTGGTGATCCGTTCTTCCTCGTCGGCTGCCTGCTGGGGCTGGGGCTGTACGGCTGGGCGGTGGTCCGGCTGCGACGGCGGGGTGATGCCTGGCCGGTGGGCCGGACCGTCGCCTGGGCCGTGGGCGTGCTGTCGGTGGCACTGGTGATGTGCACGGCGCTCAACGACTACGGCATGGCGATGTTCAGTGTGCACATGGTCCAGCACATGGTCATCAGCATGCTCTCGCCGATCCTGCTGCTGCTCGGGGCACCGGTGACGCTGGCGCTGCGCGCGCTGCCGGCTGCCGGGCGCGGCCGCAAGGGACCGCGTGAACTGCTGGTGGCGCTGCTGCACAGCCGCTACATGCGGATCATCACGCATCCGGCGTTCACCATCCCGCTGTTCATCGCGAGCCTCTACGCGCTCTACTTCTCACCGCTGTTCGACTTCCTGATGGAGTCCCGGGCCGGGCACATCGGGATGATGGTGCACTTCCTCGCGGTCGGCCTGGTGTTCTTCTGGCCGATCATGGGCGTCGACCCGGGCCCGCACCGGCCGGGCTATGTGATGCGGATGCTGGAGCTGTTCGCAGGGATGCCGTTCCACGCCTTCTTCGGTATCGCGCTGATGATGGCCTCGGAGCCGATGGTCACCACCTTCGTGCACCCGCCGGCCTCGCTCGGGATCGAGGCGCTGGCCGACCAGTCGGCCGCCGGGGGCATCGCCTGGGCCTTCAGCGAGATCCCGTCCGTAGTGGTGCTGATCGCCCTGGTCTTCCAGTGGTACAAGTCCGAGGAGCGTCAGTCGCAGCGCGCGGACCGGGCCGCCGACCGCAACGGCGACAGGGATCTGGCCGACTACAACGCCTATCTCGCCTCGCTCAACGCACGGGGGCAGTGACGGCGCGTCGCGACTCTGGCGGTACGGGCCGCGGCCGGGGACGATGGTCCCATGGCCGCGGCCCGTGGCGTTGGTGTTCCGGGCCGCCGTGAGGAGGTTGCGGGTATGCCCGGATCTGCTAGGACGATGGCCGTGTGCACGGTGGGCGGACTGGTGGTGGCGACCGCCTACACCGTGGCGATGGGCGCCAATGGCTGGCTCTGGTTCTCCTGGGTGGTGCTGGCGCTGGTGACGATCGGCGTGGTGGCGGCGCGGCCGGTCTGAGAGTTCCGGTGCGGCGGCGGTGCCGGGGCCTCGGAACGCGGTGCCTCAGAAGCGGAAGAGCGGCCCGGTCGCGGAGTCCATCGAGCAGGCGTTGGGGAACTCCTTGTGCCAGTTCACCTGGGCACCGCGATAGGTGCCGGTCGCGGTCGCGGTGACCGGGTCGAACTCCCTGGTGCAGGTACGCGGCTCGCCGGGCAGGGCGTCCAGGTCCCCGCGGGCCCAGGCCAGCGCGTTGCAGGCGGCACCGGCGTGCGGATGTCTGCCGTGGATGTCCGGGCAGCTGAGCCGCACCCCGCGGCTCCAGGTGTTGCCGGTCCCGGACACCGTGAGGAGCAGGCCCTGATCGGCGGACGGCGGCTCGTCGGCGTGGGACGGGCCGACGGAGAGGGTGCCGAGCAGGACCCCCGACAGGGCGGCAAGCACGCTCACGGTCATGGTCACGGTGGCAGGGGTGGATCGGCGTCGACGGCTCACGGGCATCGATGTCTCCTGGGAACACTCGGTGGGGTCGCATGCGGGAGCCTGACAAGGACGCGCGGCGCCCGGTGGCCCCAGGCCACCTCGCCGGGCCCCGGCGGGCAAGCGGCCACGCCGTGAGGTCGCCCGTACGGCCTGCGGCTGCCACCCCGGAGACAAGGGTGGCCGGCAGCGGAGGAGGCGGCACCGCTGCCGGCCACCGGACCGGGGCTACCCCACGCGCTCGATCCGGGCGTTGCGGATCAGGAACTTCCCTGCCTCACGCACCTGTTCGAATGCCGCGTTGTTGAGCAGTGCGCAGCTGCCCGACGTCGAGGTCACGGAGACGGTCGTCGACTTGTTGTTGTCCAGGTTGGTCACCTTCAGTTTGGTCCCGGTGGGGAACTCGCTGCTGGATGCCGCGGGGGCCCCGCCCTCTCCGGAGAGGGTCACCGTCGAGCCGGCGCAGACCACCTCCCCGTCGGCGGCGGGCGGGTTGTCCCCTGCGGGCGGGGCCGCGGAGGCGGAGGAGTCATCGGACGCGGGCGGGTCGTCCGATGCGGGCGGCTCCGCCGACCCTGACGGGGCGCCGGAGGCGGGCGGCTCGTTCGCCGCCGGTGGAGCGCCCGCGGCGGCGCCCCCGCCTTCCCCGCCGGAGCAGCCGGCGGCTTTCTGCTTGTTCTGGATCTCCTTGATCACGGCTTGGCGGTTGGCGATCCGGGCCTCTGACTGGGCATCCGGGTTGGCCTGCTGGTCGGCGATGAACTTCTCGTTGTTGCTCAGGGCGGTGGCCAGTCCGTCGCACGCCACGGAGGCCTGGCTGGTACCCGCGGTGGCGATGGCGATACCGCCGACCAGCGCGCCGGCACTGACACAGATGATGATCTTCTGACGCCGGCCGACTCTCTTCTTCCGGGACATCTCGCACTCCAATCATCGGCCTGGACCCTGGGCTCAGGCATGGTTGCCGGGCAGTACGCCGAGTGAACCCGCCCTCGTTCAAGGCGAGTTGAAAGTTGTCCACGGATGCCAAAGCGGATACCGAAAGGAAACACCCGCCTGCGATGATGTTCCGGTGCGCGTGCTGATGCCGGTCCCCGACCGCGATTTCGATGTCACCGAGGTGGCGGTGCCCTGGCGGCTGCTCACCGACGCCGGCCACCAGGTCGTCTTCGCCACCGAACGGGCCGGCACCCGGCCCGCATGCGACCCGCGGCTGCTGACCGGTGTCCTCTTCGGCCGGCTCGGCGCCGAGGAGGAGCCCAGGCGCTTCTACCGAGAGCTCACCCGCAGCGAGGAGTTCACCGCGACCGTCAGCTGGGCGGAGCTGGTTCCGGAGGAGTACGACGGGCTGATTCTGCCGGGCGGACATGCTCCCGGAATGCGGCAGTACCTGGGCTCGGAGGTGCTGCGGCAGCAGGTCGCCGGGTTCTGGGCGCTGGACCGGCCGGTCGGAGCGATCTGCCACGGCGTGCTGGTGGCGGCGCGGGCACGGGAGGCGTCCACCGGCCGCAGCCTGCTGGCGGACCGGCGTACGACCTGTCTGCCGAAGTACATGGAGCGGTCGGCGTATCTGGCCACGGCCTGGCGGCTCGGACGCTACTACCGTACGTATCCGGCCTATGTGGAGGACGAGGTCAGGGCCGCACTGGCCGGTCCGGGCGCCCGCTTCGAGCGGGGGCCGAGGGTCCTGGCCGCGCGTGGCACCGCGACCGACGACTCCGCCGCGTTCGTCGTACAGGACCGCCGCTATCTCTCGGCGCGCTGGCCGGGCGACGCCTACCTCTTCGGGCGCCGGTTCTGTGCGCTCCTGGAAGCCTGATAGGGGCCGCCCGGCGAGCAGGTGCGGTCAGCGGCACAGGGCCCTGTCCACCAGACGCTCGACACGCTTCATGGCTGCCTCGTCGGTCGGCTGCATGGTCACCGCGACGTCGGCGGCGCGGCCGTCGTCGGTGGCACCGCCCCGCGTCTCGTAACCCGGGAGGCTGCCGCCGTGGCCCCAGGAGACACCGCCGCACGACAGTGGCTTGCTCACGAGACCCAGTCCGTAGCGGGCGCCGGAGCCGAAGTACGGAGCGGGGACGGTGGTGCGCATCTGGGCGAGCTGGGCCTCAGGGAGGAGGCGGCCGGCCAGGAGCGCGGTGAAGAACTGGTTGAGGTCGGAGTTGGTGGAGATCATCTGGCCTGCCGCCCAGCCCCAGGAAGGGTCCATTTCCGTGACGTCGCGCAGAGGGGCGCCCACTGAATCCCTGTAGTAGCCCTGGGGATGGGGTTCTCGGATGGTCATGTCACCGGGGGCGGGGAAGTAGGTGTGGCGCAGCCCGATGCGCTGGATGACGCGCCGGTGCATCTCCTCGGCGAGGGGCCGGCCGGTGACCTTCTGGATGATCAGGCCGGACAGCACGTAGTTCGTGTTGCTGTACTCCCATTTCGTCCCGGGGGCGAAGCGGGCCTTGTGCTGGAGGGCGATGTCGAGGAGGTCGCGGGGTTCGAAGTACCTGACGTCGTCGCCGAGGTATGCGGTGTAGTTGGGAAGCCCGCTGGTGTGCTGGAGGAGCTGACGGACGGTGATGCGGCGTCCGTCGATGCCCTCCCCGCGGACGAGCCCCGGCAGATAGGTGTCGACCGTGGCGTCGAGACCGATCTTCCCTTCACCGACCAGTTGCAGCACGACCACCGCGGTGAACACCTTGGTGTTGCTGCCGATCCGCACCTGACCGTCCCTCGGCACCTTCGAGCCGGTGGCCAGGTCGCCCACCCCCGCGGTGTAGGTACGGGTGCGGCCCGCACGGTCCTTGACGCTCGCCAGCGCAGCGGGCAGGCCATCGGAGCGCACCAGCGCGCTCAGGCCCTGCTGGACGGTATCCGGGCCGGTGGCAGCGGACGCCGCGGGCGGCGCCAGGACACCCATCGTCATCACGCCCACGGCCACCGCGGCCGCGGCCGGAACGGCTCTGCGCCGGCCGCCCGGCCGCCGCCCGGAAGAACGAAACCTCTGCCATGCCTGCTCACGCACGGGCCAACTCCTAAGGAAACATGGGGAAACCAGCAAAATGTGCCGGGTCCAGCATTTCCGGAGGCGACCGCCCGGGACGATCCTGCTACCCGCCCGGCCCGGGTGGGGCCAGCCCCCGGGTGCGCGCAGCCGATGGGGAACAGGGGCGAGCAACAAGTGAACCCGGCCCTGCGTCACGTCAAACACAGGCTCTCCCCGGCAACGGATGCTCCGGACGGCGACGTGATCGCCCCACGCACCCCACGGCAGAGCGAGTCGCGCGGCACCGACGCCACGACCAGCGAAGCGGAGTGACCTCTCGGCTTTACCGCACGCAGTACGGCACAGCGCGAGCGCGGCGGTGGTGCCCTCCTCGCCTTGCGTACCAGGCGGCGGCGCTCACCTCACCTGCCTCGTGCGTGGCCGGGACCGGAAAAGAGTCAGCATCGATCCGGCCGAAGGTGGTTACCCGCGAGGGCACTTGCCCATAAACTCACTGGCCGTCCCCAGGGGCCCTTGTGACCTGGAACGATGTGGCCGCCCGGGCGAGCCGACGGAATGGGGAGCTGCCCTGTGCTCTACCAGGTGCTGAAGTACCTGCTGCTCGGGCCGTTGCTGCGGCTGGTGTTCCGGCCGCGGATCGAGGGGCTCGATCATGTGCCGGAGGAGGGCGCGGCGATCATCGCGGGCAATCACCTGTCGTTCGCCGATCACTTTGTGATGCCGGCGATCCTGCCGCGCCGGGTGACGTTTCTGGCCAAGGCGGAGTACTTCACCGGGCCCGGTCTGAAGGGGCGGCTGACCGCGGCGTTCTTCCGGGGCGTCGGGCAGATTCCGGTGGACCGCTCCGGAGGCCGCGCCTCGCAGGCGGCCATCTCCTCGGGCCTCTCCGTCCTGCGCAAGGGCCGGCTGCTGGGCATCTACCCGGAGGGCACCCGCTCGCACGACGGCCGGCTCTACAAGGGGCGTACCGGAGTCGCTTCGATGGCCATCAAGGCCGGGGCGCCGGTGGTGCCGTGCGCGATGATCGGCACGTTCGAGGCGCAGCCGACGGGCCGGCGGCTGCCGCGCATCACGCGGATCACCATCCGCTTCGGCGCACCGCTGGACTTCTCGCGGTATGCGGGGCTGGAGGACGAACGCGCCGCCCTGCGCGCCGTCACCGACGAGATCATGTACGCGATCCTCACCCTGTCCGGCCAGGAGTACGTCGACACCTACGCGGGCGAGGCCAAGGCCGCGGCGCAGGCCCAGGCGCGGGCACACGGACGGCGTGGGCACGGGAAGGGGGCCGCGGGCTGAGCCGCCGGCCCGGGTCCGCGCCCGGTGGTCTCCTTGCGCTGTGGGCGAATCGTCCTGCCGCCGTCGGATGACGGTCCGTAGGGTCCGGTCATGACCTCAGGCAGTGCAGTGGTGATCGGGGCGAGCGGGCAGATCGGGCGTGCGGCGGTGCGGGCCCTGGCGCGGAACGGCTGGGAGGTGCGGGCCGCGTCCCGGCGCGGCGGGCGCGATGACTCCTGGCCCGGCGAGGTCCGGACGGTGGCGGTGGACCGGGAGGACGACGCGGCGCTGGCCGGGCTGATCGGCGAGGGCTGTGACGTGCTGCTGGACTGTGTGGCGTACGGGACGGCGCACGCACGGCAGTTGGCGGCGCTGGCGGACCGGATCGGTTCGGCCGTGGTGGTCTCCAGTTGTGTGGTGTACGAGGACGACCGGGGGCGCAGCTTCGCGACGATGGGCGAACCGGACGGCTCCCCCGTCTATCCGCTGCCCGTCCCGGAGTCCCAGCCGACCGTGCGGCCCGGCGACGAGAACTACGGCACCCGCAAGGCCGCCCTGGAACGGGCGCTGCTGGCGCTGGGCGACCGGCTGCCGGTGACGCTGCTGCGGGCCTGCGCCGTGCACGGCCCGTACAGTCCGCTGCCCCGTGAGCTGCACTTCGTCAAACGGGTGCTGGACGGGCGGCGGGTGCGGGTGCTCGCCTACGGAGGCAGCAGCCGTTTCCATCCGGTGCATGTGGACAACATCGCGGAGCTGGTCCGGCTGGCGGCCCGCCGGCCGGGCTCGCGGGTGCTCAACGCGGCCGATCCGCAGGCGCCGACGGTGGCCGAGATCTCGGCGGCGGTGGATGCGGCGATGGGCGCGCCGGAGAGCGAGATCGTGCGGATGGACGGCGCCCCGCCGTCGTCCGGCGTCGGCGACACCCCGGTGGTCGGTCCCGCACCCCCTCGTCTACGACATGACCGCGGCGGAGCGCGAGTTGGGCTATCGCGCGGTGACGACGTACGAGGAGTCGCTGCCCGCGACGGTGGCCTGGCTGGCCGACCGGGTCAAGGGGCGGGACTGGTGGGAGGTGTTCCCCACGATGGCCGGCTTCTATCCGGACGAGAAGCTGTTCGGGTATGCGGCCGAGGACCGGTGGCTGGCGGAGCGGGGCGGGAAGCGCTGAGGCCCGCGGCGGGCGGGCGGCGATATCCGCTCGCGGGGCGCGCGGCCGGGCCCGTACCTTGATCGCTATGAAGCATCGGATACGGGGGTGCCGACGATGAGCGCCCGGCTGCGTGGCATGGCACAGGAAACGGAACGGATCGTCGCGGCGGGTGCGTACCACGCCCCGAGCGGACGCCTGGTGGAGATCGCGGCAGCGGTCGGACGGGCGCGGGCCGCAACCCGGCTGTACGGCCCGGAGCCGGTCGCCGTGGAGCAGCCGTCGCCGGGAGCGCGCACGGTGTTCGAGGTGACGGGGGAAGGCAGCCTCACGGCGGGGCGGCGGCTGGCCGAGACGGGTGAGGGGCCGCTCGCCGTGCTGAACTTCGCCTCCGCGCGCAATCCCGGCGGCGGCTATCTGAACGGCGCGCAGGCCCAGGAGGAGGCGCTGTGCCGGGGGTCGGCGCTCTACACCTGTGTGCGCGCGGCCCCGGACTTCTATGCCGCGCACCGGGCCGGGCCGAGTCCCTTCTACAGCGACCGGGTGATCCTCTCCCCCGGTGTACCGGTGTTCCGCGACGACCGCGGCCGGTTGCTCGAGGTGCCGTACGAGGCGGGCTTCCTGACGGCCGCGGCGCCGAACGCGGGAGTGATCGCGCGGCAGCGGCCGGCCGAGACGGGCCGGGTGGCGGCGGCGCTGGCGGCGCGTGCGGAGCGGGTGCTGGAGGTCGCGGCGGCCGGCGGGCACCGTCAGCTGGTGCTCGGTGCCTGGGGCTGTGGGGTCTTCCGTAATGAACCGGCCGATGTGGCCGGGGCGTTCGCGGCCGCATTGCTGGACGGGGGCCCGTTCTGGGGCTGGTTCGACCGCATTGTGTTCGCCGTGCTGGACCGTCGCGAGGACTCCCCCACCAGGGCCGCCTTCTCCGAGGCGTTTCCCGCGTAAGCGGCGCGCGGAGGAGCACTGACGACGACAGGGGCGGCCGGGAGGATTCCCGGCCGCCCCTGCGTGCCGTCACTTCCGTGCCGGCATGTTCAAGGCGTCACTAGGGGGCGACCGGAAGGATGGAGGCACCCTTGGCGGCGGCCTTCGCCGTCGGCTTGGCCGGCTGGGGCGTGGCGTGCGGAGCGCAGGTCACGTCCTTGGCGTCGGTCTTCCCTTCCAGGAAGTACGCGTCGACCCGGTTGTTGATGCAGGGGTTGACCTGACCGGTGACACCGTGCGATCCGGCGTCCCGCTCGGTGATCAGGCGCGAGCCCTTGAAGCGGTGGTGCAGCTCGACCGCGCCGCCGTAAGGCGTCGCCGCGTCACGGGTGCTCTGCACGATCAGGACGCTCGGCAGACCCTTGCCGGTCTTGACGTCGACCGGTCGCTGCTGCTTGACCGGCCAGGTGGCGCAGGGCAGGTTCATCCAGGCGTTGGACCAGGTCATGAACGGTGCCTGCTGGTGGATGCGGGTGTTGTCGCGGTCCCACTTCTTCCAGCTGGTGGGCCACTTGGCGTCGGTGCACTCGACGGCCGTGTAGACGGCGTTGCCGTTCTCCGCGGAGGCGTTGCCGGCGAGGTCCAGGAGGTTCGGCCCGGCGTTCTCCACCAGCGGCTTGCTGTTACCGGAGAGGTACGCGCTCCAGACCTCGGCGACCGAGGCCCACATCGAGTCGTAGTACGGCGCGTTCTGGAAGAAGCCGGTGAGCTCGGCGGGGCCGACCACACCGCTGATGGGGTTCTTCTTGGCGGTCGCCCGCAGCTTCTCCCACGCCGCCTGGACCTTCTCGGGCGTGGCACCGATGTGGTACGTGGCGTCGTGCTTGGCGACCCACTTCTTCCAGTCGCCCCAGCGGGTCTCGAAGGCGATGTCCTGGTCGAGGTTGGCCTGGTACCAGACCTTCTCGCGGGACGGATCGACGACGCTGTCGACGAGCATCCGGCGGACATGGTTCGGGAAGAGCGTCCCGTAGACGGCACCCAGGTAGGTTCCGTAGGAGACGCCCAGGTAGTTGAGCTTCTTGTCACCGAGCGCGGCACGAATCACATCGAGGTCGCGGGCGGTGTTCTTGGTCGTCATGTACGGCAGGAGGCCGCCGCTGCGCTCGGCGCAGCCGTCGGCGTACTCCTTGGCGAGCTTGCGCTGGGCGCGCTTGTCGGCCTCGCTGCCCGGTACCGGGTCGGCCTTAGGGGCCTTGACGAACTCCTGCGGGTCCATACAGGAGATCGGCGCGGAGTGGCCGACACCCCGGGGGTCGAAGCCGACAAAGTCATACGCCTTGGCGGTCTTGACCCAGAGGGGGCTCTTGGTGGTGATACGGCTCGGGAACTTCATGCCCGAACCGCCGGGGCCACCGGGGTTGTAGACGAGGGAGCCCTGTCGCTCCTTCTTGCTGCCGGTGCTGACGGCGCGGTCCACGGCGATCTTGATGGTGCGGCCGTTGGGCCGGGCGTAGTCGACCGGGACGGTGACATAGCCGCACTGGATGGGCGACTTGAAGCCCCAGTCGGCGGGGCATTCCTGCCAGTCGATGCCCTTCTTGGCCGCGCGCGCGGCGGCGGTCGCCACACCGCGTGCTTCGGCCGAACCGCGCTGGTGCTGCTCGCCCGCGCTGGCGGGCGTGGCGGATATCGCTCCGGCGAGGAGCGCTCCGGTCACCATGGTGCCGGCGGCGCCGAGCGCTGCTGTTTTTCTCACGTGGTTAATTCCCCCTGCATGGTGTGCCACTTGTGGCGGCGTTGATCACAGGCTTACGAAGGGATCCTGACGTGTGGCGTCCCCTCTTGAACAGGTTCGACCCACACTTCTTTACCAAGCTGTAGGTTTCCGGCCGCGCCGGCTCCGGCCTGTTGGAGTGCGGCAGACCGCGCAGCCGTGGACGCGCGCGGGCGCGACGACGGAATACGGCGGAATACGGGTGGCGCGGAGGGAGAGCCCCGTAAGCCTGCCGGTGAACGGCCGGACATCGCAGCGGAACCTCACGATTCCGGCCAAGGCCGCCGGACAGTGCCGCACGCGCCCGCGTCACACCAGCCACACTCAGGAGGAGCATCAACTTCGCCCGCAAGAGGAGCAGTTGACGAGCCCTTAAAGCACCTCACACCCGGTCGGGACGGCGCGGCGGAGAGGTTCCCGCCGTGGCCGGCCCGGTGGAGTGCGGCACGGCGCGATGGCTCCCGGAGGGGCGCGCAGGGGCGAGAATACGTCAATTGCCGTAGACCTGCCCTTCAGGCATGTGCCAGCCGCACACCTTCAGTAACCTTCCGTGAAGGCTCTCCCACTCACCGCCACAAGGGAGGGCTTCGGCGTTTTCGCGCCCCGTCCGAGCCGTCGCGAAGGAGATCCGAAGTGCCGGGTATCGATCAGGTGTTGTCCCAAGCCATGGGGATCCCCGGCGTTCGGTGTGCCGGACTGATCGACTGGACCAGTGGTCTGACACTCGGCACGGCGGGGCAGGCGCCGCACGACGATCATGACGCGGCCGCCGCGGACACCGCGGAGGTGGTGCAGGCCGTGGTGCGCAACGCCACCTTCGACACCACGGGCACCGCGGGCCCGGCCCTCGAAGACCTCATCATCACGGCTGCGGGCTGCTACCACCTGATCCGTTTTGTGCACACGGCCTTCGACAGCCAGACCTATCTCTACCTCTGGCTGGACCGCACGCAGGCCAATCTCGCCGTCGCCCGGCTACGGCTGCGCGCGCTGGCCGCGGAGCTGGTCGCGTCCTGACGGCGCCCTCCGCCACACCGCACGAACGGTAAGGGAACCAGCCATGGGCCTGCCCATATCTCCTCACCCGCCCGCCCCGGCCGGGCTGCTCGACCACTGCGCCGCCGAACGCGTCACCGGCACCCTCAGCGGCCCGCACGGCTGCTTCTACCTTCTCGACGGTGCGGTCTACTGCATCGAGGGCACCGCCGCCCCTGGGCTCGACATACGTCTCACCGCGGCCGGCAAGCTGCCGCCGCGGGGCTGGCAGTACGCCGCCGAAACGGCAGGGCCGCAGCAGAGCGGCGGCCGATTCCTGGTCAGCGAGGGCTGGTTGACGCAGGGCGAACTGGAGATATGCCATCTTGCCGCCCTGCTCGACGCCGCGTTCTTCGCCCTTCCACTGGCGCCGGAGGCCACCTCCTTCACCCCCGGGACCGGGCACTGGCTGGGTGTCATACGCCCCATCAGCGCCACCGCCCTCCAGCAGGCGACGGCCCGCCGCCGGATACTGCTCGACCGGCTGCACCCCTGGGCGGCGGTCGACTCCTCCCCCGTCGTCCCCGTCCGCCCGCGCACCTCGGCCCCCACCACGGGCCGCCAGCGGCGGCTGCTCGACCGCGCCGACGGCCGGCACACTCCCCAGGAACTGGCCCGCGTGCTGGGCCAGTCCGCGTTCGGGACGCTGCTCGACATCCGCCGCCTCGCCGCCGCCGGCCTCGTCCACGTCCCCCGGGCACCGGCAGCGCTCCCCCGGCGTCATCCCGGCGCCTGCCTGGACGGTCCCGCCCCCGTGCCCGAAGCGGGCCCCGCCGCGACCTGGCAACTACCGGTACCGGATGTCCTCGATACCGCCGATCCGGATATTGCCCTCCTTGTCCGACTGCGTACGGCGTTGGAGGAAAGCCTGTGAACCCTTGCGCACGAAGACCGTGCACCCCATGAGGCGCGTCATCAGAAGGCACGCCTCGAAAAGGAGACTGATGACGATCGAACCCCGGATACGGGAGGAATTGCACACGCTGCGCGACCAAGTACGCCATTTCCAGGGCGGGATGGTGGCGAGCGTGGACGGCATGGTGATCGCCCATGATCTGCCGGATATCGAGCCGGACGGCCTGGCCGCCCTCACCGCCGCGGCGATCGGCGTCGCCAAACGCCTCACCGATGCGACCGGACAGGGCGACTTCGAGGAGTCCCTGACGCGTGGCGCGGACGGCTATATCGCGGCCTATTCGGCCGGACGCCGCGCGGTCCTGACCGCCGTGGCCAGCCCCGACACCAACGTGGGCCGGCTTCATCTGCAGGCCAGAAGGGCTGCGGCCCGGATCGGCGCCCTCGTGGACGCACAGCCCCACCGGTAGGAGACCTCCCCCACGCACCCGCGGAACACCACCCGGAAACCCGGAAACCGAGAAACACCGTCAAGGAATCGAAAGGTCTGAACCCCTCATGGCTCAACTGGAATCCGCTCTCGCCGACGCGATG
Organism: Streptomyces decoyicus; assembly: GCF_019880305.1. Classification (NCBI taxonomy): domain Bacteria; kingdom Bacillati; phylum Actinomycetota; class Actinomycetes; order Kitasatosporales; family Streptomycetaceae; genus Streptomyces; species Streptomyces decoyicus. The sequence continues at coordinate 7,839,033 of NZ_CP082301.1, read as the reverse complement.
TCGACCATCGAGGGCGCGGTCGGCGTCGCCCTGGTCGACTACACCAGCGGAATGGCCCTGGCCACCCTGGGCGACAAGCAGGCACTGGACCTCAATGTCGCGGCGGCCGGCAATACCGATGTCGTACGCGCCAAGATGCGCACCATGGAGATGCTGGAACTCCAGGGCGCCATCGAGGACATGCTCATCACTCTGACCTCGCAGTACCACATCATCCGCCCGGTGACGGGCAAGAGCGGTGCCGGCCTCTTCCTCTACCTGGTGCTGGACCGCAAGCGCGCCAATCTTGCGCTGGCGCGCCTCCGCCTTTCCCGGCTGGAGGCCGATCTGGAGGTATGAGGCGGTGCGGCCGCCGTCACCCGGCGGCGGCCGCCACGGCGGCCTCGTCCAGAAGGCGCCGCAGCCGTAGCGCGTCCGGGGCCACAGCGGTGGCCAGGGCCCCGGGGCCCGCAAGCGGCGCCAGTACGCCCTGTCCCGCGCCGCCGTCGGAGCGCTCGCCCGCCGCGGCGCCGAGCAGCCGCACCTCGGCCGCTCGCGCCTCGGATGCCGGTCCGATGAGCAGGAGTTGACCGACGGCCCGGTGCCCGCCCAGGACGGCCGGGGTGTCCCAGCCCGGGGCGCCGGGCCCGTACGCGGTCTCCTGGTCGAGCAGCGTACGGCCGGCCCGGCGGACGATGAGGCGGCTGCGCAGCGCGCCGGTCTCCTCGCCACTGCGTCCCAGAACCTGTTCCTCGCGGAGCACCAGGCGTGCGGTGGGGGCCAGTTCGACGGTGGTGGTCATCCGCAGGTCGCTGCCCGCCGCGGAGATCAGCGGTTCGGGCAGCCAGTCGAGCCGCGCGCCGTCGCCCACCGTCAACCGCACGTCGTAGCGGGCGGGTTCGCCCGTCCGGCCGGGCAGCGCGACGGTCGCGGCGGCAGCGGTGAGACGCAGCGCGCTGCCCGCCTCGGCGGTGGCTTCGACGGCCAGCAGGTCGCCGCCGAGCGGGGCGCTCATCGCACCCACGACACAGACCTTGGCCTGGTTGCCGTGCGCGCGCAGGCGGCGCAGCGCGAACGGGCCGTCGCCGTCGAGGACGGGCAGCCGGGTGGTGCCGTGGGCATCGGTCCGCGCGAGGATGCGGGCGGTGGCGCGCAGCCCGGCGGCGGAGCGGGCGTCGGCCCGCGGTGCCGCCGACGTCGGGGGTGCGAGGGTCATGCCGGGCCCGCGGTCCAGTCCGCCAGCCGCTCGCGGACCCAGTCCGCCACGGGGCGGACGCCGTTCTCCGCCTTCAGGGCGGTGAAGGCGACGGGGAGTTCGCCGCGCTGCGCCTTGGCGTCGCGGGCCATGCCTTCCAGGTCGACACCGACGTACGGCGCGAGGTCGGTCTTGTTGATGACGAGCAGGTCGGAGGTGGTGACGCCGGGGCCGCCCTTGCGCGGGATGTCGTCGCCGCCCGCCACGTCGATGACGAAGATCTGGGCGTCGACGAGGCCCTTGGAGAAGGTGGCGGTCAGGTTGTCGCCGCCGGATTCGACCAGCACGAGGTCGAGCGGGCCGACCGCTTCCTCCAGGTCCTCGACGGCTTCGAGGTTGGCGGAGATGTCGTCCCGGATGGCGGTGTGCGGGCAGGCACCGGTCTCGACGGCGGCGATCCGCTCGGCGGGCAGCACGGCCGCGCGGAGCAGGAACTCGGCGTCCTCACGGGTGTAGATGTCGTTGGTGACCACGGCGATGGACAGCTCGTCGCGCAGCGCCCGGCACAGCGCGGCGACGGTGGCGGTCTTGCCGGTGCCGACCGGGCCGCCGAGGCCGATGCGCAGCGCGCGGCGGGTGCCGCTCCGCCGCACTCCGTCCCGGCTCTCCTGTTGGTGCCCGGAGGCCGCACCGACCCGCTGCGGGCCGGCGGCGCTGTAGGTGTAGCGCTCGGGGAAGGGGTCCTTGTGGTCACGGTGCATGGTTACTCCGGTGGTGAGTACGGCGGCGGGCGGCGCGGGGCCGCCGGCAGGGTCAGGACGCGAAGAGCCGGACCGGCCAGGCGGCGTGCTGTTGGGCGGTGATGTCGAGCAGTGGCGCGGAGGCGGCGGGCAGTGCGTCGGTTCCTTCGGCCGCGATGCGCAGCGCGGCTTCGGTGGCCTGTTGCGCCACCTCGTCGAGCTCGGCGGCGAGCCGGGCGAGCACGGCGGTGGCATCGAAGGGGTCCAGGCTCAGCAGGCGGACGGCCGCCGTGGCCGGGCCGCTGATGTTCTCGTAGGCCACGGCGTACGCGGCATCGAGCGGCGGCAGGCCCGCGGACCGGGCGGCCAGGCCCAGGACGACGGGCTGGTGGGCGCCGCGGGGGCGGGCCGCGGCGAGTGCGTCGAGGGCGGCGCTCGGCCAGGTCGCCCGGGCGGCCCGCATCATCTGCCGCCCCAGCTTGCGGGCGGTGGCCCGCAGTGCCGGTACGGGGGTACGGGCGTCGGCCGCGTCGTCCAGGAGCAGCGGGTCGTGACCGGCCGCGGCCGCGGCGGCGAGCCCCGCGGCGACCAGGCCCGCGGTGTGCAGCCGGCCCCGGCAGAAGGTCTCCAGGGTGGCGGCGTCCTTGATGCGTCCCGCGGTGACGGCCGGTTCGGCGCCGCCCGAGTGGGCGTGCCCTCCGGCGGGGAACCGGCCGTCGGCGAGGACGAGCAGCGCTGCGCGGCTCATCGGTGGTACGTGCCCTTCATCGGGGTGTTCATCGGCGACCTCAGAAGAGGAAGTACCGCTGGGTCATGGGGAGTTCGGCCGCGGGATGCGGCTCGACGACCTCGCCGTCGATGGTCACGGTGAAGGTGTCGGGGTCGACCTGGACGCGCGGCAGGGCGGCGTTGTTGCGCATATCGGCCTTGGTGATGCCGCGGGTGCTGTGGATCGCCTCGAAGGACTTGGCCAGCACCAGGCGCTCGGGAAGCGCGTCTTCCAGGGCCTGCCGGGAGACGAAGTTGACCGAGTTGCTGCCCGGGGCCTTGCCGGTGGCGCCGAACATCGGACGGGGCAGCACCGGCTGCGGAGTGGGGATGGACGCATTGGCGTCTCCCATCTGCGCATACGCGATCTGGCCGCCCTTGATGACCAGCTGCGGCTTGACGCCGAAGAACGCCGGGTCCCACAGCACGAGGTCGGCGAGCTTGCCGTCCTCTACGGAGCCGACGACATGGTCGATGCCCTGGGCGAGGGCCGCGTTGATGGTGTACTTCGCGACATAGCGGCGGGCGCGGTGGTTGTCCGCACCGCCGTCGCCGGGGAGGGCGCCGCGGCGCCGCTTCATGACGTGCGCCGTCTGCCAGGTCCGCAGCACGACCTCGCCGATGCGCCCCATGGCCTGGGCGTCGGAAGCCATGATCGAGATGGCGCCGAGGTCGTGCAGGATGTCCTCGGCGGCGATGGTGGACGGCCGGATCCGGGACTCGGCGAAGGCGAGGTCCTCGGGGACGGCCGGGTTGAGGTGATGGCAGACCATCAGCATGTCGAGGTGCTCCTCGACGGTGTTGACGGTGTGCGGCCGCGTGGGGTTGGTGGAGGCGGGCAGCACATTCGGCTCGGAGACCATCGCGATCATGTCGGGGGCATGGCCGCCGCCGGCGCCTTCGACATGGAACGCGTGGATCGAGCGGCCGGCGATGGCGGCCAGGGTGTCGCCGAGGAAGCCGGCCTCGTTGAGGGTGTCGGTGTGGATCGCGAGCTGGGCGCCGCTCTCCTCACAGACGGTCAGACAGGCGTCGAGGACGGCGGGCGTGGCGCCCCAGTCCTCATGGATCTTGAAGCCGAGGATGCCTGCCCGCAGCTGGTCGCGCATCGACGCGAGGGAGGTGGTGTTGCCCTTGCCGAGCAGACCGACATTGACCGGCAGCGAGTCCATCGACTCGAACATCCGGGCCACGTGCCAGGCGCCGGGGGTGATGGTGGTGGCCTTGCTGCCCTCGGCCGGTCCGGTGCCGCCACCGATCATCGTGGTGACACCGGAGGCCAGCGCCTCGTCCGCCTGCTGGGGGCAGATGAAATGGACGTGGGTGTCGATGGCGCCGGCCGTGAGGATCTTGCCGTTGCCGGCGATGATCTCGGTCTCGGGGCCGATGACCAGGTCGGGGTGGACGCCGTCCATGGTGTCGGGGTTGCCGGCCTTGCCCAGGGCGGTGATCCGTCCGTCGCGGATGCCGACGTCGGCCTTGACGATGCCCCAGTGGTCCAGCACGACCGCGCCGGTGATCACGGTGTCGGGGGTGCCCTCGGCGCGGGTGGCGCGGGACTGGCCCATCGATTCGCGGATCACCTTGCCACCGCCGAAGACGGCCTCGTCACCGGCCCGTCCCGGCCCGCCCGAGCGGTCCTCGGTGATCTCGATGACCAGGTCGGTGTCGGCGAGCCGGATCCGGTCGCCGGCGGTCGGGCCGAAGAGATCGGCGTATGCCTGGCGGGTCAGCTCAGCCATCGAGAGTTCCTCCGGTCTCGCCCCGCAGGCCCATGACGATCCGCTTGCCCCCGAGGGGAACGAGTTCGACCTCGGTGGGGATGCCGGGCTCGAAGCGCACGGCGGAGCCGGCCGGAACGTTCAGCCGCTTGCCGTGCGCGGCCACGCGGTCGAAGTCGAGGCCGGGATTGGCCTCGGCGAAGTGGTAGTGGGAGCCGACCTGAACGGGGCGGTCGGCGGAGTTGAGAACGGTCATCCGCGTGCAGGGAAGGCCTTCGTTGAGGCGCACCGGCTCGTCGGCGTGGAGGATCTGTCCCGGGATCATTGTCTGCTGTCCCCGTTCAGTTGATGGGTTCGTGAACGGTGACGAGCTTGGTGCCGTCGGGGAAGGTGGCCTCGACCTGCACGTCGTGGATCATCTCGGGCACGCCGTCCATGACCTCGTCGCGGGTGAGCACCTTGCGGCCGGAGGACATGAGCTCGGCGACGGTTCGGCCGTCCCGCGCGCCTTCGAGGATGTGCACGGTCAGCAGTGCAATCGATTCCGGGTGGTTCAGCTTCACCCCCCGGGAGCGGCGTTTTTCAGCCACATCTGCCGCCACATGAATCATCAAGCGTTCCTGCTCATGCGGGGTCAGTTGCATACGATCCACCTCACAGTCTTCCCGCCCGGACACATTCGCCCAGGTCGCAGGCGTGGAGACACCCGTGACGATAGATGTACCACGCAATAATTAAAGGAGGAGCAAACCGACTTCCAGCACTTGGCCATCAACAGCCCCACTATCGGAGACTAGTTCGGCGGGATTTCGTCGGCGTTACAACCAGGGACACATCAGCGTCCCCTCTTACGCCTGATGTAACGCGGCGTCACTACCGCCCGTTACGGCACGGCAACCGACCCCCGTGACGGCCCCATCCCGCCCATTTCCCCAAAAGTGCCCGGAATCCGAGGGCCGGATCCGCACCCCGTGGGCCGGCGACACCCGGGGAACAGAGGCGCTTCATGCACCATCAACCGCCCTGATCGCCGCAAACCAGACACGCCCCGCTCGGCGAACTCCACTGTCCGGTATGCGCTCTTGACGGTTTCCGCGGTGATCGCAATTCTCGTGTGCGCGTTAAACATGTGCGCGTCAAAGCAGCTCCGCGCCATTCCCCCCACACCAGTATCGGAGCCACACAGTGCCTCGTTCCACACGAATACGCCGGGCCGCGCTGGCCACGGGCGCCGTCACCGCCCTGGCCGCCACCGTCTTCACCGCGGCCGGCGCCTACGCCGAGTCCGCGCCGGCGGCCGCCCCGGACATCGACGTCAAGGCCGTCAAGGCCGACCTCGACCAGTTGCAGTCCATCGCCGACGCCAACGGCGGCAACCGGGCCCACGGACAGCCGGGCCACAAGGCGTCCATCGACTTCCTCAAGGGCAAGCTGGACAAGGCCGGATTCACCACCAAGGTCCAGGAGTTCGACAGCAACGGCACCAAGGGCTACAACCTGGTCGCCGACTGGCCGGGCGGCGATGAGGGCAAGACCGTGATGGCCGGCGCCCACATCGACTCGGTCCCCGACGGCCCCGGCATCAACGACAACGGCTCGGGTTCGGCCGGCATCCTCGAGGTGGCGCTCGCGGTCGCCAAGGCGGAGCTCAAGCCCGCCAAGCACCTTCGGTTCGCCTGGTTCGGCGACGAAGAGGACGGCATGGTCGGCTCGCAGGCCTACGTCGACAAGCTCGGCGCCGACAAGTCGAAGATCGACGCATATCTGAACTTCGACATGATCGGCTCGCCGAACCCGGGCTACTTCGTCTACGACGACGACACCCGTCTGGAGAAGGTCTTCAAGGACTGGTACGCCAAGAAGAACATCGCCACCGAGAAGGAGACCGAGGGCGACGGCCGCTCGGACCACGCCTCCTTCAAGGATGCGGGCATCGCCGTCGGCGGTCTCTTCTCCGGCGCCGACTACAAGAAGACCGAGGAGCAGGCGAAGAACTGGGGCGGCGAGGCCGGCAAGGCCTTCGACGCCTGCTACCACCAGGCCTGCGACACCTCGAAGAACATCGACGAGAAGGCGCTCGACACCAACAGCGACGCCATCGCCCACGCGATATGGGAGCTCAGCTCCTGAGCCACCCGCCCCGCCGCACGGTCAGCACCCGCTGAACCGTCAGCTCTCGCGACCCGGCCGCCGGTCCCCGGCAGCCGGGTCGCGGTGTTCTGCGGCGATACCGAACCGCCGCCGTTCGCCCGGAGCGGACGGGAGCGGCCGCACGGTGGAGACCGTGCTGATCACCTGCTCGTCCTCCGCGCCCTGTTCGCGCCGCCCCAGCTCTTCAAGTAGCTCCAGGTCAGCGGCAGATACCAGCGCCACCAGCGGCTTGCCGTGGCGAGTGACGACCACCCGCTCGCCGCCGTAGACAACGCGGTTGATCAGATCGGCCAGCTCCGCACGAGCTTGCGTCACCGGAATTTCGTAGGCCATGCTCCCATTCTAACTGGATGTACATCCTGTACATTTTGTACGGAGGAGAGGAGCAGACATGCTGCGACCGACGGCCCGCTATGTCCTTCCGGAGTTCACCGAGCGCACCTCACAGGGGACGCGCACCATGGACCCGTATTCCAAGCTGCTCAGCGAGCGCATCGTCTTCCTGGGCACCCCGATCGACGACGCCTCCGCCAATGACGTGATGGCGCAGTTCATGCACCTCGAACACGCCGCGCCCGAGCAGGACATCTCGCTCTACATCAACTCCCCCGGCGGCTCGTTCACCGCGATGACCGCCATCTACGACACGATGCACTTCGTGTCGTGCGACGTGGAGACCGTCTGCCTGGGGCAGGCCGCCTCCTCCGCCGCGGTACTGCTGGCCGCCGGCGCGCCCGGAAAGCGGCTGGCGCTGCCCGGGGCCCGGATCCTGATCCACCAGCCGTCGTTCAGCGAACCCATCCAGGGGCAGGCCACCGATCTGCAGATCCAGGCGGAGGAGATGCTGCGCACCCGCGACGTCCTGGAGGAGATGCTGGCCAAGCACACCGGGCAGCCCCGCGAGCGGATCGCCGCCGACATCGAGCGGGACAAGATCTTCGACGCCATCGCCGCTCAGGAGTACGGCCTGATCGACGGACTCACCCGCAACCGCAAGCAGTCGGCCCACCTGCCCGTGGCGCGGTGAGCCCGGTGCTGCCCCCCGAACCGCCGCCGCTGCCCGCGCTGACCCGCGCCGAGGGCGAGCTGATCGACAGCTATCTGGAGGTGATCGACCTGCTGGGCCGGATCAACCCGACCCGCTGCGGTGGCACCTACAGCGGACTGCGCGCCGCCCAGGCACTGGTGGGCAAGGCGACCCGTCTACGGGACGCGCTGACACTGATGCACAGCCGGGGCGAGAGCGAAGTGCACCGCGGAACACTGACCCGGGCACTGCGGGTGCTGGACGGCGAACGCCGGACCGGGCTCGTGACGGTGCCGCCACCCGAGGAAATCTGACACGACACGCGCCAGAGGCTGCACATACGGCGTAGCGTCCGCGCCCGATGTGGGGAGGTGACGAATTGCGCGGGGCGGATACATTTTCTCCGGCCCTTGATGTTTCGCCCCTGGTCCGGGGGGTGCAAGACCCCGCGCCGCGGCACCTGAGGGAACAAATCTAACCATTCGGGTCAATTGTGACCCATCTCACATACGGCATTTTCAGCTCGGAATTCGGGTCCCGAGTGCGTGACGATCCCTTCGACGACAAGACCCCGCCACAGCGACGGGGCGGTCCGGACGGGCGCCTAATCCCGCCGCCGTGCGGATGTCCGGTCGACGATGTGGATCGGCGGGAGCGGAGGACCCGAGCAGAGCGGGGTCCCGGCCTTCACGGCCGAGGGCTCCTTGGGGTGAAGCCGTACATACGGCCGGGCATCTTCGCCTGCCCGAACCCGACAGGTCTTCCTTCGCAGGCGGCTGACGAAGGGTTTGCGCATGACCGTGCGCATGCATACGCCGAATCTGCTGGCACGCGCCGGCACTGTCACCGCTCTGACGCTGGTCACCCTCGGCGGGACCACCATGGCTCCAGGAGCGGCCGGGAACGCCGAAGCCGCCTCCGTATCCGTCCATGCGCTGCGGGTCGCGGCTTCCAAGGGAGGATCTCCCTACCGGTACGGCGCCCAAGGGCCGCACGCCTTCGACTGTTCCGGGCTGACGCTGTACTCGTTCAAGCGCGCCGGGCGGGCCCTGCCACGCACCGCCGCCGCGCAGTACAGCCGCACCCGGCACATCTCGGCCGCCTCGCGCCGCCGCGGTGATCTGGTCTTCTTCTACTCGCGCGGCGGCATTTACCACGTCGGTATCTACGCGGGCCGGGGCCGGATGTGGCATGCGCCCAAGGCCGGGAGCGTCGTGCGGCTGGAACGGATCTGGAGCCGCTCGGTCTGGTACGGGCGGGTGCACTGACCTGACCATTCCTCTCACGATCGGTCAATTGCCAGTAGGTTTGGGCCATTTGGCCGGGTGACTTCGCGACTGGGCGAGCTGCTGATGTCCGCGGCCCGCGGGAGCTTCCCGCCCACGGACGGAGCGGTGACCGTGCATTCTGGCCGCCGGGCTCGTGCCGGTGGGCGCCAAGGTGCCGAGGGTGCCGCACGGCGGTCGCGGCTGAGGCGGAGCGGCCGTAGAAGGTTCTGTGGGCGCCCCTTCAGGCGAGCGCCAGTTCCACCAGCAGGATGCCTCCAAGCGCCGTGAGCAGCGCTCCGGTGGTGGCTTCCAGGGCACGGGCCGCCCGCGGGCGGCGCAGCCAGACGCCCAGCCGGTCGACGAGCAGTGCGACGGCGGGGAACCACACCAGTGCCATGGCGACGACCATCGTGGCGAGCAGCAGCGTCCGGGGCAGCGCGGGCTGTCCCGCCGGGACGAACTGCGGGAGCAGGCTGAGGAAGAGAACAGGGGCCTTGGGGTTGAGCGCATTGGTCAGAAAGCCCTGACGCAGGCTCTGTGTGGTGCCCAGGAGAGCGACGGGCCGGGGGACGTCGGCCGGTGCGGTGGCGGCCGGGCCCGCGGTGCGGTCCGTGGTGGCCACAGGGCGGCGGAAGGCCGCGGCCAGGGCGCGGACACCGAGGTACAACAGGTAGCCGCCGCCGAGGAGTTGGACGGCTCCGAAGAGCGTGGGCACGGCGACCAGCACCGCCGCGAGCCCGGCCACCGCCAGCGCGGTGTGCACCAGCAGCCCGCCCGCGACTCCGACGGCGGTCGCCACCCCCGCCCGGCGCGAGTCGAGCGCATTGCGCACCACGACCGCGAAGTCCGCGCCCGGCATGGCGACCATGCCCGCGGCGACTCCGGTGAAGGCGATCAGCTGTCCGTCCATGAGAGCAGCATCGCCGGTCCGAGCCTTTAATAGGTATTGGCAATGTTCTTGGAGAGCCTAAAGAGATTCTTATGTACGATCCCACACGGCTGGCCGCCCTGGTAGCGGTGGCGGAGGCCGGTTCGATCACCCGGGCCGCCGCCCGGCTGGGCTACACCGCTCCCGCGCTCTCCCAGCAGCTCGCCAAGCTGGAGCGGGAGGCCGGAACGGCGCTCCTGGTGCGCCACCATCGCGGGGCTCGGCTGACGGCCGCCGGTGAGCTGCTGCTCGTACGGGCCCGGCGGGTCCTCGACGAGCTGGATCAGGCGCGGCACGAGCTGTCCCGGCTGGCCGGGCTGTCCGGCGGCCGGCTGCGGGTCGGCACGTTCATGACCGCCGGTACGCATCTGCTGCCGCCCGCGCTCAGCGCGTTCCGGCGGGCGCACCCCGATGTGGAGCTGAGCGTGACGGAGTACGTACCGCCACAGGCGACCGCGGCGGTGGCGCTGGGCGAGGTCGATCTGGCGCTGACGCATGAGTATGTGCCGGGCGAGGCGATGCCGGCGCCGGAGGGGGTGCGCCTGGAACCGCTGCTGACCGAGGAGCTGGTGCTGGTCACGGCGCCCGGCCATGCCCTCTCGGCGGGCTCCGGACGGCTGCCGCTCGCGGAGCTGGCCGGTCAGCCGCTGGTCAGCATGGCGCCGGCCAATCCCAACCGGCGGGAGGTGGAGGCGGCACTGGCGGCCGCCGGGGCCAGTGAGGCGGTGCGCTGTGAGTCGCCGAGCTATGCCGTGGTGTGTGCACTGGTGAGCGCGGGGCTCGGAGTGGCGGTGGTCCCGGAGATGGTGGCGGAGGGGGCGCTGACACCGCTGGGGGCCCGCCGGCTGGACCCACCGGAGCTGCACCGCCGGATCTCGGTGGCCTACCGCCTCGGCGGCACCCCGGCCGCGGACACCTTGCGGGCCCTGCTGCGCGGGGCCTTCACCCGCCACTCCCCCGCGCCATGACGGCGGACGGCCGCGGCGGACGGCCGGTTCCGTGGACGGCGGCCTGCCAAGGGGCCGGCCGCCGTACCGCTCCGCACGGTCGCCGGCTCAGCCCGTCGGCGCTGTGGCCACGATCGTGCCGACCGCCCGGTCGAGCTGAGCGTCCGTCAGGTCCGCGCGGGCGGTGAGCCGCAGCCGGGAGATTCCGTCGGGCACGGACGGCGGCCGGAAGCAGCCGACCGCGAGTCCGGCCGCACGGCAGTCGGCGGCCCAGCGGAGCGCCGCTTCCGGCGAGGGGGCACGTACGGAGACCACGGCCGCGTCCGGGCGTACCGCCGTCAGACCCGCCGCGGTGAGCCGCTCGTGCAGCCCCTGAGCGATCCGGACGGCCCGGGCGGCGCGTTGCGGTTCACGGCGCAGCAGCCGTAGCGCGGCGAGGGCGCCACCGGCCGCCGCCGGGGCGAGACCGGTGTCGAAGATGAACGAACGGGCGGTGTTGACCAGATGCTCGATGACCCGGGCCGGGCCGAGCACCACACCGCCCTGGGAGCCGAGCGACTTGGAGAGCGTCATGGTGGCCACCACATCACCGTCACCGGCGAGCCCGGCCGCCGACAGCGCGCCGCGGCCGCCTTCGCCCAGCACCCCCAGGCCGTGTGCGTCGTCGACGAGAAGCCCGGCTCCCCGGGCCCGGCAGACCTCGGCCAGCGCGGGGAGCGGCGCGGCGTCCCCGTCGACCGAGAACACCGAGTCGGTCACGGCGAGCGCCCGGCCGTCGTGGCCGGTCAGCGCGGCACGTACGGCCTCCGGATCGGCGTGCGGGACCACTTGGGTACGGGCCCGGGAGAGCCGGCAGCCGTCGATGAGGGAGGCGTGGTTGCCCGCGTCGGAGACGATCAGGGTGCCCGTGGCGGTGAGTGCCGTGACGGCGGCGAGATTTGCGGCATAGCCGGAGGACAGCACCAAAGCGGCCTCGAAGCCGCAGAATGCCGCGAGTTCCTTCTCCAGCAGGGCGTGCAGCTCGGTGCTGCCGGTGACCAGCCGGGAGCCGGTCGCGCCGGCGCCCCAGCGGTGTGCGGCGCGGCCCGCACCACGGGTGACCTCAAGATGCCGGGCGAGTCCGAGATAGTCGTTGCCGGCCAGATCGAGCAGCGGGGAGTCGGCGGGGCGGGGGCGCAGGGTGCGGACAAGTCCGGCGTCCCGGCGCTCGGCACAGGCCGTATCGAGCCAGTCGAAAGCCGCGTCGTACGCCGCACGGGCGGGCTCGGCGGAGGGCTCGGTGAGCCTCGCCGGGGAGGTGTCGCGAAGCAGCGACGGGGCGGAGTCCTGCGGCATCGGCTTCCTTCGTCTGTCGGCCTCGATTGTGGGCTGTCGATAGACGTTAGCGGTCGTTCCGCAGGCGCACGGTGTGGCGATACACACACCTCGATCGCAGCTCGTTGTGGGAATCCTCCTTTGCCGGGAGCGGTGACGTGCGTCAGGATCAACGCCATGGACCTGCTGAACACACTGGTGGACAAGGGACTGCGGCGCGAGTTGCCGACCCGTGAAGAGGCACTGGCTGTATTGGCCACCTCCGATGACGAACTGCTCGATGTCGTGGCCGCGGCCGGAAAGGTGCGCCGCCAGTGGTTCGGGCGGCGGGTCAAACTCAACTATCTCGTCAACCTCAAGTCGGGGCTGTGCCCCGAGGACTGCTCCTACTGCTCCCAGCGGCTGGGGTCGAAGGCCGAGATCCTCAAGTACACCTGGCTCAAGCCCGACGACGCCTCCAAGGCGGCCGCCGCCGGGGTGGCCGGCGGCGCCAAGCGCGTCTGTCTGGTGGCCAGTGGCCGGGGCCCCACGGACAAGGACGTGGACCGCGTCTCGGAGACGATCTCCGCCATCAAGGAGCAGAACGAGGGAGTGGAGGTCTGCGCCTGCCTCGGTCTGCTCTCCGACGGCCAGGCCGGCCGGCTGCGTGCGGCGGGCGCCGATGCGTACAACCACAACCTCAACACCTCGGAAGCCACATACGGCGACATCTGCACCACGCACGACTTCTCGGACCGGGTCTCCACCGTCCAGCAGGCCCAGGCAGCCGGTATGTCGGCCTGCTCAGGGCTGATCGCCGGTATGGGCGAGAGCGACGCCGACCTCGTCGATGTGGTCTACGCGCTGCGCGAGCTGGACCCTGACTCCGTCCCGGTGAACTTCCTGATTCCGTTCGAGGGCACCCCGCTCGCCAAGGAATGGAACCTCACCCCGCAGCGCGCGCTGCGCATCCTGGCGATGGTGCGGTTCGTCTGCCCGGACATCGAGGTACGGCTGGCCGGCGGCCGTGAGGTGCATCTGCGCAGCATGCAGCCGCTCGCCCTGCACCTGGTCAACTCCATCTTCCTGGGCGACTACCTGACCAGCGAGGGGCAGGCCGGCCAGGACGACCTCGCGATGATCGAGGACGCCGGCTTCGAGGTCGAGGGCACGGACACCACCACACTGCCCGAGCACCGCAGGCAGGGCTGCGACGGGGCGGCCGACGGGGCCGCTGCCGACGCAGAGGCGCCGGCCGCCACCGTCCCGGCACCGTCCGACGAGACCCGCCGCGACCTGGTCTCGGTGCGCCGCCGTGGCGCCGGTACCGACCTGCCCCCCAATGCCTGAGCCGCTCACCCCCGGCGAACTGCTCGCGCTCGACCGGCAGCATGTGTGGCATCCCTACGGGCCGATGCCCGGCAAGGCCGCACCGCTGCTGGTCGAGTCGGCGTCCGGCGTCCGGCTCCGGCTGGCCGAACCGGTCGAGGGCCAGGACGAGTTGGTCGACGGCATGTCCTCCTGGTGGTCGGCCGTACACGGCTACAACCACCCGGTGCTCAATGACGCCGCGCGTGGTCAGCTGGATCGGATGAGCCATGTGATGTTCGGCGGGCTCACCCACGAGCCCGCCGTGCGGCTGGCGAAGCGGCTGGTCGACATCAGCCCGGAGCCGCTTCAGCACGTCTTCCTCGCCGACTCCGGTTCGGTGTCGGTCGAGGTCGCCGTCAAGATGTGCCTCCAGTACTGGCGCTCGCTGGGAAAGCCGCGCAAGCAGCGGCTGTTGACCTGGCGGGGCGGCTATCACGGCGACACCTGGCAGCCGATGTCGGTCTGCGACCCGGACGGCGGCATGCATGAGCTGTGGCAGGGGGTGCTGCCGCGGCAGATCTTCGCGGACACGCCGCCGGCCGGCTTCGATGCCGCGCCCGACGAGGCGTACACGGCACATCTGCGGGAGCTGATCGGCCGGCACGCCGAGGAGCTGGCGGCGGTGATCGTGGAGCCCGTGGTGCAGGGGGCGGGCGGGATGTCGTTCCACTCCCCCGAATATCTTCGGGTGCTGCGGGAGGCCTGCGACGAGCACGGCGTGCTGCTCGTCTTCGACGAGATCGCGACCGGCTTCGGCCGTACCGGCGCGCTCTTCGCCGCCGAACACGCGAGTGTCGCACCCGATGTGATGTGTCTCGGCAAGGCACTGACCGGCGGTTATCTGACCCTGGCGGCGACGCTGTGCACGACGGCCGTCGCGGACGGCATCTCCCGCGGCGCGCTGCCGGTGCTGGCGCACGGCCCCACCTTCATGGGCAATCCGCTCGCCGCCGCCGTCGCCGACGCCTCGATCTCACTGCTGCTGTCCCAGGACTGGGGACAGGAGGTCAAGCGCATCGAGGCGGGGCTGCGGAACGGTCTGGCACCGGCCGCGGACCTCCCCGGGGTGCGCGAGGTACGCGTACTCGGCGCGATCGGTGTCGTCCAGCTCGACCACGAGGTGGACATGGCGGCCGCGACCCGGGCGGCCGTCCGGGAGGGCGTGTGGCTGCGCCCGTTCCGGGATCTGATCTACACCATGCCGCCGTACATCACCGGCGACGACGACGTGGCGCGCATCTGCGCCGCGGTGTGCGCGGCGGCACGGGAAGGCTGAACGCACGGGCGGCGGTGGCCGGTCGAGGACGCTTCGGCCCGCCACCGCCGCTCCCCCTCCCCCGCACGAACCGCTCCCGCACGAGCCGTTCACCCAACAACCATTCGCCGTAACCGCGCGGGATCGGCCGCGCAGAGTCGGAGGCACACCATGTCGGTGCTGTTCGTGACGGGCACGGGCACGGAGATCGGCAAGACCGTGACCACTGCCGCGATCGCCGCGGCGGCGCTCGCCCAGGGGCGTTCGGTGGCGGTGCTCAAACCGGCCCAGACCGGTGTCACGGCGCACGAGAGCGGCGATGCGGCGGAGGTCGAGCGGCTGGCCGGCCCGGTCACCACGGCCGAACTCGCCCGCTTTCCCGACCCGCTGGCGCCCTCGACGGCCGCGCTGCGGGCCGGTCTGCCGCCGGTGCTCCCCCACGAGATCGCCGAGGCGGCCGCCAAACTGGACGCCTCGCACGATCTGGTCCTGGTCGAGGGGGCGGGCGGACTGCTCGTCCGCTTCGACGCGGACGGCCATACCCTCGCCGATGCCGCGCGGCTGGCTGGCGCCCCCGTGCTGGTGGTCGCGCAGGCGGGCCTGGGCACCCTCAACGCCACCGCACTGACCGCGCTGGCGCTGCGTTCGTACGGGCTCGACTCCCCGGGCGTCGTCGTCGGCAGCTGGCCGGCCGAACCCGACCTGGCCTCCCGCTGCAATCTCGCGGACCTCCCGGACGCCGCCGGCGCCCCGCTCCTCGGCCTGATCCCGGAGGGCTCCGGCGGGCTCCCGCCCCGGGCCTTCCGCGCCGCGGCCCCTGGCTGGCTGGCGCCGGTGCTCGGCGGATCGGGCGCGTTCCGTATCCCCGCGTGACGCCGGCGCATCCTTTCGCGTCGGCGCATTCCCTTGTGGCGTCGGCAGCGCACTGCCGCGATGGAGGAACACGCGGAGGAACACGCCTACTCCGGTGCGTCTCGACGCATGGCCACGCACCCAGGACGTGAGCTGCGCAGCGCACCCGCGGCGGTCCGCTCGGATCCCGCCGTCAGCTCGTACAGATGTCCGCACGGCGGATGAGTGCGCTCGTGGCGGCTGGCGGTCCGCCCGGTGGGGAGACTGACAGCAGGAGCGGGCATCGTCGGCGAAAGGGTCGGTCATGTGGCAGCGCAGGAGAGTTCCGCAAGGCAGCGTCCATCACCCCGTGTTCGCCCGCTTCTATGCGAGCTGCTGTGGTCCGGCGGCGGACGCGCGGGCGGGTGTGGCCGCGCTCCGCAGGGAGTTGCTGGCGGGCGCCACGGGGCGGGTCATCGAGGTCGGCGCGGGCACCGGGCTGAATTTTGCGCACTACCCGGGGACGGTCTCGGAGGTGGTGGCGATCGAACCGGAGGCCACACTGCGGGAGGTGGCCAGGTCGGCGGCGGCGCGTGCGGAGGTGCCGGTGGATCTGGTGCCGGGCGTGGCGGAGGCCCTGCCGGTCAAGAGCGAGGCGTTCGATACGGCGGTGGCGTCGCTGGTGCTGTGTTCCGTGCGAGAGGTGCAGCGGGCGCTGGTGGAGCTGCGACGGGTGTTGCGTCCAGGCGGTGAGCTGCGGTTCTTCGAGCACGGGCGGGCCGCGGGGCGCGGGCTGGCGGCGGTGCAGTGGTCGTTGGACCGGACGGTCTGGCCGCTGCTGATGGGCGGCTGTCACACCGGCCGGGACCCGCTGGGCGAGATCCGGACGGCCGGGTTCGAGGTGCTGCGGGTGCGCCGGCTGAAGGTTCCGGAGCGCGGGCCGACGCTGCCCACGTCACCGGCGGTGCTGGGCGTGGCACGGCGGCCGGCCGACTGAGCGGGCCTCGCTACGGCGGGCTGACGGAAGGCCCCCGCGGTGGCCGACCGACTGCCGGGTCCTCGCCACGGCCTTCACACCGTCCAGGTGCGCAGCTCGTCCGCGATGGTGTGGACGTCGGCCGTGCCCTCCTTGACGAGGCGGGCGAGTTCGCGGACCTGCTCGGGAGAGGTGGCGATCTTCAGTCCGCTGGCGACGAGATAGCCATAGGCGACGGCGGTCGCGAACATCGCATTCGAGCGCTCCAACGCCGGTACCTGAAGCAGGAGTTGAAGGAGCGAGGCGGCGCGGTCCTGTGGTTCGGTGTAGACGGGGACGCCGAATATCTCGGCTTCATGGCGGCTGACGGCGGCCACCAGAGCGCCCCAGTCGGTGACCTGGGGGTCTCCGGGGGTGTGCTGTTCGGCGATCAGAAGGAGCCAGGCGAGGTCGATGCGCAGCGTCACGTGGTGCCCGGCAGTCCTTCGTGGTTGGTGGTGGTCGCGGCGCGCGGGGCGCCGCCTGGTTCCAGGCCGAATTCCTCGGCGAAGACGCGCTCGTACTGCTTCATGAAGTCGGAGGCGGCCTCGACGAAGGTCTGGCCGACCTCACCGGCGTCCTTGAGGACGAGCTCCTCGATATAGCGATTCATGCTCACTCCCCGCTGTAGGGCACGCTCTCGCGCCGCTTCGGCGGTGGCCTCGTCCACGCGGACGTTCAGCTGCGTCTTCGCCACCCCTCCAAGCTAGCGCGCATCCGCTAGCAGCGGCAAGCTTCGCAGGTCTGCGCCCGGCCCGAAGAATCGCGCGGGTCAAGGGCCCGGATGCCCGGGGGCGGGGGCCGGAGCAGATCCGGTGTGCGCGCGAGCTGCTCGCGCGGCCCGTACCACCGACCCTGCACACAGCAACTCCGCTCCCCCTTACGTGAGTTGGCACCAGGCCGGGCGTCCAGCCGGTCGTCATGATCCCCGCGCCGTAGCCGGGGCCGCCCGCGACCCCCGCGTGCCGTTGCCGACGCCGCCGAAGCGGATGCCGCACGATGTGTCCGTTGTGCGGCGGGGGCCCACCGGCGGGCTCAGCGACTGACCGGACCGCCCACGACCGCTCGGCCCCAGGAGGACCACCGCAGTGTCCGTCCCAGCCCCCGTCCCGCATCTCAAGCGCAGCCTGCGGCGCTTCGACATCATGGCGATCGGCGTCGCCGCCGTGATCTCCTTCGATGTGATCGGGCAGATCGCCGCCGGCGGTGGCGAGGCCGTCACCTGGATCGCCGTGATCGCGGTGGCGTTTCTACTGCCCTATGCCCTGGTCTTCGCCGAGACCGGAGCCGCGTTCCCGCAGGAAGGCGGGCCCTATGTCTGGGTGGAGCTGGCCTTCGGCCGGCTGGTGGCCGCGCTGACCACCATGTTCTATTGGGTCACCAATCCCGTCTGGCTCGGCGGCTCGCTGGTCTTCGTGGCCGCGCAGGCATGGGACGGGTTCGTCTTCCCGCTCGGCTCGGGCACAGTGGCGGACCACGCCTTCAAGCTGGTCTTCATCTGGGCCGCCATTCTCACCGCGGTGGTCTCGCTCCGCCGCGGCAAATGGATCACCACGGCCGGCGCCGGTGCCAAGGTGTCGGCGCTGGCGTTCTTCACGGGTACGGCGGTGGCATACGGCATCCAGCACGGCTTCCGCGGACTGGCGAGCGCCGGCTTCTCCCCCACCGGGGCGGGATTTCTGGCGCTGGTGCCGGTGTTGCTGTTCGCCTTCGTCGGCTTCGAGGCGCCCAACGCGGCGGGGGACGAGATGCTGGACCCCCAGCGCGATGTACCGGTCGCGATCGGGATGTCGGGAGCCATCGCCACCTGCTGCTATCTGCTGCCGGTGCTGGCCATTCTCTCCGCCGTACCGGCCGGCCATATCACCGGCGTCGGCGGCTTCATGGATGCCGCCCGGCTGGTCTTCGGCATCTACGGGAGCTGGCGCGGCCCGCTGCTGACCGGTGTCGCCGTGCTGTTCGTGGTGGCGTTGCTGACGCAGGGCAGCGCCTGGATGATCGTCGCCGACCGGATGCAGGCCATGGCGGCCGCCGACGGCGGGTTCTTCAGCCGGGGCCTGGGCGCCTTCCATCCACGGCTGGGCACCCCGGTGCGGATGAACCTGCTCTCCGGTGTCACCGCCACCGCCTTCATGGCGGCCGCGATGAACCTGGCGAACGGGGATGCCTCGGCCGTCTTCGGCGTGGTGCTGGCCGTCGCGATCACCACCCTGCTGCTGTCCTACCTCGCCCTGGTCCCCTCCCTGCTGGCGCTGCGGCTGCGCCACCGCGAGGTGCCCCGGCCGTACCAGGCCCCGTTCGGCACCCGGGGCTTCGCCGTCGCGACGCTGCTCGTCTACGCGTGGATCCTGCTCGGGTCGTGGGTGGCCCTGTTTCCCGGCACCCTGGAGCAGCTCTTCGGGATCCCGTACGACTTCCGGGCGATCTGGGGCGTCTCCCGGCTCACCTTCGAGACGTTCACCCTCGGCACCGTCGTCCTGCTGCTCGTGGTCGCGGCTGCCGGTTACCTGATCCAGCATCTGCGCGCCCGGCCCCGCGACGAGGGACACAAGGGTGGACCGGGCCGACGGCGCCGGTACCGGAGGAGCTGACGGGCGGTCGGCTCCGGCGCGTCGGAGCCAGGGGGTCGGGGCCGGGGGTCGGAGCGGGGGGCAGAGCCGGGGGGTCGGAGCCGGGGCGTTCGCACGCGTAGACGGTTTCCACGCCGCGTTCGGCCCGGTGAGAGATCCGCGTCCGGGGCGTGGCCCGATGCTCTCGACGGGCTCAGTCGTCCAGGCGCCGCTTGCCGAGCCAGTCGGCGATCTCCGGGTCGCGGTGGTCGAAGAACAGCGACGTTCCGGTGTCCAGGGTGGCGATGGCCGCCATCTGGTCGTCGGTGAGCGCAAAGTCGAAGACGTCGATGTTCTCCGCCATGCGCTCGGCGCGGACCGACTTGGGGATCGCGACGATGCCGCGCTGGATCAGCCAGCGGAGCGCGACCTGCGCCACGGACTTGCCGTGCTTCTCGCCGATCCCGCTCAGGAGCGGATTCGTGAACAGGTCGTTCCTGCCCTCCGCGAACCCGCCCCACGACTGAATCTGGACCCCGCGCCCGCGCATGACCTCCTGGTCGGCGGTGCGCTGGAAGAACGGGTGGGTTTCGATCTGGTTGACCGCGGGGGCGACCTCGTTGTTGATGATGAGGTCGACGAGCCGGTCGGGGTGGAAGTTGGCGACGCCGATCGCCTTGATGCGGCCCTCGCGGTGCAGGTCCTCCATGGCGCGCCACTGGCCGTAGACGTCGCCGTAGGGCTGGTGCATCAGGTACAGGTCGAGGTATTCGACGCCGAGCTTGTTCAGCGACGCCTCGAAGGCGCGCCGGGTGTGCTCCTGAGCGGGAGCGTCCTGGATCCACAGCTTGGTGGTGAGGAACAGCTCCTCGCGCGGGATGCCGCTGTTCCTGAGGGCCCGGCCGACGGCCGCCTCGTTCTGGTAGGCGGCGGCGGTGTCGAGCAGCCGGTAGCCGGCCGCGAGGGCCTCGGTGACGGCCTGCTCGGTCTGCTCCGGCGGAATCTGGTAGACGCCGAAGCCGAGGATCGGCATCTGGACGCCGTTGTTCAGGGTGACGTGCTGCATGGGATTGCCTTCTGCGCGGGATGAGGGGGATGGGCGGTAGGGGCGGGGTCAGCGTTCGAGCAGGTGCAGGCCCGCTTCCGTATGGGTGGCTCCGGCTGCCGGAGGGAGGCCGGTCAGCCTGTCGCGCTGTTCGGCGGTCAGCTGGACGGCGTCGGCTGCGGTGTTCTCCTCGACCCGGTGGACGCGTTTGGTACCGGGGATGGGGGCGATGTCGTCGCCCTGAGCCAGCAGCCAGGCCAGGGCGACCTGGGCCGGGGTGGCCTCGGCTTCGGCGGCGACGGCCTGGACCTCGTCGGCGATGCGCAGGTTGCGCCGGAAGTTCTCGCCGGTGAAGCGCGGGTTGCCGTGCCGGAAGTCGCCCTCCGTGAAGCCGTCGGTGGAGCGGACCGTGCCGGTGAGAAAGCCGCGGCCCAGGGGCCCGAACGGCACAAACCCGATGTTCAGCTCGCGCAGCAACGGCAGCACCCGTGCCTCGGGATCGCGGGTCCACAGGGAGTACTCCGACTGCACCGCGGTGACGGGATGGACGGCGTGCGCACGGCGGATGGTGTCGGGCCCGGCCTCGGACAGGCCGATGGCGCGGACCTTGCCCTCGGCGACCAGCTCGGCCAGCGCCCCGACGGTCTCCTCGATCGGGGTCTCCGGGTCGACCCGATGCTGGTAGTACAGGTCGATGTGGTCCGTGCCGAGGCGTTCGAGGGAGCCTTCGACGGCGGTGCGGATGTTGGCCGGACTGCTGTCCAGGGTCCACGCACCCGCGCCGGCACCGCCGTGGGAGACGAGGCCGAACTTGGTCGCCAGCACGACCTGGTCACGGCGTCCCTTGAGGGCCCGGCCGAGCAGTTCCTCGTTGGCGTAGGGGCCGTAGATCTCGGCGGTGTCGATGAGGGTGACGCCCAGGTCCAGGGCGCGGTGGAGGGTGCGGAGGGATTCCGCCTCGTCGGTCCCGGAATCGGTGTACCCGTGGGACATCCCCATCGCGCCGAGACCGATCCGGGAAACGTCCAGGTCACGCAGTTTGATGTAGCGCATCAGTATTCTCCGGTTCCTTGCCTCCGGGCGGTTCCACTCTGGCTTGATCACCCTGTGACCGCTCGCTGTGGCGCACGCTGGGACTGCTCACCGTGGGCGCACGGCGTGCGTGCCCGCTCGTGCAGCCGGCCGGCAGCCCTTGCATCTGTCCAGCTCACGATCCCTCCGCGGTGGTACTCGCGGACGGTGCGAGGGCGTCGTGAATCCACCTTCGCGCGGTTTTCGCCCCCGAGGCAGGCCGGGCTCTTCGGGGGTAATGGCAGGGCCCCCCACGGTGCTGCCGCGCAGGCCGGTCCGGTGTGACACTGAAGCCATGGCACCAGAGCGCACCCCCACCAGCGGTGGAAGCGGTGGTATGGAGCTGGGCCGGTTCCTGCGTGCCCGCCGTACCCAGACCACTCCGGAGCAGGTCGGCCTCGCCGTCGGCGCCGGGCTGCGCCGCACCCCGGGGCTGCGCCGGGAAGAACTGGCCACCCTGGCCGGGATCAGCATCGACTACTACGTACGCCTGGAACGCGGCAAGGAGACCCGCCCCAGCCCCTCCGTCCTCGACGCTCTCGCCCGCGCCCTGCACCTCGACGACCAGGAGCACCACCATCTGCGGGAGCTGGCCGCCCGCGCCGCCCGGTACGCCCCCGAACCGCCGCCCGCACCGAGCCGCACCGTGCGCCCCCACCTGAAGCTGCTGCTGGAGTCGATGCGCCCGAACCCGGCCTACATCATCAGCCGCAGCATGGACTTCCTCGCCTGGAACCCCGGCGGCCTCGCCCTGTACGCGGGCCTGGACGACTGGCCCGCCAAGCAACGCAACCTGGCCCGCTACCTCTTCCTCCACCCCACCGCCCGCGAGCTGTTCCCCGACTGGACACCCAGGTACGCGCCTGCGTCTCCCGCCTCCGCGCCATCGCCGGCACCGCGCCCGACGCCCCCGACCTGACCAACCTCGTAGGCGAACTCCTGCTCAAGAGCCCCGACTTCGCCAAGCTCTGGGAACGCTACGACGTGACCGGACGCAAACCCGCGCACAAGACCTTCCACCACCCCCACGTCGGCACGATCACCCTCACCGCCCAGGCCATGCACCTGGAGGGCAACCCCGGGCCAGCGCCTCGGCGTCTACGTCGCGGACCCCGGCACCCCCGACCACGACGCCCTGCTCCTGCTGGACCTGACCGCACCGCAGCCGGCTCCACGACCCGCGGAGCGAAACCCGGAGCAGTCCCACAGACCGTCCTGACCCCGGACGCCGTCAGGCTGTGCGGGGGCTCGCCGGTCAACGCGCCGACCTTTGCTGAGCGTCTGAGCGTGTGCGGACCACCTCGGTTGCCGTTATTGAGGTGATCGCGGCGGGGGTGGCCGGCCAGACTGGCGCTGTGATGCACGAGGAAGAGCAGCCGTTGACCGGTGGGAACGTCAGCGGCGGCGTCGTCCAACCTCGTGGTCGGCGAAGAGAGCGAGTGGGCCTTCATCGACTGGGACACGGCCGCCCCGGGATCCCGGCTGTGGGATGTCGCGTATGCCCTGCACGGCTTCATCCCGTTGTCGGCGCATCCCGGCCGACGGCGCACCGATGCCGGGGGCCGGCTGCGGATCTTTGCCGACGCTTACGGTCTCGACGAGGCCGAACGGCGTCAGCCCCTCTGCTGGGGCGCCGTACGCGCTCCATGCATGACTTCCTGCGGGATCAGTCCACCCTGGGCAACCAGCCCTGGGCGACCCTGTGGGCACAAGGTCACGGCGACGCCTGGCGAAGTGACGCCGAATACACCGAGCAGCGGGCAGAACGATGGGCGAGTGCCCTGCTCGCCGGCTGACGAGCCGGCTGACGAGCCGAACCTGCCGCAGGATCAGGAATCAGGAATCAGGAATCAGGAATCAGGAATCAGGAATCAGGAATCAGGTGGAGTGTTCTCACTGGGCGCGCAGGTGGTCGTGCATGGTCCGTGCGACCTGGGCCATGACCGCTTCGGCGGCCGGTTGAGTTGCCGCCGGGACCATGGACTCGGTCAGTGCGGCGATGGCGAAGGTGCCGCCGTCGTCGTGCTCGACCACGCCTGTTTCGTGGCGGAGGTTCAGCAGGGTGCCGGTCTTCGACGACCACTTCGAGGCGTCCGAGCTGAAGTCGGGCGCCAGTCGGTGCCGGATCACGTTGTGGCCCATGAACGAGCGCACCTGCGCGGCAACGCCGGGCGGAAAGCGTGCCGAGAGCCACAGGGCTTCCAGAAGGTCGACGAAGGCGCGCGCGGAGCCCGAGTTCGCTCTGCTCACATCGAGTTGTGGGATCGGGTGGCCTCGTCCTGCCGTACGTGATCCGATCGCGAGCGAGTGGGCAAGGTGCACGTCGCCCGGGTCGAATTGCTCGGCCGGGGTTTCGACAAGGTCACGCATGCGGTGCCGAACTGCGATGCCGCTGATTCCGGTGGCGCGCAGGGTCCGGGTGACCTCGGTGGGCGAGACCAGGTCGAACAGCGCGTCCGAGGCGGCGTTGTCGCTGAGCGCCGTACTGAGGTAGAGCAGGTCGTCGACCGCGATCCGCGCGGGGTGACGGAATCTGCTGAGTCCCACCGGCCCCGGGGACGCGATGCGCCCCGGCTCGACGTCGATCATCGCGGCTCCGTCGATGCGCCCGTCGTGGATGCGGTCCAGCACGGCGACGGCGAGCGGCACCTTCACCAGCGATGCCACCGGGAACTCGATATCGGGATCGATGCCGATCTCCTCGCCGGTGGACAGATCGCGTACCAGGAAGGAACCCGACAGGCCCGCTGTGGCAAGAACACCGCGGAGTTCCTGTGTGAGTCGCTCGGCGCTCATGCACGCTCCTTTGTATCCGTGGGCGCTCCCAGGGCGCGGGCCACCTGCGTCCAGAGGCCGGCCTGCACCCGGTCCGCATCGTCACCGGCCACCGCTGACACGCTGTAGCCGCGGGCAACGGGCGCTCCCGCCAGCCGGCGCCAGCACAGCCCCAGATCATCCGCTTGCGCCGCCGAGCACAGGAGAAAGTCGTCCGTGTGCATCGTCGCGGCCACGGCGGCGGTCAGCGATGCGGCGACCGCGACCTGTGCAGGCACGAGCGCGACACGATGACCGGTCTGCGCCAAACGGTCCCGGATATGGGGAACATCGTCTTCCGGCTGGATCCAGATGCGCCGGAACGAGCGTTGCGCCCTGCCGGGCCGCAAGGTCTCGAGGTGGAGCGGCCCCCTGCCGCTGTCCGCCGGGGAAGCGACACCGAGCGGCACCGTCCAATCGGCGCCTGCCGGTGGCACCGCGACGAGGGCGGCCCGGACTTCGCGGGACCGGAGCAGTTCCGTACGTTCCGCCGGGCCGGCGGTACGGAAGTCCAGGACGGTGTCCTCGTCGCGAGCGGCCGCGTCGAGCATCGCCAAGTGCCGGACCGAGCAGGTCTCGGGCACCGCGAGACCGAACGGCCGGAGCTTCGCCTGCTCGGCGTGGTACTCCAGCGCCTCCGCCAACTGCACGAGCCGCTTCGCCGACGGAAGCATGTCGCGCCCGAACGCGGTGAGCGCCGCCCGCCGCGTGGAGCGATCGAACAGCCGCTCCCCGAAATGCTCCTCGAGCGCGGCAACCCGTCGGCTCGCCACGGACTGCGGCACGCGGACAGCCTCGGCGCCGAGGGTGAAGCTGCCACGCTCGCCCACTTGTACGAACACCCGACACGCCGCCACCAGATCCACAACCGTCACCGTATGCCAAAACAGCATGCGAAGGCACGTTTGCGTCTTTGACCGCATGAACTGCTGCCGGAAAGGGTGTCGGACATGATCTCTTCCAAGCGCAGGACAGCCCTCTCCGCAGCCACTCTCGTGCTCGCATCGGGCCTGCTGAGCGGATGCACGGGGAGCAGCGACACCGGTCCGGCCGGGCCGGCGTCCTCAACCGCCTCGGCATCAACCGACTCGGCCCCCTCGCGGGACCGCGCCGCCAAGGCCCTCGCGCAGGTCGAGCGCCGATTCCATGCCCGCCTCGGTGTGTACATGCTGGACACCGGGACGGGCCGCACGGTGACGTACCGAGCGGGCGAGCGGTTCGCGCACGCCTCGACCTTCAAGGCCCTCGCTGCCGGGGTCGTGCTCAAGCGCAGCACGGACGACGAGCTCAACCGTGTCATCCGCTACAGCGCCTCGGACCTCGAAGACTACGCACCGATCACCAAGCGGCACGTGGACCAGGGAATGACGCTGCGCGACCTCGTCAAGGCCGCGCTGCAGTACAGCGACAACACGGCCGCCAACCTGCTCCTGGACCAGCTCGGTGGGCCTGCCGGGCTGCAAAAGGCGCTCCGCGCGATGGGAGACGCGACGACTCGGGTCAACCGGACCGAACCGACGCTCAATGAAGCGAAGCCCGGCGACACCCGGGACACCAGCACTCCGCGCACTCTCGGCACCGATCTGCGCGGGTTCGTCCTCGGAGACGTGCTGCCCGAAGGCCGGCGGCAACTGCTCACGGGGTGGCTCCGCGGGAACACGACCGGGGGCCCCTACATCAGGGCAGGAGTCCCCTCCGGATGGAAGGTCGGTGACAAGACGGGCAACGGCGGGTACGGCACGCGCAATGACATCGCGATCGTCTGGCCGGCCAGCGGGGCTCCGGTCGTCGTCGCCGTCCTGTCCGACCGCGGCTCCAAGGACGCGGCCTCCGATGACGCCCTGATCAAGGACGCCACGAAGGCCGGCCTCGCAGCCCTCCGCTGAACACCCGCCGTCGAGCACCCGCCCGCCGCGCACCCTCCAACGGCCGGCCCCGGCCCGTCTGCCCACGTGGCCGGGACCGCGTCAGTCGCTCTCCGGTGACCCTCCCGGTTCATGTCGCCGCGCGAACCTGGCACGAGCCGCGTCGTGGGCACCGCGCAGAAGCTGCAGCACCGTGTCCGTGTTCTTCTCGCCGGGATTGACGACAGCGAGCCAGCCGAGTGCCCCGTATACCGGATGCGGCATCACCGTGTCGGCGGCGGTGTAGTCGCGAGGTCGGGTGAGGCTGCGTGGCTCCTCAGCCGTGAACTCCCGGAACGTCGCACGCTCGACGTGGATGTTCACCCGCCACCGTCCCGGAGCGTCGAGGTCGCAAGCGGTGTCGTCGGGGTAGTTCTTGACGACGATCGTTCCGTAAGGCTGAACGTTCTGCGGAAGCTGACCGTCGGGGGCGAAGTAGAAGAAGGCGTCGCCCCACGCGAGCTCGGGAAAGTCGCCGCCCGGCTCCGGGACGACCACGAGCGCGCCGTCGAAGCCCCGCACGGTCGCAATGATCTGTTCCATACTCATGGTTCAAGCATCACCTTCAAGTGCTTATGTGGGGTTGGCCGATGGGCGAGCTGGTGAGCGGTTCGCCACGCGTACCGCTCCGAACCGTCGATGTCGCCAGAGAGTCGGGGTACTCGGTACAACAGGTGCGCGACCTGGAGCGGCTGGGAGTCATTCCCGCGGCCGCTCGATCGAGCAACGGCTACCGCTCCTACACACCGCTTCACGTGCACGCTCTTCGGGCCTACCGAGGACTCGCGGGTGCGGTGGGGCCGGTCGCGGCCCGGCAGTTGCTGGCGGAGCTGCGAACGGCGACGACCGCGGAGGCCGCGTCGGCGGTCAACACGGTGCATGTCCGGCTCGCCCGGGAACGCGAGGAGGTTCTGCGCGCTCAACGGGCCTTGCGGGCGATCCAGGCCGAAGCGGACACCAGCGAGTTCGAGCAGGAGAGGGACGCGATGACGATCACGGAGCTCGCCGAAGCGCTCAACGTACGACCCTCGACCCTGCGGTTCTGGGAGCAGGAAGGACTTGTCACCCCCGAGCGGGTGACGTCACTGCGCGCCCGCCGCTACGGCCTGTCAGCCATCGGAGCGGCACGCATCGTCGTGGCTCTCCGCGGCGCCGGCTACGGCATTCCCGCAGTGCGCGAGGCCATGGACTCCCTGCAGCGGCTCGACGGCCTGGAAGAGACCCAACGCATCCTGCGGCACCGTGCGGACCAGATCGCCACACGCACCATGGAGCTCCTCCGTGCGGGCTCGGACCTGGCCACCGTCGTTGCGTCGGCCCAGGATCCCGCGACCACCTAGGGCCTGATCCAAACGGCAGGACCTGGGCCATGGGGGCGGTGGGGAATTGCTCACGGCATTCCGTCACGGCGTCCCGTCACGGCGTCCCAGGGAACATTGGTTTCCGCAGGTCAGAGGCGCTACGAACGTTCCGGTGTCCCATTTTCCGCGTCGGCCGTGGCAGCCGGGACGGAGGGCGCCGCAAGCTGAGGTCAGCAAGCAACCACGACCTCATGCCGAAGGAAGAAGTCATGCGGATCCGCTTCGTACGCCGCCGGTTCCGCAACGCCGATGTCGCCGATGCGGTGGCTGTGGCCGTGCTCGCCGCATCAGCCGCGACCGTCTTCCTCCTGGTCGTCAGCCGTCTTTGACGGCACGCATTCCGACCCCAGCCAACCGAACAGAAGGCACCCACTCGCCATGCGCACCACCCGTCGCGCCACCCATGTCGTCGCCTCCGCCGCCGCCCTGACGGCGGTCCTCGCACTGACCGCCTGCCAGAACGACACCAAGGACACCGGCAGCCCTGCCCCGTCCGCGTCCTCCCAGTCCGCGGCCGGTGGGCAGGGTGCCCCGTCCCCCTCGGATGGGAAGGGCCCGGCCGAGGGCGGTCACGCCTCAAAGACCGCCGCGGCGGGTGCCGCCGGCAACGGGAACGCCGGCAAGAAGGGTTCGGGGCAGCCCTCCGGCCAGGGCTCCGGAAGCCGGACCACGACCGTCGCCTGCACCGGTGCGCACGTCAAGGTCACCGTGACCAAGGTCAAGCGCCCCCTCAACCACATGCTGCTGACCGCGACCAACACCGGCTCCGCGCCCTGCAACGCCTACGGCGCGCCCTACCTCCGCTGGGACGACGCCCAGGCCGCCACCACGTTCCTCGAGGCGTCCAAGCCGCAGGCCGTGGTCACGCTCGCGCCGGGCGAGTCGGCGTACGCGGGGATCATGTACCAGTCGGCGGACGGCTCGGGCAACAGCGGCCACACTGCCCGCACTCTGGGCGTCCTCTTCGGCAACCGGGCGGGCAACGGCTCCACCGGCCCGGCTGTGCAACTCCCCCTGCCCAACGGAGGCGTCCTCACCGACAGTTCGGCCTGGGTCACCTACTGGCAGTCCCGCGCCCAGGACGCGCTGACCTGGTGAACGATCGCCACTGATCGCTGACCTGGTGAACCCGTCACTGATCACGGCCGGAGCCTGACCACGGCCGGGAACCTGACCACGGCCGGGAACCTGACCACGGCCGGAACCTGGCCCCGGTAGCTGCCCGGGGCCGGGTTCAGCCGTTCTCCTTCGGAGTGGGAATCCATTCGTTGCCGCCCAGCGGGTAGTCGTACTGCGGCCGGCCCTCCATCCCAGCGGTGTGGAACGGCTCCCCGTTGTCGTCGATGCGGAGCGTGCCGTGCCGGTTGCCGCTGGACCACTCCAGCTCCATGTACCAGCGCACCGCTCGGGCCCCCGCCCGCGCGGTGACCTTGAAGACCTCGGGGTCCCGCTCGGTCACCTTGTAGGGGAAGTCCCGCTGTCCGCCCTCCGGCGCGACCCTCGGCTGCGCCGCGGCCAGGGCCACCCCGAACGTCTTCGGGGTGATGCCGCCCCCGCAGCCCACGCCCATGCTGAAGGCGTTCCAGGCGGGCGGCGCGGAAGTACTCACCACCCGCACCCGCAGCGCATGCAGCACCACGGTCCCCTCCCCCGCGCCCTGCACCGACACCTGCACCAGCTGACTGCCCGCAGAGACCGCCCCCAGCGCCGCAATCCAGCCCCGGGCGTCCTGTTCGGGGGGCGGCGGAGGCATCTTGCCCGGTTCCCGGTCGACCAAGTAGCGCTGGCTGCACGGGTCCTCCCAACGGTACGGGCGGACATCCACACTCACCGGAAGCCCGGCCCGGTCGGCCGTGCCCGGAGTGGTCGCCCGGCCGCCGCCGGACGCCTTGCCTCCAGGCGTACGGGACGGGGACGGACTCACGCTCCCCCTCCCGGTCGGCTTCGCGGACGACGACGGCGACCGGCCGTCCTCGGTCCTCGCCGCCTCGTGACCGCTCTCCGGGCTCGTGGTCCGCCCCACTGCCGCCTTCCGGCCGGGCCCGCCCCCGTCGGCGACCAGTCCGGCGGCCAGCGCGGCGGACGCGGCCACGGCGGCCACGGCGATTCCGGCCGCCAGTGCGAAACGCCGCCGGCCGCCCCCGGGCCCCACCTGGGCCACGGGCCGCCCCTCGGGGCGGATCACTGCGCCCCGGCCGGGGGCGGATACGGAGGCGGCGTCGGAGTCGGAGTCGGTGTCGGATCCGGTGTCGGTCGCGAGGGGAGCCGTTGGCGGCACGGGTGCGGCCTCGGGCTCGGCGTCGGATTCGGGTGCAGGCTCAGGCCCGGAGTCGGGCTCAGGCCCGGACTGCTGCTCGGACGCAGGCTCGGCCTCGCGCCCGGCCCCGGGCCCGGCAACCATCCCTGCCCCCGCGGCAACACCCGCCCTGTCGCCGCCCCCTTGCTTACGGTCCCGCTCCCGGCGTCGCGCCTCGTCCGCCAGGATCCACTGCCGGTGCAGCTCCACCAGCTCGTCCGGCGTCGCCCGGCACAGCCGTGCCAGCCGCTCCAGCGGAGCGTATTGCGTCGGTACCGCATCACCGTTGCAGTAGCGGTGCAGCGTCGACGTGCTCATGTGCAGCCGCTTGGCGAGCACCCCGTAGCTTTTCCCGGAGCGGTCCTTCAACTCCTTGAGCAGCGACGCGACGCCGGACGTTCCCTCAGCCCCCTGCACTGTCAACTCCCTCCCCGCCCATGCGCACCGCGCACGGACCATTCACCCGACACAACCGCCCCGAGCCTCCCCGAGCCGCCCCCACATCGCCAACTTCCCTCCCATTTTCGGACTCTCCAGGCGGCGGGCCGGCAGCTGACCGGGCGGGCCGCTGCGGGCCTCCGACGTCCCCTACGTGAGGACCATGATCGCGCAAGCCCGACCGGATCGGTATGTGACGCCATCACCGTGCTCTGGCCCCCGCACCGGCCGACGCTCCCCCACCGCGGTCCTGGGCACCGGCTCCACGGGACTCAGGGGCGGGCCGTCCAGTACCGCTTGAACACTTCCATCTGCAGGGAGCATTCCAGGGAGGTGACTTCCTCGCTGCCCTCGAAACCGCCGGTGAGGAAGTCGGCGAGGTGCTCTCGTCGCGAAAGACACCTCCGTAGGTGAAAACCGAAGCGGCTGCCGTGAGGGCGAGGAACCGCGTCGCCGGGTGATCCGCGAGGGAGGCGGCGAGGCGCCGTACGGCCCCGGGGCGACAGCCGATGCTCAGCACCACCTCGACCGCGTAGCCGATGTCCCGTGGGTCGACCTCGACGCGGGGACGCAACAGGCCGGATTCGAGCAAGGCGGCGACGGTGCGGCGGGCGCGGGACTCGGTGATGTCGAGGGTGCGGGCAAGGGTGGAGAAGGGCATCCGGGCGTCGTGGCGCAGGACGGCGACGGTGTCGCGTTCCAGGCCGGTCAGCGGGGTGTCGCGCGGGTGGGCGGAATACTGGACGGTGTTCTGCCCGGCGAGCGCGTCGATTTGACCGGACGTCAGGCGAGGTAGTCGCCAGGCCGAAGTGCTGGTGAGCCGGCGCAGCATCCACTCGGTGCGCAGAGTGCGGGCCCCCGGCACCGCGGGCAGTTCGGTGGTGAGGGCCCGGGTCGTGTCGGCCCGGGTGGGGCCGTGCAGCATGCAGAAGACGTCTGCCGCTCCGGACGCGAGCGCCACGAAGGGGGTGTCGGCGCGCGCGGCGAGGGCTCGTGCCACCTCGGGGGCCCGCCCGGGGGCGGTGCCGATCCACACGGTGGCGGGCAGGCCTTCGGCCAGCAGCGACCACTCGATTTCGCAGATCACCCGCATCGCCCCCTCGTCGACGAGGCGGGCGTAGCGGCGGGCGACGGTGCGGGCCGGAATGCGGCACGGACGGCACGCCATGCGCATGAAAACGGCACGCAGCGCAGTAGGGCTGAGGCCGCGCCGACGGCCACCACCACAACCGCGGCAAGCGCGGCGGCTGCGTCCCGCGCCTGCCGCCACCTGCCCCGGAGAACTCATGAATGCGATCACCCTCGGAGACGTCTCGGTGCTGCGGACGGTGGAGTACGAAGGCACGACCCGGCTGCCGGAGGAGATGTTCGGCGACATACCGGGCGAGGCCTGGGAAGCCCACCGGCCCTGGCTCTCCCCCGACTTCTGGGACGTGCGGACGGGACTGCTCAGGTCGTGCGTGCAGACCTGGGTGCTGCGCACCGCCGGCCGGACGATCCTGATCGACACCGGGCTGGGCGACGCCAAGGAACGCCCCGCCATGCCGGCCTTCCACCGGCTGAACACGTGATACCTCCCCCGCACGCCGACCGCACGCCGACTGCCTTGCCGACGCCCCGTCAGTTCCGCCCGGAGGGCCCCGGTCTCGTCGGCCGGAAGGGCGTCGTTCCAGAAGGTGTGCCACGAAGGCGTCCCAGGAAGGCGTTCCAGGCAAAGGGCCTTTTCGCAGGTCAAAGCCCATCTCGGCATTCCAGCGTTCTTAGTTGGCCCGGAATCGTTGCCGTGCGGACCACCCGCCCCGCAGGCTGTCCACGGCATTGCCGAACGGGGAGCCGCGCCGCGCAGCCGCATCCGTCCCCACTACGTACCCACTCCGTGCCCGCTTCCGCATCGACGGCTTTCTCGCCCTCGCCGCCATCACCGGCAGTGCCGACCCGCTCGCCAACCGCTCAACCGCCACCGAAGTCCCACGGGGAGACGTACCACCATGCACCGCAACCGCAACTCCGGGGCCGGAGCGTTCAGACACGGCACCGGACTGACGGGACTTACTGAACCAGCGGCTCCAGCGGCTCCAGCAGCTCCAGCGGAACTGGCTTGACGAGTTGGACTAGTCGGACTGTGCGGGCTTCTCCGCAGGATTCGTGAACGATTCGCAATATTCCCGATTCAGCGGGTGTGGGAGACGCCCACCGCCCGGACCGGGCGCGGCGGCCCCGGGGCGGCGTCCCGGCAGGCAGCTCTTGGGCCTCTCGCCATAGCGGCGCGCCGGAGGGCGGGCGGGGCAAGGCCGGAGTCGGGGGCTCCAGGAAACGAGGTAACCCATATGCACACGACCGAGCACCAGAGCGAACCGAGGATATCCGTCGTCGTCCGCGCGCCGGACCCGATCTCCCTGGCGGGCGTGACCAGCCAGCTCAGCCAGCAACGGGGAGTGCGGGTGGTGGAGGGCGGCGGGGAGTTCCGGGCCCCGGTGGCCGTTGTTGTCACCGCAACGATGGACGACTCCACGATCGCTCAGCTGCGCCGTCTCGTCCGGATCGACGGGGCACGGGTCGTGCTGGTGGCGGACCAGATCCGGGAGGCCGAGCTGCTCGCCGTCATCGAGTGCGGCGTCGGAGCGATCCTCTGGCGCCACCAGGCCACCCCGCGCCGGCTGTACCGGGCCGTGCTGGCGGCCTCCCGCGGGGAAGGGGACTTACCCTCGGATCTGCTCGCCCGGCTGCTCCATCAGGTCGGACAGCTCCAGCGCAGCGCCGACGACCGGCCCGGCACGCTGGCAGGGCTGGCGCCGCGCGAGGTCGACGTCATCCGTCTGATTGCCGAAGGCCTGGACACCGCGGAGATCGCAAGCAAGCTCTCGTACTCCGAACGCACGGTCAAGAACGTGCTGCACGGCATGACCACCCGGCTCCACCTGCGCAACCGCGCCCACGCCGTCGCCTATGCGCTACGGGAGGGCCACATCTGACCGGCTTGCGGGGGGGGGAGGCAGGGGGCACGAGCCGGCCCGGTCCGGCCCCCACCACACGGCCCCATCGGCCCGGATCGGCCCGGCCGTCACCCCCGATCCCGGTGAGGAGCTGCGGCGCCCGGATAACGGGCCGGTCCGGTGGGCGATGCGGCGCGAACCGCGCCGCCCGCCCGGCCGGCGCCCAGAAGGTGCTGGTCACAGCCGCTCGTTGACGACTGCGGACCAGAACCATCGCTTCGTGGCCGGGTGTTACTTGCCCAGTTTCTTGGCCAGGGCGGCACGGCGGGCGAACTTCTCTTCCTTGGACTCGGCCATCTCGCGAAGGGCCGCCTTCCGCTCCCGCTGGGCAAGCCGGTCCAGATACAGGCGACCGTGAAGGTGATCCGTCTCGTGCTGTAGGCACCGTGCGAAGTACCCCCTGCCCTCGATCACCAGTGGCTCGCCGTTCTTGTCACGGCCTCGTACGACGGCACGGTCGAGACGGGGCACCACCCGGTAGGGGCCGGGAACGGACAGGCACCCTTCGGGTTCTTCGACCAGCCTGCGCTGCTCGGCCGGCACCTCCGCCAGGACGGGGTTGGCGATGTGCCCGACATGACGCACCCCCCAGTCGTCCGTGATGTCCCACACGAACAACTGCAGATCCACGCCGACCTGATTGGCGGCCAGCCCCGCGCCTTCCGCCACCTGGTTCGTGGCGAACATGTCGTCCACCAGCCGCGACAGCTCCGGTGTGCCGAACTGTGTGACCTGCCGGCACCGGCGTCGCAGGATTTCCTCCCCGGCGACGGTGATGCGGCGCACCGAACCCCGTTCCACCTCCGGCGCGAGCCGCGGATAGGAAGCGACGGGGTGTCCCAGCACGCGCACCCGGCGGTCCTGCGAGGTGTCACCGAACCCGACCGTCATGGAATATCAACGCCTTCCGCACATGTCCGGACGGACAGGGCTGAAGGCCCCGGCCGACCCGCGCCCACCTTGACCGAATGCTTTGCAAAGTAGCACCCTTTGCAAAGTGAGAGACGAAAACCGTGCAGCCTCGTCCGCGGCCCCGCTGCCGCATCGCAACCGGCAGCCCCTTCCCGACCACTCCGTGCGCGTCGCCCTGCTGGACCTGCTCGCCGAGGTCGGCACAGTCACGTCCACCCAGGCGGCCGCCCGCCTCGGCCACAGCTCCGGCCTCTGCTCCTTTCATCTGCGCCAACTCGCCCGGCACGGCCTCATCGAAGAAGCGCCGCACAACGGCGGCCGGGCCCGGCCCTGGCAGCTCCGCTGGACGCCCTCCGGTCCGCCGGAAGGGGAAGCGCCCGCAGAGTTCGCCGCGCTCGCACGGGGACTGGAAGATGAGAGCTATCAACACTGGCTGGCGCACCGGGAGCAGGCACCGAGCGAGTGGCAGCACGATGAGTCCTTCAGCGCCGTGCTCCACCTCACGCCGGCGGAGATGACCGAACTCGCCATGTCCATCCGCGGCCTGCTGGCCGACTACCGCGAACGGGACCAACGCCCCGCCACGCGCCCCGCAGGCACCATGGCCGTAGCCGCGGTCACCCGGCTGTTCCCGCTCCTCGGCCAGTGAGCCTGGCGGCAGCCGTGCGGGAATCGGGTGTCCAGGCCGCACTCCGGCTCGGCAGGGATCCGTCCTGGTCGGCTTCGTCAGCAACCACGGAAACCGTTCGCCGGCCGGACCGGCTCTCTGCTTGGCTCGCCCCATGAGCGATCTCCACATCCGCCACGCCACCCTCCCGGACATCGACACCGTGTTGCAGTTCTGGCGCGAAGCCGCGGAAGGAACGAGCATCAGCGACGACTACGACGGAGTGGCCCGGCTGGTGACACGAGACCCCGAGGCCCTGCTCCTGGCAGAGTGCGACGGCGTCCTCGCCGGGACCGTGATAGCCGGCTTCGACGGGTGGCGCTGCCATCTCTACCGGCTGGCCGTACATCCCGGCCGCCGCAGGCAGGGCATCGGCGGCGCGCTGCTGACGGCCGCCGAGGAGCGGTTCCGTGCGCTGGGCGGCCGGCGCGGCGACGCGATGGTGCTGGACCGCAACGAACCGGCGCGGCAGGCGTGGCGCGCGGCGGGTTACGCGCCCGAGCCGCAGTGGAGCCGCTGGGTCAGGCACCTCGACGGCTGAGCGACGACCCCGAAGCACGCCATGAGCCCGCCCCAGTGAGGGGCGGGCACTTCCCTGACCACCAACTTTGCTGATCCTTTACCATGGAGTCTCCTCTCCCCCAAGTGAAAGGTGTGTGAGCGTCCAGCCATGGACGAGCCTCCTAGTTGTCGAGCACCCTCCCGACAGAGCGCGAACCTCCCGATCCTGTTCGATCATGGGACGGAGGTGACTCGATGACCGACCTGCTCTTTCTGGGCGTGGCGCTCCTCCTGACCCTGGCCTGTGGTGTCTTCGTCGCCGCCGAGTTCTCGTTGACGACCGTCGAGCGCAGCGACCTCGAACGCGCCGCCGAGCGCGGTGACCGGGGCGCGGACAGCGCCCTGAAGGCAGTGCGCAGCCTGACCTTCCAGCTCTCCGGTGCCCAGCTGGGCATCACCGTCACCGGCCTGGTCATCGGCATGCTGTCCAAACCGGCGATCGCCACCCTGCTGGCGGGGCCGCTGGACGCGATGGGCCTGTCGCGCACGGTGGCGGATTCGGTGGCCGTGGTTCTCGGTACCGCGATCTCCACGGTCGTGCTGATGGTGGTCGGCGAGCTGGTCCCGAAGAACTGGGCCATCTCCCATCCGCTGGTGATCGCGAAGAAGGTCGCCACCGCCCAGCGCGGCTTCAGCGCCGCCTTCAAGCCGTTCATCCGGCATCTCAACAACACCGCGAACCACATGGTCCGCAGGATGGGCCTGGATCCCGCCGAAGAGCTGGCCTCGGCGCGCGGCCCGCAGGAGCTGGTGGCGCTGGCCCGGCACTCCGCCAAGGAGGGCGCGCTGGAGCCCGACACCGCCGAGCTGTTCGTCCGCACCCTCAATCTCGCCGATCTGACCGCGGAGAACGTCATGACGCCGCGGGTGCAGGTCATCGCGCTGGAGGTGCAGTCCACCGCGGAGGACGTGGCCAATGCGACCCGGGCAACCGGGCTGTCCCGCTTTCCCGTCTACCGCGGCAGCCTGGACAGCGTCGTCGGGGTGGCGCACATCAAGGACGTCCTGACCGTCCAGGCCGAGCGCCGCCCCCGGCACCCGGTCTCCGAGCTGGTGCGCGAGCCGTTGCTGGTGCCCACGACGCTGACCGTGGACCGGCTGCTCGACCGCCTCTCCGGCAGGCGCACGATGGCCGTGGTCATCGACGAATACGGCGGCACGGCCGGTGTGGTGACGCTGGAGGACATCGTCGAGGAGGTGGTCGGCGAGGTCCGCGACGAACACGATCCGATGGAGACCCCCGACCTGGCGCCGGCCGGCACCGACACCGAGGGGCGCAGCGTCTATCAGGCCGACGGCGCCGCCCGTACCGACCAGCTGAAGCGGATCGGCCTGTGGCTGCCGGAGGGCCCGTACGAGACCCTCGCCGGGCTGATCGCCACCGAACTCGGCCGGATACCGGTCGCCGGCGACACGCTGGAGGTGGCCGGCTGGCGGATGGACGTGCTCGACGCCGCCGGCCATCGCGCGGCCCGGGTGCTGCTGCACGCCCCCCGCCCCGGCAGCACCGACGAGCAGGAGAAGGAGGCCCGCCGATGACCGCGCTCCAGCTTTTCGTGGGCCTGCTGACGCTGGTCGTCAACGCCTTCTTCGTGGGCGCCGAGTTCGCCCTGATCTCGGTGCGCCGCAGTCAGATCGAGCCGTACGCCGAGCGCGGTGACCGCCGCGCGACCAGTGTGCTGTGGGGCCTTCAGCATGTCTCGGCCCTGCTCGCGGCCGCCCAGCTGGGCATCACGCTGTGCACCCTGGTACTGGGTGCGGTCGCCGAGCCGGCCATCGCGCACCTCCTGGAGCCGGTGTTCCATGCGGTGGGGATCTCGGAGACGCTGATCCACCCGATCTCGTTCGTGATCGCACTGTCGCTGGCCACCTATCTGCACATGCTCTTCGGCGAGATGGTGCCGAAGAACATCGCGCTGGCCGAGCCGGTCCGCAGCGCTCTGATGCTCGGTCCGCCGCTGGTCGCGCTGACCCGGGCGCTGCGCCCGGTGATCTTCGCGATCAACGCACTCGCCAACGCGCTGCTCAAGGTGCTGCGCGTGGAGACCAAGGACGAGGTCGCCGCGACGTTCTCCGACGACCAGCTGGCGAAGATGGTCGAGGACTCCCGGGCGGCCGGGCTGCTCGACGAGCGGGCGCAGGAGCGGCTGCGGGACGCCCTGGAGCTGGGCCGCCGCCCGGTCAGGGACGTGGTACTGCCGGTCGAGAAGGTCGTCTCCGCACGGATGGGGACGACCCCCGAGGAACTGGAGCAGCTGGCCGCCGATTCCGGCTTCTCCCGCTTCCCCGTCGTCGACGACACCCGCCGCATCCTCGGCTATCTGCACGTCAAGGACGCGCTGGACGCCTCCCCCCGCACGGTCCCCTTCCCGGTGTCCGCACTGCGCCCGATCGCACGGGTCAAGGCCTCGACGCTGCTGGACGACGTCCTGACGGCGATGCGCGGGTCCCGCACGCATCTGGCCGCGGTGATCGGCGAGGACGGGCGGCTGGCCGGGCTGGTGACGATGGAGGACGTGCTCCGGGAGTTGGTGCTCCAGCAGCGGCCCGCGGCCTGACGCGGGGTTTCGGGAGCGACGGCCTGACCGATCGGTTAGATTACTGACCGATCGGTCGGGCGCGTCGCGTCCTCGCCGGTCGCCATCGCATTCGTGCGCGAGGAGGGGGCAAGGGCATGGAACGCACCACCTGCTGCATAGCGGGCGGCGGACCCGCAGGAATGATGCTCGGGCTGCTGCTGGCCAGGGCCGGCATCGAGGTGACCGTGCTGGAGAAGCACGGCGACTTCCTGCGCGACTTCCGCGGGGACACCGTCCATCCGTCGACCCTGCGGCTGCTGGACGAGCTGGGGCTCGGCGAGGCGTTCGCGCGGCTGCCGTTCGCCGAGCTGACGGAGATGCGGGCGCAGATCGGCAGCACCACGGTGGTCATGGCCGATCTGCGGCGCATCCCCGGCCGGCACAAGTACCTCGCCATGGTCCCGCAGTGGGACTTCCTCGATCTGCTCGCCAGGGCGGCGGCCGAGGAGCCGTGCTTCACGCTGCGGATGCGGACGGAGGTCCGCGGGCTGCTGACCGAAGACGGCCGCATCACGGGGGTGCGGTTCCTCGACGAGCACGGCACCCCGCGTGAGCTGGCCGCGGATCTGACGGTCGCCTGCGACGGCCGGGACTCCGTGGTGCGGCAGGCGGCCGGGCTGCGGCAGCAGCTCTTCGACGTACCGATGGACGTCTGGCAGGTGCGCGTGGACGCTCCCCCAAGCTCTCAACTGCTCCCCCACTCTCGGCTTCGCTCGGGCGGGGGGACCCCCATGCGCAGGGGGGATCCCCATGCCGACACCCTCAAGGACGGCCGGGTCTTTGCACGCTTCGGCGGGGGCCAGGCAGCGGTCACCATGGACCGCGGCACGTATTACCAGACCTCCTATCTGATCGAGAAGGGCCGGGACGCGGAGCTGCGCGCCCACGAGATCCAGTGGCTGCGCGACCGCCTCGGGGCGCTGTTCGACTGGGACGACGAGGTGACCGCGGCGATCGGCTCGTGGGACGACGTCAAGCTGCTGGAGGTGACCTTCGGGCGGCTGCGGCACTGGTAGCGGCAGGGTCTGCTGTGCATCGGGGATGCGGCGCACACCATGTCGCCGGTCGGCGGCGTGGGGGTGAATCTGGCACTCCAGGACGCGGTCGCGGCGGCGCGGATCCTGGCGGCACCGCTGCGGCGCGGCACGGTCGGGACGGCCGAGCTGGCGCGGGTGCAGAAGCGGCGGCAACTGCCGGTGAAAGTGGTGCAGCGGTCCCAGCAGGCCGAGCACACG
Organism: Streptomyces decoyicus; assembly: GCF_019880305.1. NCBI lineage: Bacteria > Bacillati > Actinomycetota > Actinomycetes > Kitasatosporales > Streptomycetaceae > Streptomyces > Streptomyces decoyicus. The sequence continues at coordinate 7,800,119 of NZ_CP082301.1, read as the reverse complement.
ATGATCCGGGACGCGCTGGCCGGCACGCTCGACGGCGATCGGCTGCCGGTGCCGATGCGTCTGCTGCGGAGGGTGCCGCCGCTGCGGACGGTGACCGGCTATCTGGGCGGGATCGGTGTACGCCCCGAGCGGGCCCCCGCCTTCGCCCGCGTCAAGCCCGGCGCTCGATCGCGTGGAGGGTGAACTCCTCCAGCTCCGCGGCCGCGGCGTCCAGGTCGAGCTCCGGGTGGACCAGCCAGTGCGCGATCACGCCGTCGATCGCCCCGCCGATCGCCAGGGCGACGGTCCGGGTGTCGAACTCCCGCAGCGCACCTGCCTGCTGGCCTTCCCTCAGCAGGGCGGCGAGGGCCTGCCAGCGGCCGTGGGTGTCGTGGGAGCCGGGCGTCTTCAGCCGAGTGCCTCCCTCGTCGTCGAGCAGCATCTCGGTGATCACGCGCACCTGGCGGCGGTGGGCCTGCTGGTAGCCGATCATCGCCCGTACGTAGGCGACGATCGCGTCCCGCGGGCCGGCCGCCTGCGCCACCCGCTCGGTGACATACGCACCGAACTGCTCCATCACCTGTTCCAGGGTCGCGCGGGTCAGGTTGTCCTTCGAGGAGAAGTGGTAGAGCACCGCGGCCTTGGACAGCCCGGCCCGCTCGGCGATCGCCGACAGCGAGGTGGCGGGGTACCCGCGGGTGGAGATCAGGTCGATGGTGGCGTCGATGAGCTGCTGGCGGCGGGCCCGTTCGGTGAAGGTCAGCGCGTCGGGGCCGGCGCCCCGGCGAGGAGTCATCGTGCGTCCACCCGTACCTTTCCTCGCCCTTCCGACGAGATCAGACCGTACACCGCGGGGCCCGGCGCACCCCCGGGGGCCGGGACATACCGCACGGTATGGCGAGCGGTAGGATCTTCCCGCCATGGAAATGAATGCTCGCTACACCAGTTTCGTCGCGGTCGGCGACAGCTTCACCGAAGGAATGTCGGACGGCCTGCCGGACGGCTCGTACCGCGGCTGGGCCGATCTGCTCGCCGCCCGGCTGGCGGCCGGCTCGCCCGGCTTCCGGTACGCCAATCTCGCGGTGCGCGGCAAGCTCATCGGGCAGATCGCCGACGAGCAGTGCGGGCCGGCGTCCGCGATGGGCGCCGACCTGGTGACGCTGGTCGGCGGGCTCAATGACGTCCTGCGGCCCAAGTGCGAGGTGGACCAGGTCTGCGCGCGGTTCGAGGACGCCGCCGGGCAGCTGGGCAGGGGCGGCGGGCAGCTGGTGCTGATGCGCAGTCCGGGACGGCAGGGGCCGGTGCTGGAGCGCTTCCGGCCGCGCATGGAGCAGCTCTTCGCGCGGATCGACGACGTGGCCGCGCGGCACGGTGCGGTGGTCGTGGACCTGTACGCCTCGCGGGCGCTGTCCGATCCGCGGCTGTGGGCCGACGACCGGCTGCATCTGAACGCCGAGGGGCACCGCCGGGTCGCGGAAGCCGTCTGGCAGGCGCTCGGGCTGCCCGCCGCGTCGGACTGGGACACGCCGTTGCCGGCCGCCGCGCCGCCGGGCTGGGGTGCGCGGCGCACCGCGGATCTGCGCTTCGCGCGCGAGCATCTGGTGCCGTGGATGGCCCGGCGGCTCACCGGCCGCTCCTCGGGGGACGGCCGCCCCGCCAAGCGCCCCGAGCTGCTGCCGTACGAGGGCTGACGGCCCGGCCGGCGCAGGGTGCCGCGCCTCCGGGCGCGGCTTGGAGGAAAGTACAGCCGGGACCGGGGCGCTGGCCTGCGTAAACCGCCAGTAGACTCTGACCACGTGACTGCTGTGTCTGCGAAGCCTCGCATCCCCAATGTCCTGGCCGGCCGCTACGCCTCCGCGGAGCTGGCTGTGCTGTGGTCCCCCGAGTACAAGGTCAAGCTGGAGCGGAAGCTGTGGCTTGCCGTGCTGCGTGCGCAAAAGGACCTGGGGGTGGAGGTCCCCGAGCAGGCGCTGGCCGATTACGAGCGAGTCCTGGAGACCGTCGACCTGGCCTCCATCGCCGAGCGCGAGAAGGTCACCCGGCACGACGTCAAGGCCCGCATCGAGGAGTTCAACGCCCTCGCCGGCCATGAGCAGGTCCACAAGGGCATGACCTCCCGCGACCTGACGGAGAACGTCGAGCAGCTCCAGGTGCGGCTGTCCCTGGAGCTGATGCGGGACCGTACGGTCGCCGTGCTGGCGCGCCTGGGCTCGCTGGCCGCCCAGCACGCCGAGCTGGTGATGGCGGGCCGCTCGCACAACGTCGCCGCCCAGACCACGACGCTCGGCAAGCGCTTCGCGACCGCGGCCGACGAGCTGCTGGTGGCGTACGGCCGGCTGGAGGACCTGCTCTCCCGCTACCCGCTGCGCGGCATCAAGGGCCCGGTCGGCACCGCTCAGGACATGCTCGATCTGCTGGGCGGAGGACCTGATGGGGCGTCCAAGCTCGCCGACCTGGAGCAGCGGATCGCCGGGCACCTCGGCTTCGGCCAGGCCTTCACCTCCGTCGGCCAGGTCTACCCGCGCTCGCTCGACTACGACGTGGTGACCTCGCTGGTGCAGCTGGCCGCCGCGCCCTCCTCGCTGGCGAAGACCATCCGGCTGATGGCCGGGCACGAACTGGTCACCGAGGGCTTCAAGCCCGGCCAGGTCGGCTCCTCGGCGATGCCGCACAAGATGAACACCCGCTCCTGCGAGCGCGTCAACGGCCTGATGGTGATCCTGCGCGGCTACGCCTCCATGGCCGGTGAGCTCTCCGGTGACCAGTGGAACGAGGGCGATGTGTCCTGCTCCGTGGTGCGCCGGGTCGCCCTGCCGGACTCGTTCTTCGCGCTGGACGGCCTGCTGGAGACGTTCCTGACCGTGCTCGACGAGTTCGGCGCCTTCCCCGCCGTCATCGCCCGCGAGCTGGACCGCTACCTGCCCTTCCTCGCCACCACGAAGGTGCTGATGGGTGCCGTGCGCGCCGGTGTCGGCCGCGAGGAGGCGCACGAAGCGATCAAGGAGAACGCGGTCGCGTCGGCGCTGGCCATGCGCGAGCAGGGCGCGGAGCGCAACGAACTGCTGGACAAGCTGGCCGCCGACACGCGGATCCCGCTGGACAAGGCGCAGTTGGACGCCCTGATGGCGGACAAGCTCTCCTTCACCGGCGCCGCGGCCGACCAGGTGGCATCCGTCGTCGCCCGGATCGAGGAGATCGCGGGGCAGCACCCGCAGGCCGCGGCGTACACCCCCGGCTCGATCCTCTGACGCGAGGACCTGTGCGCTTCACCCCCGAAGAGCTGGAAGCCGCTCGCGACCGCCTCGTCCCCGACGTGGCCGCGAGCGGCCTTCGCGTGCTCTTCTGCGGCATCAACCCCGGACTGATGACGGCCGCCACCGGCCATCACTTCGCCCGGCCCGGCAACCGTTTCTGGCCGGTGCTGCACGCCGCCGGGTTCACCCCGCGCCAGTTCCGGCCCGCCGAGCAGGAGGAGTTGCTCGCCCACGGCCTCGGCATCACCAACGTCGTGGCGCGGGCGACGGCCAAGGCCGACGAGCTGACCGCGCAGGAGTACCGCGAGGGCGGCCGGCTGCTGGACGAGAAGGTCGCCCGGCTGCGCCCGCGCTGGCTGGCCGTCGCCGGTGTCACCGCCTATCGCATCGCCTTCGACGACAAGCACGCCGCGATCGGGCCCCAGGAGCGCACCCTGGGCGACACCCGTATCTGGGCGCTGCCGAACCCGAGCGGGCTGAACGCCCATTGGACACCGGCGACCCTGGCGGAGGAGTACGGACGGCTGCGCGCCGCGGCGTTCGCGCCGGACGACGACGCGTGAGGCGCTGACGGCGAGTACGGCTGACGGCGCGTGCCCGGCCGATGCCCGGCGACGCGGGTGCGGAGACCGTGCGCCGTGGCCATAGGCCGTCTCTACGCCGTCCGCAGGCGGCCCGTAAGCACACGGCCCCGATCGCTCAGCGACCGTTCGGCTGCGCGTCACCCACTAGCCGTGTACATGTCGACGTGACGGTTCTACGCTATCGCCGCCCGCGCGCCCCCTCTCCCGTCGGAGGCCCCCGTGCCCGCTCCGTCGTCCTCGCGTTCCGGCTCCTCCTCCCACCGCATCCGCCGCTCGCGCCGTCGCAGGGCCGGCGCGCTCGCCGGGGCGTTCGCCCTTGCCACCACAGGCCTCGGCATCTGGGCGGGCACCGGCTTCGGCGCCGAGCCGGCCGCGGCCGCCGTACCCACCCCCGACCATGTGGTCGTGGCGTACCCACCCCCGACCATGTGGTCGTGGTGGTCTTCGAGAACCACGCCTACGGCCAGGTGATGGGCAGCTCCAGCGCCCCGTACCTCAACTCCCTGGCCTCCGGCGGTGCGAACCTCACCGCGTCCTACGCCGAGACGCACCCCAGCCAGCCCAACTACTACGCCCTCTTCTCCGGCGACACCCAGGGCGTCACCGACGACAGCTGCGTCGACCCGGGGTTCAGCGACGCCCCCAACCTCGCCTCCGAGCTGACGGCGGCCGGAAAGTCCTGGGCGAGCTACAACGAGTCGCTGCCGTCCGAGGGCTCCACCACCTGCAAGAGCGGCAAGTACGCGCAGAAGCACAACCCGTGGTTCGGCTTCGGCAACGTCTCCACCGCCTCGGCACACACCTTCGACGCCTTCCCCACCGACTTCTCGAAGCTGCCCACCGTCTCCTTCGTCGTCCCGAACCTGTGCAGCGATATGCACGACTGCTCGGTGTCCACCGGTGACACCTGGCTGAAGGACCACCTCAAGGCCTATGCCGACTGGGCAAAAACCCACAACAGCCTGCTGCTGGTCACCTTCGACGAGGACAACCGGCTCAGCGGCAACCGCATCCCGACGGTGCTCTACGGCCGGCCGGTCACGGCCGGCGCCACCTCGGCCACCACCTACAACCACTACGACGTACTGCGCACCCTCGAGGACATGTACGGCACCTCGCATGCGGGGAACGCCGCCGACGCCAAGGACATCAGCGGCATCTGGGCCGGCTGACGTGTACCTCGCGGACCGCGGCTCCGCTGCCTCGACCTCCGCTGCGCCGGGCGACCGGCGCGCCGTACCGGGCCGGCGTCCGGGCCGGCGCGCCGGGTCCGCCCTCCCCTCGACGGTGCTCGTCCTGGGCACCGTCAGTCTCATCACCGACATCTCCTCGGAGATGGTCACGGCCGTGCTCCCGCTGTATCTCGTCGCCGAACTCGGGCTGTCGCCTTTGGGGTTCGGGGTGCTGGACGGGGTCTACAACGGAGTGAGCGCGCTGGTCCGGCTGGTGGGCGGCCGGCTGTCGGACCGGGGCGGGGGCAGCGGCCACAAGGCGGTGGCCGTGGTGGGGTACGCGCTCTCCGCCCTCTGCAAGCCGTTGTTGCTGATGGTGCACTCGCTGCCGTTGATCGGGGCGGTGTTGGCGGTGGACCGTACCGGCAAGGGGCTGCGGACCGCGCCGCGGGACGCGATGATCTCGCTGGCCGCCGAACCGGGCGCCCGCGGACGGGCGTTCGGGGTGCACCGCGCCATGGACACGGCAGGCGCACTGTGCGGGCCGCTGGTGGCGTTCGTGCTGCTGCGGGCCGCGGCCGACGGCTATGACGCGGTGTTCACGGTCAGCTTCTGTGTGGCCGTGGTGGGCGTGGTCGTGCTGCTGCTGTTCGTCCCGCGCCGCGCCACCACTGCCACGGAAGGCATCGTTGCGGCCGGGCCCGCCGTTGTCGCCGAGGACGCCGCCGGCGTCAAGCCCGCTGCTGCCGTCGAGGACACCGGCGGGCGGGCCCCGGCCGGACCACGGACGCCGGTGCGCGCACTGCTCGGCCGGGCGGAGGTGCGCCGGCTGACGGGGTGCGCGGTACTGCTGGGGCTGACCACCCTCAGCGACTCCTTCCTCTATCTGACCCTGCAACGGAGGCTGGATCTGCCCGGTGCGTGGTTTCCGCTGCTGCCGCTGGGCACCGCCGCCGTATTCCTGTTGCTGGCGGTGCCATTGGGGGCGGTCGCCGACCGGATAGGCCGCCGGCGGCTCTTCCTGGCGGGGCATCTGGCGCTGCTGTGCGCCTACGGACTGCTGCTCGTCCCCTCGGCCGGGGGCGCGGCCGTGGTCTGTGGCGTGCTCGCGCTGCACGGCTCGTTCTACGCCGCGACCGACGGGGTGCTGGCGGCCGCGACCGCCGATGCGGTGCCCGAGGACGTCCGCGGCAGCGGGCTCGCCGTGGTCCAGACCGGCCAGACCGCCGCACGCTTCGTCTGCTCGATCGCCTTCGGTACCGTCTGGACCGCCTGGGGCGACGACACCGCCGTCCTGGCTGCCGCCGTCGGCCTTGCCCTCGCCGCGGCCGTCAGCGCCCGCCTCCTCCGCCGTGTCGGCACGCCACCGCCCCTCGCCTCGCCATCGGAGCAAGCATCGTGAGCCGCCCCCCGCTGAGTCGCACCGCACGTCTCCTCGTCCTGCTGGCCACCGTCCTCGTACTCGGCGGGGTCGCCGTCGGCGCCACCCTGCACGCTGCCGGGCGGGCCGCCCAGAAGGACCGCTCCCAGGCCGGCGGGCCGGCCGTGGCCCCCGGAAGCGTCCGCCTGGACGACCCGCGCCACACCCTGTTCCGCAATATGGCCTGGGGCCCGCACCGCGACGAGATCACTGCGGTCCCGGCCGGCCGGCTCTCCGGCCCGCGCACCGCCTCCGGCGTCCGCTGCCTGCGCTTCCACGAAGCCTCCGGCACCGGCATCTGCCTGCGGGCCGTCCACGGCAAACTCCGCGACACCTACCGCGCCGTCCTCCTCGACAGGCGCCTGCGCGAACTGCGCCACTACGACGTGGCCGGCACCCCGACCCGCGCCCGGGTCTCCCCCGGCGGCCACACCGTCGCCTGGACCGTCTTCGTCAGCGGCGACTCCTACGCGGGCACCGCCTTCTCCACCCGCACCTCCCTCCTCGACACCCGCACCTGGCGCCTGGACGCCAATCTGGAGACCTATGCACTGACCGTCGACGGACACCCGGTCCACGCGGTCGACATCAACATCTGGGGCGTCACCTTCGCCGACGACAACCGCTTCTACGCCACCGCCGCCACCGGCGGAAAGACCTACCTCGTCCGCGGTGACCGGGCCGCCAGGACGCTCACGGCACTGCACACCAACGTCGAATGCCCCTCGCTCTCCCCCGACGGCACCCGCATCGCGTACAAGAAGCGCGTCAACGTCGCCGACCCGGACGCTCCTTGGCGGCTGTACGTCCTCGACCTGCACACCCTGCACGAGACCGCGACCGGCGAACACCGCAACGTCGACGACCAGGCCGTCTGGCGCGACGACCGCACGCTGGTCTACTCCCTGCCGGGCGACTTCGGCTCCGACCTGTGGACCGTTCCCGCCGACGGCACCGGAACACCGCGGCGCCTCGTCACCGCGGCGCTCGCCCCCGCCTTCCCCCGCTAGGTCCTGTCGTTTGGATCAGGCCCTCTCACCCCGTCTGCGCCACCTCCCCCTCCCCCACCGCGACCAGCAGCTGGAAGGGCAGCTCACGGTCGCCCTGCCCCACGCCCACGCCGATCCACCGGCTCTGCACCCGCCAGCCGTACATGCGCGGAACATAGCCGCACAGCGTGTCCAGCGGCGGCCGGACCGGTATGCCCCTCGCGGACCGTTCCAAGTCGTCGGCGAGGTCCGTCACTTCGGGCTCGCCCCACCGTAAGGACAGCGCCTGCACCAGCGCCGTCAGTTCGGCCTCGAACTCCTCCGCGGCCTCCGCCACCTCGGCGAGGTCCGCGTCCCAGAACTCCTGGCTGACCCGCAGGCCGGCTATGTGGAAGCCCGGACCGCTCTCGACCAGGGCGGAACGCCCCGGAGCGGCCGGGAAATCCCGCAGCCGCCAGCGGTCGATGACGGTGAGGTACGCGTCGATGGTCATGCCGTCAGTAAACCGCCCGGGTCTGACAATTGACTCGCGCCCGGACCCTCAGACGTCCCTGCGCAGCAGTGACCACAGCCCCGCCGCCGCGGCCGGCGCCGCCCAGCCGGCCATCACCGCGATACCGGCCCCACGCCCCGAGCGCCCCCTCGGGCGCAAGGTGCAGAATCTGCTGTCCCGCCCGGTCCGGCAGAGACCCGGATGGAGCCGCTGGGCCACTCCCCCGCGACCACGAGGACGCCGCAGACGATCGCCCCGAACTGGCCGATGTTGAGCCCGAAGTAGGCGGGGAAGACCGGGTCGAAGGGTGCCTCCGGTCCGTCGTGGCCGCCGCAGACGAAGCAGGCGATCGCGACGGTCACCACCAGGTGGCGGAGAGGCTGTACGACAGGGAACGCAGCGAGCGGATCTTCGTCCACTCGGAGCGGAGCACGGCGGTGAAGTGCATGACGTCAGACCTCCTGGGTCTTCGCGGCCCAGCACGATCAAGTGGTCGGCGGTCAGGGCGGTCTCGGTCATCAGACGGCTGGAGACCAGCACCGTACGGCCGTCGGCGGCGAGGCGCTTGAGGAGCGTACGGATCCAGATGATGCCCTCCGGGTCCAGCCCGTTGGCGGGTTCGTCCAGCATCAGCACGGCCGGATCGCCGAGCAGTGCGGCCGCGATGCCGAGCCGCTGCCGCATGCCGAGCGAGAAGGTCCGCACCCGCTTGCCCGCCACCGCCGACAGCCCGGTCTCCTCCAGGACCTCCGCCACGCGCCGTACCGGGAGGCGGTTGCTGTGCGCGAGGGCGAAGAGGTGGTCGCCGGCGCGCCGGGCCCCATGGGCGACGCCCGCGTCGAGCAGCGCCCCGACGTGCCGCAACGGGTGCTCCAGGGCGCGGAAGGCACGGCGCGCCGACGGTGACGGTGCCCGAGGTGGGACGGTCCGGACCCACGACCATCCGCATGGTGGTGGACTTGCCGGCGCCGTGGGGACCGAGGAACCCGGTGCCCCGCCCCGGCTCCACTCGGAAGGTGAGATCTTCCACGGCGCGCACGGTTCCGTAGACCTTCGTCAACTACTGCACTTCGATGGGGGTCATACCGCAAGGCTGTCGGCCGTACCCGACCGCCGACCTCCCCCGCCGTCGGGGATCGCCTCCCCCGGGCGGGGGAGGCCACGGGCCGGTGGCCGCTGCCACGATGAGGGGGTGCCCTCCTCGCTCCCCGGCGTTCTCCGTCCGCTCTCCCGGGCCGTCACCTACACCCGCTGGCTGCATCTGCTGATCGCCTCGGTGGCCGGGGTGCTGACCGGCTTCCTGTACAACGAACCGTTTTTCGCGGGCGGATGGCTGACGTGGCTGTGGATGGCGGTGCTCCCCCTGCCACTGCTCGTACTCGCCGCCCTGATACCGGTGGTCCGCCGCGTCGAGGGGCTCCAGGCCCAGCTGCTGCTGACTCCGGGCCCGCACGACCGCACGGCGCGCGCCGCGTCCGGGATCGCCACGACCCCGTCGGGATCCTGGCGCGAACGTGGCCGTACGGCGGCGTGGCTGCTGCTGCGGCTCGAGGCGGGCGTTGCCCTGTCAGCCCTGACTGTTCAACTTCCCTTGCTGGCCTGGGCGTTCACCTTGGCTGCCGCAGGACGCCGCACGCACCTCAAGGGCCTGCCGGCGATCGAGGCACCCCACTGGTGGTACGGGCTGCTCGCACCGCTTCCCCTCGTCCTGCTGTCGGCCGTCGCCGTCGGGGCGGGCGCACTGATGGCCGCCGCCGCACGGCTGCTGCTGGGCCCCTCGGCCGCCGAGCGGCTGGCCGAACTGGAGGCCCGTACGGAGCGCATGCTGGAGCACAACCGGCTGGCCCAGGAGCTGCACGATGCGATCGGCCACGCGCTGACCGTCACAGTCGTCCAAGCGGGCGCGGCCCGTGCCGCCGGCTCGCCCGAGTTCACCGAGCGGGCGCTGGCCGCCATCGAGGACACCGGACGCCAGGCGCTGACCGATCTGGAGCGGGCGCTGCGGCTGCTGCGCGAGGACGCTCCCCGGCCCGCCGACCGCCCCACGCTCGCCGATGCCGAGCGCCTGCTGGAGTCGGCACGGGCCGCGGGCTCGACGGTGCGCGCCGAACTGAGCGGCCCGTTGGAGACGTTGCCCGGTCCGGTGTCCCGTGAGGGGTACCGCATGGTGCAGGAGGCCCTGACGAATGTGCTGCGGCACGCGGGCCCGGTGCCGGTGTCCGTACGGATGGCCGTCGGCACCGACGTACTGGAACTGGAGGTACGCAACCCACTGCCCGCCGCGCCCCCGGAGCCCGCCGGTGGCGGCCGTGGCCTGCGCGGCCTCCGCGAACGGGCCGCGCTGCTCGGTGGCGAGGCCGAGACCGGGCCGGACGGCGGCGAGTGGCGGGTGCGCGCCCGTCTCCCCCTTCGCCAACTACGCTGACCCCGTGCCGATTTCCGTACTCCTGGTCGACGACGAGCCGCTGGTACGCGCGGGGCTGCGCGCCATCCTGGAAGCGCAGAGCGATATCGAGGTGGCGGGCGAGGCGGCCGACGGGGCGTCCGTCGTCCCGCTGGTGCGGAAGCTACGGCCCGATGTGATCGCCATGGACGTACGGATGCCGCTCCTGGACGGTATCGAGGCGACCCGCGCAGTGCTGCGCTCGGTGCCCGAGCCGCCCCGTATCCTCGTCGTCACCACGTTCGAGGAGGACGAGTACGTCTACGAGGCGCTGCGCGCGGGAGCGGACGGCTTTCTGCTCAAGCGCTCCCGGCCGGCCGAGATCGTGCACGCGGTGCGGCTCGTTGCCGAGGGCGGGTCGCTGTTGCTCCCCGCGGCGCTGCGCAGCATGGCGGCCGGCCGCCGCAACGACCGCGCCCGGGCGGGCTTCGAGCGGGCGGCGCTCACCGCGCGGGAGCAGGAGGTGCTGCGGCTGATGTCCCGTGGGCTGTCGAACGCGGAGATCGCCGGCGAGCTCGTGCTGGGAGCCGAGACCGTGAAGACGCATGTCAGCTCGGTCCTGGGCAAGCTGGGGGCCAGGGACCGCACCCAGGCCGTGATCGCCGCGTACGAGTCCGGGTTCGTCTCGCCCGGCTGACCGCGGAAGCAGCCCCTGCGGGACTCGCCGCCCCTCAGGTGACCGGCTACGATCCGCCACACACGCAAAGTGAGGGAGACGTACGTTGGGGCGGCTCACCGGCGGGGACCCCTCCCTGCTGCGACGGATCAACTCCGCTGTGGTGCTGCATGCGCTGCGCGCCGCGGACTCCCCCACGCTCACCCACCTCGTCCAGGTGACGGGCCTGTCCCGGCCGACGGTCGAGGGCGTGGTCGAGGGGCTCATCGAGACCGGCCTGGTGGTCGAGGCGGCCGCCGAGGAGGGTGAGACGCGCCGCCAGGGGCGGCCGGCCCGCAGGTTCCGGTTCCGTACGGAGGCCGGCCATCTGCTGGGCATCGAGATCGGCCCGCACCGCGTCGCGGCCCTGCTGTCCGATCTGAGCGGGCGGGTTCTGGACACCGCACAGCGCGCCGTCGAAGAGACCGCGCCGGCCGACGAGCGACTGGAGCGGGTCCGTGCCGTGGTGGCCGATCTGCTGCGCCGCACGGGCGTGCCCCGCAGTTCGCTGCGGGCCGTCGGTGTGGCCGGGCCCGGCATCGTGGAGGCGGACGGCACGGTACGGCTGAGCACCGCGCTGCCCGGCTGGACGGGTCTGCCGCTGGGTGAGCGGCTGCGGCGGTCGTTCCGCTGTCCGGTGCTGGTCGAGAACGACGCGAATGCCGCCGCGGTGGCCGAGCACTGGCAGGGCGCGGCCACCGGCTCCGATGACATCGTTTTCGTGCTGGCCGGGCTCAGTCCGGGGGCCGGCTCGCTGATCGGCGGACGCCTGCACCGTGGCTTCGGCGGGGCCGCCGGGGAGATCGGTGCGCTGCATCTGCTCGGCCGCGAGGCGACCCCGGAGAAGCTGCTGTCGACGACCGGAGAGCCGCTGCACCCCCTGGACGAGGCGCAGGTCGCGGCGGTCTTCGCGGCGGCGCGGGAGGGCGACGCACAGGCGCGGGAGGCGGTCGACCGTTTCCTCCGGCGGCTGGTGCACGATGTCGCGGCGCTGGTGCTGGCGCTCGACCCGGAGTTGGTGGTGATCGGCGGCTGGGCGGCGGAATTGGACGGTGTACTGGCGCCGCTGCGCAGCGAGTTGGCGCGCTACTGTCTGCGCCCGCCGCAGGTCGCCCTGTCGCAGCTGGGCGAGGCGGCGGTCGCCACGGGCGCGCTGCGGCTCGCGCTCGATCACGTGGAGGGCGAACTCTTCGCGGTGGAGGGCACGGTGACGGGCCGCCGTCCCAGCCGTGACGCGGTCACGGGCCGCCGCTGACCGGACGGCAGGCGACCGGCCGCCGCTGCCCCGCGGCACAGGACGGCCGCGTCCCGGCCTGCGGCCGCCACAGCACGAAGAACGGGCCCGCACCGGAGCGCTGCCCGGAGTGGGCCCCTACCTCGTCCGCCGGGCGGCTCAGCTCGCGAGCAGGGCCGCCGCGTCGCTCTCGCCGAAGGTCAGACGGCAGGTGTCCGCACGGTAGGTGGAGACCGCGACGGCAGTCGTGCGTCCCCCGGAGACATAGCGGGTGGTGACGACCAGGACGGGCGCGCCCGGCAGCCGGTCCAGCTGCTTGGCGTCCTCCGCACGGGCCGAGCCGAGCTCGACGGTACGGTCCTGGCCCCCCAGCTCCAGCGTCTGGAGCTCCTGAAGGACCGCACGGGCCCGGGCCGGGGCGCTGAGCGAGGCCGCCGGCGGGCAGCCCGGGACCGCCTCCGCCGGGACGTAGAGCAGCTCGGCGGCGACCGGCCGGCCGTGTGTGACCCGGCTGCGGCGCACGATGTGCACCGGGTCGCCGGGGGCGGTCGCGAGCAGGCCGGCCACGGTGGCGGGCACCGTGTCGCTCTCGACGGCGTCGACCGGCTGCCAGTCGTCGCCGGCGGCACCGGGCCAGGTGTGGCGGACGGGGTCCACGGCGACGCCGACGCGCGGCGGTGCGACCGTGGTGCCGACACCGCGGCGGCGCTGGAGTCTGCCTTCCAGCTCCAGCTGTTCGAGCGCCTGCCGCAGCGTGGCACGGGCGACGCCGAACCGCGCCGCCAGTTCACGCTCGTTGGGCAGAATCTCGCCGACCGCGAACTCCGAGTCCAGCGCATCGCTGAGCACGGTCTTGAGGTGCCAGTACTTCGGCTCCGGCACCGTTTCGAGCTGCGTGGTCCCCACCCTGTCCTCCGCACTGGCCGTTACCGGGGCTGCTCCCCCATGGGGCTCGGGCCCGCGCACGGGGCCCTGTCTCCGCCGGGCCGCCTGCGCGCCCGATTATGAGCGCTTCTTTATTAAAGGTTGTTGCAGTATCCCGACGATATGGCCGCCCCTACCCTTGGTCAAGACCAATCCGGCATCCGTTTCGGATCGGAGCAAGCGCCCACACGACCGCCCCACCCCCGCCCTTTGCGCCGCCGCGCGCTACTGTCGCCGGCATGCTCGCCCTGCTGCACACCTCGCCCGTCCACGTCCCGGTCTTCGACGCGCTGCGCGACGAGGAGGCCCCCGGGCTGGCGCTGCATCACCTCGTACGTCCCGAACTCCTCGACCGCGCACGGGCGCAGGGGCCCGACGCGGTGACCGAGGACGTCTCCGCCGAGCTCGCCGCTGCTGCCCGGGGCGGGGCGCGGGCCGTGCTGTGCACGTGCTCGACGATCGGTTCGGTCGCCGAGGCCGCCGGTGCGGCGCTCGGCCTCCCCGTCCTCCGGGTGGACCGGCCGATGGCCGCGGCCGCCGTCGCCATCGGCCCGCGCATCACCGTGCTCGCCGCCGTGGAGAGCACGTTCGCGCCCACCGAGGCCCTGATCGCCCAGGAGGCCGACCGCGCCGGCCGTGCGGTGCGCGTGCGAAACGTGTTGGTGCCGGGCGCCTGGGAGCGCTTCGAGGCCGGCGACGGCGACGGCTACCGGGCGGCGGTCGTCTCCGCGGCGCGGGAGATCCGGGACACCGACGTGATCGTCCTGGCGCAGGCCTCCATGGCCGCGGCGGCCGAGGGGCTCGACGCCGGTGTGCCGGTGCTGTCCAGTCCGCGGCCCGGTCTGCGGGCCGCCGCTCAGCCGGCCGCGAGCGACTCCAGCTTCTCCGGATTGCGGACGATGTAGACCGTCTGGATCTTGCCGTCCCGGACGCCGAGCTGGATGACGGTGTCCGGCACCCCGTCGTTGCGCGCCAACAGCGCGATCCCGCCGTTGAGTTCGAGGACGGTGAACTCCATGCCGGGCGGCACGGACCTGGTGACGCCGAAGAGGAAGCGGGCGACCTTGTCCGCGGACTCGATGATCCGCAGCGGGGCCTTGGCCTTTCCGCCGCTGTCCCCGACCAGCCGCGCGTCCGCCGCCAGCAGGTTCAGCAGCCCTGCCAGATCGTCGCCGGCCGCCGCGGCCATGAACCGCTCGGTCAGCTCGCGCTGCCGGTCCTGGTCGACCTCGAAGCGCGGTTTGCCGTCCTCCACGTGCCGCCGGGCGCGGCCCGCCAGTTGGCGTACCGCCGCCTCAGTGCGGTCGAGGGCGGTGGCGATCTCCGCGTACGGATAGCCGAAGGCCTCGCGCAGCACGAACACGGCGCGCTCCAGAGGGGAGAGCGACTCCAGGACGACGAGCACGGCGAGGGTCACGGATTCGTGGAACACGGCGCGGTCGGCGGTGTCCGGGGCGGTGCCGCCGATGTCGGTCGCCAGCGGCTCCGGGAGCCACGGACCCACGTAGGACTCACGTCGCGACTGGACCTGACGCAGCCGGTCGATGGCCAGCCGGGTGGTGATCCGTACGAGAAAGGCGCGCGGTTCGCGCACCTCCGACCGGTCCGCTGCCGACCAGCGCAGCCAGGCGTCCTGCACCACGTCCTCGGCATCGGCCACCCGGCCGAGCATCCGGTAGGCCACCCCGAACAGCACGGGGCGGTGTTCCTCGAAGACATCGGTCACATCGGTCGTGGATTCGCTCAGCACCCCTCCATCCCACCGGCCCGTCCCGGCCTTGTCCAGCGGAAACCACGGAGTGCGGCGGCATGGGCGCGTGGTGTGCAGCACATCGCGTGCTCGCCCCGGCCGCCCCATACCGCTCAGTAGCCTCAGCTGGCATCGTGTCAGCGCATGCCCGGCCCCACCGAAAGCACCGCACCCCCCCGAGGAGTTCTGATGGCCACCCCCGTCTCCTTCGCCCGTGTCACCCCCGCGGACCGGCCTCCGTTCACAGTCGCGTACGAGCGCAAGGGCGCGGGCGAGCCCGTGGTCCTGCTGCACGGCATAGGCCACCACCTCCAGGCCTGGCGCCCGGTGTGCGACATCCTGGCCGCATCCCACGAGGTCATCGCCCTCGATCTGCCGGGCTTCGGCGCCTCCCCCGCACTGCCCGACGGCTCCTCCTACGACCTGCCGTCGGTCGTCCCGCTGCTCATCGCGGCGTTCGCGGAGCTCGGGGCCGACCGCCCGCATGTGGTGGGGAACTCGCTGGGCGGGCTGCTCGCCCTGGAGCTGGGGCGCGCGCGGGCGGTCCGGTCGGTCACCGCGCTCTCGCCCGCGGGATTTTGGACCCCGGCCGAGCGGCGTTACGCCTTCGGCGTGCTGCGCGGCATGTACGCGGGGGCGCAGGCACTGCCCCATCCGGTGGTGGAGTCCCTGGCCCGGACCGCCCTCGGCCGCGCCTCGCTGACCGGCACCATCTACGCTCACCCCGGCCGCCGTTCGGCCGAGGCCGTCGTGGCGGAGACCCGGGCCCTGCGCGAGGCGCCCGGCTTCACCCCGACGCTGGCGGCCGGCCGCGCGGTGCGGTTCACCACCGATGTGCCGGACCTCCCCGTGACGATCGGCTGGGGCAGCCGGGACCGCCTGCTGCTCCCGCGCCAGGGCGTCCGCGCCAAGCACACGATTCCGGGCGCGCGGCTGGTCCGGCTGCCGGGCTGCGGGCATGTGCCGATGCACGACGACCCGGCGCTGGTGGCGCGGGTCATCCTCGACACGGTGAACCAGGGCGTGTCCTGGACGGCGGCATCCTGAGGCGGTGGCGGCCTCCCCTGCGGCGACGGGGACGATCCAGCGGCGTACGGCGCCGGGCAAGGCCCGAGCGCACCGGCCCGCCCACGGATCCGGTGAGTTGCCACCAGGAACGTAAACGTCCCGGCCTCATCCTGGCGGTCGGCCGGTGGTCTTGCGACCATGGCCCGGGTCCGGTGGGTCACAGGGCCCAGGATCCGTTCGGGCCGCGGACCGGGAACGGACCGCTGTTCACCGTCCGTTCGGCTGCGGGGCACCGGACAGCGATACGAACGGGGCGGCAGTGAAGTCGGTCGAGGCATGGAGGTTGGAAATGGCGCAGGGATCCGGCGGCGGCTTCGGACGGCGGTCGCTGCTACAGGGCGCGGCGGCGGGCTCGGCGGCGCTGGCACTGCCCGCGATCTCCTGCGCCTCGCCGGCCCAGGCCCGCAGCGGGCGGCCGAGCGCCGACTGGGGCGTGCAGGTCGGCGATGTGACCACGTCCTCGGGTCTGGTGTGGGTGCGCTCGGACCGGCCGGCCCGGATGGTGGTGCAGACCGCGGCCACCGAGTCGTTCCGTAACGCCAGGTCCTGGCGCGGACCGGTGATCGGGGCGGGGACGGACTTCACCGGCGTCACCTCGTTGCACGGACTGCCCGCCGGTGAGCAGATCCACTACCGGGTGCTGCTCGCGGACCCGGACGACCCCCGGCGCACCGGCGAGCCGGTCACCGGCACCTTCCGCACGGCGCCCACCGGCCGCCATCCCACCGGCGTGCGCTTCCACTGGTCGGGCGATCTGGCCGGGCAGGGCTGGGGCATCAACCCGGACCGCGGCGGCTATCGCATCTACGAGGACATGCGCCGCCGGAACCCGGACTTCTTCCTGTGCAGCGGCGACAACATCTACGCCGACAGCCCGATCCCCGAGCGGGTGACACTCCCGGACGGCCGGATCTGGCGGAACGTGACGACGGAGGAGAAGGCGAAGGTCGCCGAGACGCTGGCGGAGTTCCGTGGCGCGTTCCGCTACAACCTGCTGGACGGCAATCTGCGCCGCTTCAACGCGCAGGTGCCGACGATCACCCAGTGGGACGACCACGAGGTGCACAACAACTGGTATCCGGGGCAACTGCTCGATGACGACCGGTACACGGTGAAGGAGACGGATGTGCTCTCCGCGCGCTCGCTGCGCGCCTTCAGTGAGTATTTCCCGATCCGCACGCTGCGGCCCGACCGGGGCGGCCGGGTCTATCGCGTGGTGCACCACGGACCGCTGCTCGATGTGTTCGTGCTGGACATGCGCCGTTACCGCAATGCGAACTCACCCGGCCGGCAGACCGAGGACCCGCAGGGCATTCTCGGGGCCGAGCAGCTGCGCTGGCTCAAGCGAGAGCTTTCCCGCTCGCATGCGGTGTGGAAGGTGATCGCCTCCGACATGCCGCTGGGACTGGTCGTCCCGGACGGCAAGACCAACTTCGAGGCGGTGGCGCAGGGCGATCCGGGCGCTCCCCTGGGACGCGAGCTGCAGCTGGCGGAGCTGCTGCGGCACATCAAGCACGACCGGGTGACCGGCACGGTGTGGCTGACGACGGACGTCCACTACACCGCGGCGCAGCACTACGCTCCGGAGCGGGCCGCGTTCAAGGATTTCGAGCCGTTCTGGGAGTTCGTGTCGGGGCCGCTGAACGCGGGCGGATTCCAGGCGTTGAAGCTGGATGGAACATTCGGGCCCGAGCAGCCGTTCATCAAGGCGCCGGACCGTGCCAACACCTCCCCCGCGGAGAGTCCGCAGTACTTCGGCGAGATCGATATCGACGGAGGGAGCGGGGAGCTGACGGTGCGGCTGTGCCAGGAAGGCGGCGAGGTGTTGTTCAGCAAGGTGCTGCAACCGGGACAGGTAGGACAGTAGAGGCCAATGCGTCGATTGCGTCTTTTACCCGTCGGACACAAGGTGTTGGCGATCAGGCAACACCTGTCCGCCAGGCTTGTGTGCATGACTGAAGCATCCTCTGCCCATGCCATCCGCCGCCCTCACTGGCGGCGGGACGTCGTCGAGCTGGCCGCCCTGTTCACCGCCGTGGCGGTGGCCGACATCATCGCCAATATGGTCGCGCACGGCCCGTCGGGCCCGGTCATGCTGTGCTCCGCCGCGGTCGCTCTGCTGGCCACGGCCGGGTTCCACGTCTGGTGGTCACGACGCCACGAAAACGCCTCGCCGCCGACCGATACCGGCGCCACAGCGGCGTCCCCTGACGGGCAGGCCCCTGGGGCCGAAGGCCAGGAGACGGTGCTGTGGCGGATGCGGACCACGGTCCGGGACGAGCCCGGCAGCCTGGCCGCACTGTGCACGGCACTGTCCGCGCGGCGGGTGGACATCCTCAGCCTGCAGACCCACCCGCTGTCCGACGGCACGGTCGACGAGTTCCTGCTGCGCGCACCCGACGCGCTGACGTCCGCGGCGCTGACCCGTACGGTCGCCGACGCGGGCGGCGCGCACAGCTGGCTGGAGCGCGCCGATACGCACGATCTCGTCGATGCGCCGACCCGGATGCTGGGGCTGGCCACCCGTACGGCCCTGGATTCCGCCGAACTCCCCCTGGCACTGCGCCAGTTGCTCGGGCGCTGCACAATCCGTTCGGTGCCCGCGCGCTCGCTGAGCGGTCAGCCGCTCGCGGAGCAGGTGCCCACGGAAGGTGTATTGGAGGAGCACATCATGAAGTTCCGCGACCCCTCAGGGGGTTCGCTCACCCTCGAAAGGCCGCAATTGCCGTTCACCCCGACCGAGTTCGCCCGCGTTCGCGCACTGGTCGACCTGGACGCCAGACTCGGCCAGCGCGTGCCGCCGCGGCGTGAGGTGCTGACACTGCCCGAGGGCAACGAGATCACGGTCCGCCGTGCCGACACCTCCGATCTGGCCGCGGCGCGCGAGATGCACGACCGCTGCTCGTCGAAGACCCTCGGTCTGCGCTACCACGGCCCGGTCGGTGACGCGGACCGCTATCTCGGCCATCTGCTCAGCCCGCGGTTCGGCCGCACCCTGGCGGTGGAGACCGCGTCCGGCCGGCTGGTGGCCCTCGGCCATCTGCTGTGGGACGGCGATGAGACCGAGGTCGCGCTGCTGGTCGAGGACACCTGGCAGCAGCGCGGCATCGGCGCCGAGCTGCTGCGCCGGCTGGTGGCGATGGCGGCCGAGGCCGGCTGCGCGAGCGTCTACGCGATCACCCAGGCCTCGAACACCGGCATGGTGGCGGCAATGCGCGGCCTCGGGCTGCCGCTCGACTACCAGATAGAGGAAGGCACTCTCGTGATCACCGCCCGCCCGACGGGTGTGCCCGCCCGGCGGGAGCACCGGGAGAGCGTACGGGCCCAGGACGGCACGGCGCGCCGCTGAGCACCCCGCGCGGCGCCCCGCCGAGCACGAAGTCCTCCGGCCGGCCGGGCGTTCCGACGCACGGCCGGCCGCCGCATGAAGGCAAGGGCAGCGCAAAGCGACAGGAACGTAAAGCCTCTTGATGGTGACGCGGCGGGGCCATCCGTACGAGGATGGCCACATGTCCCACACCACTTCTTCCGAGGGCGGTCCGCTGCCCCGCCAGGTCGCCGATGCCTATGTCGACGCCCTCGTCGACCTGGACCCGATCACCGGCACCTTCCTCGGCATCGCCGAGAGCTCCCACAAGCTCCCCGACTTCTCACCGACGGGCCAGGAGGCGGTGGCCCAGCTCGCCCGGACGACGCTGGAGAAGCTCACCGAGGCCGAGGCCCGGCCGGGTGCGGACACTCCCGCCGAGCAGATCTGCGCGCGGCTGCTGCGCGAGCGGCTGACCGCGGAACTGGCGGTCCACGAGGCGGGCGAGGGCCTGCGCACGGTCAGCAACCTCAGCTCGCCGCTGCACCACGTCCGTGAGGTCTTCACGGTCACCCCGGCCGAGACCGACGAGGACTGGGCAGCGATCGCCCAGCGGCTGCGGGCCGTACCGGCCGCGCTGGAGGGATACCGTGCCGCCCTCGACGCCGGGCTGAAGCGTGACCTGCCCGCCGGTCCGCTCCAGGTCCGCACCGTCATCGGCCAGTTGGACGAGTGGATCGGTACGGACCGCAGCTGGTTCGCCGAGTTCACCGACCCGGGCCCGGACAGCCTGCGCGCCGAACTCACCGAGGCCGCCGGAGTGGCGACCGGCGCCCTGGTGGAGCTGCGTGACTGGTTCCGTGACAGCTATGCCCCCGCCATCGC
Source organism: Streptomyces decoyicus (assembly GCF_019880305.1). Classification (NCBI taxonomy): domain Bacteria; kingdom Bacillati; phylum Actinomycetota; class Actinomycetes; order Kitasatosporales; family Streptomycetaceae; genus Streptomyces; species Streptomyces decoyicus. The sequence goes on along the minus strand of NZ_CP082301.1, from coordinate 7,779,962 downwards.
GGGCGCACCGGACGTGGTGGGCCGCGAGCGCTACGCCCTGCTCGCCCGCTACTTCAACGGCGCCGACCTCGACGCGGACGAGGCGTACGCCTACGGCTGGTCGGAGTTCCATCGGCTGCTGGCCGAGATGGAGACCGAGGCCGGGAAGGTCCTGCCCGGGGCAAAGACGCCCTGGGAGGCGCTGGCCTGGTGCGATGAGCACGGCGAGGCGATCGAGGGCGTCGAGGAGACCCGGCAGTGGCTCCAGTCGCTCATGGACGAGGCCATCGAGGGGCTCGACGGCACCCACTTCGAGCTGGCGGAGCGGGTGCGCCGGGTCGAGTCGCGGATCGCCCCGCCCGGTGGCGCCGCCGCCCCCTACTACACCCAGCCGTCGCTGGACTTCTCCCGTCCCGGCCGCACCTGGCTGCCGACGATGGGCGAGACCCGCTTCCCGGCCTACGACCTGGTCTCCACCTGGTACCACGAGGGGGTGCCGGGCCACCACCTCCAGCTGGCCCAGTGGGCCCATGTCGCCGACCAGCTCTCGCGGTACCAGACGACGGTGGGCATCGTCAGCGCCAACGCCGAGGGCTGGGCACTGTACGCCGAGCGCCTCATGGACGAACTCGGCTTCCTGACCAGCGCCGAACGACGCCTGGGCTATCTGGACGCCCAGATGATGCGGGCCGTCCGGGTCATCATCGACATCGGGATGCATCTGGAGCTGGAGATCCCGGCGGACTCCCCCTTCCACCCGGGTGAGCGCTGGACCCCGGAGCTGGCGCACGAGTTCTTCGCCCGGCACAGCAGCCGCCCGGCCGACTTCGTCGAGAGCGAGATCACCCGCTACCAGGGCATGGCCGGCCAGGCGATCGGCTACAAGCTCGGTGAGCGGGTGTGGCTACAGGGCCGGGAGGCGGCCCGCGCCAGGCACGGCGCGGAATTCGACCTCAAGGCCTGGCACATGGCGGCGCTGTCACAGGGCTCGCTGGGCCTGGACGACCTGCTGAGCGAGCTGTCGGCGCTCTGACCGCGGCCCGGGTGGACGGCGGCCGGCCACTTCGAGCGGTGTTGTGGCCGGCCGTCGCCGTCCGTAGGGTCCGCTGACATGACAGTGGACCTCGCGGCGGACCGGCCGCTGCTTCTGTTCCCCGGCGACCCGCTCCGCCCTCGCCGTACTGATCCGCACTTTGCGACGGAGGCGGCTGCGGCGCGGTCGGCCGGTGCGGCGACCGCGGTGCTGGACCACGAGGCGCTGGCCGCCGGGGACGCCGAAGGGGCGGTGGCCCGGGTTCCGCACGATGCCGGACCGGTCTGGTACCGCGGCTGGATGCTGCCCGCCGGCCGCTATGCCGAGCTGTCCGCGGTGCTCGACGCCCGCGGCTGCCGTCTGCTGACCTCGCCCGCCGCCTACCGGTCCGCCCATGAGCTCCCGGGCTGGTACGCCACCTTCCGCGCGCTCACCCCGCACAGCGTCTGGCTCCCCTGCGCGCCCGGCCGGCCCCCGGAGAGGGCGGCCCTGGCGGCGCTTGCCGAGGCATTCGGCGCGGCGGGCGGGCCCCGTCCGCTCGTCGTCAAGGACTGGGTCAAGTCCCGAAAACACGAATGGGACGAGGCCGCCTACGTGCCGGACGCGGCCGACACCGAGCGGCTGGCCTCGGTCGTCGGCCGCTTCGTCGACCTCCAGGAGGAGTTCTTGACCGGGGGCGTGGTGCTGCGCGCCTTCGAGTCGTTCTCCGGAGTGGGTGAGGCGCGGGTGTGGTGGGTGGACGGCGAGCCGGTACTGATCGGTCCGCACCCCGACACTCCGGCGCTGCGCCCCGCCCCCGGCCTCACCCATGTGGCGCCTGCTGTACGGGAGTTGGGCCTGCGCTTCGTCACCACCGATCTGGCGCTGCGCACCGACGGCGTATGGCGGGTGGTGGAGGTCGGCGACGGACAGGTCAGCGGGCTGCCGGCGGGGGCGGACCACCGTCCGCTGTTCGAGGCGCTGGTCACCGCGGGCGCCGGATACCCGCTGGCGCTCACGGCGGGCCGGGTGGCCCTGCGCGCCCTGCTGCCGGCCACCGCCGCTCGGGTCGCGGACGGCGATCCCGCGGGCTTCGACTGGATCGACGGCTCACCGCCCGAGGCCACCTCCGGCGGCGCCGGTATCGCCGTACGAGCCGCCGCGGCCGGCCGCTACCGTCCCGGCTGGGGCGTCTTCGTCCTGTCCGACGCGGCAGCCGGGACAGCACTCGGCAGCATCGGCTTCCACGGCCCGCCGGATGCCGAGGGCTTCGTGGAGATCGGCTATGACCTCTCCCCGTCCGCCCGCGGCGCCGGATGGGCGACCGACGCGGCGCGACTGCTCGCCGGCTGGGCGGCCGCCCACCCCGAGGTACGGACGGTGTGCGCCCTGACCGAGCCGGAGAACGTGCCGTCCCAGCGTGTTCTGGTCCGGGCGGGCTTCCGGTTCGTCGGGGAGCGCGACGGGATGCGCGCCTACGAGATCGACGCGTCCGGAGCCACCGCCGCTGCCGCTGCCACTACCGCTACCACTGCCGGGGTCAACGCCGGAAACCGCCCTCCGAGTTGATGACCTCCCCGGTGATCCAGCCCGCCTCGTCGGTCGCGAGCCAGGCGATCAGCCGGGCCGGGTCGTCGGGCGTGCCCCACTCGCCCCCGGGGAAGCGCCCGGCGACCCGCTCGCGCAGCGTGCCGACCGCGTAACCGGTGTCCACCGGGCCCGGGTTGACGGTGTTCACGGTCACCCCGAGGTCGGCGAACGTGGTGGCGAGGCTGCGGGTGGCCGAGGCGAGCGCCCCCTTGGCCAGGCCATAGGCGATCTCCTCCGGCATACCGTCGCCCAGGTCCTGTCCGGAGGTCAGCATCACGATCCGCCCGCCCGGCAGACCTGGTTGGCGCCGACGGGCGTAGGCCTGCGCGAGGAGGATCACCGAGCGGGTGTTGACCGCCCAATGGGCGTCGAGCATCGCCGCGTCGAGGGTGCCCAGGGGGCCGTCGCTGCCGCTGAGCGCGTGGTTGGCGACGAGGATGTCCAGTCTGCCGCCGAGCGCCTCGGCCGCGGTGTCGAGGAGGCGGGCGGGGGCGTCCGGCCGGGCCAGATCGGCCGGCCCGTGGGCCACCTCCGCTCCGGGTACGGCGAGTTCCCGTACCCCGGCGGCGACCGCGTCCGGGCCGCCCGGGTCCGCTCCCCAGGGCTGCCCGCTGTCGTGCGGAACGTGGTGGTGCAGATAGACGCCGGCTCCGTATGCGGCCAGCCGCCGGGCGACGGCGTAGCCGATGCCGCGGCGCCGGCTCGCTCCGGTGACCAGGGCGGTACGGCCGAGGAGCGGCAGCGGGTCGCGCCGCGGTACGCCAGGGTCCGCGGCGGGCCGGGGGCTCTCGGCAGGGCGGCTGCTGTTGTCGTAGGTCACGACACACCAGCCTGGTGGCCGCCGGGCGAGGCTGTCACCCGCATTTCCGCCCGCCGGATCGCCGTCCTGCGCACACACCACGCGCGCCTTTCCCCACACCGGCACCGTCCTGCGCACACACCACGCGCGCCTTTCCCCACACCGGCACCGTCCTGCGCACACACCACGCGCGCCTTTCCGCACACCGGCGCCGTCCTGCGCACACACCACGCGAAGCGCTTCCCCCGCCCCCTCCCCCTCTCCCCCTTCGGGGGAGGGGGCGGGGGTGGGTTCGGGGGTGGGGGGAGGCTCAGCAGCCGCAATCCCCCGCCCCCACGGGAGCCGTCAGAGGATCGGCCCCAGGATCCGTCACAGGAACCGACAGAGGAGCCGACACAGGCGCCGTCAGCGGATCGGCCGGCCGCCGTTCCCTGCCCTGCCGGGTCTCGACCTCGTAGCCCTCCCGGATCCAGTACTCGATACCGCCGAGCATCTCCTTGACCCGGTGGCCGAGCCGGGCCAGCGCGAGGGCGGCGCGGGTGGCACCGTCGCAGCCGGGCCCCCAGCAGTACACGACGACCGGGACCGCCGGATCGAGCAGCTCCCCCGCGTCCTGCGGGATGCGGGCGGCCGGCAGGTGAACGGCGCCCGGGACATGGCCCTGGTCCCAGGCCTCGGAACTACGGGAGTCGACGACGACGAAGTCGGTGGCACCGCCCGCGAGGGCGGTGTGCACATCGGCGACATCGGTGTGGAAGGCGAGCCGGGCGGCGAAGTAGGCGGCGGCGTCGGCGGGCGCAGCCGGCGCGGTGGCCAGGACAGGGCTGGGGGCGGCGGGCCGCGGCGTCTGTAGGGGCATGGCCGATAATTTACGGTCCCGTTTCGGGGCCGAGAAGTGATGATCACCAGCGAAACTCTTGATCTGCCGGTGATTCCACTGCTAGACAGCCCGGATGACCGGCTATTCCCCTGACGCCACCGACTGGCGCATCCTCGACGTCCTCCAGCACAACGGCCGCGCGGGCTACGCCGAGCTCGCCCGCGCCGTGAACATGTCCGCCAGCGCCGTCACCGAACGGGTCCGCCGGCTGGAGGAGGCCGGGGTGATCTCGGGCTACGCGGCGGTGATCGACCCCGAGCGCATCGGGCTGCCGGTGCTGGCCTTCGTGCGACTGCGGTACCCGAACGGCAACTACAAGCCGTTCCACGATCTGCTGGAGACGACTTCGGAGATCCTGGAGGCGCACCACGTCACGGGCGACGACTGCTTCGTCCTCAAGGTCGCCGCCCGGTCGATGAGGCATCTGGAGGAGGTGTCCGGCCGGATCGGCGCGCTGGGGGCGGTGACCACCAGCGTCGTCTACTCCTCGCCGCTCTCCCGCCGCGCCGTCAGCCGGTGACCCGCGGCCCCGTGACGCCCCCGCCCGGCACGCTCAGCCCCGTACCCGATGCCGGACCGTCGAGCCCGACCGGTCCTTGACGACCTCCAGCTGGGAGGGGATCCGCGCCTTGAGGTCGGTGACGTGGCTGACGATCCCGACGCTGCGGTCGCGTTCGCGCAGTGAGTCCAGAACGTCCAGTACCTCGTCCAGGGTCTGTTCGTCCAGGCTCCCGAACCCCTCGTCGATGAAGAGGGTGTCCAGCCGGGTGCCGCCCGCCTCGTCGGTGACGACATCGGCGAGGCCGAGCGCCAGCGCTAGCGAGGCGAAGAAGGTCTCGCCGCCGGAGAGGCTGGAGGTGTCCCGTTCGTGGCCGGTCCAGGCGTCGACGACGTGCAGGCCGAGGCCGGAGCGCCGGGCGCCGCCGGCCCGTTCGTCGGAGTGGACGAGGGTGTAGCGGCCGCCGGACATCCGGTGCAGCCGGGCCGTGGCGGCGGCCGCGACCTGTTCGAGCCGGGCGGCGAGCACATACGATTCCAGGCGCATCCGCCGCTCGTTCTCCGTGGACGTTCCGGAGGCGAGTGCGGCAAGACGGGCGATGCGGTCGTGGGCGGCGCGCACCGGGGCCAGGGCACGGGCATCGGCCTCGGCGCGGGCGGAGAGCCGGTCGAGCTCCGTACAGCGTTCCAGGGCCGCGGCATGGGTGGCGGACGCCGTTCGCAGCCGCGCCGTCGCGGCTTGGTGAGCGGCCTGCGCGGCGACCGGGTCCGCGGGCGGCAGGGCCGCGGCGGCGGAGGTCCCGGGGTCGGCCAGCTCCGCTTCCACCGCGGCGGATTCGGCCTGCCAGTCGTCGAGTTGCTGTTGCAGCACGCGCCATTCGTCGTCCCGGAGCAGCGCCTCCGCGGCGGCCTGCGGGGTGTCGAATCCTGCGCGGTAGGCGGCGTCGGACAGCCCGGCGTCGGCCTCCTTGAGCCGCTCGGCGCAGGCGTTCGCCGTCCGGGCCGCCTCCGCCGCCGCGGCGAGCAGGGCGACCTGCCGCTCCAGCCGTGCGGCCCGGTCGGCCACGCTCGGGCAGTCGCCCCGCGCCCGGGTCAGCTCCTCTTCCAAGGCGGCCCGTTCGCGGTCCAGCGCCTCACGGTGGGAGGTACGCGCAGCGGCCCGGCGCTCGGCCTGCTGCTGCTCGTCGCGGCGCCGTTCGTACTCACGCTCGGCGCGTCCGAGCGCCTCGCGGGCGGCATGGAGGTCAGCGCCGAGCGCATGGGCGCGGGCGAAGTCGGCGCGCAACTCCTCGACCTGCGCGGCGAGTTCACCGGTCGGGGCGTCCCCCGCCGTGGCGGCCGCTGCGGCCAGCGCCTCCTTGGCCGACTGCTGGTGGTCCGCCGCCTGCTGACGGGTCTCCTCGGCCTGACGGTGGGCTTCCAGGGCGGCCTCCTCGGCCGTCCGGTCGACGTGGTCCGCGTCGGCGCGGGCCGGGTCGGGGTGCTCGGTGGCGCCGCACACCGCGCATGCCTGACCGTCGCGCAGCCCGTCCGCGAGCTCGGCGGCGATCCCGCGCAGCCTGCGGTCCTTGAGGTCGAGCCAGTGCTCATGGGCTGCCGCGGACCGCTCCCGGGCGGCGAGCAGTTCGCCTTCCGCCGACCGCACGTCGGCACCGAGCCGGTCGCGACGACGGGCCGCCTCCCATCGTTCGGCGGCGGGTTCGATCCGCGTGCCGAGCTGTTCGGCCCGGGTGGCGGCCTCCTGTGCCGTCTCGATGCGCTGCCGGTGGGCGCGCTGGGCCTCGCTCCAGGTGGCGAGCCACTCGGCGGCGTCCAGCAGCGTCTGCTCGTCGGCCCGCGCCTCGCGGTCGAGGCCGGCCCACTCCCGGCTGATGTCGGCGGCTCGCCGCTCGGCCCGCCGGGCCGCCCCGAGCGAGCCCAGCTCCTCCCGCACCTGCCGTTCCTGTGCGGCGAGTTGATCACCCTCGGCGTCGGCGAGGCCGGCCGGCAGCGGGCTTCTGTGCTGTCGCTCGGCCCGCTGCGCCGCGTCCAGTTCGCGCCAGGCGGCGTCGCGCAGGGCGAGTGCGGGCGCGACCTCCGCGGCCGCACGCGCCCGCGCCAGCCTGTCGCGGGTGCGCTCCCGCTCCTCGGCACGGTCATCGAGCCGGGCGGCCCGCCGCCGGGCGTCCGCGTACCGCTGCTGGAGCCGGTGCCGCTCGCGGGCCTCTTCCCAGCGCCCGGCCGCCTGGTGCTCCGCGGCCTCCGCGGCGTGCACCGCGGACCGAGCCACCGCCAGCCGCTCCCGTGCGCTCACCCGGGCGACGGCTGCCCTGACCAGCACCGCCTCAGCGAAGCCCGGCTCGCCGGGACCGGGTGCGGCCGGGTCCTGCGCAGCGGCGGTACGGACCGACGCGGCCTGCCCGCCCCGTCCACCGCCCTCCACGGACCCGGCCTGCCCCGGTACGGTCGCCGTGACCGTCGTCCTTGCCGCGGCCGTCGCCTGCGCCCGGCCGCGCCCGCCGGCCGCGGCACCGCGTCCGCGCGCCGCTGCGCCCGCCGTCGCCTGCCCGGTCCGGTCCGGCGCCGGGACCGACGGATCGGTGAGATCGGAACTCTCACCCGCCGCCTGCGCCATCCGGTGCGCCAGCGCCAACAGCCGTTCGTCGCCCGCCGTGACCGTGTCAGCGGCCGTCTTGCGGCGCGCATTCAACTGCTCTTCGAGGGCCGCGAACCGCCGGGTGTCGAAGAGCCGCCCCAGCAGCCGGGAGCGGGCCTCCGCGTCGGCCCGCAGAAAGCGCGCGAAGTCGCCCTGCGGAAGCAGCACCACCTGACAGAACTGCTCCTTGCTCATCCCGAGCAGCTGGCTGATCTCCTCGCCGATCTCCTGGTGCGAGCGGCTCAGCGCCTTCCAGTGGCCGCCCGCGCCGTCCGTCGGCCCGTCGCCGCCCGCGCCGTCCGCCGGCCCGTCGCCGCCCGCCACTCCCCCGGCCCCGGTCCCCGCCGGAACGAATTCCCGCAGCCTGCTCTGCGCCTTCTCCTTCGTCGTGCCGCTGCCCCGCTTCTTGGGGCGTGGCTGCTCGGGGAGCCTGGTGATCTCCAACCGCCGCTCGCCCACGGTCAGTTCGAGGACGACTTCGGTGAGGGTCAGCGGGTCGGCCAGATCGCTGCGCAGCGCCTGGCCGCTCTGCCGCGCCCCGGGCACCGATCCGTACAGCGCAAAGCACACCGCGTCCAGGACCGAGGTCTTGCCCGCGCCCGTCGGGCCGTGCAGCAGAAACAGGCCGTCCCGCGACAGCCGGTCGAAGTCGATGGTCTGCGAGCCGCCGAAGGGTCCGAAGGCGGTGAGGGTGAGCCGGTGCAGCCTCAACGCGCCACCTCGGCCGCCATGTCGTCGACACGCACCTCGTCGATCGCCGAGCGCAGTTCGTCCCGCTCCTGCTCATCGGCCGCCCGGCCGGACCGTACGTGTTCCACGAAGTCCTCGGCGATCTCCTGGTCGCTGCGCCCGCGCAACCGCTGCGCGTACGAGGCCGGCGAACGGGTGGGCCCCTCGTCGGGATCGAAGACGAGGCTGACGATGTGCGGGAAGCGCCGGGCGAGCCGGGCCATGGGCTCATGCGGGCGGGCGGTGTCGGTGAGCGTCGCCTCGACCCAGGACTCCTCGTGCCGGCCCGGCTCCGGGTCGTCGAGCAGCTGCTCCAGCGGTCCCCGGATACGGGCCAGCGGCCGCGGCACCGGGCAGTCCACCCGCTCCGCGTGCACGGCGCCGTCCGCGTCGAGATCCACGATCCATGACGACTTGCGGTGACCGGCCTCGGAGAAGGAGTAGGCGAGCGGCGATCCGGAGTAACGAACCCGCTCGGTGAGGGTCTGACAGCCGTGCAGATGCCCGAGCGCGACGTAGTCCACGCCGTCGAACACGGCGACGGGGACGGAGGCGACCCCGCCGACCGTGATATCGCGCTCGCTGTCGCTGACCGCGCCACCGGTGACAAAGGCATGCGCAAGGACCACGGAACGGGTCCCCGCGGGCCGGTCCGCGAGATCGGCCCGCACCCGGCCCATCGCCGCGCCCAGCACCTCTGCGTGGTCGGCCCGCCGTGCGCCGAGGGTGTCGCGCACCATGGCGGGTTCGAGGTACGGCAGTCCGTAGAGCGCCACCGGGCCATGGGCATCCGCAAGCAGCACCGGCGTGCCGCAGCCGGCCGGGTCGGTGCGGAGATGGATGCCGGCCTGCTCCATCAGTCCGGAGCCGACGCCCAGCCGGCGGGCCGAGTCATGGTTGCCGGAGATCATCACCGTCGGGACACCGAGACCGGCGAGCCGGTGCAGGGCGTCATCGAAGAGCTCGACGGCGGCGAGCGGCGGCACGGCACGGTCGTAGATATCGCCGGCGACGAGCACCGCGTCGATCTCCCTGGCCCGCACCGTCTCGACGAGATGATCGAGGAACGCCCGCTGGGCGGAGAGCAGGCTCACCCGGTGGAAGGACCGTCCCAGATGCCAGTCGGAGGTGTGCAGAAATCTCACCTAGCGGCTCCGACCTGCATGTTTTCCCTCCGAGAGCACACGAACCCACACCGGTCCAGGCGGTTACGGCGACCGGTCCCAGCCCCCACGGCTGCCGACCGCACCCCGCCTGTCACGGCCCACATTCTTGCATCCACACCAGCGCCGATGTGCGCGGAAGCCACTTCGGACCCGCGTCACGGACCAGCAGTGCCCTCTGCACCCGGTTGGCCGGCCCCAGCTTGGCGAGCGCCCGGCTGACGTGCGCTTTCACTGTCGCCCGAATCATCGCTCCGTCGCTGATCGGCATAGCCCTCGCCGCAGTGCCGGCCGCGATGTGGCCGGCCCGCCGGGCGGGCCCGTACGCACATGCTGGCGGCGATCGCCACCGAGTGGCCCTCGTCGGGAACGGCAGCTCCATGGCAAGGCGGGCACGCTCGCCGAGAAGGGAGGGCTCAACTGCCCCCGGCGGCGCCCACCGTGCCCGCGGCTCCCTTCTCCCCCTTGTCTCCTCCGGCCCCCTCGGCTCCTCCGGCCCCCTCGGCGTCCGGATCCGCGCCATGCAGATACTCCTCGCTGATCTGCTTCGGCCCGAACGGCCACTCCTTCTCGTAGCGGGCCCAGGCGAGGAAGGCCACGACGCCCGCCCCGACCCACGCCAGCGACCATTCGATGGGGTGCCTGCCGGGCGAGTTGCGGTCCGCGTAGCCGTAGATCACCAGCCAGCCGGCCAGCGCCACGACGCTCGGCAGCGGATAGAGCCACATCCGGTACGGACGGCGCAGCCCCGGCTGACGGCGGCGCAGCACAGTCACCGCCGCGACCTGGGCCAGCGACTGCACGATCACCATGACGGTGGTCAGCAGCTGGATGATGGTGGCCAGGTCGGTGTGCCGTCCGATGAGGAAGCCCACCGCCATCACGGCTCCCATGGTCAGCAGGCCCAGCACGGGGAAGCGGTGGCGGGGGTGCAGCTTGCCGTACGGGCGGAAGAAGACCCGGTCGCGGGCGGCGTCGTAGGGGACCCGGGAGCCGCCCAGGAGTCCGGTGAAGACGGAGGCGACGGCGGTGATGAGGATGAGCACGGTGACGGTGTCGGCGGCGCCCCTGCCCCAGGCCTTCTCCAGCACCGCGGAGGCGACCGAGGAGGACGCCGTGGAGTGCGGGTCGAGCATGTCCTGCCAGTTCACGACGCCCAGGGTGCCGATCTGCAGCAGCAGATAGATCGTCATGATGCCCAGGATCGAGGTGATGACGGCGCGGGGGATGGTGCGGCCGGGCTGTCTGATCTCGGCGCCCATGTACGCGATGGTGTTGTAGCCGAGGTAGTCGTAGATGCCGATCGTCAGGCCGGCTGCGAAGCCGATCCAGAAGTGACTCGCCGTCAGCTCGAAGGCGTGGGCCGGGTAGGTGAAGGCACGCTCCGCGCTGAAGTGGGTGAAGGCGGCGACGATGACCAGGAGGACGGAGGCGATCATCACCGTCCACAGGATGACGGTGAGCTTGGCGATGTTCTCCACCCGTCGCCACAGCAGGCCGATGATGCCCACGGTGAGGACGAGTCCGACGAGGTCGCCCTGCCCCGGGCTCATGTCCGGCCACAGATAGCCGAGGTACTGCACAAAGCCGATCACGCCGGTGGACATCCCCAGCGGGATGAACAGCATGGCCGTCCAGACGAACAGAAACGGCATCAGCTTGCCGGTCCGGTACTGGAAAGCCTGCCGCAGATAGACATAGCTGCCGCCCGCCCCGGGCAGCGACGCACCCAGCTCGGCCCAGATCAGCCCGTCAGCGAGCGCCAGGACCGCGCCGGCGAGGAACCCGGTCACGGCCTGCGGCCCGCCGAACGCCGCGACCATCAGCGGGATGGTCACGAAGGGGCCGATGCCGCACATCTGACTCATGTTGATGGCGGTGGCCTGGAACAGCCCGATCCGGCGGACGAATCCCACGCGCTCATCGAGGAGTTCAGGCATGGAGAAGCCTTTCTCGTGCCGGCACGCACACGGTTTCGCGGCCTGTTCCCACCGCGCCACAGGCTGACACGATCCGCGCCCCGGCGCACCGGTCCGTACCGGACTTTCCGGCGCAACAGGCCCACCTCCTGGCCGCCGAACCCCGCCGTCCCAGGGGCAGGCCGGACCGCCCGCCTCAGAGCTCCCCGTACGCCTCGCCGCCGAGCTCCAGCCGAGCGGTGCCGGCGGTGGTGTCCGCGAGCCAGCCGCGGAAGGCGTCCAGATCGGCCTCCGGCAGCCCGATCTCGATGCGTACCTCCGCCCCGTAGGTCACCTCGCGCACCGCCCGTCCCGTCGTGCGCAGATCGTTCTCCACCCGGCCCGCGCGCTGGTGGTCGACGGTGACCGTCACCAGGCGGAAGCGCTGCCGGGTGACCGTGCCCAGCACGTCCAGCGCCTCGCCGACGACGCCTCCGTACGCACGGATGAGGCCGCCCGCGCCCAGCTTGACCCCGCCGAAGTAGCGGGTGACGACGGCGACGACGAAGCGCACCTCGCGGCGCACCAGCATCTGAAGCATCGGTACGCCCGCGGTGCCGCCCGGCTCGCCGTCGTCGCTCGCCTTCTGGATGCCGCCGTCGGCGCCCAGGACGTAGGCGAAGCAGTGATGGCGGGCCGTGGGGTGCTCCTTGCGGATGCGCGCGATGAAGTCCTGGGCCTCGGCCTCGGTCGCGACCGGCGCGAGCGCGCAGAGGAAGCGGGACTTGTTGATCTCGATCTCGTGGACGCCCTCGCGCGCGAGCGTGCGGTACTGCTCCTGCATCCGGCCAGCCTATGCGGCCCCTGTGACCGGCGGACACCGGCCGCTCCCCCGGACCGCGCCGCGCTGGGGTGTCCGCCGTAAGGGCGCGGGTGTCCGCCGTACGGGCGCGTTCCGCGCGGCCAGGCGGCGTACCCACCCCGTCCGCACGGTGCGTCGGTGAGACGTCCGCCCCGGCCGTGGGCACTGTGAGGTCAGTGCGAGAGCCTCGTGTTTCCGGGGCCCCGCTCGTACGTGTAGGAACGGCGGGTTTGCGGAGGGCTGCATGGAAGAGAGCACACAGTCGGCGATGACGGCGGGAGTTCCGGTGACGGGCGAGGAGATGCCCGAGCCCCCGCCGGAGGTCATCGAGGCGGCACGCAAGGCACCCGACCACTGGCTGGCCATGGTGGATCTGACCTGGCAGGGCGAGGGACCACCGCCCCTGTGGGCGCTGATCGGACAATGGCGCTCGAGCCCGACGGGCGAGATCGTGGAGTGGCGGGACAACCCGGAGTACCGGCCGTCACCCCAGATGCTGGACTGGGCGGAGCCGACCGACGCGGTCGACAGCGCAATCCAGCTCGCCGCGACCGGCTACGGACCGGGCGAGGCCGTCTCCGAGGCGCTGGCACGCGCGGAGGTCTCCGTCCTGGTCACCGCGACCGGTACGCCACTGGCTGCCGCCTCACCCGAGGGCACCCCGGTGATCCCCGTCTACACCTCGCAGAGCTACCTCGAATCGGTGGGCCGTCTGCTGTACGACCGACGGCCGGTGGCCGAACTCGTCGAGCAGCTGCCGCCGGGGCATGCGCTGTACCTCAACCCGACCGGCCCGGTGAGCATGCTGGTGGACACCGAGGAACTGCGCGCCACGCTGGGCGGAGCATCCGGTACGACGGCCGAGACGCGGGAACCCGTGGCGCCGCGGCCCGGTACCGGAGCCGGCGGCGCCGAGCCGGTGGGCAGCGGCCGGGCGATCGGCAAACCGGCCCGTGCCGCGACGGGCAGCACCGTCGTCGGGGCCGGGCTGGCCGGCAGCGGAAGGTCCCGCGGCGCGAACTGAGCCGCGGGCGCAGAGAACCCGCCCCGCCCGTCTTCCCCTTCGGGCGGGGCGTCTGCCGTCCGGCGCACACCCACCGCTGCACGCCGCACGGTCCGAGGGCCGCGCGTGTGGATCGTGCCGGCCTGAGCCAAGCGAAAGCCCCTGGTCGTCTCCCGCGACGGGAATCTCCGGGTCGCGCCGTCCGTTGATCCGCACAGGACCCTTCCATCCGCAGGAGGCAGTGCGTGTACGGCGACCCCAGCACGATCCGCAAGATCCTCACCGAGCTCGGCGAGACCTGGGCCGTCGTGGGCCTGTCCCACAACGAGCAGCGCGCCGCGCACGGCGTCGCGGAGGTGTTGCAGCGGTACGGCAAGCGGATCGTGCCGGTGCATCCGAAGGCCGAGACGGTGCACGGCGAGCAGGGGTATCCCTCGCTGGCGGCGATTCCGTTTCCGGTCGACGTGGTCGATGTGTTCGTCAACAGCGAGCATGCGGGCGGCATCGCCGACGAGGCCGTTGCGGTCGGGGCGAAGGCCGTCTGGTTCCAGCTCGGGGTGATCGACGAGGCGGCCTGGGACCGGGTGCACGACTCCGGGCTCGACATGGTGATGGACCGCTGTCCGGCGATTGAGATTCCCCGTTTGGGCTGAGCGGCGGGTGCGTTAGCGTCCGGGCATGATCGTGACCCGAGCCGCTGTTCCCGAGGACGCCACCGAACTCGTCCGGCTGCGTCGGCTGATGTTCCTTGCGATGAACGGGCGCGATTCTCCGGGGAGTTGGGAGCGGGACGCGGAGACGACGGTGCGGCGGCAGCTGGCCGGCCCGGCTGCCCGGCTGGCCGGATTCGTGGTGGCGGGTGACGAGGCGGGTGCGCCGCATCTCGCGGCGTGCGCACTTGGGACCATCGAGGAACGGCTGCCGTCACCGAGCCACCCGTCGGGGCACTTCGGCTTCGTCTTCAACGTCTGTACGGACCCCCGCTACCGGGGCCGCGGCTATGCGCGCGCCACGACGGAGGCACTGCTGGGCTGGTTCGCCGAGCGGGGCGTCACCCGGGTCGATCTGCATGCCACCGACGATGCCGAGCCGCTGTACCGCAGCCTGGGTTTCGCCGAACACTCCCTGGCGCTGTCACTGGACGTGCGGTCCGGCGAGTGCGCCGTCCCGTAGGCCTCGGCCCCCGGGCCGTAGGCCCCGCCCCCCGGGCGCGCCACGGAACTCCCGCGAGCCATCCCGCCCCCGAGCGGGGTGGCTCTTTCGCACCGTGAACTCCGCCCGGCCGAACTGCCTCCGGTCGGCTTCCGTTGGGTTTCCGCACGCTTGCCTGACCTGAGGACACGACCGCCCCGACCCGGCGGCGCACCCGTGTCTCAGGTGGGACGGCGCTGATCGTCGCTGTTGAGGCGCAGCTGAGCGGCGTGGCGGGTGAAGGTGGCGACGCGGGTGGCGAGGTCCGGGTGGTCGTGCTGGAGGTGCGGCTGAGTGGCGGCCAGGGGGATGAGGAGCTGGGCGGCGTCATTGTCGGCGAGGGCCTGGTCGAGGTGGGCGAGGGGGGCGCGGGCGCCGGCCGGGAGGTTGGTGAGGGCGGTGATCTGGCCGGCGAGCCGGCGCAGGTCGGCGGCGTTGTGGCGGGCCCAGGCGGTGACGGTGCGGTCGGCGGCGCGGCGGTCGCGGGTGGCTTTGACGCGCTCTTCGCCGGTGGTGTTGGCGGCGCCGGGCCGCAGGCGGAGGTAGCGGCGCTCGGCTGCCTGGCGGCTGGCGACGCCGAGGGGCTGGGCAAGGTCCGCCCAGCTGGCGCCCGCCTCCCGGGCCGCTTCGATCAGTCCGCTCTCCCAGCCCGCCAGGTGTTCGCGGACTTCCCTGAGCAGCAGGAGAGAGGCCAGGGCCTCGTCCTGGGGTACTGCGCCGGGCCCCTGCGGTTCGTCGTCCTGCACGGTGTGGGCGGCGCGCAGCGCTTCCCTGATGGCGCTCAGCGCAGCGGCGGTCGCGAGGAAGGACCCGGGGGCAGCGTTCGGGCCGGTAGCAGGGCTGGGCTGGTCGGCTGTGGGCACCGTGACCTCCTTCATCGCGTCATCGATTCGACGACACTCCACTTGTCATCCATTGGATGACATGCTACAACGGGTGTCAGGTGAAGCGCATTGGCAGTTACTGCCTGAGTCCTCTGGAGGTGTTTCGCGATGTTGATGCGCACCGACCCGTTCCGCGAGCTCGATCGGCTCACCCAGCAGCTCATGGGCACGTCCGGCACGTGGTCCCGGCCGTCCCCGATGCCGATGGACGCCTATCGCGAGGGCGACGAATACGTCATCGCTCTCGACCTGCCCGGCGTCTCCACGGACGCGATCGATATCGACGTCGAACGGAACATGCTGACCGTCAAGGCCGAACGCCGGCCGGTCACCAAGGGCGACACCGTGCAGATGGAGCTCTCCGAGCGCCCCCTGGGCGTCTTCTCGCGCCAGCTCATGCTGGCCGACACCCTCGACACCGAGCACATCAAGGCCGATTACGACGCAGGCGTCCTGACCCTGCGCATCCCGATCGCCGAGCGCGCCAAGCCCCGCAAGATCGCCATCGGCCGGGACTCCACGCAGAAGCAGATCAGCGGCTGAGCCGATCACACCCGTATCAGCGGCGGAGGACAGGGCAGATCTCCCCTCCCTCCTGGCCCCGTCCTCCGCGCACGCTCCGAAGGGGGCATCCGCGATGACCCTGCGGTGGGAGGCGTTCCTGACCCACGTCCAGGAACGCGGCGAATACGGCACCCCACAGGAGGCGGACCGGGCGACCCGAGTCGTCCTGGCTCTGCTCGGCGCCCACCTGGTGGGACACGAACGAGCCGAGCTCGCCGCCCGGCTGCCGGAAACCTACGCCCTGATCCTTCTCAACCCGCTACAGGCCGATGAACCGCTCTCCGCCGAGCGGTTCGTGCAGGCGACCGCGGCCTGGATCGAGGGAGCCACCAAGGAGACCGCCCAGTGGGACATCGGCGCCGTGCTCAGCGTCGCCGCGGACGCGGCGGGCGAAGAGCTCATGCAGCGCATCCTGCTCCAGCTCCCACCGGGCTACGACCTCCTCTTCGGCCACCCCCAGCCCATGTGAGCCCCGAACACGGGCAAGGCGCCCAGCACACGACAACACGATTCCCTTGAGGAGAAAGGCGACGTTCCCCCATGTCCCTGCAGCCTGAAGCGGTCCGTCCAGCACCGGGCATGACCTTTGACCAGTTGCTGGAACGGGTCCGGTACGACGGTGCGTACCCCACCCGCGAGCGGGCCGAAGAAGTCGTGGGCGCCGTGCTGGCCGCACTGGGCCGCCAGCTCACCGGCGAGGAACGCGTCGACCTGGCAGCCCGGTTGCCCGTCGAGGCCGCCTTGCTTTTCACCGCCCAGATCCCCGGCACCGAGCAGTTGACCGGCTGGGGCTTCGTCAAGGACCTCGCCACCCGCACCGGTGGCACACCGGCCACCGCACGCTGGGATGCCGGCGCCGTCCTCACCAGCGTCGCCCAGCTCGCCGGGCCCGGCCTCCTCACCCGTGTCCTCGCCCAGCTGCCCCCCGGGTACGCGCTTCTGTTCGGCCGCGCCGAACTCACTCAGACCGCCGGAAGACAGCCGCTGAGCGCGCCCTGCCGGTGAGTACCCCCTCCCCGTGAGACGCCCGTCTCCCGTAAGTACGCCCTTCCGGCCGACAGCGGGCCGGCCTTAGAGGAGCTAACAGAAAGCCTCTGTGTGGCCATGCCTCTGTCTGTGGTGGCTCGTTGGGTAGGTCATGGGGAAGGGGAAGCATCCGCCGTGGGTGGTAACGGATGACTTGTGGGGGCGGTTCGAGCCTCTGTTGCCGGTGCGTGAGCGCAGGTCCCGCAACGCTGGTCGTTTGCCGTTGGACGACCGGCGTTGTCTGCAGGGGATTCTGTTCGTGCTGCATACCGGTATCCAATGGGAGTGGCTGCCGCAGGAGCTCGGCTTCGGTTCAGGTATGACGTGCTGGCGCCGACTGCGGGACTGGAACGAGGCCGGGGTGTGGGACCGACTCCACCAGGTGTTGCTGACCGAGCTGCACCAGGCGGGGAAGCTGGACTGGTCGCGGGCGGTGATCGACGGCTCGCACCGGCAGGCACGTCGCGGCGGCCCAAAACCGGCCCGAGCCCGGTCGACCGTGCCAGACCGGGCTCGAAGCACCACGTGATCACTGATGCCCATGGCACCCCGCTGGCCATCACGCTCACCGGCGGCAACCGGCACGATGTCACCCAGCTGCTGCCCCTGCTCGACGCGATACCCCACATCAAGGGACGCACCGGCAGACCTCGTCACCGGCCGCGGAAGCTGTTCGCCGACCGCGGCTACGACTTCGACAAGTACCGCCGCCTGCTGTGGAAACGTGGAATCAAGCCGGTCATCGCACGACGCGGCATACCGCATGGTTCCGGGCTCGGCACCGTCCGCTGGGTCGTTGAGCGCACGAATGCCTGGAGCCATGGCTTCCGTCGACTGCGGATCCGTTGGGAGATCCGCGACGACGTCCACGAAGCCTTCCTCAAACTGGCCTGCTGCGTGATCACCTACCGACGCGTCCAAGCATTCTGTTAGCTCCTCTTAGTCCAGGTGGGAAACCTGGTAGTGGCTGATGTACCAGCCGCCCTCCATGTGCCTTACCAGCACGGCGAGATGAACGGCGAGCGCAGGCCGGTCGGTGAACGAGAAGTCGACGCTCAGGTAACCGAGCACGAGGTCGTCGGCGAGCCGCCTGGTTTCGAGAATCCGGTACGCGGCCGTCATGCCGAGCGGCTGGGAAGCGTAGTAGTCGGCGACGCCCCGTCGTCCGACGCTGTAGGGGTGCAGCCCCTGGAAGATCGTGTCTTCGGTGAAGTACGAGGCGACCCGCTGGGGTTCGTGTGCGTCGACGGCCGCCTGCCACCGGTCGAGAACGCCGCGCAGGATGGATTCGTCGTCCTTCGTGCTGTTCATCGGGGCCTCCTGTCGGGTGGAACGAGATCCGGTCGGTGTCCGGGTAACGGCCCCCGGGCGCCGCCGTGTTCGATCGCGGCGGCGCACTCCGGCCCCGGCCGATCCGGACGGCCGGGGGTAGGCGGCACCTAAAAGCCTGGGTCATTCGGGTGCGGGGACAGCGGCGTCACCGTGTCGTGCCGCCACACCCGCAGCGGCATCGACGCGAGCATCTGCTCCAACTGCTCCGCGCCGTCCGCACGGAAAAGCCCCCAGGTGCGCCATTCACCCGGGGCATGCGGCGGACGCCACAGCCGCGCCAGGCTTCCCTGCGCGGCCAGTTCCCGCGCCCGCGCCGCTTCCCGGGCCCGGAGCTCCTCCACGGACTCCTCCGACGTGCCCTCCGGAACGGTGGTCACCATGTCGACCAGGAACTCCATGCGCGGCCCTTCTCGTCACGTCACGTCACGCCATGTCGTGTCATGTCGTGCCCGATGACGCAAACCCTAGACGCGGCCGCCGCTCATCGGTGATCACGTACGGGCGCGGCGCGCCGGATGATGACCCGGACGAAACGGCCTGGGGGGAGACAGCCCCCAGGGAGTGGCTCCCCTAGGCGATGCCCAGCCCGTCCAGGACCGTGGCGCCGGGCAGTTCGGCCAGTGCCTTGCCGGGAACGATGAGCTTGCCGCGGCGGCTGCCGCTGCCGATCAGGGCGTAGGGGATGTCGGCGACGGCGGCGTCCACCAGCAGCGGCCAGCCGACGGGCAGGCCGATCGGGGTGATCCCGCCGTACTCCATCCCGCTGTCGCCGACCGCCTTGTCCATCGGCGCGAACGACGCCTTGCGGGCGCCCAGTTGACGCCGCACCACGCCGTTCACGTCGACGCGGGTGTGGGAGAGCACGACACAGGCGGCCAGGGTGGTTTCGCCGCCGCGCTTGCCGGCCACCACCACACAGTTCGCCGACTGTTCCAGGAGCCAGGCACCGTGGTGCTCGACGAGCAGTGCGGTGTCCGCGATGGCCGGGTCCGTCTCGACGTAGCGCAGTTCGCCGACCGGCACGGATCCACTCCAGGCGCGGATCGCGGTGGCCACCGGCTCGACCAGCAGATCCAGGCACTCGGCAGCGGGGCGGACATCGTCGAAAGCATCCATCGGCACACGCATGGCGCCAAGCTAACAGCCCTGCCGGGGCGGTGGCGGACCGTCTCAGCGGGCGGGCGGGATGATCACCGACATGGTCATCTCGACAGGTTCCGCACCGTCGTTGCGGTAGCCGTGCGCGACCTTGGCCTCGAAGGTCGCCGAGGCGCCGGCGGCCACCGTGTGCTCCTCACCGTCCACGACCAGCGTCAGCGTGCCGGCCCGGACATGGAGCAGTTCCACGGTGCCGGACGGATGCGGATCCGAGGCGCTGCTGTCGCCGGGCATCAGGCGCCAGTCCCACAGTTCGTACGGCCCGGGTGCCTCGGCGCCGACAAGGAGCGTGGTGAAGCTGCCGGCCTCGGTGGACCACAGGCGGACCGCCTCGCTCGGCTCCACGATGCGCACCTGCGCGCCCTGTTCGTAGTCGAGGAGCGTGGTGATGCTGACGCCGAGCGCGTCGGCGATCTTGACGGTGGTTCCCACGCTCGGATTCGTCCGGGCCTGCTCGATCTGGATGATCATCCCGCGGCTGACCCCGGCACGGGCCGCCAGTGCATCGAGGGTGAAGCCGCGCTCGGCGCGCCAGTGCTTGAGGTTGCGGGCGAGCGACTGCGTGAGCTGGTCGAGGTCCGTCACGGTCCGTCCAAGTCGGAGGGCAATATATTGGATGCCGCGATGCAGTTCACTGCACTACGGTGTGGTGTACTTCAGCGTCCGGTTCACTGTACTGCGAGGTTTCACCATGACAGCGGTCTTCGCCCTGGCCACCAGCCTTCTGTGGGGGCTCGCCGACTTCGGCGGTGGACTGCTCACCCGACGCCTGCAGGCGCTGACCGTGGTGGTCGTCTCGCAGACCCTGGCCGCCGTGGTGCTGGGCGCCATCGTGCTGGCCACCGGCGGCTGGCGGGAGGCCGGACCGCAGCTGTGGTTCGCCGTCGGGGCGGGCGTCGTGGGGCCCGCCGCCATGCTCTGCTTCTACCGCGCCCTGGCGCTCGGCCCGATGGGCGTGGTCTCCCCGCTCGCCTCGGTCGGCACCGTCCTCGTACCGCTCGGCGTCGGGATCGTGGCGGGCGAGCGGCCGGGGCTGCTCCAGGCCTCCGGCATGGTCGTGGCCGTGATCGGTGTCCTGCTGGCCGGTGGCCCACGGGTCAGCGGGGCGTCCGTGGCCCGCCAGACCATCGTGCTGACGCTGGTCTCGGCGCTCGGGTTCGGCGCGGTGATGGCGCTGATCTCGGAGGCGTCGACGACCCTGACCGGGCTCTTCCTCGCCCTGTTCGTACAGCGGGTGTGCAACGTCGCCGTCGGCGGCGCCGCCCTGTACGCGTCGGTACGGCGCGGCACCCCGGCGCTGCCCGAGGGCGGGCTCCCGGCCCTGCGGGGTGAGCTGCCCGCGCTCGGTTTCGTCGGGATCGCCGATGTCGCGGCCAACGGCACCTACGCCCTGGCCGCCCAGAACGGGCCGGTCACCATGGCGGCGGTGCTCGCCTCCCTCTATCCCGTCGTCACCTCGCTCGCCGCACTCGGCGTCCTCAAGGAGCGGCTGCGGGCGATCCAGACGGCCGGCGCCTCCCTCGCACTGGTCGGCTCGGTGCTGCTCGCCTCGGGAAGCTGACACGGACGGGGCCGACAACGGCGGCCCCGTTCTGCCTGACGGCGCCTCAGGACGCTTCGTACGCCTCCTTGGCTTCCTCCGCCTGCCAGGCGCGCAGCGCGACCAGCTGGTCAGAGGTGACACCCTCGGGGATCGGCACCGGCGCCGGCGTGCGCAGCGGCGGCTGCCAGCCCTGCTGGGGATCCCAGCTGCGGACGACCTTGGCGGGCGCACCGGCGACCACCGCGTGATCGGGGACCTCACCGCGGACCACGGCCCCGGCGGCGACCACGACATTCCGCCCCAGCCGCGCCCCGGGCAGGATCACCGCCCCGGTACCGATCCAGCTGCCGGCGCCGATGGCCACCGGGTCGGTGCGCGGCCACTGCTTGCCGACCGGCACGTCGGGGTCGTCGTAGCTGTGGTTGGTGGTGGTGACGTAGACACCGGGGCCGAAGAAGCAGTCGTCGCCGATCGTCAGCCGGACATCCGCGATCACATGGCTGCCGCGGCCGAGCACCACACCGTTTCCCAGGGTGAGGATGGGGTCCGGGCCGAGATCGAGGTCCGGCATCATGCCGGCCGTGAGCGTCACGTCCTGGGCGATGATGCAGTAGTCGCCGAGCTCGATCCACGGGTCGCCGAAGAGCGTGCCCTGCGGAAAGGCGAGCCGGGTGCCGGTACCGATCCGCCGGAAGCGGTAGGGGCCCGGGCGTTCGGCCGTGACGGCCGCGACTTCTCTCACCCAGCGAGCGCCACGGTGGACCGCGCGCGACACCGCCCGGCGCCGCCAGGCCGCGACGGATGAGAACACGTTCTGGTTTATCGGCACTCGCACACCGTACTCAGCCTGCGGACAGCGGGCCCCGCGCCGGGCTGTGATCTTCGCCCCACCGGCGGCCGTCCCTGCCCGGCGCGGCGGCCGTCGTCTACGGTGCTGTTGGCGCGGCGCACAACGGCAAGGAGATCCAGAGATGGCGGGACGGGCGTTGGTTTCACCGGTGGGCGGCAAGGAGCCGAAGGTCGATCAGGAGGCATTCACCGCCCCGACGTCCGTCGTACTCGGCGAGGTCACCATGGCCGCGGGCGCCAGCGTCTGGTACCACGCGGTGCTGCGGGCCGACTGCGGCCCCATCGTGCTCGGCCCGGACAGCAACATCCAGGACAACTGCACGGTGCATGTGGATCCCGGCTTCCCGGTGACCGTCGGCGCGCGGGTCTCGGTCGGGCACAACGCGGTCCTGCACGGCTGCACCGTCGAGGACGATGTCCTGATCGGCATGGGTGCCACGGTGTTGAACGGGGCGCACATCGGCGCCGGCTCGCTGATCGCCGCGCAGGCGCTGGTCCCGCAGGGCATGCGGATTCCGCCCGGCTCACTGGTCGCCGGGGTACCGGCGAAGGTCAAGCGGGAGCTGACCGGTGAGGAGCGCGAACTCCTCACCGTCAACGCCACGATGTACGTGGAACTGGCGGCACAGCACCGGGAAGCATTCACGGCCTCCGAGGAGTGAGCCGGACACGCGGCCGAGCGGAGCCCGGCCGCCCGCCGCGGTGCGGACCGTGGAAGGGCCCGCACCGCGACCGGCGTCAGCGCCGGGCGGAGGCAGCGACGGTCAGCGCGGAGGACAGCAGCTCGGCGTCGAACAGGGTGGCGTCCGCGAGGCGGTTGGCGTTGGCGTACGCGTTCAGCATCAGCTTCGCGGTCCGCAGGGCCGAGGGGGAGCGGCGGACCAGCGGCTTGATCCACCGCGTGACGGCGCTGTCGAGCTGATCCTCGGGGACGACCTTGTGGAGGATGGACAGCTCCTGCGCGGTGGCGGCGTCGAAGTTGTCCGCGGTCAATATCAACTCACGGATCCTCGCCGCGCCCGCCTCGTGCAGCAGCCGCGGCATGATCCCGCCCCAGGCGGGCGGCACCCCCAGTCCCAGCTCCGGCAGCCGGAAGCGGCAGGTGTCCGCGCCGACCCGCAGATCGCAGAAGACCGCGAGCCCCACTCCGGCCCCGACCACCCCGCCGTGCAGCCGCGCGATGGTCACCGCGTCGGTGCTCGCAAGGGCGTCACACACCCGTCGCGCCTTGTTGCCGAGGGCCCGCAGCCCCACTCCGCTGGGGTCCTCGGCGAGCAGGGCGGGGAACTCCGCCCGGTCCCCGCCCAGACAGAAGTCCTCGCCCGCGCCGGAGAGGACCAGGACCCTGATACCGGCCTCGTCGTCCAGGGCTCCCAGTACGGCGAGCAGCTCGTCGAGGATCTCCCCGGAGATGGCGTTGCCCGTCTCGGGGCAGTTCAACTGCACGGTGAGGACGGGCCCCTCGTGTGTCACGAGGAGGGACTTGAAGTCGTGCATCATGGCCGTTCCTTGTTTCGTTGTTCCGCTGTGCGGGAGACCGGTGCGCCGGGTGTGTCAGACACGGACGACCGGAAGCGTGATCAGGCGGCGGAAGGCCACGCGTGGCTCCCAGAGGGGAGGAGCGCTGATCCGTAGTCCGGGCAGACGCTCGAGCAGCGCGGTGAGCAGGCACTCCGCCTCCAGACGGGCCAGCGCGTTGCCCAGGCAGTAGTGGATTCCCCCGCCGAAGCTGAGGTGGGAGGCGCGGCGGCTGATGTCGAAGACTTCGGGGGCGGCAAAGTGGTCCGGGTCGTGATGGGCGGCGCCGACCATGATCTGCACCATCTCGTTCTTGCGGACGGTCACCCCGGCGAGATCGGTGTCCTCGGGGGCCACCCGGCTGATCATGTGGATCGGGGGGTCGTGGCGGAGCACCTCCTCGATCGCGTCCGGTATCTGCTCGGGGTGGACGCGCAGCCAGTTCAGCTGGCGGGGGTGCTCCAGGAGCAGCCGGACCATGCTGGAGAGGACATGTGCCGTGGTCTCCAGCGCCGCCAGGACCATGAACAGCGTGAGGAAGTAGACGTCCTCGTCGGCGGCTTCCCGGTCGGGTTCCTGCTTGTCCCAGGCGCTGAGCCACGACGAGACCGGGTCATCCCCCGGATTTCTCCTGCGCTCGTTCACCAAAGAAGTAAAATATTCATGCAATTGGCGGGTCGACTCGTCGGAGAGCGAGAGCTGGCTCGGAGTCGGAAACAGTTCCTGGGTATACACCTGGTCGTGGGTGAGCGAGCGCAAAAGCGCGTAGTCGGCCGGCGGGATCTGTAGCCATTCGCCGATGGTAATCACCGGAAGTTCTTCGCTGACCAGTGCACAGAAATCGGCCGGTCCCTGCGTGAGTTCCTCTTCGAACCGGTCGAGCAGTCGGTTTGTCGTCTGCTCGACCGACACCCTCATCCCGGCCAGGGAGTTGCGGTCGAAAACGTTGCCCACCAGCCGCCGCACACGGGTGTGGTGCGGCGGGTTGAGCATGGGCATGGTGCCGCCCATCTGGCGTGACGCGCTGGCGCTCCAGCGGGCCGCATCGACCTGGCGGGCCCGCCAACCACGGTCGGGGACCCGCCAGGATCTACTTCGCAAAAGCTGGTGACACAGGCCGAAAGAGATCACCAAATGGCCGCCCCATGGCGCCGGGACAATATCCCCCATCGCCCTGAGTTTCGCGTACAGCGGCAACGGATTCGACTGGCCGTCGGCCGTGCGCAGACGGGAAAAAAGCGAAACCACACTGCGCCGGTCGACGGGGGCTGCGGCCAGAGCGGGCTGCAAGGCGATACCTTCTTTCAGAAGATCACTCGATAGTGGCCAGCCCTGCATACCCCTGCTACTGAACGTTCATGCGAACAACGAACATTCAAGCTGTAGTAAAGGTCACACTCGCCACCAGCTGAGGAACCCGCTCCACCAACTGCCTTTCTGAGGCTTGCCCTGGTGTTCCCGGGCCCGGGTGTCTCCCCCGTCGGGGCCGCCCGTCGAGGCGGGCACGGAACCCCGCCTCGTGCTGCGTACCGGAGTGAAGCGGGCGGGCAGCGCGTTGAGCGCACGGTGGAAGGGGCCGGGCCGCCAGGTCAGCGTCTCCGCGGGAACGCCCAACTCGATGTCGGGGAGCGCGTTCAGCAGCTTCTCGATCGCCCGTATGGAGATCAGCAGCGCCGGGTCCTTCGCCGGGCAGGCGTGCGGCCCGGCGCCCCAGGCCAGATGGGCCCGCTTGCTGAACGTCTGCCGGCTCGCGGACAGGCTCGGGTCCGCGTTGGCCGCCGCGAAGCTGATGAGCACCGGGGTCCCGGCTGCCAGCTTGTTCCCGGCGAGTTCCACATCGTGCACCGGGTAGTGGGTGGCGTAGTTGGCGATCGGCGGGCTGTTCCACAGCACCTCGTTGATGGCGTCCTCGACCAGGAGGTCGCCGCCGCCCTGCGGGCCGCCGGCGAACTGCTCGTCGGACAGCAGCAGCCGCAGCGCGTTGGCGATGATGTTCTGTACCGGCTCGGTGCCCGCCCCGATGAGCAGAGCGAGCTGGTGGACCATCTCCTCGTCGGTCAGCCGCGACTGGTGCTGCATCAGCCAGGAAGTGATGTCGTCGCCCGGCGTGCTGCGCTTCAGGGTGACCAGCTCGAACAGGGAACCCGCCATGACCTTGTTGGCCCGCTCCACATCGACACCGTCGAACAGGTTGGAGATGGCGCTGATCAGCCGGTCGCCTATCTCCGCCGGGCAGCCGAAGAGATCGTTGAAGACCAGCAGCGGCAGCAGCTGCGCGTAGTCGCTGATCAGGTCGGCTTTGCCGCGGACGCTGAACTGGTCGACGAGGTACGTGGCGACGCGGTCGACATGCCTGCTCACCCGGTGCATGTCCAGACGCGCGAAGCTCTCCGTCACCGCCTGGCGCAGCCTCAGGTGCTCGGCGCCGTCGGAGAACATGCAATTCGGCCGGTACATCATCATCGGCAGCACCGGGCTGTCCAGCGGCACGCGCCCCTCGTTCAGCGCGCGCCAGCGGCGCGAATCCCGCGCGAAGGTGTCCGGATTCTGGAGGACATGGAGCGCGGTGGCGTAGTCCGTGACGAGTTCGGCCTCCACACCGGGAGCCAGCTCGACGGGCGCGCTCGGTCCGTGCTGCCGCAGCATGCCGTAGAAAACGTCCGGCGCGGCGGCGAATTCCGGCCCGTGCAGGGGCGCCCTTTCGCCACCGGCGTGCGCGGGGCAGCCGGGTGGCGGAGTCTGGAATTCCGAGTGAGATTGCATGCCTGAGCTCCTAGTTGACGCGGGACTGTAGATATCGGACGAGGGCGATCAGGGAATCCGCCGAGGAACGCTGATCCCGTGCGTCACAGTTGACGACGGGCGTCTCAGGAAGCAGGTCCAGCGCCTCCCGTATCTCATCGAGCGAATGCGAGGGAGTCCCGTCGAACCGGTTCACGGCGATGGCGTACGGGATTCCGTAGTGTTCCACCAGGTCCATGACAGGGAAGGACTCGTCGAGACGCTGTGGGTCGACCAGGACCAGCGCACCGAGCGCCCCCCGCGTCATGTCTTCCCACACCTGAACGAACCGCTGCTGTCCGGGCGTTCCGAACAGATAGAGGACCAGCCTCTCGCTGAGCGTGAGCCGGCCGAAGTCCATGGCGACCGTGGTCGTGGTCTTGTGGGGCGCGCCTTTCGGGTCGTCAATTCCTGCGCCCGCCTGGGTCATTACTTCTTCGGTCCGCAGCGGAGGAATCTCGGACATGGTCCCGATGAATGTGGTCTTGCCCACGGCGAAATGCCCGACCACGAGGATCTTCGCCGCGGTCTGCACTGAATTGCGCAGGTACACGCCGTCATCCAAAGCGAGCCTGGAGCCCATTCAGCACCTCCTCAAGAATCTGCCGGTCGACAAGCTGAGCGCTAGGTATGGGTGCGCGGGAGTAGAGATAGCCCTCCCGCGCGAGATCGAACACCAGAATCTTGACGACGCCCACCGGCAGCCGGGTGTGCCCGGCTATCTCGGCGATCGAGAGGAAACCTCCCGAACACAGCTCCAGGAGGCGGAGCTTCTCCGGATCGAGGGGATTCGTCCGGGGCGGCTCCGTATGCATGGTCACCAGAGTGATCAGTGAGAAGTCGCTGTCGTCAAGAAGATCCCGGCCGTTGGTGATGACGTACGGCCGCACTAATTCCGCTGCTTCGTGTTCCAGCTCCGGCTCGTCATCTGTCGTCATGGCTGGATATCAGCCCTCTCACGAGGCGGGCTTGTCAACGCCTTACCGAGCTGGCCGACAAGCTGTTGCATGCGGAACGTGATCTCTGCCATGTCGACATCGGGCGACGCCGAAACCGCGAGATACGCCCCTTCGCCGGCGGAGATGAGAAAGACCCAGCCATGGTCGAATTCGACCAGCGTCTGCCGCCATTGCGGCCGGCTGGCGGGCGCACCGCCGTGGCAGAAGTCGGCGACCGTACGGCTGAGCGACTGCATTCCGCTCATCGCGGCGGCAACGGTGTCGGCATGGTCCCGGCCGACTTCCTTCGAGCGGGCCATGAGGAGGCCGTCGGCGGAGACGAGAATGGCGTGCTGCGCTTCGGGCAATTCCAGAGCACTGTCAAGCATCCACGACAGATCGTAGTTCACTGAACCTCATGCCCTTCATTGCTTGCATCGGTGGAACGGCGGCCGGATTGCGTGCCGCGCTGGAATGCGCCCATGACGGACGCGGCCCTTGCGCTGTCGCGGGCCGGGGTTTCGGTGCTTTCGTTCTCGGTCGGCACGATGGATATCGCACCGCGGCGGCGGCGCTTCGGCAGACCGCCGGCCGTCGTCTCGGGAACCGGGTGAGCGGGAGCCGGCTGCCCCAGGGGCGGAGCACTGGCAGCCGGGTGGCCGCCGGCCGGGTACCCAGGGGCGGCGGGGGCCGGAGCCGGGCCTCCGGAGGCCGGATGACCAGGAGGGTTCTCGGGCGGCAACGGGGCGGAGGCGGCCACGGCAGGACTCTCCTCGGGCTCGTGCAGGGACGTCAGCAGATCGTCGGGGAGCAGGACGACCGCGCGCACGCCGCCGTAAGGAGAGGTGGAATCCACCGAAACGCTGAACCCGTAGCGGGCGGCGAGCACACCGATGACGGTGAATCCGAACTGCGGCGGATTACCGAGGCTGGAAACGCTGGCTGTATTCTCGCTCGACAGCAGCTGAGCGGCCCGCGCCTTCTCCTCCTCGTTCATACCGACACCGGCATCGTCGACAACGATGCACACACCCTTGGGCACCGGCCGGATATTGATCTCGATCATCGTTTCCGGCGCCGAATAGCTGGTGGCGTTGTCCAGCAGTTCGGCGAGCACGAGCGCAACCGGTTCAACGGCACGGCTCACGATGGCGAAATTACTCTGCGACCGGATCTCGACGCGCGTGAAATGGCGAATGCGGCCCTTGGCACTGCGGACCACATCGTAGAGCGAGGCATTGTGCCGCCGCCGGCCGAGCCAGCCGTCACACAGGACGGCGATGGACTGGGCACGCCGCGCAAACTGCGAGTTCATGTGGTCGATGTCGAGCAGATCCTGAAGGATCTTGTGCTCGCCATAGGTCTCCTGGAGCTTGGAAATCGCCAGCTGCTGCTCGCTCGCCAGGCCCTGAAGCGTCCGCATGGCGGACTTCAGCGTGGTCTTGGTGGCCTCTTCGGCCCGGTCCTTGGCCTCTTCCACCGCCTCCGTGTAGTGATCTTCAAGATTGGCGTAGTGCTGCTTGAGCTCAGTCTTTTCTTGTCGAAGCTCCGTGATCTTTTTTCTGCCGCGAATAATCGCGGTTGCGGCGACAGGGGTACCAGCGATCAAACCCCAGAACGCTGGATCCTGGAAGTATTGCGTCATAGGACTCTCTTCGGACGACGGAGCCACCAGGTGTCGTATGTCTGGCCGCGACGTGCGGAATCAATCGCGCTCCCAGAGATACATGAACGGCCACGCACAGTCGCCTGCCAGAAAGCCATCAAAGGGCCGGCTAATGGCATAGTTCTCCCCGGGGTGGCGGTTTTCTTAGGCCAATGCGCGGAATTTCTTTCCTGCCATATCAGGTGACTACCCCGTTGGCAAGTGCGATGATCTTAGCATCACAGCAACACCCGTCGTCCAACGGCGATCTGAACACCCGGCACATCTGAAGCAGATTCAACAAAGGCCTGCTTCGGGGCCATTGGGCGCATTGCCGGACCTCGGAGCAAGAGTCCCGGCCAGCTCCTGACGAACCGTCAGGGCATACGCGTGTGACGTGGCCCACACCGAAACCGGGGGCCGGTCAGCGCAGTTCAGCGATGCGGGGTGTCGTGGACATAAGTGATCTCGCCGCCGCGGACCCGGACGACGCGTACGGTCATGTCGCGGTCGGTCCCGCGCAAGTAGTGCGCCGTGCAGTGGGTCCACGCCCCCTTGACCGCGCGCAGGTCCTTGGCGCAGTCGACCGAGCGCGGCCCCCGGGGAATCACCGGAAGCGACAGATGGCCCGAGATCGAGCGGGCGACCTCGTCGCGCGGGACGGTGTCGGTCGTCCCGTCCACCTCACTGGTCGCGTCCCGCTCCCCCAGCCACTGGTTGCCCGCCGTGATGCTCCCTGCCAGCAGAGCCGTGCCCGCCAGCGCCAGACCGACGACTCGCAGATTTCGCACGGTTCTCCCTCCAGCGGGCCGACATCATCACCGGCCGCGCTCCCATGGCCGGGTCACGGACAATTCTTACGGGTGGCCCGGCGTCGGCAACAGGAAGACCCCTGCCGTGCGACCACCTGGGCGACGGTGCGTCAAACGGACGGCACGGGGCCCTGCATCTGTTCGCTGATCCAGTGCAGCGAGTCGGCCATCCGCTGGATGTAGGTGTGACCGCTGTGCACACCATCCGGTATCTCGAAGAGCGTGGAGTGCACCGGCCCGCCGGTGTAGTCCTTGATGAAGCGCTTCACATCGGGCACCGCCGCCTCCTTGCTGCCCAGCTCGAAGGCCAGGTAGACGGGCAAGCCCTTGTGCGCGGTCAGCTGCCGCGCCAGATGGCGTGGGTCATTGGCACGCATCTCGGCCGGATGCCCCTGCCACATCGGCGAATCCGGCCTCGTGTCGGGCCCGTTGACGATGGCCGCCTTGAACTTCTGCGGCTTTTTGAGCACGGCCTTCAGCGCGGCGAACCCGCCGGACGAGGACCCCATGAACGCCCAGCCGTCACGGCTGTCGAGCGTACGGAAGTTGGCCCGCGCGAAGTCCGGTACATCCTCGGTCAGCCACGTGCCCATCTTCGGCTGCCCCGGGATGTCACTGCCGTCGTAGTACTTCCTGCCCGGATTGAGCACCGGCATGACGACGACGAACGGCAGCGTCTTGCCCTGCCGCGACCACTCCGCGATCCGCTCCTGGAGCGCAAAGGCGTCCCCGGCCCAGTAGTTGAACGGATAGCCATAGGCACCGGGCAGCGCGATCAGCACCGGAAACCCGCTCCTGGCGTACTGCGGCTCGTGGTACTCCGGCGGCACCCAGGCCCAAATGTCGCCGGTGAAACCGGACTTCCGCCCGTGCCACTTCGTCCTCACGACCTGGGTGCCGTCGTCCCCCGTGGTACGGAACGGCGTGAAGGAGGAGCGCGGGCCGCGGGGCACCACCGCCCGGGGCTTGCCGTTGACGGCATCCGCCGCATGATGGGCCCGCAGCCGCGGCACACTCGATGCGTCGACGATGTCCCTGCCGTGGCCGCAACCGGACAGCAGCCCCAGAGCCACCACACTCACGGCAGCACGGACACGCAGGCGCTTCATCGGGACGTTCTCCTTGGATTCTTGGGCCGGCCGCGGGCAGCCACGCTGCCACCGCGGCGCCGGTCGAAAGACACCACTTTAAGATCGTCCGAAGCACCCTCGGCGCCGACCCCGGCCACCGTGACCTGGTGGTCCCTCCTCCCGGCCCCCTGGGCGAGAGGTCCGGCCGCGTCAAACACAGCGGCGGAGTTTCCCTCGTTCGATGAGCCCGCTGGTTGTTTACCGGACGGTCGGTTCTGGCATCGTTGGTTCCCTATTCGGAAGGGCGCGGCGCTGTGCCGTGGTTGGGGATGACCGATGACCGCGTGGGCAGATCGCCGGCCACTGCCCGGCGTAGTGGGACGGGCCGTTGAGCATGAGCAGATGTCCGGGCTGCTGGACAGTGCTCCGCTGGTGACGCTCACCGGAGCCGCCGGCGTGGGCAAGAGCGTGCTGGCCCGCGCCGTCCTGGAGGAGCACACCGCTCGGCACGGCGGCACGGTCATCCGGGTCGGCTGCTGGGACGGTCTGGCCGAGGGCGGTCTGGCCGACGCGCTGCTGCGGGCGGCCGGCCAGGCGGACACCGCCTGCCGCAACAGCGCCCGGCCCCTCGCCCGGCGTACGGCTCCCCCCTGCGTCGGCACACCGGTGCCCGGCCGGGCGGACCGGACGGAGACCGCAGCGGGGTGCACCCCCGCGGGCGGCACGGCACTCGCGGCGCTGACCGCACACTGCCGGGGGCATCGCGTGACCGTGCTGCTGGACGACTGCGACCCGGTGCTCGCCGAGTGCGCACAGCTGGTGCGCCGGCTGCTGCGGGCCGATCCGGCGCTGCACATCGTGGCGACCGCACGGGGCCGGCTGGGACTGGCCGAGGAGCGCGTCGTCGAGATCGCGCCGCTTCCGGTGACGCTGGGCGAGGGGATCGCCGGACCGGCCGTCGAGCTGCTGGCGGCGCGGACCGGCGCCGCGACGCCCGAGCTCCTGGTCGCGGTGTGCCAGGCCCTGGAGGGCTCACCGCTGGCGATCGCCCTGGCCGCGCACCAGCTGGACCGGATGTCGTTGCCGCAGCTCGCGGCGCAGGTGGGCACGGACGGTGCGCTGTTCTACTCGGGTCCCGCGGCGACCGCCCGGCACACCTCGCTGCACGCCGCGCAAGCCGCGGGCTACGCCCTCTGCTCGCCCACCGACCGGCGCGTATGGGCGAGACTCTCCGTGCTTCCCGACGATTTCGATCCCTGGCTCGCCGGATGCGTCTGCACCAGCAGTGACGTTCCTTCAGCCGCGGTCGACGGCGCACTGGAACGGCTCCGTACCGCCTCGGTCGTCGAACGCGTACGGGACGGGGGCGGCGCTCGCGAGGACACCGGGGCCGCGCTGCCGCCACGCTACCGACTCCCGCGCGCCGCCCGCGACTTCGGGCGGACGCAGCTGCGGGAGGCGGGCGAGGAGCCCGCGGCGCTGCGGCGGTTCCGGCAGGCCTGTGCGGCACTCGCGGCCGAGGCCCAGATCGCCTGGCAGGGCCCGAACCAGCAGGTCGCCGTGCGGCTGGTGGAGGACGAACAGGCCAATCTCGACGCGGCGCTGACCCGGCCGCCGCAGGACGCGGAGGATGCGCTCGGGGCGCTGGAGATCGCGGTGTCGCTGTGGTTCCGCTGGGCGGCCTGTGGCTTTCGTCGGGAGGGGCGGGCCCATCTGGACCGGCTGCTGCTGCTCTGCCGGGACGACACCGCGCTGCGGGCCAGGGCGTTGTGGCTGGCCGGCTATCTCGCCGCGCAGGAACATGCGCTCACCACCGCGGAGGGGCTGCTCGACCAGGCGTGGACGGCGGCGGTGATGCATGCCGACGGCGACGGGCTGGCCCGTATCGCGCATGCGCACGGGGTGCTGGCGCTGTACCGCGGGAACACCACGACGGCCGTGGCGTGTCTGGAGGACGCCGCCCGGCACCACTCCAGGGACCCGTGGTTCGGTCCGGGGCCCGCCCACAGCTGGGCGCTGCTCGCCATCGCCCTGGCGCCGCTCGACGCGGAGCGGGCCAGGGCGGCGGCCGACCGCGCCTGGGAGACCCGGCACTCCGACGGCGACTTCTGGCTGTACTCGACGATCCTGTACGCCCATGCCCGGACCGAGAGCACCCATGGGAAGCCGGCGGCGGCGCTGCGGGCGTGTCACAAGGCGCTGGTGGCCAAGAAGGTGATCGGTGACCCGCTGTTCATCGCGGGGGTCCGCAACATGCTGACCGGTCTGCGGCGGACGGTGCGTCGCGGGATGCCGCCGCCGGACGGCGACGAGGAGGAGGCCCCGTGGTGGCTGCGCGCCGGGCCCGGCGTACGGGCCCGGCCGTTCTTCTCGCGGCTGCGGGCACGGTCCTGAAGGCCGGGCCGGTGTCGCAAAGAGGCCGGTGGACACGTTCCGTGACGCGCCGACCGCGTTCGGGATGCGGGAGCGCCGGGCCGGTCGCATGCTGGGAAGCATGAAGCGTGCCCCCGTGATCGTGCATCCGCCCTCCTCGGGCGGCCGCCGTGTGACGCTCTACGGTCAGGATCTGGGCCGGGCGCTGCGCCCGGGTGATGTGGCCGCGATCCTGCGCCGGGCCGGTTTCTGCACCACGAAGTTCGTCTGGGACGACGCCGGTGTCTTCGAATGGCGCGACGGCGGACCGGACGTCTGGCTGATGCCCTGAGGCGACGCCGGTCCTCGGCCCGTCTGTGTCATCAGGTGAGTTGAGCCGGGCGAGCGCCTGACTTCCGCCTGAAGAGCGCCCGTTGAAGAGCTTCCGTTGCGGGCCCCGTACGAGCTGCGCGGAGGTGGCGCAGCGGCTCCGGGACGGTCAGTCGACCGTCGCGCCGACCGGGGTCTCCGCCGCCTCGCGCGCGACGGCCGCCTTCTTCGCGCGGTGCTTCATGAGCAGGAGCGAGCCGATGCCGAACAGCAGGGCGGCGACCAGTCCGAGCCAGGAGAAGCGCTTGAGCCACGACTCGGCGACGACGCCCACGCTGTAGATCAACGCGGTGGTGCCGCCGGCCCAGACGATGCCGCCGAGGACGTTGGCGATCAGGAACTTCCAGTACGGCATCTTCAGTACGCCGGCGAGCGGGCCGGCGAAGATGCGCAGCAGCGCGACGAACCGGCCGAAGAAGACCGCCCACATGCCCCACTTGTCGAACTTCGCCTCGGCCATCGCGACATGGTCGGGGCCGAAGTGCTTGGGGAACCTGCGGCCCGCCCACTGCAACAGGGGCTTCCCGCCCTTGCGCCCGATCAGATACCCGATGGAGTCACCCAGGATCGCGCCGGCGGACGCACAGGCACCCAGCACATACGGGTTGATGTGATCCTGGGTCGCCGCGAGAATCGCCGCACTGACGAGGACGATCTCACCGGGGAGCGGAATACCCACGCTCTCCAGGCCGATGACCACCCCCACCAGGAGGTAGACGCTCACGGCCGGTACCGTCTCGAGCCACTCCTGGATGTGCAACGCCGCTTCCTCCGCTGGTGTAGGGCCCCCGTGGGCCGTGCCCCGGCATCCATGAAACCGGTGCCGGTCGATCCCCTGGCGCGCCGCAGCACGCCCGGGAAGCGTACTCGATGGCGCCGTCCGGGAGCCGAATCCGCATGCGGTACGCAACGACCTGCTCCGCGGCCCGGTCCGGTGCCGCGGGCCCGCTCAAAACAGCGGCGGCCCGCCGTGCGGCGCACGACGGGCCGGGGAGAACCCCACTGTGAAGCAGCTCACTTGTTGGGGCGCAGGGTCCACACGATGCTCATCTCGCCGGTGACCGCGCCGTCCTCGCGGGTGATGGCGATGTTCACGGGGAACTCCGGGCGCTCACCGGCGTCGAGCTCGGCGATCACCTCGGCCACCGGCCGGCCCAGTTCCGCAGTGGCGGTGACCGGTCCCATGGCGAGCTTCTTGTAGCCGATCTCGGCGCGCACCGCGAGCGGCACCGCCCGGCCGAGCTGGTCGCCGAAGGCCGCCATCACGATGGCACCGCTCGCCGACTCGGCGAGGGTGAACATGGCGCCGGCGTGCGGTCCGCCGACGTGGTTGTGGAAGTCCGGCTGGTCGGGCATGCGGACCACGGCGCGCTCGGCGGTGGTCTCGGTGAACTCGAGGTTCAGGGTGCGGGCCATCGGCACGGATGCCGCCATCATTTCGCCGATCGACGGCAGGGTCTCGGAGGACATGGGCGCCATGTTACCTAGCGGTAGCTTAGGTGTGAAGGGGTGCGTGCTCCCCGGCCTCGGGGCGTGCAGGGCGACAGACCTCATACCTGTGACGTACGCCAGGCCCCTGACGGAATCCGGGCCCGAGCGGCCGCCGGAAACCCCTGTGCGGCCGGCTCGCCACCCTCCGTATCGTTGACGCCCATGTGGCCAGGACAGCAGCACAGCGAAGACGGGCGGGTGACCTGCCCGGAACGCGGCGTGCGCCGAGCAGCAGGCAGCCCCGGCCGGAAGCGGTCCCGCACGGTCCCCGCCCCGCGGGTGCTCGCTTGGTGAGGACCCGCCCCGCGTGGGCGGGGCGGAACTATCTGCTGCTCACCGGCGCCACGGTGATCGCGAACCTCGGCAGCTCCGGTGCGCTGATCGCCACCGCTTTCGCGGTGCTCGCCGCCGGCGGTTCCGCCACCGACGTCGGGCTGGTGGCCGCCGCGCGGACCATCCCGCTCGTCCTCTTCCTGCTGATCGGCGGCGCGGTCGCCGACCGGCTCCCCCGGCATCGCGTGATGGTCGCCGCGAACGCCCTCAGCTGCGTCTCCCAGGGCCTGTTCGCACTGCTCGTCCTGGCCGGCGAGCCGCGGCTGTGGCAGATGGCACTGCTGGCCGCCCTCGGTGGCACGGGGCAGGCGTTCTTCGCGCCGGCCTCCGAGGGCATGGTGCTCGCCAGTGTCTCCGGCGAGCAGGCGGGGCGCGCCTTCGCCGTGTTCCGTATGGGCATGAACGGAGCGAACATCGGCGGCACGGCGCTCGGCGGCGCACTGGTCGCCGCGGTCGGCCCCGGCTGGGTGCTGGCCATCGACTCCGCGGCCTTCGCCCTCGCGGGCGCGCTGCGCGCCTTCCTCGACGTCAGCGGCGTCCCCGTGCGGGCTGCCGGCGGCGGGGTGCTGCACGACCTGCGGGACGGCTGGCGCGAGGTCGCCTCCCGGCGGTGGCTGTGGGCGGTTGTCGTGCAGTTCTCCATCGTCAATGCGGTGGTGGCGGCCGCCGAGGCGGTCTACGGGCCGCTCGTCGCCGAGCAGCATCTGGGCGGCCCCGGGCCCTGGGGTCTGGCGCTGGCCGCCTTCGGTGCGGGCACCGTGGGCGGCGCCCTCATGATGACCCGGGTCAGACCGCACCGCCTGCTGCTCATCGGTGCGCTGTGCGTTTTCCCGCTCGCCCTCCCGTCCGCCGCGCTCGCCGTCCCCCTTCCGGCGGGCGGGCTCACCGCGGTCATGTTCGGCACCGGGATCGCGGTCGAGGTCTTCGCGGTGACGTGGATGACGGCACTGCACCAGGAGATCCCCGAGGAGAAGTTCTCCCGGGTCTCGTCCTACGACTGGCTCGGGTCCCTGGCCGTGGTCCCGCTCGCCACCGCGCTGGCCGGCCCCGTACAGGACCTCGTCGGCCGGACGGCCGCACTGTGGGGCTGCTCGGCGCTGATCGCGCTGCTGACGGCGGCGGTGCTGTGTGTGCCCGAGGTACGGCGGCTCACCCGGCGTACGAAGCCGGAGCCCGCAGCGGGCGGAGCGGTCTCCCGTGCCGCCGGGGCGACGGAATCGCACACCGCGCAGGCGGAATGAGCGGACGACGCCGACCTGGTGCGAAACCGCGGCGGGCCGCGCTCAGCCGACGCTGAACGCGCCGTCCGGTGGCACCGGGGACGCCACCGCCTCGGCATCGCGTACGGGGACCGCGTCCGCGATCAGCCGCCGCAGCGCCGCGCCGTGCTCGACCCGGGCCGGGAACGCGTCACCGGCCGTCCGCCGGGCCAGCGCGGCGATCGGCAGCGGTGCGCGCGAGGCGAGCAGCACGGCGTTGCCGAACCGGCGGCCGCGCAGCACCGACGGCTCGGCGATCAGCGCGAGGTGCTCGAAGACCGTGGCGAAATTGGCGAGTTGACCGCGCAGAAAGCCGAACGGAGCGCCGTCCGCGAGGTTCGCGGCATAGCAGCCGTCCGGCCGCAGCACCCGGGCGGCGGCCTGCGCGTACTCGACCGAGGTGAGATGCGCGGGCACCCGCGAGCCGCCGAAGACGTCCGCCACGATGACATCGGCGCTGTCCTCCGGCGCCGCCTCCAGCGCCGTACGGGCGTCCTCGGCGTGCACCGTGATCCCGCAGTCGGCGGGCAGCGGGAGATGCTCCGTGACCAGGGCGAGCAGCCCGCGGTCGGCCTCGATGACCTCCTGCCGGGAGTGCGGACGGACGGCGGCGAGATAGCGCGGCAGGGTCAGCGCCCCGCCGCCGAGGTGCAGCGCGTCCAGCGGCCGGCCCGGGGCGGCCGCCTCGTCCAGGACGTGTGCCAGCCTGCGCACGTACTCGAATTCCAGATGTGTGGGCGCGTCGAGGTCCACGTAGGACTGCGGTGCACCGTCCACGGTGAGCAGCCAGGCGCGCGGCCGGTCGACGTCCGGCAGCAGCTTGGCGGTGCCGCAGTCCACGGCCCGGGTGACGGGTATCGGCTCGGGTGCATCGTCCACCGTCCCATTGTGCCGGTGCGGTCACCGGGCCCCGGCAGCCGGTCCGGCCGGCCGCTCAGTCCGACCAGACCCGCTGGATCTGCGCCGCATGGGCCACTGCCTGCCGGCGCCCCGCGCGGGCCGCGTCGGCGCGCTTGGCGGGGTCGAGGACATTGCGGCCGAACGCCGCCCTGGCCGCGCGGTCGGGGGTGAGCACGCACACCCGGGCGCCCTGGCGCGCCAGTCGTTCGCCCTGCGCCCGCGGTCCGGCGATCGGCCCGCCACTGGCGGCCATCGGCGCGACGATCACCACCCGGCCGTATCCGGCGGCCAGATCGGCGTTGGCGCTGGAGTGCACCCCGCCGTCGATCCACCGGGTGCCGTCGATGGTGACCGGCGGATAGATGCCGGGGACCGCGCAGCTCGCGCCCACCGCGTCGAGCAGCCGCACCCCGCTCGTGTCGTCGAAGGCGGTCCGCTCCCCCGTCGCCGCATCCACCGCCGTGATCACCAGCCGGCGGGCCGGCCAGTCGGTGAGGTTCAGGGTCCGGGCGATCGCCGTGCGCTGTTCCGCCTCGGTGACGGTGCGGGCCGCGAGCGCCAGCCTGCCCATGCGTATGCCGAAGGAGACCGTGTCCCGGGAGCGCAGCGCGATGGCCGCGAACCGGGCCAGTGCGGCCGGGCCCATACGGGCCGCCGAGCGGTTCTCGGGCACCGCGAGCTGGCGTTCGTACATCTCGTCCAGGCCGAGATGCCCGGAGGTGAGGTGGGCGCCGACGATCGATCCGGCGGAGGTACCGATGACGACGTCGGCGTCGGCGAGGTCGAGGCCCGCCTCGGCGAGACCGGCGAGCACACCGATCTCCCAGCCGATGCCGGTGAGCCCTCCGCCGCCCAGGACCAGTGCCGTACCCGCCATCAGGTCTTCCTCCTGTCTCCGGCCGACCGCCCGCACCGTCCGGCGCAGGGGTCGTCCTCGTGGCCGTTCCACCGGGCGAGCAGTCTTGCACCCGGGCGTCCGCCGGGACAGCAGGAGGCTGCGCCCCGCACCGGAAAGGTGCCGGACGCAGCCTGCTGACCTGCGGTGTCTCACTCCTCGACGGTGCGCACCGTGCCCGCGCCGACGGTCCTGCCGCCCTCGCGGATGGCGAAGCCCAGGCCCCTCTCCAACGGCACGTCCCGGCCCAGTTCGACCGACACCGTCACCGTCTCACCGGGACGGGCGATGCCCCGCTCGCCGAGGTCGAGGTCGCCGACCACGTCCGCGGTACGGATGTAGAACTGCGGCCGGTAGCCGGTGGACAGCGGCGTACGGCGGCCGCCCTCCTCGGTGGAGAGCACATACACCTCGGCGGTGAAACGGCGCCGCGGTGTGACGCTGCCGGGCGCCGCGACCACATGCCCGCGGCGCACCTGGTCGCGGTGCAGACCGCGCAGCAGCAGCGCGACATTGTCCCCGGCCTCGGCGGACTCCATGGGCTTGCCGAACGTCTCCAGCCCGGTGACCGTCGTCTCGGTCTCCGCACCGAGCACCGCCACCCGGTCGCCGACCCGCACCGTGCCGCGCTCGACGGCTCCGGTGACGACCGTGCCGCGCCCGGTGATGGTCAGCACGTTCTCCACCGGCAGCAGGAACGGCGCGTCGACATACCGCTCGGGCATCGGGACATAGGTGTCCACGGCGTCCAGCAGCGCGTCGATCGCCTCCGTCCAGCGCGGGTCGCCTTCCAGAGCACGCAGCCCGGAGACCCGTACGACCGGTACGTGCTCCCCGTCGTAGCCGTGCGCGCCGAGCAGTTCGCGCACCTCCAGCTCCACGAGGTCGGTGAGCTCGGGGTCGCCGGCGTCGGCCTTGTTGAGGGCCACGACGATGTGCCGAACGCCCACTTGTTTGGCGAGCAGCACATGCTCGGACGTCTGCGGCATGATCCCGTCGAGCGCGGAGACGACGAGGATCGCCCCGTCGAGCTGCGCCGCGCCGGTCACCATGTTCTTGATGAAGTCGGCATGGCCGGGCATGTCGACATGGGCGTAGTGCCGGGTGCCGGTCTCGTACTCGACATGCGAGATGTTGATGGTGATACCGCGTGCGGCCTCCTCCGGGGCCCGGTCGATCCGGTCGAAGGGCACGAACGTCCCGCTCCCCCGGTCGCTGAGGACCTTGGTGATGGCCGCGGTCAACGTGGTCTTGCCGTGGTCGACGTGGCCCATGGTGCCGATGTTCAGGTGCGGCTTGGTACGCACGTATGCCGTCTTGGGCATGATGTTCTTCCTCGCAACAATGCGGTGAGGACGGCGACTTGGCGCCGTGGGGACCCCTGAGCCCCGCCGACCCTCCCCCTGCGGGGTCCGCCGGACGATCCGGAGAGGGTCAGCTTCGTGCGCCGTCGGCCGCCGCGGCGGCCTGGACGTCGGCTGCTGCGACGGCAGTGACTGCGGGCGCGCAGTGGGCCGCGGCGATGGCCGCGAAGGGATCGACGGCAGCCTTCGGCTCGTCCGCGGCTGCGGACGGGAGCGGGAGGAAGGCATGCCGGATCATGCGTCATATGGTGCCGGGCGGCCGCTCCGGCGTCGAACGATTTATCCGGCAGCCGCCTTGGCACCACGGCTCCTCGGCCTTGGCATTACGGCTCCTCGGCACCCTTGTCGGTTACGCTCCCGGGATGCTTCCGCCCGCCGCAACGCCCGACGGCCTCGCCGCGCGCTGCACGCGTGTGCTCTTCTCCCCGTGGTGCCGGCTGGGCCTGCTGCTCGCCCTGCTGGCCTGCGCCGCGGCCATGACGCTGTGGTGGCAACCGCAGCACCTGCTGACCGGGGGCCGGCCCGCGCAGCTGTCCGGCCCGACGGCTCTGGTGGTCTTCGCGCTGGCATACGGGGCATGCACCACCGCTTTCGTCCCGCGCCCGGTCCTCAATCTCGCGGCCGGGGCCCTCTTCGGCAGTCAGGCCGGCCTGGCCGGCGCGCTGGCCGGTACGGTACTGGGCGCCGCTCTGGCCTTCGGGCTCGGCCGGCTGCTCGGGCAGGACGCCCTGCGCCCGTTGCTGCGCGCCCGGTGGCTGACCGCCGCCGACCGGCAGTTGAGCGAGCACGGCTTCCGGTCGATGCTGGCGATCCGTCTCTTCCCGGGTCTGCCGTTCTGCGCCACGAACTACTGCGCCGCGGTCTCCCGTATGGGCTGGCTCCCCTACCTCCTCGCGACGGCCCTCGGCAGCATCCCGAACACCGCGGCCTACGCCGTTGCCGGTGCGCGGGCTTCCTCGCCCACCTCACCTGCGTTCCTCGTCGCCATGGGTTTCATCGGCGTCAGCGCTCTGGGCGCGCTGGTGGTGGCCTGGTACAAACGCAAGGCACTGCGAGGACACTGACAACGGATCGGGCGGGCGACGGACTCACCAGCGAAGGCCGCGGAGGCCGGTCGGGTGCCGTACGACCCGGCCCCTTTGGTCACCCGTATACCTCCGGACGTTACGCTGCCCCCTGTCGGCGATGATCCGCATCCGCCGCCACCGTCCGCTTTCTCCCATCTTGCGCAGGTCAGCGCTTGATCACCCTTGGATAGCGTGTTTTCCATGTCTTGGTTTGAATCTTTCGTCCTCGGACTCGTCCAAGGGTTGACCGAGTTTCTGCCGATCTCCTCCAGTGCGCATCTTCGTCTGACCGCCGCGTTCGCCGGCTGGCAGGACCCCGGTGCGGCGTTCACCGCCATCACGCAGATCGGCACCGAAGCGGCCGTCATCATCTACTTCCGCAAGGACATCGGGCGGATCATCTCGGCCTGGGCCCGCTCCCTCTTCAACCGGGAGCTGCGGCACGATCACGATGCCCAGATGGGCTGGCTGGTGATCGTCGGCTCGATCCCGATCGGCGTCCTGGGCATCACGCTCAAGGACGCCATCGAGGGCCCGTTCCGCGATCTGCGGCTGATCGCCACCACCCTCATCGTGATGGGCGTGGTCCTCGGCATCGCCGACCGGCTGGCCGCCCGCGACGAGACCGGCGGCCGGCACCGCGCCGCGAAACAGCGCAAGAGCCTCACCGACCTCAGCGTCAAGGACGGCCTGCTGTACGGCGTCTGCCAAGCCATGGCACTCATCCCCGGCGTCTCCCGCTCGGGCGCCACGATCAGCGGCGGCCTCCTCATGGGCTACACCCGCGAATCCGCGGCCCGCTACTCGTTCCTGCTCGCCATCCCTGCGGTCCTGGCCTCCGGCGTCTTCGAGCTCAAGGACGCCGGCCAGGGCCATGTCGCCTGGGGTCCCACCGTCTTCGCCACGGTCATCGCCTTCGTCGTCGGCTATGCCGTGATCGCATGGTTCATGAAGTTCATCTCCCACAAGAGCTTCATGCCCTTCGTCATCTACCGCATCCTGCTGGGCATAGTCCTGTTCGCCCTGGTCGCGGCGGGGACGCTGACGCCGCATGCGGGCGAGACGGCGGGCTAGCCGGCTCGCCCAGGGCTCCGGCGGAAGGGTTCCCTCCCCCCTTCAGGGCCCGGAACAGGCACCCGCCAGCGCCGCGCGGCCTCCCCGTGACGGGCGGCCGTCAGCGATAGCCGGTGTCGTCGGCCGGGAGGCCCCGGTCCTGGACCTCGACGACGTAGCGCCAGCAGTCCGGCCGGGTGCCGTCGGTGTCGGTGAATCCGTAGAGGGGCGCGAGTTGCCCGCTGGAGACGACCGTGCCCGTCCAGCGCGCGACGTCCGGGGCGGCGGCGAGGGCGACGACCGCCCGCGCGACATAGACCGGGGATTCGGCGATGCAGAAGTGCGGCACCTTCACGGTCGCCTCCCGCCAGTTGTCCTCGGTCACACCGAAGGCCTCGAGCATCTTCTCCGAGCGCAGCCAGCCGGGGGTCACGGCGACGGCGCAGCCGTGGTGCGGGGCGAGTTCATGGCTCTGGGCCAGGGTCATCCGCTGCACGGCGGCCTTGACCAGGTCGTAGAAGAAGCCCTCGTGGTGCCGGTAGGCGACGTTGTACTCCGCGGTGCCGTCAGTCATCTCGATCACCAGCCCGCCGGGGCGGCGGATGAGCAGTGGCAGCGCGTGGTGGCTGGTGATCGCGTGGGTGTCGATGCCCATGCGCAGCATCCGCAGGCCGCCGGTGAGATCGTGCTCCCAGAGGGTGGTGCCGAACTGGGCGTAGGCATCGCCGCCGAAGATGTCGTTGACGAGGATGTCGAGGCGGCCGTGGTCGCGGTCGATGCGCTGGACGAGATCGCGGACCTGGTCGCTGTCGAGGTGGTCCACCCGTAGAGCCGTACCGGTGCCCCCGGCCTCGGTGATCAGTTCACCGGTCTTCTCGATCGTCTCCGGCCGGTTGATCTCCGAGCGGCCCGCGGTCCGGCTGCTGCGCCCGGTGGCGTACACCACGGCGCCCGCGCGGGCGAGTTCCACCGCGATCGCCCGCCCGGCACCTCGCGTGGCCCCGGCGACCAGCGCGACCTTTCCGTCCAGCGCACCGGCCCGCGCTTCCTCGGTCGCCATGGCCTCGGCCTCCTCCTCTCATCGTCCCCGCTCAGGAATCCGGGCGGGGACGTGTCGTCCTCGGCAGGCCCGGTGACGGCCTGCGGGGGCGGGGTACGTACGTAGTGCCGGGGAATCGTGTCGAAGTCAGGAACTGAGGTGGTATTGGGCCCAGGGCTGATGGGCCGGTGCGGAATCCTCGTGCGAGGGCGCGAGGGTCCCCCACGGGGCGAGGGCGTTGTCCCATTCCGAGGCAAGAGCGGCCATGTCCGGGACGGAATCGGCGGACGGCATCGTGCCGGTGTGCCAGGCCGATGCCATCTGGTATCCGGAGGGCGCGGCGTTCCAGGCGGCCGTCTGCTGTGCGGGGATGGTGTATTCGGCCTCGTGCACATCGCCGGGGCCGCGCCGGTGGCGTCCTGCATGGTTCTCGGCCGGGCCCGGATAGAACCGCCCCTGGGCGGACAGCTGTTGGGCGCGGGTGACCAGGCGGGTCAGGTCGAGCCCGAATTCGGCGGCAAGTTCACGCAA
The DNA here is from genome assembly GCF_019880305.1 of Streptomyces decoyicus. Taxonomy (NCBI): domain Bacteria; kingdom Bacillati; phylum Actinomycetota; class Actinomycetes; order Kitasatosporales; family Streptomycetaceae; genus Streptomyces; species Streptomyces decoyicus. The sequence goes on along the minus strand of NZ_CP082301.1, from coordinate 7,736,929 downwards.
ATCCACCCCGGTCTGCCAACTGCCGATGAGGACCGCGTCCATCGCCGGGGACCAGTTCTGTTCCGGGGCTCCTGCGCCGCCGGCACCCTCACGGGGCGAGCCGGCGGGGCGCGTTCCGGCAGTCGGGTTCTGGTGGGGATATTCGGCAGCGGGATCGGGCGCCGGCGAGGCCTCGTCCGGCTCCCTCGCCGGCGCAGCGGGAGTGGCGGCCGCCAGCAGCTCTTCGGCCACGGCGCGGGCGTCGTCCTTGCCCACCGTGCGCCGGGCGATCCGCACTTCACGCTCGTTCAAACCGAACAGACCGGCCACCGCGCCGGTACTGCCCACCGTTACCGCAAACGCCGCCAAAACCCGTGACCGGTCGGCCTGCGCCTCGTCAAGCCTGGCCTGCGCCTCACGCACCCGCTCATCGCCCAGACAAAACGCTTCTGCCAGCACGGCGTTGCGGTCCCACAACTCTCTAGGATCCATACTCATTCAACGCCTCTTGGGCAGAGGTGTCCCGATCTGACTCAGCAAAGCACCCCAAAGCACCCATCGAACCACCAGATGAAAATCACCCCGGTGCGCGGCCCTCGATCGCGCTCGACGTGGTCCGGATGTCATATTCCCTGGTCACGTGGCTGCGTAAATACGCAACGCCGATTGTCGGTGTCGTGGGCTAGTGTCGTGATCGACGACATTTTTATCGTTCCATGTGCTCATGGGGGGGCCATGACTCGTTTTTCCCGTACCTCGTCCCGCGTCGTGGGGACGCTGCTCACCGGAGCCGTCCTGTGCGGCACGGCGGCATGCACGGCGTCCGGCGGCGCGTCCGACGACCGCAGAGCCGCGTCGGGGAACCTCAACGCCATGCCGGTCGCCGCGGTGCAGAAGGCCGTCAACAAGGGCGCCAAGCTCAGCTCCGTGTCGTATCACCTCTCCGGCAAGGTCCCGGGCCAGGGGACCGTCGAGGGCAAGGTGGCGTTCAGCCTCCGTCCGCGCGCCATCGATATGCGGATGAAGGCCTCCGGGGGCAAGGAGGAGGGCGAGTTCTCGGTGCGGCTCGTCGGGGACGCGGTGTATCTCGGCGGGGGCCGGCAGGCTGCAGACGCGATGGACGGGAAGCACTGGCTCAAGTTCGCCATGAAGGGCAAGAAGGGCGCGGGGGGCGGCGGCCTCGGGGGGATGGAGCGGCAGGCCGACCAGGACCCGGCGGCGCAGGCGTCGTTGCTCCCGCAGTCGGACCACGTCAAGAAGGTCGGCGAGGAGACCGTCGGCGGGGTGCGGACGACGCACTACGCCGGTGTGGTCGATGTGACGGAGCTGCTGACCAAGCGGGCCTCCAAGAGCGCGCTGAACACCGAGCGCCGCAAGAGGGTCATCGAGCAGTACAAGCAGCTCGGCGTGACCAAGCTGAGCCTCGACATGTGGGTCGGTCCCGACGACCGCACCGTGAAGTTCCGTGAGCGTGCGCAGGCGGCCCAGGGCCCGCTGGACGTGACCATACGGTTCTTCGACGTCAACAAGCCGGTCACGGTCCAGGCGCCGCCCGCATCCGACACGGTGGATCTCCAGCAGAAGCTCAAGGAGGCCGGAAAGCGGCTGGGCTAGCGGGAGTTGGCGCTGCGCGGCGTGGGCTCGTCGAGGTGCGGCAGACCGATCGGGTTGGGGAAGGGCAGCACATCCGCGGCCAGGATGCGCCGGACCACGGGTTCCAGCGTGTGCAGCATGCGCTCGGTCTCCGCCTCGGGCAGTGGATGCAGCAGTCGGCCGGCCAGCCGGTCGGTTGCCGCCTCGATGCGCTCCCGTTCCTGCCGGCCGTGTTCGGTTGCGTCGCCTTGTGCGTCCACGAGGCCACGGGAGCGCAGCCGGTCGGCCGCTGCGGACCACTCCTCCTCGCTCCATCCGCGGTCCTGCCGCATGGTGTCCCGGGGAACACGGCCCGATGCGGCGGCCAGGACGAGGGCCTCGCAGCCGTCGAGGCCTTCGTCGGCGAGCACGGCGATATGCGCATCGCCTCTGAACTCCCGCAGAGCGGTGACCAGTTGCCACAACCGCTCGACGGGGTCGGCGTGGTCGCACAGCGCGCGGTTGGCGGCGAACAGGGGGCGGGCGGTGGCCGGTGCCGCGTCGACGATCGTCTGGAGCGGGGGCAGCATGTCCGCTGCTGCGTGCTCCAGCTCGGGGGCGACCCCGCGCAGTGCGTGGGCCGCACGGCTGCCGCGCTCGCCGAGGACGTGCGCCGGGCTGGTGACGCTCCAGGCCGCGGGCAGCGCACGGGCCACCATCCCCGGGGCGAACACCCCGAGCACGGCCGTGGCCGCCGCGGGTTCCACCGCCCCCAGGGGCGCCGTGCGCGAGGCGAAGTACCCCATCCAGAAGCCCTTGAGACCGAGGTCCTTGCCCAGGTCACGGCACTTGTCGTCGAAGTAGCAGACCGCATGCAGCGGCTCGGTCAACAGCCAAAGCGATCGGGCGCGCAGCTCCATGAACCGCACGCTACCGCCGCCGCACGTCCGCCGCACCGCACCGAAGCGCGAAGGCCGCCCGCACCGGCGGCCTCGGCACACCCGACCCCGAAGCGAGGATCACTGGCAATGTCCGGCAACACAGAGATCATCAACAGCACCCTCGACCGCATCATGGCGGGCTATGTCTTCCCCCGGGGCGCCGCGGAGGCCGACCGGGCGGTCCGCGCCCGGCTGGCAGCCGGTGAGTACGACTCACTGAGCGGTGCCGCGCTGTGCGAGACGGTGACCGCGCATTTCCAGGAGGCCTGCCCGGACAGACACCTCAGGCTGTTGTGGGAGGACGAGCCCCGGTCCACCGGACCCGGAGACGACGATGCAGGCCGGGCAGCCTTCCTCGCATTGATGCGGGTCGAGAACCAGGGCATCCGCCGCTGCGAACAGCTCGACGGCAACATCGGCTATCTGGACGTCCGATGGATTGCCGACGCCGGGGAGGGCGCCCGCGCGATCGGTGCGGCCATGGAGCTGGTGGCGCACACACGTGCCCTCCTTCTCGATCTGCGGGAGTGCCGCGGAGGCTCACCCGCGGGCGCCGCGATGTGGTGCAGCTATTTCTTCCCCGACGACGAGGTGCACCTCAACGACTTCTACGAGCGCTCCACCGACTCCACCCGGCAGTACTGGACCCTCCCCTATCTGCCCGCGCCGCGCTATCTCGGCCGTCCGGTGTACGTGCTCACCAGCGCGACCACCTTCTCGGGCGGCGAGGACGTGGCGTACACCCTCCAGGCTCACGGCCGTGCCGAGGTGGTCGGCGAGACGACGAGAGGCGGTGCGCACCCCACCGCCCGGTATCCGGTGACGGAGCACATCACGGTCACCGTGCCGATGGCCCGGACCATCAACGCCGTCACGGGCACCAACTGGGAGGGCGTAGGGGTGCAGCCGGATCGTGCCGTACCGGCCGAAAAGGCACTCGAGACCGCGCACGGGGAGGCGAGGCAGCAACTGGCGTAGCACGCGCCGACGGGCGGGGGCGGTGGGCGGTGCGCGGGGCGGGGGTACCCGGCGGCCGTCCCGTACTCGTCGGCGTCCGGGGGCTCGGCCGTCGGCCCGGTGGTGGTCCGGCGTCAGCTGGTGGTCCGGCGTCAGCCGTCGGTGCGGCCGCCCGCTCCGAAGCCCGACTGCCAGGCCCACAGGTGGGTGCAGTTGGGGCACTGGAGGTGCAGGACGCTGCCCTTGTTCGACAGAAGGTAGCGCCAGTGGTCACCGCAGGTGCGGCCGTCGAGGCAGGTGCCGCAGCCCTGGTGGTCCTGGCAGCGCGGGCACGGGACCCAGGCGCGACGGCCGATATCGGCGGTCGGGTCGAGCGGCAGCATGCTCAGGCCTGCCCGGGGCCCGGCAGCACCTCGGCGGCGACCAGCATGTCGTAGGTGGCCTGCTGCTCCGCGTCCAGGCCCGAGTAGAGGAGCCGGTACGCGTCGTTCTCGCCCTCCATCACCGCGACGGGGTCCCAGGAGTCACCCAGCGCCGCGAGGACTTCGGTCCGTCGACGGGCTTCGTGCGCGGCGAGGTCGAGCTCGAATATCTGGTGGTCAGAGCTGTTGCGGTCGGTCATGGTGCGCGTCCTGTGCCACTTGCGGATGATGCGGACGTGTCTATCAAGTGGGGCGGCACTGAGGAAGCGTCAGGCGGAGAACAGCAGACCGGAGGGCAGCGGAGGGGGAGGGCCGGTAGCGCAGGGTGATGCCGCGAAACAGAATATGTACTAGCAAAAGGGAATTTCCGGAGGGAATGCTGCTTGCGGCATGCCCGATATGTTGCGGAATTCAGAGGGTGATGGAATTCATCCCTGCGAGGTCGGATCGTCCGCCCCGGCCCTCACCGAGGAAGCGCCCTGCCCCGCGGCAGGCGGCGGGCCGGGCAGGCGCCGCAGCGCGACCGCGGCGGCGTCATCGCCGAGCCGGCCGTTCGTGTGCCCCAGCAGGTCCACGCGCAGTCGGCGCAGTACCTGCCGAGGACTGCTCTCGCTCCAGGCTCCTGCGCGCTCGGCTAGAGGGTAGAAGGTGCCCTTGCCGTCACGGGCCTCGCTCACCCCGTCCGTGTAGAGCAGCAGCAGATCTCCTGGCTCGAAGGGGAAGGTCTCGACCTCGTAGTCGGGGGCGCCGGCCAGCACGCCGAGGCCGACGGGCAGCGCGGGCCGCTCTGCGGACAGCGGGGTGGCCCGCCCGTTGCGCAGCAGCAGTGGGGGCGGGTGACCGCAGCTGATCAGGCGGAGGACGTGCCAGCGGTCGGGGATGTCCAGCAGCGCGACGGTCGCGAAGGTCTCGTCGGTGTCGAGGACGGAATCGGGGTTGCGAACGGAATCGGGGTTGCGGACGGTGTCGGGGTCGGGAACCGGAGCGGCGGCGGAGAGGAGGCCGGCGGCCGTGCCGGGGTCGGCGCCGGTCACCGTTTCCGACCTGCTCTCGGCGCCCGGCACGCTGTCCCACTGGCTGCTGTCCCAGCGGACGGCTCCGTCGAGGTGGACGGCCAGTCTGGGCAGGGTGGCCTGGCGGTGGGCGGCCGCCCGGAAGGCGCCCAGGAGGAGGGCGGCGTGACTGTAGGCGGGCAGCCCCTTGCCCCGGACGTCGCCGATGATCAGCCGGGTGCTGGTGGTGGTGCGCGCCGCCGCGAACAGATCACCGCCCATCTCCGCCTCCTCCTCGGCCGCCAGATAGAAGGAGGCGATCTCCAGGGCACCACTGCGGGCGGGCAGCGGACGGAGCAGGACCTGCTGCGCGACGGTGGCCACCGAGCGGCTCTGTGTGAGCCGGCGTTCGTTTCGCTCCCGTACGACCGTGAAGAGCACGACCAGCCCGGAGACGACCACCAGCGAGGCGATCTGGGCCTGCAGATTCTCGGTGAACAGCACCTGGCGCGCGATGCCGATGGACACCTGGGCGGCCACCGCCAGCGCACCGATCGCCGCCGTCGCACGAGGCCCGGCGAAGGCCGCGGTGATCGCGGGAGCCGCGACGAGCAGCGGCCCGAGATGGATGTCGGGCGGCGCGAGAACATCGATCACGCAGACCGCCACGATGAGCCCGACCGGGAGCAGCAGCAGGACGCGGCTCAGTTCCCGTCGTCCGCGCAGAGGCATCCGCCATGGAAGGGGCATGCCTCATGTTTGCACCCGAGTGAGCGAAATGCCCGGATAGCCCCCGTCACCCCTCCCGCTCCGCCGCCTCTCGCCGCAGGGCCCCGATGAGCAGGTCGAGCGCGGGCTCGACGGCCGAGCCCGCCATGAGCGGGAGATGCTCCCGTACGCGGTGCAGGCTGGGGAAGTCCTCCGCGGGCAGACCGGCGTACGCGTCCTGCCAGGCCTGCTCGTCCGCCGCGCGCTGGGCGGGCGCCAGTCGCAGGACGCCGGCGTCCAGGGCCGCATGGCCGAGGGCGGTGTCGACGAGTGCGTGGTAGTGGCGAACGGCGCCGGCCTCGTCGAACCCGGCCTGGAGCAGCAGACCGATGCCGGTGTCGACCGCATGCTGCTCATGCGGCCGGCCCGTGACCCGGACGGTGCTGAACACGGCGATCTGCGGGTGGCGCAGCGCGGAACGGTAGGCCCGCAGACCGAAGTCGCGCAGGTCGGCGGCCCAGTCGCCACTGGGGGCGAAGCCGGTCATGGACTCGCCGATGAGGCGGTCGGCCAGCGCCAGCAGCAGATCCTCGGTGTTGCGGAAGTAGCGGTAGACCGCGGACGGGTCGGCGCCGAGAGCGGCGCCGAGTTTGCGCACCGTGAAGGCCTGCGCCCCCTGGGCGTCGATGAGTTCGCATGCGGCGTCGACGATGAGGTCGGCCGACAGGACCACGCCTGAACTGGTCGGCCGGCGCCGCTTGCGCTCGACCGGGACGCGCTCGCTCTCCGCCACGCCGAAACCCTCCGCTTCACTCCGCCCCGGCCCCCGGGCCCTCTCGGAGCCAGTTAATCACCAGGTTACGTCAACACCGTTGACACAAGGGTGAAGGGGCTGTTTCATCGGCGGACATACACGGATCACCGCGGTGCCACATCACGCACCACCCCCCTTCCGTACGACGCGACCGGACCCCGATCCAGGTTCCGGCCCGCGCCGCCCTGCCCCGCCGCCCCACCCGCACCTCCACGCCCCCCTGGCCGGCCGAGACCGGTCCCGGCCCGCCGTCCAAGGAGTGAGTGCCATGCCTTCCGCAGTGCAGCAGGACCCCGGCCCGGCGAGAATGCGCCGCTCGCTGGGGGTGAAGGACGGGGTGGCGATCGCCGCGTCGAGCACCGCCGCGACCACCAGCATCGGTATCGGAATGGGCACTCTGGCCGCGTACACCGGCCGGCAGACGCCCGCCCTGTTGCTGCTGGCCTTCCTGCCCATCCTCGGTATCGCGCTGTCGTACGCCCGGCTCAACCGCACCGAACCGAACTGCGGCAGCGGCTACACCTGGGTGGGCCGGTCCATCGGCCCCTGGCCCGGCTTCCTGACCGGGTGGGTGGTGCTGGTCGGCAACGTGATCTTCATGGCGTACACGGGTGCGGTGACCGGCTCCGTCGTGCTCCAGTTCCTCAACAAGATGGGCCTGCACAGCGTCTGGGGGATCCGGCTGGATCCGGCCTCGACCGGCATCAGCACCGCCGTCGGCCTGGTCGCGCTGGTCATCGTCACGGTCACCGCCATCACGGGCGTGCGGGCCGCGACCCGGCTCCAGATGTGGCTGCTGGTCTTCGAGTACACGGTTCTGCTGCTCTTCTGCGGCTACGCCCTGTTCACCGGCGATCAGCCGTTCTCGCTGTCCTGGCTCAACCCGTTCGAGATCTCCTCCCCCCAGGCGCTGGCCCAGGGGATGGTGCTGGCGGTGTTCTTCTACTGGGGCTGGGATGCCGCGTTCAGTGTCAACGAGGAGACCCGTAGCGCCACCGACGCGGCCCGCGGCGGACTGATCGCGCTGGTGGCGATGCTGGGGCTGTTCCTGGTCGGTGCGTTCGCCTTCCAGCGGGTGATGAGCACCGGCGAACTCATCCACAACGGGCCGCAGGCACTCACCTTCCTCGGCAGCGAACTGGCACCGGAGCCCTGGGCCTCGCTGCCCCTGGCCGCCCTGATGTGCTCCGCCTTCGCCTCTCTCCAGTCGAGCGTCATCCCCACCGCCCGCGGCGCGCTGGCGATGGCCCGCGACCGGACGCTGGGCCCGGTGTGGCAGCGGGTGCACCCGCGCTACGGCTCCCCCGCCGTCGGCACCCTGCTGATCATGGCTCTCGCCGCACTGCTCGCCGTGCTCGCGGTCGGCATACCCAAGCTCAACGAGATGATCCTGACGGCCGTCAACTCGATCGGCCTGACCGTGGCCCTCTACTACGGACTCACCGCACTCGCCTGCGCGGTGCGCTTCCGCCACAGCCTGCGCGACGGGGCGGTACGCGCGCTGCGGGACGTGGTCGTCCCGGCGGCGAGCGCGCTGGCACTCTTCGGGCTCGGCGGCTACCTCGTCTGGGACTACGCCACCATGAGCGACCACTTCGAGGCGAGCCCGGACAACGGCTGGTTCATGCTGCTGCTGCCCGCCCTGTTCATCCTGCTCGGCCTGGCCACCGCCGCCTGGGCCAAGTGGGTGCGCCGCGCCCCGTACTTCCGCACCGGGCAAGGGACGGACGCCGAGTCGGTCAGCCTGCCGATGGACGCGAACGCCACCCCGCTCCCCACCCCCTCGGAGGGCTGAGCGCGGGCCCGGCCCGCCGTCCGCCCGCGCCCCTGACGACCGCCCTCGCCCCACACACCCACATACCCAGACACCCAACACACCTGGAGCAGCAACCACATGGATCTCCGCACCACCGTGGACCCGGAGCCGAACCCGGACACCGCCGGCCCCGGGGCCACCGGCAACGGCCCCGCCGACCTCGTCTTCCTCTCCGGCCCCGTGCACACCGTCGACTCCGCACGCACCCGGGCGAGCGCGGTGGCGGTGCGCGGGGACCGCATCGTCGCCGTCGGGCACGACGCGGCGGTCCATGACCTGATCGGGCCCGCCACGGAGGTCGTCGATCTGCACGGGAAGCTGCTCATCCCCGGTTTCCAGGACGCCCATGTCCATCCGGTCGGCGGCGGGCTGGAGTTGGCGCTGTGCGATCTGAGCGCGGCCGTCACCGCCGAGGCGTACCGCGAACTGATCAGCGCCTACGCGGCAGCGCATCCGGAGGCACCGTGGATCACCGGGGGCGGCTGGTCCATGGAGGCGTTCCCCGGCGGCATGCCGACGAGGGAGTTCCTGGACGCCCTCGTGCCCGACCGCCCGGTGTTCCTCCTCAACCGCGATCACCACGGCGGCTGGGCCAACTCCCTTGCCCTGGAACGGGCCGGGATCACCTCCCGTACGCCGGACCCGTCCGACGGGCGGATCGAGCGGGACGCCGAAGGCCACCCGACCGGCATGCTCCAGGAGGGCGCCATGCAGCTGGTGGCCGACCTGATCCCGGAAGCGACGCTCGCCGAGCAGACCGCCGGACTGCTCAGGGCGCAGCGTCTCCTCCATGGGTACGGAGTAACCGCATGGCAGGACGCGATGCTGGGCCGCGGTCCCGGAGGGGCCGACGCCACCCCCGCGTACGTGGCCGCCCGGCGCGACGGCAAACTCACCGCACGGGTAACGGGGGCGCTGTGGTGGGACCGGTCCCGCGGGGCGGAGCAGATCCCCGAACTCCTCGCCCGCCGGAAGGAGTTGACGGGCGGACGGCTCCGGGCGACCAGCGTCAAGATCATGCAGGACGGGATCGCCGAGAACCACACGGCCGCCCTGCTCAGCCCCTATCTCACCGCCTGCGGCTGCGCCTCCGACAACAGCGGCATCTCCTTCATCGACCCCGAGGACCTGCGGACGTACGTCACCCGGCTGGACGCGGAGGGCTTCCAGGTGCACTTCCACGCCCTGGGCGACCGGGCCGTCCGCGAAGCGCTGGACGCGGTCGAGGCGGCCCGGCGGACGAACGGTCTGCGCGACACCCGGCCGCACCTCGCCCATCTCCAGGTGGTCCACCCCGACGACGTCCCGCGCTTCCGCCGGCTCGGCGCGACGGCGAACATCCAGGCGCTCTGGGCGGCCCACGAGCCGCAGATGGACGAGCTGACCATCCCCTACCTGGGCCCCGAACGGGCCGCCTGGCAGTACCCGTTCGGGGATCTGCTGCGCTCGGGCGCCACCCTCGCGGCGGGCAGCGACTGGCCGGTCAGCTCCCCCGACCCGATCGCCGCCCTGCATGTCGCGGTCAACCGCCGCGCGCCGGACGGTCCGCCCTCGGCACCGGTCTTCCTGCCCGAGCAGCGCATCGACCTGGGCTCGGCGCTCGCCGCGTACACGGCCGGCAGCGCCTACGCCAACCACCTCGACGACACCGGCACCATCCAGCCGGGAAAGCTGGCCGACCTGGTCGTCCTCGACCGGGACCCCTTCGACGGCGCCGACGAGGAGATCGCCGCGACCCGTGTGCTCCAGACGTTCGTCGGGGGGCAGCGGGTCTACGCGGCCGAGGACGCCTGAGGTCGAGGCGCAGGGGGCTCGCCCGTCGGCGGAGCGGCCGGCCGCCGCACGGTCGCCGTCCGACGGGCCCGGCCCTCCCGCGCCGCGCCACCGCGGCGCTGTTCACCCACCCCGCGGCCGTCCCGCCGGCGCCCTGCGCCCTGCCGGCACGGCGGCCCGCTCCCCCGGTGTGCGGGCCGGTGCGGTGCGGCGCCCCCCGTTGGCGAAGAAGTCCGCCAGGGGCAGTGTCGCCGCGCCGACCGTGACGGCGTCCGGGCCGAGGCTGCCGAGATCGATGGTGACGCGGCCGGCGGGGTGGGCGAGGGAGTAGGCGGTGGCGTGGGCGCGCACGGCGGGGAGGAGGTACGGGCCGAGCTGGAGGCCGGCCCAGCCGCCGATGAGGACCCGTTCGGGGCTGAAGAGGTTGACCAGGCCGGAGATCCCGGCGCCGAGGTACTCCGCGGTCTCGTCCAGGACGGAGCGCGCAACCGGGTCGGCGGCCGTACCGTCGTCCGGTGGGTAGGCGGCGGCGAGCAGGGCGGTGAGCCCCGTTTCCTCGCCGGCGTCCGCGGGCAGCCGGCCGCCCGCCTCCTGCCAGCGCTGTAGCAGCGCCTCGGCCCCGGTGTAGGCCTCCAGGCAGCCGCGGGCACCGCAGCGGCAGCGCCGGCCGCGGACGCTGACCGTCAGGTGCCCCCATTCACCGGCACTGTGGCCCGCACCGCCGTCGATGACACCGCCGGTGACGATGCAGGCGCCGACGCCCGATCCGAAGAGCACAATGGCCGCGTCCTTGGCCCCGCGGCCGCCGCCGAACCACATCTCGGCCTGGCCCAGCGCCTTGGCGCCGTTGCTGAGGAAGAAGCCCACGCCGTCCGGGAGTCCGACGGCCTCGCACAGCAGCGCCTCCAGCGGTACGGCGTCCCAGCCGATGGTCTGACCGTGGACGACCGCGCCGCCGGGCCCGCCCCGGTCGAGGATGCCGGGGACCCCGACGCCGACGCCGAGCAGGCCCTCGGGGGCCACCGCGCTCTCCCGCAGCACAGTGGCGATGCCGTCGGCGATATGGCGGACGATCAGGGTCACGTCGTAGCCGTGGTGCGCCAACGGGCGTTCCGAACGGGCGAGTTCGGTCATGGCGACGTCGAAGAGTTCGACCCTGACCCGGGTCTCGCCGACATCCACACCGATCAGAGCGCCGCTCGCCGGGGCCACCCGGAGCAGGGTGCGCGGCCGGCCGCCGTCGGATTCGACCACTCCGGCCTCCTCCAGCAGTCCTTCGTCGGCGAGTTCGGTGACCACGTTGCTGACGGAGCCTGAACTGAGGCCCGTTGCCGGCCCGAGCTCCTGGCGGCTCATGGGCCCGTCGGAATACAGCCGTTGCAGGACCGCACGGCGATTGGCCCTCCGCAGGTCACGCACGGTGCGTTGGGATCGCTCGACCATCTTGTTCCCTTCTGGCCCGCGACCTGGCGGTGTCCGCTCTCTTGACGCACCCTTCTCTCGGGCCTTAACTCACGTCCTAAGTTAAGCCATGAGGCCGTTCAGGAAGTGAACACGGCCTCCCTCCGGACTCCTCAGAGAGAGGCGTATCCGTCATGCGCATACTCCGAGCCGCGATCGTCACCGCCACTGTCACCGCGCTCGCCGCCGCGGCATCCGGATGCGGCGGCGGGACGAGCCCCGGAGGAGCCGGCGACGACTCCCCCACGACGCTGACGTACTGGGCTTCCAACCAGGGGCCGAATGTCGAGGCGGACAAGAAGATCCTCGGTCCCGAACTGAAGAAGTTCGAGCGGCAGACCGGGATCAAGGTGAAGCTGGAGGTGATCCCCTGGCCCGATCTGCTCAACCGGATCCTCACCGCCACGACATCGGGCCAGGGGCCCGACGTCCTCAACATCGGCAACACCTGGTCCGCTTCGCTTCAGGCCACCGGCGCTCTGCTCCCCTGGAACAAGGAGAACCTGGACGCGATCGGCGGACGCGACCGCTTCCTTGCCCCCGCACTGGACGCCACGGGCGTGGCCGGCAAGGACCCGGCCGCGATCCCGCTGTACTCGCTGGCCTATGCGCTCTACTACAACAAGCGGATGTTCCAGGACGCCGGTATCAGCAAACCCCCGGCCACCTGGGACGAGTTGGTCGCGGACGGCAAGCGGATCTCCAAGAAGGGCAAGTGGGGCCTGGGCGCCGAGGGCGGTCAGCTGACCAACAACATCCATCAGGCCTTCGCCCTCGGCAAGCAGCACGGCGCCGACTTCTTCGACCGCTCCGGCAGACCCACCTTCACCTCGGACGGCGCGGTCGCGGCGGTCAAGCAGTACATCGACTTCATGGCCAAGGACAAGATCATCGCCCCGGGCAATGCGGAGTACGGGCAGAACCAGTCGCTGCGGGACTTCGCCACGGGCCGGACCGCGATGGTGCTGTGGCAGGCCGCGGCCACCACCTTCGCGGCCGACGGGATGAAGCCGGACGAGTGGGGCGTCGCTCCGGTGCCCGTGCCGTCCGGCACCCCGGGCACCGGCCGGCAGACCAACTCCATGCTCGCCGGCATCAATATCGCCGTCTTCAAGAACACCCACAATCTCCACGGCGCGCGGAAGTTCGTGACGTTCATGACGAGCGACAGCGAACAGCGGCTGCTCAACAAGACCTACGGCTCCATACCGCCCGTCACGGCCGCCCAGCAGGACCCGGCGTTCAACCGCCAGGACACCAAGGTGCTGCGCGAGACGCTCGCCAGGAGTGCCACGCCGCTCCCCCAGATCGCGGAGGAGTCCCAGTTCGAGACGTCCGTCGGCACCGCCGTCAAGGACCTGTTCGCCGATGCGGCGGCCGGCCACCCGGTGACGACCGCCTCCGTCAAGGCGCGGCTGGGCAAGGCCGAGCAGCAGATGACGAAATGAGGACCGTCGCCAGGCTGCGCCGCGCAGGCCTGCCGTATCTGCTGCTGCTCCCCGCGCTGCTGCTGGAACTGCTGGTCCACCTCGTCCCGATGGTCATCGGCATCGTGATGAGCTTCAAGGACCTGACCCAGCTCTTCCTCGGCAACTGGGGCGCCGCCCCGTGGAAGGGGCTGGGCAACTACCGCGTCACCGTGGATGTCGACGCCCCCGTGGGAGCCACGCTGCTGCACTCCTTCGTCGTCACCTGTGCGTTCAGCGTGCTGACGGTCGGCCTGTGCTGGCTCCTGGGCACCGCGGCCGCGATCTTCCTTCAGGAGAACTTCCGGGGCCGCGGTCTGCTGCGGGCCGTCTTCCTCACGCCCTACGCGCTGCCGATCTACGCCGCGGTGATCACCTGGGCCTTTATGTTCCAAAGGGACAACGGCCTGGTCAACCATGTGCTGCACGACCAACTGCACCTCACCGACGGCCGGCCCTTCTGGCTGCTCGGCGACAACAGCTTCCTCGCGCTGCTCGTGGTCGCCGTCTGGAAGACCTGGCCGTTCGCCTTCCTCGTGGTGATGGCCGCGCTCCAGAACATCCCCAAGGACCTCTACGAGGCGGCGGCGCTCGACGGAGCGGGCATGGTCCGGCAGATCCGCCGGATCACCCTGCCCTCCTTACGGCCGATCAACCAGGTGCTGGTGCTGGTGCTGTTCCTGTGGTCGTTCAACGACTTCAACACGCCGTATGTGCTGTTCGGGAAGGCCGCTCCGGAGGCCGCCGACCTCCTCTCCATCCACATCTACCAGTCCTCGTTCGTCACCTGGAACTTCGGTACCGGCTCGGCCATGTCCGTCCTGCTACTGCTCTTCCTGCTGGTGGTGACGGCCGGCTATCTCCTGGCCACCTCGCGCGGAAGGAAGCATGCCGATGCCTAGCGACACTGTCCGCGCGCCCCGTACAGCCGGCCGCCGGCGCTCCCCCACCGCCCCGCCCCGCTCGTTCCTCTGGACCCGCCGGATCTTCCTCACCGCACTGGCCGGCTTCGTGCTGCTCCCGGTGTACGTCATGCTCAGCAGCTCGCTCAAACCGCTGGAGGACGTCTCGGGGGCCTTCCGCTGGCTGCCGAGCGAGCTGACGGTCCGCCCCTACCTCGACATCTGGCACACCGTTCCGCTCGCCCGGTACTTCACCAACTCGCTGATCGTGGCGGGCTCGGCCACCCTCTGCTCGGTGACCGTAGCGGTCTTCGCCGCCTACGCGGTGAGCCGCTATCAGTTCCGCGGCAAGCGGATCTTCACCGTCACGGTCCTGTCCACGCAGATGTTCCCGGGCATCCTCTTCCTGCTCCCGCTCTTCCTGATCTACGTCAACATCGGGAACTCCACCGGTGTCGCCCTCTACGGCTCCCGCGGCGGCCTGATCCTGACCTATCTGACGTTCTCCCTCCCGTTCTCCATCTGGATGCTCACCGGGTACTTCGCGTCGGTGCCGCGCGAGCTGGACGAGGCCGCGTACGTGGACGGCTGCGGCCCGCTCGGTGCGCTCTTCCGGGTCGTGGTGCCGGCCGCGCTCCCCGGGATCATCGCGGTCGCCGTGTACGCCTTCATGACCGCCTGGGGCGAAGTGCTGTTCGCCTCGGTGATGACCAACGACACCACCCGCACCCTCTCGGTCGGGCTCCAGGGCTACGCCACCCAGAACGACGTCTACTGGAATCAGGTCATGGCCGCGTCCTTGGTCGTCAGCGTCCCGGTGGTCGCCGGGTTTCTGCTGCTCCAGCGCTATCTGGTCGCCGGGCTCACCGCCGGGGCCGTCAAATGACGCACGCCGAAAGGAACTCCGTGACCGACCGGATCGACTTCGCCGCCCTGCCGGACGACTTCGCCTGGGGCGTGGCCACCTCGGCGTACCAGATCGAGGGAGCGGTCGCCGAGGACGGCCGCGCCCCCTCCATCTGGGACACCTACGCACACACGCCCGGAACGACCGACAACGGCGACACCGGAGACCGGGCCTGCGAGCATTACCACCGCTGGCGCGAGGACATCGCGCTGATGCGCCAACTGGGCGTCGGCGCCTACCGGTTCTCGGTGGCCTGGCCGCGGGTCGTGCCGGACGGCGACGGCCGGGTCAACGCCGCGGGCCTGGCCTTCTACGACCGGCTCGTCGACGGCCTCCTCGAAGCGGGCATCACCCCGTACGCCACGCTCTACCACTGGGACCTGCCGCAGGCGCTCCAGGACCGTGGCGGCTGGCCCGTACGGGAGACCGCAGAGCATTTCGCGGCGTACGCCTCGGTGGTCGCCGAGAAGCTCGGTGACCGGGTGCCGCACTGGGCCACGCTCAACGAACCGCTGTGTGCGGCCTGGATCGGCCATCTCGAAGGCCGGATGGCGCCCGGTCTCACAGATCTTCCGACGGCCGTGCGTGCCTCGTACCATCTGCTGCTCGGTCACGGCCTGGCCGTCCAGGCGATCCGGGCCGCGGCCGCGGACGCCGGAATCGGCATCGTCAACAACCTGAGCACCGTCGAGCCCGCCACGGGGTCCGAGGCCGACGCCGCGGCGGCACGGCGGATGGACGGGCACACCAACCGCTGGTGGCTCGACCCGGTGCACGGCCGCGGCTTCCCCGCGGACATGCGCGAGGTGTACGGCGTCGAGCTGCCGGAGCGCGCCGGTGATCTGAAGACCATGGCGGAGCCGCTGGACTGGCTGGGGCTGAACTACTACTTCCCGGCCGTGGTCGCCGCCGAGCCGGCCGGTCCGGCACCCTTCGCCCGCCCGGTGCGCCGGCTGCATGTGCCCCGTACGGGCATGGACTGGGAGATCGACGCGGGCGGCATCGAGACTCTGCTGCTGCGCCTGACCCGGGAGTACGCGGCGCACAGGATCTACGTCACCGAGAACGGCTCCGCCTACCCGGACGTGGTCCGCCCCGGGGGCACCGTCGCGGACCCCGAGCGCACCGCCTATCTGCACCGGCATGTGGCGGCATGCGCCCGCGCGGTCCGGCAGGGCGCACCGCTCGCCGGGTATTTCGCCTGGTCGCTGATGGACAACTTCGAGTGGGCCTACGGCTACGACAAGCGCTTCGGCCTGTTCCATGTCGACTTCGCGACCCAGGCCCGCACCCTCAAGGACAGCGGCCGGCACTACGCGGAGCTGATCCGCAGCCACCGGCGGCGCGGTACCCCGCGCGCGGACTGATCTGTACATGTCCGACAGGCCGGGTCCCCAGCGTGTTCGCCGGGGCCCGGCCCGCCGCGCACGCCCCGTGCCTACTCGATGACGAGCTCGACGTCGATGTTGCCGCGGGTGGCCTTGGAGTACGGGCAGTACGCGTGCGTCGCCTCGACCAGCTGCCGCCCGGTCTCGCCCGCGAGGGCGTCCGGCAGCTCCACCCGCATGACGACGCCCAGGCCGAAGCCGGTGTCGTCCTTGCCGATGGACACCTCGGCGGTGACCGAGACGTCCTTGGTGTCGAGCTTCATCTGGCGGCCGACATTGCTCATCGCGCTGGCGAAGCAGGCCGCGTAGCCGGCGGCGAAGAGCTGCTCCGGGTTGGTACCGGCGCCGTTGCCGCCGAGGGCCGGAGGCATGGCCAGGGCCAGGTCGATCTGGCCGTCGGAGCTGACCGCCCGGCCCTCGCGGCCGTTGGCGGTGGCGACAGCGGTGTACAGCGCGTCCATCTCAGTTCCCCTTCGGTAGCGCGGCGGCCGTTCCCCGGCCGCCCGATGACCTCACAGTGGCACACATTTAAATTGGACGCAACTAAGTTGCGCACAACTAAATGACTTGCGGGGGGCTAACCTGGACCCATGACCCCGACGACCAGGCCTCCGGTGCCCGACGCCGAACTGCTCCGCCTCGACCACCAGGTCTGCTTCTCGCTGCACGCCGCCTCACGGGCCTTCGGCGGCGTCTACCGGGACGCCCTCAAGGATCTGGGCCTGACCTACCCCCAGTACCTGGTCATGCTGGTCCTGTGGGAGCACGGCTCCCAGCCGGTCAAGGCCATCGGCGAACAGCTCCGGCTGGACTCGGGCACCCTCTCCCCGCTCCTCAAACGCCTGGAGTCGGCCGGCCTGGTACGCCGCGAACGGAGCAGCGAGGACGAGCGGTCGGTCACCATCCACCTCACCCCCGCCGGCGACGACCTGCGCGAGGCGGCCCTGCCGGTCCCCCGCAGGATGCTGGCCGCGACCGGCCTCACGATCGAGGAACTGCGCACGCTCCAGGGCCTGTTGGGGCGTGTGACAAGCGCCCTCGACGAAGCCTGACACCGGAGGATTCCGCAGTCCGCCGGCCTCCGGCCCGTACCTCTCGCCCCTCCGCGGCGTTACGTACGTAGGTGCTTTCCACAGCGTCCGCAAGGCGAGGCGCCCACGCCCCGTCCACCCCGGTGCGCTCATCACCCCATTGAGCTACCAAGGTTGGGGAGTCATCGGGACAAAGGCGTATAAAGAGGGGTCAAACCAGCCGGAGCCGCCGGTGAAATCCCGCCCACGACGCGGTTGGCAGCATCGCCTACGACAAGCGGAGGAGCGCCACGTGAAAGCGGCAGAAGTTGTCAACACCTTGCTGGTCCAACGATTCGGGGTCTCCTCGGTCGACATCGCCGACGAGACTCCGCTGCGCAGCCTGCGCCTCGACTCCCTGGCGCTGGAAGAACTCCGCGTCCTCATCGAGGAACGACTGGACATCGACCTCGACGAGGTCTCGCTGACCCCACGGAACACCGTGGGCCAGCTGGTATCGGCCGTCGACGGCAAAGTCCCGGCATGACGGCCCGCCAGGAGCCGTTCTCCGCGGCCGTAACAGGACTGGGGCTGGTGACCGCGGCGGGCGTGGGAACGAAGGCCACCTGGCACTCCGTCACCCAGGAAACGGTGCCCGGCGGAGTGACCCATCAGGAAGAACTCGCCGATCTGCCCTGCGACTTCATGTACACCATCACCGATCTGGACACCACCGAGCTGCTCGGGGTGGCCACCCAGCGGCTGATGGACCGCTTCGCGCAGCTCGCGGTGATCGCCGCCCGGGAGGCCGTCTCCGATGCCGGACTCGACCCGGAGTCCTGGGACAGCAGCCGCGTCGCGGTGGTCATCGGCTCCGCTCACGGCGGACTGCCGTTCTACGACCAGCAGCATGTCGCCATGGCCGAGCGCGGCGCCCGCCGGGTCTCCCCCAAGCTCGCCCCGCTGACCGTTGTCAACAGCGCCGCCAGCAGCGTCTGTATGGACGTCGGGGCGCAGGGCCCCAGCCTGGGCGTGGCCACGGCCTGCTCCTCGGGCACCGTGGCCCTGGGCACCGCGCATCAGCTGCTGCGCGCCGGGGTCTGCGATATCGCCATCGCCGGCGGGGCCGAGTCGGTCCTCTCCCGGCTGCTGATCGCCAGCGCCTGCCAGATGAAGGCGGTCTCCACCCGCCGGGACGATCCGGCCACCGCATGCCGCCCCTTCGACGCGGGCCGGGACGGCTTCGTGGTCGGCGAGGGCGCCGGGCTCCTCGTGCTGGAGCGGCCCGAGCACGCCAGGGCACGCCGGGCGCCCGTCCGTGCACACATCCGCGGATACGGCGCCTCCAGCGATGCCTACGCGGCGGTGGCCCCGGAGCCCGAGGGCAAGGGCATCGAGCGGGCGCTGCGCAGCGCGCTGGCCGACGCGGGAGTGCAGGCCGGCGATGTCGGCCATGTCAACGCGCACGGCACCTCGACGGTCGCCAACGACCACATCGAGGCGGCCGTGCTCCAGCGGGTCCTCGGCGATCACCCCCTGGTCACCTCGACCAAGGGGATGACCGGACACGCCCTGGGCGCCGCCGGCGGAATCGAGGCCGCGCTGACCGTGCTCGCCCTGGAGCAGCAGCTGGTGCCACCGACCGCCAACCTCGAGGTACTGGATCCGCGTATCCCGGTCGACATCGTGCACAAGGAAGCCCGGCAGGCGGCGTTCGACTGCGCGGTCAAGACGTCGCTCGGCTTCGGCGGGCACAACGCCGCACTGGTCCTGACCCGCTAGACCGCCCCCGCGCGCCGCGCCGGCGCGCCCGTTCCCGCCGTGCCCCGAGAAGGAATGTGAATGTCCGAGGAAACAATCCGCTCCTTGTCGGTGCACGGGGTGTCCTATTCCTACCGCCGGCTGCGACAGCCGCGGCGGATCACCGAGCCCGTTCTGGTGCTGGGCGGCGCGCTGCAAGGAATGTTCGGCTGGCCGCAGATGGAAGATCATGTGGGGCCGTTGGCGGACGTGGTGACCGCCGACCTGCCGGGCATGGGGAGCGCCGACCCGCTTCCGCCGGGGCCGAGCATCGATGTCGTGTGCGCGGCGATCGAGGGCATCATCGACGATCTGGACGTCCCGCGGATCAATCTCTTCGGCTTCTCCTACGGGGCGGGCCTGGCCTACGGATGCGCCCGGCGGTTCCCCGGGCGCATCGCGCGGCTCGCCCTGGGCGGCGTTCCGGCGCACATCAGCGAAGCGCAGATGGAGCTGTGGCGCCGGGCGTCCGACCATCTCTCGCACGGCGACACCGAGGCCTTCGCGACCCTGGTCACCGAGGGCCTGATGTGCCTCGACGACCGTCGGCACGTCGCCCACAGGAAGCTGGCGTACCGCTATGTCAGGCGCTCGATGCTGCATGCGGCCCGGAGCTCCCGGCACGCCGTCGACTCGCTGCGCCGCGGGATCTCGGACCGTCCGGACTTCTCGGGCGGACTGACCGGTGTCCCCACGCTCGTCTTCAGCGGCGAGCACGACACGGTGACCTCCCCGGCCCGGCAGCGGGACTTCGCGGCCACCATCCCGGGCAGTTGCTTTCTGACAATTCCCGACGCCGATCACTGGGTGGTGCTCGAACGGCCGCAAGAGGTCGCGGACTTGGCGGCCCGGTTCTTCACCGATGGGCCGCTGGGCTCGGCACCCTGTCTCGCGCCGGTGGTGCGCGAGGAGGCGTCGGCGGCCGATCCGGCGTGTGTGTGATCCCCCGCAATTACATTCCCTTGCAGTTATATAACCTCAGCGGCATACTAGGGATATGCCCCTACCGTTCGAGGTACTCGCGGAGCCGAGCCGGCGCAAGATTCTCGACCTGCTCGTGGAGCGCCCCCGGCTGGTCGGTGAGCTCACGGAGCAGCTCGGACTGAGCCAGCCCGGCACCTCCAAGCATCTGCGGGTGCTGCGCGAGGCCGGGCTGGTCCAGGTCCGCCAGGACGGCCGGCGCCGCTGGTACGAGCTCCGGCCCGAGCCCCTGGCGGAGCTGGACGCCTGGCTCGCGCACTACCGGCATCTGTGGACCGGGAGCCTGGACGCCCTGGAACGGCATCTCGACGCCATGGAGGACGACCCCCGATGAACCCGCACTCCGACCGCCTCACCGCAAGCGACGGCCGCAACGCACTCCGTATGGAGCGCAGGCTCGCCCATCCGCCCGCGAAGGTCTGGGCGGCGATCACCGACCCGGCGCAGATCGGGCGGTGGTTCCCCTCCGAGGTCACCGTGGAACTCCGGCCCGGCGGCGCAATGACCTTCTCCATGCCCGGCGTGAGCGGTGTCGCCATGACCGGTGCGGTCACCGACGCCGAGGAGCCCCGGCTGTTCGCCTTCACCTGGGGCGAGGACCATCTGCGCTGGGAGATCACACCGGACGGCAACGGCTCGCTGCTGACCTTGGTGCACACCTTCGGCGACCGGTTCGGCGGCGCGAGCTTCGCCTCCGGCTGGCATCTGTGCCTCACCGCGCTGTCCCAGCTGCTCGACGGCGAACCGACGGCCGTGCCGCGCGACACGGGAGAGCTGCACGAGGCGTATGTCGAGCAGTTCGATCTCGGGCAGGGGGTGATCGAGGACACCCCGGAGGGGCCGCGGGTCCGCTTCGAGCGCCAGCTCGTACGGCCCGCCGAGACCGTCTGGGCGGCGCTGACCTCGGGAAACGACCCTGTGGCGGGTGCGCCGGCGCCGGACGGCTTCACCGCGGGGAAGGTCCCGGCCGGACCCGTCACCGAGGCGGCGGCCCCCTCGGTACTGGCCTATCGCTGGCACCCGGAAGGCACGGTCCGCTGGGAGCTGGGCCGGGGCACCGGCCATGGCGCCCGGCTCGTCCTCACCCAGACCGGCCCGCGGGGCTTTGACGCCGACGCCGCACGGAATGCGTGGCACGAACGCATCGAGCACCTCGCGGCACGACTGCTGGAGAACTGAAAAGCCGCGGCCCCCGCTGCCGCACGCTCGCGCCCCCTACGGACTCCCCAGGGGGCGCGAGCGCTTTAGCGCTCCGCAGCGCGATGCGCCGCGGAAGCCGCCTGCGGAATTGCGCTTCCTCCGTGTGAGCCAGGCAACTTTGCGGTGTCGCGGAGGGCCTTTGGGCGACGGTGCCGGGTGATGCCCGGCACGAGACGTACGTCACGTACGAGCATGCCTAGTCGATGCCATTCCCCGCGCTGAGCGCAAAGCACGGCATTTACAACGGACATCTCGCTCTATCTCACGAAGATAGGTAGTACAAGGCATCTTTGCCACCATCCAGGGCGCCCGCTAACCATGTTCGGCGTAGCACGGGGAACGAGCCTGCGACCTCAGCCAGCACGGCGAACGCGGCCATTCCCTCGGTCTCACGCGCCAACCGAAGGCCGCTCTCCCCCGCCACCAAGCCCTGGAAGAGGTCACATTCCCATGCCTAACTTCACCCTGCCCCGCCCTGCCCGTATCAGCCGCGGCCAGAAGGTCTCCGCGGCGCTGGTGGCCACCGCGAGCTGCGCCGCCGCCCTGGCGTTCACCGCGGCACCGAGCAACGCCCAGACCACCGCCGCAGACGCACCGGCCACGGTGAAGCCGGTCAGCGCCAACGGCCTTCCGCTCACCGCGAAGGACCGCGCCGACGACGGCAAGAAGGCCCAGCAGGCCGCCTCGTCCGTCACTGCCGGCCACCTCAAGGTCACCGCGGTCGAGAAGCAGGGGCATGTCGCCAAGCAGGCCGCCAACCGGTCCGTCGAGCGCAAGGCCATAGCCAAGCCGAAGGCGGCCCCCAAGCGCTACGCGAACAACCTCGACGGCTGGATCCGTGAGTCGCTGTCCATCATGAAGGACAAGGGCATCCCCGGCTCCTACGAGGGCCTGCACCGCAACATCATGCGGGAGTCCGCCGGCGACCCCAACGCCGTCAACGACTGGGACATCAACGCGATCAACGGCGTTCCCTCCAAGGGCCTGCTCCAGGTGATCCAGCCCACCTTCGACACCTACCACGTGGCCGGTACGCCCCATAAGCTCACCGACCCGATCGCCAACATCACCGCCGCCGCCAACTACGCGGCCCACCGGTACGGCTCGATCGACAACGTCAACTCGGCCTACTGAGCCGGAGGGACGCGACCGTGAGGACGGTCGGAGCAGACTGATACGGGTGCCGCAGTGCGGCACCAGGCATGGCAACGGCAGTGGCCCTGCCCGCATCTCGCGGGTGGGGCCATTGCCGTTGCCCTTGCCGTTCGGCGCTCGTGCCGGGCGTCGGCGCTCTTACCGGACGCCGGTGCCTGGGCCTGTGCCGTACGGGGCCCGTGCCGTACGCCGGTGCCCGACGCCGCGCGTCAGAAGCGGTCGCGGCCTGCCAGGCCGCCGCCGAAGAGGATGTCGAGAACCTCACCGGCGAAGCGAAGTCCCTCTCGCTCCTTGAGCGTGAGGTGGTGCCGGCGGTACGAGCTGTCCTGCTGGTGGCCATCGGCCGGTGCCGCGGCGGCGACGCCCGTCGCCAGGAGACCCACGGCGAGAAGCCCGGTGAGAACTACGGTGATACGACGGATCATGAGCACGTCCCTACGGTGAGTGATGACTGTCTGCGTGTCACCTTCGGGGAGTGGAGGGCCCGTAGTCATGCGACAGCTCCGGGCGCTGCTGCGAACGGACCAGCAGCACCGCCGTATCGCCGTATCGGGTCCGCACCGGAGGCCCGCCCGGCGCGCTCCGTTCCGCGATGCCGCACACCCGCGAAACCGGCCCCTGTCCCGATCGTGAATCAGGGCACAATTGCCGCCCTATTCGGCCCCGTACTCGGTGTCCCACAGCACATTTGGGGATTCCCGGCCCTCCGCACCGGATCGCCGACCGGGCAAATGGGCTGCCATCCGTGCCGGAATCGGTGCCGGAGAACCGTAATTCCGGTGTGAGCCAGGCAACTTATACACACCGGCCGAGCGGCCTTTGAAGCGGCTATCAGGTGACTCGGGGCACGCGACGTACGTCACTTACGAGCCCGCTTAGTCGATGGCTATGCCGCCATTCCGGGCCAACGCCGCCAGGAACGCTTATCACTTCTGGAATCCGGGTTTATCTCACGAAGATGAGTAGTACCGAGCACCATTGCCTCGATTCGGGGCCGGCGTTAACCATGGATTCCGACGCACCGAGAGCGAGCTTGCGACTCACGCCCCAAGGCGATCGCAGCAAAGACCTCCAGTGCGGAACGCGCCGCCAAAAAAGGCCGCCTCCCCGTCCCCAGTACCTGGAAGAGGTCAATCTGCATGCCCAGCTTTACCCTGCCCCGCGCTGCCCGCATCACCCGCATCACCCGCACCCACAAGATCGCCGTGGCCGTTCTGGCCGCCGCGGGTGCCACCTCGGGCCTGGCCGTCACCTCGGCGCCGGACACCGCTCAGGCCGCTTCTGAGCACGCCCCGGCCGCGGTCAAGCCCGTCGATGCGAAGGGGCAGCCGGCCAAGGCGGACGACGCCAAGACCGGCCGCGCCGTGACCGCCTCGGTCGCCGACCACGTCAAGGTCGACTCCGTCGCCAAGCAGCACAGCGCCAAGCAGGCCGCCAGCCGCTCCGCCGAGCGCCCGGCCGTCAAGGACTACCCGAACAACCTGGACGGCTGGATCCGTGAGTCGCTGTCCATCATGAAGGACAAGGGCATCCCCGGCTCCTACGAGGGCCTGCACCGCAACATCATGCGGGAGTCCGCCGGCGACCCCAACGCCGTCAACGGCTGGGATGTCAACGCCGTCAACGGCACGCCCTCCAAGGGCCTGCTCCAGGTGATCCAGCCCACCTTCGACACCTACCACGTCGAGGGCACCCCCAATAAGCTCACCGACCCGATCGCCAACATCACGGCTGCCGCCAACTACGCGGCCGACCGGTACGGCTCGATCGACAACGTCGACTCGGCCTACTGAGCCGCCTGGGCCGAAAAGCCGTCGGCGCCCTCCGGGCCGGCCGAGCCGGATGAGGCCAGGGGGATGACGGACCATAAATGCGGGCCGACAGGCTCGGCACAGAGCAGCTTGCGAAGCGGCGGAATGGCGCGTTCGCCGCTGCGCGGTGGAGCGGGTCCCGGCAGTGCCGGGGCCCGCTTCGCTCTGTCGTACGGCACAACGGTCCGGGCGGGGGGCGCGGGTGACCCGGGGGCGCGGGTAACCGACTCCGGCCGCCAGACGGGTGAGATGCGGGGCCGGTCGGCGGACGAACGGCCTGTTGGGTCATAGAGTCAGGCGGTTCTGCGTATAAGTCTCTTATCGGCAGGATTCTGCTCAAAAGCTGCCGAACCTGACTCAACCGAAGGCCTTCGGAGGCATGCGATGCCCTTGCGCAGATCCGGTCCGGCCCGCCGTACAGTCCCTATTGCGGCCGGAACTCTCTTCTCTCTTCTCTCCGTGCTCGCTCTGCCCCTCGCGCTGCCCGGCTCCGCCACGGCGTCGGATGCCGAGAAGAGACCCGCCCACCCCGAACAGGACTGGATGGGTTCCACCATCGCGGCCCATGAAGGCGTCGTCCGGGCCGGTGGTTCCCAGCCGCGGGCCTCCTCCAAAAGGGCCGTGTCCGGCGTCGATGTCTCCAGCCACAACGGCAAGGTCGGCTGGCATGCGCTGCGCAAGTCCGGGGTGCGTTTCGCGTACGTCAAGGCCAGCGAGGGGACCAGCTACACCAACCCGTACTTCGCGCAGCAGTACAGAGGCTCGTACGCCTCCGGCATGATCCACGGCGCGTACCACTTCGCGCTGCCCGACCACTCCAGCGGCGGTTCCCAGGCGCGGTACTTCGCCGACCACGGCGGCGACTGGTCCGCTGACGGCAGGACGCTGCCCGGCGCGCTCGACATGGAGTACAACCCTTACGGCGCGACCTGCTACGGCAAGAGCCACAAGGCGATGGTCGGCTGGATCCACGACTTCGTGCGCACCTACCGTGAGGAGACCGGCCGCGACGCGGTCATCTACACCTCCACCAACTGGTGGAAGCGGTGCACCGGCAACTCCGGCAAGTTCGGCAGGACCAACCCGCTGTGGATTCCGCGCTACGGCTCCTCCGTGGGCAAGCTGCCGGCCGGCTGGCGGTTTCACAGCATCTGGCAGCACACCTCCTCGGGCCACCCGGTCGGCGACCGCAACCGCTTCAACGGCACGTACACCCGTCTCAAGGTCCTTGCGAACGGCGACGACTGATCCCGTACACCCCCGCACCCGACCGGTCCCCGGCGCCTCCCCCGGCGCCGGGGACCGGCCGTTGTCCGCTCTCATCCACCGTCTGCGCGGCGCGAGTCGGGTGGATTTTTCGACAACCCGGTTCGAACAACGGGGAATTCACTTCCGCGGTACAACCATCCACCACCGACCGCTGTCCAACACTGCGAAATGACCACGCGACGCACTCCACCCGACGGGGGTATTCCGATGAAGCGTTCACGTGCCATCGCAGGATCCGCAGTGCTGGCCGTGGCGAGTATCGCCACGATGACAGCGGCCACCACCGCGACCGCGGCCACGAAGGCCGCCGCGTACAACGGAGCCTGTGGCAGCGGCTACAGCGTAGTGAATTCCGTACCGGTCACCGGAAAGGGGACCGTGTACCTGACGTACAGCGCAAAGACCGGAAAGAACTGCGTCGTGACGGTGCGCAACAGCCCCGGTAAGCCCGTGTACATGTACACGTATCTCACGGCCACCGACGGCAGTTCCGATTGGGTTTACGACAGCGGGCAGTACACCTCCTACGCCGGTCCCGTCTATCTGCCCGCGAAGGGCATTTGCGTGGACTGGGGTGGCTCGATCGAGTCGGTCAGCGTCAGCGTTTCCGGCTCCAACTGCGGCCGGATGGCTGCCGGCGTCGTGAAGCACCACTGAGTCGGCCGTGACGGCGGGTTCCCGGGCAGCGCCCGCCCGGGGGCCCGCCGTTGGCGTGTCGTACGCCGAAGCAGCGGTCGACCGGGGCGGAGTGGGGCGGGGCGGTTCACGCCGGACGAGCGTGGTGCTCGGCCGTGGCGGCGGCCGCGATGTTGCGGGCCATACCGCCGAACACCGCGGCGTGGAACGGCGAGATGGACCACCAGTACGCATGGCCGGTCAGTCCGTGCGGATGGAACAGGGCCCGCTGGCCGTACAGCGTGCGGCCCTGGGCGTCATGGCCGACCGTCAGTTCCAGCCAGGCCAGGCCGGGGAGCCGCATCTCGGCGCGCAGCCGCAGCAGCCGGCCCGGCACGACCTCCTCGACGCGCCAGAAGTCGAGCGAGTCACCGACCCGGAGCCGGCCCGCGTCCCGCCGGCCGCGGCGCAGCCCCACCCCGCCGACCAGCCGGTCCAGCCAGCCGCGCACCGCCCAGGCGAGCGGGAAGGAGTACCAGCCGTTGTCGCCGCCGATGCCTTCGACCACCCGCCACAGCACCTCCGGCGGGGCGTCCACGGTCCGCTCCCGCCGGTCGGTGTAGAGGCTGCCGCCGGCCCAGTCGGGGTCGGTGGGGAGCGGATCGCTCGGTGCGCCGGGCACCGCGGCATTGGACCAGCGGGTGGTGACCTCGGCGTCCCGTACCCGGCGCAGCGCCAGTTCCAGCGCGTCGTCGAAGGCGATGGGGTGGCCCGGCGGGTCCGGGTCGGGGACGTAGCGGGCGATGTCGTGCTCGTGGCAGACGACCTCGTAGCGCAGTGATTCGGCCAGCGGACGGGCCAGGCCGGGCGGCACGGGGGTGACCAGGCCGATCCAGAGGCTGGACAGACGGGGGGTGAGCATCGGCACGGCGAGGATCAGCCGTTCGGGCAGGCCGGCGACCTGTGCGTAGCGCTGCATCATGTCGCGGTAGGTGAGGATGTCGGGCCCGCCGATGTCGAAGGTCCGGCTGACGTCGTCGGGGAGGCGGGCGCAGCCGACGAGGTAGCGCAGCACGTCGCGGACGGCGATCGGCTGGATGCGGGTGCGCACCCAGCTGGGGGTGACCATGACCGGCAGCCGCTCGGTGAGATAGCGCAGCATCTCGAACGAGGCCGAGCCGGAACCGATGATGACGGCGGCGCGTAGCACGGCGGTGGGGACGCCGGATGCCAGCAGGATGCCGGCGACCTCGGCGCGGGAGCGCAGGTGGGGCGACAGGTCCCGTTCGGGGATGCCCTGGGGACTGAGTCCGCCGAGGTAGACGATCCGGCGCACTCCGGCGGCGCGGGCCTGGCGGGCGAAGATCTCCGCGGCCCTGCGGTCCGTGTCCTCGAACCGCCGGCCGCTGCCCAGGGCATGCACGAGGTAGTAGGCGACCTCGACGCCGTCCATGGCGGTGCGCACCGAGTCGGCGTCGGTGACATCGCCGCGCTGCACCTCCGCCCGGTCGGCCCAGGGGTGGTCGCGCAGCTTCTCCGGCGTCCTGGCGAGTGCCCGTACGGCGTATCCGGCCTCGAGCAGCTCGGGGACCAGACGGCCGCCGATATAGCCGGTGGCGCCGGTGACCAGCACACGCGGGCGCGGCGCGGACGGCACCGGGGCCTCGCCTTTGTCGGCCATGTGCACGGCCTCCTCCGGCTGGTCGCAGCACGATGAACCTGCCCGCCAAGTGTGGCACCGGCACCGGCACGGAGCATCACGGCGCGGGTCCGGACGGAGGGCGCCCGGTCACCTTCCGGCGGGGTGCGGTGCCGACGCCGCCTAGGGGGTGCCGGGCGCCGCGGTGCTCTCCCGTGCCTCCAGATGCGGCAGTTCGCCCTGTACGGTCCGCAGCGGCCCGCCGTCGAGGACCGCGAGGAGTTCCTGGGCGGCGAGCCTGCCGAAGCCGGGGGTGTCGCGGACGAGTGCGGTGAGCCGGGGGTGGGTGACGCGGCACAGCGCCGAGTCGTCCCAGGCCACGATCGACAGCGTGCCCGGTACGGCGAGGCCCCGCCCGGCGGCGACGGAGGCGCCGGCCACGGCCATCACGTCGTTGTCGTAGATGATCGCGGTGGGCGGCTGTGCGGCGTCGAGGAGGCGGCGGGTGGCCTCGGCCCCCTCGGCGTCGGAGTAGTCGGTGGTCACCGAGTGGACGTGCCGGTGGTCGAGGCCCCGCAGGTCCGCTTCGGTGCGCAGGGAGCGGATCCGGCGCTCGGTGTGGGCGAGGCCGGGCAGCCCCGCGATGTGGACGATGCGGCGGTGTCCGAGGCCGTAGAGGTGATCGAGGACCCGGGCCATGGCCTTGGAGTCGTCGGCCCAGACGCTGGAGAGCAGCGGGCGGGACGGGGCGCCGGCCGGTACGGACACGGCGGGGGCGGACGTGCCGGGCGCGGAGAGGTCCGGCTCCCGCGTGGCCGGGCCGCCGACGACCACGGCGGGCAGACCGAGCGAGGCGAGCAGCTTTGGCCGTGGGTCCTCGGTGCGCGGGTCGACCACGAGGACACCGTCCACCCGGCGCTCGGCCCACCAGCGGCGGTAGAGCGCGCACTCGGCGTCGAGATCCTCCACGACCTGGAAGAGGAGGGCGATCTTCCGTGCGGAGAGCACTTCCTGGATGCCGGAGACGAGCTGGAGGAAGAAGGACTCCACGCCCAGGGTCTGTGCGGGCCGGGCGAGCACCAGCCCCATGGCGCCGGCGCGTTCGCCGGACAGGGCGCGGGCGGCGCTGTTGGCCTGCCAGCCGAGTTCCTCCGCGACGCGCCGGACCCGGGCGCGGGTGTCCTGGGAGACACCGGGCCGGTCGTTGAGCGCGAAGGAGACGGCGCTCTCCGACACCCCGGCCCGGCGCGCGATGTCCTTGATCGTCGGTCGGCGGGCCGGCTTGGGCCGGGCCGCCTCACCGGGCGCTGTCATGGCGGGATCCCCCTCGTACTGAACCGCATTAGTGCGCCTCAGTCTGATCAGCGCCCAGTGGCCTGTCAAACGCCGTACGAACGCCCTGGAACAGGGCCGCTTTCCTGCCTCCTCCGGCCAAGCCCGCTACCGGGGTATTGACACCTACTAAAACGCATTAGTAGCGTCTGCCGCGTCGCCGACCGAGGTCTCGTGGAATAACCCTCAAAGCGTCCGGGATACCCGCCGCGTTCTTTACTGCTGCCATAAATCAAGGGGAATTACCGGCCCCTCGCGGCCATCCCGTCCGTGTCTGGCCCGAGCAAAGGAGCCACCAGCCATGCGTATATCCCGTCGAGCCGCCGCCGCGACCGCGGCCCTGGTCACCTCGGCGCTCGCCTTGACCGCATGCGGGTCCTCGGGGGGATCCGGCGGTTCGGACAGCGCCTCAGGAAAGGTCGAGGGGCAGGTCACCTTCCAGACCTGGAATCTCAAGGCCAATTTCAAAAAGTACTTCGACGGGGTCATCGCGGACTTCGAGAAGAAGTATCCGGACGCCAAAGTGAAATGGGTGGACCAGCCCGCCGAGGGATATCCGCAGAAGCTGAGCGCGGACGCCGCGGGCGGCACGCTGCCCGACGTCGTCAATGTGTCGTCGGATCTCGCCTATCCGCTCGCCAAGGCCGGGCTCGCGCTGGATCTGGAAAAGGCGGCCGGAAAATACCGCGGCGAGTATCTCGACGGGGCGTGGCGCAGCCACCGGATGCCGGGGATGCCGGGTGTCTATGCCTTCCCCTGGTATCTGAACACCGGGCCGATGTTCTACAACAAGGAGCTCTTCGCCAAGGCCGGGCTCGATCCGGAGAAGCCACCGACGACCTACGACCAGCTGTTCAAGGACGCGGTGTCGATGGCACGGAAGAGCGGCCGCAGGATAGCGATGCTCGCCGGCACCCCGTCGATCGAGGACTTCGGACGCTATGGCGTGCGGCTGATGAACACGCAGGGAACGGAGTTCATCTTCAACGAGCCCAAGGGCGTCGAGCTGCTGCGGCACTACAAGGAGCTCTATGCGGCCGGGGCGCTGGACTCGCAGGCGCTCACCGCGCAGGCCGAGTCCGCCGGGCGGAAGTTCCAGCAGCAGTCCGTGGCCATGAATCCGGGCAGCGCGCTCGATCTGGAGAACTTCAAGAAGGAGGCGCCGAGCCTCTACCGGCACATCGGCATCACGGACGCGGCCAACAACACCGGCAAGGCCAATATGTACGTCCAGGGCCTGATGGTGAATGCGCAGAGCAAGGTCAAGCCGGCGGCCGTCGCGTTCGCGCACTTCGTCACCGGCAAGAAGAACCAGATGGCCTTTGCCAAGGAGGTCACCATCTTCCCCAGCACCAAGGGCTCGCTGGACGACCCGTACTTCACCAAGGAGGACGGTACCGATGCGACCCGGGTGCGGGTGGCCTCGGCCAGATCGCTGAAGACCGCGGTGAATTACACCCCGGTGCTGCTCAGCGACCAGATGAAAACCGTGCTGCGCAATGCGGTCGCCAAGGCCGTACAAGGAAAGCAGTCCCCCAAGGCGGCGCTGGACGGCGCGGTCGCCGAGTGCAACCGCCTGCTCAAGACCGGCTGAGGCCGAGGCACTTCGTGAAGACCAGGACGAAACCACCCGGCCGGGACGGAACAGTCCTCCTTTCCCCGGCCTCCGCTCCCCCGCAAAACCCCGCACCGCGGCGCTCAGCTCACGGCATCCGTACACATCTGCCGTTCGGTCCCTGGCTGTTTCTGGCTCCCGGGCTGCTGATCGTCGCCGCATTCAGTCTGTATCCGTTCCTGAGCACGGTGGCCCATTCCTTCACCGATGCGCGCACCCTCACCGCGGGGCAGTTCGTCGGCGGCGCCAATTACCGGGAACTGATCCATGACCCCATGTTCTGGACGGGGCTGCGCAACAGCCTGCTGTACGTCCTCGGGGTCGTACCGCTTCTGGTGCTCCTGCCGCTGCTGCTGGCGATGCTGGTGCAGCGGCAGATCCCCGGGATCACCTTCTTCCGGGCCGCGTTCTACACCCCGGTGGTCGCCTCCGTCGTGGTCGTCGGTCTGATCTGGGTGTGGCTGCTGGACGACCGGGGGCTGATCAACGCGCTGCTGGAGGCGCTGGGCTTCGGCAGGGTCGGCTTCCTCAGCGATCCGTGGCTGCTGCTGCTCAGCGCGATGGCGGTCACGGTCTGGAAGGGCCTCGGCTACTACATGATCATTTATCTGGCGGCGCTGGCCAACGTCCCCAGGGAGCTGCACGAGGCGTGCGCGGTCGACGGTGCGGGGGCGGTGCGCCGCTTCCTGACCGTCACGGTTCCCGCGGTGCGCTCCACGATGGTGCTGGTGGCCGCGCTCTCCTCGGTCAGTGCCTTCAAGGTGTTCTCCGAGGTCTATCTGATGGCCGGTCCGACGGGCGGCCCCGGCGGCGAGGACACCACGTTGGTGATGCTCGTCCAGCAGGCCGGCACCGGCCTCAGCGGACGGGTCGGCTATGCCTCCGCGCTGTCCGTCGTGGTCTTCGTCCTCACGCTCGGCCTGATGCTGCTGGTGCTGCGCGCCAACCGCAAGGAGGAGCGATGAGCACCCTCGGCCGGCGGGAGCCGGAGCGTCGGGAGCCGGAGCGTCGGGAGCCGGAGCGTCGGGAGCCGGAGCGTCGGGCCGGGCGGGAGCGTGCCGAGCGGCGGATTCCGCGGTGGCAGCTGCTGCTCCGCTATCTGCTGCTGCTCGCCGTACTGGCACTGACCGTCGGGCCGTTCCTGTGGCAGCTGTCCACCTCCCTCAAGGGCGCCGGCGAGGACATCTACCGCTATCCGCCGAGCCTGATCCCGCACGACGCCACGCTCGGCAACTACGCCGGTGTCGCAAAGATCATCCCCGTCTGGGACTTCGCGCTGAACTCCCTCAAGGTCGCCGTCGCCAATGTGCTCACCAACTGCGCGGGGGCGGCACTCGCCGGCTACGCGCTGGCCCGGATGCGCTTCAAGGGCCGCAAGACCGCGCTGGTCGTCTTCATCATGGCGATGCTGGTGCCGGTCGAGAGCATCATGATCGCGCAGTTCGTGACGATGCGGGAGCTTCAGCTCAACAACACCCTGCTCGGGGTGGTGCTGCCCGGCTGCATCGGGGCGATGAACGTGCTGCTGATGCGCAATGCCTTCGCGGGGCTGCCGTACGAGGTCGAGGAGGCCGCGTATGTCGACGGCGCCAACGCCTGGCAGCGTTTCGTGCGGATCGCGCTGCCCTCGGTCAGGGGCACTCTCGCGGTGGTCGCGATCTTCGCCTTCATGGGGGCCTGGGACGACTTCCTGTGGCCGCTGATCGTGCTGAGCGACCAGTCGAAGTTCACCCTGACCATCGGCCTGAACTTTCTGCACGGCACCTTCGCCGACAATCAGCGGCTGGTCGCGGCCGGCACCGTCATCGCCGTGCTCCCGCTGATCGTGCTGTTCGCCTGTCTGCAGCGCTCCTTCTTCCGCGGCGTCGGCGAGGGCGCCGTCAAGGGCTGAACCCTCGACCGGCCCCGGATACGCCCTGCCCCGCTCCCCACTCACAGGAAGCTCCCTGCCCGTGCCGCACACCACCCGCAGCCCGGCGCGCTTCCGCGCCGGCGCCACGCCCGGCCAGGGCTCCCCGCCCCGCTTCGGCGCCAACTACACGCCCACCCACGGCTGGTTCCACCACTGGCTGGACTTCGACCTGGATTCCGTACGCGCCGACCTCGACTCCCTCGCCGCCCTCGGCCTGGACCACATCCGGGTCTTCCCGCTGTGGCCGCTGTTCCAGCCCAACCGCACCCTGATCCGGCCGCGGGCCGTGGAACAGCTGGTGCAGCTGGCGGACGCCGCGGCCGAGCGCGGCCTCGACGTCAATGTCGACGGGCTACAGGGACATCTGTCGAGCTTCGACTTCCTGCCCGCCTGGACCCGGACCTGGCACCGCCGCAACCTCTTCACCGACCCCGAGGTGTGCGCCGGCCAGGAGGAGTATCTGCGGACACTGGCGGCCGCACTCGCCGACCGGCCCAACTTCCTCGGGATGACGCTCGGCAACGAGATCAACCAGTTCTCGGACCGCCCGCACCCGGACCCCGACCGGATCAGCGACGCGCAGGCCACGGCCTGGCTGGAGCGGATGCTGGCGGCCTGCGAGCGCGGCGCGCCGGGGCGGATGCATCTGCACGCCGCGTACGACGCCGCCTGGTACCAGGACGGCCATCCCTTCACCCCCGCCCAGGCGGCCCGGCTGGGCGCCGTCACGGCCGTGCACTCCTGGGTGTTCAACGGCACCGCACAGCGGCACGGCCCCACCGGCACCGCCACCGAGCAGCACGCCGCCTAT
This sequence comes from Streptomyces decoyicus, assembly GCF_019880305.1. NCBI lineage: Bacteria > Bacillati > Actinomycetota > Actinomycetes > Kitasatosporales > Streptomycetaceae > Streptomyces > Streptomyces decoyicus. The sequence continues at coordinate 7,703,681 of NZ_CP082301.1, read as the reverse complement.
CTCATCGAGCTGTCCAAGGCCTGGGCGAGGGACCCGCACCGTCCCGTGTGGCTCCAGGAGGTCGGCGCGCCCGCACCGCACATCCCCGAGGCGGGGGCGGCGCGGTTCATCGAGGCCACCGTCGTCAACGCGCTGGACTGCCCGGACCTCTGGGGCGTCACCTGGTGGTGTTCACACGATGTGTCGCGGTCGCTGGCGGACTTTCCCGAGCTGGAGTACGGGCTGGGGCTGCTCGGCAGCGACCGTACGGTCAAGCCCGCGGGCAGGGCGATCGCGGCGCTGGTCGCGGACCGGCGCGGCCGTACGCACCGTCCGCCGGTACGCACCACCGCGCTGGCCGTCGACGTCGGCGGGGGCGACGCCGCGCCCCGCCGCTCGGTGTGCGCGCCCGGCGGGCCGGTCTTCGAGGCCTGGGCCGAGCTCACCGCGCAGGGTGTCCGCCCGGCTCTTGTACTGGCCGAACTCGCCTCCGACGGCGCACATTTGACGTCGCGTGGCATCACGGAGGTCTGCACACCCGATGAGGTCGTCAGGCCCCCGCGCCGGCCGTCGTCATCCTTCCCCCACCGGAGGAGCACCTCATGAACCGGCACCGCTCTCCCGTTTCCCGCCGCCGGGTACTGCTGGCCGGAGCGGGTTCCGCGGCCGCCCTGCTCGGTCCGTCCCTCGGGGGCGGCACCGCGGCGGCGGCCGGCCGGCCCCGGGCCGGCGCCGCGGACTCCCTGCAACCGTATGCCTCGTACTGGTTCCCCGACTCGCTGCCGTCGGGCACCCCCGGGGACGGCATCACCTGGCGCAGCCTCAAGGCCTGGACTCCCGGGAGTGACCGGGATCTGGCGTTCAACACGGCGACCGTGCCGCTGGCCGAGCGCTTCACCCCGGTTCCGGTGAACACCACGGCCCGCGCCGGCCAGGCCCGGATCAGCGCGCTCGCGGCCTTCGACCACACCGCGGGCAACCCGTCGCAGGGCTCGCCGACCGCGGACTACTACGCGCCGACCCACTGGGCCTACCTCGACGAGCTGGTCTTCTGGGGCGGCTCGTCCGGCGAGGGCCTGATCCTGGCGCCGAACGCGCCGGTCGTCGATGCCGCACACCGTCACGGCGTCCCCGTACTGGGCACGGTCTTCCTGCCGCCGGCCGCCTACGGCGGACAGCTGCGCTGGACCCGCGATCTGGTGCAGAAGGACGCGGCCGGGCGCTTCCCGCTCGCCGCGAAACTGGTGCAGGTCGCGACGGTGTACGGCTTCGACGGCTGGTTCATCAACGCGGAGACCGGTGGCGGTGACGCCGCACTGGCCGCCGATATGCAGGCCTTCCTGCGGGCACTGCGCGCCGCGGGCTCCGGGCACGGTCTGCGGATCACCTGGTACGACGCGATGAACAGGACCGGCCAGGTCGGCTGGCAGGGTGCGCTCGACGAGCTGAACCAGCCGTTCTTCCAGGACGACGCCGGCCCGGTCGCGGACTCGATGTTCGTGGACTTCCGGTGGAGCGCCGGGCGGCTGGCGGACTCGGGGCGGCTGGCGGAGCAACTGGGGCGCAGCCGCTACGAGTTGTGGGCCGGAGTCGATGTCGAGTCGGCGGGGTGGGACAGCGGCACGGACTGGGACGCGATCATCCCCGGCGGGCGCGATCATGTCGTCTCGTACGGCTTCTACCGTCCCGAGTGGACCCTTCACCATCTGCCCGCGGAGCGCACACCCGGACAGTTCCATGCCGCGGACGACCGGTTCTGGTCCGGTGAGGGCCTGGACCCGACCCGGCCCGGCGGCACCGGCGGCTGGCGCGCACCGGCCTCCGCCGTCGCGGACCGCTCGGCACTCACCGCACTGCCCTTCGCCACCACCTTCAACACCGGCCATGGGCTGCGCTGGTACGAGGACGGTGCGGTCACCTCCGGCGGCCCCTGGAACCACCTCGGCCTCCAGGACCGGCTGCCGCCGAGACGCTGGGCGGTGCGGACCGCGGGGCAACGCCCGGAGGTGTCCCTGGACTTCGCCGACGCGTGGCGCGGTGGCAGCAGCCTGCTGGTGCGGGGCGCCCTCGACGCGCCCGCCACGCTGGACCTGTTCCCGGCACGGCTGCCGGCCGGCTCCGCCACCGTGCTGGACCTCACCCACCGCCTCGACCCGGCCTCGGGGCCGGTAACCGTCGAGGTGGCCGTGGCACTGCGGGACGCACCGTCGCCGGGCGAATCCGCCCCGTACTCCTTCCTGCCGGCCGGGACCCTCGCACCGGGCAGCGGCTGGCGCACCACCTCCGTGCGTCTCGGCTCCCCCGGCCCGGGGACCCTTCATGCGCTCGGCGTACGGCTGACCGGCCGCGGGGGCGCCGCGGTGGCCTGGCGGCTGGGGGCGCTCGCGGTCCGCGACGCCACCGGGTCCCCGGCCGCGCCCTCCGGGCTGAAGGTCACGGATGCCGCCACCGCGGGCGGGGCGACCGCGGTGCGGCTGAGCTGGCGCCGCGCCCCGGGCCCGGTGCGCCACTACGAGCTGTACCGCCGCTTCCCGGACGGGACACGGGAGTTCCTCGGCGGCACCTGCGGTACGGCCTTCTACGTACCGGGCCTGCGGCGTGCCCGGAACGAGCCGGCCGCCCGGCTCGAGGTACGCGCCGTGCACGAACTGTTCACCGTCTCGCAGCCGTCGAGGACCCGGCTCCCCTGGTAAGTCCCGAAGGTCACCGGATTGCCGTGCCGCCCTCACCACCCCTCAACGCTACGGAGCCCTCTCCATGCATGACGATCGCGCACTGATCGAAGCCCGCCTCAAGCGCGTCCTGGACGAGCGCATCCGGCCCGCGCTGTATCCCGAATCGGTTCCCCTGGACGTCGCGGCCTGGGTCGCACCGGGAGAGCCGGTTCCGGTGGCCGAGGGACTGGCCGCCGCCCATACGCCGGTGGCGGTGGGTGACGCCTGGGGCGCCCCCTGGGGTACGACATGGTTCAAGGTCCGTGGTGAGGTGCCGCGGGACTGGGCAGGACGCACCGTGGAGGCGGTGCTCGACCTGGGCTTCGACGAGCGGATGCCGGGCTTCCAGTGCGAGGCGCTGGTCCATCTGCCCGACGGCACCCCGGTCAAGGCGATCAACCCACGGAACCAGTGGGTACGGGTGGGCGCGCCGGTGCGCGGCGGGGAACACGTCGAATGGCATCTGGAGGCCGCGTCCAATCCCGTCATCCTCGATGTCCACCCGTTCCGGCCCACCCAGTTGGGCGACCGGGGGACGGCGGGCAGCGAGCCGCAGTACCGGCTGGCGCGGATGGACCTGGCGGTGTTCGACACCGAGGTGTGGGAGCTGATCCAGGACCTTGAGGTGCTGGGTGAGCTCATGGCCGAGCTTGCGGTGGACAGCCCGCGGCGCTGGGAGCTGCTGCGGGCGGTGGGCCGGGCGCTGGACGCGGTGGATCTTCAGGACGTGAACGGGACGGCGCAGGCGGCGCGTGCGGAACTGCGTACCGCGCTGTCGGCTCCGGCCGGGGCCTCCGCGCACCGCATCAGCGCGGTGGGGCATGCGCATATCGACTCGGCATGGCTGTGGCCGCTGCGCGAGACGGTACGGAAGGTGGCCCGTACGGCGTCGAACATGACGGCGCTGCTGGAGGACGAGCCGGAGTTCGTGTTCGCCATGTCGCAGGCACAGCAGTACGCCTGGATCAAGGAGCACCGGCCCGAGGTCTACGCCAAGGTCAAGAAGGCGGTCGCGGAGGGGCGGTTCGTGCCGGCGGGCGGTATGTGGGTGGAGTCGGACACCAATATGCCCGGGTCGGAGGCGATGGCCCGGCAGTTCGTGCACGGCAAGCGGTTCTTCCTGGAGGAGTTCGGCGTCGAGAACGAGGAGGCCTGGCTGCCGGACACCTTCGGATTCGCCGCGGGACTGCCGCAGATCATCAAGGCGGCGGGGGCGAAATGGCTGCTGACGCAGAAGATCTCCTGGAGCCAGATCAACGCGTTTCCGCACCACACCTTCCGCTGGGAGGGCATCGACGGCACCCGGATCTTCACCCACTTCCCGCCGGTGGACACGTACAACTGCCAGCTGGCGGGCAGTGAAATCGCCCATGCGGCACGGAACTTCAAGGACAAGGGGGTGGCGCGGCACTCGCTCGCGCCGACCGGCTGGGGCGACGGGGGCGGCGGCACCACCCGCGAGATGATCGCCAAGGCCCGCAGACTGCGTGATCTGGACGGCTCGGCGACGGTGGAGTGGGAGCGGCCCGCGGACTACTTCGCGAAGGCGGAGGCGGAGTACCCCCAGGCGCCGGTGTGGGTGGGCGAGCTCTATCTGGAGCTGCATCGCGCGACCCTCACCAGCCAGGCGAAGACCAAACGCGGCAACCGGCGCAGTGAACAGCTGCTGCGGGAGGCCGAACTCTGGTCGGCCACGGCGGCGGTGCTGGCACAGCACCCCTACCCCTACGCGGCGTTGGACCGCCTGTGGAAGACGGTGCTGCTCCACCAGTTCCATGACATCCTGCCCGGTTCCTCCATCGCCTGGGTCCATCGCGAGGCGGCGCAGACCTATGCGGCGGTCGCTGCCGAGCTGGAGGGCATCATCGCGGCCGCACTGGCCGCGCTGGCCGGCCGGGGGGACGCGGAGCTGGTGGTGAACTCCGCGCCGCACGCCCGCGGCGGGGTCGCGGCCGGGGGCGTGGCCCCCTCGGTGAGTGAGGGGCCCGAGGTGACTGCCGTGCCGTGCGAGGGCGGCGGATTCACCCTCACCAACGGTCTGCTGCGGATCGAGATCGACGGCCGCGGTCTGGTCGTATCCGCCTACGACCGGGCGGCCGCACGCGAGGCCGTCGCGCCGGGCGGGGCGGCGAATCTGCTCCAGATCCACCCGGACTTCCCCAACATGTGGGACGCCTGGGACGTGGATGCCTTCTACCGCAATGTCGTCACCGATCTGACGGATGCGGACGAGGTCGTGCTCGACGAGGCGTCCGGAGAGGCCGCGACGGTGCGTGTCACCCGTACCTTCGGCGGCTCCCGCGTGGTGCAGTCGCTGACGCTGGCGCGCGGGCAGCGGCGTCTGGACATCGACACCGAGGTCGACTGGCACGAGACCGAGAAGTTCCTCAAGGCCGCGTTCCCGCTGGACCTGCACGCCGAACGCTATGCGGCGGAGACCCAGTTCGGGCACCTGTACCGGCCCACCCACACCAACACCAGCTGGGAGGCGGCCAAGTTCGAGGCCTGCGCGCACCGGTTCGTCCAGCTCGAGGAGCCGGGCTGGGGCGTGGCCCTGGTCAACGACGCGACATACGGCCATGACGTCACCCGTACCGTCCGGGAGGACGGCGACCGTGGCACCACCACGACCGTCCGGCTCTCCCTGCTGCGGGCCCCGCGGTTCCCCGACCCGGAAACCGATCAGGGCCTGCACCGCTTCCGCTATGCGCTCGCCCCCGGCGCCACCATCGGCGACGCGGTACGCGAGGGCCATCACATCAATCTGCCCGAGCGCCGGATCAGCGGTGCCGCGGCGGTCGCGCCCCTGGTCACGGTCGACGACGACGCCGTGGTGGTCACCGCGGTGAAGCTGGCCGACGATACGAGCGGCGATGTGGTCGTCCGACTCCATGAGGCTCACGGCGGGCGGGCCACCGTCACCTTGACCACCGCCTTCGAGCCGGCCGACGCCCTCGCCACCGACCTGCTGGAGCGCCCGGCCGAGGACGGTCCGGTGCTCGGACGGCAGGGGAACACGATCCGGATGCGGCTCCGCCCGTTCCAGATCGTGACCGTGCGGCTGCCCCGGGCGGACGCTCGGTAGCGGCCGGACGGGGGACGCCGGGCGGCGCCGGGGCCCGCTTACGCCCCGGGGCCGTCCGAGCGCGACCGGGCGTCGCGGCAGGTGTCCCGTCGCAGCTCGTGCCGCCGCTCGCGCCCGGTGCCGCGCCCGGCCGCCCGGCCACGGCCGGGCCGAGGGCCGTACGGCGCTTCATGGTCCGGATCGCGGCTCGGGTCCAGGCCCAGCATGTCCATCAACAACGACAGATCGTCCGCGTCGCGCGCATGGCCGGCCAGCGCCTTCCTGGCGAGCCGTCGTTCCTCGTCGCACGGCATGCCGCGCGACGCGGCATCCTCGGCACTGCGGTGTTCATCGCTCACCGCTGCATTCTCGGCCGGACCGCACGACCGTGCCCGTCGAGCGAGCCACCGGCCGCCCGGCGGAAACCGCCGGCGAGGCGTTGCTCCACACGAGTGAGCGAAGTCCCTCAGGACCGGCTCGCGGCAAGCGCCTGATCCGGACGACAGGCCCAAGGGAACCTCCGACACCGCTTTTACCTCTATATGGGCACTTGCACTTGATCACCCAGTCGCGGAGTCCCCCTTGAAACGCCCTTACGCCGTCGCGCTCGCGGCCACCCTCATCGCCGCCTGCGCACTGCTCACCGGCTGCTCGGAGACCGGAAACCCGGTCGACTTCAACGCCGGCGCCACGAATGACGGCGCCGCGCGGGCCAAGCCCGTCGACAACGACACCCTCATGCCGACCGGCCCCAGGAGCGACTTCCGCATCACCCGGACACTGGACGACGGCACCCATATAGCGCGGACGACGCTGCGGGGCCCGAAATCCGGCGTCACCGGAAGCGTCTGGGTCTGGGCCCCGAAGGAGTACCGCGACCCGAAATACGCCAAGAGCGGATTTCCGGTGCTGATAGCCCTGCCGGGTGGCCTGGGCAGCCCGAAGGAGGCCGGCGGTGTCACGAATTACTGGGTCGGCGGCGATATCGAGCTCCAGGAGAACCTCACCCGGTGGACCGCGGAGGGCAAGAGCCTGCCGTTCATCGTGGTGATGCCGATGCTCAACCCGGACACCCGCTATCACGACGCCAGCGACATACCCGGGCAGCAGAAGATGGGGACCTGGCTGACGGAGGACGTGGTCCAGCTGGCCAAGGCCAATTTCCGTACGTTCAAGTCACGCGACGGCTGGGCCTTCATGGGGTCGTCCTCGGGCGGCTTCGCCGGGCTGAAGTCGGTGCTGAAGCACCCGGAGAAATTCAAGGCGGCGATAGCCAGCGGCCCGGACATGGCGCCGGATTCGCCGCTGTGGGCGGGACACCGGGCGGAGCGGGACGCCAACACTCCGGCGAAGCTCGCCCAGCAGCTGCTGCGGAAGGGCGGTCCGGACGTCTACCTCGCCTTCCAGGCCGGCACCAGGGAGTCCACCGCCGTCAAGGCCCCCATCCGGCAGTTCCGCCAGACCTACGGCAAGGGCCCGGTCCACACCGCCCTCCAGCTGATCCCCGACGGCCGGCACAACGCCTGGGACTACCAGAAGGGCATGGCCGCCGGTTCGATCAAGTTCATCAGCGACCGGATGAAGGCACCCATACCGAGCAACTCCTGAACCGTGCGCCACGGCCGCCGGGTGCGCCCCGGCGGTCTCCCCCGCGCGCAGATGCAGATCACCTGAGTGGGGGTGATGCTGGACTCGTGGGGGGACCGTGGTGAGGAGGACGACTCATGTCCATGATGGACAAGATCAAGAGCATGCTGAAGGGCCACGAAAGCCAGACGGACAAGGGCATCGAAAAGACCGGCGACATGGTCGACGACAAGACGCAGGGCAAGTACAAGGGCCAGGTCGACACGGGCCAGGAGAAGATGCGGGACCAGTTCGGAGGCGGGCAGGGCCAGGACCGGCCGCCGCAGCCCTGAGCCGGCGGCTCCCCTTCGGCGGAGGTCCGCCCGCCCGCGAGGGCCGGCGGCCCTTTGCCGCCGCCTGCGGCCGGCCGGGTGAGGCTGCGCCCCGGTACACGCCTCGGCGCCCGCCCCCGGGGCCGGGAACGGACGCCGCCCGCGAGTCCGCCGGACCTACGCCAGCCGGATCTTCTCCGCCTGGGGGCCCTTGTGACCCTGGGTGACCTCGAAGGTCACCTTCTGGCCCTCCTGCAGCTCGCGGAAGCCCGTGGCGTCGATGTTCGAGTAGTGCGCGAAGACGTCGGCGCCGCCGCCGTCCTGTGCGATAAAGCCGAAGCCTTTCTCCGAGTTGAACCACTTCACCGTGCCGGACGCCATTTCCGTCTCCTTCGTTCAAGGGGCTCGAAGCGGCTTGCGCGTGCTGCGGAAGCCGGAGGTGATCGCCCTGGTCCGGAGACGCGCTACACAGCAAGGACGCCCGTGAATGCGACACGGGCGCCCGGCACTTCGGAACCACGACAGCTGATCAGGACGCTACACCGAGCAACGCCCGGCGGGCCGCACAACCGTGACGGACGCGTCGCCCTTCACCGGGCAAGGCCATCGTGCGTCCTCCGTATCCCTGACCGATCGGATGGATGTACGACGGCCGGCGGTACGGGGCCCGGACTCAGTCGGGCTCCCCGTCCCGGCTCGCGGGCGGTTTGCGACGGCGCCACCACAGACCGGTGCCGAGCCCGGCCAGGGCGATGACCCCGACGGCTCCGGCGGCGGAGAGGAACCACCAGTACCGCGCCTGCGCGTCGGCCTCCGTCTGCGCCGCGACCGCGGCCTTGTGCGGCGGCGTGACGGGCTGTGACCGGTGGAGGACCCGCTGCGGCTCGTCGCCGCTGTCGCCGGGCACCATGACGGGCAGCATGCCGACCGCCGCGGCCCGCGGAGCCGCCTCGAAGCCCCAGTCCAGCAGGCTGCGCGTCTCCTCGTAGACGGCGTTACGGCTGCCGGACTGCGGGTTCATGACGGTGACCAGCAGCGTCCGCCCGTCGCGCCGTGCGGCGGCGATCAGGGTGTTGCCGGCGTGGGTCGTGTAGCCGTTCTTCACCCCGATGAGGCCGTTGTACGGTCTGACGCCGTGTGAGCCGACCAGCAGCCGGTTGGTGTTCTGGATGCCGAACGCGTCCGGGCCGCCGTCCTCCGGCAGCTCCGCCTGTTTGGTCGAGGCGAAGTAGGCGAAGTCGGGGTCGGTCAGGCCGGCCCGCCCGAAGAGCGTCAGGTCGTAGGCGGACGAGAACTGACCCGGTGTGTCGAACCCGTCGGCGGACGCCACCGTGGTGTCCCGGGCGCCGAGGCGGCGCGCCGTCTCCTGCATATCGTCGATGGTCTTGTCCCAGCCGCCGTTCATGCCGGCCAGGGTGTGCACCGCATCGCTGCCCGAGCGGAGGAAGACGCCGTGCCACAGATCCGCGACGCGATAGGGGAGGTCCTCCTTGAGGCCGGCGAGCGAGCTGCCCGCCTCGATACCGGCCAGGTCCCGGAGGGAGACGGTGTGTACCTCCTCCTGGGAGAACTTCGGCAGCACCGTCACGGCGAACAGCGCCTTGAGGGTGCTGGCGGGCGGCAGCGGCCGGTGGGCGTCCTTGGCCGCGAGGACCTTCCCGCTCGCCATGTCCGTCACCATCCAGGACAGCGCGGTGACATCCGGTGGCTCCGGCACGTCCCGCCGGGGCAGGAACTGCACTCCGTGCCTGTCCAGCCGGCTGTTGACATCGACCGGATCGGCCACGTGCGCGCCGGGCCGCAGGTCGTCGACGCCATGGGGGCCGTCGGCGGCTGCCGGGCCGGGAACGGCCAGCAGGCTCGCGGCACAAACGGTTGCTGCGGTAACGACTCTGACGGAGGCCCAACTCGCGCTCGACATGTGGCCCACGCTAAAAACGACCTCGGCCGGGCGCTGGTTGGCCTACGCCATCCGATGCGCGGGCGCCCGGCTGCTGCACGCGCCACGCCGGGGCCGGCGGAAGGCCGTCGGCCCCGGCCCGGCCGGGCGGACGCGGTCTACCAGATCGCGTCGACCCACTCCGGGTGGTCGATGAACGGGTTCCGGTTGTGCTGGTACTTGTCGAAGATCACCTGGTTGCGGCGCTGCTCGAAGGCGTTGGGCGGGTCCTCCTTGCTCCACTGCTTCAGGACGGAGAGCCGTCCGATGTGCGGCTGGGTGCCGTTGCCGACCTGGTCATTGGGCTCCAGGTCGGGGAAGCCGTCGCCACCGTCGTAGCGGACGGCCATGTAGAGGATCATGCGGGCGACATCGCCCTTGACCTCGTCACGGGGCTCGAAGGAGTCGTCGTCGGTGTAGTTGCCCGGCGCTTCGCCGACCTCCGTACCGCCGTTGTCGAAGTCCTTGCTGCCGCGGGTGCTGTTGACGGACACATCCGCCGGGCGCAGATGGTGGATGTCGGTGCCGGGACCGGTGTCGGTACCGAAGTCGCCGTGGGACTTCGCCCAGACGTGCTCGCGATTCCAGTCGTCGGGATTGCCACCGTTGGCGGTCTTGCTCTGCGAACGGCCGGTGTACAGCAGAATGACGTTCGCGCTGTTGGCCGGGTCCTGGTCGGTGTCCTTGAGGGCGTCCCAGACCTGGGAATACGTCAGCTTTCCGGTCTGGGTGCTGCTGATGATCCGGTGCAGCGCATCCTTGAGCGCCTGGCCGGTCTTGCCCACGGCGTCTTTGTAGTACGTGTCGTCATATGCGCCGACGGATATGGAGGAATGCCGGGCGATGGACGCGGCAGTGGCACCGTGGGGTGCGGCCGGGGCGGCCGTTGCATTTGCCGGGATCTGTGCGGCTACCGCCGTCAATACCGTTCCGGCGGCGATGGCCAGCGCGGTACGGGCGCGACGCGTCACGCGGATGTGGTCCACGAAGGGTGTCCTCTCCCCGAATTGTGGCGCCGAGTCGCGAAAATGTGGGGCACGACCGGCACCGGCCGTTGGGAATACGGCCGCAGGCAGCTTTCCACCGCGGTAATCACCATCGTGTGAACATCAGGGGAGAGTTATGTGTCCACCCCGTGGCAATCACTGAATTCCCCCGAAAACGCCGCACCGATATGACTCGTCGATGCCGCGTCAGAAGTGCGGCGTCCACGTCGCTTTCGGCTCGACCGTCCGAGAGGACAACCGCTCACGGAGGAGGCGGCAGCCGGGGCGAGCAGCTCGGCTCATCCGGTGGGCACCTTGTGGTTCCCGTACGCGTGCGACGGGGCGTCAGGGCGCGACATCCGGCAACGCCGGCGAGCGCGACGATGCCCCTTGGGCCCATCGGGTGAACCCGTGCCTCATCCGCAACCGAACGGGCACCGTACGGCTTCCGAAGCACTGACACAGTCTTCGCCGAATCCCTTGAACCCTTCGGACCGCGAGTTGTGGAGGCCCCCCATGTCGGCTTACCGCCCCACTCCCCCGCCATACGGTGCGACGCCGGAATATGCGCTCGCTCCCCCGCGCCCCGAGGAGCGCCTCGGCGCGCCCGCACACCCGCAGGAACCGCCGCACCCGTCAGCCTGCCACCCCTTCCTCCCGCCGCCCCGCCCGGAGGACCGGCTGCCCTTCGAGCCGCCGCAGCCGTCCCACCTGCCCGCTCCCCCGCGTCCCGAGGAGCAGCGGCAGGGGCCGGTGGCGATGCCCGATCGCCGGTGGCTGGACCTCCAGGCCGCCTTGACCGCGGCGGGAGTCGCTCCGGCGGACGGGGAGCTGGCCGCCCTGGCGGAGATCGCGAGTCTGGGCGAGACCACGGTGGGTGCCGTCGTCGGCTGGCTCGCGGCCGCCGCACAGGCCTCCTGGCCCCGGTCGCGCGCCGTGTGAGGGAGTCCGCCTGCCCCGTCACCGCAGACCGGGCAGGCTGCGCAGCTCACCGATCTTCAGGGCGCGGGCCAGGCCCAGGAAGATCAGGGCCATGCTGAGGCCGCCGCCGGCCAGAGCCAGGGCGGGGCTCCAGCCCGCCGAGACGGGCACACCGGAGCAGGCTCGGGCCGCGAGCCAGCCGACCGCTGCCGCCGCGGCGGCGGAGGCGGCCAGCTTGCCGTAGGTACGGCACAGGCGTCGGCCGTCGAGGCGTCCGGAGAGCCGCCGGCGCAGCAGCAGCGCGGTGATCAGCAACCCGATGCCGTAGGCGACGGCGTAGGCGGCGGCCATTCCGGTGACGGCCCACCGGGCGGGCAGCAGCAGATGGCACGCGGTGGCCAGGGTGATGTTGACGGCGGCGATCCAGACGGCCACCCAGAACGGCGTACGGGTGTCCTCGAAGGCGTAGAAGCCGCGCAGCAGCAGGTACTGGGCGGAGTACGGGATCAGGCCGAGCCCGAAGGCCTGGAGCATGTGCCCGGCGGGCGCGGCCGAGGCGGCGTCCACGGCGCCGTGCGCCAACAGGAGCTGGGCGGTCTGCGGGCCGAGGGCGAGGAAGAAGAAGGCGGCCGGGACGATGACGACGCCGCTGATGCGCAGCGCACCGGAGAGGTCACCGCGCAGCTCGTCCAGACGGTGATCGGCGACCGCGCGGCTCATCCGGGGCAGCAGCGCGGTCACCAGCGAGACGGTGATGATCGACTGCGGCAGCGTCCAGATGAGCTGGGCGAAGCCGTAGGCGGTGACTCCCACGCCCGCGGTGGGGAGCTGCTGGTCGGCTGCGCCGGCGTAGTGCGTGACGACGACCATCGCCGCCAGGTTGGCGAGCACGAACAGCAGGGTCCAGCGGGCGGCCGAGATGCTCTTGCGCAGACCGGTGCCGCGCCAGTCGAAGCGCGGCCGGAAGCGGAAACCGGCGGCGCGGGCGAAGGGGATCAGGGCGAGGCCCTGCACGGCGATGCCACCGGTGGTGACAAAGCCCAGGAGGTCGATCTGGCCGGGGGTGATGTCCTCGACGCGGTCGGGCCCGGCCAGCAGTCCGAGGTAGATTCCGAACATCGTGATCAGCACGATGTTGTTGAGGACCGGCGTCCACATCATCGCGCCGAACTTGCTCCGGGCGTTGAGGACTTGGCCGAGGATGAAGAACAGGCCGTAGAAGAACATCTGCGGCAGCAGGAAGCGCGCGAAGACCACGGTGAGCTCGAAGGCGGCGTGGTGGCCGGGCGTGTCCGGTATGTAGAGGGTGACGATCTGCGGCGCTGCCCAGACCGAGAGCGCCGTGCCCACCGCCAGCACGCTCAGGACGAGGGTGACCAGGCGCTGTTCGTGGGCCCGGCCGCCGTCCGCGTGCTCGTCCCTGGCACGTACCAGCTGCGGCACCAGCACCGAGTTCAGCGCGCCGCCGATCAGCAGGGTGTAGATGCTCATCGGGACCATGTTGGCGGTGTTGTATGTCGTGGCGAGCAGGCCGGTGCCGAGTGCGGCCGCCTGGAGCATCTGCCGGATCAGCCCCGTGCCGCGGGAGACCACGGTCCCCAACGCCATCAGGAGCGAGGAGCGTTGCAGGCCCCCGCCCTCGCCTCCCCCTTCGCTCCCACCCGCGCCGTCCCCTTCGCTCCCACCCGCGCCGCCCCCTTCGCTCCCACCCGCACCGCCCCGTTTACCCGCGGCATGCCGGCGCCGCCCTCGGTGCGGCGTGGAACCGTCCCCTTCCCCCTCGTCGCCGGGCGCCGACCCGTCGTCCGCTGTGCCGCCGTCCGTCCACCGCTCCGGCAGACGTAGCGGCAGCGTGTCGTGCGGTGTGTGTGATGTGTGTGGTGTCCCCTCCAGCATTCCGTCAATCTACGTCGAACCCCGGGTGGGACTGGGCCGATTGGGTGCCGCGGGCGCACGGGAGGGCTTCGCACGAGGCAGTGGACGGGCCCGGTCGGGATCGAGGAGCGGGGCGAGCAGGTCGCCGTGGTGTGCGCAGCGGGGTGCGATCTCACTGAAGAGGAAGGTGAGTTGAGACGGTTCGCTGCACTCGGCGATCTCGTCCCAGGTGACCGGGGCGGAGACTGTGGGGGTGGGGCGGGCGCGCAGGGTGTAGGCGACGGCGGTGGTCTTGGCGGCGGCGTTCTGGGAGAAGTCGATGAAGACCTTGCCGGGGCGCAGGGCCTTGGTCATCTTGTGCACGACAAGGTCGGGGAGGGCCGCCGCGGCCTCGACGGCGAGGGTCCTGGCGTAGGCGGTGGCCCGCTCGGAGGGGGTGGGTTCGATGGCCACGATGAGGTGCAGGCCCTTGGAACCGCTGGTCTTGGCGTAGACGTCCAGGCCGTCGGCGGCCAGCCGGTCGTGCAGCCACCGGGCCGCGGTGCAGCACTCCACGATGGTGGCCGGGGCGCCGGGATCGAGATCGAGGACGAGGCGGTCGGCGATGCCCGGGGCCTGGCACGTCCACTGGGGGGTGTGCAGTTCGACGACCAGGTTCGCGGCCCAGACCAGCGCGGGCAGGTCCTGGAGCAGGACCTGCCGGGCGGGCCCGGACGTCGAATGGGGGACCTCGCAGGTCTTCACCCAGGAGGGTGTGCCGGGCGGCACGTTCTTGGTGAAGAAGCGCTGGCCGTCCGGTCCGTCGGGATAGCGCAGGAAGGAGAGCGGCCGGTCGTGGAGGTGGGCGAGCAGCGGGCCTGCGACCGTGGTGCAGTAGTGCAGCACCTCGCCCTTCGTGGTGCCGGTCTCGGCATAGAGGACCTTGTCCAGGTTGGTCAGCGAGAGGCGTCGCCCCTCCACGACAGTGATCGGCGACATACGATGAGAATCCCACACAAGGGATGAAAGATGCGATCTATCTGGAACGGGTCCATATCGTTCGGTCTGGTCACCATCCCCGTGAAGACCTACAGCGCCACCGACCGCACCTCGTCGGTCTCTTTCGTGCGCATTCACGAGAAGGACGGCGCGCAGATCCAGTACCGCAAGATCTGCGAGCTGGACGGCAAGGAGGTCCCGAACGAGGAGGTCGGCAAGGGCTATCAGGCACCGGGCGACGAGACCATCGTGCCGATCACCGACGACGATCTGTCCCAGCTGCCGATGCCGACCGCCAAGACGCTGTCGATCCTGTCGTTCGCCGACCCCGGTGAGATCGACCCGCTCCAGCTGGACAAGGCCTACTATCTGGGGCCCAACGGAGCGTCCGCCACCAAGCCGTACACGCTGCTGCGGGAGGCGCTGGAGCACCATCAGAGGGTCGCGGTCGGCAAGGTCGCGATGCGGGGGCGGGAGTCGCTGGCGATGCTGCGGGCGCACGACGGGGCGATCGTGATGCATACGCTGCTGTGGCCGGATCAGATCCGGCCCGCCACCGGTGTGGTGCCCGACGATGTCGAGCTCCGCGAGAACGAGCTGACGCTGGCCGAGACACTGATGGATTCCCTGGGCGAGCTGGACCCCGAGGAACTCCACGACGACTACCGCGAGGCCGTCGAGGAGCTGGTCGCCGCCAAGCTGGAGGGCGAGGAGCCGGCCGCCCCCTCCGCATCGGGCACCTCCGGGGCCCGGGTCCTCGATCTGACGGCGGCGCTGGAGAAGAGTCTGCGGGCGGCGCGGGGCGGCGGGGAGGGCGACGCGCAGGAGGAGTCGGCGTCCGTGACACCCCTACGGGGGCGGAAGACGACGAAGAAGAGCGAGGCGGCGCCGGGCGCCGGCAAGCGGAGCGGCACGGCGGCGAAGAAGGCGGCGAAGAAGACCGCCCCGGCGGCCGCGAAGAAGACCTCCGCGAAGAAGACGGCGGCCGCGCCGAAGGACACCGGCGGGCGGAAGAAGGCCGCTTCGACGGCGAAGAAGAGCACCAGCAGCCGCGGCACGACCGGCGGCACGTCCAAGAAGACGGCGTCGACGAGCACCGCCAAGAAGGCACCGGCGAAGAAGACCGGCAGGCAGTCGTCCGCCTGAGGGTGCCGTCCAGCGGGCCGACGGAGACTCTGGGCCCGTCAGCCCCTCGCGCACCGGGGCGGCCGTTCTAGAGTCTTGGTATGGCTTCAGACGAGGGGACCACCCGCATCGACAGCTGGATCTGGTCCGTGCGGCTCACCAAGACGCGTTCGCTGGCCGCGGCCGCCTGCCGCGCGGGGCACGTACGGGTCAACGGCGAACGGGTGAAGCCGGCCCACGCCGTGCGCAACGGCGACGAGGTGCGGCTGCGGCACGCGGGCCGCGAGCGGATCGTGGTCGTCTCGCGGCTGGTGCGCAAGCGGGTGGGCGCGGCCATCGCCGCCGAGTGCTTCGTCGACAACAGCCCGCCGGCCCCGCCGCGCGAGGAGGTTCCGGTGATCGCGCTCCGCGAGCGCGGCGCCGGACGTCCCACCAAGCGCGAGCGCCGAGAGATCGACCAGCTGCGCGGGCACGCGAGCGGACCGGACCCGCGCCCCTGAGGATCTGCCGCGAGCGGACCCGGCCCGGGGGCCTTCCGGGCCGCCCGCCAGGTACGCCCCCGCCGGCCGGCCGTGGAGCGCGCGTCCGTGAACTTGTCGGCCCGGCGTGGTCCGTGCAGGCTCGGCCCAGGGGCGCCCCCTGCCGCGATGGATGAGTTCCGGCCGGATCACGAGTCTGTTCTGGTGAGCGCCAGAAGACGTCGTACGACAGACCTCGTACGACGCTGTCCGGCACGAGAGACACCACGGAGGACACCATGACGACCACGCCCGGCAACGCGAGCAGCAACCTCCCCGGCAAGCCGCCGGTCGTCGACCTGGCCACCTGGCAGGCGGCGCGCGAGGAGCTGCTGGTCCGCGAGAAGGCGCACACCCACGAGGGCGACGCGATCGCCGCGGCCAGGCGGCGGCTGCCGATGGTCGAGCTCGACGGCTCGGTCGAGGTCACCGGCGTCGACGGGCCGGTCCCGTTCCTCGACCTGTTCCAGGGGCGCGACGAGCTCGTGGTCTACCAGCACATGTGGTACGACGGCGCGCCGCACCAGGGGCAGTGCGAGGGCTGCACCACCACCGCCTGGCACATGAAGGACGCCGTCTACCTCAATGCCCGTGGCGTCTCGTTCGCCGTCCTGACCTCGGGCCCGTGGGACGAGGTGGCTCGCTACGTCGCGTTCATGGGTTACACCCAGCCCTGGTACTCGGTGCGGGGCGTGGAGCCGCCGGTCGGCGGAGACATGGGGCACCTCGCCTGCTTCCTGCGCGACGGCGACCGTGTTTTCCTCACCTACTCCACGACGGGCCGTGGCAACGAGCCGGTCAACGGGTCCCTCGGCCTGCTCGACATGACGCCCTACGGCCGCGGCGAGGCGTGGGAGGACAACCCCGAGGGCCGGCCTGTGATCGGCGATGTCCGCGAGGGGTACCCCTCCGAGGGCCGCCAGGCCTGCTGGTACTGGCGCTCGGACGCGGACGGGAACGCCACCTGGGGCCCGACCAGCCGGCCCGTGCCGCAGTGGACCCGCCCCGGCGCGACACCCGTGGAGAGCCTCGGCCGCCAGGGCCACCACCACTGACGCGTCTTCGTCGACGGCGTCGGCAAAGGTGTCAGGTGCCGATGCCGGGCGACGACAGCGCATCCAGATAGACCCATTGGCCGTCCTCACGGACGAAGCGGCTGTTCTCGTACTGGCTGCCGGCCTGGCCGTGCACGCTGCAATGCGCCCGGAATTCCACCGTGCCCTCGGCGTGGAAGGCACTGCCGCCGGTGGTGCCGAGGATGTCCAGGCCCGTCCAGCGCTGTGCCGGTTCCAGGTCGAGGCTGCCGGGGCGGGTCGTGGGGTGCCAGGTGCGCAGCAGATAGCCGGTGTCACCGACGGCGAAGGCGCTGTAGCGCGAGCGCATCAGGCGCTCGGCGGTCGGGGCGGTGGCGCGTCCCTGGTGGAAGACGGCACAGCAGTCGCGGTAGGTCCCGGCGCGTCCGCAGGGGCACGGCGAGGCGGGGGTGACCGCAGGGTCCGGGCGGCGGGGCGCGCCCTTCGGCTTGCTCAGCTTCTTCGGGTTCTTCGGCTTCGACACCCCACGATTGTGCCGGGTCTGCGGGCCGGGACCGCGACACGCCGAGCACACCCAACAGCGGCACGCTCGGGAACTACACCCATTTAGGGAATTCCAATGACAAACCACCCATTTGCAGCTTTCGTGGCTTGATACGTGCTGTGAGGCTGGAAGAACTCATGGTGTCCGTCCCCACCACCCAGGAGAGAACCCCCCATGATTCTGTCCATTTCCGGCGTCGTCCTGCTCGGTGTCATCGTCTTCCTCTTCTTCCGCAAAGACGGCCTGAAGTTGTCGCATGCACTGGTCTCCGCGCTCTTCGGGTTCTATCTCGCCAGCTCCGCCATCGCGCCCAGCATCAAGGCCGGCGGGGCGAGCCTGGCGAGCCTCCTCGGGGGGATCAAGATCTAGGGGTGTCGGGAGCCTCCGGCGCACTCCACGGGTTCCGCCCGAACGGACCGCACCACCTCCCGTCCGGGCGGTTCCGCGCGCAGCACTCTCCCGGCTCGCCGCCCGCACCGAGCCCGCCCCCACGACCACCGCACGAGCGACAGGAGACGATGTGGCCCGGCGCCCCCTGCCCCGCATCCTGACCGACAGCGCACCGCTCGCCCGCATGGCCAACAGCACCTCCCTCGCCCGCAGTCGCGAACTCGCGCGTACCGCTGCCGACAGCGCCTCCGACGTGTTCCATCCGCTGATCACCATCGGCCGGGGACTGCGCAGGCTGGGTGCGGCGGGCCGACGGCGCTGGGTCGAGACGCCCCGTGATCACCGCGGTCCGCTGGCCTTCTTCGTCGGCGCGTGTGTGCTGGTCGTCTGCCTGGTGCCGTACGGGCCGCTGCTCGCCCTGATCACGGTGATGGGCGCGGGAGCCTGGGCCGGACGGGAGCGTACGCCCGTGGACACCGGGCCCGGTGAGGCCGAGAGGGAGCGGCTGCGGGCGCTCTACGAGGCGCTGGTGCCG
Organism: Streptomyces decoyicus; assembly: GCF_019880305.1. Taxonomy (NCBI): domain Bacteria; kingdom Bacillati; phylum Actinomycetota; class Actinomycetes; order Kitasatosporales; family Streptomycetaceae; genus Streptomyces; species Streptomyces decoyicus. The sequence goes on along the minus strand of NZ_CP082301.1, from coordinate 7,685,181 downwards.
TACTTCTCCGTCGACGGCGACCCCAGTCCGCTCTATGCGCACGACGGTGACTGGGAGCGGGTCTTCCCCGAGTACGCCTTCGACGAGGGCGGGCGGATCGAACGGCTGCAGCTGAAGTACCCGGCGTACTTCACCGACGGTGAGGACCAGTCCCGGGTCCGCATCGAGCAGGTGCTCTACGCCAAGGCCGGACGTGGCCGGGAGTACCACTTCGGATGGGACGAACTGGCCAACCAGCTGACCCTGACCGCGCTCGGCGCACTGCCCACCGATCTCGTCGCGCAGCGCTTCGTCACCTCGCCGGGCGAGACGGTGCTCGGGTTCACCGACCCGGACGCCGTCCAGCGGACCCTGCCGGTCACCGCCGGGGAGGAGCGGCGGGACGCGCCGCCGGTGGTCTGGCGTACCGGACCGCGCTCCACCGAACCGCATCTGCTCGTCCTGGGGCAGCCGGGGGCGGGCGCCACGACCCTGCTCCGCTCGATCGCGCTACAGGCGCTGCAACACGGCGATGTGCTGGTCATCGACGGCAGCGGCACCGGCGAGTACGGGTGCCTGGTGGGGCGGCACGGCGTACTGGGGGTGGAGAGCGGTCTTGCGGGGGCACTGGCGACCCTGGAGTGGGCGTCCCACGAGACCGAGCGGCGGCTGATCGCGGCGAACCGGGCGCGACAGGCCGGCCGGCCCGCGCCCGAGGACACCCGGCGGCCGCTGTGGATCATCGCGGACCGCCCGACCGCACTGGCCCACATCGCGGTCGCGGAGGGCCGGGAAGATCCCCAGCAGTGGCTTCAGGTGCCGCTGCGGCACGGCCGGGCCGCCCAGGTCACGGTGGTCGTGGCCGACCAGTTCGAGAGCGCCGAGCTGCTGAGCGATCCGGTGCGGGCGCACACCAAGGCGCGGGTGGTACTCGGCCCCGCCACGGCGGACGAGGTACGGGCGGTGCTCGGGGCGCCGCCGCACACCACGCCGACCGCGAGCGTGCCGCCGGGGCGCGGCTATGCGCGCCTGGGATCCGCTCCCGTGCTGCGGCTCCAGGTGCCGGCCACCCCCGACCCGCTCGACACGGCCACCGGCCAGGCGCACCGGCAGGCCGTCCTGGCGCTGCTGCCGGAGCGTACGGTCCCGGCCGACGGGGCGGAGCCGGCCGAGCCGGTGACCGGCGGCCACAGGTCCACGGACGCCGGCAAGCCGGTGGAGGCCCGTAAGCCGGCGGACGTGAGCACATCCGCGGAGGCCGGCAAGCCGGTGAGCGTCAGCAAGTCCGCGGGCGCCGTGGCGAAGCCGGACGGCGGGACCGCGGCGGCCGATGCGGACGGCGCGGCACCGGATGCCGAGCAGGCCGGGCCCACGGCCGAACCGGTGGGCGCGGCCGAACCGGTGGGCGCGGCCGAACCGGTGGGCGCGGCCTCGCGGGTGCGGTCCGCCAAACGCGGCGAAACCCGGGCGGTCAACGGGTCGGCGGAGGCCGTCCGCGCCGAGGGGTGAGACTCACCCGCCGAGGCCGGGCGGTCCGCCGTCCAGCCGTCAGGCCGTCAGGCCACGAACGTATGCCGCGTCTCCGTATCCACCGGCGCGCCCGTCGCCACCAGTCGCGCGGCGCCGGCCAGCCGGACCGCGGCCTCGTCGGCGACGGCTCCGTTGACGGTGAACGGCAGCCGTACGAAGCCCTCGAAGGCGCCGTCGACACCGAACCGCGGGCCGGAGGGCACCCGCACCCCGAGCCGCTCCCCCGCCTCGGCGATCCGGGAGCCGGAGAGTCCGCCCGTACGCGCCCAGAGGGTGAGCCCGCCGTGGGGGACGCTGAACTCCCAGTCGGGGAGGTGCCGGTGCAGCGCCTCGACGATCGCATCGCGGTTCTCGCGGGCCTGCTCGCGGCGGATGCCGACGGCCGCTTCCCAGCCGCCGGTCTCCAGGAGCGAGGCGATGGCGAGCTGTTCGAGGACCGGTGAGCCCAGGTCGGAGTAGGCACGGGCGGCGACCAGACTGCGGATGATGTCGGGGGCGGCGCGCACCCAGCCGATCCGCATCCCGGCCCAGAACGCCTTGCTCGCCGAGCCGACGGTGATCACCGCGCTGCCGGCCGGGTCGAATGCGCAGACCGGGCGGGGCGGTTCGGTGTCGTGGTCCAGCTGGAGTTCGGTCATGGTCTCGTCGACGACGAGCAGGGTGCCTGCCGACCGGGCGGCGTCGACGAGGCGACGGCGCTGGTCCTCGGTGGCGAGGGAGCCGGTGGGATTGTGGAAGTCGGCGACGACATACGCCATACGGGGCGCGGCGTCACGCATCACCTGGCGCCAGACGGGGAGGTCCCAGCCGGCCAGCTTGTCCGCGAGCGCCACCGGGACGAGCCGGGCGCCGGCGTCCCGCATCAACTGGAGGATGTTGGCGTATGACGGGGAGTCGACGGCCACCCGCTCGCCGGGGCTCGTACACAGCCGGCAGATGGCGGCCACCGCGCCCATCGCGCCCGTGGTCACCATGATCTGTTCGGGCATGGTGGGGATGCCGCGCGCGGTGTAGCGGTCCGCGAGGGCCTGGCGCAGGACGGGCAGACCGGCGGGGTAGTCGCCGTGGGTGTGGGCGTAGAGCGGAAGGTCGGCCATCGCGCCCTGGAAGGCGCGGGTCAGCCAGGGTTCAGGAGCCGGGAGGGCGGCACAGCCGAGGTCGATCATGGAGCCGGCGGCCTCCGGGGGCAGCGGTTCCAGGCCGCGGGTGGGCAGCGGGTTGCCTGCCGGAACGGCCGTCCAACTGCCGGAGCCGCGCCGGGACTCCAGGAACCCCTCGGCGCGCAGCGCTTCGTAGGCGGCGGCGACGGTGGTGCGGCTGACGCCGAAGGCCGCGGCCAGCTCACGCTCGGCGGGCAGGCGCGCGGCGACCGGTACCCGGCCTTCCAGTACGAGGAGGCGGACGCCGTCGGCGAGGCTGCGGTAGGCGGGCAACCGGCGTCCGGCGGCCGTGAGTTGGGCATCGCGCGGGTCCTGCGACCGGAGCAGCCGGGCAAGTTGGGGCGCACCCACCGCTGAAGTCCACTGAGCCATGAAGATCAGTCCACCTTCCCCGAATTGGCTCTACTTCCCGAGCCCGGACACGCCACATGGTGTCATGCGTCGGTCCAATCCTGCCAGGAGGGGGAAATGTTGTGTCCATGATCGAGGAATCCGGCCGGAGGAGGGGACTGCCCGTGCGCCGGCTGGTCCAGCTCTATACGGGACTGACGCTTTACGGCGTGAGCATGGGGCTGATGCTGCGGGCCGAGCTGGGCCTGGAGCCATGGAGCGTGCTGAACCAGGGCATATCCCGCCATACGGGACTGTCGATCGGCACGGTCACCATCGTGTCCGGCGCGCTGATCCTGCTGCTGTGGATCCCGCTGCGCCAGCGTCCCGGCCTGGGCACGGTGTCCAATGTGGTGATCCTCGGGCTGGTGATGGACGCGACGCTGGCCTGGACGCCGGAGCTGCACTCGCTGGGCGCGCGTATCCCGCTGCTGGCGGGCGCCGTCCTCCTCAACGGCGCCGCGACCGGCCTGTACATCTCCGCCGATTTCGGCCCCGGTCCGCGCGACGGGCTGATGACCGGGCTGCATTTGCGGACCGGCCGTCCGGTGCGGCTGGTGCGGACCTGCATCGAGGTGACGGTGCTCGCGGCCGGCTTCCTGCTCGGCGGTTCCGTCGGGGCCGGCACGGTGGTCTATGCGCTGGCCATCGGGCCACTGGCACAGTTCTTCCTGCGCCGCTTCGCGATCAAGGACCGGCCCGGGAAGCCGTCGCCGGTGGTGGCCCGCGGAGGGGCTTCACCCGAGCACGCAATACTGCCGGAGTGACCTCAGCGATACGCATCCGCCACGCCTATCTCGACCACCCCGTGCCGCTCGCCTTCGCCCACCGGGGCGGGGCGGCGGAGGGCCTGGAGAACACCGCCGCCGCCTTCCGCCGCGCGGTCGGCCTCGGATACCGCTATCTGGAGACCGATGTGCACGCCACATCGGACGGAAAGCTCGTCGCCTTCCACGACGCGACGCTCGACCGCGTCACCGACGCCCGCGGCGCCATCGGGCTGCTCCCCTGGCGCGCCGTGGGCCGGGCCCGGGTCGGCGGGCGGGAGCCGCTGCCGCTCTTCGAGGAGCTGCTGGAGGAGTTCCCCGAGGCGCGCTGGAACGTCGACCTCAAGGCGGAGGCCGCCCTCGCACCGCTGCTCGGCCTGCTGCGCCGCACCAACGCCTGGGACCGGGTGTGCGTCGGTTCGTTCTCGGAGGCCCGGGTGGCCCGCGCCCAGCGGCTGGCCGGCCGGCGGATGGCGAGCTCGCTCGGCACCCGCGGCGTGGCCGGTCTGCGGCTGCGGTCGTACGGCCGGGGGGTGCTGCCGCTCGACCGTCTGCTGGGTGCGGCGGTGCGGCGCAGCGCGGTCTGCGTCCAGGTCCCCGAGCGGCAGTCCGGCCTCCCCGTCGTCGATCCGCTGTTCCTGCGCGCCGCGCACGCGCTGGGCATGCAGGTCCATGTCTGGACGGTCAACGACGCGGATCGGATGACCGCACTCCTGGACCTCGGTGTGGATGGCATCATGACGGACCACATCGAGACGCTGCGGAACGTGCTGACCGAGCGAGGGTGCTGGGTATAAGGGCCGGCTCCGTCGAGCCGTCGTCCGCCGCCGTGAACGGGGACAGGATGACGGGGGTGGGCGTGGAGAGCGCACAAGCCGTGGCCGAGGGCGTGGACGAGACCGCCGCCCGGCGCCGCGAACAGCGCGGCTGGTACTGGTACGACTGGGCCAACAGCGTCTATTCGACGACCGTCCTGACCGTGTTCCTGGGGCCGTATCTGACCTCGGTGGCGAAGGCCGCTGCGGACGCGGAGGGCTTTGTGCACCCGCTGGGCATCCCGGTGCGGGCGGGCTCCTTCTATGCGTATGCGGTGTCCGCGTCACTGCTGCTGTCGGTGCTGGCGATGCCGCTCGCCGGGGCGCTGGCCGACCGGAGCGGCCGGAAGAAGCCGCTGCTCGGCGGCTGCGCCTACGCGGGCGCCGCGGCGACGACGGGAATGTTCTTCCTCGGCGGTGAGCGCTATCTGCTGGGCGGGGCGCTGCTGATCATCGCGAACGTCTCGTTCGTGGTGTCGATGATGCTCTACAACTCCTTCCTGCCGCAGATCGCCCCGCCCGACGAACGGGACGCTGTCTCCTCCCGCGGCTGGGCCTTCGGCTACGCGGGCGGGGCGCTGGTCCTGATCGCCAACCTGGTGCTCTACGGAGCGCACGACTCCTTCGGCCTCTCCGCGGGCACCGCGGTGCGCATCTGCCTGGCGTCGGCGGGGCTGTGGTGGGGCGCGTTCTCGGTGATTCCGCTGCGCCGGCTGCGCGACCGGCGGACGGCCGTGACCAAGGAGCCCACCGGGGCCGGCGGCGCCACGCTCGGCAAGGGGTGGCAGCAGCTCCGGGAGACGCTGCGCGAACTGCGCCGCCACCCCCTCACGCTGTCCTTCCTCCTGGCCTATCTCGTCTACAACGACGGGGTGCAGACAGTGATCACCCAGGCGTCCGTGTACGGCTCCGAGGAGCTCGGCCTGGACCAGACGACGCTGATCGTGGCGGTCCTGCTGGTGCAGGTGCTGGCCGCGGCGGGCGCCCTGCTGATGGGGCGCCTCGCCGCACGGTACGGCGCACAGCGGACGATCCTCGGCTCGCTGGTGGCCTGGGTGCTGACGCTCGCGGCCGGCTACTTCCTGCCGGCGAAGGCACCGGGGTGGTTCTTCGGGCTGGCCGTCGGCATCGGCCTGGTCCTGGGCGGAAGCCAGGCGTTGTCGCGTTCGCTGTTCTCGCATCTGGTGCCGCGCGGCAAAGAAGCGGAATACTTCTCCGCGTACGAGATGAGCGACCGGGGCGTGAGCTGGCTGGGACCGCTGGTGTTCGGGGTGGCCTATCAGCTCACCGGGAGCTACCGGGATGCAATCGTGTCCCTGGTGGCGTTCTTTGTGATCGGTTTTGTCCTGCTGGTGAGGGTGCCGGTGAGGCGGGCGATCGCGGCGGCCGGAAACCCTGTGCCTGACCGGATTTAGTCCCAGGGGGTGCGGGGCGGTAGTGTACGCCTTTGGCTCACCAGGCGGACCGTTACTGCGCGCTTAACTGTGGATGGCGCTGGGTGACATCTGCTGCTAGATGTGACAAACCGGGCGCTGGTGGGTACAACAAGGGGCGGCACGAAGGAAGGCAGCGGCGCACAGCGCCTCCATCATGGGCGGTGGTGGGCGACGGGTGGGCGCATGTCCCGAATTGCGATTTCGGGAATCTTCACCGCCGACCGGACGTTGACCGGATGACGACGACAGCGACACCTGTCCTGTGGGCGACAAGCCCGGGAGGCACGATTCATGAGTGAGCGAGCTCTCCGCGGCACGCGACTCGTGGTGACCAGCTACGAGACCGACCGCGGCATCGACCTGGCCCCGCGCCAGGCGGTGGAGTACGCATGCGAGAACGGACATCGATTCGAGATGCCGTTCTCGGTTGAGGCCGAGATTCCGCCGGAGTGGGAGTGCAAGGTATGTGGTGCACCCTCGCTTCTGGTGGATGGCGATGGCCCTGAGGAAAAGAAGGGTAAGCCCGCGCGTACGCACTGGGACATGCTCATGGAGCGGCGCACCCGCGAGGAGCTCGAGGAGGTGCTGGCCGAAAGGCTGGCCGTCCTGCGCTCCGGCACCATGAACATTGCCGTGCATCCGCGCGACAGCAACCGCAAGTCCGCCTGACAACGGGCCTGCGCCAAGCAGCACGAAGGGCCGGGGCCACTGCACTGCGCAGTGGCCCCGGCCCTTGCTGTGTCCGCGGCGCGCACGGCCCGGACGCCGGAGGGCTCAGCCGGTCAGCGGCGGGTCCTGGCGACGCGGGGAGGAAGGCTCGTCCTCACGGATGACCTCGCCCTGGACGACCTTGCCGTCGGGCCGGTGCATCCGGGCCTGCTGGAAGGCGTCACCGAACGTGCCGGGGGCGTAGCCGTGGCCCGACCGCCGGGTCACCAGCTTCTCGGCGCGGCGCTGGATCAGCTTCCCGGTCGGCGGGAAGAGGCAGAGCAGCCCCAGCGCGTCGGAGACCAGCCCGGGAATCATCAGCAGCAGCCCTCCGGCCATCGGGAGCGTATTGCCGCTCCCCGACTTGCCGCTGCCGGACTTGCCGTTCCCCGACTTGCCGGCGCCGGACCTGCCGCCAGCGGACTTGGCGTCCTCGGACGACGCGGAGCTGCCGGAGGCCGCCGGGTCGCCGGCGGTCTGCAAGCTCTCGGTGAGGTTGCGCCAGGCTCGACGGCCGGCCCGCTTGACCACATAGCCGCCGAGGACGACCCCGGCGACCAGCAGAAGGAAAACCGTCAGGCCGCTGGTGGCCCCGGCGACCACGGTCAGCAGCCAGATCTCCAGCACCATCCAGGCGGCGATGCCCAAGGGGACGAACCGGCGGGCGCGCGAGCGCTGGGGCGGGCGGGGACTCGGCGATGGCGTGGCTCCGAACGTCATGCCTCAAGTGTGCCTGGCCGGCCCCCGCACACCCTCTGAGGGTCGCCCGCGAGGGGCCGTCTCCGAGCGGGCGGCCGCACCGGGCCCGGCGTCAGCGGCCGCGGATCTTGTCCACCCGGGAGCCGACGCCCCAGGCGGTGACGCGCCACAGCGCCTCCACGACGATGTCCCGGCTCATCTTGCTGTCGCCCAGCTCCCGCTCGACGAAGGTGATCGGAACCTCGACGACGTGAAACCCGGCCTGCACGGCACGGCGGGCGAGGTCGACCTGGAAGCAGTAGCCCTGGGAGGCCACATCGTCCAGGCCCAGCCCCTTGAGGGCCTCCGTGCGGAAAGCGCGGTAGCCGCCGGTGATGTCGCGCAGCGGCAGGTCCAGCACCAGCCGGGAGTACGTACTGCCCCCGCGGGAGATGAGCCGGCGGTACTTGGGCCAGTTGACGGTGCGGCCACCGGGCACCCAGCGCGAACCGAGGACGAGATCGGCGCCCTTGAGGGCGGTGAGCAGCCGGGGCAGCTCCTCGGGCTGGTGCGAGCCGTCGGCGTCCATCTCGACCAGCACGTCGTAGCCGTTGTCGATGCCCCACCGGAAGCCCGCGAGGTAGGCGGCGCCGAGGCCTTCCTTGCCCTTGCGGTGCAGGACATGGACGTGCTCGTCGCCGGCGGCCAGTTCATCGGCGAACTTGCCGGTGCCGTCAGGACTGTTGTCGTCCGCGACGAGGACATGGGCCTCGGGGACGGCGGCCCGCACCCGCGAGACGATCGGCTGGATGTTCTCCGCCTCGTTGTACGTCGGAATGATCACCAACGTGGTGCCGAGCGGGCCGTATTGCCGCTGACCGTCTGTCACTGCTGTCCCTTCTCGTCCTTCGTACGCCCGCGCCGGCCGACGACTACTGCGGCGGCACAGGACAGAAGCCCCACGATAGCGAGCGCCCACTCCGGAGCGGCACCGACGCGGTCGGCGAGCGTCGATTCGTCCCGCAGCGGGATACGCGCGGAGACCACACCCTGGGTGAACTCGGGGATCTGGTGGGTGATCCTGCCGTCCGGGGCGACCACCGCGCTGATCCCGCTGGTTGCCGCGGTGACCACGGCCCGGCCGTGCTCGACGGCGCGCAGCTTGGACATCGCCAGCTGTTGCTCGGGCTGGCCGGAGCGTCCGTAGGTGGCGTTGTTCGTCTGGATCACCAGGGCGCGGGCGCCGGCGTCGACGGTGTCGTGCACGATCTGGTCGTAGGCGACCTCGAAGCAGATGACATCGCCGAGCCGGGCGGGGCCCACGTGGAGCACGCCGGTGTGGTCACCGGGGTAGAAGTCGCGGGGCACCCGCTGGAAGCGCGTGATGATCTTGCTGAGCTGCTCCCGGAACGGCACATACTCGCCGAACGGCACCGGATGTTGCTTGGTGTAGGAGGCGCCCGGCCCCTTCTTCGGGTCCCAGACGATGCCCTCGTTGAAGACGTAGCCCTTCTTGGTGGGGTGGTCGACCAGGGCGCCGACGAGGACGGGCACGCCGATGGCCTTCACGGCCTCGTCGATCCGGTCGTAGGCCTGCGGGTACTGGTACGGGTCCAGGTCGGAGGAGTTCTCCGGCCAGATGACCAGGTCCGGCTTCTTGGCCCGGCCGGCCTTGACGTCGGCGGCCAGCTTCTCGGTGGCGGTGGCGTGATTGTCGGTGATCCGCATGGGGCGGCCCAGGAAGTCCATGCCGGGCTGCTGGACATTGCCCTGGACGACGGCGATATCGACGGTGTCGTCGGCCTTCGTGGGGACGGGCACGGCCAGGCCGGCCAGGGTGACCGCGGCGGCGAGCCCGAACGCTTCCAGGGCCGGGACCGCCCGGCGCAGCGATCCGTTGCCGCGCAGCCCCCAGAGGGTGGCGGCGCATGCGGCCAACAGGGCACCGGCCAGCGCGACCGCGAAGGTCACCAGCGGGGCGCCGCCGAGCGCGGCGATCGGCGTGAACGGCGAGCCGGTGTTGGCGAAGGCGAGCCGGCCCCACGGGAAGCCGCCGAACGGAAGCCGGTCGCGGGCCCATTCCTCGGCGACCCACAGGCAGGCGGCCCACAGTGGCCCGCCCGGCAGCCGGGAGGTGACGGCGAGCGCCGCACCCAGCAGCGCCGCGAAGAGCGACTCGGCGACCGAGAGGCCGAACACCGCGTCCCAGCCCACGACATGCAGCCACTTCAGCAGGACCAGGAAGAACGGAAGCCCGAACGCAAAGCCCGTCCAGGCTCCCTGGCGGGCGGTCCGGCCACGGGTCAGCAGCGACAGCGCGGCGACGGCCACCAGGGACAGCGGCCACAGGTCGTACGGCGGGAAGGCCAGGCCGAGCGCGATACCGAAGACGGCCGCAAGGCCGGTGCGCAGCGCCTCCCGGCGGGCCAGAGCGGCGAGCCGCCGGGCGCGCCCGGGGCGCGCCGGCACGGCGGTGGAGCCCGTCTCGGCGCAGGGGACCCGGCCGTCGGGCGAGGTGCCGCTGACGGCTTCTTCGGTGGTGTCGGAACCCGATGGCACGGTCGCGGGCCTTCCTGCAGGTCGTGGTGGTGAGCTGACCGTACATCGGGAGGCCGGGATTGCGGATATGGGGTGCACAAAAGGTGAAGGGGCACCGCCGGAGGGGGTGCGGGCGGGGCACAGTGCCCTGCGGTTAGGGGCCCGGCGCCCTTCGGGCCGACCTGGGACCCGCTGGCTGCGGGTCGACCGAAAGCCGTTGTCTACTGAGCATCCGGGCCCCACCCGGGTCGCACCTTCCCCCAGGCTCTCCAGGAGCAGGGAGGGACCCCCATCCGGCCGAAACGCTCCGTTGTCCCGTGCCGCTGGTGCTGGACCTGGCTCCCAGTGGCGGTGTGCCCAAGCGGCGCACCGTCCCATGGCCCAGCTGCGTTCGACGACTGCGCGGAGGTCTCCCGGTCGGACGTCCTGTGGTGGACTCGGCCGAACCTACCGGCCGTCGACCGCCTGCTGTCAACAGGTGCTCCGCCTGCGTCGTTTTCGCGTCGCCCCAGGTCAGCCACGAACGCCCCCAAGTGCGGCAAGGAGCGGCAAGCACTGCCCGCGCCGGCACCTGCCCACGTGATGTCACTCGTTCGGCGGCCCGAAGACCGTGCGCCCGCCGACGACCGTGCGCAGGCACACCGGGAGGTCGTTGCCGGGGGTGAGATCGGGCAGGCCGGGGGTGCCGGAACGGGGGTCGGTGGACCAGCGTTCCACCCGCTCGTCGGGGGCCTGGACGATCAGATCGCCGGTGCGCCAGACCGCGTAGTCGGCGGGGGCGCCGGGCACCAGGACGCCCGCGTCGTCCCGGCCGATGGCGCGCCAGCCGCCGCGGGTGTGGGCGGTGAACGCGGCGCGGGCGGAGATGCCGTGGGCGCGGGTGCGGTGGAAGACGGCGGCGCGCACGGTGCCCCAGGGGTCGAGCGGGGTGACCGGGCTGTCGGACCCGAGCGCGAGCGGGACACCGGCCTTGAGCAGCGCGGCGTACGGGTTGAGGGTGCGGGCCCGGTCGACGCCCAGGCGGGCGGCGTACATACCGTCCTCGCCGCCCCACGCGGCGTCGAAGGCGGGCTGGACGGACGCGGTCAGGGCCAGGTCGGCGAAGCCGGCGATGGTGTCCTCGGTGAGCATCTCCGCGTGCTCGACACGGTGCCGGGCGGCGCGGATCCGGTCCAGGCCGATCCGGTCGGCGGCGGCCCGTACGCCGGTGACGACGCTGGTCAGAGCGGCGTCGCCGATGGCGTGGAAGCCCGCCTGGAGCCCGGCCTCGGTGCAGGCGGCGACATGGGCGGCGACGGCCTCGGCGTCGAGCTGCGCGACGCCGGTGTGCCCGGCATCCGCGTACGGGGCGTGCAGATGGGCGGTGTGCGATCCGAGCGAGCCGTCGACGAACAGATCACCCGCGGCGCCGATGGCCCCGAGTTCCCTGACCCGCTCCGCGTCCTTTGCGGATGCGATCACTTCGGCCCAGTAGCCGACGACGCGAGGGCCGTCGCCTTCCCCGGCCAGGGCGAGCAGCCCCGTGAAGTCGTCCTCGCCGGAGATGTCCGGGCCCGCGCACTCGTGGATGCTGCCGATGCCGAGCGAGGCGGCACGGGCGAGCGCGGCTGCCTGGGCCTCGGCGCGCTGCGCGGTGGTGACGGTGGCGTACGCGGCCTTGCGCACCGCGTGGTGGGCGGCGCCGGTGAGCGGGGCACCGGCGTGGAACCCGTCCCGCTCGCGGATGCCGGGGACCAGATCCAGCAGCGCCGTCGTCACGACGGCGGAGTGCACATCCACACGGGTGAGGTAGAGGGGGCGGCCCCCGGTGGCCTCGTCCAGCTCCGCACGGGACGGCGGGCGCCCCTCCGGCCAGACGCTCGCGTCCCAGCCGTGCCCGAGCAGAATCCGGTCCGACGGGCGCGCGTCCGCGTACCCGCGGATCCGGGCCAGCGCTTCGGTCAGCGTGCCGACCCCGACCAGGTCGAGGCCGGTGAGCGCGAGCCCGGTCGCGGTGGTGTGCACATGTGCGTCCGTGAACGCCGGGGTGACGAGCGCACCGTCGAGCTGGACCACCTCGTCCACACCCCCGGCGAACGAGTCGGCCGCACCCTCCTCACCGACCCAGGCGATGCGGTCCCCTTCCACGACCATGGCGGTGGCGAAGGGGTCCGCCGGGCTGTGCACCTCACCGCCGCGCAGCAGGACAGTACGGGGCGGGGCCGGGTGGGAAAGGTGCTGCCGGGCCGGGTCGGGGATGCGCTCGCTCATACCGGACAGTTTGGCCCCTGCGCAGGGACGGGCCGCACGCAGGGGGCGATCACCGGTCAGATGCGCGGCGGACGGGCCTCGTAGGGCGTGGAGAGCACGACGGTGGTGCGGGTCGAGACGCCGGCGAGGGTGCGTATGCGGGTGAGCAGATGCTCCAGCTCCAGCGGGGTCGCGACCCGGACCTTGAGGATGTAGTTCTCGTCGCCTGCGACGCTGTGGCAGGCCTCCAGCTCGGGGACCTCGGCGAGGCGGTCGGCGATGTCGTCCGGTGCGCTGGGGTCGAAGGGTTTGACCGAGATGAAGGCGGTGAGCGGCAGGCCCACGGCTTCGGGGTCAACGATGGCGGCATAGCCCCGGATGACACCGCGCTGCTCGAGACGGCGCACCCGTTGGTGCACCGCCGAGGTGGACAGGCCGGTGGCCTTGCCCAGGTCGGTGTAGCTCATCCGCCCGTCCTTGACGAGCAGATCCACGATTTGTCGGTCCAACTCCTCCACCCGTTCAACCTACTGTGCGCGGGGGCGTGTGCACACCGCGCGCCGGATCGTGGACACCCTCGCGCCGGTCCATGTGACCAATGCCACACGTGTGAATCGGTGTCGGAGGGGTGCCGGCGATTATGCATGCGGCATGAAGGGAATTGCTGCTGGTGGCCGGGACCGCCCGTCACAGGAAGTCAGCGGTACGACCGGCCCACCCGAGGGGGATGGACATCATGCGACGCCTTAAGCAGGACTCCGCTGCCGCGCACATCGACGCCCAGGAGGGCGACAGTTTCGGCAGCTCCGGCGACGACGGTGCGGACGACTCTTTCGACACCTACGAGATCTACCGCGTGACCTGCCCCGACTGCCTGCAGCCGATCGCGCTGCTGGCGGACGAGGACACACTTCCGGAGCACGCTCTGTGTGCCTCGCCATGGAACCCGTTCGGTCTGACGGTGTGCCAGGGCTCCGGGCGGACGGCATCCGAAGCACCGGAGACCGCCGACACCCTGGACACCCAGGAGCAGGACGCCGCCATGCTGCTGACGCTCCCGGAGAGCCTGGACTGGCGCCGCCAGCCGTTCTCGCACCTCGGCGGGCCCGGCACCCGCCCGGTCCGCGTACCGCGGATGCGCCCGCTCACCTGAGAGCCCTGCCGGGCCCGTACGAACGGCGCCCGGCCTGAAAAGGAAGCCGGAGGCCAATCTCCCGCCCAGGCACGGTCCGTGGGGCCGAAGGCGGCCGATTTCCAGCCGAGCACGGCAGCTGAATTCGTGGCCCAATGCGCGGCCGAATGCGCGGCCGACCCGAAGCTGCCGTAGAGCGGGATTACCCGTCAACACCCAGTGTCAGTAGGGCCATTGGGCCTCCTCTTTGTCCACTGAACCGCGCCGCCTGTTCCGTTGACGATGAAGTGGGCAGCACCGGGGCAGGACTTGGTAGCGCCACCGGGCCAAGTCGAGGATGCCGACGCCTTCCAGTGGTCGCACTCGGCACCGGAGGCGTAGCGCACCCGCCCCCTCCCCCAGACGCCACCCAATGCGCGGCCCGTGCTGCACAAGTGGATTGACGGCTCGTCAGCTCCACTCCCGGATGGGCGGGCCACGAAAACGGTAGGGGGTCAAGCTCAACTTCACCTGTTACCTTCTCAGGGTCGATGCCGAACTGATCCCTGGAGCCACGGTGACCCCACGACCTGCTCTGCGCTGTCTGCGCTGCGCCCGCCCCGCGGAGGGTTTCGACGGCTGCCGGACCTGCGCCGCGGAGGGCATCGGCGTCAATACGATGCCGCCGCTGGCGGATCTGGCCGGTGTGGACCTCGCCGCATATCCGGGCGGGCCGTGGGGTCTGCCGACGGCGCTGCCCGTGTCCGGTCCGCCGGTGACGCTGGGCGAGGGCAACACCCCGTGTGTCCGGCTGCGGATGGACCCGGAACGGGTCCAAGACGGCCGTCCCGTTGGAGAGTTGTGGCTGAAATACGAGGGTGGGAATCCGACCGGTTCGCACAAGGACCGGGCGATGGCCGTCGGAGTGGCCGCGGCGGTGGCGGCCGGTGCGGACACCGTTGTCGCCGCGTCCTCCGGCAACGCGGGGGCGGCGGCCGCGGCGTATGCGGCGCGGGCCGGGCTGCACTGTGTGGTGTTCACCAATGAGGCGGTGCCCGCGGGGCTACGGGCCCAGATCGATGCCCTGGGCGCCGAGCGGAGGGTCCACCCGGGCACCACCGGCGAACGGAACGCGGCGATGGCCCGAGCGGTCGAGGAGCACCACTGGTACCCGCTGACCAGCTACTCCTCGCCCTCACCGGGCGGGAACCCGTATGCGAACGAGGGGTACAAGTCCGTCGCCTACGAGCTGGCCCGGGACTTCTCCGGGCGACGGCTCGATGCCGTGGTCGTACCCACCAGCCGGGCGGATCTGCTGGCCGGAATCGGTCGCGGGTTCCGGGAGTTGGCGGCCGCGGGGCTGATGGCACAGGAGCCCCGGCTGGTGGCCGCGGAGCCGTCCGCCTCGGCGCCGTTCACCGCCGCGCTGCGTCACCCGGACCGCGCGGTGCAGGAGCGTACGCAAGTGGCGCACGGGCCGACCGTGGCGTTCTCCCTCGGGGAGGAGCGGCCCTGCTGGCAGGGGCTCGACGCACTGTGGCGCAGCGCCGGCTCGGCCGTCGCTCCGGACGACGACGCGATCATGGCCGAACACCGGAGGCTGGCGGCGGAGGGTCTGATCCTGGAGCCGTCCTCCGCCGTCGGGTCCGCCGTGGCACGGGATCTGGCCCGGACGCCCGGCGCACTGGTGGTCGCGATCGGGACGGCGACGGGGCTCAAGGGGCTGGCGGACTGAGGCCGGTAGGCCGACCGGGCGGGAGGCCGACCGGGCGGGAGGCCGACCGGGCGGGAAGCCGACCGGGCGGGAAGCCGACCGGACGGGAAGGGTGCAGGGCGGCGGGGCGCACTGGAGTGAGCCCCCGGTCCGCCCCGCCCCCGCTCAGCGCGTCTCGGGGCCCGCGAGGTGGCGGGCGATGACCATCCGCTGGATCTGGTTGGTGCCCTCGACGATCTGAAGGACCTTGGCCTCCCGCATATAGCGCTCGGCCGGGAAGTCGAGGGTGTAGCCGTAGCCGCCGAGGAGCTGGACGGCGTCGGTGGTCACCCGCATCGCGGTGTCCGTGCAGAAGAGTTTGGCCATCGCCGCCTCCTTGGAGAACGGCAGACCGGCGTCGCGCAGCCGGGCGGCGGTGAGATAGAGGGCGCGGCCGGCCTCGATCTGGGTGGCCATGTCGGCGAGCATGAAACGCAGGCCCTGGAAGTCGGCGATCGGGCGGCCGAATTGCTGTCGTTCCGAGGTGTACGCGAGGGCCTCGTCCAACGCCGCCTGGGCGACGCCGACGGCACAGGCCGCGATGCCCAGGCGCCCGGAGTCCAGGGCGGAGAGGGCAATGGCGAAGCCCTGGCCCTCGTCCCCGAGGCGGCGGGAGTCGGGGACGCGGACGGCGTCGAAGTGCAGCTGGGCCGTCGGGGACCCCTTCATCCCCATCTTGCGCTCGGGTGCCGCGGCGCTGAGGCCCTCGGCGTCGCCGGGGACCAGGAAGGCGGTGATGCCGTGCGCCCCACTGCCGCCGGTACGGGCCAGCACGGTGTAGAAGTCGGCCACGCCGCCGTGGGTGGTCCAGGCCTTGGTGCCCTCCAGCTTCCAGGTGTCGCCCTCCCGGGTCGCCCGGGTGGTCAGGGAGGCGGCGTCGGAGCCCGAGGAGGGCTCGGAGAGGCAGTACGCGCCGATGAGTCCGCCGCCGAGCATGTCGGGAAGGTGTTCGGCGCGCTGCTCCTTGGTGCCGTACCCGGCGAGCGCATGGCAGGCGAGGGTGTGCACGCTGACGCCGAGGCCGACGGTGAGCCGGGCGGCGGCGAGCTCCTCCAGAACCTGGAGGTAGACCTCGTAGGGCTGGCCGCCGCCACCGAATTCCTCGTCATAGGGCAGCGAGAGCAGTCCGGATTCCGACAGCAGGGTGAAGGTCTCGCGCGGGAAGCGGCCGGCGTCTTCTTCCTCGCCGGCCGTTGGCCTGATCTCGCGCTCGGCAAGCTCACGTACGAGGGTCAACAGGTCGCGGGCTTCCTCGGTGGGCAGCCTGCGGTCCACCGGCCGGGGGCCGTACTCGGTCATGGCGGCGCTCTCCTCCCTGTCGGGCGCTGCGGCGACACGCGCGGGGTGGGCGGCGGCGCCGGTCTAGTGGTGCCAGGCCGATGATCGCGTTCCGGGTCGCGGAAGGCGATGACCTGCGGCGGTGGCGCTAGGAGTATGCCCGATCGGAGGCCTCGCGTCACGGGTTGATCATCACTGGCTGCCGGATTCCGGTCCCGTACCGACCGGTCACGATATTGGTCCGAACCATTGACGCACTGGTCTAGTCCTTCTAACTTCTCCTCCAACGTTCAACGCGTTCATGCCAATTCGGAACGCAGGTCAGGCTCCACCCCTCGCCCCCCTCCGAGGAGACGACATGCTCAGACCGCACCGGATGCGATCGCCGCGCAGAGTGATCGCCGCCGCCACCGCACTGTGTACCGCGGCGCTGGCCGGCACCCTGCTCGCCGGACCGGCATCCGCCGACCCGGTCCGCTCCCCCGCCCCGCAGCACCCCGCCACCACCACAGCGGCACCGTCCGCGGCGGGCAACAAGGTGGTCGGATACTTCACCAACTGGGGTGTCTACGACCGCAATTACCACGTCAAGAACATCGAGACGTCAGGCTCGGCGGCCAAGCTGACGCACATCAACTACGCCTTCGGCAACGTCCAGGGCGGCAAATGCGCCATCGGTGACTCCTACGCCGACTACGACAAGGCCTACACGGCCGACCAGAGCGTCGACGGCCAGGCGGACACCTGGGACAACGGCGCGCTGCGCGGCAACTTCAACCAGCTGCGCAAGCTCAAGAAGCTGCACCCGGGCCTCAAGGTGATCTGGTCGTTCGGCGGCTGGACCTGGTCGGGCGGCTTCGGCGAGGCCGCCAAGAACCCCGACGCGTTCGCCCAGTCCTGCCTCGACCTGGTCGAGGACAAGCGCTGGGCGGATGTCTTCGACGGCATCGACATCGACTGGGAGTACCCGAACGCCTGCGGCCTGACCTGCGACACCAGCGGTAAGGACGCCTTCACGAAGGTGATGAGGGCACTGCGGTCGAGGTTCGGCCAGAGCAATCTGGTGACCGCGGCGATCACGGCGGACGCCTCGGCCGGCGGCAAGATCGACGCGGCCGACTATGCGGGCGCGGCGCAGTACGTCGACTGGTACAACCCGATGACGTACGACTACTTCGGCGCCTGGGACGCCAAGGGCCCGACGGCGCCGCACTCCCCACTCACGTCGTACAGCGGCATCCCGAAGGCCGGCTTCAACAGCACCGACACCACCGCCAAGCTCAAGGGCCTCGGCATTCCGGCGAGCAAGCTGCTGCTGGGCATCGGCTTCTACGGCCGTGGCTGGTCGGGCGTCACCCAGGACGCACCGGGCGGCAGCGCGACCGGCGCGGCGCCGGGCAAGTACGAGGCCGGTATCGACGACTACAAGGTGCTCAAGGGCCGCTGCCCGGCCACCGGCAAGGTGGGCGGCACCGCCTACGCCAAGTGCGGCGACCAGTGGTGGAGCTATGACACCCCGGAGACCATCGGCACGAAGATGGCCTTCAAGGACGCGCAGGGTCTGGGCGGCACGTTCTTCTGGGAACTGAGCGGTGACACCACCAACGGCGAGCTGATCAAGGCGATCAAGTAGCCGTAGCAGGCACCGGGCCGGACGGGCGGGGGCGGCGGCCTCCCGCCCGTCCGGCATGTGCGGCGCCGGCGCCTGATGCTGCCGCAGGCAGGCGGGTGCGGGGCGGCGGACAGCCCGGCTTCGAGCACCGCGCTCCGATCACCGCGGCGCGTTGTGGACGAGCGCAGGGTGTCCACCGGGACGCCTGTGGGTGACCCGGCGCGCCCGCGGGGTTTACTGCCCCGTCCGGTACGAGCACCATCGGCCGTACGGGGGGCAGGAGCCGCATGGATGAGGTGACACGTGGTCAACCCTTGGCTGGCGATGGAGACCGGTGCCGATCCGGTGGAGCGCACTCGCACGGTGCGCCGGGCGCATGCGGCCTTCCTGGCCGACGGGACCGTGGCGCCACCGGTCCGCCGGGTGGTCGCCGACTCCTGGCGCCGCTCCGCCGACGCCCGGGCCGCGGCGGACGGCGCCGCGCCCATCGATCTGGACGAGGCCGCGCTGGGTGCCTACCGGGACGGGCATCCGCTGGCCCGCGCGATGCCCGTCTTCCGGGAGCTGCTGGGCAGCTTCGCGCAGGACGGCGCGCATCTGCTGGCCGTCTGCGATCCGCAGGGGCGGCTGCTGTGGGTGGAGGGGCACCGCGGGGTGCGGCGCAGTGCCGAGCGGATGAACTTCGTGGTCGGCGCCCGCTGGGACGAACGGCACGCCGGCACCAACGCCCCGGGCACCGCGCTCGCCGCCGACCACGCCGTACAGATCTTCGCCGCGGAGCACTACAACCGGCAGGTGCAGCGCTGGACCTGCGCCGCCGCCCCGCTGCACGATCCGCGGACCGGGCGGCTGCTGGGTGCGGTCGACATCACCGGCGGCGACCATCTGGCGAGCCCGCACAGCCTGGCCCTGGTGCAAGCCACCGCCCGTGCGGCGGAGGCCCATCTCGCGGCGGATGCCCCGGAGTTGGGCGTCTGCCTGTCGGCGCTGGGCCGGGACGAAGCGCTGCTGGTGGTGGACGGGGAGCGGCTGCGGCTCGGTCGTCGGCACAGCGAGATCATGGTGCTGCTGGCCCGGCACCCGGAGGGACTGACGGGCGATCAGCTCTCGGTGCTGCTGTACGGCGAGCGCGATATGCGCCCGGTGACCCTGCGGGCCGAGCTGTCCCGGCTGCGCCACCTCGTCGGCACGCTGCTGCATTCGCGCCCGTACCGGCTGAGCCGGCCCGTCGAGACCGATCTGTGCGCGGTCGAGGAGGCATTGGGGGCCGGCGAGGTGCGTACCGCGCTGGGCGCCTACCGTGGTCCGCTGCTGCCGCTGTCGGAGGCGCCCGGTGTGCAGCGGCTGCGGGGTGCGCTGGAGGACCGGCTACGGCGTGCGCTGCTCGACGCACGCGATCCCGGCCTGCTGCGCGAGTGGTCGCGCAGCCCCTGGGGCGAGGACGATCTGGAGATCTGGGAAGCCCTGGTGGACGCCCTTCCGGAGCGCTCACCGGCGCGCGGCGCACCGATGGCCACCGCGGACCGGCTGCGTGCGGCGTACGGCCTGACCGGCGGTTCCGCCGGTGCTCTGCGCGCCCCGGCGGCCGCGCATGTCGCAACGTTCACGCAACCTCCGCGGCTCTAGCCTGCGCACAACGCCCGTCACACGGGAGTGGCGGGCACCGCGCCGAGAGCGATTGGGAGGCCGCACCATGGCCCGTTACGCCAGCCCGGGTTCCGCCGATGCCGTCATGAGCTATCTGCCCCGCTACGACCACTGGATCGGCGGCGAGTTCGTGGCGCCCGCACTGGGCCGGTACTTCGAGAACCCGACCCCGGTCAACGGGCAGCCGTTCACCGAGGTCGCGCGGGGCACGGCCGAGGACGTCGAACGTGCCCTGGACGCGGCGCACGCGGCCGCGCCCGGCTGGTCCCGCACGGCCGCCGCCGACCGCGCCGGCGTCCTCAACAAGATCGCCGACCGGATGGAACAGAACCTGGAGGCCCTGGCGGTCGCGGAGAGCTGGGAGAACGGCAAGCCGGTACGCGAGACCCTGGCGGCCGACATCCCGCTCGCCATCGACCACTTCCGCTACTTCGCGGGCGCCATCCGCGCCCAGGAAGGCTCCCTGTCGGAGATCGACGAGGACACCGTCGCGTACCACTTCCACGAGCCGCTCGGAGTGGTCGCCCAGATCATCCCCTGGAACTTCCCCATCCTGATGGCGACCTGGAAGCTCGCCCCGGCACTGGCCGCCGGCAACGCCGTGGTCCTCAAGCCGGCCGAACAGACCCCCGCTTCGGTGCATTTCTGGATGAGCCTGATCGCGGATCTGCTGCCGCCCGGCGTCGTCAACATCGTCAACGGATTCGGCGCGGAGGCCGGCAAACCGCTGGCCTCCAGCCCGCGGGTCGCCAAGGTCGCCTTCACCGGTGAGACCACCACCGGCCGCCTGATCATGCAGTACGCGTCCGAGCACCTGCGTCCGGTGACGCTCGAACTGGGCGGCAAGAGCCCCAACATCTTCTTCGACGACGTCTCGTCCGCCGCGGACGACTTCCACGACAAGGCTCTGGAAGGCTTCACCATGTTCGCCCTCAACCAGGGCGAGGTGTGCACCTGTCCGTCGCGGGCGCTGATCCAGCGCGGCCACTACCAGGACTTCCTGGAGGCCGGGGTGGCGCGCACGGAGAAGATCGTCCAGGGGCACCCGCTGGACACCGACACCATGATCGGCGCACAGGCCTCCAACGACCAGCTGGAGAAGATCCTCTCCTACCTGGACATCGGCCAGAAGGAGGGCGCCCGCATCCTGACCGGCGGCTCCCGCGCCGAGCTCGGCGGCGAACTGGAGGGCGGCTACTACGTCCGTCCGACGATCTTCGAGGGCAACAACGAGATGCGGGTCTTCCAGGAGGAGATCTTCGGCCCGGTCGTCGCCGTGGCGCCCTTCAGCGACTTCGACGACGCGATCGGCATCGCCAACGACACGCTCTACGGCCTCGGCGCAGGCGTCTGGACCCGCGACGGCTCCACCGCCTACCGCGCCGGCCGCGCCATCCAGGCCGGGCGGGTATGGACCAACTGCTACCACGCCTACCCGGCCCACGCGGCATTCGGCGGCTACAAGCAGTCCGGGATCGGCCGGGAGACGCACAAGATGATGCTGGATCACTACCAGCAGACGAAGAACCTGCTGGTGTCGTACTCGCCGAAGAAGCTCGGCTTCTTCTAGAGGCACAAGGAAAGGCGCCTGACCTGGACTTATACCGGTCAGGCGCCTTCCGTATGACCCGCTCAGAGCAAGGCTCGGTCTGCGTCGTAACTCCCAGCCCGTCCCGCCACCATCCCGCTGCTGACCAGCGTTTTCCGGACCAGCGAGTCCGGACCAGCCGCTCCACACCGGAGTACCGTCCCGCGCTCACCAGGACGCGATCTGGGACCGACAGCAGATGATCAACCGGCTCCGCTCACACCTGCCCGCGTACTATCCGGCCGCCTCGCCGCTTTCCACGGCACCGGAAAGCCCGGACTCGACTCGACTCGCCACGCCCCCACGTGATCCTGGCCGCCGCGCCCACGCCCGCCGACGCTGCCATCCCGCGTGGGTACCAGGGTGCCGTCGAGTTCGTACGCCGGTAGGCCGCCAGCAGCAGGATCCGGTCCTCCAGTGGCAGGCTCCACGCCCGGCCCTTGCGTACCGGGTCCGCACCCTCGCGCTGCATCGCAGTGACCAGCTTGCCGAACCGCCGCGGGCTCAGCCCGGTGAACGGTGAGGGACAGGACGGCCCCGACACCGTGATCACACCAGCCACCACAAGATCACCTCACCCGTGACCAGCAGTTACGGGACAACCCTTACTCCACCGCATACAGCAGGTTGTACTCAGCACCATCCGCCCTGAAGCGCAGGCTGCGCTCACCAGGCGTATCCGTGATCCACTGCTCCCCGGGCCCGCCATCCCCGCCTGATTCGCCGACCTCCCCGAGAGAGACGGCAATCGTTCCCGTGAAGTCGCAGTCGTACTTGACGGTGTACATCCGGTCTCCCAGCACCGTCCCATTCCACACGGTGCCCCGATTCTGGACCACAAGCCTCGGCTCGTCGAAGCCGCTCCAGCCCTCAGTCGTGACGCACTTGAGCTTCTCCAGATAGAGCTTGGCCATACCGTCCCCTGTGCAGGATCCTTCTCGACACTTCACATCCTGCCGAGCCTCAATAAACGATCACTAAACGAATGGACTCGGTATTCGCCGCCGAGGCGATGCCCCGCCCGGGGAGTGCGGGACATCGCTGCAGTCCACTGGTATCAACGCGGCGCTGCAGCAGGGCAGTTAAGTGCTGGAGGAGCGGGAGGCTGCGCTCTGGGTGCGGGTGGCGGAACTTCAAGCGGAAGCGGACCGCATTCTGGTTGAAAGCACCCGATGAAGGGGCTGTTGGAGCATCGGGTGTTCCGCTCATGGCCAGTACCGCAGGTTGTCGAGACCGCCGGTGGCCGGTCCCCTTCGCTGTTACTGTCGCGCCATGTCCAAGACCGAGATAGACGTGGTGACCGCCGGGTTCTTCGAGGCCTTTGACAACCGGGGCGGCAAGGCTGCCGACGTGGCCCGGATCCGCCGGCTGGTTCTTCCGGGCGGTGTGATCGTCAAGGCCGGCCCGGCGTTCACGGTCCACACCGTGGACGAGTTCATCGAGCCTCGTCAGCGGCTGCTGACCGACGGTCGGCTGGTCGAGTTCTCCGAGTGGGAGACCTCCGAACGGACAGAGATCGCGGGCGATATCGCGTCGCGGTTCAGCGAGTACCGCAAGTCCGGGACCCTGGATGGCGAGCCGTTCGAGGGAGGCGGGACCAAGACCCTCCAGTTCGTCCGCACCCCAGAGGGCTGGCGGATCGCAGCGTTGGCCTGGTACGACCAGCCCTGACCCGCAGGGGCGGTCGGCTGCGGCTCATCAGCTCGGAAACTCAACACCGTTGCTTGCTGTGCCCCCATAGGTTCGCCGGGTTGGCGAGCGCGGAGGCGTGACGGCGGTCGGTTGGCTCCGCGTACGGCGGGGGTGCGTCCCCGATACTCTGCCCGCCGTGATCAATTCAAATACGAGCCTTGACGACGCCGAGGTTGCGGTAGCTGCGGTACGAGCCGGGGCGGAGGTCGTGCGCGCCCGGTATGGACAGCGGCTCTCCCACATCGACAAAGGCGCCGGGGACTTCGCCACTGACGCCGATGTGGCGGCTGAGGGAGCGATCCTCGGCGTCATCCGTGCTGCGCGGCCCGAGGATGCGGTGCACGGCGAGGAGGGCGGGCAGCAGGGTCCGACTGACGCGGTGCGCCAGTGGTTGGTGGACCCCTTGTGCGGCACCCTCAACTATGCCGTCGGCAACATGCTGGTGGCCGTCAACGCGGCACTGCGCAACGGTCCGGCCGCAGTGGCCGATCCGTTCAGCGGCGAGGTGTTCTTCACCGACGGTGAGACGGCTTGGGTTCGGCGCAACGGGGGCGACACGCAGCTCGTGCCGACGGCGGCCACCCAGCTGGTGGACGTGAACCTGGATCCGCCCTTTCCGAGCGCGCCTGGGTTCAGGGCTGTGGATTTGCTCGCTCACCCTGGCTTCGTCGAACGGTTCCGGCCGCGGGTCGTGTCCACGACGCTGGCGCTGGCCTGGGTCGCGGCCGGCAAGCGTGCCGCATACGTCACCGATGGCGGTGATCTGGCCGAGAGCGTGCACTTCGCCGCCGGAATCGCTGTGTGCCAGGCCGCCGGCTGCGTCGTCACCGGAGTCGACGGCGCTCCCCTCGGGCAGGCAGGCCGTGGGCTCGTAGTGGCCTCGGACGCCGAGACCCACGGTCTGCTGTTGTCGATGATCCGCGGTCGGGACTAGTGCTGTGATCTTCGGAAACCTCGGTGGGTCGAGGGGCCGGATGTGTTGCGGCGTAGGAGGTTGTTGGCGCCTTGATGCACTGCGGTCCCCCGCAGTATGCAGTCCCCAGGAGTGGCGCGCACGCACGGGGTTGGTGGCGCGCACGCACGGGGTTGGTGGCCCGGGTACCTAGCCGTGTGAGGTCTCCGCCACGTCGACTGTTTCGGAGCCTTCGCGACGTATCCGCTCGACCCCCCAGGCGCCGAGCGGCCCGAGCGCTTGATTGAGCGTGTGCCCGTGCTCAGTCAGGGAGTACTCCACCCGCGGCGGCACCTCGGCGTAAACCTCCCGGTGCACGAGACCGTCCTTCTCCATCTCACGCAGATGCTGGGTCAGCATCTTCTCGCTCACTCCCGGCAGACCGCGACGGAGCTCGGCGAAGCGGCGTACGCGATGGGCGTCGAGTTCCCAGAGGATCAGTCCCTTCCACTTGCCGCTCACCACGTCGAGCGCAGCGTCGATGCCGCAGATATAAGGCCCGCATCTCGACGACTTGGTCATCGCTGATCCCCTTACTAAAAGGTAAGTACCGCAGTAAATAGTGGGTACTTCCGAGAGTAGCGGCGCTCTCCGAGCATGGAGGGGTGAACGAACAACAGAACCGCAACACCAAGCAAGGCAGCGCTGTCACCGTGATCGGGCTTGGTCCGATGGGTCAGGCGATGACCCGCACCCTCCTCGCCGCCGGCCATCCGGTCACCGTCTGGAACCGCACCGCCAGTCGGGCCGACGGCGTCGTCAACGACGGAGCAAAGCTCGCGGTGACACCCGGCGAGGCGGTCGAAGCGAGCGACCTCGTGATCCTCAGCCTCACCGACTACCAGGCGATGTACGACGTCCTCGACAGCGCCACCGAATCGCTCGCCGACCGCACACTGGTCAACCTGAGCTCTGACACACCCGACCGCACACGTGAGGCAGCAACCTGGGCAGCGGGCCACGGCGCCACCTTCCTCACCGGTGGCGTCATGGTCCCGGCGCCGATGGTCGGCACGGAGGCGGCCTATATCTACTACAGCGGCCGCGGTGAGGTGACGGGAAGTCACCTGGCGACGTTGACGCTGCTCGGCACACCAAAGCATCTCGGCGAGGATCCGGGCCTCGCCCAGATGATGTATCAAGCCCAGCTCGCGGTGTTCCTCACCACCCTGTCCGGACTGATGCATGCCACCGCAATGCTGGGCACCGCAGGTATGAAGGCCCAGGAAGCACTGCCGGAGTTGCTCTCCTTCGTCGACTCGATGGGCGACATCCTGAGGGCTGGTGAAGAGACCCCGGGCGCCGCGCTGGATGCGGGACAGCATCCCGGCGACCTCAGCACGGTCACCATGATGGGTGCGACATCCGACCACATCGTCGAGACCAGCACGTCACTCGGCCTCGACCTCGCGCTCCCACTGGCCGTGCAGGCCCACTATCGGCGCGCGATTGACGACGGACATGGCAGCGACAACTGGACCCGCATCATCGACAGCATCCGAGGACTGCGCTGACCAAAGCCGGGACCTATGAACGCACTCCCTCCCCCGCCCGCGACTCCGCCCGGAACCCACCGCCTACTTGCGCCCTCAGCGGACCGTGCCCCCGGGGCCTGACCCGGCTCGGAGTGGGGCGACTCACGCTTGTGCTGTACAGGGGGGTGCGCTGGGTTGCAATCCCTCACCGACTCGACAATCTGGAACACTAATCACAAGATCCATGACTGCTTGTCGCCTTCCTTTGGTGACGCAGCAGGCCCGCCGGAAACTCACCCGGCGGGCCCCCTGAATTTCAACCCGATCCCACTACTCCCGGCCTTCCAGGGAAAGTTCCATCAGGAACTCAGGGCAGGGCCGGAAGCGATTGCCTCGCCATGCCGGCTGGTATCGAGGGAGGTACCTTTGCTAGTCGCGCGGGCGGCCCACCTCAAGGAACTGCCGATAAACGAGGTGCAGCAGGGCCGCGTATGCATGTTGCGACCGAGCGACTGCCTGGTCGTCACCCGATGCGACGTCACCGAGCCGATCAATTCGAGGCATAAGTTCTTGAAGCAATGCCAGGACGTCAACTGGCGCCGGCTTGAAGATCCCGCGTTCTACATATCGGATCACCGTCGTCACATACTCGTCGACGCCCGCCAGATCACTGTGCGTCAGAACCAGACCCTTGTCCGAACCACTCGAGGGGAACGGCAGCTGGCGCCACAGGGTATAGGAGTCCATAAAGCTCAGCATCATCTATTCCTTAGTCCTAGTGGGCGTCCGTGTACCAGAAGGACACAACTTTTCCATCTGGCCCGACGATCCCACCCATACCGCCATTGGGATCGGTATACTTCACGCCGAATTTGCCGTCATCAAAAGGCATCCTCTTTGCGTTCAAGCCCGCCTTGCCTCCTGGCTGGGCCAGTCGCTCCGCCCAGCCCTTTGAATCCTGCAAGTACTTTTCGGGCGTGACGTTCACCGGCGCACCGTGCTTATTGAAGTGGTACTGGAAACTGTCCCCGGGCGAGGCGAAAGTACCCTCATGCCAGACATCCACCACGCCGTCCAGGCAGGGCCCAGAATTGTGAACCAATACCGGCGTCTCGCCTGCGAGCACATAGTAACTGTGCAGGTTATCGACTGTCAGGTTGTACGTTCTGGCGTTTTCGCTGAAGGGGCGGTTGCCCTTGATCGTGACTGTGCTGCCGTCGACGGTTCGCAGTGTCGTGCCGGGACGCAAGTGGGCGGCTTCGGTCCATGCGTGCTGCGAGGGGGACCAGAAGGGATGCTCGTTGGTGGCCGTGAGGCGGCGGTTGCCCTGGGGGGTGGCGATGGTGAGTTCGTTGAAGTTCTTGTCGTGTTCCGTGACGATGAGGTCGGTGACAGTCCGCTTCCCTGTGCGGCCGCTGACCGGGTCGGTGGCGATTACCTCGTCCCCGGCCTTCACCGACTCGATGTTCTTCGTCGAGCGATCCGCCATGAGCACTTCGGTGCCGGCGAGGAAGCACTTGAAGCACTTCGCCTTCTTCGCCACCCGTGAGCCTTCAGCGATGTCTTCTACGCCTTCGCCGAGCTTCTTGAGGAGCTTGACCTTGCCGACGGGGAGGACGGAAATGGCGAAGGCGGTGCATGCACCGAAGGCGGGGTTCTTGATGCACTCCCTGAGGTCGTTGAGGCCGGTGATTTCCCATACCACGGCGGTAAGAGTGGGGTCGATGACGGGAGTGACGTCACCGCCGGAGATGACGCAGGGCAGGAGCCCGGCGATTTCGTTGCCGGTGTGAGAGACGCAGTGTGGCTTCTTGGCCTTCTGCTTCTCCTGTTGCTTGCGGGCTTCTTCGGCCTTGCGGCGTGCTTCGGCTACCTCGCTCTCGCGCTTCTTCTGCACCTCGGTCCATGCCTGGGTGGCGAGGGTGTTGGCTTCCTTGACGCTCTTTCCTGCATCGAGTGCGGAGGCACGGGCGTCGTCGGCTGCCGAGGTGGCGAGGTAGGCCGAGTGGTGCGCGTAGTCGGCGGAGAACTCCGCCTGGGCTGCGGAGGATTCGGCGTCGGCGGCGTCACGGTCGGCGGCGTTGGCGGCGTTGCGTGCGGTCTTTGCGGACGTGGCTGCCTGGGCGGCGCTGTTCTCGGCGCTGGTGGCGGCCTTGTCGGCGTCGTCGGCGTACTGGCCCGCGAGCTTGGCGGACTTCTTCGCCTCGCCCGCGGCCTTGGCGGCGTCGTCCGAAGCGTCGGTGGCCTTGGCGGCGGCTTCTGCCGCCTTCCAGCTGTTCTGCCGGGCCTTGGCCGCCACGCCGGAGGCTTCGGCGATCAGGCGTTGCATCTGGGCGATGTGGGTGCTGGCGAGTTTGTCCTTGCGGTCGGACATGTACTGGCCGACCTGGACGAAGTCGTGCAGCTGGTCGGCGGAATTCGCCAGGGCGATTTTGGCCGCGGCCTTCATCTCCGGGCCGCCGTTGTTGACGAGCTTGGAGGCGATGACCTGCTCGTCGGCATTCAGCGCCGCATACTGGCCGTTGCTGATGAACGCGGCGAGCACCTTGCCCTTGCCGTTGGCCAGTGCGGCCTTGGACGCCTCCTTCACGCCGGGGCCGCCGGCGTTGTTGATCTGGGAGACGCGCACGGCGTAGTCGGTGACGGCCACGTCGTACTGACCGACCGTGTAGAAGTCGCTGACCTGCTGATCGGAGCCCTTGAGCGCTTCTGCAGCACCCTTGCGCACGACCTCGTAGGGGCTCTGCGTGCTGAGCTGGGAGACCTGCTCACGGATCTCGTCCTGAGCGGCCTTCTTCCATCCGGTGCGCAGGTACTCCAGGACCTCGTCGTCCGGGCCGGACAGGGCTGCCGCGGCGGCCTGCTGGTGCCAGGGGCCACAGATCTTCAGTGCCTTGAGGGCAAGGATGCGGCCCTTGGCCGCGACCGTCTTGGTGTCGGCGCCGGGCTTGGCGGCCTCGGCGGCCAGTTCGGCTGCCGTGGTGTCCAGGGAGCGGGACTCGACCAGATCCGCCGCGGAGGCGGAGGTGACAGAAGCGGTCTGTGCCGCGTGGGACCGGGCGCGTTCGATGGCGGCAGCGGTGCGGGTGGTGAGGTCTTCCGCCTCGGCCTCGCGGGCGATGGTGAAGACCTTCTTGGCGGTCGCTGCCGCCGACTCGGCTGCCTCTGCCGCCTTCTTGGCCGCGGCCGCATGCTTTCTTGCCTGTTCGGCCGCCTTGGCTGATTCACCGGCGTGCTTGGCGGCCTCCTCCGCGGCCGTCGCGGCGTTGTCCGCATGCGTGGCCGCGGAATCCGCCGCCTCACGTGCTTCTTCGGCGGCGTTGGCGGACTTGCGTGCCAGGGCTTCGGCGGCGTTGGCCGCACGGTCGGCCTCGTTGGCGTGGCGGCGGGTCTCCGCGGCGGCCGCCCTGGCCTCACCGGAGTGGACGCCTGCGGCCTCGGCGTAATTGTTGGCCTCATCGGCCGCGTCCGCCGCGGCGTTGGCGTTGCTGCTGGCGCTGCGAGAAGCCTTCGCGGCTGCGCCCGCGGCCAGCGAGGCTGCGCCGGCCTCCTTGGCGGCCTCCACGGAAGTCCTTGCGAGGGTGGCCGCTGCCCGGGCCTTCTTCGCCATGTCCCTGGCTTCACCCGCCCGGCCCGCGTTGTACGCGGCCGCGATAGAGGCGTTGTAGGCATCATTGGCCGCGTCGGCGGCGTTGGCGGCTGCCGCGGCGGTCTGCGCCGCTGCGAAGGCGGCGATACGGGCCGAGCGGTTGGCGGCGTTGGCGGCGCTGATGGCCGTCTGCGACGCGGCGGCGGCGGCCCGGGCCGCGTCGGCGGCCTGCTTGGCCTTGACGGCCGCCCGCTGGGAGTCGTTCTTGGCGGCGTTGGTCTCCCGTGCCGCCTTCAGGGCGGCTTCCTTGGCGAGATCCGACGCCTCGATCGCACGTGTGGAGGCTTCCTGTGCCTTCTCCGTCGCGTCCTTGGCCCGCTTCCCGGCCAAGGTGGCCTGCGCGGTCAGCTGGGCGATGGTGGCGTGTTCCTGGTCGCGGTTGCGCGCGACGAACTGCCCCACCTCAAGAAACTCGACGATGTCGTCGGGCGTGCCCTTGAGCGCGACCTTTCCGGCCGCCTTGACCGCCGGGCCGCCCGAGTTGACGAGCTGCGAGACCTCGACCTCGTTGTCCGTCTCGCGTGCCGTGTACTGCCCCTCCGCGAGGAACTTTGCACGGTCTTCGGGGGTGCCCTTCAAGGCTGCCTTGCCGGCGTCCTTGACGCCGTTGCCACCGAAGTTGATGACCCGGGAGACCTCGACCTGCTGGTCCTCCTCCAGCGGAGCCTTCCAGCCATCCTTCAAAAACGCCCGCAGCGCCGCGGGGTTCTCCGAAGTGCTCTTCTTCAAGGCCGTCTTGGCCGCCTCGCGCACTGCGGGGCCACCGGCGTTGAAGATCCGGCTCGCATCGACGTAGTCGTCGACGAACTCGATGCCGTCCTTCTGGTCGAGGAACGTCTTGATGTCCTGGGCCCCGCCGAGGAGCGCCTGCTCGGCGGCCTCCTTGATCCCCGGACCGCCGTCTATCCATGAGTCGACGGCCAGTACCCGCATGAGTTGCAGGTCGTCGTCGTTGATGTCCGCCGCGGAGGCGGGTCCTGTCCCTAGGAGTCCCGCCACCAGCGAGGTGGTCAGCAGCATGGGCCAGGCACCACGACGCGGCGGCCCGATCCTGCTGGCTAAGGGTCCACTCCGGAGGAGCCATATGGCTCCCTTTGCGCTGGGTCTCGGTCTCATCCGGTCAGTCCTCTCTTGTCCTTCATAACGGTCGGTAGTACCCCCAGCGCCCGGAAAGTCCGTTCAGCAAGGGGGAGCATGCACGGACGTGCATCAGGGCGGCAGAGGGATGCCACGCAGGCGGATCTGCTTGCCGGTTGGGCACCTGGCCCGCGGAGGCCCGTCCATCCGGCTGGTGTCGAGGCAGTACGTCTGAACCCGCCCTGTGACGTGCGAATTCAGGAGGTCAGTGGGGAAGGCCAGGATGCTCCACGCACGTCGAGGTCTCCGTCAGCTCGTCAGCCGGTGCGCAGATTTTTCTGGTCACGGGCTCACGAGGACGCGTTCGGCGGCCAGGGACGCGCTGGTGGTGTCGGGGTGGAGGGTGAGTTTGCCCCCGGGCCAGAGCGCGACGAGGTCGTTCTGGCGGGCGGGACCACCGAAGGCGCCGGCGGTGGCCAGCAGCGCTTCGCGCCAGGGGGACTTGGCCGGTAGCAGCCGGTGTTCGCGGCCGAAGGTTTCGGCGGCGATGTTCTCGTACGACGTGACCTCACCGTCGTTCCAGCGCACGAACACGTCCTGGTCTCCGGTTTCGGGGCGGAAGTCGCCCGCTGCGACGTCCCGGGCGTGCGGCCAGGTGGTGTCGGGGGGTGTGACGAGCTGCTTCTCCGCATGCAGCCCCTTGGCGTCGACGTTGGAGTAGAGCGTCACTTCACCGTCGGTCCAGGTGACCATGAGGTCGTCGCTGCGTGTGTTTCCGCCGCCGAAGCGGCCGGCGGCCATGGTGCTCGCGTGGTTCCAGGTGTCGTTGGGGCCCTTGAGCTCCACCTTGTGCGTCAGCTTGGTGCTTTCGTCGACGTCCTTGTAGAGGGTCAGTCTGCCGTCGGTCCAACGGACCAGGAGGTCGTAGTGCGCGTCACCGGTGAAGTCGCCGGCGGTGATGACTTCGGCCTGCTGCCATGCCTTGTCCTTGACGAGCTGGATGTCCTTGCCGAACCCGTATGCGCCGTTACCCGGGTAGAGGGAGAGCTCGCCGTCGGACCAGCGCACGATCAGGTCGCTGACGCTGTTGCGCACCGAGGACGTGTGGAAGCGGCCGGTGGTCATGACCCGCGCGTGGGTCCAGGTGCCGGCGGTGCCCATGGACGTTCCGGTGCCGGTGCCCGGGTCCGGGTCCGGGTCCGACGGGATGCCGGTGACGGCCTGCCGGTAGAGCCGGAGGGTGTCCTCGTCGAATTGAGAGGTGTAGCTGGTGTGGTCGTAGAGGCCGCCGGTCTTGTAGCCGCCGATGACGCCGACGAGGCTGCCGCGACGACCGTCGAAGTCCTCCAGGAACGGACCGCCACTGACGCCGGAGCGGAAGCCGTCGCACTTGATTTCCATGAACCGGCCCTGGAAGGCGGTGGTGTCATTGGTGCACTGAAGAGGGGTCTTGTGGCCACCGGGGTAGCCGACGAGCGTGACGGCTTTGCGTGCGAGCTTCGCCGTGGGGACGGAGGTGAGCTCGTTGCCCCGTCCGACGGCGTCCTCCAGAAGCCGGCCTCGCGTGTTCGGGCCGACGCTCAGGAAGGCGAAGTCGACATCGTCGTCGGGAGCCGAAGCACGGTAGCGGGCATCGATCCAGATCTTGCCCTTCTGGACCGGGAAGATGCCGTAGGGGCTCTCTCCTGCCTGCCCGGCCTTCGACGCTCCGGTGCGGTAGCCGGGCACGAAGGCGAAGTTTTGGTGGCGATGGTCACCATTGAGGCAGTGCGCTGCGGTGATGACGAGGCTCTTGGTCGGCGAGGCCACGGCACTGGCGGTGCAGAACTGGTCCGGCGTCGGCGAGCCGTCGGTGGTACGGATCAAGAACACGCCGACCGTGGCGATCCCCTCGGGCACCTGGCGCGACGGCTCGCTCGCCAGGAACGACTTGCGCCCCCGTCCGGATCCTGGCCGCGCCTGCGCATCCGGCTCACGGGACTGCTCGGCGTCCACCGGAACGGCAGCACGGATGCGCTCCGGCGTCCAGTACCGCTGTGCCTCCCGCGCCTCGTCGACCTGCTCCTTGCTCACGCCGTGTGCAGGGTCGTGGCCGGTACCTGGTGGAACGGTGGTGGGGCCCGCGGGGGCGGGCCCGGTGCCGGGTGAACCCGGCCCCTCGTGGGGAAGAGCGGCCGCCGGGGCGGTGACGGCCAGGGATGCGCACAGGGCCAAGGCGGCGGCGCGCATCCACGGTATGCGTCTCATGGAGCTTTCCGTTGTGGTGTCGGGGCGGGGAGGGAGGAGCGGGCAGGGTCGGCCGGACCTGGCCGGCCGGGACGTGCCGCGGTGCCGCGTGACGCGGCGGGGAGCTGCCCGCCCCGTCGCATCACGCGGCCTCGGATCATTTGACGATCTTGATTTCCTCGTGTGTTCCAGCGGCGTCCACACCCGGGTAGAGACTGACCGACCCGTTGCGCCAAGTGACAACGACGTCGTTGGCGGGGCCGTTGGCGACGAAGGCGCCGCCGGTCATCGCGTTCGTGTTTGTCCAGTAGGACTTCTCCGGGCGGACGTTGCTCTCGCCGTGGAAGCCCGCGGTGTCGACGCCCGGGTAGAGGGTGGCCTCGCCGTCCGACCACCGCACCAGCAGGTCCATGGTCTTCTTGCCGGTGAACTCCCCGGCACTGACCTGGCTGGCGTGCGTCCAGGTGCTCGTTTTGGCGAGCAGCTTCTGTGCCTTGTCCGCCACACCGTTGGTGCCCAGGTCAGGGTGGAGGGTGACGCGGCCGTCGTCCCAGGTCACGAGCAGATCGTCACGCTGCTGGTTGGCCGAGTAGCGGCCGGCGGTGATCTGCTGGGCGTGCGGCCAGGTGGTGTTCTTGGCCTTGGCGAGCATCTTCTCCCCGTGGAAGCCCTTGGCGTCGACGTGGGTGTACTGGGTCAGCTCCCCGTCAACCCAGCGCACCACCAGCCCGTCCGTACCGCCGCCGAAGCTCGCACCCGTGAGCTGCTCGACGTGCTGCCAGATGCTGGTCTTACCGGCAACCGGCGGCTTGGCCAGCTGGTACTCGGCGGCGAAGGGGTGGCGGGGGTCCTTGTCGTCGGAACCCTGATAGAGGGTGACTTCCGCGTCGGTCCAACGCACGATCATGTCCATGTGCCGGGTGCCGCCGGCCGAGCCGCCGGTGAAGTAGCCCGACGCGATGTGGGTGGCCTTCTCCCACGGCGGGGCGGCGAAGACCGGGCGGTAGCGGACCTGCTGCACCCAGGCACCCAGGTCATCCACCCGGGCATCGACGGCCCCGGTGCGGGTCTCGGCCGGATCGGTGCCCAGACAACCGCCCTGCCAGGAGGTGCTGTTGACAGCGACCAACTCCACCCGCCCACCACTCTCCCGCAGCGCCGGACCGCCGGTGTCGCCCTTGCACACCGCCGCGCTCTTGCCGGTGATCTCCAGCTTCCCGTCCTGCACCGCGTCCACCGTGAAGGCGGCCGCGTGCAGCTTGTCGGGCACCCACTCGGTCTTGTTCCGCCCAAAACCGATGACCTTCAGCTCCTCACCCTGCGTGGGAGGAGCCGAGGATACGGCCACGGGCGTGACACCGCTGACCGGCTTCGCCAGCTGGGCCATCACCACATCGCGCCCCGCATACGGCACCACCTGGGTGACGTCCGTGACGGTTCCTGCCGTACCGGTCAGGTCGGTACGGCCGACGGTGGCCGTGGTCTTCCACTTGGGCGCGCCCTCGGTGACCTTCGGGCTCTTGGGGTCGTCGGCGAAGCAGCCGGCGGCGGTGAGCACCCACTGCTTGTCCACCAGCGCGCCCGAGCAGCTGCGCTTGCCGTCACCGATGTCGAGTTTCACGGCGAACGTGTAGGCCCCGCCCGGGGTGGCGGTGCCACCGGCGACTGCGTACGCCGGCACGCTCGTCATGAGGGAGGCTGCGAGTAATCCTGATATCCACGCGGCGCGCGAACGTCTGCCCATCACTGACACTTTCTGTTCGATCGGGGAGGAGCACTGGTCCGGGCACGCTCGGCAGCGTGCCCCTGCCCACTGTTGTCCGGAGGTGGTTCGGCCGGGCGGCGTCAGCTGGTGACGCGGAGTTCCAGAAGGACCGAGCGCTTCTCGGAGCTGCCGGCCTCGCCCAACGGCTTGTAATCGTTCTTGGGCGCGTTGATGACGGTTTCCTTGCCGTCAGCGGTGATCGTGGCCTGCACCGGGTGCCCCTCGGTCCACATGCCGAAGGCGTCGGCCAGTTCCATCGTCAGGTACCCCTTGGTGCCATGGACCGCGAAGCAGTAATCCATCTGCCCGGTACGGGACTTGACCATGATGTCGTGGGCGGAGTCGCAGCCGGTCAGCGTGATGTGACCGTCGCCCCGCTTCAGGGAGATCTTCTGGTCCTGCAAGATCCGCGCGGCGTTCGGGTAGCTGAAGTCCTCGACGGCGGAGGGCATTTCGGCTGCGGCCGCGGGGGCCGGGTCGTCCTGCGGGGCCGCCTGCGCGAAGGTCAGACCGGCCATCACGGCCGACAGTGACAGTGCGCCAACAAAGCCGGCCAACAGCGCCTTTCGGGCACGAGGTATCGCCACGGCGTCTTCCGTTCAAAGGGGTGGATGTCAAGATGTGTCGTTGCGGTGAAGAAGTAAAGCATATGTAAGGTATGTGTGAACGTGCCTGTGTCACGTTCGCGGCGATAGTTGCCACCTTCCGCCCACTTCACTCGCCCCGATGGGCCTCCCTACGTGCCTGTCGCTGCTGCCAGAACGGGCTTTCCGGGGCTTCAGGGGGCATGTCCTGTCAGTTGCCATGAAGGCACGAGGGGCAGGCCGGGGCTCGGTGCCGAAGGCCCCCTCCTGGAGAGTTGCCTTGCTGGTGTGACGCGGCGGCGGAGTCGTACTGGAGGGCCCCGTTCACCCGGGCTGAGCCCGCGTGCCTTCGGGGAGCTGGTGACTGATCCAGGACGATCGTGGCTGACAGAACCTGAGCGGTGAGGGTGCTCTCTTTGCGCCTACTGGCCAAGTAGAGGGTCAAAGCTCCCGGCTACCGGAATTGGGCTGTTCCCCAAACAGTCTGTCACTTCATCTCCTAAGCTGCTGTGGGGCGGACGGTTGACTGCCGTCCACACATCAACCGGGGAGTTAATGGAAGCCGCCGCCATTGGCGCTCGCCTCGCCTCAAGCGTCGTAGCGCCGCTGATCAAGAAACTCTTCGTGGCTGACGGACCCGGCGCCGGCTTGGTCGATAAGCCGCTGCGCGTCTCGAAGCTCGTTTCGTTCAAGGGTGAGAAACGTGCCCTGTCGGACGAAGACCTGCACAAGATCGCCGAAGAACTGGTCAATCGCGCTGCGCAGTCAACGGGCGTCGAGGAACGTCTGCCGGCATACGAACAGCGTGCCGTCGCACACGCAGTAGCGGACTCATTGAGGGCGCTTGGCTACATCGACATGGATGATGTACAAGCTGTGCAGCTCGGGTACCTCGCCCTCTCCCGGCATCTGCGGTCGCAGAGCCCCTCAGCCACTCTCGGCTTATCCAGCGACGCAGTGACACTTCATGCGAGTGTGCTCGACACCGCATGCCTGCACATCCTGCAGTTCTTTACTCAGAGGTCAACTTTCGTTGCCCGTACGCTGATTGAACACAGCCGTCGGATCGAGGAGTTGTCTCTCAAGATTGATTCCCTGATTGCGCGGACTCCGTCGCCGGCCGACGGCCCTTTCGAGGACCGCTACGCCGAGTACATTGCGTCAAAACATGGCAAGTTGACCATCTTCGGGCTCGATCTGTCCGAGGCGCCGGAAAATTGGCCCCTCGATGCCGCTTATCTCAGCTTGGACGCAGTGGGCAGCAGAACGAATGCGATCCCCACCCTCCTCCCGGCGGACCATGTGTTGGCAGGCCGCGATCGGGTCCTGCTCCGGGGTGTAGCGGGCTCGGGAAAGACGACACTCGTGCAGTGGCTGGCGGTGTCCACCGCACGGAAGGCTCTCGACGAACGCCTGCTGTACCTCTACGGCCTGGTGCCCTTCGTGCTGCCGCTGCGCACGCTGACCCGAGGCGGGGCCAAACTCCCCACGCCCGACGGGCTCCTGTCCGCCGTCGACTGCCCCATCGCCAATCTCCAGCCCACGGGGTGGTTCGACCGGGTGCTGAGGTCGGGGCGCGGGTTGATCCTGATCGACGGAATCGACGAGATTCCGGAAAGCGAACGCCAAGAGGCCCGTCGTTGGTTACAGGGGCTGGTCAGTTCGTACCCCAGCAACCGGTGGCTGGTGACCTCTCGACCTTCGGCCGTACGCGAGGACTGGTTGGTCGGTGACGACTTCGCAGAACTCGACCTGGCGCCGATGAGCCGGGAGAACGTCGCGGAGTTCATCAAGCGGTGGCACAAGGCCGCAGGCATCGGCGACCGCTATGCCAGAGATCTCCTGCGGTCCGTCCGGACCAAACAAGACCTGGGCCGACTCGCCACCAACCCCCTGATGTGCGCGCTGATCTGCGCACTTCACCAGGACCGTCGTGGCTACCTCCCGGACGGCCGAAAAGAAGTCTACGATGCCGCCCTCTCCATGCTGCTGTCCCGGCGTGACCGCGAGCGCGGAATCTACAAGCCAGGGACCATCCGCATCAGCGAGGAATACCATATCCAGTTGATCCAGAAGCTGGCCTACTGGATGATCCGCAACGGCCGTTCCGAGATGGACCGGACTGACGCCGTCGAGCTTCTGCAGCACGCACTACCAGCGATGCCGAAGATCGCCGACCAAGGATCGGCAGAGGAAATCTACCATCACCTGCTGATCCGCAGCGGTCTCCTGCGTGAACCAAGTGCAGGTTCGATGGATTTCATTCACCGAACCTTTCAGGATTACCTGGGCGCCAAGGCTGCGGTGGAAGGTCTTGACTTCGACTTTCTCATCGCGCACGCGCACCTCGATCAATGGGAAGACGTTATCCGGATGTCCGTTGCTCACGCTCGGACCATGGAGCGAACCCGCCTCCTCACCGGCCTCATCGAACGAGGAGACGCATCGGAGAAGGACAGCAGGCGCCTCCATTTGCTGGCAGCCGCCTGTTTGGAGCACGCGACAGAACTGGACCCTGTGGTGCGCACGGATGTAGAGCAGCGGGCTGCGGCACTGATTCCGCCTCGATCAGCCGATCAGGCACGCGCGCTGGCCGATGTAGGGCCGGTCGTCCTGGACCTGCTGCCCGGGCCTCAAGGACTCTCCGCCGACGAGGCATACTTCACCGTATTGTCTGCCACCCGCATCGTCACCGACGCCGCAATTTCAGTATTGGCGCAATATCGTGATCTTCCGGATCTCCGCGTTCGTTCCGAACTGGCCAGGGTCTGGAGCCGATTTGAGCGCGACCGATTCGCCGAGGAGGTCATCGCTCACCTAGGCGAGGAGGACCTCTACTTCTGCGTCTCGAATGCACACGAGTTGCAAGCGCTCCGACGGTTCGGCGGCCGTTCCCGGATCAGGATGACAGGCGCAATCGCACCCGAAGAATTCCAATCCTTCTGCGATCGGACCCGCCTCACTCATCTGTGGGTGGAGGCCGACTTGGACACCACATGGGAGTGGCTCGAGTACTTCCCGAATCTACACACCCTCACCTTCGAAAGTCCGCTCGCAAGTTTCGATGTGAGCACCCTGAAGAACGTCAGGTCCCTGCGCACCATTCGCATCTCCGAGGAATCTCTACTCGTTGGATCAGAGGCTCTCCCTCCCTCCATGCACGTTGTGCGAGCGCACCTGAGTACGACCTGATGAACACCGCCAGGGCATGGCTCCGCCCGGCGAGGAGCTCAACTGCCCCTTGAGGGCCCCCAGTAGCGCACGGCCAAGCCAGCCCAGCGCCTCGACGTAGCCGCCCTGGACGCGCAGATCACTGCAGGTGGGAGGCGCGCCGGGGCGAGTGGTGAAGCCCCGGCCGGCGTGCCGCCGGACTGTGCGACGGTTCCGCACGTCCTTTTCTATCCGTTGAGCGGCCATATTGAAACGGGCGGCGGCGCCGGGACGGCCCGGTCAGCCCGGTCAGCCCGGTCAGCCCGGTCAGCCCGGTCAGCCCGCTGAGGGTGTCAGGCGGTGGAGACCGTCACCCGGTGGAGCCGGACCGCCGTGGGGGAGCCGGCGATTTCGCTGACCACGTTCTTCGACGGGGTGCCTGTCACCTCCCCGAAGATGGTGTAGTGCCCGTCCAGGTGTGGTGCCGGCGCGAGGGTGATGAAGAACTGGGAACCGGTGCTGTCCCGGCCGAGGTTTGCCATGGCCAGTTGGAACGGCCGCGTGAAATCCCGCTCTGGATGGATCTCGTCGGGTATCCGGTATCCGGCGCTGCCGTGGCCGGTGCCGAGTCGGTCGCCGCCTTGGACGACGAAACCGGGCACACGGCGGTGGAAGTCCGTGCCGTCGTAGAAACCGCCCTCGCCCGTGGTTCCGGTCAGGGGGTCGGTCCAGGTGCGGCTTCCGGTGGCCAGGCCTACGAAGTTGTCCACCGTATAAGGGGCTTCGTCGGGGCGTAGCGTGAGGTGGATGTCGCCGTGCTCGGTGTGCAGGACGGCGGTAACGGCTCGATAGATCCTCAAGGAGGAGGAGAAGGGGCGGCGGGTGACCGTGTGGCGGACTCGCACCGGGGAGTCGCGCAGCGGGTCGTGCGAGGGGTCGTACGCGCTCGGATCGCTGCGATCTCCGCATCCGACCGTGCCGGGTGCGTTTCCGGGCAGGCAGGCGCCGTCCCACCCTGATTGATAAGTGCCGGCCTCGGTCGGTGCGGTGGGCGCGGTCGGTGCGGTGGGCGCAGTCGAAGGCGGCCCGAGCCACATCGGATGGTGTTCCGCCGAGGTGCGGTGCTGTCCGTGCCATAGTTCTCGGACTTCTGCGGACGCATGGGTGAGCAGCTTGTCGAGATCGGTTGCTGCTTGGGCGTCCAGCACCTCGCGCATGGTGGAGGTGTCGTGGTACTTGTCGAAGAGTGAACCGTTGTTGTGCTCAAGGGTGAAGCACTGGTCGACGAAGACTCTGTCGGGCAGCTCGTGGAGGACGTAGCGCCGCACCATGGCGGCGACCGGAGCCCAGGCCTCGCCGCCGAACTCGATGCCCGGGCCGGCGAATGCCTCGGTGGCGAGCTGGAGTGCTCGTCCATGGCCCAGTTCGCGTCGCAGACGTTGCCAGGTGACGCGACTGTCGCCCTGGTTGATCTGCGTGATGAAGTCCGCCAGTTCTTGCGGGTGGTGCTGAGTCCTGGCGCGTTCGTAGTGTCCGAGCTCATTGCCGATGACGTTGTCCAGATGGCCCGCCAACTCGGCGCACAGGTGGGGCAGCCAGCGGGACAGCCGTGCTCCGGCCGTGCGGTCGCCTGCCGCTGTCAGCCACTCCAGCAGATAGAAGTCGGCGGCGAGCGAGGACGGGTCGATATGGTCGACGAACCAGCGCGGACTGTGCGCGGTGAGGTCCCTGGTCATCGCGGTGAGGGCTTCGTCGCGGTCGATGTCGCCGTCGAGATACCGGGACCAATGCCGCTCGGCCACGGCATGGAGCCGCGGATAGCGCCACTTGGTGCCCAGCACGTCGGCGCAGGGACGATGCGCGGAGTCCACCGCGCGCACCAGATGGCCGGCCGTCACCTCGACGAGGATCTTGGTGAGGATGACCCGCAGCCGGCGCTGGTACGGGGCGCCGCCCGGCATGCGCCGGACGAGCTCGGTGGAGAGATGGCCCTCGGGAATGTTCCCGGATTTCAGCTGGGCCCAGCCCAGCATGGTCAGGACGGCGTCCGCGAGGGTCGATCCCCGGAACCGGCGGCAGTCGACGTAGACCCCCGTGGCCTTGCCCGCGGCGGTCAGAAAGCCCGTGGCGGGCGGATAGGGGGCGAGCGGCACGAGGTGGAGGTCCAGCGTCCGGCCGGTGTCGACCGTGCCCAACGCCGCGCAGAGCGGAGCCAGATAACGCTCGGGCGCGAGGAAGTCGTTCACCTCCACGGCGGCCTGCTTGCGGTCCTCCTCGAAGAGGGAAAGCGCGTCGGTGAGGGTCGGCGCGGCGGCGGTCAGCGCGGTGGTGACGAGCTCTGTTCCGGGGCGCAGGAGGTCGTCGTCGACCAGCGTGCGGAGATCCTCCGGCCGGCGTGCGGCGGCCAGGAAGGCGGGGAGTCCGGAGCCGGCCGTCCGTGCCCACGACGTCAGTCCGGCACGGAACAGGTCCGTCTCCGGGGCGACCGGCCTGGGCAGGAAGGTGAGCTCCCAGGAACCTGCCCGCCCGGTCAACTCGCGCTGGAGCGCCAGAGCGAGGTCGAGGGTGGTGCTGCGCTTGTGACGGAACTTCACATCGCTCCCTGGTGTGCGCCCGGTCCGGTGAGCAGACCCGCATCCCGCAATTCGGTGAGAAGGCTCCGGCACCGCTCCTCGGTCAGCCCGGCGTACGCGGGCGACTCCTTCGCCCATTGCTGTGCGTCCTCGGTGACGGCCCGCGCGGAGCGCCCATGGCACAGGCCCCAGACCAGCGCCGCGTCGGGCGGCAGGCGGAAGTGCCGGCCGCCGGGCTGGACCAGCGTCACCATGTCGTCGTAGGCGCGAGGGAAGAACACGGTGGACCTGCTCAGCGGACCGTTTCCCTCCACCCAGACGGGCCAGCGGGAGACGTCGATGCCCTGCCAGCCCAGGGTGGCCGTGGCGATCAGGCAGGTCTGGGCGAAGGACGTCAGTGCGGTCAGCCCGGCCTGTGGATCGACGGCCAGGGGGTCGTCCCGCAGAAGCCGCTGGAACTCCGCGAAGGGAAACCCGTCGGGGCCGTTGCGGGTGAGCTGCCGCCACACCCACTTCTCGCCGAAGTAGAGATCCCCGCACGCCGCGGCCAGCGCCTTGCCGGCGCACAGCAGTGCGCGCCGGCCGGCGAACGCGGCCGGTTCCAGCTCCAGCAGGCTGTCCGACTGGCGGAGCCCGAGACAGTCCTCGGCCGCGAAGAACGCGGCGAGGATCCAGTTGTTCATCACCCGGCGGGAGAGCCGGAGGGGGTGCTCGGCGAGCCGTTGCCGCAGCGCGGCCAGCGCGCCGGAGTCGGTCACGATGTCGCCTGTCCGCAGCCGGACGGCCAGCGCGGTCTCGCGGTCCGACAACGCCCCTCCCGGGTGATCGGAGCGCAGTCCCGCGCCGAGGACCCGGTCGACGAGCGACTCCAGGGTGTCCAGGGAGAGATGCTGGACGTCGACCCGGATGGTGTCGGCGAACATCTGCCGCCGTTCCTCTTCCGCGGCGGAACCGACCAGGTAGATGTCGATATCGCTGGTGGCGCTGCCCAGGCCGACCACCGAACTGCCGGCGAGGAAGGCCGCCTCCGCGTTCCTCGACGCGGCCAGTCGTGACGCGATGCTCCTGCCCAGGCGCACGCGGTCCTCGGCCGATGCGACCACTGTCATGCGCTCACTCACCCCTCCTTGACGCTTGGCCACGACGCCTACCAGCCGGGGTTCTCCGGCAGCGCCAGCCCCAGGTACTTGCCGTCGTCCGACACCATCACGCCGGCTCGGCAGCACTGTTCGAGGAACGCCGCCACCTCGTCCTCGGAGACGGACATGTCCCCCGCCGCCAGCTGCCTGCTGACCGCCGCCGCGCCGCGGGGCGCGTCTCCGCAGGATTCATAGGCTTCTGCCTTCCAGCCCGCGAGGACGGCCCGCTTGGGCTGGTCGGTCCTGCGGTCGATCAGCGTCAGCTTCCCGGGCAGCCGCTGGTAGACGAGGCTGGGCTTCGCCTCGGAGAACCGCTTCTGCCATTCCGAGACAGCGGCGTTCAGGGCAGCCACCGTCTCCTGGGAACAGGTGCCGGACACCTCGTAGTCGAAGAAGTACGCGATCTTCTCGTGGTCCAGAGTGGCCGGATAGACATGGCCGTAGCTGGCCCGGGGCCGGACCTCGCTGATCGGGAAGGACGGGTCGGTGAAATAGGGGCTGAAGCGTTCCAGCCAGATCCGCCCGCAGCCCCCCGGTGGCTGGAGATGGTGCAGCAGCGGGAGGAGGCGCAGTTGCTCCGCGTAGTCCTCCTCGGTTTCCCCGGGGAACCCCGCCAAGATGTTCCAGGAGACGTCGATCTTGTAGTAGGCGGCCCATTTCAGGAAGCGGATATTGATCAGCTTGGTCGCGCCCTTGCGCATCAGCTTCAGCACATGGGTGTTGAGGCTCTCGATGCCGGGCTGGATACGGAGGATGCCGGCCCGGCTCAGGGTCGCGAGCTGCTCCCGGGTGAGATTCGCCTTTGACTCGAAGAAGAGGTTCACGTCCCAGTGTGCTTCGGCCAGTTGGGCGCAGAGCGAGGAGAAGTACCCCATGTCGAGGATGTTGTCCACCGTGTCGACGTGCACCACCGGGTAGTCGCGCAGCAGCGCGGTGAGCTCGGTGAACGCGCGGGAGCCGGACTTGGACCGGTACGCCATGCCGAGCGCGTTCAGACCGCAGAAAGTGCAGTGGTGTTTCTGGCCCCACCAGCAGCCCCGGGAGAATTCGACCGGCAGCTGCACGGGGGCCCGGCCCAGGAGTTGCGTTCGGCCAAAGCGTTCCAGCCAGGTGAAATAGTCTCGGTAATCCGGCGTGGGAAGCTGGTCGAGGACCTGCGGGCGCTCGGCGTCGGTTGCCGGCGGCAGGTTCGTTTCGGCGTACCGCAGAACACCGGGCAGCGGGGTGTCCGTGCCGTCGGCGAGGTTGTTCAACAACGCGGGGAACACGATGTCGCCCTCCCCCGCCACGACGTAGTCGAGCCATGGCAGCTTCTTGGCGTACTCGGCCCCCATGTCCCCGTCGAAGTTCGCACCCCCGTAGACCAACGTCACGTCGGGGTGGAATTTCTTGATCATCTTCCCTAGTGCCAGGGACGCCGTGTTCTGCATGAACGTGGAGGTGAAGCCGATGACGTCGTATTCCCCCCACGCCGGCTCGGCCGCGCATGCGGCGATCCAGTCCGGCAGCGTCCGGCGGCGCATCTCGGTGAGGTCGTCGAGGCCCTTGCCGGTCAGCTCGTCCCAGATGGACTTCACCTCCGGATACTCCCCGAAGTACTGGTCGTCCGGGGTCACTTCACCGAACGCGGCGTAGGAGAAGAGCCACTCCCCCATCAAGTGCAGCCGCTCCGATGCGATGTTGGCGATCGCGTCGTACGCCTTGCTGCCGAAGAAGGAAGCGAACTCGATGTTGAGGTAGTGGCTGTCGCACTCGTGCCCGGCCCTCCTGGCGAGGGACTGAAGCAGTCCGCACTGGATGGACGGCGCGTGAATGCGCGCCCAGGGCATGTTCACCAGCGCGATGCGCAGACACCTGCTGGGCGGCGGCGAACCGGACGCTGCGTCGTCCTGCTCCGTACGCACGGCCAGGGGCAGGCGGATGAGGCTCATCGGATCCCCCTCGGGTGTGGGCACTTCGGTCACTCGAAGTCGTCGTGGCCGAGTCTGCTCGCGCGCCGGGCCTGTACGAGGATCGACAGCGCGGCGAGGACGGTGAACCCGAGGCCGGCGGCGACCTCCAGCCCGAGGTCGCCGAGCCAGGGCCGTCCGGCCATCCCCGCGCGGATGGCGTCCAGGCCGTGCCGGCCCGGCAGCACTTGGCCGATCGCGTCCACCCACGCCACGCGGCCCGGCGGGACGATCGCGCCGCTGCACAGCATGACCAGATAGGACAGCACGTTCGGCGCCACCACGTCGGCCCGTTTGCCGACGGACATCGTGGCGCCGGCGAGCCCGAGCACACTGAGTGTGAGCGCGATGAGCGCGTACACCCACGTCCAGGGCAGCAGTTGGAGCGCGAAGTCCGTCATGCCGAGGAGGGGCGCCGCGATGGCCGCCTGGACGACGAGCAGGACCCAGCCCATGACGGGGTAGGGAAGCGCACGGGCGATCTGGGTGACCGTCGGGGACAGCACGCCGGTCCGGACCCGCGCGAAGGTGGCGTACTGCTTGTCCAGGACGGGCACGGCGACGACACCGTTGACGTTGGTGCCGCTCAACACCAGCACCAACGATCCGGCGAAGGCGTACTCCCGGTGCCCGGGGCCGGCGAGGACACCCGCGAGCGTCGTGAAGAAGAGGATCTGGAGCACGCCGCGCGGCAGGGTCGCGCCGAGCAGACCGGCAGGTGTCTCCACCACGCGGTACTCCAGCCAGCCCATACGGGCCGCCTCGGCCGCCCGCCAGACCAGGGAGGCGCGGGCCGGAGCAGCAGCGTCGCCCGCCGGGGCGGTGTCATGCGAGGTCAAGCGTTCCCTCCTTCCGGGACCACGCGACGGACCAGCGGTAGGCGAACCCCGCGACGGACAAGTAGACGAGTGTCAGCAGCGTCGCGACGCCCAGCGGGGCGATCGTGACGTCACCGGTGGCCGCGCCGACCATGCAGTCCTTGATCCAGTGCAGGCTGATCAGATCGGGCACCCAGCGCAGCGACTCGGGCAGCGCGTCCACGGGGATGAGCAGCCCG
Organism: Streptomyces decoyicus; assembly: GCF_019880305.1. NCBI lineage: Bacteria > Bacillati > Actinomycetota > Actinomycetes > Kitasatosporales > Streptomycetaceae > Streptomyces > Streptomyces decoyicus. The sequence continues at coordinate 7,640,674 of NZ_CP082301.1, read as the reverse complement.
CCGAGGGCGAAGACCGGATACATCAACGCGTGCGACCAGATCAGCCCGTTGCGGGTCACCAGGAAGAGGCACGACACGAGGGCCCCCAGGGCGGTGCCGGAACACACCAGCACCACGAGCGACACGACGATCCACCCCGGGTGCGACACACTCAGCGGCAGCCCCAGCGCCGCCGCGGTGACTCCGGTGCTGACGAGGATCGCCCCGACGCTGGTGACCGTGGCACCCAGGCTCTTGCCCAGCAGCACCAGGTACGGCGACCACACTCCGGAGACACAGCGGGCGAGCGTGCCGTAGGTGCGTTCACGGCGCAGCACGCCTCCGCTCATCCACACCGTGGAGCCCCACAGCGCGGTCAGCGCCACGGCCACGACGAGCGCCGCCGCGTCGTCCGGAGCCGGGCGGCCGGTCTCCACCGCGGTGACCAGGAACACGGCGGGCAGCATGCCGGAGTTGACCAGCAGCAGCGGATTGCGCTGCATGGCCCGCTGCTCCATGCGCGCCGCGGTCAGGAACATCCACAGAGCGCCCCTCACCTCGGCTCACCGACCTGGATGCCGTTCGCCAGACGCGCGGCCACATGCGAGTAGACGTCTTCGAGCCGCACCGGTTCGATACTGACGTCCAGGACGCTGACATGGGCCAGTGCCTGCTCCAGCAGGCCGAACGAGCCGACGCTCCAGTCACGGACGTGCAGTCGGAGGGTCCATGCCCCCTCGGCCACGTCGACGCTGCCGACCGCGATGTCGGGTGACGACACGGCACCGCCGTCGGGCGGACTGCCGGTGCCCCGCACGGTCACCGTGGCGGTGTAGCCCGCCTGCCGGGCGAACTCCTCGACCGGCAGATCCGCCGCGAGCGTACCGTCCGCGAGAATGATCACCCGGCTGGCGAGGCGCTCGATGTCGAGCAGATAGTGGCTCGTGAGCAGGACGGACACCCCGGTGTCGCGCAGTGCGGCGACGGCGGCGCGCAGTCGTTCGGCCTCGACCGGGTCGAGGCCGACGGTCGGTTCGTCGAGCAGCAGCACGCGCGGCTCGGCGATCATGCCGATGGCGATGTGGAGCCGCTGACGCATGCCCTTGGAGTAGGTCTCCACGGCGCGGTCGGCCGCGCCGACCAGGCCGACCTGCTCCAGCGCGGCGTCCAGCTTCGCGCTCAGGCCGCGCCGGCCCACTCCGGCGAGCATGGCGAAGAACCGCAGGTTGTCGCGGCCGCACAGCTTGGCGTACAGGCCCCGGTCGCCGCCCAGCACCACGCCGGTCATACGGCGTACCTCGCGCAGATCGCTGGTGACATCGTGGCCGAAGATCCGAGCGGAGCCGGTCGTGGGCAGCAGCAGGGTGGCGAGGATCTTGGTGAGGGTGGTCTTGCCCGCGCCGTTGCTGCCCAGCAGGCCCACGATCTCGCCGGCCCCGACCTGGAAGCTGACGTCCCGCAGCGCCACGATCTCGTGGCGACGGTCGGTGAAGGTGCGGCCGAGGTGTTCCACGGCGATGGCCGGCTCGCTCAACGTCCTTCCCCCCTCGCGTACATGTCCGCCGCGCCCTCGGCCACGGCGGCCCGCGCGGCGGCGAGCCGGGCCAGGGGGACCCGGGGGGCCGCGCACGAGACATGGTCGAAGCCCGCCTCGGCGAAGAACCGTACGGCCGCCGGACCGGCCGCCTGCTCACCGCAGACTCCGAGGGTGATGCCGGGGCGTACCGCTCGTGCCTGGCCCGCGACCTGGCGTGCCAAGGCCCCGACGACCTCGGTGTCCAGCTGGGCGAAGGGGGATGCGGTGAGGAGCCCGAGGTCCTGATAGGCGGGCAGCACATGCTGTTCCGCGTCATCGCGGGACAGCCCCCAGACCAGTGCGGTCAGGTCGTTGGTGCCCAGGGAGAGGGAGTCCGCACGGCGGGCGATCGGCCCGGCCAGCAGCGCGGCCCGCGGAGTCTCGATCATGGCGCCCAGCGACAGGCCCGCCTCGGCCCGTGTGGTGCCCAGCCGGAGACAGACGTCGTCGAGCAGGCCCCGGACGAAGTCCAGTTCGGTCGGCGTGCTCACCATGGGAACCAGCAGCTCGGGCCGGGGGTCACGGCCCGCGCGGCGCAACGCGAGGGTGGCCTCCAGCAGCGCCTGGATCTGTACGGCCGTCAGCATGGGCAGCAGGACGCCCATCCGCACCCCGCGCACGCCCAGCATGGGGTTGTGCTCGTGCAGGCGACGCGTGACGTCGAGTCGGTCCTTGTCGGCCGGCGCGCCGGTCGCCGCCGCGGTCAGGGCGAGTCCGGTCACGTCGGCGAGGAACTCGTGACGCGGGGGGTCGAGCAGGCGGATCGTGACGGGAAGCCCGTCCATCGCGCTGAGCACGTCCGTGATTTCCGCCCGCAGGAGGGCGTGCACGGTGGCGAGGTCCTCCGTCATGTCGGGGCCGGGCCGTGCCATCAGGACCCGCTGGAGCATCTGATGGCGCTCGCCGAGGAACATGTGCTCGAGCCGGCACAATCCCACTCCGGTCGCGCCGAACGCCCGCCCGGCGGCGGCGTCCGCGCCCGTGTCGGCGTTCACCCGCACGGCGATGCCGGTCCGCGCGGGCAGCGCGGACAGCGCCTCGTCCAGCCAGCCGGGCAGCTCCGCGGCGGTCTGCCGCTCGGCGGGACGCTGCATGTCGCCGCCGAGACGGATCGACCCGGCGAAGCCGTCCACCGTCACCCGGTCACCGGCATGGAGGGTGTCGCCGCGCGTAGTGCGCAGGCCCTTCCCGTCGCCGTCCAGCACGCTGTCGACGAGCGCGGCGACGGCCGGCAGCCCGAGTCCGCGCGCCACGACCGCCGCGTGCGACGTCTGTCCGCCCCGCTCGGTCACGACGGCCGTCGCGGCCAGCAGACCCGGCAGATCCTCCGGCCTCGACTCGGTCAGGACGAGCACCGGCTGCTCGCCGTCCGCCTTCGCGGCGACGGCCGCGGCCGCGCTGAAGACGACGGTGCCGGTGGCGATGCCGGGGGACACGCCCAGGCCGCGCGCAGCCACGGGCAGACCGAGGGACTGCACCGATGCCGTACGCGTCTTCTCCACGTCCAAGGGCTCCACCAGCGAAACCGCCTGTGCGGGCGTCAGCCGGCCCTGCTCGTACCGCGTGGCCACGGTGTGCAGGCGAGCGGCACCGTGCAGCGGAGCGCGTGCGCTCCTGATGAGGTGCGCCCGGCCGTGTTCGACGACGAATTCCACCCTCACCGGCCAGTCGAGTGCAGCCTCGGCGGTGCTGATCGCCTCTTGCAGCTGAGGGCCCCAGGGCTGCGTGTCGATCAGTCCGGCGAGATCCGCGCCGCCCGCTGTCAGCAGCTGGGATCCGGAGGCCCCCGCGAGATAGGAACCGGTCACGTCGGGCCGGCCGGTCGACGGATCACAGGACCAGGCGATTCCACTGCCTCCGTCGGGCCCGCACCACAGCAGTTGTCGCCCGAGGCGGAACTGCGCCGGACGCGCCTCGTGCCTGGTCAGTGCCCGGACCAGGGTGGTCACTTGCTCGACGGGGTCGTTCGGCAGTGCGGCATCGGGATCCACCACGGCCAGGGCGGCGCAGAGTTCGGCCCGGCGTGCCGCGGCGAAGCCGGCACCGGCGAACCCTGCCAGCCACTGTTGACTGACAGGGCTCATTCCGAGAAAGGACAAGCAACTTCCCTTCAGGCAGGGAAGCCATGCCGTGAGGAAGACGGGGTCATCCGCGCTCCCGATGCGATGACCGGGATCGAGTGCGGCGATTGCCTCATGGATGGCGTCGTCAGCGGCATCGACCGGCAGCCGCAATGCTGAATCAGCAGGAAGGCCGACCGGCAGATGATCATTGACCACGCTCTGAATCCCCATCTCCCGAGGCAGGTCCGTTACTGATGCCGGTGGCGAACCTCTGACGACATGCCCCCGGCAGGATCAGGGGCGGTTTGAAGACAGGGTCCTAGCGCTTCACGAACTCGGAACGGACGCCGAGAAGGTACACACGGTCGTCCAGGTCATCGGCATCCTCCGGGGTGATCGGAGAGAACTCCAGCTCGGCCAGGTCGGCCAGCTCCTCGCCATTCGCGTTTGATATATCCATGGCCAGCACGCTAGCAGGATGCCCCTCGGCCGCAAGGTCAACTGCCCCTCGCATAGGCCAAGTTGACTAAATATCACCCACCCCGAGGGGAGGTGGCGCCGCTGCCTTATCGCTGCTCACCCCGGAAACACACCCGAACATCGAGCGACATTTTCGAGCCATTTCTCAAAGGAATGTGCGGGCCCTCCGGCTATGCTCAGGCAAGTGCGGATTACCAAGTACACCCATTCCTGCGTCCGGTTGGAACATGACGGCGGTGACACACTGGTCATCGACCCCGGCGTCTGGAGCGAGCCCGAGGCTCTCGCCGGCGCGGATGCGGTTCTGGTGACCCACGAACACGCCGATCACGTCGACGTGTTGCGTCTCAAGGAGCTGAGCATCCCCGTCTATGCGCCCAAGGCGGCGCGCATCCCGGGCCTGGACTTCACCGGTGTCGGAGCCGGCGAGGAATTCACCGCGGCCGGCTTACGGGTGACCGCCCACGGCGGGCAGCACGCGCGCATCTACGGCGGCCTCCCGGACTGCGCCAACCTGGGCTACCTCGTCGGGGACCGCCTCTACCACCCCGGTGACTCGCTGCACGTCCCCGATCGGCCGGTGGAGACCTTGCTGGTACCCCTCCAGGGGTCATGGATGAAGACGGAAGAGGCCATCGACTTCGTGCACGCCGTCGAGCCGGAACGGGCGTACGGCATCCACGACGGGCAGGTCAACGAGCGGGGACTGGGAAGTCTCAACGGCTGGCTCACCCACGAGTGCGGCGGCCGTTACCGCCGGCTCCTGCCGGGCGCGACCGCCCGATGACGGAGCCGGCCACCGCCCCCACCCTCTTCACCGTCACCGGTCCGCAGCAACCGGGACGCCTGAGCACCATGGCCCGCCCCCGCGGCCACCGGCACCTGGCAGCCGATATGGCGGCCCTCCGCGGAGTGGGCACCGACACCCTCGTGTGCGCCCTTCCGGACGCCGAGCGCGCCGAACTCGGTCTCGCCGACGAGCCCCGCCTCGCGCGGGCAGCCGGACTGCGGTTCGTCCCGCTGCCCATCCCCGACCTGACCGTCCCGCCGGCCCCCGCCGTGCTGCCGGTTCTGGAGGAGCTCGCCGAAGAGCTGCGGGCCGGATCCCACATCGTCGCGCACTGCCGCTGCGCCATCGGCCGGTCCTCCCTGATCGCGGTCTCCGTGCTCATCCTGAACGGCATCGCCCCGGAGGCGGCTTGGGCGTCCATGGAACGGTCCCGGGGGACGAAGGTGCCGGACACCGAGGAACAGCGCGCATGGTCGCTGGAGCTCTTCCGCCTCGTCTCTCCCGGCGGGCAGGGCCCCGAGGAGGAAACGGACCACAGTGCCCGACAACATCGCTCGCTGGCTGACCGAGCACGTCAGGCCTCTCGGCACGCTGACCCCGGGCGGTCCGCCCGAGGACCTCGGACCGCTGGGTGATTCTCTGCGGGACGCGCGGATCGTCGGTCTGGGCGAATCCACCCACGGCACCCGCGAGTTCTTTCTGCTGAAGCACCGGATCATAGAGTTCCTGGTGCGCGAGGCGGGCTTCACCACCCTCGCCATGGAGGCCAGCGCGTCCGCCGCGCGCGCCCTGGACGCGTATGTGCGGCACGGTATCGGTGACCCCGCGCGCCTCATCACCCGCCTGGGCTTCTGGACCTGGCGCACCGAGGAGATGCTCGATCTCGTCGAGTGGCTGCGCGCCCACAACCGCGCGCTCCCCGAGGACCGGCGGGTGCGCTTCGTCGGCACGGATCCGCAGCGCTGCGCCGACTCGGTCGACGCCGTCGCCGCCTTCCTGCGCCAGGTGGCGCCCGAGCGGGCGGAGGACGTGCGCGAGCTGGAGGTGCCGGCGCGGGCCCACCCCGCTTCACGGCCCGACCCGGAGCAGGCCTTCCTGCGCCGCGCCGAGGCTCTTGCCGGCTTCCTGGAGGACCACCGGCAGAAGTTCGCCCGGCGCACCACGGTGGATGCCGCGGACGAAGCCCTGGAGCACGCGCGGATCCTCGTGCGCGCCGCCGATCTGGTGACCCGCTCGCCCGACCTGCGCTCCGGGGAGGACAGCGTGTTCGCCGTCCGTGACCGCTACATGGCCGACGCCGTGTCCCGGCTCGTCGACGGCAGCCCCCAGGCGCGCGTCATCGTCTGGGCGCACAACGGACACCTCGCGAAGGGCACGTACGGCGACGGGGTGCCCGCACTCGGCAGCAGACTCCGGGAGCGCTACGGCGACGGCTACTACGCGCTGGCCCTGCTCTTCGGCAAGGGCTCCTTCCTCGCCCGCCGCGGCCACGACCTTCAGGGCCCGCCGCGCCGGCACCGGATCGGTACGGGAATGCGGTCCGTCGAAGCGCGGCTCGCGGGCGCCGTACCCGGCGACTACTACGCCGACCTGCGCGCCGCCGGCCCGTCGCCCGAAGCCGCACAGTGGCTGCGCGCCCCGCAGATGCAGCGCAGCTTCGGTGCCCACGTGCCGCGGTTCGTCTATCGCCTCCATGTGGCACCGCTCGTGCCGGCCGACGACTACGACGGCATCGCGTTCGTCGCCCGCTCGACCTGCTCCCGCCTCCTGCCGCCCATGGAGACCTGAGCACCGCCGCTCGGGGCATATGGCGAGCGCCGCGACCAAGGTCAGCTTCCACATCGGTTCGGCTCGGGGCGGGCGCTGAGCGGTGCCGGTGGTGCGCAGGCCTCGTGTGCCGAAGTTGGGGGGCGGTGGCGTCACAGTTTCTCGAAGACCATGCGGACGACGGTGAAGCGGCCCTCGCGCAGGAACCTGAGGGCGGTTTTCTGCTCCCGGATGATGTCGGAGACCGCGCTCTCCCCGATGAGTTCCGCTCCGCGTACGCGGTTGGCCTCTGCCTTTTCCAACCAGCTGCGCACCGTGGCCACGCCGTCGTCAGGATCGCTCCGCTCCTCCACGATGCCGAACAAGCCGCGGCTGGCTTCGATCAATTCGTCCCGGGTCGGCAGAAAGCACTCGGGGTACACCTTCCGCGATGCGTGCAGGCCCTCGCGTACGTTCTTGACGCCGCCGAGGATGTCCTTGAAGCCGAGACCTTCGCGGGTGCCGCCACTCCTGTCCGGGGTCAATTGCTGGGGAGGCAGTACCAGGGAGGCGAGCCACCCGCGCTCGTTCCAGGCGTTGGCCTGTACGGACAGGCGCCCGGCCGGCCGCAGCCAGGAATGGCAGCGCTGGAAGAATTCCCGGTACCGGGCGACGCGCTGGGTGCGCCACATGGTGTTCCCGGCGCAGTGCTCGATCACCTCGATCGCGATGATGGCGTCATAGGGCCCGCCCGGTTCGTGATCGAACCAGTTCTCGACCCGGACCTCGCAGCCCGGCCAGTGCTGGTCACGGGCCCACGCGGCCTGGGCGGGACTCATGGTGATCCCTACCGCGTGCTCGACGTGATGGGTTTCCACCAGCCGGCGCAGGAGGCTGCCGTACCCGCAGCCGATGTCGAGCACACGTTCCGCGCCCACGGCGCGGGCCGCCTCGGCGTGGTGATCGAGCTTTCGGACCTGAGCCGAGTCGAGTGTGTCGTCCTCCTCCCACATGCCGTAGGAAAAGACGAGCTCGGGTCCCAGGGTCAGCCGGTAGAAGTCACCCAAGAAGTCGTATTGATGAAGGATCGCCTTCGACGATGTGCCCTTGTAGGGGGTTCTCTTCTTCGCTTCGTGTCCCACAGTGCCCACCAGTCCATTTCGGCAACGAAGGTCGGTCGGCCAGCGCAGACCATCGCTCCAGATAACTGGTTTCGGGGCAGAACCTTCGGCTACACACCGGGCCGGGGCCCGCAGCCCGCTCGATCAGCCGCGATTCCGACCCTGAGTGACGACTCGCCGCTCCGCCCCTCGCCCGATGCCGGGCGAGGGGCAGCACCGTGCATGAGTCATGCGCGTCTGCTGTGCGGGCCGGCTGCCCGCAGGCCGCGCGTTCGGCATGCGTGGCCGGGGTCAGACTTTCGCGAGCATCCCGATCGTGGTTCCCCGCTGCTCCGCCCAGTTCTCCAACGTCATACGGCAGGCGTGGTCGAGGTGGCGCAACTCGGAGAGGTCCAGCTCGACCGGGCGGTCCTTGGGCAACGCTTCGAGGGTTTCCAGCATCCGGGGCAGACGGAGGAAGGTGGCCGAACCGGTGAGGGTGACGATGAGCCGGCCACCGGTCGCCTCGTGCACGTCGAGGTGGAGGTGCGAGGTCTCCCAGGCGCACTTGATCACGGCGAGGGCGAGGCCGAGGAGGACGCCTTCGAACATGTTGGTGGTGATGATGGCGATCGCGGTGATGGCCAGGACAACGGCCTCGCCGCGGTGCGCGCGCCACAGGGGCAGGAGGTCCTTGACGGGGACGAGTTTGCAGCCGGCATGGACGAGGACCCCGGCGAGCGCGGCCAGCGGGATGATGCCGATCGCGGCGGGCAGGAGGGCGGCGAACAGCACGAGCCACAGTCCGTGCAGGATGCGGGAGAGCTTCGTCCTGGCCCCGGCCTGGACGTTGGCCGCGCTGCGCACGATGACCGCGGTCAAGGGCAGGGCGCCGAGGATGCCGCAGACGGTGTTGCCCACGCCCTGGGCCATCAGTTCCTTGTCGTAGTCGGTGCGTGGGCCGTCGTGCATGCGGTCGACGGCGGCGGCGCTGAAGAGGCTCTCGGCCGAGGCGATGAGAGCGAAGGCGAGCACCGTACCGAGACCGGCGAGGCTGGCAAGCGAGGTGAAGTCGGCCATGCCGGGCGGCTGGATGGCCGAGAGGAGTCCTTGTACCTCGACGCGGGGCACGGACCAGCCGGCAACCGCGGTAGCGGCCGTGGCCAGGGCGACCGCGGCAAGCGGTGCGGGAACCATCTGGGCCTGGGAGGGGAGTTTCTTCCACAGCACGAGCACGGCGATGGTGGCCGCCCCGATGGCGAACGCGGTCAGCGCATCGCTGGAGGTGGCGATCTCGGTGACCAGGTGTGGCACTCCCAAGATCTTGTCGATCCCGGAGCGGGGCTGCTTGACGTCGGCCATGGTGTAGAGCTGACCGAAGATCAGAACCAGTCCGATGCCGGCCAGCATGCCCTGGACGACGGCTACCGTGATCGCACGGAAGAACCGCCCGAACCGCAGGGCTCCCAGGGCGAGTTGGACAAGACCGGCGATCAACACGATGGCCCCGAGAACGCCGAGGCCGAATTCTTGGACCGCCTCGAAGACCAGGACGGTCAGGCCGGCGGCAGGACCGCTGACCTGGAGGCTGCTGCCGGGCAGGAAGCCGACGATCAGGCCACCGACGATGCCGGTGATCAGGCCGAGTTCGGCGGGCACTCCGGAGGCTACGGCCACTCCCACGCACAGGGGCAGGGCGACCAGGAAGACGACGAGGGAGGAGAGGACGTCACGCCGCAGGTCTGCGGTCTTTTTGAGGGTGGAGAGCATCAGTGGACTTCCTCGCACAGCGGAAGCGGAAAGGGAGGGGTACGCGGAGGCCCGTGGGGCGGGCGGGTGCGGGTCACAGCGGCCGGAAGGACTTGTCGCCCGGCTCGTACTCCTTCACTGCACCGGTGTGCACCTCGTAGTACCAGGCGTGCACCCTCAAAGATCCCGCCTCGACCCGTTCCGCGATGCAGGGGTGGGCGTGCAGCCGCTCCAGCTGGGCGACCGCGTGACGCTGGACCGCCTCTGCCAGGTCGGGGGAAGGGGGTGTGGTCGTCTCGGGCTGGGAGGCCGCGTGCTCCAGCCAGCCCTGTACGGCGGGCACGCCGGAGAGATCGTCCCCGCTCACCAGGGCGTTGACCGCCCCACAGTGGGAGTGTCCGCACACGATGACGTCGCGGATGCCCAGCACCCGCACGGCGTACTCGATGGTGGCCGTCTCGCCGCTGGGCCGGTCGCTGCTGTACTCGGGCACGATATTGCCCGCCGTCCGCAGCTCGAACAGTTCCCCCGGCCGTGCGCCGGTGATCAGGGACGGCACCACGCGTGAGTCGGAACAGGTGATGAAGAGAACTTCTGGGCTCTGACCGGCCTCGAGGGCGCGGAACTCCTCGGCACGCTCCGTGACGTGCGTCGTGAAGGATCGTGCGTTGTCAACCAGGGACTTCATGGTGGCCTTTCTCCTGCGCCCACAAGCGTGCTTGGGGCGCGGTGTGTTCAGGTCATCAGTGGAAGGGACGTGTGCCGGCGTGTCCGAAGGGCGGACAGCCGGCGCTTCCCGCGTCATCGTTGACGCGAAGAGGCGACCCGAGAGGGGACGGCGCTCGCGTCTACAGCGCGGAGCGCGTCACCACCGCATAGCAGTAGGAGCGGGAACGTCTGTGGTCCGGGAGCGACTGTGTCGACCGGCGCCCGGCATCGGGTGGGATCCGTCGCCACTCCATCAGCGCATCTCCCCCGATTGATGCGGCCGTTGGCCCGACCGCATGCGTGCCACTGCGTCAACGCGTCGGCGGCCCACTTGGCTACCGCGAACACCTCTTTGCCTGGAGATTACCTCACGCCCGGAGGTCAAGCCATGGTCAAGCACATTCATATAAAGGTAATTGGCGCATTGAACGCCACGACGTGCCCAGGCGTACGCCCTAGAGGGCGAGATCGAAAGAGCGCTTTCGCGAGCGCCCCGGTTCTTCGGAACCCCTGCCCTTCACCAGGGTGTTGCGTCCCGTTCCCCCGATGTTCACTTGCGCCCGGCGGTGCACGTCAGGGCGGACTGCGGACTGGGGCTGCGGACTGCTGCCGGTGGCCCGAGCAGGAGGCAGCGGCGGGGGTGCGGGCGCGTGATACCCCTCCGCCCGCCGCTGGACCGCCTCCGACGGATGCAACAGCAAACGGGCTCGAACACCGGCGAACACCCCGCGGTAGCCGCCTGGTTCGGGGCTCTGCCCGGAAACCGGCCACGGTCTGAGGAGCGAGGTGGTACCACTGGACGCGCTCGGCGCCTGACGGCGATGCTCCGGCAAGTGCTCCGGCTAGGTGAACAAGGTGGGTTGGGGTGGGTTGAGGTGTCTTCCGGCTTACGGGCGTTTGCCCGGCTGATCACGGCGATCACGGTCGTCACGACCTACATCGCGCTGCACATGGCGGTCACCGCGTTCCTGGACCTGCGGGCCCGCGACCGCTTCGGCGACGCCCCGTCGCGGGCTGCTGCCTTCGTCGCCGCGCTGGACCACTACGCCGACGGGCCACTGTCCGCACGCGCTCACCTCCTGCGGAGCGACGCCTGGTTCCAGCAGAACGCCCCGTCGGGGGGAAGCCGGTCGGTGATCTCCGCCGCCGCCGGCTACGCCGAGGAGGGCAGGGTTTCCCTGGCCCGCGAGCATGTCGCCGGGCTGGCCGCGGAGATCGAAAAGGACCGTGCGGGGCTCGACCGGGAAGTCAGCTCATCGACAGCGGCCGCGCTGTACTGGGCGGTGCCCGCCGGGGTGCTCCTGGTGCCCACGCTCTGGCTGCGGCAACGTCGCCGATCGGGCGCCGCGGAAATCGTCGACGTGGTCAGCCGGTTCGTCCCGCATCAGCCGTGGTGGCGGCGACCGGTGTTCCTGGTGGGCAGCTGGGCCGGATACGCGCTGTTCGCGACGGGCACCTTCGCGGTCACCATGGCGCAGCAGCGGGGCTACAAGCTGCCGTTGGAGACGCAGGTGCTCCTGCTGCTCGGCGGCCTGGCCGCGCTGGGAGCCGGTGTCCTGACCCTGCGCCACTGCCGCCCGCGCTCGGCGCGCAGCGCGGCCCAGGCGTTGCTGGCCGACGGCCGTCAACCCGTGCTCTACCTGCGCAGCTTCGCCGACGACGACACCGCGGCCAGGGTCGACGACGGGGCGCCGGTCAACCTCCATTCGCGGGAGGAGCAGCTCGCAGGGGCGCTGGGCGCCTTCGGCCCCGTGATCGCGGTGGGCAGACCCGGGGAGCCGCTGCCGCACCTGGGGGCGGCGCGGTTCTATCTGCCGCAGGACGACTGGCAGCCTGTGGTCCTGCGGCTGATGGAGCTGTCCCAACTCATCGTGCTGGGCCTGGGATTGGGCGAGGGGCTGTGGTGGGAGGTCGGGCAGGCCCGCGCCACCCAGCCCGCGCGGAAGCTGGTCCTGCTGGCGCCCGGCGGACTGCCGGGCGTGGCCGAGCGGCTGGACGAGCACCTGCCGACGCCGTCCCGGCTGAACGAGGTGACCGCGGGCGGCTCTTGGATCTCCGCGGTCATCGCCTTCGACCCCGAGTGGACGCCCCGGGTGCACCCGGTGGGGCGCGTGCCCGGCGCCACGCGACGGCGGGGCAGGCTCGCGCGCCTCGTGGCCCGCGGCAAAGAAGCCGGTCTGGTGTCGATGACTCTGAGCACGCCCGCGCACCAGACGGTCCGCGCCTTGAAGGCGGCTCTGGCGTCGGTGGGGGTGCGTAGGCGGACGATGGTGTTGAGGGCTTCTTTCGCCATGCAGACGGCGTTGGGGAAAGGCGTCGCGCTGGTCGTGGCCGTGGGCCTGGTGTTGTGGCTCGTGTTCCGGGCGCTGCAAGCTCTCGGCCTCCGGTAGCGCCGGCCTCCCCTCACCGGGGCGTCAGCGTGACAGCCCCGCACGCCCCCAGAAGCTGGAAACGGGGGACATGTCAGGCCACTGCGGAGTAGTGTCCCGCAAGGCTTGTTCAGCCGTTGCACGGGATTCGGGGGAATCATGGACGGTTCGCAGCAGGGCACACCTACGAGCGCGAGCCCGGCCGGTCCGGAGCGGTACAGGACGGTGACCGGCACGGCGGCCGCCGCGGCGACACTGATCGTGCTGGTGCTCGTGGGAGAAGTCTTGGCCTCGGTGTCCGACTGGGGCATCTACCACGTCGTCCACGACTTCAAGGCCGGGACGGCGACGGTCGCGGACCTCGAGGCGGCCGATTCCTTCTCCAGCCTGGTGTCGATCACGACGCTCGTGGTGTGGATCTCCGCCGGCGTGGTGTTCCTGGTCTGGTTGTGGCGGGCGCGGGTCAACGCCGAGTTGTTCGGCGGTACCGCGGCCCAGCGTCGGTCCCGGGGCTGGGTGGTCGGCGGCTGGTTCATCCCGGTGGCCAACCTGTGGGTTCCGTACCAGGTCGTCTCGGACATCTGGAAGGCCAGCGCGGCCCGGCGGCCGGTCCCCGGCGGCCTGGTCGTCGTCTGGTGGGCGCTGCTCGTGGCCAGCACGATCATCGGCCGGTCCGTCGCACAGTTCTACCTGGCGGAGGAGATCACCGAGGAGGGGCTGCTGCGCGCCGCGAACCTGTCCACCCTGGGCACGATGCTCGACGCAGCCGCCGGTGTGCTGGTCGTTGTCATCATCCGGCGCATCACTGCATGGCAGACCCAGAGGGTCGTTCGGAGCGCAGCGTGAAGGACGGGTGTGCGCGGCGCGCGGCGGTGAAAGCGGCGGTGGTCGGCCGTACGCATCACGGCGCCCCGGACACTCCGCGCTCACCCGCTGCGGCCCGAATGGCCTCGGCATATGGCAGATCCTGACGCTGGGTCGCCTCATCCAGGGCATCGAACGGTACGAGCGCGGCGTGGTCCGGGTTGCGCATCTCCGTCCAGGCCGCCCAGGCGTCGTGCACATCCGCCTCCGTGACGTGCTCGCCCTTGGCCCGCATGAGCACCGCGTACAGGAGGAACAGCGCCTCGGCGTCTTGCGGCGGCCGGGCGTGCGGGGGCAGGTGGGACCTGATGAGTCGTGCGTCGTCACGTAGGTAGGTCATGCGAGCAGCCTGCCCAAGCACAGCAGGCCATGCAAGAGAACGAAGATCCAGGGGATCATCCGCTCACTGAAACCGAGTTCGGCGTAGCGCACCCTTCTGGGGATCGCAGGTGCGCGCGTCAGATGCGCCCACTCATCGGTGAAGACCCGCACCGGGAGCTGCGTCTCGATCGCGTGGATGACCACGAACTTCGCGCGGTTCAGGTCGCGATAGCTACGCAGTTGCAGCCACCAGGTCATCGAGATCGCCACCCCCGCCAGGGCGATGACCGGCGCGACCCACAGCGGATCATGTCGCAGATTCGGTAAGGCCACGCCGATCACGCTGACGAAGGCCGTCTGGATGGAGAGGAAGAAGACGTTCGCCTGGCCCCGCCGCGCGGACACCCGGTCGGCCATTTCCACGGCCAGCTTGTACAGCTCCAGGACCGCCGGCGGCTCACGGTCCGCCTCGGACTCGTCCCCGGCCGAGGGCCCGCCCGGGAGGGGTGGCGGTGCACTGCGCGGATCAGGCATCACGCCCACCATGATGACGTCCCGACCGATCAGGCACAGCCTGCTTCTTGAAAACGGCTCTCTCGCCTCGCCGCAGCTCGCATCCAGTCGAGAACGGCGGCCTGTGCGCGGCCAGTTGAACCGCGTCTGCTGGTCGTGCGCAGCGCGTCGGCGCCCTTGCTTCGGGCCGGCACCTCACCCGTAGGGGCTTGTCGCGGGCACCCATGCACCGCTCCCCCGGCGGCCGTTGACAAAGTGGAACACCGCTCCGTATGTTAACCGGAACATCGTTCCGTTTTCAGCTCCGCTGATACCGAAGACGCTCCCGACCGCCTCGCCCGCCGCCGTCCGAACGGGACCGGCAGCAGAGGCCATCGAAGGGAAATACGCCTCATGAATGAATCGCCCTCCACAGCCGACGCCTTCAGCTCGCCCGCTCCCGTCCTCTCGGTCAGCCCGGTGGTGCTGTCTGCTCCCGGCCGGGCCGTGGACCTGGAGGTACGGGTCTCCGCGCCCATGACCGGGAGCGGCCTGCCGGTCATCCTCCTCTCGCACGGTCAGGGCTACTCGAACAACCTCTCCTCGCTGAACGGCTACGCCCCCCTCGCCGACTTCTGGGCGGCGCACGGCTTCGTCGTGATCCAGCCCACCCACCTGAGTTCGAGGACACTGAGCCTGGATCCCGCTACCCCCGGGGCACCGCTGTACTGGCGGTCACGGGCCGAGGACATGACGCGCGTCCTCGACGGGCTCGACGTGATCGAGGCCGCCGTCCCGCAGCTCGTCGGGCGCGTGGACCGGAGCAAAGTGGCCGTGGCCGGGCATTCGATGGGCGGGCACACCGCGAGCCTGCTGCTGGGCGCCCGGCTCACGGATCCGCACGACGGAACGGAAGTGAACCTGGCCGAGCCCCGGATCAAGGCGGGTGTACTGCTTGCCGCGCCCGGCAGAGGCGGCGATGCTCTCACCGAGTCCGTGGCCGGGAATCTTCCGTTCTTCTTGACCACGGACTTCTCCGCGATGACGACCCCCACGCTCGTGGTCGCCGGCGACAAGGACGCCTCTGCCCACCTGACGGTTCGGGGCCCGGAGTGGCACACCGATCCGTACTTCCTCTCCCCGGGCCCCAAGTCCCTGCTCACCCTGTTCGACGCAGAGCACGGGCTCGGCGGGGTCTCCGGATACGACGTCGCCGAGACCACGGACGAGAAGCCCGGGCGCGTTTCTGTGGTCCAGCGGCTCACCTGGGCCTATCTCCGTACCGAGCTCTACCCCGGGGATGTGGCCTGGCCCGCAGCGTGTGAGGCGCTGACGGCCGGCTCCGACCCGCTCGGACGCGTCGAGTCCAAGGAGGCCGACGAGGCGCCTTCTCCGTAGCGGGCCAACGGCACGACCAGGTCGTCCACGAGTGCGGGGAGCGGGATCGAGGTTCCGTCCGGTAGGTGACCAGGTACACCGCGTGAGGCCGGTGGCCGGGCACACCGCCCCTCTCCCGGTGACAAGGAATCCTCGCGGTGCGACGGTCATGGTTTTGCGAGACCCTGGGGGCCAGGGGAGCGCGCCCGACAGTGGTGAGGCATATCCAGCGTGACACCGCACCCAGCGAGGAGGGCGGGCTGTGATGAGCGATTCAGAGAGGGGCGCCGCGGGGCAGAGCCAGGGCGAGATGACCCCGCTGCCGGCGATCACCTTGAGCGTCAACGATCAGGTGCGGCGGCTGCAGGTGGATCCGCGGACCTCGCTGCTCGACGCGCTGCGCGAGCATCTGCGCCTGACCGGGACCAAGAAGGGGTGTGACCACGGCCAATGCGGCGCCTGCACGGTGCTGATCAACGGCCGCCGCGTCAACTCCTGTCTGACGCTCGCTGTCATGCACGAGGGCGACGAGGTGGTGACGGTCGAAGGCCTGGGCGCTCCCGATGACCTGCACCCCATGCAACGCGCCTTCGTCGAGTGTGACGGCTTCCAGTGCGGCTACTGCACTCCCGGCCAGATCTGTTCGGCCGTCGGCATGCTCACCGAGGTGGAGGCGGGTTGGCCCAGCCACGCCACTGCCGACGTGGCCTCGTCGCGAATCGCGTTGACCGATGAGGAGATCCGGGAGCGGATGAGCGGCAACATCTGCCGGTGCGCCGCGTATCCCAACATCGTCGCGGCCATCCGTGGCATCGCGGGGGGAGGCCCGGCATGAGGCCCTTCACCTACGAGCGGTCGACGGACGCGCAGGCCGCCGTCGCCGCGGTGTCCAGAACCGGCGCGAAGTTCATCAGCGGCGGCACCAATCTGCTCGACCTGATGAAGCTCGGCATCGAGCATCCCAGCCATCTCGTCGACATCAGCCGGCTTCCGTTGCGGGAGATCGAGGAACTGCCGGACGGCGGACTGCGGATCGGCGCCCAGGCGGCGAACTCCGACGTGGCCGCCGATGCCCGCGTCCGCACCCGCTATCCGGTGCTGTCGCAGGCGCTGGTGTCCGGCGCCTCGGGCCAGTTGCGCAACAAGGCGTCCACCGGGGGGAACCTGTTGCAGCGCACCCGCTGCCCCTACTTCTACGACACCGCCGCGGGCTGCAACAAGCGCAGTCCCGGCACCGGTTGTTCGGCGATCGGCGGGTTCAACCGGATTCACGCGATCCTCGGCGCCAGTGACTCCTGCATCGCCACCCACCCCTCGGACATGGCCGTCGCGATGGCCGCGCTGGACGCGGAGATCGAGCTGCTCGACGCCGCCGCAACGGTACGCCGCGTCGCCATCACGGACTTCTACCGACTGCCGGGCGCTACACCGGACATCGAGACCGTGCTCGGGCCCGGCGAGATGATCACCGGTGTGATCCTGCCCCCTCCCCCACCGGGCCGGCAGATCTACCGCAAAGTGCGCGACCGGGCGTCGTACGAGTTCGCGCTGGTCTCCGTGGCGGCTGTCGTCTCGACCGACCAGGGAACGATCAGTGCGGCGCGGGTGGCGTTCGGCGGTGTGGCGCACAAGCCCTGGCGTTCCCACGAGGCGGAGGCCGCGTTGGCCGGCCGTCCCGCCACCTTGGCCACCTATCGCGACGCCGCCGAGGCCGCGCTGCGCGACGCCGTGGGGCAGGGCGACAACGACTTCAAGATCGAGCTGGCCAAGCGCACGCTGTGCCGCACGCTGGCACAAGCGGCCCGGTCGAGCTGAGGAGGCGAGATGATCGGGCAAGCTCTCAACCGCGTTGACGGCCCGCTGAAGGTCGCCGGCCGGGCCACCTACGCCTACGAGTACGGGGAGGCCGGCCGGCCGCTCTACGGTGTCATCGTCGGCGCGACGATCGGCAAAGGCCGCATCACCCGGATCGACACCGAGGACGCCGAACGCGCGGGCGGCGTACACATGGTGATGACCCATCACAATGCACCGGAGCAGGGCCCGCGCGATGAGTCCGTCTCGTTCGAATACTGGCGCGCCCAGCCGGTGCTGACCAGCCCGGACATTCACTATTACGGCGAGCCGGTGGCACTCGTCGTCGCCGGGACCTTCGAGCAGGCCCGAGCGGCGGCCGACCTCGTCGACGTGGAGTACGCCACCGGGCGGGGTCGTTTCGACTTCGCTGCGGAGGACGATGAGACGTACATCCCGAAAGTGGTCAATGCCGGGCTCCCCACCGACACTGCGGTGGGCGATTTCGATGCCGGATTCGATGCCGCTGCCGTGAGAGTCGATCAGCTCTACACGACCCCGTACGAACTCTCGATGCCGATGGAGCCGCACGCCTGTCTGGTGGAACCGCGTGGCGAGGACCTGGTCGTCCACGTCAGCTCCCAGATCGTCGACGCGGCGCGGAGCTCGGTCGCCGCCACGCTTCGGGTCGACCCCGCGCGGATCCACATCGTCACCCCCTTCGTCGGCGGGGGCTTCGGCTCCAAGCTGGGCATCCATGCCGAGACGATCCTGGCAGCGCTCGCCGCCCGCGCGTTGGCCCAACCGGTCAAGGTCGCGCTGACCCGGCAGCAGGTCTTCCAGCTCGTCGGCGTGCGCCCCACATCGAGCCAGCGGGTCCGCCTGGGGGCGGGGCGCGACGGACAGCTGGCGGCGATCGCCCATGACGTCACCATGCACACCAACCCCGACCTGGAGTTCGCCGAGCAGACCGCTGCCACGACCCGCAGCCTCTACGCCGCGCCCCACCGGTTGACCAGCCACCGGCTCACGCCGCTCGACCTGCCGCGCGGATCGGACGTCCGCGCCCCGGGCGAGGCGCCGGGCCTGCTGGCGGTCGAGTCGGCGATGGACGAGCTGGCCCATGCGCTCGGGATGGACCCGGTCGAGCTGCGGATCCGCAACGAGCCCACCGTGGATCCCGAGCGGGACGTGCCGTACAGCGACCGGCACCTGGTCGACTGCCTGCGCGAAGGCGCGCGCCGGTTCGGCTGGGAGCAACGATCCGCCACTCCGGCGGGTGTGCGCGAGGGGCGGTGGCTGGTCGGCTACGGCATGTCGGCCGCCATCCGCGGGCACTTCCAAGGGCCGACATCGGTGCGGGTGCGCTTGGAGGCGGACGGCACCGCCGTCGTCCAGACGGACATGACCGATATCGGCACGGGCACCTACACCGTCCTGACCCAGGTCGCGGCCGACGGGCTCGGACTGCCGCCCGAGCGGGTGCGGATCGAGCTCGGGCGTTCCGGGCTTCCCGCCAGCTGGGGGTCCGGTGGCTCGTGGGGCGCCGCCAACTCGAGCACCGCGGCGCATCGGGCGTGCGCGGCCCTGCGGGAGGAGCTGCTGGTCACCGCGCGCGGCGACGCGCGCTCTCCGCTGCACGGCCTGGACCCGGCGGACGCCGTGTTCGCCGAGGGCAGCGTGCGCATCGGTGGCGCGTCCCAGGCACTGAGCGAGATCGTCGCAGGCAACCATCCCGACGGTATCGAGGCGGAGGGCCAGACCCTCTTCATGGGCGATGACCCGAACTACGCGGCCTACTCGATCCACACCTACGGCGCCCATTTCGCCGAAGTGGGGGTCGACGCGGACACCGCCGAGATCCGTCTGCGGCGGATGCTGGGCGTGTTCTCGGTGGGGCGCGTGCTCAACGCGAAGACGGCGCGCTCGCAGCTGATCGGCGGCATGATCTGGGGGGCCGGTGCGGCCCTCGAGGAAGAGGCCGTCGTCGACCTGCGATCCGGCGCCTTCGTCAACCGGGATCTCGCGCAATACCTGGTTCCGGTCCATGCCGACATCCCCGAGATCGACGCCGTCGTACTCGACGGGTACGACGACAAAGCCAACCCCCTGGGCGCGAAGGGCGTCGGTGAGCTGGGCATCTGCGGGGCCGGTGCGGCGGTCGCGAACGCGGTGTTCAACGCCACCGGGATACGTGTGCGCGACTTCCCCATCACGCTCGAGAAGGTCTTGCCCGGACTGCCCCCCATGGAGGGGTGGAGCCAGGAAGGTACGACATGAAGATCGCGGTGATCGGTGGAACCGGGCTCATCGGCACGCAGGTCGTGGCGATCCTCAAGGCGGCCGGGCACGAAGCGGTACCGCACGCGCAGTCCACCGGCGTGGACCTCCTCACCGGGGAGGGACTGCCCCAGGCCCTGAGGGGGGCCGATGCCGTCCTCAATCTGACGAACTCGCCCACCTTCGACAGCGCGTCACCCGCCTTCTTCGAGAAGACGATGGACCATCTCCTCGCGGCCGCCGGGCAAGAGGGTGTCGGCCACGCCGTCATCCTCTCCATCGTCGGCGTGGACCACGTGCCCGACCTCGACTACTACCGGGCCAAGGTCCTTCAGGAGAACGTCCTCAAGGCCGGGCCCATCCCGTACTCGATCGTCCGCGCCACCCAGTTCTTCGAGTTCATGGAAGCGGTCCTGTCCTGGAGCGCCGACGAGGAGACCGTCCGCCTGCCCTCCACTCCCCTCCAGCCCATCGCATCGGCGGATGTCGCCCGGGCCGTCGCCGACGTAGCCATCGGCGGCCCCCTCCAGGCCACCCGCGCCATCGCCGGCCCCGACGTCTTCGCACTGGACGAACTCGGCAGGCTCACCCTCGCCGCCCGCGGCGACGAACGCACCGTCACCACAGACGACACGGCGGGGATGTTCGCTGCGGTACCCGGCGCCGTCCTCCTCCCCGGGAAGGACGCCCGCATCGCTCCCACCCACTACCGGGACTGGCTCACGGCCTGAACCGGGGGGAGCGGCCGGCGCTGGTCAACCGGTGTCACGTCCCGCCGCGGCCCTGCCCACCGTCAGGGCCAGCCGGCGTACCCTGCGCCAATTCATCGGGGGCTTGCCGCGCGGCACGCCGGGGCGGTGGCGGGGCAGTCGTACGCGCAGGGCGCCCGGTGCGGTCCAGCAGCGTACGGGGCGGGGGCGGTGAGGGCCTCACCGTCGACGCCGGCCGGGATGGCGGGTG
This sequence comes from Streptomyces decoyicus, assembly GCF_019880305.1. NCBI lineage: Bacteria > Bacillati > Actinomycetota > Actinomycetes > Kitasatosporales > Streptomycetaceae > Streptomyces > Streptomyces decoyicus. The sequence continues at coordinate 7,620,026 of NZ_CP082301.1, read as the reverse complement.
CGTCGGCATCGACGACCACCTCCTGGGCGGCGGTCGAGGTCAGTCCGGGCCCGCGTCTGCCACGAAGCATCGAGGCCGCCCGGACCGCGTTGTCGACCTTGACGCCGAGCACTCCCAGGACGCCGGAGTCCAGCCGTTCCCGGCGTCCCAGGCCCGCGGGATCTCCCACCCGGTAGGGGTTGTTGCTCACCAGGACGGCTTGGGGCTCGTCGACGGTCACGGCCTCGGCGTGCACCTTCAGGCGTGGGCCGCTGTGGTGGGTCAGCAGGTCGGGCAGCAGCTGAAGGGTGGTGCGGGCCTTGTCGTCGCGGTAGGCCGGGCTCTGCACCACGGTCGCGTACGCGCCGAAGGAGGCGTTGTTGACGAAGACACGCCCCCGGCCTTCCGGCGTGGGCTCCCCCACGTCGATGAATCCCAGGTCGACGCGCAGCTCGACGCCGTCGGTGAGCGCCTGAAGGCACGCCGAGGGGTCCTCACGGTCGAGGCCGAGGTCCATGGCGAAGTGATTGCGGGTCCCGGCACAGATGACGACGAACGGCACGCCGTGCGCCGCCGCCACGCCCGCGACCAGGGCCTGCGTACCGTCGCCGCCCGCGACGCCGAGCAGGTCGGCGCCGTCGTCGACGGCCCGCCTCGCCGGCTCGGCCACGTCCTGCGGCCGGGCGGGATCCAGCACGACGACTTCGGCGCCGAGAGCCCTGGCCTTGTCCGCCAAGTGGAACCTCTCGACCTTTCCGCCGCCCGAGCGCGGGTTCATGATGAGGAAGGGGCGTTTCGGAGGAGCGACCGGGCGTTCAGGCGGGGGCGCCGGGCCGGTGTCCTGTGCCAGTGCCGTTCTGCCCGTGACGACGGCAAGCGTCCACAGGGCGAGCGAGACGAGCACCACCCACAGCAGCCCGGCGAATGCGTAGAGCGTCAGGACGGCGACCGGTGCGCACACCGCCAGTAGGAGACCGAGCGCCCTGACCACACCTATGTGCGCGAGCACCCACCACAGGCCGGCCGCCGTGGCGGCCGACCCGGCCAGCCCCACAGCCACCAGCACGAGGCCACGGAGCCCGGCGAACACCAGCAGGACCAGCAGCGCCGCCGTTCCCGCCGCAAGTGCCAGCCGTGCGGCCCAACGCCTGTCCACGCGTGAAGACCTCCCGCGGTTTCCACCGTCCTCCCCTCCGCTCCATCCTCGTTGCCCTCCTCCCCCGCCGCCAGGCACGGGCGGCGTGCCTCGTCCGGCGTCGCCGGGCCGGGCCGCCCCGATGCCGCCGGGGTGGTGGCCCGCCGACTGCCCGGTCCGCAGCGAGCTATCGCAGCAGGCGCAGCGCGTCGTCGCCGGGGCTGCCGGGCCGGGCGGAGTAGACGAACAGCTGCCGGCATCGGCTGATCGTCGCTCTGTCCCACGACGAGGTCGTGGCCACCGCCGGACTGCTCTCCCGCGGGCCGGCGCATCCACCGCATCCGTGATGGCTGGCCGGGCGCTACGCCTCCGCGGCGAGCTCGTACGCATCTATGTCCGGCCCGAGCACCGGCGCCGCGGACTGGCCCGCGCCATGGTGCGAAGGGCGTGCGAGTTCGCCGCCGCCACGGAGGGATACGACTGCGTCTACCTCCACACCCACGTCAACATCCCCGGCGCGCAGGGCTTCTGGAACAGCATCGCCAAGGAGGTCTTCGACGCCAGGACCACCGGCGAACACGGAGCGGGCTCCGGGACCGTGCACTTCGAGATCCCGCTGCCTGCACACGGGGCGGAAGCCGCTTCAGGATCGGCAAGGCCAACCTCCACCGGAACACACACGGCCTTCGAGCCCGCCCGGACCTCAGGACAGGCCCTGAGGGCTACGGGAGGTGGCCTCTTCGTGCCTCACCGGCCCGGCTGCCCCTCAGCGCGAGGGGCAGCGGTGTCCTCGGCGGCGCGCCGCCGTGGCCCACCCGGCCATGTACAGCAAGCGCCGCGAGGCGTCAGCTCAGGGTGCGCAGCATCGAGGCGTCGAACGGGAGGAGTTCGTCGGTGCGGCCTTCGAAGACCTTGGTGGCCCACTCCGGGTCGCCGAGCAGGGCCCGTCCGACGGCGACGAGGTCGAACTCGTCGCGCTCCATGCGGTCCAGCAGGCGCTCGACGCCGGTGACTCCGGACTGCTCGCCCTGGAACGTCCCGATGAACTCGTTGTCGAGACCGACGGAGCCGACGGTGACCGTCGGCCTGCCGGAGAGCTTCTTGACCCACCCGGCGAGGTTGAGGTCGGAGTCCTCGTACTCCGGGAGCCAGTAGCGGCGCGTGGAGCAGTGGAAGGCGCTGACGCCCGCGTCGCTGAGCGGCGCCACGATCTCGTTGAGTTCTTCCGGGGTGTCGGCGAGACGTGCCTGGTAGTTGTTCATCTTCCACTGGGACATACGGAAGACGACCGGGAAGCTTGGTGCGACGGCTTCCCGGACGGCCGCCACGATCTCGGCGGCGAAGCGGGTACGGGCGGTGCGGCTGCCGCCGTAGGCGTCGGTGCGTCGGTTGGTGCCCGACCACAGGAACTGGTCGATGAGATAGCCGTGGGCCCCGTGCAGCTCGACTCCGTCGAAGCCGAGGCGCTCGGCCGTTCGGGCCGCTTCGGCGAACGCCGCGATGACGTCGTCGAGGTCCCGCTGTGTCATGGCATGGCCGGCCGGGGTGCCGTCGAGGGCGATCCCGGACGGGCCGGAGGGCGGGGCGTCGGGGAAGGGCGGCGCGCCCGCCTCGCGGGCCATGCCGACGTGCCACAGCTGCGGCATGATCGTCCCGCCCGCCGCGTGCACCGCCCGCACCACGTGCTCCCAGCCGGCGAGCGCGTCCTCTCCGTGGAAACGGGGCACGGCGCCGCTGGTCCCGGCGGCCGCGTGATCGACATAGGTGCCCTCGGTGATGATCAGGCCGACCCCGCCCGCGGCCCGGCGCGCGTAGTAGTCCGCGACATCGGCGCCCGGGACGCCGCCCGGTGAGAACTCGCGGGTCATCGGCGCCATGGCTATCCGGTTCGGCACGGTGAGGCCGCCCAGGCTGAAGGGGCGGGAGAGCACCTGAGCCGCGCGGGCGGCCGTATCGCTGGTATGCACGTGCGGGTCTCCTAGGACGAGAGGGCGGTTGCGGAACGCCGCCGGCAGGTGAACGCTCCGCTGTTCGCAACACGCGACAGCGACTGCGTCATCCGCTTCCCGTTGTCGTCTGCGCCACAGTCGTCGCCCCGCTGCGCGGCGCACGCGAGGCCGAGAGGTCGCGAGGACGATGGGACATGGCAGACGGCCCGCCCCGGCCCGGAGGCCGGGCCGGGGCGGTGCCCCCACGGAGGTCCCGCGGCCCTCAGACGGCCATCGCCTCCTGGATCCACCGGTTGACCCGGTACGGCAGCCACCACAGCAGCCCTCCGGTGCGGGCGACCAGCCGTTCCTCCAGGAAGTCGGCGGCGATGGCCTCGGGGACGGCCGACAGCGGGGCGCCGTAGGCCAGCCGGCCGATGGCCTCGCGGTATTCGGGCTCGTCCGCGGTGAACCGGCGCAGGTTGCCCCACCTGCGGTCGCGGATCTGGACGAAGCCGGGGCCTTGGCGCCACAGGCACTTGCAGAGGTAGTGCTCGTTGCGCCACTGGGTGAGCGCGGCCGCCGGGTCGGCGGGGCCGGTGAGGGTCCGGGGCGGTTGGAGATGGCTGAGGTCGCGCCATCCGTCATCGGGCTCCGCGGGCAGCCGCAGCTGCCATTGGACCAGCACGGCACGGGCCGTCAGATCGCGGACCAGACACAGCCGCCGGACCGCGTGCGCGGCGGCGTCGGGGTCGTCGACCGAGGTCAGGTCGATGTCCTCGGCGAGCCGGGCACGGCGTACCCCGCATTCCCACAGCCGGGCGGCGTGCTCCTCCGGCGGTCCGGCCAGGGCGAGTTCGCCCAGACTCATGCCCGGCAGTGTGCAGGCGTCCTCGTCGTAGTCCCGCCATGCGGCGAGTGTCAGTGCCCGGGGGGCGGGCGTGGTGCAGGTCATGACGGTCTCCTCGGGGGCCGGGCGGCGCTCAGGCGTGGACGACGGCGCGGGCCGGTGCGTCCGGCTGCTCCTGCGGGGCGGGCGCGGCGTGGCTGTGGCGCATGAAGTCGAGCCGCAGCAGGTCCTCGTTGACGGCCGCCGGTGCCAGGTGGACGTACTGGCCGCCGTCGGTGAAGACCAGCCCGAGCGTCACCCAGTGCTGGAGCAGGGCGTGCACGGCGCTCTCGTCGACCGGATGACCGGGCAGGCGCGCGGCGAGTTTGCGGGTCAGTGCGGCGGGGGCGTGCGGCTGGTCGAGGAGCCGGAAGGCCGCGGTCTGCGTGGGCTCGGTGAGCTCCATGGCCCGCCAGTCGAAGGCGCGTCTGCGGCTGACGAGCACGATGCGGTCGCCGAGGTCGGTGTGGGTGAGCCTGCTGTCCGTGTGGTGTTTCCGCCAGGCGCCGAGGGCGTCGTTGAGGGAGGTGACGGTGGGCTCGCCGATGCCGCGTTCGGGGGCCTCGAAGACGTAGGCCAGGTCGTGCAGTTCGGACTCGGGCAGGTCATAGGTGAAGCGGTAGTGCTCCTCGGCACGCAGACCGGTGAAGCCGAGTTCGGGCCGGTTGAAGTACGGGCTGAAGCGTTCGATGGCGATGCGGGCGGACAGGTCGACCGGCGGATCGAGGTGCTCCAGTGCCGGTAACTGGGCGATGACGGGCTCGTAGTCGGCGGCGGTCTCGCCGGGGAAGCCGTGGAGGTAGTTCCAGGAGACGGAGAGTCCGGTCTCGGCTCCGTCGCGGAGCATTCGGACGTTCTGACAGCCGCTCACGCCCTTGTCCATCAGGTCGAGGACGCGGCTGTTGAGGCTCTCGATGCCCGGCTGAACGTAGATCATTCCGGCTTCGGCCAGGGTGCGCAGCTGGGGACGGCGCATGTTCGCCTTGATCTCGATGTGCATCCGCAGGTCGTAGCCGCTGTCGACGATGCGGGGCAGGACGGTGTTGAGGTAGCCCATGTCCAGGATGTTGTCGACGACGTACATGTCCAGCACACGGTGACGGCGTGCCAGGTCCATGATCTCTTCGTAGAAGATCTCCGGGCTCTTGCTGCGGAACTGCATGAAGGAGCCGTTGAGTCCGCAGAAAGTGCAGTGGTGCTTCTCCCCCCACCAGCAGCCGCGGGCCCCCTCGACGACGAGCTTGGGTTCCACCCAGTTGCGGGCGACGGAGGACGCCAGCCGCTCGAAGTAGCCGCTGTAGTCGGGCGGCAGGATGGTGGCGGGTGGCAGCGGGCTGGTGCTCATGGGGTTCGCGGTGCTGGTGCCGTCAGGGCCCCGGTGGCACAGGCCGGGGACCGCGGACAGGTCTCCGCCCTCGTCGAGGGCGGTGAGCAGCTGGGGGAAGGCGGCTTCGCCCTCGCCGCGGACCACGAAGTCGAGGAAGGGGAAGTTGCGGTGGCCGGCCGCGCCCTGCTCGGCATCGCAGTTGGCGCCGCCCATGACGGTCCTGATGTGCGGGGCGAGGCGTTTGACGTACTTGGCGGCGGCGAGCGCGGCGGTGTTCTGCTGGAAGGTGGAGGTGAAGCCGACGACGTCGGGGCCGGCCGCGACGATCCGCTCGGCGGTCTCCTGAACGAACTCCGGTACCACGCGGTGCAGTTCGTGCGACATCCGCAGCCGCGCGTCGCGCAGCTTGCCGCGCATCGAGGCATTGAACTCCGGTACCCGCCACTCGGGGTCGTCGTAGAGGGCGGAGGAGAACACCCAGTCGCCGCATCCCATGAAGTACGAGGAGAGCGCGTAGAACTGGTAGTCGTCCGCGGTGAACTCGGTACGCCGGGTGATCCAGTCGGTGAACTCCAGGTTGGCGTGCAGGACATCGGCGTGGCCGGAGGTGCGCTCGTCGACGCTCCGCCGGAGGATGCCGAGGGCGAGGGACGGGAGGTCGATCGGGGACCAGGGCATGTTGACCAGCAGGACGCGCATGTCGGCTCCTCGTAGGCGGCGGGGCGGGGTGGGAGGCGGCCGGTGTCCGGCCGGTGACGCACGGCGGTCCGGCCGGCCCGGGTGGCGCACCGGGCCGGCCGGCGAGGATCAGTCCTCCTCGGTGTCCTCCGCGTTGCGGAACGGGACGGTCACCGTGATGCCGATGCCCGGCTTACGGTTCTCCTCGTCACCCGCGAGCGGGTCGTTGTGGATGATGTCCTTCTGCATGGCTGCTCTCCTGTTCTGTCGGTTTTTCGGGAACGGTTCTCACATTCCGGGGGGCGCCGGTCGGGCCGGTGCTCCCGGAGGCCCCGTCCGCTGGGGGACGGGGGGTTCGGTGGGCCGCGGGCCGCGGCGCAGGTGGCGGTCGAGGAAGCCCATGGCGCGCCGGAGGGCGGTCACGTGGTGGGCGCCGGTGTATCCGTCGTGGCCGGTGTCCAGCCACAAGGACTCGTGCCCGACGCCGGCCTGCCGCAGGGCAGCGAGGTAGCTCCGGACCTGGCCGGGCGGGCATTTGGCGTCGCGGGTGGCGGCGATCACCAGCAGGGGGGCGCGGACGTCGGCCGCGTAGTGGAGCGGCGAACTCCGCGCGTAGCGTTCGGGCACGGCGTCGGGGGTGCCGCCGAACAGCCGCTCGTCCAAGGCGCGCAGTGCGGGGGTGCCCGTGCGGTGCGCCGCGGCGCAGTCGGCGACCGGTTTGACGGCGACGCCCGCCTGCCAGAGGTCCGGCCGGGTGCCGAGGGCGAGCAGCACCAGGTAGCCGCCCCAGGAGGTGCCCCACAGGCCGATCGCGTCCTCGCGGGCCAGTCCGCGACGGAGCAGGTCGGCCCGGACCGCGACGAGATCGGCGACCTGGGTGATCCCGACGCCCTCGCCGTATGCGGCGCGCCAGCGGGGGCCGTATCCGGTGGAGCCGCGGTAGTTGACCCGTGCGACCGCGAACCCGGAGGCGACCAGGGAGTGCACCTGCGGGTCGTAGGCGTCGCGGTCGTGGTCGGCGGGGCCGCCGTGCACCAGGAACACCAGCGGGGCCGGCCGGCCGGGGACGTGGTCCGGTGCGCTGAGCAGGGTGTGCACGGGCCCGTCCGGGCCGGGGGTCCACAGGTCACGGTGCCGGCCGGGGACCGGGGCGGGCAGGGCGGGGAGCGACGGGAGCCGGGTGCCGGCGGTGGAGCGCATCTGTGGCGGGGTGGCCATGTCGGTCCAGAGGCAGTGTACGTCATCGCCCGGGTGCGGGACGGCGTCGAGCAGCGTGCCGGGCGGGCAGGGCACCGGGGTCAGGGTGCGTCGGTCGAGGTCGGCCGCGGTGAGGGCGGAGCGGCCGTGCCGGTCCTGGCGGATGAGGACCCGTCGTCCCTCGGGGTACCAGCGGGCGGTGATCTCGGTGTCGAAGCGGCACCAGTCCTGCGGCCGCAGTCCGGCCCCGGGCCGCCAACTGGCCAGACGGTAGCGGTCGTTGCGCTCCTGGACCAGCAGCAGTTCGGTGGCCGACGGGGTCGGCGCAAAGCCGAGCGCCCACAGCCTTCCGCCCCGTCCGGAGAGCTGGTCGAGGACCGCCCCGGAGCAGGTCACCAGGGTGACCGCACGGTCGGAACCCGCCGCCCCCGACAGCGCCAGCAGCCCGCCGGACGGCGAGATGCCGGTCAGCAGCGCGTGGCCGTCGACGGTGCGCACCGGCCGGGCGGGGCCGCCCGGTGTGCCGAGGTGGACGGTCATCCCACGGCCGTCCCCGAGTCCGATGGCCACGGTGCCGGCGTCGCTGACCGCGAGGCCGTACGGGAGTCCCGGCCGCAGGCCGGTCAGACCACGGAGCCGCGGCCCGCCCTCGAAGTCCTGGAAGTACCAGAGCCCGCGGCCGCCCCGGTCCTCGGCGAACCACCACACCCGGGCGTCCGCGTCGAGGGCGCAGTGCAGCGTGCCGTCCGGGCTGTCGGTGACCTGGCGTGCGGCGCCGGTGGCGGCATTCCAGGTGAAGATCTCGCAGCGGCCGTCGGCGTCCGCGGCCAGGGCCATGCGCGCCGGGTCGCGTGGGCAGACCTCGGGGAGCGCCGATCGGTAGACCCGGAAGCCGGTGCCGGACGACGGTGTGGCGGTATGTGCCGCGGTCGCGCTCATAGCGGCTCCTCCCCGGTGCCGCGGGTGACGGCCGGCGCCGCGCAGGTCGCGTACAGCGCCAGTGCGGCCAGCAGCACGGCGCAGCCCGTGAGGGTGGCGGCGACGCCGGTCCGGTCGGCGGCCAGCCCGGCGAGGGCCGGGGCCAGGGCCGCGGCCGCCCCGGAGGTGGTGGCCAGCACGGTGCCGGTGCGGGCCTGGAGCCCGGGTGGGGTGAGCTGGAGGATCCGGGCCTGTAGCGCCACGGTGGCCGGCGGCGTCAGGAAACAGAGGAGTCCGAAGAGCAGCGCGAACTGCCAGGCCTCGCGGGCCGTCACCAGTGCCGCGGCGGGCGGCACCATGAGCCAGGACACCGGCACCAGCACGCGCGCCGCGGAGTGCCGGCGGACCAGCCGGGGTGCCGCCAGCGCGCCGGCCAGGCCGGCCGCCCCGGCCGACGCGAGGACCAGGCCGAGCGGGGTCGCGCCCCCGCCGTGGTCCTGGAGGGCGAAGACCGTCGTGTAATACAGCGCGACGAGCAGCGCGTTGACGGCCGAGATCCAGACGAGCGCCAGCCGCAGGAAGGGTTCGCGGCGGATCAGGGCCGGCCCCGCCCCGGCTTCGGAGACCAGGGCCCGCCAGGTCCGGTGCGGGGCGGCAGCCGGGGACGGCTGCTCCTGCCGTGCGGACAGATCGGAGCGCATGGCGTGGATGCCGGCCGCCGCGACGGCGTACGACAGGGCGTCGACGAGGAACGGCAGCCAGGCGCCGACGGAGAAGAGCAGCCCGCCCAGCGCGGGCCCGAGGACGAGGGCGCCCCGCTCCCCCGCCTCCAATCGGGACAGCACACGCCGGTGCGCCTCGGGGGGACACACCAGCGCCACGGTGCCCCGTGACGCGGCCTCGTAGCAGGAGGTCGCGCACCGCTCGACGAGTACGGCGGCGAGGAGCACGGCCAACGGGACCGGGCCCGCCGCGACGGCCACGGTGACACCGGTCATCGCCGCGGCCGACACCAGCGCGGCGCCCACCATCACCTGCTTGCGTGCCCCGCGGTCGGCGGGTACGGCGGCGAGCGGACCGAGGGCCAGGGTGACGGCTGCGGAGATCCCGGCGAGGGCGCCGACCTCGGCGGGGGAACGGCCCAGGCTCAGCAACAGCAGCGGCAGAACGAACCCGGACGCCTGACTGCCGAGTGCGTCGCAGGTACCCGCGCCCCAGAACAGCCGGACGTCGCGGCGGGCGTGCGGCAGGGACACGGCGGACGCCGCCGCCGTAGCGGGCCGCGCCATCAGGGACGGCCCGGGGCCGGTCTCGCGGCGCCGTGCACGGCGCCGTGTCGGGTGCCGTCGAGCGCCGCCCCGGCCCGGTCGTTCACGGGCCGGTTCGCCGGCGCACTCCGGGATGACGCCGACGGTAAGCCGTGCGGCATGCCGTGCGGTAAGCCATGCGGCATGCCGTGCAGTAAGCCGTGCGGTAAGTCGCCTCCGCGCGGGGTCGCTGATCGCCGTTCCATGCGAAGCCACCTCGGTTTTCGTGGGCAGATCGTGAAGATTGCCGCACCAATAGGTCAACTTGCGGAGGAAATGTGCCTAAAGCGTGCTGGAGCTTAACCAGCCAGTGACACAGGCCACAAGATGTCGGACAGGGAACGCCTTCGGCCGCCCTCACCCCGCCCCGCTCCGGGCCCCGCGGACAGCTGGGCCGGACGCCATCGGCGGCACCGCACCCGGGATTCCCCGGACATTCCGCCCACTGCCCGCACCACGCACGGCTCCCGGACCGGTCCCCCGCACCGGTTTGTATTCTCGGCAGGCGCCACCGATCGAAGCGGCACCTGTGAGAGGAACCACCATGACCACCGAGTTGAGCCCCGACGCCCTGACCGGCCTCCTTGAGCGCGCCCGCCAGGACTACCAGGACCTCGTGGGCCGCGGGCTCTCTCTCGACCTCACCCGGGGCAAGCCGGCACCGGAGCAGCTCGACCTCTCCGCGGACCTGCTGAGCCTGCCCGGCGGGCGGCACACCTCCGCCGACGGCACGGACGTGCGCAACTACGGCGGACTCCAGGGGCTGCCCGAGCTGCGGGAGATCTTCGCCGAGGTGCTCCAGGTGCCGGCCGGACAGCTGCTCGCGGCCGGGAACTCCAGCCTCGAGCTGATGCACGACTGCCTGGTGCACGCCCTGCTGAGCGTGCTGCCGGGCGCCGAGTCGCGCTGGGTGGACCAGGAGCGGATCGCGTTCCTGTGCCCGATACCCGGCTATGACCGGCATTTCGCGCTCTGCGAGCGGTTCGGTATCGACATGATCCAGGTGCCGATGACCGCCGAGGGCCCGGACATGGAGGCCGTGGAGCGGCTGGTCGCCGAGGACCCGGCGATCAAGGGCATCTGGTGCGTACCGAAGTACAGCAACCCGGACGGCGTCTGCTACAGCGACGCGACCGTGGCGCGGCTCGCCTCGATGAGCACCGCCGCCGCCGACTTCCGGATCTTCTGGGACAACGCCTACGCCGCGCACCACCTCACCGACGAGCCCGTCGAGATAGCCGGTCTGCTCGCCGCCTGCGCCGAGGCCGGGAACCCGGACCGGGCCTTCGTGTTCGGCTCCACCTCGAAGATCACCGCGGCGGGCGCGGGTGTCGCGTTCTTCGGCTCGTCGCCCGCGAACGTGCAGTGGCTGCTCGGCAACAACGCCAAGCGGTCGATCGGCCCCGACAAGGTCAACCAGCTGCGGCACGTCCTGTTCCTGCGGGACGCCGACGGGGTGCGGGCCCACATGGAGCGCCAGCGCGCCGTGCTCCAGCCGAAGTTCGAGACGGTGGCGCGGATCCTGGACACCGAGCTCGGCGGAACCGGGCTCGCGACCTGGACCTCGCCCAAGGGCGGTTACTTCGTGACCCTCGAGGTGCCGGACGGCTGTGCCAAGGAGGTCGTACGCCGTGCCGCCGAGGCCGGAATCGTGCTGACCCCGGCCGGCGCCACCCACCCCTACGGCGACGACCCGCGCGACGCGGTCATCCGGATCGCGCCCAGCTACCCGGGCCTCGCGGAGCTGGAGCAGGCGATCGAAGGACTCGCCGTCTGCGTCCGGCTCGCGGGATACGAGCAGCAGGCCCGTTAGCGGCCCCACGCCCTCCGCCGCCCGGACCCGTGGGCACGACGGGTCCGGGCGGGGGGCGCGCGTGACCCGGCCGAGGGCCCCGTGGCCGCGCCCCGCGCCGGGGGCCGCGCCTCGCCCCGGCCAGCGGGGATGCAAGGATGCCGTCATGAGTAACGACGTGTTTTTCGACATCACCATCGACGGCGATCCCGCGGGACGGATCGTTTTCACCCTGTTCGACGACGTGGTCCCCAAGACCGCGCGGAACTTCCGTGAGCTCGCCACCGGCCAGCACGGCTTCGGCTACGAGGGCTCCGGCTTCCACCGCGTCATCCCCGACTTCATGCTCCAGGGAGGCGACTTCACCAACGGCAACGGCACCGGCGGCAAGAGCATCTACGGCGAGAAGTTCGCGGACGAGAACTTCCAGCTCAAGCACACCAAGCCCGGCCAGCTGTCCATGGCCAACGCCGGCCGGAACACCAACGGCTCGCAGTTCTTCATCACCACCATCGTCACGGACTGGCTCGACAACAAGCACGTCGTCTTCGGCGAGGTCGTCGAGGGCATGGACGTCGTCCGGAAGATCGAGTCCCTGGGCTCCCACGGCGGCACCACCCGCGCCCAGATCACCATCGCCAAGTCCGGCGTGGTCGCGTAGTCATCACCGCGCATCCGCCGCGCCGGGCAGTCCCGGCCGGCCCTCCGGGGCCGGCGCCGGTCGACGGCCCGGCGCGGCGGTGAGCCCCTCGGGTCGGCCCCGGCCCCGGCAGGCCGGGCACGGACGGCGGTCGAAGAGCTCCCGTGGCGTCGGACGAGGTGCCGGTTCCGGCCTCGTCCGACGCGCTCGTGGACCACTGCCGCCGTCAGCGCACCACGGGCGTCAGCCCTCGCGCACGGCGTAGGTGAGCGCCTGTTCGCTCAGCAACTCCTCGACGACACCGAGGAGTTGCAGCACCGCTTCGGCGATCGCGTCCGGCTTCCCGCCCGCGACGATGCGCCGGCCGATCTCGGCGTAGACCAGCGAGTGGAACCAGCCGATCTGGCTGGCCACCAGGCGCGGCATCTGGTCGTCCGGCGCTGCCCCGGTCTCCTCCGCCAGGACGGTGGCGAGCGCGTCGGTCATCTGCCGGCCGAGGTCCTCCAGGCGGGCGGTGAGAGCGGGGGCGGCTCGCATCATGTCGAAGGCACGGCCGAAGCCGGCGGTCAGGCCCACGCTGCGGTCGCGGCGCCGCAGTTCGTCCCGTAGACGGTCGAGTACGGCCCGCGCGGCGGACTCCCCGGGCTGACGGGCGCGGACGATGTCGGCGAGCCGCTGCGGGGAGGCCTGGTCCGGCGGCAGTACGAGGTCTTCCTTGGCCTCGTAATAGTTGTAGAGGGTGTTGACCGAGACTTCCGCCGCCGCGGCGACCTCGGCAATGGTGACGTGGTCAAAACCCCGCTCCACGAACAGGCCGAGGGCCGCCTCGGAGATGCGTTGCCGTGTCTGCCGCTTTTTGCGTTCCCGCAGCCCTTCCGTCATGGCGCAAGTCTGATCGCCTTGCACATTTACCCTGCATTGCACCTTTGTCATGCAGGGCGCTTGCATTGCACTTGCATTACTCTTGCGTTGCGCTTCTACGCGCTTCCAGGGCGCCTTTCTCCCGCCCGGTTATTCACGTCAACGGCGCGGGCGGACCTGACCGCGCACAGACCTGGCTCCCCTGCGGCACGCTCCCACCCGGCGGCCCGCGTACGGGTATGTCAGTCGACGAGCCGCTCACTGGCGGGAAAACCCGTGGGGAGCCACTGGGCGGAGGCTCTCGCGCGGGAGGCGAGGTGGGCGACGTAGGCCTCGCGGAGCTCGTCCGGCGTCGCGAACCCCGGCTCATCGGCGAGCCATTCGTCCGGGACGGCGGCGACGACCGCGCGCAGCAATTCGGGCGTCACGCGGTGCGCGAGTTCGGCATCCGCCGCCGCCATGTCGGGGCGACGGGAACCGAGCGCGTGGTACCGGAAGTCATAGGCCTTTTCGACGGCGTCCGCCGCGGTGTCCCACCGGTGATGGAAGACGAGCGAGGCACCGTGGTCGATGAGCCACAGGCGGGCTCCTGGTGGCCGGAGGCCGGCCAGGTCATGAGATTCGCGCTGTGCACCGTGCGGTCCACATTGGCGGTGAACGCGTCCAGCCAGATGATCCGGGCGGACTCCGCCGGAGCGACCGCCAGGCCGTCCGGCGTGAAGTCGGCGGCTCCCGGCAGGTAGTCCATGCCGAGATTGAGCCCCGCGCTGGAGCGCAGCAGATCCTGCACCTCTTGGTGCGGCTCCTCCTCGGCGACCGACGGATCGAAGTCCACCAGGACCAACTCCGGTACCCGCAGCCCGAGTCGCCGGGCCAGCTCGCCCACGACGACCTCGGCGACGAGCGCCTTGCGCCCCTGCGCCGAGCCGGTGAACTTGACGACGTACGTCCCCAGATCGTCGGCCTCGACGACACCGGGGACGGAGCCGCCGTTCCTCAGCGGGGTCAGGTACCGGACGGCTGTCACCTTCCGGAGCACCGCCGATGCTGCCGCCATACGCTCCCGCCCCTGTCCCGTCACGGAGAGCCCGGAGCGCCCTTCAGACGTACACGCTCTCGGGCGAGGGCTGGCGCCACAGCCCCGGCGAGACCTTGCGGCAGGTCCTCACCGACCTGCTGCACTGGTGTGACGACACCCAGCGCGACTTCGACGTCGCCCTGCAGCACGCACGCATCCGGCACGCCGACGAGAGCGGCCGGGCGGGCACTTCCTGACGCGTCGCCGGCGGCGCACGCGCGACCTCCCGGCCGGGGCGGGCCTGACGCAGCGCCCGGACCGCTGACGCCCCCACCCGGACGCGGGGCCGGTTTCGTATGTCCCGCGCCGTGTCGCCCATTGCCTTTCGGGCGAGCCGTCGCTGCACTGGTGCCGTGGACACCTCTGTCAGACCGAACAGCGAGTGGCGCGGTGCGCCCGGGTGCGGTCGGCCCCCGGCCGCCCGGCGCGTGAGCCACGTCACACCGACTGGCCGGAACTCACACTTCCAGTTGCCCGACTCCCTGATGCATACGGCAGAGGACCGGGCCACATCACCTTCGAGCTGGGAGCATCCGCGTGCCCACTGAACAACGTCTCGCGTCGAGCAAGGCCGGCGATGCCCCGGACGCCGTCGGCTCCGACACGCAACGGGCGGCCGTACAGCGGACCGGATGGTCCGTCCTTCGCCCGCTGGTGTTGCGCCTGCACTTCTATGCCGGTGTGCTCGTCGCGCCTTTCCTCCTCGTCACCGCGGTCACCGGACTGCTCTACGCCGGCTCGTTCCAGGCGGAGAAGGTGATCTATGCGCACGAGTTGAGCGTCCCGGCCGGTGAGCACACGCTGCCGGTGTCCCGGCAGGTCGCCGCCGCCCGCAAGGCGCACCCGGAGGGCAAGGTCGCCGCCGTACGCCCGGCACCGCAGCCGGGGGACACCACGCGCGTCCTGCTCTCCGACGTGCCGGGAGTGACCGCCGAGCACCAGCTCGCCGTCTTCGTCGACCCGCACACCGGCAGCGTCCGGGGAGCGCTGGAGACGTACGGCGCCACGGGTGCGCTGCCGATGCGCACCTGGCTCGACGACCTCCATCGCAATCTCCACCTGGGCGAGGGCGGCCGCCTCTACAGCGAACTGGCCGCCAGCTGGCTGTGGGTGGTCGCCGGCGGCGGACTCGCGCTGTGGATCGGGCGTAAGCGCACCCACCGCAAACTGCGGGCCCTCGCACTGCCGGATCGCGCCGCCACCGGACGGCGCAGGACGCTGTCATGGCACGGCGCGGTGGGGGTGTGGGCGGCGGTCGGCCTGTTCTTCCTCTCCGCCACGGGGCTGACCTGGTCCACGTACGCCGGGGCGAACATCGACGAAATCCGCCGGTCACTCGGGCAGGCGACGCCGACCGTCTCGACGGCCGTGGCCGAGGACCATGCCCACCACGGCGGCTCCGGCGGGATGGCGGGGATGCCCGACATGCCGGGGATGGACGGGAAAAAGGGCGGCGCGTCGGGCGGGGCGGCGTCCGCGGACGTGGGCATCGACAAGGTGCTCGAGGCGGCCCGCGCCGAGGGACTGTCCAACCCCGTGGAGATCGGCCTGCCGACGGACAGCGGCAGCGCCTATGTCGTCAAGCAGGTACAGCGCAGCTGGCCGGAGAAGCAGGACGCCGTCGCCGTGGACCCGGGCACGGGCAAGGTCACGGACGTCTCGCGCTTCGCGGACCACCCCGTCCTCGCCAAGCTCACCCGCTACGGCATCGACCTGCACACCGGCACCCTGTTCGGCATCGTCAACCAGATCGCCCTGGCCGCGCTCGCCCTCGCGCTGATCTTCCTGATCGTCCTGGGGTACCGAATGTGGTGGCAGCGCCGCCCCACCCGCGCCCACGCCCTGTCCTTCGGACGGCCCATTCCGCGTGGCGCGTGGCGGCAGACTCCGCTGCCCGTACTGATCCCGCTCGTGCTCGTCGTCGCGGTGGTGGGCTGGGCGGTGCCTCTGCTCGGCATCTCGCTCGCCGCGTTCCTGGTCGTGGACATCCTGCTCGGTGTGATCGGACGCCGGCGCGTCCCTGCCCCGGTGGACTGACGGCTTCGGCGGGCGGATGCCGCCGGGAAGCCGTCGGTCCTGTCCACGCGGCAGATCCGTGGCGCTACCAGTAATGCTTTCGCCCGCCGACCGCGTGCCCCAGCGAGCCGAGGATCCACAGAATCGCGCCGATCACGGCGAGAATGATTCCGATGGTCCAGAGGATGGAAATTCCGGTCAGGAATCCGACGATGAGCAGAATAATTCCGAGAACGACCACGATGCGCTCCGATCCCGTGTGAGTTTCCTTTAACTTTGGGCCTCGGTTTCCGGCTCGGCAAGTTCTGGCGAGGCCCGGCACATCGCCGCTGGTGCGGTTCGGTACCCGCCTGCATGACCCGCTCATTTCCCCGTCCGCGGTCGGCGCCCGCCGGACGAGTGTGCGGTCCGACGATCCGGGGGGACCATGGAAGCCACAGCACTCACCGGACCGCGGGCCGGCCACGGACAGATACGTGGGCAGGCCACGGAACGGGGCGAGGGGCAGCCCCGGCAGTCCGGCAGACGGAAGGAGTGCCGGGGTGTGCGCAGCCGATGTGCGTCCGTCCGACGCCGGCGACCCGGAGGGCAGGAAGCCGCCCGCCGGTGGACCGGGGGGCAAGTCGTCGCAGCCGAGCGGGCTGATGGACCTCCTCGCTGTTGCCGCGGTGCTGGTGAACGCGGAGGGGCGGATCGTCCTCTGGAGCCCGCAGGCCGAGGATCTGTACGGCTACACCGCCGAGGAAGCGCTCGGGCAGTACGCGGCGCCGCTGCTCATCCACGAAGAGCACTGGGACCTGGTGATCAAGAAGTTCGCCGAGGTCATGGAGACCGGCAAGAGCTGGGGCGGCACGTTCCCGGTCCGGCACAAGGACGGCGCCGAACGGCTGGTGGAACTGCGCAATATGCGGCTGCTGGACGACCGCGGTGATTTCTACGCCCTGGGGCTCGCCACCGACTCACCGACGCTGCGCGAGGTGGAGCGGGACGTCGCCCTGTCCACCCGGCTGATCTCCCAGTCCCCCATCGGGCTGGCGATACTCGACACCGAACTGCGCTATGTGGCCGTCAACCCCGCCCTGGAGCGGATGCACGGCATTCCCGCGGAAGATCATCTCGGCCGGCACTACCGCGAGATCATGACCGCCGCGAAGTTCGAGGTGCCCGAGGCCGCCATGCGGCAGGTCCTGGAGACGGGCGTCCCCATGGTCGACCAGGCCACTGTCGTCGGCCGCAGCCCCGCCGATCCTGAGCACCAGCACGCCTGGTCGATCTCGTTGTACCGGCTGGAGGACCCCCAGGGGCGGGTGCTCGGGGTGGCCGACCTGGTGGTGGACGTCACCGACCGGTACCAGGCAGCCATGGAGGCCACCGAGGCCCGGCGGCGGCTGGCCCTGATCGCGGACGGGTCCGCCCGTATCGGCACCACCTTGGAGGTGGAGCAGACCGCCCGGGAGCTGGCCGAGGTCACCGTTCCCGAACTCGCCGACATGGTCACGGTCGATGTGCTCGATTCCGTCCTCGGTGAGCACCGTCCCGCGCGCGACGAAGGCCCCGCGCTCTTTCGCGCCCTCGCCGTGAAAGGCGCCTACCCCACCGAAGCCCTCCAGGCCGCCGACCCTCCGGGCCAGACCGCCGCCTACGACGCCGACCGCCTGGCCACCCAATGCGTGCGCACCGGCCGCCCGATCCTGGTCTCCCGAGCGGACGACCACGACCTGGCGCGCATCGCCCGCGACGACCACGCCGCCGCATTGCTGGCCCGCGCCGGGGTGCACTCCTACCTGCTCGCCCCGCTCACCGCCCGCGGCCAGATCCTCGGCTGTCTGGGTCTCACCCGCGCCCGCAACCCGCTGCCCTTCGACGAGGACGACCTCGCCCTCGCCGCCGAGCTGGCCTCCCGCGCCGCCGTGTGCATCGACAACGCCCGCTCCCACCAGAGCGTGCGCAACGCCGCCGAGACCCTCCAGCGCAGCCTGCTCCCCGACCACCCGCCCCACCTCCCCGGTCTCCAGATCGCCTCCCGGTACCGGCCCGCGCAGGCCACGTACGAGATCGGCGGCGACTGGTACGACGTCCTCCCGCTCGAAGAGGACAAGACCGCACTCGTCGTGGGCGACGTCATGGGCAGCGGTATCGACGCCGCCGCCACCATGGGCCGCCTGCGCACCGCCACCGGCGCCTTCGCCGACCTCGATCTCGACCCCGCCCAGGTCCTCCAGCACCTCGACAAGATCACCGCAGGGCTGGAGCACTACATCGCCACCTGCGTCTACGCCACCTACGATCCGCACCGCGCCGAATGCCACATCGCCACCGCCGGTCACCTGCCGCCGGTCCTGGTCCGCAGGGGCCGCCGCCCCGAACTCCTCGACCTGCCCACCGGCACCCCGCTCGGGGTCGGCGGCGTCCCCTTCGAGACCACCACCTTCTGCCTCGACCCGGGCGACCAACTGGTCCTGTACACCGACGGGCTGGTCGAGACCCGCCACCACCCCATCGACGTACGCCTCGAAACCCTGCGGCGCCTGCTCGACGCCCCCGACCGTTCCCTGGAGGAGACCTGCGACCGGCTCCTTCGCGAACTCCGGCGCCCCGACGACCCGGATGACGTCGCCCTGCTCATCGCCCGCACCCGGCCCTTCACCTCCGCCTCGTAGCCTCCGCCTCGTAGCGGCGTCGGCGGTCTTTCCCCGCCCCTTTCCAAACGCCCCCTCGCGCGACACCGTGCGGCCCCCTTGCGCGTGCGCGCCCCGCTCGTCTCCCCCGGCAGCCAGGTAAAGCCTTTCCCTCGCTCCCGCATGGCGCAGCCATACACCGGCCGGCTGCTCCGGCCCGAGGAGCACCGCAAAACCGCATCTCAAGCACCTTTTGAAGGGTGGTTCGGTGAGAGGGAAGACGAGTTTCGGCGCGGTCCCGGGCAGTGACGGCCAGGTTGACGGAGCGGCGCCCGAGGAACACGCTCGTTACATAGGTGCCCGATACAACTGGCTCAGCGAGACTGTCGGGCAACCGGGCATCGGTGTGTCCGCTCGCGGTGTCCGGCGGCTCCTGGGCCGGATCAGGAGGACATGGCATGTGTGGCATCACCGGCTGGATTTCCTTCGACCGTGAGCTGCGCTCCGAGCAGGAGACCGTGGACGCGATGACCGGGACGATGGCCTGCCGCGGTCCCGACGACCGTGGCACCTGGGTGCAGGGACCGGCCGCTCTCGGCCACTGCCGCCTCGCGATCATCGACCTGCCCGGCGGACGTCAGCCGATGACCGCCGAGCGGACGGACGGCAGCCCGGTCACCCTCGTGTACTCCGGCGAGGCCTACAACTTCGGCGAACTCAGGAAGGAACTCGTCTCCAGGGGCCACCGTTTCACGACCGGCTCCGACACCGAGGTCGTCCTGCGCGGATACCTCGAGTGGGGCGAGGAGGTCGCCGGACGGCTCAACGGGATGTTCGCGTTCGCGGTCTGGGACGAGCAGCGCCGACGGCTCGTCATGATCCGCGACCGGATGGGGATCAAGCCGCTCTACTACTACCCCACCCCTGACGGCGTGCTGTTCGGCTCCGAGCCGAAGGCGATCCTCGCCCACCCGCTCGCCCGTCGGAACATCGGCCTCGACGGCCTCCGCGAGCTCTTCGCCTTCGTCAAGACACCCGGCCACGCCATCTGGGAGGGCATGCACGAGGTGGAGCCCGGCACCGTGGTCACCGTGGACCGCAACGGGCTGCGCCGGCACGTCTACTGGTCGCTGCGGACCCGTGCGCACCTCGACGACCGGGACACCTCGATCGCCCGGGTCCGTGCCCTGCTCGACGACATCGTCCGCCGTCAGCTCGTCGCCGATGTGCCGCGCTGCACCCTGCTGTCGGGCGGCCTGGACTCCTCCGCCATGACCGCGCTGGCGGCCCGTCAGCTGGGCGAGACGGACGAGACGGTACGCAGCTTCGCGGTCGACTTCGTCGGGCAGACCGAGCACTTCGTGGCCGACGAGCTGCGCGCCACCCCCGACACCCCCTACGTGCACGACGTGGCCCGCCTCGCCGGCACCGACCACCAGGACATCGTGCTGGACTCTGCCGACCTGGCCGACCTCGATGTCCGCGCGAAGGTCATCCGCGCACGGGACATCCCGATGGGCTTCGGCGACATGGACGCCTCGCTCTACCTGCTGTTCAAGGCGATCCGCCGGCACTCGACGGTCGCTCTGTCCGGCGAGTCGGCGGACGAGGTCTTCGGCGGGTACAAGCAGTTCTTCGACGAGGAGGCCCGCCGGGCCGACACCTTCCCCTGGCTCGTCCGCTTCGCGGAGCGCTTCGGCGACGACGGCAACATCCTGAACCCCGCTGTCACGACCGCCCTCGACCTGGGCTCCTACATCCAGGACGGCTACCGCTCCGCCGTCAAGGACGTCGAGCGTCTCGACGGGGAGAGCGACTTCGAGTTCCGCATGCGCAAGATCTGCTATCTGCATCTGACGCGCTTCGTCCGGATTCTTCTCGACCGCAAGGACCGCGCCAGCATGGCGGTCGGACTGGAGGTACGGGTGCCGTTCTGCGACCACCGGCTGGTCGAGTACGTCTACAACACGCCGTGGGCGCTGAAGTCCTTCGACGGACGGGAGAAGAGCCTGTTGCGCGAGGCCACGGCGGATCTGCTGCCGAAGTCGGTGTACGACCGCGCGAAGAGCCCCTACCCCTCCACACAGGACCCGCAGTACGCGGTCGCGCTGCAGCACCACGCCAAGGACCTGCTGTCGCGTTCCTCGCACCCCGTGTTCGACCTGGTCGACCGCAACTGGCTGAAGCGCGCCGCGCACCACGATGCTCCGCAGATCACCCAGGCGTCCCGGCGCGGGCTGGAGAAGACGCTGGATCTGGCCCTGTGGTGGGACATGTACTCCCCCACGGTTACGCTCTCCTGACCTGAACGGGCGCGCGATGGGCTGAGCGATGACAATCGGTGACGACGAGGCGCTACAGCTGGTGGTCTCCCTGCACCGGCTCACCCGGAGCCTGCGCAGGGCCTCCACGGCGGGCAGCATCCATCTGACACATATCGCCGTCCTGGCACTGCTGACACGGCAGGGCCCGGCCCGGGTCGGCGAGATCGCGCAGTGGGTGCCCTGCTCCCAGCCGACCGCCACCGCCGCCGTCATCGGGCTGGAGGAGGCGGGCCTGGTCCGCCGCGAGTCCGACCCGGCCGACAAGCGGGCCAGCCGGGTCCTGCTCACCGAACGCGGCACCGCCGCGCTGGCCGACATCGCACGCGGCGAAGCCGAGGTCCTGGCCACCCGCCTCGCTTCGCTGCGGCCCGCCGAGATCCGCCAACTCGCCGAGGTGGAACCCCTGCTGCGCAGGCTCGCGGACA
The DNA here is from genome assembly GCF_019880305.1 of Streptomyces decoyicus. Classification (NCBI taxonomy): domain Bacteria; kingdom Bacillati; phylum Actinomycetota; class Actinomycetes; order Kitasatosporales; family Streptomycetaceae; genus Streptomyces; species Streptomyces decoyicus. Next base: position 7,598,914 of record NZ_CP082301.1, on the reverse strand, counting down.
CGGCGGACTGAGGCTCGCCCTCCCGGGTCGGCCGACGTGGGTGCAGGAGCCGCGACGTCGGCCGCCCGGGTGTGCGAGGGCGGGCCGGGCCGAGTGGCGTCCTCGCGCAAGGGCGAGGACGCGCGATACTCAGCCGACCGGACGGGGCGTGACACCTCGCAGCAGGGGTGGCCCGTCCCCCTTGGAGCGCTGAGCAGATGACCGGCAACCCCGGTGAGGCACCGACTTCCCCATCGGCCGGGGCGGGGAACGGGCCCGCCGTCTCCCGCCAGGAGTTCGACGCACTGTTCGCGGCGGTCCGTACGTGGGGCCGCTGGACGCCCGCCGACCGCGGCGCCTGGAACCGGGTGACACCGGACCACGTACGGCGGGCCACCGCCCTGGCCCGGTCCGGAACGGTCGTCCCCCTGGCGCGCCCGTGGAACACGGCAGCGGGCCCGGACAACAGCAAGCCGGCCTTGCACTACATGTCCGACCTGGGGGACGTGGAGGCTCCGGAACCCTCCACGCACAAGGACTTCATCGCCGTCGACTACCACGGCAAAGCGACCAGCCACCTGGACGCCCTGGCCCATGCCGCCTACCGGGGACAGCTCTACGGCGGCCGCGCGGCGCGCGAGTACGTCGATGCCGGAGGGGCCCGCTTCGGTGCCGTATCGGCACTGGGCCCCCTCGTGACCAGAGGGGTGCTGCTCGACCTGCCCACCGTGCTGGGGTGCCCCTGGCTGGAGCCGGGGCGGGCTGTGCACGCCGGGGACATCGTGTCCGCGGAGCGGGCACTCGGCGTGACGATCGGCGAGGGCGACGCGGTGCTGCTGCGGTCCGGCAGCGTCCGCCGCCGCCGGGAGGAGGGCGCCTGGGACCCCGGTACGGCGAGCGCGGGCTTTCACGTGGACGCCGTGCCCCTGCTGGCCGAGCGGGGGATCGCCCTGCTCGGCGGCGACGGCGACAGCGACGTACGGCCCTCACCGGTCGAGGGGGTGCATTCTCCGGTCCACGCGCTCGCCCTCGCCGCGATGGGAGTGCCGCTCCTGGACAACCTCGACCTCGAAGCGCTGTCCGCCGCCGGCGCGGTGGCGGGCCGCTATGAGTTCCTCCTCGTGGTGGCCCCGCTGAACATCCCGGGCGGCACGGGCTCACCCGTCAACCCGGTCGCGGTGCTGTGACGGCGAGGCCGGCCGGCCGACGGCCGGGTCGCGCCGTTTCCGGTCATGACCGCGTGTAACGGCCGATGGCCTCCGCAGCCCAAGGAGTGACAAGACCCTCGTCCGTTATATGTATAAAGATCTACAATTGGAGCGCATGATGCGGCTGCTCCGACGTACGGGTGGCCATGGCGGCACGTGCCGATGCGGGAAGTGATGGGGATGGGCCTCGTGGGAGAGGACATCGGTCCCGCGCGCGCCCGAGAGCAGTTCCTCCGGGGTGGGGCGGTCGAGGGAACCGTGCGGAACCCGATCCTGAATTCCTGGCAGCGTTCCCGGTCCCTGGGGCTCTCACCGGAAGGCTGCGAGCTTCCCTACTACGAGGATCTCGATCTGGACGGGCGGCTCGTCCGCGCCGCCACACCCGTACTGGACCGACTTCAGTACAGGTTCGCGGGCAGAAACATGAATGTGTCCCTCGCCGATGGACGCGGCGCCGTGCTGCAACGCCGTTTCGGCGAAACCTCCCAGGTCAGGCATCTGGCCGCGATCCAGAGCGTCCCGGGCTTCGTGTTCGCCGAGGAGTTCGGGGGCACCAACGGAATCGGTCTGGCGCTCGCGGAACGGCAGCTGATCAACGTCTACGGCGCCGAGCATTTCGCCGAACGCTCCCAGTCCAATGCGTGTGCGGCAATTCCCGTCCGGGACCCGCTCAGCGGGCGCATAGAAGGCGTTCTCTGCTTCGGTTATCCGCCCACCGATGCGGATGCGGCCCTGAACATCGTGATCAGCAAGGCCGCCGGCGCCATCGAACGACGGCTGCTGGAGCAGAGTTCGACGCGGGAGCGCGCCCTGCTCCAGGCGTACCTCGACGCCAGGAACCGCGCACCGACCGGCGATACGCCGGGCAACGGGCAACTGGGCGAGCCGGCCGGGAGCGGGCTGGACTGGCGTGACGAGATGATCCTCAAGGAGCGGGCCACCGACCTGATCTCCGCGGCCCAGCGAGCCGCCGTCGACGTCCTGCTGCCCGGCGGCCGGCGGGTCACCCTGCTGAGCCGCCCGGTGACCAGCCCCTCCGGGGTGGAGGGTGTCGTCATCGAGGCGGTGCTCCCCGCACCGCATCAACACCGCACCGTCCTCACCGAAGCCGGCACCTCACCCGGCCCCCTGGCCCCGCCGGTCCTCGCCCCCGCCGCCCCGGCGCCCGGACACCTTCCCGGCACCGAACCGGACCGGCCGGCCACGACGGTCCGCCCGCCAGGCGTCGCCGAACGTACCGCCGGCAGTGCGACCAGCGGGCTGGTGCTGATCGGCGAACCAGGAGTGGGCTCCTACGCCGTGGCGGCCCGGCTCCGCCTGGAGCTGCTGTCCGAGGCCAGCACCCGCATCGGCACCACCCTGGACGTGAGCCGTACCGCCCGGGAGCTCGCGGAGATCGCCGTACCGCTCCTGGCCGACTACGTCACCATCGACCTTCCCGAGGCAGTGCTGCGCGGTGAGGAGCCGACCGACCCCCGCACCGGCCTCTACCGCACGGTGGTCCACGGCATCCGCGACGACTGCCCCTTCTACCCTGCCGGTGAGCGGGTCGATCTCCGCCCGTCCACACCCCAGCTCCGTTGTCTGGCCGACCGGCAGCCCGTGCTGGAGCCCGACCTGCGGGCGGCCGGCGGCTGGATCGCCCAGGACCCCGCACACGCCGAACGCCTCCTCGGCCACCACATCCACTCGCTCATCGCGGTCCCCCTGCTGGCCCGCGGGATCGCCCTGGGCACCGCGAGCTTCTACCGTGCGCAGGACCCCGCCCCCTTCGGGGACGACGACCGTTCGCTGGCCCAGGAACTCGCCACCCGCGCCGCCATCTGCATCGACAACGCCCGCCGGTTCACCCGCGAACACACCATGGTCCTTGCGCTCCAGCACAGCCTGCTGCCGCAGAGCTTCCCCGAACAGAGCGCCGTCGAGGTCGCCTACCGCTATATGCCTGCCGAATCCGGAGTCGGGGGCGACTGGTTCGATGTCATTCCCCTCTCCAGCACCCGCGTCGCCCTCGTCGTCGGGGATGTCGTCGGCCATGGGCTGCACGCCGCCGCCACCATGGGCCGGCTGCGCACCGCCGCGCGCAACTTCGCCGAACTCGACCTCGGTCCGGACGAGGTCCTCACCCATCTCGACAATCTCGTGGGGCGCCTCGACCGGGACGAGGGCGGCGAGGAACCCTCCGCCGACAGCACCGGCATCATCGGCGCCACCTGCCTGTACGCCATCTACGACCCCACGTCGCAGCAGTGCGTGATGGCCCGGTCCGGCCATCCGCCGCCCGCACTGGTCCACCCCGACGGCACCGTCACCTTCCCCGACCTCCCCGCCGGCCCGCCGCTGGGCCTGGGCGGTCTCCCCTTCGAAACCGCCGAATTCACGCTCCCCGAAGGCAGCCAGCTCGTCCTCTACACCAACGGCCTCATCGAGGACCGCCACCGCGATGTCGATACGTCCCTCGACCAGCTCCGGCACGCCCTGGCCCACCCGACCCGCCCGCCCGAGGACACCTGCGAGGCCGTGGTCCGGGCCGTGGTGCCCCAGCACCCCGCCGACGACATCGCCTTGCTCGTCGCCCGCACCCACGCCCTGCCCCCGCACCGGAGCGCCAGCTGGGACCTGCCCGCCGACCCGTCGCTCGTCTCCGGCATCCGTGCCGCCGTGACGCGCCAACTGGCCGAATGGGGCCTGCACGAGGTCGTCTTCGCCACCGAGCTCCTGCTCAGCGAACTGGTCACCAACGCCATCCGCTACGGCACCGAGCCCATCCAGGTACGTCTGCTCCACGACCGCACACTGGTCTGCGAGGTCTCCGACGCCGGCAGCACCGCCCCGCATCTGCGCCACGCGGCCAGCACCGACGAGGGCGGCCGCGGCCTGTTCCTCGTCGCCCAACTCGCGCAGGCCTGGGGCACCCGCTACACCGCCGGCGGCAAGGTCATCTGGGCCGAGTGCGCGCTGGAAGCGCCCGCGGGCAAGGCCGACGCCGCCGCAGCGTATTTCGACGACATTCCCGCGCTCTGACGGTCCATCCGACCTCCAGCCCGAAGCGGGCCGTACCATGACGGAATGGCGGTAACCGGTCCGGATGGTGCACCGCCGACGCGCCGCTCCCACCACCGCGAAGCGCCCCGCGGCACTGCCCCGTCAGTCGGGAAGCCCCCAGAAGGACCAAGAGGCCGACCCCCGGAGAAGTCTGTGCATGACGCTCCTGACAGCACCCCTCCCCCGCGCCGTGCCGCAGAGCCTCTCGTCCGCGTACGCGGCCTCAGCAAGCGGTTCGGCGGAACCCTCGCGCTGGACGCGGTCGACCTCGACATCCCCTCCGGCCGCATCCTCGCCCTGCTCGGTCCCAACGGTGCCGGGAAGTCCACCCTCATCAAGGTGCTCGCGGGCGTCCACCACGCGGACGAGGGCGAGGTGACCGTCGCCGGCCACCCGCTCGGCACCGATGCGGCCGCCCGCGCCATGTCCTTCATCCATCAGGACCTGGGGCTGGTCGAGTGGATGACCGCCGAGAACATCGCCCTGGGGGCGGGCTATCCGCGCCGCGCGGGGCTGCTGTCCTGGCGCCGGACCCGTAGGCAAGGGGCCGCGGCCCTGGACCTCGTCGCCGCGCATCTCGACCCGGGCACGCCCGTCGCCGACCTCCCGCGGGCCGAACGCTCCCTGGTGGCCATCGCCCGCGCGCTGTCCACACAGGCCGCACTCATCGTCCTCGACGAGCCGACGGCCAGCCTCCCGGCAGCGGACTGCGCCCGGCTGTTCGACGTCCTGCACACCCTGCGCGACCAAGGACACGCCCTCGTCCATGTCACCCACCGGATCGACGAGGTGTACAGGGTCGCCGATGCCTTCGCCGTGCTGCGTGACGGCCGCCTCATCAGCCAGGGCCCGCTCGCCGGCTACACCGCCGCCCGGCTGGTGCGCGACATCGTGGGGCACGAACCGGGCGGCTACCGGTTCGCCCCCGCCACGGGCCCGCCCGTGCTCAGTCTCGACCGCGTACGGACCGAGAACACCGCGCCGGTCAGCCTGGAACTGCGCCGCGGTGAGATCCTCGGCATGGTGGGCCTCACCGGCGCCGGGCACATGGAACTGGGCCGGGCCCTGGCCGGGGCCCGGCACCTCCTCGGCGGCCGGGCCGTGCTCGACGGACGGCCGTATGCACCGCGCACGGTCACGGCCGCTGTCGACTCCGGCGTCGGCTTCGTGACCAGCAACCGTCAGGAAGAGGGCTGTGCCGCCGAACTGACGGTACGGGAGAACTTCCTCGCCAATCCCCGGGCGGACGGTGTGCCGTCCTGGCACCCGCTGCGCCCTCGGCACGAGCGCACCGAAACCGCTGCCCTGATCGAGCGGTTCTCGGTGTCCCCCAAGGACACCGAGGCGCCGATCGCCACTCTGTCCGGGGGAAACCAGCAGAAGGTCATGGTCGGCCGGTGGCTCAGGACGAGCCGGCACCTGCTGATCCTCGAGGAGCCGACCGCCGGGGTGGACGTCGGCGCCAAGACGGCGCTCTACCTCCTGCTCCGGGATGCCCTGACCGAGGGCCTCGCGGTTGTGCTCCTCTCCACCGACTTCGAGGAGGTCGCCCAGGTGTGCCACCGCGCCCTGGTGTTCGTCCGCGGGGCGGTGACGGTGGAGCTGAGCGGCAAGGCCCTCACGGTCACCGAACTCGCCCGTGCCTCCTCGGCGATGCCCCCGCTCACCTGGACGAGGAGACCATGACCCCCTCTCCCCGGCCCCCGCTGAGCCGCCGGTTCGGACATCTCCTCGGCGCCTACGGCCTCTTGGTCCTCACCGCTCTGCTGTTCCTGGCCTTCTCCCTGGCGCTGCCGGACACCTTTCCCACCCTGGACAACATCTCCGAGATCCTGTCCAACCATTCGATCCCCGCCGTCCTCGCGCTCGGCGCCATGATCCCCATCGTCACCGCCAAGTTCGACCTGTCCATCGGCTACGGTCTCGGCCTCGCACACGTCATGACGATGCATCTCCTCGCCGACGCAGCCTGGCCCTGGCCCCTTGCGTGCCTCGTGGTGGTCCTCGGCGGGGCGGTCGTCGGCGTCGTCAACGGCGTCCTCGTCGAATTCGCGAGGATCAACTCCTTTATCGCCACGCTCGGCACCGGCAGCATCCTGTACGCCCTCACCGGCTGGATCACCAACGGGGCCCGGATCGTCCCCGGCCCGCAGGGCCTGCCGGCCGCCTTCACCGATCTCTACGACTCGCGGTTCCTCGGCCTGCCGGTCTCCGCCTTCTACGTCCTCGCGCTGACCGCCGTCCTGTGGCTGCTCCTGGAGCGCCTGCCGCTCGGCCGCTATCTGTACGTCATCGGCTCCAACCCCCGCGCCGCCGAGCTGGTGGGCATCCCCACCCGGCGCTACGTGATCTACGCCTTCACCGGCTCGGGTCTGATCGTCGGCATCGCCGGGGTCCTGCTCGCCGCGCAGCAGCGCATCGGCAACCCCAGCGTCGGCCTGGACTATCTGCTGCCCGCCTTCGTCGGGGCGCTGCTCGGCTCCACCGCGATCAGACCCGGCCGTGCCAACGCCCTGGGAACCCTGGTCGCCGTCGTCATTCTCGCCGTCGGCCTCGCCGGTATCGGCCAGCTCGGCGCCCAGTTCTGGGTCACCCCGCTGTTCAACGGCGCCACTTTGCTCATCGCCGTCGGCATGGCCGGTTATGCGGCCCGCCGACAGCTGCGCCAACGGCGGACGGCCCCTCCCCGAACCCGCCACGACCGGCCGCGCGTGACGTCGTGACCTTCGGCCGTCACCACCGTGCCGTCCCTCCGCGAGGAGTGCCCGTGTACGCGCACCGCACGACCGCCCTGGCCGGCGCAGTCGTCCTCGCGATGGCGGCCACGCTCGTCGCCGGCTGCGAGCGCGGCGCCTCGTCCGGCGCCGGGGCCTCCTCGCCAGGACCGGCACGGGCGGGGTGTCCCACCGTCCTGGCCAAGGCCCGGACGGCCGTTCGTCGGGCCCAGCAGATGCGCACCACCTGGGACGGTCCCACCACCGGCCCCGCGGCGGTTTCCGGCAAAAGGATCGTCTATGTCGCGCAGACCATGACCAACCCCGGCGTCGCGGGCGCCGCGAAGGGTGTGCGGGAAGCCGCGAAGGCCATCGGCTGGAACGTCCGGGTGATCGACGGTCAGGGCACCCCCGCCGGGATCCAAGCAGCCTTCAGCCAGGCCCTCACCCTGCGTCCCTCGGGCATCGTCATCGGCGGCTTCGACCCGCGTCTGACGTCGCAACAGGTCGCCAAGGCCCGGGCGGAGCACCTCCCGCTCATCGGCTGGCATGCGGTCGACACCCCCGGCCCGAGCAAGGACCCCGAGCTCTTCAGCAACATCACCACCAAGGTCCAGGACGTGGCGAAGATCAGCGCGGACTGGGTCATCGCGCACTCCCGCGGCCATGCCGGAGTCGTCGTGTTCACCGATGCCTCGATCCCGTTCGCCCGCCACAAGTCCGAACTGATCAAGAAGGGACTTGCCGCCTGCTCCGGCGTGCGACTGCTGGCGGAGGAGAACATCCCGATCTCGGACACCAGCAGCCGCACCCCACAGGAGGTCTCCTCCCTCCTCTCCCGCTTCCGGGACGGCTGGACCCACTCCGTAGCCATCAACGACGTGTACTTCGCCGACGCCGCCCCCGCCCTGCGCGCGGCCCGCAAAAAGGGCGGCGCCGCCCCCTTCAACATCGGCGCGGGCGACGGCGACCCCTCCGCCTTCCAACGCATCAACAGCAGACAGTTCCAGGCGGCCACCGTCCCCGAGCCCTTCTCGCAGCAGGGCTGGCAGATCCTCGACGAATTCAACCGCGCCTTCTCCGGCGAACCCGCCAGCGGATACATCGCCCCCGTACACCTCTCCACGGCAGCCAACAGCCGCGGGGCCACGACCTGGGATCCGCCCGGCTATCGCGCGGCGTACTCGAAGATCTGGGGCGGGTGAGTGAGGGGTGGCAGGGCTGGGGCATCGCCCCGGGGTCGGCTGGATTTGCGTGTCCGGCCACTCCGCCTACTGCGAGACGGGCATCAACACCCTCAACGCCAGCGGTTCCCGGACCGACGGCAGCACCGGCCTCTCCCGCGCCGGCGCGCAGGTCTTCGGCAACTTCTTCGGACAGTCCAGCTTCGCCACCCACGCGCTCGCCTACGAGAGCAACACCGTCAAGATCCTTGCCGACTTATCCCCGGTTCTCGCCGCTCCGCTCGGCTGCGGTGTACAGACCGGGGCGTGGCCGAGGAGCTCGGCGCCAAGGCGGCGCTGGACCCCAGCGCCGTCGGCGATGTCGCCACGGCGGTCCGCGATCTCACCGGCGGGGGAACGCACCACGCCGTTGACACCACGGGGCAGCCGGCCGTGGTCTCCCAGGCCCTTGCGGCCCTGCGGCAGCAAGGCACGCTGGCCCTGGTCGGGTCGGGGCGCGGGCCGAGTTCGACATCATGACCGTGCTGACCAAGGGCATCCGGATCCGGGGAGTGATCGAGGGTGACGCGGTGCCCGCCGAGTTCAACCCGCGCCTCATCGGCCTGCACCGGCAGGGCAAGCTCCCGGTCGAGAAGCTCATCACCGAATTCCGCTTCGCCGACATCGAGGCGGCCGCGCAGGCGGCCTCCGCGGGCCGGGCCATCAAGCCCGTGCTGACCTTCGACTGAGCCGGCCCGTCCGCGGCAGGGTGCCGGACCGGAGACATGCCCAGGTCACCGACCGACCGCGGCCGCCACGACGCCCTCGGTCCGGTTACTCGAATCGCGCGACGTCGCCCGCCCCTCGGCGTACGATCTCGGCGTCGCCGCCGGAGAAGTCGATCACCGTGGTCGGCTCGGTGCCGCAGTCGCCCGAGTCGATCACTGCGTCCACCACGTGGTCGAGCCGTTCCTTGATCTCCCACCCCTGCGTCATCGGCTCCTCCTCGTCCGGCAGCAGCAGGGTGCTGGAGAGCAGCGGCTCACCGAGCTCGGCGAGCAGGGCCTGAGTGACGACATGGTCCGGGATCCGGACTCCGACGGTCTTCTTCTTCGGGTGCCACAGCTGGCGCGGCACCTCCTTGGTGGCGGGGAGGATGAAGGTGTAACTGCCGGGCGTCGCCGCCTTGATCGCACGGAAGACGTCGTTGTCGATGTGCACGAACTGCCCGAGCTGAGCAAAGTTCTGGCACATGAGGGTGAAGTGGTGACGGTCGTCGAGGTTCCGGATCGACCGGATCCGGCCGATGCCGTCGCGGCTGCCCAGCTGGCATCCCAGCGCGAAACAGGAGTCCGTGGGATACGCGATGAGCGCGCCGGAGCGGATGCTGTCGGCCACCGTGCTGATGGTGCGCCGCTGGGGGTTCTCGGGGTGCACGTCGAAATACTTCGCCATCCGCCGAGCCTACGTGATCCGGCCACTCCCGCCCACGTCGCAGGTCCGGCGGGGCCGGCCGACACCTGGGGGCGTCGGCCGGCCTGCCGGTCCGCGATGCGGGCGGCCCGGGGGCTCCGCTGCTACGGCGCCATCTCGTACGCCCCGGCCAGGGCCTCCACACGCTCCCAGACGCGCGTCGAGCGGGCGTCGTCGACGACCGGACGCCGGACCGCGTCCAGTGCCCAGCGCTGCTGTGCCTCGGTGGCGGAATCCTTTCCGTGCAGCTCGACGGCGTGCGCGGAGAAGTCGCGTACCAGGACGGCGAACAGCTCGTCGAGCACGTCGGCGTCGAGACCGGTCAGGCGCGCCTGCTCCAGGATCAGCTGGCCGTGCACGACCAGCGCGAACAGCTGGCCGACGGCGAGCAGCAGGTCGAGGTCACGGCTCTGCTCCTCGTCGGGGGCGGCGGTGGTGACGAACTCGCAGAGGGCGTCCGCCTGCTCCCGGAAGCGGGCGACGTTGGGCACCTCGGCGTAGGCGTCGTAGGCGGCGCGCCAGTCGTGGAAGCGGATGGCGCCCAGGCCGCGGGCCGGTCCCTGCCGGAAGAGGAACGCGTCGTCGGCCGCGTCGAGACGGGTCGGGACCTCCTCGTACCCGGCCGGGTTCAGCAGATGGTTGCCCATGAACTTGAGGATCAGCGCGAGGTTGACGTGGACCGTGCCCTCCAGCTTCGGCAGGCCGCGGATCTCGGTGGCGGCCTGGGCGAAGTAGGTGTCCTTCTCGAAGCCCTTGGCCGCGATGACGTCCCACATCAGGTCGATGACCTTCTCGCCCTCGGTGGTCACCTTCATCTTCGTCATCGGGTTGAAGAGCAGGTAGCGGCGGTCGTCGGGGCCGGCGGAGCGGAAGTAGTCGACGGCGCGGTCGCTGAACAGCTTCATCCCGACGAGCCGGACATACGCGTCGGTCAGCTCGCGGCGCACATGCGGGAAGGCGGTGACGGGGCGGCCGTAGAGGATGCGGTTCTGCGCGTGCGTGACGGCCTCGTACATCGCGTGCTCGCAGATGCCGATCGAGGCGGTGCAGAGGTTGAACTTGCCGACGTTGACGGTGTTGAGGGCGGCGTCGAAGGCGGCGCGGCCGGTGTGCAGCACATCGTCCGGGCCGACGGGGTAGTCGTCGAGGCGGAACTCACTGACGTACTTCGAGGAGTCCACGACGTTCTTCACGAGGTGGTACGCGGGGTGGCGGCTGTCGGCGGCGAAGAAGACATAGCCGTCCGGGCCCTCGATGTCGGTCCGGCGGCCGAAGACGGAGACGAGCCCGGCGGCGTTGCCGTTGCCGATGTAGTACTTGGAGCCGCTGGCGCGGAAGCCGCCATCGCCGTCGGGCTCCAGCAGCATGTCGGTCGAGTAGATGTCGGCGCCGTGGGACTTCTCGGACAGGCCGAAGGCGAACACCTCGCCCTGGGTGAGGAGCTCGGCGGCGCGGCTGCGGGCGGCGGCGTTGTCGCTCTGCCAGACCGGGCCGAGACCGAGGATGGTGACCTGCCAGGCGTACCAGTAGTCGAGCCCGTAGAAGCCGAATATCTCGTTGAGGGCGGCGATCCGGGCGGTGTCCCAGCGCTTGTCCTGCTGCCCGTCGGCGGCGGAGGCCGGGGTGAGGAAGGTCGCGAACAGCCCTTCCTTGGCGGAGAACGCGAGGAAGTCCGCCAGCCAGGCACGGGAGCGGTAGTCCTCGATCAGCCGGCGCTTGCCGCGCTCCTCGAACCAGTCGACGGTGGCACGCAGCAGCCTGCGGGTCTCGGGGTCGAAGTGCGCCGGGTCGTAGGTGCGCGGGTTGAACAGCAGCTGGTCGGCCATGGATGTTCGCCTTTCCGGCTCGGGGGTTGAGGGACGTGGGGGGGAAGCTTCGGGGCCGTGACGGTGGACGGCGGGGTGGGGCGGGCAGGCGGCTCGTCTGCGCCGGTTCAGCGCGTGGGGCCGAGTCGGTGAAGGGTGGCGAGTACGTCGTCGAGCCAGTCGAGGGTCATGCGCTCGTACGCGATGCCGCCGCGCAGCACGACGTGCTGGAGCTCTTGCCCGGCATCGGGCCTGGCGGGGGCGTCGGGTCCGGTGAAGTCCCGCCGCTCCCCCGCGAGATAGTGCGCGAGCCGGTCGGTGTGCGCCTGGCGGTGCCGCTCGACCTCGCGGATCAGCGCGGCCGGGTCGTCGAAGGCCGCGCCGCGGATCTTCACGGCGAGCTCGTGCCGGACGCTCTCGGGTTCGATCGGTTCGTGCAGCCACTGGGAGAGCGCGACCCTGCCGGGGGCGGCGACGGAGTACTCCTTCTTGTCCGGCCGGGCCTGCTGCGGCACCTCGCGCACATCGAGCCACCCGTCGCTCTCCATGCGCTTGAGGACGCGGTAGATCTGCTGATGGGTGGCGGTCCAGAAGTATCCGATGGACCGCTCGAACCGCCGGGCCAGCTCATAGCCGGAGCCCGGCTTCTCCAGCAGAGAGACGAGGATCGCGTGTTCGAGCGCCATACCCCGATCCTTCTATGCAACGAGTTGCATAGACAAGGGGCACCGCCGGGGTGAGACACGGCTCACCCGGGCGGGGCGGAGCTCCTCGGCCTTGCCCCGTGGGCGCTGTCCTTGGCCGCTGTTGGTGCCGGTCCTGCCCCGTTGGTGCCGGCCCATGACGGGCGGGCGGTGGCGTCGGTTACTCCCCGACGGCTCCATCGGCCAGCTCGCGTGCGATGTCGAGGTGCCCTACGTGCCGGGCGTACTCCTGGAGCAGGTGGAAGAGGATCCAGATCAGGGTGGGCCGGTCCTCGTCGGCCGGCACCTTTCCGCCGAGGGTGGCGGCCCGGTCCTCCAGCCGTGCCGCGGCGACGATGGCGCGGGATCGTGCGCAGGTCTCCTGGAAGAACTTCTTGACGTCCTCGAATGTTTCGCCGGAGTCGACGTGCCACGGCCCGGGGCGTTTCTTGAAGTCGGCCCATGGCTCTTCGATGTGTTCTCCGTTGAACCCCCATTGCAGCCAGCGCAATTCCACGCAGGCCAGGTGCTTGAACAAGCCCAGTGGCGACCACCCGGTGGGCAGCCGGCTGTTCCTCAGCTCCGCGTCGGACATTCCCTCCACCTTGCGCAGCACGGCTTCCCGGTAGAAGTCGAGGTAGCCGGTCAGAAGGTCTGAGGGGCTGGTGAGAGTGACCGGAGGCTCTACGGCGGGCTCGATCTTATGAACCATGATGAGGACCTTAAGGAGGGGGAAGTGACCTGTCCAGTGATGCGTTCCGTGCAGTGCCGGTCCCTGGGAGCCCCCCGAAAGGCCGCATGCGGTCCGGCGACATACCGCGGGGCCCGTCGGCAGAATGCACCGACGGGCCCCGGAGTCAGTCGCTCAGCACTTCGTATCGAGGACGTGGATTCCGGGCAGTATGCCTTCGATCCGGTAACAGTGGTTCTTGTCGGCCTCGTTGATGTACAGCGGCTGCGATCCTCCCGACCAGTGCACGGTGACCGTGACCCCGGTTGCCTCAGCGGGGAAATGAGCCTTCCAGGAATCCCCGACCGGCCGGTAATTGTGGCAGTAGTTCTTCTTCTCTATGCCCTCCGGGCCCTTCCACTCATAGCAGGTGTCGATGAGAGACGCCGCCTGGTGGTCGAACTGGAGGTAGTTGTCCGAGGCGGCAGTGGCGGAGGGGGCCGTCAATACCGCGCCGGCCAGCGCCAGGCCCAGGGCGGCGGCGCCGTATGCCAGGGAACGCTTCTTGCTTCGCATGCTGGAGTTCGCCTCTCGCTTCGATGGTCCGGGCATGCCCTAGCACTCCTTGTCGGTGATCGCCGGGCTACCCGTGAGACCGCTCAGCACGTAGCAATGATCGCGGCTCAAGTCCGTGATTTGGGGGGACACATTGCCGCCCCCGACCTGCGCAAGCACCGTCACCTCGACCCTGACGCCCTGGGCGTCGTCAGGGATTTCCACCCGCCAGTCCGTGCCCTTGGGCTTTCCTCTGTCGCAGGAGTCCGGGGTCGCCGAGGACTGCCAGTGGAAGCAGGTGTCGACGAGATACCAGCCGTTGTTGGTGAAACCGATGTACTTGCCCGAGCCCGCCGCCGCGGCGGACGGTGCGGTCATTGCTCCGCCGGCCAGCGCGAGGCCCAGGGCAGCAACGCCGTAGGCCACCGACTTCTTGTAATTCCGCACAGGATGCCCCTTCATGAGTTTTTGGTGAGCGGAACCGGCGCTCAACTCTGCTCCTTCTTCAGCAGTTCACCGCACTTGACGACGTCGGTGCTCACCCGCGCCGCCTCGGCGAGGAGGATTTCGGTGCGCAGTCCCGAGATCTTCGCGCCGCCGAACTTGCCGCCCTGGATCGTCACATCGGAGATTCGCTGTTCGGTGTCCTTGCCCATCATCAGCATCCCCCGCTCGCCCGGCTTCACGGTGATCCGGATGTCGCCGGCCTTCGTCTCGGCATTGGTCTCGCTGTACTGCGCGGAGGCGCCGATCTTCAGCACATCCTTGACCAGGGTGAGATCGACGTTTCCGCCGACGTTCCAGCCCCAGGTGAAGGTTTTGCTTCCGCTGAGCGTCTGGTTTATCTCCCCCTGCCCTGTGCCGCAGTTCTCGATGGGGCCGACACCCATGGCGTCATTGCCCACGTCGAACCACTTCGTCACCTGATTGCTTTCCACGGGCTTCTCGGCACACGAAACACTGCTGTCCTTGCACTGTTCCAGTGCGCTCTTGACTTCTTCCGCGGAGTCCACCTTGTAACCGTTGTCGTAGGTGACGGAGGGAGTCGCCTGCGCCATCCACTTGTCGGTGTGGCCGTTCACCTGGGTGAGGCCGGCGCCTTGCGCGGCCGCCGATGCCGTGGGCGCCACCAGGAACAGCGCGGTGGTGACGGCACCGAGGGTGACACCTATTCGGGATGCGGATGTGGAGATCAACGTTTTCCTCACTCTGTTGCTGACGGAAACTTGTCCGGCGGAGAGCGCCGCACCGGCGCTCTCCGTGATACCTGCCTTCAGCAGCCCGTTTCCTGGAGCTTCGGCCGGTCGGCGAGGCCGGTTATCTCGAAGCAGTGGTTCTTGTTGGTATCGATCACCGCTGCGGAGTCCACCGTGGCGTAGTCCACCACGCTGATGCTGAGATCGACCATCGCGCCGGTCGATTCCGCGGGGAAATACGCCTTCCAGGTCTGGCCCACCGGCTTGACGTTGTGGCAGTAGTTCTTGTCCTCGGCGCCACGCCACTTGTAGCAGGTGTTGGCGAGGACGCCGCCGTGGTTGGTGATCTGGATGTAGTTGTCGGATCCCGCGTAAGCGGCGGGAGCGGAGAGTACGGTTGAGAAGCACGCGGCACCCACCGAAAGAAGACCGAATACGGCCCGATGGCTGATCTTCACGGTTGCTACTCCCTCTTGCGCTGGCTGGTGACGTCGAAAGAATGTGACGCCGTGAGAGGTGAGTAAGTCATGCCAAGGCCGCCGAATCAATTGATTGCGGCTAAGACTTCGGTACCCGGAGACCTCCCCTCCCGGGACAACCACGAGGAATGCCGGAAGAAATCCGGAACCACGGCTTTGGACCACGAGAACCACGAGGACCACAGGACTTCGTCCCTGCGGACCACGGCATCGGTGATTGCCGCCGGACATACCGAAAGCCCCTCACCTTCCGATGAGGGGCTTTCGGGGTCGGTCGCAGAGCCCGTGGAACCGTGATCAGGAGTCTGCCGGGTCACTCCCCCTGCGGAACCTGGCCGCCTCGGCCATCGCGGCCGCCAGGTGCGGGCGCCCGGTGATCCCGAGCTTGCGGTAGGCGCCGGTGAGGTGGGTTTCCACGGTCCGCAGCGTGACGACGAGCAGTTCGGCGATCTGCTTGTTGCTGTATCCCTGAGCCGCCAGTGTGCTGACGCGTTCTTCCCCTGCGGTCAGCGCCCGGATTCCCTGCCCACCTGATCTGCTGACCCGGCCGCCGGCGAGGTGCAGCCGCTCCCCCAGCCGCCTGGCGAGCGCCGTGGCACCACAGCCGACGGCAAGATCCAGACCCTCGCGCAGTGCACCGCGGGCGCCGCGTCTGTCGTCCTGGCGCAGCAGTGCGACACCGAAGTCGTGCAGGGCACGGGCGAGTTCGAGGCGTGCGGGGGTGGGGCCGAGTACGCTCACGGCTTCGGCCAGCAGGTCCGGCCCCCGGCGGCCGGGCGTCACCGTTCCCGCCACCCGTAGCGCCACCCCGAGGGCGCGGGGGACCCGGCAGCGGCGGGCGAGATCGAGTTCCTGCTCGGCCAGCTCATGGGCCGACTTCACGTCCCCCAGCGCGAGATGGGCGGCCGCGGCACGGGAGCGCCACGGAGACATCGCAGGGCTGACCGTCCCGGCGGCGTCGCAGTGGTGGCCGCACTCACGGAGCAGCGAGAGCCCCGTGCGCAGATCGCCCTGAGCGATCCGCAGCGCCGCCAGGCTCATCAGGAACCGGGGCCGCTCCCACGCCACTTCGGCCTGCCCCGCCACGGCATGGGGGACCGCGACCCTCTCGGCCGCCTCGATGTGGCCCTGCGCGAGAAGGGCGTCGATCCTGATCGTGTCCAAGGTCAGCGCGTACGGGGGCCGGCCGACGGGGGAAGCCTGGTCCGCCGCGGCCTGAGCCGTGTCGAGGGCTTCGGTGATGTTCCCGCGGCGCAGCGCCAGCCCTGCTTGGTACAGCAGCAGGGAGGAGGCGAGCAGTTCCATGCCCTTGCCCGAGATCTCCCGTTTCAGATGGCGGTTGAGCCGGTCGGCCGTATCGAGCTCGTCGAGGTACAGCAGCGTCTGGGCGACGAAGTAGTGCAGCGGGAAGAGGTCATGGGAGAACGCCGGCAGATTGACGGACGCGCGCTCGATGAGACCGGCGATGTACGGGGCGGGCAGGGCCGCGCGCAGGGCACGGAAGGCACGGATCGCGAGCAGCTGCCGTTCCCCCGCGGTGCGGTCGGCCAGGTCGTCGTCCGTGCCGGGGGACGGCACCGGGGCCGGGCCGACGGACGGCCGCTCGAACTCCATCCACGAGCGCAGCGCCGTCATCCGCAGCGCCAGCTCCCGGTCGGCCGCCCCGGAGCCCGCGGTGCGCCGGTCGCTCAGTGCCGCGATCTTCCGGTCCACGCTGGACAGGTCCGTCCGGGAGCCGCGGGAGAGCAGCAGTGAGTAGGCCAGCACCCCCAGGGCGTCACTGCGGGCCGTTTCGTCGGTCAGTTCTTCGAGCGCGCCGGTGACACAGGAGATCGCCAGCGCCGCGTCGTAATGGCTGGCCGCCGTGCCCAGTTCGAGGAGTACGCGGGCGCGTTCGGGCGCGTCCAGCGGCTGGTTCAACGCGGCGTGCAGATAGGTCACGGCGGTCTCCGGTGCGCCACGGCGTAAGGCCTGGGTGGCCGCTCTGCGCAGGGCCGGCAGGACCCAGGAGCCGTGTACGGGGCCGGCCGCCAGCAGATGGGCCGCGACTTCCTCGTCGGGACGCCCGCTGAGGCAGGACACCTGGGCCGCCCGCGCATGGCCGACGCCGAGTTCTTCGGGCGACAGCGTTCCCAGCACCGTGTCACGGACGACCGGGTGGGTGAGGCGGAGGTCGCCGTCCGCCCGCAGCAGGCCCAGCGACCGCAGGTCCTCGGCCGCGGAGAGCACCACGGCCCGTCCGGTCCCGCAGTACGCGGCGAGCAGCTCGGGTGGTTTGCGGTCGCCCAGGAAGGCCAGCGCCCGTGCCAGCGCCACGACCTCGTCGGACGCCTGGCAGAGCCGGTGCGAGATCTCCCCGCCGAGCGTCGACAGCAGGACCGTGGGGATCCGGTCCCGGAATTCCGCCGTCGGCTGTACCCCGTTGCGCTGTGCCTGGTGGAGCAGGGCGCGCACGAACAGCGGATGCCCGCCCGTGGCGGCGTGACAGGCCGCGCAGAAGCCCGCGTCGGGCGCCTCCGCATCCCACAGCGTCCGCACCAGCTGCCGCACGCCGGCCACGTCGAGCGGCTCCAGGACGAGGGTGTGGCAGTTCGCGGGACGGACGAGTTCGGCGAACAGCGGATCGAGCCTTTTGACCTCGCCGCTGCGGGTGGTCACGGCGATCAGCACCGGGTGGCTGTCGGCCCGCCCGACGAAATGGACGAGCCATCGCAGGGACGGCTGGTCGATCCACTGGAGGGCGTCGACCGCCAGGAGGAGGGGCTGCCGGCGGGAGAGTTGGGAGACGAGCGCGTCGAGTTCCCGTAGCGTCGATGCCGTCACATCGGCCGCCTCCGGTACGGGGTCCGTGGCGGCGGCGTCGTCCAGCGCCCGCAGCGTGGCGGCCGCGGAGCCTTCCAGGAGACGTGCGCGCTCGGTTTCGGAGACCGCCGCCAGCAACGGCTTGAACAGCTGTCGCACCGCACCGAAGGCGAATTCGCGCTCCAGGGGATGGCAGCGGGCCCGCAGCACCCGGAACTGCTCGTTACGTTCCCACCAGGTGCTCAGCAGGACGGACTTGCCGATCCCGGCCGGCCCTTCGAGCTGTACGACGCGCGAGCGGCCGGACAGGACGTCGGCGGCCACGGCATCGAGGGCAGCGAGCTCGCGTTCGCGCCCCACCAACGGCCAGTCGTCACCGCATGCATCACGGGAATGTCCGAACGTCACGGGTTGCTCAACTCTCCTCTGTTCCATCTGGCTTTCGAGACGTCCCGATGACCACCGCGGTTGCTTGAGCCGGGCGCCCAGATGTACCCGGCCGAGGGACGCGCCGGAGAAACGTCCGCCCGGGCGGAATGCTGCGGTCCGTCACGGGAGGCGGCTACACCGCACACACGCCGCAGCCGACGGCATACGCTGCTGCACCTCGCACCGGACGGACTCCAGGAGGCCCGGCATGACGGACGGAACCACTCGTGGCACGGTGACCGCCCGGCCGCGCAACAGCCGACCGCCGGAGGCGCGAGCGGCCTTCGGCGTGGGCGTCATCGTCCTCGCCCCTCAGGGACATGTCCTGATCGGACGGCACCGCGCCGGGACCTGGGAACTCCCGGGAGGCAAGATCGACCCGGGCGAGAGCGTGCCGGCCGCCGCCGCACGGGAACTGCACGAGGAAACCGGCCTGCATGCCGAGCCACATGCCGTCCGGGTCCTCGCGATGCTCCACGACGACGTCCAGGGCGTCCACCGCATCACGATGGCCGCCCTCGTCACCGCCTGCACCGGCACGCCCTACGCGGCCGAGCCCGATATCGTCGGCGACTGGCAGTGGCACGACCCCACCGGCCTGCCGGGCCCGCTGTTCACGCCCTCCGCCCAGATCCTCGCGGCCTGGCGCCCCGACCTGGACATCGCGGTAGCGCCCCCGCACTCCTTCGGCATTGCGGCGCCCGGATCGCACCACGACCGCCGGGAATCACCGGATGCCGACGGGAGCCGCCGCATCTGACAGTCCCCGCCCTCGCGTGCAACCACCGCGCAACGTTGCAGGGAGTTAACTGGGGCACTGCCTCCGTGGCGGCTCGGTGACCACGATCCGGCCCCTTCCGGGCCGGCTCGCCGCCGTCCCGGGGCGGCGTCCGTTGTGGCCGGTCAAGAGAGGAACGGCACGTGTACCGACAAGAGACCGACAACCCGCTGGTCAGCTGCTGTACGAAGAAGCCGGGGAGCGTCTGATGGGCGGCGGCGAGGGGCAGGAGGCGGCCGGGGGCGCCGCCCCGGAGGGCCCTTCACGCATCGCGCTCAGCGCGGCGGCGACGGAACTGCTGCGCCTGCTGCACGATCAGCACGGCCCGCTGATGTTCCACCAGTCCGGCGGCTGCTGTGACGGCAGCGCGCCCATGTGCTACCAGGCCGGGGAACTCCGCACGGGTGCGTCGGATGTGCTGCTGGCCCGGCTGACCGTGGAGGGCGTGCCGGAACCGGTGGGGTTCTGGATGTCGGCGGACCAGTTCGAGCGCTGGCGGCACACCCATCTGACGGTGGACGTCGTACCGGGGCGGGGCAGCGGATTCTCCCTGGAAGCGCCCGAAGGCGTCCGCTTCCTGATCCGCTCGCGGTTGCTCACCGAGGAGGAACGCGCAGGGCTCGACGGCTGAGACCGAGCGGGCGGGCCGGAGTCACGGATACCGGCGCGGAGACACAGTGAGGCCCCACGCACGGGGGAGAGCGTGGGGCCTCACTAGTGATAACGGGTGGATGGGGCCGCAGGTTCCCTCATGGTGAATATTTCGCAAGAAAATCTTGTGCGCGGTGTGCGCGCCGGACGCCGTGGCGCCGCTCAGGCCTCGTCCTGCACCAACCGCTCCAGCATCGCCTGGAAGTCCGCATCCGCCACCACCCGCAGCCCGCCGCCGGCCGCCTCGCTCAGCGGGGTCATCACGCCCCGGCGCCACCAGAAGACCTGGGGGCTGATGGCGCCCGCCGCGTCCTCGTGGCCGGCCGCCGCAAACTGCGCCATGGCCTGCAACGCCGGGACGACCTGGGCATCGTGGATACGGTGGAACGCCAGCTGGTGGCGGAAGGGCAGGGCGACCAGCGCACCGTCCGGAGTCAGCCCGGTGCCCGTGAGCCGCTGCACCAGTTCGTCCAGTACCAGCACCCGGCTCGCGGTGAAGAAGGAATCACCGAGCAGCACCTCGAACGCCGAGCCGTCGCCGCGCCGGACGGTCTCATGCCCCTCGACCGGCAGGGCGCGCAGATTGTTCATCGCCCGGATGCGCAGCTCGGCGACGTCCCCGAGGTCGTTGAGCGAGTCCTCGCTCAGCATCTGCACCGCCTCGGGCAGGTCGAGGGCGAGCACCTCCCGCAGCCCCGGCGCCGGCGCGCGGCCGTAACGGAAGGAGTCCGAGGCGGGCAGCGTCTCCTGGGCGACCACACGGGGGTAGAGGCAGGCCCGGATCTCGTCCGCGCTGAGGATCTCCAGCGGCTGCGGGCCGTCCATCGTACGGAGCACCTTGCCGACGTGATCCCGGATCAGCGCGGGCCAGCTGCGCTCACCGCGCCGGTCGCGGTGGCACACCGCGGCGAGGTTGCCGAGGCCGAACTGCCGGCCCGCAGAGTCGGTGACCACCCCCGCGTACGCGGTGACTTCGAGCCCCTGTTCCGCGAAGGCCTGCCGGACCTGTGATCTGAAGACGCCGCCTTCGCGCTCGGAGAAGAAGCCGAACTCCCCGTCACGTGCCAGCTCGCGGGAATCCCGCTTCGGTCCTCGGCGGAACAGGCCCATCTCTTCCTCCCGGCAGCGGCCACGCACAACGGCCTTGAATGGGCCGATCGTAACGGGTGCCTCAGCGCCCTCGTCGCCCTGCCGCTCGGCTGTTCACGGCTGTGACCGGCGGAGGGAGACGGGGCGGTGGTGCCGGGAGGGACCAGGGGGCGAGCGCCGAGGGGAGACGCTCAGCCGCCGATGTTGACGTCGATGCAGGCGTAGAAGGCATTCGCGGTATCGGCGATGTTCCAGACCGCGAGGATCTTCTGCTTGCCCTTGAGAGAGCCGAAATTGACGGTGTGCGAGACGGTCTCGGGTGGCTGGGCACCGCCGTCGTCGAATTCGGCGACCTTCTTCCCGCCGACGAAGTACTGCCAGGTGCTGGTGGAGTGACGGGCCGTCAGGCGCCAGCTGAAGGACTGGGAGCTGCCGACCGGAGTGACCTTCCAGCCCTTGGCGTCATTGTCGAGTTCGGCGAACCGGCTGTTGCCGCCACTACAGCTGGTCAGCCCCTTGGGGCCCTCGACGCTCTGCGGCTCCCATTTGATGGGGCCGCACTCGATGGCGCCCGCGGCACACTGCGCCTGCCGGCTGGGCGGCGAGGACACATAGCCGTGTGCGCTTGCCGGACTGACCGGCATGGTGACGACGAGCAGCGGGGCGATGCCCGCACCGATGGCGAGGGCCAGCCTTCTTTTCCTATGCATGACAACCCTTTCGCGAAGGAGGCCGCCACGCGAGAACGGCGGACCCGGCGCCGCCGACGACGCCGAACGTCCGCCCCGGGAGACCTCGTTGAGTGTGGGGTGGATGACGCGAGGGTGCACTGATTGGTCTAGACTTTACTCGCTGACCGCGTACGGTCAAGAGTTGCGGAAGCGCTCCGGCTCTCCCTCACGAGGGAAGCGGTCAGCGGGCCAAGAGGCAGCGGTCAGTGGGCCGGGGAAACGCCGGCCGGTGCGCTGGAGGCCCGTACGACCAGCTGCGGTGCGAGCCGGACCGTGTGCCGTGGTCCCGGCTCCCCTCCGGCCGGGCGCCGGCTCAGCAGACGGGCGGCCTCGGCGGCCAGTTCGCCGACCGGCTGGCGGACGGTGGTCAGCGCCGGGTCGGCGAGGCCCGCGAGCGGGATGTCGTCAAAGCCGGTCACGGCGACCTCGCCCGGTACGTCCGCGCCGAGCTGCCGCAGGCGTTGCAGCGCACCGGCGGCGATGAGGTCGTTGGCGCAGATCAGGGCGTCCGGCCGGGACGGCCAGACACGGTCGACGGCGGCCCGCCCCCACTGCACCGAGAAGTCGCCGAGTTCGACGCGGCCGGGAGCCGTGGGGTCCAGCGCCCCGGCGCCCGCCTCGTAAGCCGCGCGCCGCTCGACCGCCGCCGACGCGGTACCGGCGGCGCCGACGAAGCACGGGCGGCGGCGGCCGGTGGCCGCCAGGTGATCGAGGACGAGAGACATACCGGCCGCGTTGTCGACGGCGACGGAGTCGGCGACGCCGGGGCCGCATCCGCGGTCCAGCAGCACCAGCGGCACCCGGGCGGCCGCGCTCGCCACCGCCTCCCGGCTGCGCCGCTCGTCGACCGGTACCAGCAGCAGGGCGTCGACCTGCCGCCCCAGGAACGCGCCGATCCGGGCCGCCTCGGTCACCGGGTCGTCGTCGCAGTCGGCGAGGAGCACGGCCCGCCCCTCGGCATGCAGGGCGTGCTCCAGCTCCCGGACGAGGGAGGGGAAGAACGGGTTGGTGATCTGCGGCAGAACGAGTCCGACGGTGCCGGTGGAACGGCTGCGCAGGGCGCGGGCCACATGGTTGGGCCGGTAGCCCAGCCGCTCGGCCGCCTCGCGTACGGTGCGGGCGGCCTCGGCGCCGACCGGACGGGTGCCGGCCAGGACGCGGGAGACCGTGGCAATGGAGCAGCCCGACGCCAGCGCGACATCCTTCAACGTGACTTCGGCCACCGTCTCCCGGCTCCCTTCGCTCGGCCCACCCGAACCGGAGGGAGCATACGCCCCTTTGAACGCCTGGCAATCGTTGTCCCACCGGGCGCGGATTCACCGGCCGCGCCACCCACCCTTCATCCCGATAAGGGGCAGAAGGCCAGAGATTGAACCGTTGACAACCGGCGGGTCCATAGGTCAAGTTTCCGGAGAACGTTTTCCCATGCTGCTCGCCCGTCGGCTGACCCCACGCCCGGGCTCACCATGGGTGACCGCCGGGCGCGCTGTGCGCCGGAGCCCATGTCGGCCCGCACACATCACCGCTTTTCCGAGCAGCAGAGCAAAGGGGCTCCTCCGTTGGCCAGAAAGATCATCCTCGACTGCGACCCGGGGCATGACGATGCGATCGCCATGCTCCTGGCCCATGGCAATCCCGACGTCGAGCTGGTCGCCGTGACGACCGTGGTCGGGAACCAGACGCTGGAGAAGGTGACCCGCAACGCCCTGTCCGTGGCGCGCATCGCCGGGATCACGGGCGTGCCCTTTGCCGCCGGCTGCCCGCGTCCGCTGGTGCGGTCCATCGAGACGGCGCCGGACATCCACGGCGAGACCGGTCTCGACGGCCCGGACCTGCCCGAGCCCGCCATCGAGCTGGACCGCCGGCATGCGGTGGACCTGATCATCGACACGGTGATGTCCCACGAGCCCGGCGAGATCACCATCGTCCCGACCGCGGGCCTGACCAACATCGCGCTGGCCGTCCGCAAGGAGCCGCGGATCGCGGAGCGGGTCCGCGAGGTCGTCCTGATGGGCGGCGGCTACCACGAGGGCAACTGGAGCGCGGTCGCCGAGTTCAACATCATCATCGACCCCGAGGCCGCGCACATCGTCTTCAACGAGACGTGGCCGGTCACGATGGTCGGCCTGGACCTCACGCACCAGGCGCTGGCCACCCCCGCGGTCGAGGAGAAGATCGCCGCCGTCGGTACCAAGCCCGCCACGTTCGTCCTGGAGCTGCTGGACTTCTTCCGCGAGGCCTACCGCGAGAACCAGGGCTTCGACCACCCGCCGGTCCACGACCCGTGCGCGGTCGCGTATGTGATCGACCCGGACGTCATGACCGTGCGCAAGGCCCCGGTGGACATCGAGCTGCGCGGTGCGCTCACGCTCGGGATGACCGTGACGGACTTCCGTGCGCCCGCCCCGGACGACTGCACCACCCAGGTCGCGGTCAAGCTCGACCACGAGCGGTTCTGGAACCTCGTCGTGGACGCGCTCGAGCGGATCGGCGACATCGAGGCATGAACGTTTCCACCACCCGGCGCCCCGTCGAGGTGACGGACGGCGGCGGCTCCGGCGTCCGGATAGGCGTCCTGGTCGCGGCGCTGCTCGCGGCGTGCTTCGCCTTCCAGCTCAACGCCAGCATGCTCAGCCCCGCGCTCAAGAACATCGAGGACTCGCTCGGCGCCAGCTCCGCGGAGATCGGCCTCACCCAGACCGCGTTCTTCACCTCGGCGGCACTGTTCTCCCTGTTCCTCCCGCGGCTGGGCGATGTCATCGGCCGCCGCCGGGTACTGGCCGGCATGCTCGGCCTGATGGTCGTCGGATGTGTGGTCGCCGCGCTGGCGACCAGCGTGCCGATGCTGTTCGCCGGCCGGGTCATCCAGGGGGTCTGCGGCCCGGTCGTCCCGCTCTGTCTGATCATGCTGCGGGTCGAGGTGAAGGAGCCCAAGCGCTACGGCACCCTGCTCGGCGTGATCACCGCGGTCAACGGCGGTATCGCCGGGGTCGACTCCCTGGCGGGCGGCTACCTCGCCGACCACCACGGGTTCGGGTCGGTCTTCTGGGCGATGGCGGTCGTCGCGGCCCTGGCCACCGTGCTGGTCGCCACCCTGACCCCGGAGTCGAAGGCGCCCGCGGCGACCCGTATGGACTGGCCCGGCGTCACGCTGCTCGTCGTCTCCGTCGGCTCGCTGCTGACCGCGCTGAACGAGGCGGGCAAGCTGGCCGCCGCCGACTGGCCGCTGATCGCCGTCCTCCTCGTGGTGTCCGCGGCCGCCTTCGCCCTGTTCTGGCGGACCGAGAACCGCAGCGGGCACCCGCTGGTCGCCACCCGGCACCTCAAGCAGCGCGCGACGTGGGCCACGTTGCTGACCACCGTGCTCACCATGACCGGTGTGTTCGCCGTCATGAACGGGCTGATCCCGACCTTCGCCCAGGACGCCCAGGCCGGTCTCGGTATGAGCGCCGAGGCCTCAGCGTGGTGGACGCTGTCCCCGTACGCCCTCGCCGGGCTGGCCATGGGCCCGCTGGCCGGCCGCCTCGCCGCCACCTTCGGCTACGGCCGCATCCTGCGGTTCGGCCTGGTCGGATCGGTGGCGACGGTCGTCCTGATGCTGCTCACGATGCACAGCCATTCGCAGGGCCTGCTGCTGGTGACGTCCATCCTGGTGGGCATCGCCTACGCGGGCGTGGCGAACATCGTCCTCAACGGGCTGGGCATCGTCCTCTCCCCCAGCGAGAACCCGGGCTTCCTGCCCGGACTCAACGCGGGCGCGTTCAACCTCGGCGCCGGCCTGAGCTTTGCGCTCCTCTACGCGGTCAAGACGGCCGCCACGCCGACGGACCCCTCGTCGGCCGGGGGCTACACCGCCGGCATGATCGCCGGCGTGGTCATCCTGACCGCGGCCATTGCGACGTCCTTCCTGATCCCGAAGCCGGTGGCGGCCGAAGCCCAGAGCTGAGGCAGCCGCCCGGTACCACCTCGCCGCCCGCCGACCGGAATCCGGTCGGCGGGCGGTGGTGTGCCGGCGGCCGAGTGCGAGGGCGTGCACACGCGGCATGCCGTGGTGTCCGTTGCGGTACGCCAGGATCTCCGGGTGCGGTTCAGTGGCGTCCGTGTGCGGTGTCCGCGGCCCCGCCGAAGAGCCGGGCCACGGCCCGGAACGGCAGGGTGACGACGGTGGCGATGGCGCCACCGATCGACCTGAGAACGTCTGCGATCGCCGTCAACATACTGAGCCTCCCTCATGGCCGTGGGGCGACGCGGGACATGCATCGCCGTCGGCCGGTTCGATCGGTCGGGGTCTGCCCCCGACGGAGTAGGTCACCAGGTCACTCCGGTGCCGTTTTTCCGGTCCCGCGCAGGATGGCGCCGAGCCCGCCGGACGGTGCCCGCTCGGGGTCACGGACCACCACGATGTCGGCGCCGGTCGCGGCCGCCGAGCGCACCAGGGCGTCATCCGCCCGTGCGGCGGCCGGATGCTCCTCGCCCAGATACGTCAACTCCGTGCCGCGTACGGCGAGTTGGTCCGCGTCCGAGCCGACCCAGACCTGCCGGGCGATGTCCGCGCCGTGCGGACTGACCAGCAGCGTGTCGATCCGGTGTTCCCGGGCCGCTTCGACCAGGGCGGGGATGCCTGCGGCGGCGTGCGGGGCGCTCTTGTTGCCGGGTCCGGCGCCCGTGCGGAAGCGGTCCGCCACCTGCGCGACATGTTCGCGTTCCTGGACCGCCCTGACGTGGGCGATGTCCCGGTCCACCAGGGCGCTCTCGGCTCCGGGCGCCCGCCCGCCGTGCTCGCTCTCGTAGGTGAGGGCGCGCAGCGGTTCGGGCAGCTTGTCGTGTACCGAGTGGCGCTCACGCGCCTCCCCGATCAGGAGGACGGCCTCGGCGCCGCTCTTCTCGAACGCCTCGCGCACCGCGTCGGCGATCTCTCCGGCGTTGTGCTCCCAGGTGTTCTCCACCTTGGCCTGGAAGTGCCGTTCGGACGGGTCGCCCGACGAGGTGCGGTGGAGGGGCCGGGCGGCGCCGCTGACCCGGCCGGCGTCCTCGGTGCCGCGTTGGCCGAGGACCGCGAAGTCCGCTCCGGCCCGGTCCAGGCGGACCACGAGACAGACGGGGTCATCGCCGATCGCCGCCAGCAAAGGGGTGACCCGGGGCACCGGACCCCAGGCCGCGAAAGGGAAGGCCGGGGGGCCGGGAAGCGGGGTGTCGAGCACGACCGCACCGTGGGCGGCGAACAGCGCCCGCCCGGCGTGCGCCCCGCTCTCGCCACCGCGCCCCGTGAGCAGTGCCTCGTGCACCGCACCACAGGTGGCCTCGTCCGCGCCGAGCGCGAACAACTGCGCCGTGGTGGCGCTTGCCGTCAACTCTTGTTGTTTTGCGGCGTCCTCGGTGCTGTGCGGGATAGTGGCATAGACGGATGCCCAGGGGCCCGGCCGGTCGATAACCGGTTTCAGGAGCGAGAGTCGCATAGTGCTGCCTCCTTGGCTTCCTCGGATTCCGCGGATTCTCCCGTTGAGCGAGGGGCTGTCATCGGTGTGGCCGGCTGTCATCGGTATGCGGTGGGCTGACCTACGAATTCCCGTTCCCGAAAGGCGTATGCATGACGGGCATATGCATCTGCCGTCACGTTCCGCGCATGCCCGTACGGTTTCCGTATGCACGCTTGAAACAGCCGCCGCCGGGTTGTTAGGGCTGGGGGACCAGGGAAACTGGGAGTAACGCGTCGGGTCCACCGGACCCGTAGAGCCGGAGGCACCCATGGTGATGGAACACGGCACGGACAAGACCGGCCCCGCCCGGGATGACGTCATGAAGAAGCAGCTGCGGGGGCAGATGACGGCCGAGCGCTCCCTGCGGACCGATGAGGAGCATGAACTCCAGCCGGCGGGAGAGGACCAGCCGGTGGCGGCATGGTCCCCCGAGAGCGACTTCAGGGGCGGCACGCCGAGCGGTATGACCGAGCAGGACGTCGGGCTGCGCTCCGAACTCGCCCAGCACCTCGGGCGAAGCCTGTATCCGGCCGACAAGAACTCGGTTATCGAGACCCTTCGGCAGAACAACGCACCGGACCGGCTGGTCGCCATGGCCGAGCGGCTGCCCGCACACGAGCGGTTCGGCAATGTGCAGAGCATCGCCGAGGCCGTCGGCATCGCGACCGAACACCGGCGCGCCTGAGCCCGGCTCCGTCTCCTGGCGCTGCCGCCAGGCACCAGGAGGCGGACAATTGGTCGTACAGGCACCAGCCGCACCCCGCGGCCGGGCCACCGGACGGGAAGAGGGAGGGCGGTCATGTCCGACGAGTCGATGGGCGACGAGGTCTACCAGCCGCCCAGATCCGATCCCCAGGACAACCCCAACGACCTCGACATGGAGGACGCCCTGGACGAGCCGGATCTCGATCAGACGCTGGACACGGGCTATTCGCCTCCGGAGCGGCCCTTCGTGGTGAATCACGACGGGACCACCGCGCAGGAACTGCACGACCGCGAGACGCTCGACCATCGGCTGGCCGTGGAGGTACCGGACGTCTGCGCACCCGACGGCGACGGTATCGGCGACCTGCCGGGCGGGGTCGGTGAACCCACGGACCTCGAATGCGGTGACGAGCGGGCGGGGCGTCTCGTGGGCTCCGACGAGGGTTTCTGGCGCGGGGGCAGCAACGACATTTCCGCCCGGGACGTCGGTATCGACGGCGGAGCCGCATCGGCGGAGGAGGCGGCGGTGCATATCGCCCGTGACAATGCGGGGGACGGGGAGCCGGAGAGCGGTTAGGCCCCTCCGGCGGGCCGGATTCGGCAGTACCGTCGGAAGAATTCCGAGCGTCGAACAGCGCACACGCGCACACATTGTTCCGGTCGTCTGGCCACAGAGCACGAGGGTGATGGCGTCGATACCGTGCCGGCGCAGCAGACAGCAGCAGATATCCGAGCGTCATCGGATATGAAGAATCTCCACGCCTTCATGTCTTCGTGCTCGTAGGAATTGAGCATATCGATCACGATGAGAGCCTTTGCCGACATGGCAGCCGTCCTCTCGTCGGCCCTGGGCGGGCTTCTCCCGGACCGCGTCCGCGGGCCGCGGCAGCCACCGCTGCGTGGTCGGCAGGGCTTCCAGAAGGCCTCTGACCTTGCCCATCAGGCCGCTCCGCGCCCCGCGGCCTCCTCGGCGGCGATCTGCTTCAGGGTCCGCCCGCTGAGCACGGACCGGGCCCGCCGCGGGTCGGGGGTGCCGCGCCGGCCGGCCCGGTCGTCGTTCTCCTTCACCAGCAGCCAGGCCTCCCGTTCTCCGGGGCGCCCGCCGGTACGGAAGCGGGTGAGGGCGTAGCCACCGTGGAGTTTGCCGCCGTCGAGCCAGAAGGAGGCGTGTCCGTCCGCCAGCGCCTGGCCGAACGAGAGGGCGCGGCCCTTCTTCTTCCGGGGCAGCGGGCGATAGGTGCCCCGGTCCCAGACGATCACGGTGCCCGCGCCGTACTCCCCCGCCGGAATGACCCCCTCGAACGCGAGGTACTCCAGCGGATGGTCCTCGGTGGGCATCGCCAGCCGCTTGTCGTGCGGGTCGGCGGACGGGCCCTTGGGCACGGACCAGGACTTCAGCACACCGTCGGCCTCCAGCCGGAAGTCGAAGTGCAAGGTGCTCGCGTCGTGGATCTGCACGACGAAGGCCGGCGCCTCGCCGGTGGAGGTCCGGGTGCCCGGTGGCTCGCGCGTCCGGTCGAAGTGCCGTTTCCCGCGGTACGGCGTCAGCCCGTCCTTGCCACCCACGTGCCCCGCCTGCCCTTCGTGCCGATGGCCGCATCTCTCACTGTCGCGCGCGGCGGCCTGCGGCGCATGTGCGGACGCGCCGCCGCCCGCGCCCCTTCTAGTGCCCGGTTGGGTCAGTAACAGGCCTGCCGGGGAGCAGACGGAGCCCACGGGAGGGAGTTTGGAGGCATACCGCTCGAATCGAGGCGTGGGAGGAACCATGGGCGTAGGCCGGCTGCTCCGCGACTGGCCCGCGTACCGGCAGCTCAGGGGCGAGGACCCGCTGGGCCGGGGGCGCGCCGCGATGTCCCGGCGCACCGAGGAGCTGCGGCCGCGCACGGACACCGCCGACCGCGTCGTGGCCTCGGTCTGCCCGTACTGCGCGGTCGGCTGCGCCCAGCAGGTGTACGTCAAGGACGAACGGGTGGTGCAGATCGAGGGGGATCCCGCCTCCCCGATCAGCAGGGGGCGGCTGTGCCCCAAGGGGGCGGCGACGCTTCAGCTGACGACGGGCCCGTCACGGCGCCATCAGGTGCTCTACCGGCGCCCTTACGGGACCGAGTGGGAGCCGCTGGACCTCGACACCGCCATGGACATGATCGCCGAGCGGGTGATCAAGCTGCGCCGTGACACCTGGCAGTGGGAGGAGGACGGCCGGCGGGTCGCCCGGACGCTCGGCATCGCCAGCCTGGGCGGCGCGACCCTCGACAACGAGGAGAACTACCTGATCAAGAAGTTGCTGACCGGCCTCGGCGTGATCCAGGTGGAGAATCAGGCCCGGGTGTGCCACAGCTCCACGGTCGCCGGCCTCGGTACCTCGTTCGGGCGCGGCGGGGCGACCACCTTCATGCAGGATCTCCAGCACGCGGACTGCATCGTCATCGAGGGCTCCAATTTCGCCGAGGCGCACCCGGTCGGCTTCCAGTGGGTCATGGAGGCCAAGGCCAGGGGTGCCCGGATCATTCATGTCGATCCGCGCTTCACCCGTACCAGCGCCCTGTGCGATCTGCATGTGCCGATCCGGGCGGGCAGCGACATCGCCTTCCTCGGCGGGATCATCCATCACGTCCTGAGCGAGGAGAAGGACTTCCGGGAGTACGTCCTCGCCTATACGAACGCCGCCACCCTGGTCCGCGAGGACTTCCGCGACACCGAGGATCTCGACGGCGTCTTCTCCGGCCTGGACGAGGAGCGGCGGCAATACGACCCCGAGAGCTGGCAGTACGAAGGCACCGACGTCCAGGCGCCGGCGGGCGACGTCGAGCAGCTGCACGACCAGCGCCTCCGGGACAGCACGGCCGAGCCGCAGGTGGTGCCGGGTCACGCCGAGACGCATGGGGCGGGCGGCCCCCAGGCCCACCCCCGCGCACCGCAGGACCCGACGCTGCAACACCCCCGCTGCGTCTACCAGATCCTCAAGCGGCACTACGCCCGCTACACCCCCGAGATGGTCGAGCGGACCTGTGGGGTGCCACGCGAGACGTTCTTGCAGGTGTGCGAGGCGCTGACAAGGAATTCCGGGCGCGAGCGCACCAGCGCGTTCGTCTACGCGGTGGGCTGGACCCAGCATGCGACCGGCTCCCAGTTCATCCGGGCGGCCAGTGTGCTCCAGCTTCTGCTGGGGAACATCGGGCGCCCCGGCGGCGGTATCCAGGCGCTGCGCGGCCACGCGTCCATCCAGGGCTCCAGCGACATCCCCACGCTCTTCAACCTGCTGCCCGGCTATCTGCCGATGCCGCATGCGCACGCCCACGAGGACTTCGACACCTTTGTCGCGGCGAGCCGTACCGACAAGGGTTTCTGGGGCGAGATGCGGGCGTACTTCGTCAGTCTGCTCAAGGCCTACTACGGCGACGCGGCCACTGCCGACAACGACTTCTGCTTCGACCATCTGCCGCGGCTGACCGGCTCGCACAGCACCTACGACACCGTGCTCGCCCAACTGGACGGCGTCTGCAAGGGCTACTTCCTGTTCGGTGAGAATCCGGCCGTCGGCTCCGCCAACACCCGGTTGCAGCGGCTGGGGATGGCCAACCTGGACTGGCTGGTGGTCCGCGACTTCTCCCTCATCGAGTCGGCGACCTGGTGGCAGGACGGCCCCGAGACCGAGACCGGCGAACTGCGCACCGAGGACATCGGGACGGAGGTGTTCTTCCTCCCGGCGGCCGCCCACACCGAGAAGTCCGGTTCCTTCACCAACACCAACCGCTGGCTCCAGTGGCACCATGCCGCCGTCGAGCCGCAGGGCGACGCGCGCAGTGATCTGTGGTTCATGTACCACCTGGGCCGGCGCATCAAGGAGAAGCTGGCGGCGTCCACCGATCCGATGGACCGGATGATCCAGGACCTGACCTGGGACTACCCGGTGGAGGGGCCGCTCCGGGAGCCGGTGGCGGCGGCCGTGCTGGCCGAGATCAACGGGCACGGTCCCGACGGGGCGCCGCTGAGCGCGTACACGGAGCTCAAGGACGACGGTTCGACCCGGTGCGGCTGCTGGATCTACTGCGGGGTCTTCGCGGACGGTGTCAACCAGGCCGCCCGCCGCACCCCGCACACCGAGCAGGACTGGGTCGCCGCACGATGGGCCTGGGCCTGGCCCGCGAACCGGCGGATCCTCTACAACCGGGCCTCGGCCGCCCCCGACGGCAGTCCCTGGAGCGCGCGCAAGGCCTATGTCTGGTGGGACGCCGACGACGGGCACTGGACCGGCCATGACGTCGCCGACTTCGTTCCCGACCGGGCCCCGGACCACGTACCGCCGACGGGCGCCATGGGACCCGACGCCCTGCGCGGCGACGACCCCTTCATCATGCAGGCGGACGGCAAGGGCTGGCTCTACGTACCGGCCGGGCTGCACGACGGGCCGCTGCCCACGCACTACGAGCCGCAGGACTCCCCGTTCCCCAACGCCCTCTACCCCGACCGCCCGCGGTCCCCCACCAAGCAGCTCTACTTCCGCGAAGGCAACCGCTACCACCCCAGCGGCGACGAACCGGGCGCCGAGGTCTATCCGTTCGTGCTGACCACCCACCGTCTCACCGAGCACTTCACGGCGGGCGGGATGAGCCGTTGGTCGCCCCATCTGGCCGAGCTGCAGCCCGAGTTGTTCTGCGAGGTGTCACCGCGGCTCGCCGCGGAGCGCGGTCTGGAGCACAACGGATGGGCCACGATCATCACCGCCCGCAACGCCATCGAGGCCCGGGTGGCGGTCACCGACCGCATCAGGACGCTGACGGTGCACGGCCGCACGGTGCACCAGATCGGGCTGCCGTTCCACTGGGGGCCCAACGGGATCGTCACCGGCGACGCGGCGAACGAGCTGGTCGCCATCGCACTGGACCCCAACTCCCATATCCAGGAGGACAAGGCCCTCACCGCCGACATCCGGCCGGGGCGGCGGCCGCGCGGCCCCGCGCTTCCCCGCCTGGTGGCCGACTACCGGCGGCGCGCGGGCATCACCGAGCACACCGGAAAGGACCACCGGTCATGACCGACAGCCTGCTCAGCGGCCCGGAGCCGGACCCGGCCGGCGATGCCGGGCATGCCGATGCCCCGCCGCGCGTGGGGTTCTTCACCGACACCTCCGTCTGTATCGGCTGCAAGGCGTGCGAGGTGGCGTGCAAGGAGTGGAACGCGATCCCGGAGGACGGACTGTCCCTCACCGGCATGTCGTACGACAACACCGGGGGCCTCGGCGCCTCGACCTGGCGTCATGTGGCCTTCATCGAGCAGTCGGCGCCACCGGCCGCGCCGGCGGTGCCCGCACCCGAGGGCCGTACGCAACTCCCCCTCGCCACGGATGCCGCCCCGGCGGGCGGCGAGTTCCGCTGGCTGATGTCCTCCGACGTCTGCAAGCACTGCACCCATGCCGCCTGCCTCGACGTCTGCCCGACGGGCTCGCTCTTCCGTACCGAGTTCGGCACCGTCGTGGTCCAGGAGGACATCTGCAACGGCTGCGGCTACTGCGTCCCGGCCTGCCCCTACGGCGTCATCGACCAACGCCCGTCCGACGGCCGGGCCTTCAAGTGCACCCTGTGCTACGACCGGCTGGGCGCCGGGCTGGAGCCGGCCTGCGCCAAGGCGTGCCCGACCGAGTCGATCCAGTTCGGCCCGCTCGACGAACTGCGCGCCCGCGCGGCCCTGCGGGTCGACCAGCTGCATGCGGCGGGCGTGGCCGACGCCCGGCTCTACGGCCACGATCCCGAGGACGGGGTCGGCGGCGACGGGGCGTTCTTCCTGCTGCTCGACGAACCCGAGGTGTACGGGCTGCCACCCGACCCGGTGGTCACCACCCGGGACCTGCCCGCGATGTGGAAGCACGCCGGCGCGGCGGCACTGTCGTTGGCGGGCGGTATCGCCCTCTCCTGCGCGCTGCCGACGCTCCTGCAAAGGAAGGTACGACGATGACCGACCAGGCACCCCGCAGCGGCGGCACCCGCTCGCACCGCCGCCCCAAGGGTGAGCAACTCATGGTCCCCCGGGCGGAGTTCCGCTCCTACTACGGCCGGCCGGTCATCAAAGCCCCCTCCTGGGCGGCCCGCGACATCGCCGGATACTTCTTCCTCGGCGGTCTGGCGGGAGCCGGGTCGGTGCTCGCCGCGGGCGCCCAGCTGACCGGCCGCCCGACGCTGGCCGCCGCGATGAAGGTGTCCTCCCTGGCGGCCGTGTCCCTCTCCGCCGCCGCGCTCATCAACGACCTGGGCCGCCCGGCCCGCTTCGCCCACATGCTGCGCGTGCTGAAGCCGACCTCGCCGATGAGCGTGGGCTCATGGCTGCTCGGCGGCTACGGTCCGGCGGCCGGTGCGGCGGCCCTCTGCGCGGTCACCGGCCGGCTGCCACGGGCCGGCGCCGCCGCCACCGCGGCCGCCGCGGTCCTGGGACCGGCCGTGGCCACCTACACCGCCGTGCTCGCCGCGGACACCGCCGTACCGGCCTGGCACGGCGCGCACCGCGAGCTGCCGTACCTCTTCGCCGCCTCCGCGACCGCCGCCGCGTCCGGTATGGCGCTCGTTCTCGCCCCCGTCCAGGAGAGCGCCCCCGCCCGCTGCGCGGCCGTCCTGGCCGCGGTGGCGGACTCGGTGGCGGTCCGGGCGGCCGAGCGGCGGCTGGGGATGGTGGCGGAAACCTACCGGGAGGGGCGGGCGGGCCGGCTGCTGCGCGGTGCGCAGGTGCTCATCGGCGGCGGCGCGGCCATGGCGGCGCTCGGGGGCCGTCGCCGCCGCGCAGCGGCCGTCGCGGGCGGCCTGGCGCTCCTCGCCGGCTCGGCCTGCACCCGCTTCGGCGTCTTCGCGGCCGGCCTCGCCTCCGCCGAGGACCCGGCCTACACGGTCCTGCCTCAACGAGCCGCCCAAGGGCTGCTGCCGTCACAATGAGAACAACGAAGCGCCACCACGATGTGTACCCGGCCGCTCACCGGTAAGCCGACAGAGCACGACCTCTTCGACCGGTGCATCTGCGCGGGCCGTCCGTCCACAGCGGACCGTGACCGTCGTGCGGCCCAGCGCTTGAGCACCCCCCTCGACCGCGGGAGTCCACGTGCAGCGACGTCGTCCTCGGATCGTGATCGTCGGAGCCGGTTTCGCCGGTTACGAATGTGCCCGCACGCTCTCCCGGCTGGCCAAGGGAGCCGCCGAGATCGTGCTCCTCAACCCCCATGACTACTTTCTGTATGTGCCGTTGCTGCCGGAAGTGGCGGCCGGGATTCTCGAACCCCGGCGGGTGGCGGTATCGCTCACCGGGACCTTGCCGGGTGTCCGGCTCGTCCTCGGGCATGCCCACGACGTGGACTTCGACGCCCGTCGGGTGAGCTACACCGACCCCGAGGACCAGGAAGGCTCCCTGTCCTACGACCGTCTGGTCCTGACCGTCGGCAGCGTCAACAAGCTGCTGCCCGTCCCCGGGGTCGCCGAGCATGCCCACGGCTTCCGCGGCATGCCCGAAGCGCTGTACCTCCGCGACCACATCACCCGCCAGATCGAACTGGCGGGTGCGGCCGAGGACCCGGCCGAACGGGCCGCCAGGACCACCTTCGTGGTGGTGGGTGCCGGATACACCGGCACCGAAGTCGCCGCCCACGGCGTGCTGTTCACCGATGACCTGGCCCGGCAGAACACGGGACTGCGGGACGGCCCACGCCCCCGCTGGCTGCTGCTGGACGTCGCCGACCGGCTGCTGCCCGGTCTCGACGAACGGCTGTCGCGCACTGCCGACCGGGTCCTGCGCTCCCGCGGCGTCGATGTCCGCACCCGCACGTCCGTCAAGGAGGCGACCCCGGACGGCGTACTGCTCGACGACGGCGAGTTCCTCCACAGCCGCTCCCTGATCTGGTGTGTCGGCGTACGGCCCGACCCGCTGGTTCACTCGCTGGGGCTGCCCACCGACAAGGGACGGCTGTGCGTGGACAAGTTCCTGGGCGTCCCCGGCCGGCCCGAGGTGTTCGCCTGCGGTGATGCCGCGGCCGTTCCGGACCTGACCCGGCCCGGCGAGGTGACGCCGATGACCGCCCAGCACGCCCAGCGGCAGGGCAAGGTCGCGGCACACAATGTGGCGGCGTCCTGCGGCCAGGGCTCACCGCGCGCGTACGAACACCGCGATCTGGGGTTCATGGTCGACCTCGGCGGTGTCCAGGCCGCGGCGAACCCCCTGCACATCCCGCTCTCCGGCCCGCTCGCCGGCGCCCTCACCCGCGCCTACCACCTCATGGCGATGCCGGACAACCGCGTCCGGGTGGCCGCCGACTGGCTCCTGGAGGCCGTGTTGCCGCGCCACGGGGTACAGCTGGGTCTGCTCAGCTCCTGGTCGGTACCGCTGGACACGGAAACCCCCGAAGTGGCCCGCCTGCCGCACGGCCCGTCGGAAAGGGCTTAGGACCTGTCGTTCGGATCAGGCCCTTGAGCCGCCACGGTCTGCGCGTCATTCCCACCGTGCCGGGTACCCGGGCCGCATGGAGAATCTGGATATGGATGCAACGACCGTGCCCGAACAGCTCGCCGCTCCTCACATGTCCAGCGGCGCCCTGCTCGTCCTCGTCGGCGTGCTCCTCGTCGCCGTCATCCTTGCGGCCTTCGCCTGGGGACGCCGCCTCAAGGCCCGCGCACCGGCCCCGCCCACGCCAGAGGAGCAGCCACGACTGCCGGAGGGCGGGCCCGTGGGCGATGTCGTCGAGAGTCGCGAGCCCGAAGAGCTCCCCCGAACGGACCAACGGCGCACACCGCATGAGCTGAAGGACGACGGGAGCGGCTCCCGGCGCGGTTCCTAGCCGTCGGATGCACTGACCTCCGCATATCTCCGAAGGAGCGGCCCTCATGACTTCAGGCGTGGACCGGTGACGGCAACACCGCGCAGAGCCGTGCTGTTCGATGTGGACGGCACCCTGGTGGACAGCACCTATCTGCACACCGTGACCTGGTGGGAGGCGTTCCGCCAGGCCGGCCACCGGGTGCCGATGGCCTCGATCCACCGGTCCGTCGGCATGGGCGCCGACCATCTCCTCGACCATCTGCTGGGAGCGGACCGCGACCGTGACCGTGACGCCTCCATCAGCGCGGCACACACCACGCTGTACGCCGAGTACTGGACGCGTCTGGCGCCCTTGGACGGCGCCGCCGAGCTGCTGCGGGCCTGCGCCGGGCGCGGCTGGACGGTGGTGCTCGCCAGCTCGGCGAGCGGCCCGGAACTCGACGCCATGCGCAAGGCCCTGGACGCCGAGGACGCCCTCCACGCGGTCGCCGGCGCCGACGACGTCAAGGCCAGCAAACCCGCCCCCGACCTCGTGGAACGGGCCCTGGCGGAAGCCGGCACCGAGGCCGGCCACGCGGTCTTCGTCGGGGACACCGTCTGGGACATGAAGGCCGGCGCCCGGGCCGGCGTGCCGTGTGTGGGCGTCCTCAGCGGCGGATTCTCCCGTCACGAACTCCTCGACGCCGGGGCGCGGGAGATCTACGACGGGCCGGACCAGCTGCATGCACGGCTGGACTCCTCACTCCTCCGGTAAGGGCCTTCTCCGCCGCGGAGAATTCCCCGGATGCCGGATGCGTCCGCTTCTGCTTGGCTTGCCGACGTATGCGCGCGGCGCGTACGGACGGCGTCGGACGTCGCCGCCACCCGCACGATGTGAAGGTGGGAGATGGACCTGCACCGCAGCCCGGTCGCCCGTGCCTGGCGAAAGTGGCGTCGCCCTTCCGACCTCCCGGTTCCCCGCCGCCCCCGCAACGCGGAGGACACCAGCCGGCGGTTCCTCATGTACGGCGTGATGCCGCTCTGGTTCGTCCCGTCGGTGGCGGACTGGGTGATGCACCGGCGTACCCGCATCGAGGAGACCACCGGGGTCCGTGAATCGGCGGTCCATGCACTGATGATGGCGGAAGCCGGTGTGCCCGTCGCGATGGGTCTGCTGGCCAAGGTCAATCCCCTCGTCCTGTCGGTCATGGGCGGTGCGGCACTGCTTCACGGCGCCACCGCGCTGTGGGACGTGAATCTGGCGACGACCGAGCGGGAGGTGCGCCCCACGGAGCAGCACATCCACAGCTTTCTGGAGGTCCTGCCGCTCACCGCGCTGGCGTTCCTCGGCTGTCTGCACGCCGACCAGGTCCGCGGCACGCTGCGGGGCGGCCGCAGTGCCGATGACTGGAAGCTGCTGCCCAAGGAAAGCCCCCTGCCCGCCCGCTACTTGGCCGTCATCGGGCTCGGTATCGGCGTCTGTGTGGCACTGCCGTACGCCGAGGAGATGACGCGGTGCGTCAAGGCGGCCCGGCGCCGCGGAACGCGATGAGCGGGCAGCTGGCGGCCGGCGTCAGGAGGGGCGGCCCCCAGCCGCTCCCGGCGTCCCGCATCGTCGCCCCCGCGATCCAGGGCCCCGAGGATGTGGTGGCCGACGCCGACGGCAGCTTCCTCGCCGGCGCGGCGGACGGCGCGATCTGGCGGCTGCGGCTCTCGGCGTCGGGCGCGGAGGAGGGAGCGGAGGTCGTGGCACACACCGGTGGCCGGCCGCTCGGCCTTCAGCCCCTCGCGGGCGGCGAGTTCCTCGTCTGCGACGCCCTGCGGGGACTGCTGCGCATCAGCCCGCGGCACGGCACCGTACGCGTCCTGGCCGACGAGGTGGCCGGAGCGCCCCTGCGGTTCGCCAGCAACGTCGCCGCGGCCGCGGACGGCACGCTCTACTTCACCGTCTCCAGCCGCCGCTACGGCCTCGACGAGTGGCTGGGCGACTTCCTGGAGCACACCGGAACCGGGCAGCTGCTGCGCCTGCGGCCCGAGGCGACGGCCCCCGAAGTCCTGTTGGACGGGCTCCAGTTCGCCAACGGGGTGGCCCTGGCCCCGGACGAGTCCTTCCTCGTCGTGGCCGAGACCGGGGCGCGCCGCATTCGCCGCTACCGGCTGACCGGCCCGCGGGCCGGCACCTCCGACACCTGGGCCGGTGATCTGCCCGGCTACCCCGACAACCTCTCCCACGGCCCCGACGGTGCGCTCTGGGTCGCCCTGGCGGCACCGCGGACGGCCGGTCTGGAGCTGCTGCACGGCATGCCGCGCGTCGTCCGGCGGATGTCATGGCAGGTGTGCAAGCGGCTGCGGCTGCGCCCGCCCGTGCAGCGGACGGTGCGCGTGCTGGCGCTGCGGCCCGACGGCCGCACGGCCCGCGACCTGCGCGCCGTCAACTCCCCGTACCGGATGGTCACCAGTGTCTGCCGGACGGAAAACCTCCTGCTCATGGGCAGCGTCGAGGAACGCGGCATCGCCGTCTGCACCCTTCCCGGGCCGGACGGTGTGGGCAGCGCGGACCCCGCTCCCGGACGGTGACCGGCGCACCGGCACGGCCCGACCGGCCTCAGGGGCCGGCCGCGGGGCCGCCTACTGCACCCGTTCCGGTTCTTCCTCCTCCTCGGGGAGCCATACATCACTGACCGCGATATTGACTTCCACGACTTCGAGACCGGTCATCCGCTGGACCGAGGAAATCACGTTCTCGCGCACGGCTTTCGCCACCTCGGGGATGACCTCGCCGTAATCGACGACGACGTCCAGATCGACCGCCGCCTGCTTCTCGCCGACTTCGACCTTGACGCCGTGCGTGCTGGTCGTGCCGCCCCCGGGTACCCGCTTGCGCAGGGCCCCCACCGATCTCGAAATCCCGCTGCCCAGGGCATGGACCCCTACCACCTCACCGGCTGCCAGGAAGGCGATCTTCGCGACCACACCGTCGGCGATGGTCGTCCGCCCCAGGTCCCCGGCTTTCCGCGACCCGCGCTCTGCCATCTCGGTCATCGCGCATCACCCCTTTGCTCCATTGCGGGGAAGTTTTCCGCCCGTCTCTTCACGCTATGGCCGGACGGGTGACGCTGCCTCCCGAAACGGAACGGGCCGGGCCGGGCCGGGCGCCGGGGCGGGGACGGGGGCCGGGGCCGGGACGGAGGCCGGGCCGGCACCTGGCACCATCGCCCCTTTGCTGTTCCGGCAAAGCACCTTGCGCGCTCGTCCACGAACACGATCGCCGCCAGGACCTCCCGGTCACCATGGCGACGCCGGCCACCCCCTTGAGGCCGCGACGGCGCCTCCCGCTGGAACAGCTCTCACAGCCCGTCCGGCACCAGCCGCTCAGCCATCCCCACCACGGCCAACAACCTGGCCGGCCAAGTGAGATGACTTCTTACAGGCGCGATTTCGCGCTGGTCCGGATATGCACCCGCACTAACCGATCTTGCTTGTCAATCGGTCGATTGATGAGCGGTTGGATCCTCTACGGCCTTCGTCCGCCAGTAAGCGAGATTGTTGCGGGTGCGGATGGTGTGGGGGTGGTCGGCGCCCCATAACCGCAGCATCTGCCCCAGCAGCTCAGCGGTTGCTTCGGCGGCGCCGGCCGGATCCCCTTCCCGCCCTCGCAAGTGGGCGAGATTGCTCCGGGTGGCGAAGGTATGGGGGTGATCGGGGCCCAGTACACGTAGCCGGTCGACAAGCAGGTTCTCAAGGTCGGCTGTGGCGCCGGCAATATCTCCGGCGATCGCACGCCATCTCCCGAGACTGTGTCGTGCGGAGAGGGTGTCAGGGTGCTCAGGCCCCATCACCCGAAGCTTCTGGTCCACCACGGACTCCAAGGCGGCCACAGCACCAGCATGATCCCCGACTTCCCCGCGCCAGCGAGCGAGGGCGCCCAGGGTATTGAGGGTCAGAGGGTCTCCGGACCCCAACACCTGCAATTCCTGTTCCATCAGTTCTTCCAAGGCGGCCGCGGCTCCAACGGCATCGCCGGCTTCACCCTGGCACCACGCCAGGTTATGCCGGAGATTGAGGACGTGAGGGTGATCCGGCCCTCTTACCTGAATCATCTGCTTCAGGACTCGCTTGTAAGTAGAAGCTGCGCTGACAACATCC
This sequence comes from Streptomyces decoyicus, assembly GCF_019880305.1. Taxonomy (NCBI): domain Bacteria; kingdom Bacillati; phylum Actinomycetota; class Actinomycetes; order Kitasatosporales; family Streptomycetaceae; genus Streptomyces; species Streptomyces decoyicus. The sequence continues at coordinate 7,558,373 of NZ_CP082301.1, read as the reverse complement.
CCAGCCTTCATACGCCAGTATGCGAGGGATACGCCAGTATCGAGAGTGGTGACGTGTTTGCGGCCCAGTGCCCGTGTCTCCTGTTTCAGTAGCCGTTTGTAGGCAGCGGCTGCGCCGGCGAAATCCCCGGACTCGCCCAGCCAGTGGGCCAGGTCGTGTGCGGCGTGGAGGGTGTCAGGGTGATCTCGACCAAGGTGAGCGCATGCCGTGTCAAGAACGTGCTGAAGGTGCTTCATGGCAGCGTCGATCTGGCCGGCTTTGCCAAGACTTTCGCCAGCACGGAAGAGCACCGGATGAACGCCATCGAGCTCGTCGTCGAAATCACCGAGCCGGTAGAGGGGGCCCTCGTCGTGGCGGGTGAGCGCTTCAGCGTTGGCGCGCAGGGCCTGGGCCAGGGTGGTGTCACGCTCCGTCTCGGGCCAGGCAGCTATCAGGGCCGTGGCCGAGACTACGGCTGCGACGTCGCGGTCCGTGTCAGTCATGGCGTCGCGGGCAGCGCGTTGTATGAGTTGGTGGACCCGCACGGCTCTATGGGGGACGTTCGGGCTGTGCTCGATCAAGTTCAGGCGATGGAGTGCACGTAGCGCTCCGGCCGCGTCTTGCTCAGTGACCTGTTGCGTATGTGTTTGTTCAAGTGAGGCGCCGATGCGGAACTCGTCAAGGTAGGCGAGGACCGGCGGGCTGGCCGAAACGGTGGCCGGGATGCCGTTGGGGTCGAGCATCGCGACGAGCTGCAGCATGAGGCGAGCAAGGCCCCTGGGGTGAAGCTGGTCGGCACGGTCGATGGACAGGGACCACGCAGCCGCCGTGGTGGTGGCCTGGTCGTCGGGCAACCCCGAGGGGTCGGGCAGCAGCGCGGTGAGGGTACAAGTGCGGTCGGCCAGCTGGGCACGGTAGGCGGCGCAGTCCAGGTGGGCATCGATGAGATACGCGACAGCCTGAGACAGGGCCATGGGGAGACGGCCGAGGTCGGCAGCGAGTGCAGCAAGCTGGTCGCGCGGTTCCTGGCGGCCGTGCAAGGCCAGCGCGGTGATGAGGTAGGCGATTGCCTCATCGGAGCTGAACAGGCCCACCGACACCAGGCGCCGGTGGTTGCCGGTCAGGGCAGCGTCGCGGCGGCGGGTGGTTACCAGCGTTCGGCCGTGTGGGCCGGCGGGCGGCCACAGGCCGCGCAGGTCAGCAGGGTCGGCGACGTCGTCCAGCACGATCAGCCAGTGCTGTTGGGTGGTACCGGGTTTGGGCTCCAGCCAGGCCAGGAATGCGCTCGCGGCGCGTTCCGCGTCGGCAAGGTCGGACCCGAGCACCTCGGCGGCGGCCTGGGCGTAGGCCGAAATGACCGCCTCACGTGTGGTGGCGCTGATCCACACCAGCAGATCCACACCGCCCTTGGCCCATACCTGGCGGGCATGGTGGGCGGCGAGCTGAGTCTTGCCGACCCCACCCATGCCGACCAGCACCTGGCAGGGCACCGCCGTGCTCCCGCGGGTCACTGCCTGCTCCAACTGCTCGGCGTCGGCGCGGTCCTGGAAGCAGTCGGCCTGCCGGGGCAACACTCCGACCTGGTGCGGCCAGCTCACCGCAGGTCGCGGCGCGGCGTAGTAGGCGACTTGGCCGCCGTCGGCAACGTAGCCGACGGCCAGGCTGTGGTCGCGGGCGTGCGCGGTGACGCTTCCCGGTCCTTGAGGAGTGGGAGGCGTCGGGGTGGGCGGTGGGCTGGTGGTAGCCGGTCCGTTCAGCCCTGGGACGGATCCGGCACCGGAGGGGTGCCGGTGTGCGCCCCTCCGTGGATCACCCCGGCCGCGATCGAGCCGCCGTCTGCGCGGATGTCCATGTTGCCGCTCACTGCCAGGCCACCCGGCCCGGCAGTCGCGGCGTTCGACGGGGCGTGTTGCGCGAGCAGGTCGCGCAGTTGGCCGGCGGCTTGGTCACGCTCGCCCTCGTTCAGGCTTTCCAGCACAGCCTCGATGCGGGCCTGCCAGGATGCCTCTATGCGGATCCGGGCCCGCTCGGTTTCGGCCGGGGCGGCAGCCTGCAGGGCGGCCCCGGTTTGGTCCAGGCGCTCCAGTTCGGCCTGCTCGCGTTGCGCGTTGCCCCGGCCGAACCAGCGCGCCACCGCCTGCCGCAGTCCAGCCCATGCGTCCGTCCCTGCCGCTGTCACCACTGCCGTGCCGCCGGACGCAGCCAGCGCGGTCAACGCCTGATCGAGCATCCTGCCCTCCCCGTGTCGCAGTTGCTCTACGGACCGTAGCGCCGCGCTTGGGGTTCTTGCAGAGTCTTCCCGGAACACCGTCCCGAATCCCGGCGGTTCCGCGTGAAGCCTGATTGCCGTGTCCTGCTCCCCCACAGGGCATACATACCGGTCGTCATCCTCCTCCGGCTGAGGTGCAAGCAGCCCCGGCGGTTTCAAAGGAATACGGCAGGGATGGAACCCGTGCTGTGCGCCGGTCCCGACGCTCCTCGGACCACGGCCTCGTGGACGTGACACCAGCCGACGTTCGGCCGTGGCCGCGGGGAGGCCGGCAACCACAACGACCCGTCTCGGTTCGTGACGCCGGTCAGTGGGTCAGCAGCAGGACGTCGAGGAACGTCAGGACCGCCAGCAGGGCCAACGCGGTGACCAGGACGCGCCGTTTGAGGAAGTCATAGCGCTGCTGGTACTCCCGGCGGAGCTGGCGTGCGCGGGTGGCGATGCGAGTGACGGTCATCCGTGAGAGATCGAGCTGGCGACGGGCCAAGAGGGCCACCAGCTCCTCCCGTTGGGCGGAGGTCGGCCAGTCGAGGGCGTCGACGAAGGCTTCGGCGTCGGTGCGGGCGCGGTCGATCTCCGCCTGCCACAGGAGGTAGCCCTCCATGCGGGCGATCCCCGCCTCGACGGTGCGACTGTCCGGCGTTCGGCTGTTGGTCATGGCGCGGCCGGCTCAGCGCGGCTCGTCCCCTGAGGGGCGGCCGCCGTGATGTGGCTCTTCCGGTTCGACCACATCGCGCCGCGCGCCCTTCCTGGCGATTTCCAGGGCCGCGACGTCGGGATGATGCAGGTCGAAGGCCGGCGACTCGGAGCGGACCCGGGGCAGCGTGGTGAAGTTGTGACGCGGCGGCGGGCACGAGGTGGCCCACTCGAGGGAGCGTGCGTAGCCCCACGGGTCGTCGGCGGTCACCTTCGGGGCGTACTTCGCCGTCTTCCAGACGTTGTAGAGGAACGGCAGCACCGAGAGGCCCAGCAGGAACGAGCCGATGCTGGAGATCGTATTCAGCGTGGTGAAGCCATCGGACGCCAGATAGTCCGCATAGCGGCGCGGCATGCCTTCGACGCCGAGCCAGTGCTGGATGAGAAAGGTGAGGTGGAAACCGATGAAGAGGGTCCAGAAGTGGATTTTCCCGAGTCTTTCGTCGAGCATTTTGCCGCTGAACTTGGGCCACCAGAAGTAGAAGCCGGCGAACATCGCGAAGACCACGGTGCCGAACACGGTGTAGTGGAAGTGGGCGACGACGAAGTACGAATCGGACACATGGAAGTCCATCGGCGGCGAGGCCAGCAGAACGCCGGTGAGTCCGCCGAAGAGAAAGGTCACCAGGAACCCGATCGACCAGAGCATGGGTGTCTCGAAGGACAGCGAGCCGTGCCACATCGTGCCGACCCAGTTGAAGAACTTCACTCCGGTGGGTACCGCGATGAGGAAGGACATGAAGGAGAAGTACGGCAGAAGTACCGCACCGGTCACGAACATGTGGTGAGCCCAGACGGTGACCGACAGCCCCGCGATGGAGATCGTCGCCGCGATGAGTCCGATATAGCCGAAGATCGGCTTACGACTGAACACCGGGAAGATCTCGGTGACGATGCCGAAGAACGGCAGCGCGATGATGTACACCTCGGGGTGGCCGAAGAACCAGAAGAGGTGCTGCCAGAGCAGCGAGCCCCCGTTCGCGGGGTCGAAGACATGCGCGCCGAATTTCCGGTCCGCCTCCAGCACCAGCAGCGCGGCGGCCAGAACGGGAAAGGCGAACAGCACGAGCACGGCCGTCAGCAGGATGTTCCAGGTGAAGATCGGCATCCGGAACATCGTCATGCCGGGCGCGCGCATACAGATGATCGTCGTGATGAAGTTGACCGACCCCAGGATCGTTCCGAATCCGGAAAAGGCCAGGCCCATCACCCACAGGTCGCCACCGATTCCGGGGGTACGGAGAGGACCCGACAGCGGGGTGTACGCGGTCCAGCCGAAATCGGCGGCCCCCTCCGGTGTGATGAAGGCGCACAGCGCGATCAGGGAACCGAACAGGTAGAGCCAGTAGGCGAACATGTTGAGCCGCGGGAAGGCCACATCAGGCGCGCCGATCTGCAAGGGCATGATCCAGTTCGCGAACCCGGCGAACAGCGGCGTCGCGAAGATCAGCAGCATGATGGTGCCGTGCATCGTGAAGGCCTGGTTGAACTGCTCGTTCGAGAGAATCTGAAGACCCGGGCGGGCGAGCTCCGCCCGAATGGCCAGCGCCAGAAGACCGCCGACCAGGAAGAATCCGAACGACGTACTCAGATAGAGCGTGCCGATGGTCTTGTGGTCGGTGGTCGTCAGCCAATCCACCACCACCCGTCCGGCACTCTTCCGCCGCCTGGCTGGTTGCAACGATTCCGTCTGCTGAACGGCAGTCACGGTCCGGGCTCCTCATCGCATGTGGTCGCCCCCCTCGCCGGGCTGACGGTACAGACAGCTCAGAAGACGCCAAAGAGGCTCGCCGCCGCGCCCCATCAGTCACATCAAGTTCGGGCACGGGAGTTCTCCGTCGTGCGTCGTGCATGGCGCGGACGGCGACCGTGGGAAGGGGCCGGCGGGGCACGGAAATCCCGGATATCGGGGAAAGGAGGATTATGGGGGGACGAGGGAGGCCGGAATAAGCGGATCACCCACTTTGTTGTGTTCTGGCGTGGAGGACCGTACCGAGAGCACAGGGGGCTCGCCCGCACAATGGGCGGCCGCGGCAGAGCGGATCGCGGAGGACCGGGCCAGTACCGAGCGGCTGATCGGCTCGTTGACGCGCCTGTGGGACGGGGTCGTAGAGGCGGCGAGCCTGACGGCCAACGACGACGAGCACGACCCCGAGGGAGCCACGGTCGCGTTCGAACGGGCCCACCTGCGTGACATGTTGAAGCAGGCACACGCCGACCTGGACGACCTCGATCGAGCCGCCCAGCGGATCGCCAGCGGCGCCTACGGCAGCTGTGAGCGCTGCGGCGGGCCGATCTCCTCAGGACGGCTCACCGCCCGCCCGACGGCGAGGACCTGCATCGACTGCGCCAACAAGGCCGGCAGATGACGAGCCGGGACCCCGTCAGCCGCGGGAACGACCCTGCGGGTCGAAACACCTAGTAACGGAGCGCGGCGAACCAGTCCCCCCGGCCTCGGCGGGTGAGGTCGAGGAGGTGCCACACCGGGCTGAGCAGGTCGATGCCTCGTTGGTCGATGTCGTCGGACATCCGGGGGTGGCCCGAGTAGACGTGACGCACCGACCCGTTGTCGTCGCGGGTGAACACCGAGACCGTCGAGTCCTGGTTGCCCTCGGCGTCCTCGCTGCCCAGGTCGTACTTGAAGGAACTGGACCCGGCGCTGAGCAGCCGCAGATTCGTCCACTCCCGGTCTCGGGCGTGCGCGCGGAGCGTGGGCAGGTCGGCTGCGGCGACGATCGCGAGGTCGACGTTCTGCGCGACGTGGTGGGCCACTCCGTTGAAGCCATCGCACCACATCGTGCACATGGGGCACGGATCGGTCTGCTCCTTGCCGTACATGAGGTGGTAGACGACCAGATCACGCCCGGGGCGAGTGAACAGGTCGCCCAGGCGCACGGTCCGCGTCGGCGCGTCCCCGGCCTGAAGATCGGCAGGGCCCTCCTCGAACGTGTAGTCCTCGACGACGGGGCCCAGCGGCAACCGGCGACGCAGCTCGGCGACGCGTTCGCGATGGCGCATCAGCTCGATCTCGGCTTGTTGCAGCTCCTCACGGGCGCTGACGTAGTCGGCCGACTCCCCGGTGAGATTGGTTGGACGCATCGCTACTCCCGGCCTGGCTGTTGTCCGGTGGCCACCACCTGTTCCGGCCCACCACCGTATGTCCGTGCACAGGCTCGTCAGGCAGCGAAATGACGAGGCTCCGGTCAGTGCACTCCTATGGATCAACCGAGATCCGCCGGACACGTCGCCGGGCCCCGGGCCCCGCCGGGAAGCGGCGTTCACGTCAGGCGGTCCCCTGCTCCCCGGCCCCCGCTCACCGGCGCCCTCACCCCGCCCCCACCGCTCGCTCCGCGACGCCCAGGGCCGCCGCCATGATGCTCAACTGTGGGTTCACTTCGGGGCAGCTGGGGAGCAGCGAGCCGTCGGCGATCAGGACCCCGTGGACGCCGCGCAGGCGGCCTGCCCCGTCGGCGGGGCATCGGTGGGGGTCCGCCCCCGCGGCCACGGTTCCGGTGGGATGGAAGGCCGAGAGGTGGAGCCCGCGGGCGCTCACCCCGTCCAGCAGTGCGGACAGCTCGGCCAGGGAGCGGGCGCGCGGTGCGGTGGGGATGCCGGTCAGTACCTCCTGGGCGCCGGCTGCGAAGAGCAGTTCGCCCATGGCCCGTACCGCGGTCATCAGGCGGCCCGCATCGCGGGGGTCGAGGTCGTAGCGGAGTACGGTGCGGTCCCGGCCCAGGACCCGGCCCGCAGGGCGGTCCGCGATCATGGCGCCGAGGGTGGCCAGCCGGTCGGCGGTGTCCAGTTCGCGGCGCAGCTCGCGGCCCACGCCCGGCAGGACGAAGCTGCCCATGCCCGGTGGGGTGGCGGTCGCCTCGATGAGGATCCCGCCCCGGTGCAGCTCCTCGACACCGACGCTCTGCAACACCCCCTCCCAGGCGGTCACCGGCTCGGCGAAGCGGCCCGCCACGCTGGTCGCCGGATGGACGCTGAGATTTCGGCCGAGCCGTGGGTGGGCGCCCAGCCCGGAGCGCCGCAGCAGCGGTGGCGACTGAAGGGCGCCTGTCGCTACCACCACCAGCGGGCTGAGAATCTCCAGGTCACCACCCTCCGGACGCTGGACGGACACCCCCGCCGCCCTCGGACCGCCGGGTCGGTCGGCGTCCACCAGAATCCGCCGCACCCGGGCCCCGGTGACGATCCGGGCTCCGGCGGCGCAGGCGTCCGGCAGCACCGACAACTGCACGCTCTGCTTGGCGCCGTTGGGGCAGCCCACGACGCACTGACAGGAGCCCTGGCAGCCAGGGGCGTTGCGGCGCAGCGGTGCGGCGCGCCAGCCGAGGCGTTCCGCCCCGGCGAGGGTGAGCAGGCCGTTGTTGCCGAGGACGTCGAGGGGCTGGGCGGCCACGCCCAGGGTGCGCTCCGCCTCGTCGAGATGCGCCCCGAAGCCGTCGGCGAGGTCGAGACCGAAGGCGGTACGCCAGCGCTCCAGCACATGGTCCGGGGTCCGGTAACAGGTGCCGGAGTTGACGAGGGTGGTCCCGCCCACGGCCCGCCCCGTGGGCAGCAGCAGTGGCGGGCGGCCGGCCGCCACGGTGGCCCCGCCGTCGCGGTAGAGGTCCGTGAACCGTTCCAGGGGCGTGCGCCGTCCGAAGGAGGCGGTGGTGTGGTGGTCCCCCTCTTCCAGGACGACGGTACGCAATCCGGTCCGGGCCAGGACCCGCGCCGCCATGGCGCCTCCGGCGCCGGAACCGATCACCACCGCGTCCGCGGTGCTGCGCGCGGGCCAGTGTTGCGCCGCTGTGCAGTCCAGCGGCGGGTCGCGCGGCGGTGCGAAGGCGAGCGGCAGCGCTCCCCCGGCACCGGCACCCCGCCCCGCGCGGGCCCGGTCGTCGAGCATCCGCTCCGTGCCCGCGGCCAGCAGCACCGGAACCTTCAGCAGGTCCAGCAGCGGGGCCAGGCGCGGCCGGGCGGCGAGCGCAGTCATCAGCCGGTCGCGCTCCACCGGGCCGAGGGCGGCGAGCGGGCGTCCCGTGCGGGCCAGCGCATAGGCGTCGACGGCCCGTGCGGCGCCGTGCACCCCGGCGCGGGCCGGCGCGGGCATCGAGGCCAGGACGTCGTCGAGCCGGCGGGGCACCTTGGCCGGCCAGCGTTCGCTGCCGTCGTCGGCGAGGAGGGCGGCGACGAGTCCGGCGGTGCTCATCGCTCCCCCACCTCCGCATGCGCGGTTCCTTCGAGGAGCCACTCCGCCTCCGGGCGCCAGCGGCCCCACCAGCGTTCCAGGCGGACGACGGCGTCGGCGGTCTCGCTGTTGTGGCAGACGGCCGGACTGCCGTCGGGGTCCGCGTAGTCGAGCCGCAGGGTGCGTTCGGCGGGCAGGCTCACCTCGACCCGGACACGGCGCAGCCCGGCGCGTCCTGTGACGCTCCAGTCCGGACGCCCGAGGGCGGCGCGGAAGCGGCCGGGTCCCGCCCAGCCGAGCGCGGCGCGCTCCGCCCGCCGGGGCCAGGTGCGGCCGCCGCGGCGCAGCCGCAGGAAGACCAGCGGCGGCAGTCGGCGCAGTCCCGGTCGCATCGAGACCGCGGCGACGATCTCCAGTACGTCGCCCTCGCCGAGATCCGCGTGCAACCAGGCCCAGCGGCGCGCGTTGCCGTGCCCGTAGATACGGGCGGAGGCGCCCGGCGCACCCCGAAGGGCCAGTTTCTCTCCCCCGTAGGTGACCGTGCCGTCGTACGAGGCGCGGGCCGCCGGGAGCATCTGCGCGGCGGGCAGCCGGGGGCGGCGCCAGGACCAGCGGGGGAAGGTGAACAGCGGGCCGTCCTCGGGGTGTTCGGTCAGCTCCCAGCGAAAGTCACCGGCCGCACCTCCGAGATGACCGGCACGGGCGACGATGCCGTCCGCACGGAAGCCGTCCCGGCCGCCGCGCCAGGGCTCGGGGCCGAAGCGCACGTGCCGCACCGCGCCCTGCGGACCGTCCGGTTCCGGACGGGGGAAGACGGCGGCCCAGCCGTGCACGAAGGGCGGTGAACCGTCGGTGGGCGCGGTCAGCTCGTGGTGCAGCCACAGGCCGTGGCCGGTCGCCGGGTCCGTGACGGTGGTGTACCAGACCTCGGTGCGGCCGGGCTCTCCGCGCCAGCGCGGCGCCAGGTGCCGGCTGCCGTCCTCGCGGCGCGGAAAGCGGACGCTGCCCAGGAAGGGGGCCAGGCCGGTGGCCAGGGGGAAGCGCAGGGTGCCGGTGCCGACCCGCTCTGCTCCGTCGTGGAGCGTGTAGGGCAGGACCGTCATCGAGCGGACGGGGTGGCGCAGCGAGACGGATTTCCAGCCGTCCAGGGTCAGCCTGCGCCCTTGCGCGGTGAAGGCCAGCCGGTAGCGGATACGGCGCCGGGCGAACGGCGAGATCTCCATCTCGCCCGTGACGTACGGGTCGTCGGCCCATCCGGCGATGCGTAGGCGTCCGCTCAGCCTGGCCTTCGTCGTCCCCAGCGGACGCAGTACTTCCCGCGCCGCCACCCGCAGATCGAGCCGGGCCCGCCGGGTCCCGTCCTCGCCGTCGATCCGGGCGCCGCCGAGCATCGTCTCGGTGAAGGTAGTGCCGCGGACACTGTCGCCGTCGCTCATGCGAGCTCCTCCAGCATGATCCGTTCGGTGGCGGTCAGATAGCTCTCGGCGGCGGTGCGCGCAGCTCCCGAGTCGCCCGCCGCCACCGCCTCGACCAGGGGCGCCAGCCGGGCGTGCGCGGCGTCCGGGTCGGTGAAGGGCCGTACCAGAGCGGAGCGGACCGGCAGATAGGCCTGGAAGAGGGTGTTGGTCAGCAGCACATAGACGCGGTTGCCGGTGGCGCGGGCCAGCGCGCGGTGCACCTCGATGTCCGCGAGCTGTACGGCGTCGCCGCTCTCGGCCGTACGGACGGCCGCCAGCAGCTCGCGGAGCTCGGCGTGCTGCGCGGCCTGCGACCGTGCGGCGGCCCGCTCGGCGATCAACACACCGACACTGCGCCGCACTTCGAAGATCTCACCGATCCAGTCCGGGCTGTGCCTCACCAACATCGGCAGCAGATCGGCACCTCCGAGGCGCAGGAAGTCGCACACCCGGGTGCCCACACCGTGCCGCGTCTCCAGCAGACCGGCCTGGAGGAGGCGGCCGTAGGCGTGCTTGAGGGTGGTGCGGTTGACGCCGTACCGCTCCGCCAGCCGGCGCTCGGTGGGCAGGTAGTCGCCGGCGGGGTAGCGGCCGGTGAGGATCGCCTCTCGCAGCCGGTTCTCCAGGACGTCGACGACGGTCTCACGGGGCAGCGTCTCCACGATTTCCCTCCCGGGGCGGGCAGTTGCCCTTGCGCCACCCGGCGGGGCCGGGTGAGCCAGTGACTGAGTGGATGATCCACTGCACCATCACGCTGCACCCCCGTCAAGTCCTTTCACCGCGGCGGCTGTTGTCCTTGACTACCTTCAGACGCATGGCCGACGAATCCTTCCGAGACCCACGACTGGCCGCTCTCTACGATCCGCTCGATCCCGATCGCCGCGACCTGGATACATACCTGCACCTCACAGCGGAGCTCGGTGCCCGTCGCGTGCTGGACATCGGCTGTGGCACAGGCGTGTTGGCGCTCCTGCTGGCCGATCGCGGGATCGAGGTCGTCGGTGTGGATCCCGCCCGTGCCTCCCTCGATGTGGCCAAGGCCAAACCGGGCGGCGATCGCGTCCGCTGGATCTGCGGTGATGCGACAGCACTCCCCCCGCTCCAAGCCGACCTCGCCACCATGACGGCGAACGTCGCCCAGGCCATCGTCGATCCACGGGCGTGGCGGCAGACACTGACGGGAGTCCGCGAGGCACTTCGTCCGGGCGGTCATCTGGCATTCGAGACCCGCGATCCGTCCCAGCGCGCCTGGGAGGCGTGGAATCGCAAGGCCTCGTACAGCGTGGCGGAGGTCCCGGGTGCCGGCCCGGTGGAGAGCTGGGTCGACCTGATCGACGTCGACGGGCCATTGGTGACATTCCGCTGGACCTATGTGTTCACCGCCAACGGGAAGGTGCTGACGTCGGATTCGACGCTGCGGTTTCGTGACCGGCAGGAAGTCGAGGCGGCCCTGCGCGCGCACGGGTATGCGGTGAAGGAGGTGCGCGACGCCCCCGACCGGCCGGGGAGGGAGTTCGTCTTCCTCGCCCGCCGTCCGGCGCCGTGATCGCGTGGTGACAACCGCCGAGGCCGCGGGGGACGTGACGACTCGCTCCCGCGGCTCCTGCCTGACAAACAGGAACACCGCTCCCTCCCCGCCCGGCCCCCGATAACGTTCGGATCATGGCTGACACTCACGTCCTCGATGCCGTTGCCGCCATGCCGCCCATGGTGTCCTCGGAGTACCACGTCGTGGCGACCGGGATAGCGGCGCGACTGTCAGCCGCGGAAATGGACGCCCTGGAACGGTGCGTCACCGACACGTCCGACCCCGCGCGGGGCTTCAACGCGCTGTACGTCCTGCTGGCCCGGCACCGGCGCGCCCTGGACGCCGGCCGCTTCCGGGGGCTCTACCAGCGACACGCGGCACGCTTCGACGGGGTGCCCATGCGCGCCGTCCTGGACTCCGACATGGCGATGCTGGAACAGGCCGGGCCCGATCTTGTGACCGCGCTGCGCCACGCGGAGACGGCGCTGGCCGCCTATCCGGGAAATCTGGCGTTGGTCGCCCATCACGCCCGCATCCTGGCGGAGCACGCGTGGAGCGGGGGTGAGACCGGACAGGCGGATCTCACTGCGGCGATGGGCCGGATGGAGCGTGCCATCGAGACGGACCCCGAACGCCCGCGCTTCCGTGCCGTACACGCCCAACTCGCCGGTCTGCTGGGCGACTTCACCCTCGCCCTCACCTCCATCCGGCGCGCCCTGGACCTGGAGGACTCGGAGCAGCCGGGGTATGCGATGCGGGTGGTCGAGTACCACCGGATCAGGGCGGACATCACGCTGCACCGCGAGGCAACCGCCATCCGCGGCCGCCTGGACGAGGCCACGGCGGAGGTTGCCGACACGCTCCAGGAGCGGCTGGACAAGGCCGTCGCCGACGTCGAGGAGCGGGCCAAGTCCGAGATCGGAAAGGTCAGGTCGGAGACGCTCGGCACCCTCGGGCTGCTCGCGGCAGTGATCGCCTTCATCGTCACCACGACGCAGATCGCCGACCGGCAGCCCGTCGACGAAGCGCTGCGTCTGCTCACCGGCTGCGCCGGCATGCTTTCCCTCGTCTTCACCGCCTTCGCCGCGGTCTTCGGGGTGGTACGCCCCACCCGGCTGATCTTGCCCGCACTCCTCGGGAGCGGCCTTCTGCTGGCCGCCTTCCTCACCTGACACGCGCTCAGGAGCCTCTGCCGGACCGCCTGTCCACTTGTCCACCTGTCGTGCGCCCCGCCGGCTCTCCGTTCGTCAGGCCAGCGCCTCCCGTCAGGTGCCGCCGCACAGAAGGCAGTTCATTACCTGCCCCGGTGTGAGCTCGTCGACCATCTACATGCATCTGAACGCCGCCCGCTGCGTTCAGGGCGCCTTGAAGAGAGCCGGGAAGCGAGGGGCGAGCCATGGCCTACGGCCCCGGACGAGTATGCGGCCCTGGGCAAGGGCGCCCCACTGGTTGCGGCGGCCGAGTGCCATCAAGAGGAAGGTGACCGGCTCGGTGAGGATGGTGCAGTCCGGACGGGTCGGCGGCTGCGGGTCCACGGACACCGCGCCGTTGGCCACCGCCACACCGAATCGGGCGCCACCCCACAAGCGGATCGCGTAGCGGGCGGAAAGGCCGGCTGTGCGGGCGGTGTCGGTCACCCGTGGCATGGCCGTGATCAGGAACGGCAGGGTCAGCTCGACCCGGGTGCGGTCGATCATGTGCGGACGGCGCAGCGCACGGGCGAGGTCGTACCCGTGGCCGAGCATGTGCGTGAGCAGGTACGACCCCAGGACGTCCGGGTCCATCGGGCCCAGCGGGGTGGCGACAGTTCCGTCCGTCGCCCTCTCGTCCATCGCCTTCAGGTAGGCCTCTGCCTGCGCCACGATCATCGCGGCCAGCGGCTCGGCCCCGCGCTCGTCGAATGCGGCGAGCGCTCGCTCGTTGGCCGCGGCGAGGCTCTGCGGCGTGCCGTTCCCGTGACGGCGTGCGCGCCCTGCCGCAATGTCCGCCATCAGTTCGTTGGCCTGCGCCAGATGTGCTGCCGCCTCCCCGACATTCCACTCCGACCCGGGCACCACAAGCCCCGTGTCGGCGCCCCCGCGCAGCAGCGCGGCGATCTCCTCGGCGGTCTCGCGTATGGCCGCACCGAGCCCCTCGGGCAGAGTGCCGCGTACGTCCTGCCCAGCCGCTGGTTCCACGCCGTTCCCCTCGTCGCTCCCCTGCCCGTGCCGGTTACGTACGCAAACGGGCCGCGAACGCGCTACGGATCACCCGGAGTACAGAAGACCAGGCAACAGAGACTGCGACAAGACCCTGAGCAGGGAGGATGGACGGTTCGAAGGGGAACCTCAGGCGCGGGCCGCCAGACGGACCGCCGTCAGTCACTCGCTGCACCCGCGGGCCTTTCGGAAACTTCCGGGCGGGAAGGTTCCCGATGTGAGCCAGGGACGGCCTCTTGACCTGGTAAGGCGCAGGTCGCGAGACCGCCACTGGTCTCATCGCCACCCGATTCGGGCGATCCCCCGCGTCGCCCGAATCAGGCAGCTTGCCCGGGTTCCGCCTGAAGACGGACATCCGGAGTCATACAGAGTATATTGGCCCTGAGCCAGTCAACGCAGGAGTTACAGGATGTCCCCCCGCAGCGCATCGGTCAATGAAGAATTGCGGCGGCGGTCCCGCGAACGGCTGCTCCAGGCGACGATCGAGCTGGTCGGAGAGCGCGGGTTCGAGGCCACGACGCTCGGAGACATCGCTCATCGGGCGGGGGCGGCGCGGGGGCTCGTCTCGTACTACTTCCCCGGTAAGCGTCAGCTGCTCCAGTCCGCCGTGCACCGACTGATGCACCTCACCTTGCAGGCCGCGCTGGAGCGCGAGCCTCGGCCGGCCGGACCGGACGCGGGGCGGGAGCTGATGGCGCGGGCCATCGACGCGATCCTGGGGCTTGCGCATGATCACCCGTTGCTGATGCGGACGCATATGGCGGGCATTCTGACGGCCGACGGATTCATCCAGTGCCCCGAGCAGCAGCGGCTGGCCCAGTTGCTGCGGGAGACGGTCGTGGCATACGGCTCGCCGGATCCCGATGCCGACTATCCGCTGTTGCGGGCGCTGCTGATGGGCGCGGTGGTGCCGATGCTGCTGCCGGGAGCGTCGATGCCGCGGGTGCGGCTGCGCGCCGAGCTGTTCCAACGGTACGGACTCGCATGGGAGTTGGGGGTCCCGCCGGGCGAGGAGCCGCCCGGCGGGACTGCCGACGCGAGGAGCGGTACGGGAGTATCCGGTCAGCGGTAGTCGGGCTGGGTCTGGACGTTGAGTTCCCGCATCCGTACCGGCTCGGCGCTGTCCGTGCGGCGGTCGTCGATCGCGAGGACGTCGAAGCCCTTGGCCATGTCGTTGGAGTAGATGTGGCCGTTGTAGTAGTACGCGGACCACGCGCCGCCGGTGACCAGTGCGTCCGTGGAGAGCGGACCGCGCTCGAAGTAGCCGATCTCCTTCGGGTGCGCGGAGTCGGTGAAGTCCCAGATCGAGACGCCGCCCTGGTACCACGCCTGGACCATGATGTCGCGGTTCCTGGCCGGGATCAGCGAGCCGTTGTGGGCGACGCAGTTCTCGGTGTCGGCCTGGTGGCGCGGGATCTTGTAGTAGCTCTTGAAGACCAGCTTGCGATGGGTGCCCTTGCCGGCGATGTCGTAGATCCCGTCGGCGCCGCGGTTCGGTCCGGTCTTCTCGTTGCAGGTGGCCGCTCCACCGCCGCCCAGTTCATCGGTGAAGACCACTTTGTTTCCGCGCTCGTTGAAGGTCGCGGAGTGCCAGAAGGCGAAGTTGACGTTGTCCTGGACGCGGTCGATGACCTTGGGTGCGGCCGGGTTCGAGAGGTCCATCAGGACGCCGTCGCCCATGCAGGCGCCCGCGGCCAGCTTCAGCTTCGGGAAGGTGGTGATGTCGTGGCAGCCGGTCGTCTGCGAGACGCCCGGGCTGGTGGAGCCGCCGGGGTTGCCGCCGTCCGGGAAGAGGACGGGGAAGTCGACGACGGCGGCCTTTTCGGGCGCGGAGCGCGGCACCTTGATGACGGAGATGCCGTCGTGCGGCGGTTGGCAGTCAGGGAAGGTCGCACTGGGCGAGTAGGACGAAACGTAGACATAGACGTTCCGGCGCTCGGGAAGCAGCGTGTGGGTGTGGGAACCGCAGGCGGTCTCGACGGCGGCGACGTACTTGGGGTTCTCCTTGTCGCTGATGTCGAAGATCTTCATGCCCTCCCAGGAGGACTTCTCCGTCGCGGGCTGTGCGGCGCTGTCACAGGAGTTGTCGCTGCGCGAGGAGTCCGTGGACAGGAAGAGCAGATTCCCGGAGACCGAGACATCGTTCTGTGAGCCGGGGCAGAGCACCTGGCTCACGGTCCTGGGCGCCTTGGGCCGGGAGATGTCGTAGATCACGAAGCCGTCGTAGTTGCCGGCGAAGGCGTACTTCCCCTGGAAGGCCAGGTCGGAGTTGGTGCCCTGGAGGGCCTGCTTCGGGATGTTCGCCAGATGGCGGACGTTGGCGCTGTGGACGACCTCGTCCACGCCGGGTATGTCGCCGTTCTTGATCGCGGCCCGGGTGTCCGCCTCCTGGCCGCGGCTCACCTCCCGGGCTCCTGAGGGGTGGTCGCCGGGGTCGGGAGTTGCGGCCGCCGGTCCGGCCACGAGGAGGGAAGCGGCGAGCCCGAAGGCCGCGGCCACCGCCCTGAGGGGTCTGCGCCGCACGCGGGGTGTGTGCAACGACGTCACGAGGACCTCCTGAAGTCCGTTCCGATGTGAACGGTTCTTGGCCCCGGTAGTATCGCGCTGCTCATGTACATATCAATAGAAGGCAAGGAAGATGTGACGCCCGAGTGAGGCGGACAAGGCCGGGCGGGCCCCGGCCGAGGGTCCGACGGACAGGAGTGCGCGCGTTGAAGCGTCCCAGGAGAGCGATCGTCCTCGCCGCGGCCGGCTGCGGGCTGGCCATCTCCCTTGCCCTGAGCGGCTGTTCGTCCGCCGACGACGCCGGAGCGAACCGTGCCCCCAAGCCGCACGTGGTGGCGCCCGGCAAGCCGGGTGAACCCGCGAAGACCCTCACCGTCGACGAAGCCAGGAAGGCGCGCGGCGACGACTCCCCCAACTCCGCCGACTTCGGCTACGTCCAGATGATGATTCCGCACCACCGGCAGGCACTGGTGATGACGGGCCTGGCCGAGCGGTATGCCCACACCGAGCAGGTCGGGCGGGTGGCGGACCGGATCGCCGCGGCGCAGGGGCCCGAAATCGGCGCCATGGAAGGCTGGTTGAGCGGCTTCGGCGGGTCACGCACGGAGTTCGGGCACCACCATCACGGGGAGATGCCCGGAATGGCGACCGCCGCCCAGCTCGCCCAGTTGCGGGCGGCGCGCGGCGAGAAGTTCGACGCGCTCTTCCTGAAGTTGATGATCGCGCACCACCAGGGTGCGGTCTCCATGGCCACGGAGCTGCTCTCCGAGGGCAGGAACACGCTCGCGGAGGAGATGGCGAACGATGTCATCGCGCAGCAGAGCGCCGAGATCGGGCGGATGCGGCGGATGCAGCGGAAGCTGCCGGACGCCGGGGAGACGCCCTGACGTTGCCGGTCAGCGCTTGTTGTGACGCGGCGTCAGCAGCCCTTCGTCGCGGGCGCCGGCGATCAGCCGCAACGCCCTTCGGCGGTTACGTCCGGTGGCCAGCATGACGGCCAGCACCGGATCGCACCCTTCCCGCTGGGCCTGGCGGTACGCGTCCGCGGCGAGCCTACGGCGCTCACCGGCCCGCGACCGGGCGAGGACGGCGGAGCGGGCGCGCTCGGGCGGCTTGGCCGAGGCGGGCGGCGGCTCGCCCGACGTCGATGACCCGGCCGGGGCCGGTGACGTGGAGGCCGTGACGGGCGTGGACGACGCGGGCGAGGCGGCCAGGGCCGGGGACGGTTCGGCGGAGGGCTCGGCCGCCGGTTCGGCGGACGGCTCGGCAGGGTGGCCGGTACCCCTGTGCGGTGCCGTGCCGTGGACTGCGCCGTCGCCCCGCATGACGCCCGTCGGGCCCGTCGGCCCCTCGCCCGGCGCGGCCGCACCATGAGACGCGGCGGGCGCCACGCCCTCCCCTGCCGTCACTCCCGCTCCGGCACCCCTCGGTTCCGGTTGCGGCGCATGTCCCGGCGCCGTCCCGGCCATCGGCCGTGGTGTCGACGATGTCGGCCCGCTCGGCGAGTTCGGCCGCGGGCCGGTCGCCGGCTCGGGTGCTGCGCCCTTCCCGGGCTCCGCTTGCGGCCCGGCCGGCGGCCTTCCGCCCCGCTCCGGCGAGGTGGCCGCCGGACCGGGCTGCCGGGGTGCGGGCCGTGTCCTGCGCGGCCGCCCGGTGGCCGCCCGGAAGGCGTCGTCCAGGGGGCCTTCGATCCAGCGGGCCAGGTCGGTGAGGCCGGTGAGCGTCAGCGGCGGGTCGGCCCGCACGTCCTCGACGGTGATGTGGTCGTCGGAGACCGTCACCAGGACATCGACCCGGGCGCCGTCGGCGAAGGTCAGCCGGGCGCTGCACCAGGGGCCCAGCGGATCGAGCCGGGGCAGCGGGCATCCGGGGCCGCGGGGTCCGGCCGGATCGTCGGGGGCGGCGGGGTCGGGGGCGAGAGAGGGCGCGGCGGAGCCGTGCGCCTGGAGCTCCCATGTGGGCCACTCCAATGGCGCGCCCTGGGCTTCATATCGGTGATTAACGGTATAAAAGTCACTTTCCGACACATTGAAAACCTAGCCCCCCGCTCACCCGGCCCAGTAGCGCGGCACGCTCATCCCACCGGGAGCAACCCCGATAGCGCATCTCCCGTCGCGCGCCTGCCGGTGCGATCCTGGGGGTATCCCGCGAAAGGGGCCACTCGTGCTTCGTGTCGCAGTGATCGGTTCTGGACCCAGCGGCGTCTACACCGCCCAGTCCCTGATCGAGCAGCAGACCGTGCCGGACATCGAGGTGTACGTCCTCGACCGGCTGCCCTGCCCGTACGGTCTGGTGCGCTACGGCGTCGCGCCGGACCACGAGAAGATCAAATCGCTCCAGAACAATCTGCGTACGGTGCTGGAGCACCCCAAGGTGCGCTTCCTGGGGAACGTCGAGGTCGGGTCGCCGGGGCTGGGCGTCGAGGAGCTGCGGGAGATCTTCGACGCGGTGGTGTTCTGCGTGGGCGCCGCCACCGACCGGCATCTGGGCATCCCCGGTGAGGAACTGCCCGGCAGTCATCCGGCGACCGAATTCGTCGCCTGGTACAGCGCGCATCCGGATGCGGCCGCGGTCCGTTTCACCTTCGCGGCACGGTCCGCCGTGGTGATCGGCGTGGGCAATGTGGCGGTGGACGTGGCGCGGATGCTGTCCCGTGGTGCCGACGAGCTTGCCGCCACCGATATGCCGCAGGGGCCGCTCGGCGCGCTCGCGGACAGCCGCGTCGAGGACGTCTGGATGGTCGGCAGACGCGGCCCCTCCCAGGCCAAGTTCACCACCAAGGAGCTTCGGGAACTGGGTTCCCTTCCGGGGACGGAGGTACTCGTACGGCCCGAGGAGCTGGCGCTGGATCCGGCGTACCGGGATCCGGGCGGGCTGCCCGCGGTGGGGCGGCGGAATGTCGAGGTGCTGCGCGGCTGGGCGGAGCGGGCGGCTGCCGCCCCGCCGGGCCCGGACGCGGGGGCCGAGGGGCGTGGGCGCCGGATTCATCTGCGGTTCTTCCTGCGACCGGTCGAGGTGCTCGGGGATGCCACCGGAGTGCGCGCGGTCCGGTTCGAGCGAACGGCGCCCGACGGGCGCGGCGGGGTCGCGGGGACCGGTGAATTCGAGGACATCGAGGGGCAGTTGGTGCTGCGATCGGTCGGCTACCGGGGGACGCCGCAGCCCGGTCTGCCGTTCGATGAGACGACCGGGACGGTGCCGCACCTGGCCGGGCGGGTACTGCGGGACGGGACGCCGCTCACCGGTGTGTACGTGGCGGGCTGGATCAAGCGAGGCCCCACGGGGGTGATCGGCAGCAACCGGCCGTGCGCGAAGGAGACCGCGCTGTCGCTGCTGGCGGACGCCCCTGCGCTCACCGGGCGCGGCAGCGCCGAGGACCCGCTCGCCGCACTGATCCGGGTGGGGCAGCGGCCGGTTCCGTGGCCGGGCTGGCTGGCGATCGAGACCGCCGAGGCGGAGTGGGGCCGCGGACTGGGGCGCGGCACGGTCAAACTGCCGGACTGGGCAGGGCTGTTGGAGGCGGCGCACTCGGTGGAAATGACCCGCTGAACCAGGGCGGGCGACGGCGAACCGGTCCTGGCCCGCCGGAGCGGCCCGGCCCCGCTGAGGCCTGTCTTCCATGTCCCGTCGTTCGCCCGCGAGGCTTATGGGACTTTGAAGACGGGGCCCTACTCCGCCCCGAGGCGGCCGGCCTGGAGGTCGGCTGCCCGCAGGACACCGTCGATCAGGCCGGGGAAGAGCTCTTCCAGATCGGCCCGGCGCAGCCCGTTCATCTTGGCGGTGCCCCGGTAGAGCTGCTGGATGACGCCGTGCTCGCGCAGCACCCTGAAGTGGTGGGTGCAGGTCGACTTGCTGACCGGGAGCTCGATGTCCGCGCAGTTCAGCTCGCCCTCGGCGGCCGCCAGTGCGCACACGATGCGCAGTCGCACCGGGTCGGCGAGGGCGTGCAGCACATCGGCCAGCCTGATGTCCTCAGGGGCCGGGTGCTCCAGCGACCGGGAGCCCGACGGAGCGTGCGGGGAGGTCGTTTCGGTCGGCATGAGGGCTCCTGACTGGTCCTGCGGGGCTCGGTGGGGCCTGGCGCGCCGCGCCCGCCCGCTCATTGTACGAGAAGCTTCGTAGTTTGACATCCACCGTAGTACGACGCCTATCGTATGAGTGCGGGGCCGGCCGGCACCCGTTCGCCTTCAGGTACAGGAGCCTGCCGTGAGCGCACTGTTCGAGCCCATCACCCTTCGCTCGCTGACCGTCCCGAACCGCCTCTGGATGGCGCCCATGTGCCAGTACTCCGCGGCTCCCGAGGGCCCGGCAGAGGGGGTGCCCGGTGACTGGCACTTCCAGCACCTGGCCGCGCGAGCGGCGGGCGGCACCGGCCTGATCCTCACGGAGGCCACCGCGGTGAGCCCCGAAGGACGCATCAGCCCGTACGACCTCGGACTGTGGAACGACATGCAGACCGAGGCGTTCCGGCGCATCACCGGCTTCCTCAAGGAGCAGGGCACCGCCCCTGGAATCCAGATCGCCCATGCCGGCCGGAAGGCTTCCACCGAGCGCACCTGGGTGGACCGTGGCGCGCCGCTCCTCCCGGGGCAGCGGTACGGCTGGGAGCCGGTCGGGCCGAGCCCGGTGCCGTTCGGTGACGGGTTCGCGGCCCCCGCGGAGCTGTCCGTGGCGCAGATCGGCGAGATCGTCGAGCAGTTCCGCGCGACGGCGCGGCGGGCGCTGGCAGCCGGCTTCGAGGTCGCCGAGATCCACGGTGCGCACGGCTACTTGATCAACCAGTTCCTCTCCCCCTTCACCAACCGGCGCATCGACGAGTACGGCGGCTCGTACGAGAACCGGACGCGGTTCGCGCTGGAGGTCGTGGACGCCGTACGGGAGGTCTGGCCCGACGAACTGCCGGTCTTCTTCCGGATCTCGGCGACCGACTGGCTCACCGAGGACGAGAGCGACCCGCGCGAGGGCTGGACGGCCGACGACACCGTGCGTTTCGCCCGCGAGCTGCGGGAGCACGGGATCGACCTGCTGGACACCTCCACGGGCGGCAACGCGCCGGACGCGAAGATCAGCACGGGACCCGGCTACCAGGTGCCGT
Organism: Streptomyces decoyicus; assembly: GCF_019880305.1. NCBI lineage: Bacteria > Bacillati > Actinomycetota > Actinomycetes > Kitasatosporales > Streptomycetaceae > Streptomyces > Streptomyces decoyicus. The sequence continues at coordinate 7,537,467 of NZ_CP082301.1, read as the reverse complement.
TCGCGGAGCGGGTCAAGAAGGAGAGCGGTCTCGCGGTGGGCGCCGTCGGCCTGATCACCGAGGCCCGGCAGGCCGAGAAGATCATCGCGGACGGCCAGGCCGACGCCGTACTGCTCGGCCGTGAGCTCCTGCGCTCCCCCAGCTTCGCGCAGCACGCGGCCCGGGAGCTGGGCGCGCAGATCACCGTGCCGCAGCCGTACCACCGGGCCGTCTGAGGCCGTCCCAAGGGCGTGCGGGGCCCGCGGCAGGAGCGGGGCCGCACCGTCCGACCTGCGCGGACACGTTCCGGGACGCCGTTGTCAGTGGCCGGGTGCAAACTTGCCACTGTCTGAGACAACGGCGTCCCGGAGGTGTTCCGGCATGACTGACGTACTACTCGCGGTGGGCACGCGCAAAGGGCTCTTCATCGGCCGTCGACGGCATGGTGACTGGGACCTGAGCGGTCCGCATTTCCCCGCGCAGGCCGTCTACTCCCTCGCGATCGACACCCGCCGCACCACGCCCCGGCTGCTGGCCGGGGCCGACAGTGCCCACTGGGGCCCGTCGGTGTTCCACTCCGACGACCTGGGCGAAACCTGGCACGAGCCCTCCCGTGCCGCGGTCAAGTACCCGAAGTACACCGGGACTTCACTGGAGCGGGTCTGGCAGCTGCATCCGGCCGGCCCCGCCGCCCCCGATGTGGTCTACGCGGGCACCGAACCCGGCGGCCTGTTCCGCTCCGAGGACGGCGGTGAGACCTTCGAGCTCGTACGGGCGCTGTGGGACCACCCGAGCCGGGAGCAGTGGGTGCCGGGCGGCGGCGGGCTGGCCGTCCATACGGTGGTCACGGATCCGCGGAACGCCGACGCGGTCACCGTCGCCGTCTCCGCGGCAGGCGTCTTCCGCACCCTCGACGGGGGCGCCAGCTGGGCCCCGTCGAACAAGGGCGTGAAGGCGGTCTTCCTGCCGGACCAGCATCCCGAGTTCGGCCAGTGCGTCCACAAGATCGCGCAAGACCCGGTGCACCGCGACCGGCTGTATCTCCAGAACCACTGGGGCGTCTACCGCAGCGACGACGCGGGCGCCGAGTGGACGGACATCGGCGGCGGCCTGCCTTCCGACTTCGGCTTCGCCGTGGCCGCCCATCCGCGCACGGGAGACGTCGCCTACCTCTTCCCGATCACCGCCGATATCGACCGGGTGCCGGCCGGGCACCGCTGCCGGGTCTTCCGCACGACCGACGCCGGCCGGAGCTGGCAGGCCCTGAGCGACGGACTGCCGGACGAGGACCATTACGGCACCGTGCTCAGGGACGCGCTGTCCGTCGATGACGCCGATCCCGCGGGGGTGTATTTCGGCAACCGCAACGGCGAGGTGTACGCCAGCGCGGACGACGGCGACAGCTGGCAGCAACTCGCCTCCCATCTGCCGGATGTGCTGTGCGTACGGGCCGCGGTGGCCTGAGGGAGACGGAGGAGCAAGGGACGCGACGCGGCGCGATGGCACATATCGGATAGCGGCACCTAACGGGGCGTCAGTTGCGAGGGGTCGCCGTGCCGGCCGGACGAGGCTCGGGCCATCGGTTGAAGGGGAGCGGGCCGCGGCCAGTAGGGTGATCCCGTGGCTGCACGACCTCTCCAAGACATTGTCGAACCAGGCTGGGCCAAGGCACTTGAGCCCGTTGCCGGACAGATCTCCGCGATGGGCGACTTCCTACGGGCGGAGATCGCCGCGGGACGCACCTATCTGCCGGCCGGCAACAATGTGCTGCGCGCCTTCCAACAGCCCTTCGACGAGGTGCGGGTGCTCATCGTCGGACAGGACCCCTACCCCACACCGGGGCATGCGGTCGGGCTGAGCTTCTCCGTGGCGCCGGATGTACGTCCGTTGCCCGGCAGCCTGGAGAACATCTTCCGCGAGCTGCACTCCGACCTCGGGCTGCCCCGCCCGTCGAACGGCGATCTGACTCCGTGGACGCACCAGGGCGTGCTGCTGCTGAACAGAGCGCTCACGACGGCGCCCCGCAAGCCCGCCGCTCACCGCGGCAAGGGCTGGGAGGAGGTCACCGAGCAGGCCATCCGTGCGCTGGTGGCGCGCGGGCGCCCGCTGGTGTCGGTGCTGTGGGGGCGCGATGCGCGCAATCTGCGGCCGCTGCTCGGCGATCTGCCGGCCGTCGAGTCCGCGCACCCCTCCCCCATGTCCGCCGACCGGGGATTCTTCGGCTCGCGGCCCTTCAGCCGGGTGAACGACCTCTTGGTGCGACAGGGCGCACAGCCCGTCGACTGGAGGCTGCCCTGACACCGGGCGATAGTGTGCCTGGCATGACGAATGCGAACATCCCTGCGGGCTGGTATGCCGACCCGCAGGGCACCCCCCACCAACTTCGCTGGTGGGACGGGTCCCAGTGGACGGAGCACACCCACCCGGGACAACAGGCCGCGGCGCCGGGCCAAGGCCAGGCGCCGCAGCCGGGGGCTCAGCAGGCCCCGCAACAGCAGGCCCCACAGCAGCAGGCCCCCCAGCAGCAGGCTCCTCAGCAGCAGGCCGGCCAGCAGCCGCCGCAGCAACAGACGCTCCAGAAGCCCGCGCCGCAGCAGCCGATGCCCCAGCAGTTCGCACCGCAGCAGCAGGCGCCGGGCCAGGCCCCGTATCCGGGCCAGCAGCAGGGTGGTGCTCCGTACGGTCAGCAGGGTTACGGCTACCCCCAGCAGGCGCCCGGCCAGCAGGCGCCGGGTCAGCCCATGCAGCAGCCGTACGGCCGGCAGCCGATGCAGCAGCCGGGTGCGCAGCCGGATGCCGTGCAGCAGCAGGTGCAGCACCAGGCAGGGGTGACGCCCGGCGGACCGGGCGGCGGCACGCTGTTCACCGAACCGGTGCTGGTGGTCAACCAGAAGGCCAAGCTCATCGAGGTCACCAACGAATACGGGGTCTTCGACCAGCACGGCAACACGATCGGCGCGGTCGTCCAGGTCGGCCAGAGCACGGCCAAGAAGGTGCTCCGCGTCGTCTCCAGCCTCGATCAGTACATGACCCACAAGCTGGAGATCCGGGACGCTTACGGCCAGCCGCAGCTGATCCTGACCCGGCCCGCGAAGATCATCAAGTCCAAGGTGATCGTGCAGCGCCCGGACGGCTCACCGGTCGGCGAGATCGTGCAGCAGAACGCCATCGGGAAGATCAACTTCGCGATGATGGTCAACGGCCAGCAGATCGGCGCCATCAAGGCCGAGAACTGGCGCGCCTGGAACTTCGCCATCATGGACCATGCCGAGACCGAGGTCGCCCGGATCACCAAGACCTGGGAAGGTCTGGCCAAGACGATGTTCACGACCGCGGACAACTACGTCCTCCAGATCCACCATCAGCTGCCCGACCCGCTGCTGAGCCTGGTCGTCGCCACGGCCCTGACCGTCGACACCGCCCTCAAGCAGGACGCCCGCGGCTTTGGCTGAGCCCGCCGGCCACAGCCCGGGTGCCCTCGGGTCCGGCCGTTTCCTCGGGGTGCTCGGGGTCGACTCGGGCGGTTCGGGGCTGCGGATCGCCGTCGCACGCGCCGACGACGCCGAGGCCCGGCCGCTGGCCGGCCGCTCCTCGCCCGAGCCGGTGCGCACCGGTCCCGCCGGGATCGACGCGGACCATATGTTGCGCCAACTCCTGCCCATGGCGGAGGAGTTGCGGCGCGAAGCGGGTGCGCACGGGTTTGCGGCGGTGTGCGTGGGCGCGGCCGGTATGGCGACGCTGGGCGCGGAGCTGCGTGCCCGGCTGCCGGCCGCGTTGGCCACCGCGTTCGGGGTGCACCACCTCGCCCTCGCGGCGGACGCCGTGACCGCGTACGCCGGTGCGCTGGGCCAGCGGTCCGGTGCCGTGGTGGCCGCGGGCACCGGAATGATCGCCCTGGGCACGGATCTGACCACGAAGGGCGGTTGGCGCCGCGCGGACGGCTGGGGCCATCTGCTGGGCGACTGCGGTGGCGGCGCATGGATCGGCCGTGCCGGGCTGGAGGCCGCGATGCGGGCGTACGACGGACGGCCGGGCGGTTCGGCCGCCCTGCTGGCACGGGCGGAAGCGACGTTCGGGCCGGTCGCCGGGCTGCCCGGCGCGCTCTACCCGCGCCCCGACCGGCCCGCCGTGCTGGCCTCGTTCGCCCCGGAGGTCGCCCGCTGCGCCGCCGAGGACGACCCGGCGGCCCTCAACATCGTGCAGGCCGCAGCGGGCCATATCGCCGATGCCGCCGCGACGGTCTGCCCGCCGGGGACCGGCACCGCGGTGGCCTGCACCGGCGGGCTGTTCGGACTGGGCGAACCGCTGCTGGCCCCGCTGCGCACGGCGTTGGCCGAGCGGCTGCCCGACGCCCGCCCGGCAGCGGCCGCGGGCAGCCCGCTCGACGGGTCGCTGACCATCGCCGCGGCACTGGCCGGCGACCGCCTGACACTGCCCGCCGACGCGCAGTTGTTGCAGATCACACGGCCTGCGCCGGGGTAGTGGGCGTGACGCGCGGGATAAATCGGGACGGATACCTCGCCACCGAACCCTCCCTCCGCGCGGGGGTGGCCCGAACCGTTAGCATGCGGCGCCATGAGTTCCCCCACTGGGCCCGCACCTGGCTCGCCCGATTTTGACGCCGCATCCCCGAGCCCGGGAGCCGCACCCGGCCTGCCTGTACGAATGCCGCGACGGCAGACCGGCCGCCACCGCAAGCCGGAACCGCTCGCCGCACCCGAAGGCGCGCCCGCCCTGGTGCTGGCCGTGCCCGGCACCCCCTCCGCCGCCTCGCGCAGCCTGGCGGAAGAGGTTTCGAGCATCGCCCGCTCGGAGCTCCCCGGCCTCGACGCCCGGATCGGCTACGTCGACGGCGGGGACGACGAGTTCCCGTCCCTGGAGGCCGTGCTGGCGCAGGCCGCCGTGGAGCACAAGGCCCGGGTGGGCGCCGACGGGCAGCCCGACCCCGGCCCCGCCGCTGTGGTGGTGCCGCTGCTGGCCGGGCCGGACAGCGCCCTGCTGCGCCGGATACGCCAGGCCATGATGAACAGCGGCTCCGGCGCCGAGCTGACCGATGTCCTCGGCCCGCACCCGCTGCTCGCCGAGGCGCTGCACGTCCGGCTCTCCGAGGCCGGTCTGGCCCGCGCGGACCGCGCCCGGCTGTTCACCGTCGCCACGGCAGCGGACGGCATCATCCTCGCCACCGTGGGCGGCGAGGAGGCCGTGCAGGCCGCCGGGATCACCGGCATGCTGCTCTCCGCGCGGCTCGCGGTGCCGGTGCTGGCCGCCGCCCTGGACGAGGAGGGCGCCATCTCCCGTACGGCCGAGCAGCTGCGCGGGTCCGGTTCGCAGCAGCTGGCGCTGGCCCCGTACCTGATCGGCCCGGAGATCACCGACGGCCTTCTGGGGGCGGCCGCGGCGGAGGCGGGCTGCGCATCGGCCGAGGCGCTGGGCGCCTACGGCACGGTGGGCCGGCTGGCGCTGTCGAACTACGCGGCGGCGGTGGGCATCACCCTCCCGACGCAGACGCAGGGGGCGCCGGTCCGTTAGGGGTCTCCCCGGGCCGGACACATCTCTCCGAAGGGCCGTCTTCGCGCAGTGCGCGGGGGCGGCCCTTCGCCGTGTCCGGGTGCGGTCTCCCGGTGCGGTGTCCCGGTGCGTCCAGGCGCGCTGTCCAGACGGAGACGATACGTCCGGTTCCGCTGCGAGCGGCACAGATGCCCCTCAGGCGGCCCAGGAGGCCGGAGGTCGCGGTGCAGGCGGAGGTGTGGGCGTGCGTCCACGAGAGGCCCTCACAGGGCGCTTTCCGTGCCCCTTGGGCGCCGACCGATGAGTCGAGGAACCCGGCGGCGTCCCACACCCTGTAAAAGCCATTCACCGGCCGCTCGCCGCTCGTGGCGCGGCCGCGCCGTCCACGGAAGGAAGTTCATGTCGAACGTCGACCTCGTCCGCGCCGCCTTCGCGGCCTACCTCGCCCAGGACCGCGCGGCCATGGAACGGCTGCTCGCGGAGGATTTCGTCTTCACCAGCCCGCAGGACGACCACATCGGCAAAGCCGCTTTCCTGGAGATCTGCTTCCCCACGGCGGACCGGTTGCGCTCGCAGGAGATTCTCGACGCCGTGGCCATCGACGGCGAGCAGGTCTTCGTCCGGTACGAGTACGAGCTGACGACGGGCGAGCGGCATCGCAACGTCGAGGTGATGAGCGTGCGGGACGGCCGGCTCGCCGAGACGCAGGTGTACTTCGGCGGGCGCTTTCCCCAGGGGTGAGGCGGCGGCCCGGGGGCAGCTCAGACGAAGACCACGCAGGAGGCGGCCGGTGCCTCGACGGATCCGCCCCGGGCCGGGACGCCGGTCGCCGGGTCGACGGTGAACCAGGTGACGTCGCCGGAGCGCTCATTGGCGGCGTAGAGATGCCGGCCGTCGGGATGCAGCGCCAGATCGCGGGGCCAGTGGCCACCACAGGGGACGGTGGTGACGAGGGTTGCGGTGCCGCCGTGGAGGGACAGGACGGAGAGGCTGTCGTGGCCCCGGTTGGCGGCCCAGGCGAACCGGCCGTCGGGGGAGACCACGAGTTCGGAGGGGAAGGTGTCCGCCGCAACCGCCCTGGCCTCGTCCGGGAGGAGGCGGGTCTCCCCCAAGGGGGTCAGCGCACCGTGCCCGGGGTCCCATCGGCAGACCGTGACCGTCGGATCGAGTTCGTTGAGGACATAGGCGCGGTCGCCGTCGGGGTGGAAGGCGAGATGGCGCGGGCCGCTGCCGGGCCGCAGCCGGGTCTCGGCGTGTACGGTCAGCGCCCCCTCGGCGGCCAGGGCACAGCTGCGGACCGAGTCGGTGCCCAGGTCGACGCTGAGCAGCCAGCGGCCGCTGGGGTCGGGCAGCACGGCGTGGGCGTGCGGGCCCTCCTGGCGGTCGGACCGCGGGCCGCTGCCCTGGTGGGCGAGCACGGTGGCGGGTCCGGCGAGCGTGCCGTCGGCCCGTACGGGGAGCGTACTGAGGCTTCCGGAGCTGTAGTTGGCGGTGACGAGACGGCCGTCGGCCAGGGTGAGGTGGGTGGGGTCGGCGCCGTCCACGGGGACGGCGGGTGCCAGTAGTTCCGGTCCCCGGCGGGTCAGGGCGAAGGCGGCTGCGGCACCGTCCGGGGTCTCACTGACCGCGTAGAGGTACCGGCCGTCGGGGCTCGGGGCCAGGTAGGAGGGGTTGGGGACGGCGTCGGTGGAGTGCAGCGGGGTGAGTGCGCCGGTGTCCGGGTCGACGGCCGCCGTGGTGATGCCGAGGCCGCCGGCCGCGGTGAACGATCCGATGTATGCCCGTCGGCCGTGGTCGCTCGTCCCCACTGGTCCGCCCTTCGTCCGCCCGCCCGTTGAGGTACCCGGCCGACGCTAACAGTCAGGGGCGGGGCGGTTGGGGGCGTTGGCCGGTTCCCGCTCACGGGCGCGGGCCCGTGGGCCCGGGTGCCCGTGACCGCGGGTACGCCCCGGGCGCCCCGGGCGCCGCGAAGGAGGGGCCGTGGCGGCGGTGTCCGCAGGCGCCGGGGTCAGGCGTCGACCAGGGGGGAGCGCCGGGAGCTGCGCAGTGGCGCGGCGAGCTCGGCGAGCGCCCGCTCCAGGCCGTGGAGATGGACCAGTGCGGGTTCCGCCGCGGGAGGGTGCGACTCGGCGACGGTGGTGGCTGCCGCGTCGCGTGCGCCGCGCGGTGTGGTGAGGGCTTCGACGGCTGCCTCCACCCGCTGGCAGGCGGCGGTGAGCCGGGCGTCGTGGGATGCCTCCGGGTCGGCGGCGATGGAGGCCAGCCCGCGGACCTCACGGGCGCAGTCGTCGAGCAGCGCGAGCACCTGCCGCGCCCGCGCCTTACGGGCCCGCAGCGGGCTCAGCGGGTGCACGAGCGGGGAGAGCGACAGCCGCACCCTGCCCAGCAGGAGCTCCAGGTCGGCGACGTGGGGGGCGGGGTCCGCGGTCGCGGAGCCCGCGAGGCGGGCGGCGGCCTCGGCGGTGCAGTGGTGCACACAGCGCAGGGCCCGCTGGATCCAGGCGTCGGTGGTGGCGTGGGTCGTGACGGGCAGCACCAGGAGCACCGCCAGCGCCGCGCCGAGCGCGCCCACCCCGGTCTCCGCGAGACGCAGCGTGAGCAGGTCGGCGTCCAGCACTCCCAGCAACCCGTACAGCAGCGTGGCCATCAAGGTCACCGCGAGCATCATCCAGGTGTACGAGACGGCGGCCGTGTAGAAGATCCCGAAGACGCTGACCGCGACCAGCGCCACGGTGGGGACGACGGCACCGTGCAGCGGGACGGCGACGAGCAGCCCGAGGGCGATGCCGACGACCGTGCCGAGGGTCCGGCGGAAGCCGCGGACCAGCGTCTCGCCGCGCGAGGCGGTGTTCACAAAGATCCACCAAGTGGCGCCCACGGCCCAGTACCAGCGCTGTTCGGAGAGCAACTGGCCCAGGACGAGGGCGAAGGCGCTGCCGGCGGTGGCCTGGATCGCCTGGCGGGTGGTCGTCCGGGCGAGTCCCCGGCCGCCCGGCGGAGCGGGCAGTACGACCGGGGGCAGCCGGCGCTCGTAGCACCACACCCCGAAGCGGACGGTCGAGGAGGCGAGCAGGGAGAGGGCGACCGCGGCATACAGCTGGGGCAGCTGGTCCGGCACCGTGTGCAGGAACTGCGCGGCGAAGAACGTCATGAACGCGAACACCCCCAGGGCGTGCCCGCGCGGCCCCCAACGGCGGGCGTAGACCCCCGCACCCACCACGGCGGCGAAGGCCACGCCCCGTGCCACCGGGTGATCGTGGAGCACCGCCGCGGCGGCGAGCACCGGGAAGCCGACCGCGGGCAGCAGGCCCGTGGTGACCATCTGTTTGCGGGGCGTGGCATCGGTGACCGTGAAGAGGGCGAGCAGCGCGGCGAGCCCGCCGGTGATGGCCGCGACGAGCGAGTGCTCGGCGTAGCCGCACACGGTGACCGCCAGGCCGATGCCGAGGACGGACCGGGCGGCGCTGCGCAGCCGCAGCCACCCCGGATCCGGAGCCACGAACATCCTCTTCAGCACAGCTTCCACCCCTTCGACGTTCCCGCATGAAAAAGGCGCCGCGGGGATCCGCAGCGCCATCGACGGGCCCATCACAGCATCATTGCGGCAGGTTGCTCAACAGAGGCCGTGAGGACTGTGCCATTGGTACAGCCTGGCCCGCTCCCGTCGTGCCATAAGGAGGCCAATGGGCGGGAGCGGGGGCCAACGGGCGGGATCGGGGGCCGGGGCAAGGTCTCCGGTCCCCGACCGCTCTCGGGGCGCGGTGGGTGCCGGGGGGCAGCCGGGCGCTCCCCGACGGCCGGAGCGGGGAGCGGCTGATGGGGAGCGGCTGACGGGGAGCGGGGCCGCCGCGGGAAACCGGCGCGGGCACCCCGGATTCCCGTCCGCGGCGGCTTCAGCTCGCGACGCCCACCGGGGGTGTGTCGGCACGGGTGGCGGGGGCGGGGTCGGCCGCTTCCGCGGCGCAGGTCCAGAGCCGGGCCAGGGCTTCTCCTTTCAGCTGGTGGCCCTCCTGCCAGAGGCGGCAGGCGGCGGTCAGGACGGCGTGCCGGTCGGCCTCCGGGGTGGTGGGGCGGGCGGGCAGGAGGGGGACGGCGGCCGAGGCGCCCAGACGGACGGCGCGGTGACGGCGGGCGAAGACGGTGAGGGTCTGCCGGGGGCCCGCCTCGACGAGAAGCATGTCGTCGGCCGCCAGCAGCTGATCGAGCGCGGGCTGGAAGAGCACCGGGTCGGTGATCTGACGGGCCCAGAAGCGGGGGCTGACCGCGTCGTCGGGGCCCAGCAGGTCGCCGGTGTAGCCGGAGTAGAGCGGCAGGGCGGGGACGCGGAAGGGGATACCGGTGTAGGCGCGTTCCACCGCGGCCGAGGCCGGGGCCATGGCCGGGCTGTGGAAGGGGCTGGTGGCGGGCACCGTGACGACGGTGTGCCCGTCGGCGCGCAGGGCGGCGGCGGTGTCCGCCAGCGGAGCGGTCGAACCGGCCAGCATGGTCTGGCTGGTGGCGTTGACCGCGGCGATGACGACATCGGCGCGCAGGTAGGGCCGCAGGGTGTCGGCGCCGGCGGCCACCGCGAGCATGCCGCCCGCGGGAATCCGCACCGCCGCGACGACCCGCTCGCGCATCATCGCGACCGCGTCGCTGAGCGGGACCACTCCGGCGAGAACCGCGGCGACCAGTTCGCCGGCGCTGTGACCGAGGAAGGCGGCCGGGCGGATGCCCCAGCTGAGCACCATGCACCCCAGGCCGTAGTCGACCGCGAAGAGCAGGGGCTGGGCGCGGCGGACGTCGTCGATGGCGAGGGACGGGGCGTCGGTGAGCCAGTCGGCGCGGATGGCGGGCCCCTCCGGGCCCATCAGCCCCAGTACGGCATCGACGGCGGCGGTGAAGACCGGGTCCCGGCCGTAGAGTCCGGCGGCCATCGCGGTGTGTTGGGAGCCCTGGCCGGGGAAGAGCAGCGCGACCGGGCGGGGGCGGGGCGCGTACCCGGCGCGGGCCGCGGCGACCGCCGCAGGGGCCCGCTCGGCGGTGGTGACGGCTCCGGCGCGGACGGGGCCGGGGGCCTGGCCGCAGGGCATCGTGGTGGGCAGGGCGGGGAAAGCCTCCGGGAACAACCCGTCGAGCAGGGGCGCCAGTTCGCGCCGTACGCGCTGTTCCTCCGCCGCGTTGCCACCGGACCAGAGCAGCAGACGGGGCGCCGCGGGGTCGGTGAGCCGGCGGCTGTGCCGGGAGGGGCGCAGGATCGGCTCGTCCGCCGGTCCCGCGCAGCCCTCGAAGTCCAGCACCCCCAGCACACTGTCGTCGGCGGCGACCGCTTCGGCCGCCCGCCGGAGGGTCTGGACGGTGACGGCCCGGCCCAGGGGCTCCTGGAAGCCCGCAACCAACGCCAGGTCGGCGGTCTTGGCCTGGAGTTCGTGGTGGGCCAGGTGCAGGGCGTGCGCGGGTGAGGGGGCGGCACGCACCGGGATGCCCTCGTGCGTGGCGGGAAGTCCGGTGAGCGCGGCGGTGGATCCGATGAAGACGACGGTACGGGGCGGCAGTTCACGGGGCCTGCCGCCAAAGGCGTGCAGCACGGCGGTGACGGCGGTGGGCGAGAGCGCGCGGCCGGCGGAGGCGTCGAGGACGGTGCCGAGGGACGTGCCGGTGACTGCACCGGGGGCCGCGTCGGTACCGGTGGCTGCATCGGTACCGGTGGCTGCATCGGTAGCGGTGGCTGCGTCGGGCGCCGCGTCGATACCGAGGGCCGGGCCGGTGCCCGCTTCGTCGGCGGCGGGCGGGGTGTCCGTGTCGCCCGGGAACGGTGGTGCCTTGGGGGTGATCTCCAGCCTTCTGGTCACCGCGGTCTGGTTGGCGAGAGACATGGGTGCCCTCCTTCCGGGCGGGTGCACATGCGGGGTGTGGCAAGTGGTGCGCGGCGGGCGGATGCCGGGTGGGGGCGGTCTGCCTGGTGGGAGCGGTCTGCCGGGCGGTGGCAGGGGCATGGGCGGTGCGGGGCCGGCGTGGTGCGGGGAAGGGCGCGGTGCGCAAGACGGTGGTGGTGCGGGGGGGCGGCGGTGGCGGCCGTCGGGCCGGGCGCGGGAAACGTGCAGGGAAGAGGAGCCTGCGTGGCGGAGCCGGTGGTGGTGCGGGCCCCGCCACGAGGCAGCCTCACTCCTGTTGGAGCGGCGCCGAAGGCGGCCCGTCCGGCCGGGGGAACCGGGATGGCCGCCTTCGACGCCTGATCATGCGGCCGACGTGCTGCCGGCGTTGATGAGGTCGAGCAGGGCGCGCGGGGTCTCGGCGTCGACGACCGCGTCGTCCGGGATCTCCACGCCGTACTCACGCTGGATCTCGCCGATCACCTGGAGCAGCGCGAGCGAGTCGTAGCCGAGCTCGATGAAGGGCGTGTCGATGACGTCGCCGTCCAGGTCGACGCCCTCCTCCTCGCCCGCGCTCTCGCGCAGCATCCGGGTGAGGTCGGTGAGGGTGACGTGGGTGGTGGTGATGGGCATGGCGTGTCCTCTCAGTCGTTCCGGCCGGATGCCGGGTCCGTCGTCGCGGCATGCCGTCGTACGACGAGGGCCGCGTTGAAGCCACCGTGACCGCGGGCGAGCACCAGCGCGGCGCGCAGGTCCTGCTCCCTCGGTGACCCGGTGACCAGATCGAGGGGGAAGTCCGTGGCCGGGGCTGCCACGTTGACGGTGGGGGGAATGACGCCGTCGCGAAGGGCGAGCAGGGCGGTGGCCACGTCCAGGGCCGCGCCGCCGGCGAGCAGCCGGCCGGTCATGGTCTTGGGGGCGGTGACGGGCACGGCGCGCGGGCCGAAGAGGCCGGTGATCGCCTCGGCCTCCACCCGGTCCAGGTCCGGGACGCCCGCCGCATCGGCGAAGACCACATCGATGTCGGCGGGTGTCAGGCCCGCGTCGGCCAGCGCGTTGCGCGCGGCCCGGCCCAGACCGGGCGGACGGGCGGAGCCGGGGGCCGGGTCGAGAGTGGCGGCGTACCCGGCGATTTCGCCGTAGACCTGCGGTGCGCGGCGTTCGCGGGCGCTGCCGGCGTCCTCGGTGACGAGGATGGCCCCGCCCTCGCCGGCGACATAGCCGCAGGCGTCCGGCGAGAACGGCAGATAGGCACGGGCCGGGTCACCGGCGGTGCTCATCCGCCCGGAGGCGAGCTGCGGTACCCAGCCCCAGGGGCACAGGGCCGCGTCGACACCGCCGGCGACGACCAGCGGGATGCCCTTGCGGATATGGCGCCGCGCGTGGCCGAGGGAGTCGATACCGCCGGCCTGTTCGGTCAGCAGCACCCCGCTGGGGCCGCGCATCTTGTGCCGGATGGAGATCTGGCCGGTGTTGACGGCGTAGAACCAGGCGAACGACTGGTAGGCGCTGACGTACTCCTTGCCCTTGCTCCACAGGTTCTGTAGTTCCCGCTGGCCGAACTCGACGGCGCCTCCCGAGGCGGCGGTGACCACGCCCATGCCGTACTCGGGCAGGGCCGCCGCGTCGACCCCCGCGTCGTCGATGGCCCAGGCGGCGGCGGTCATGGCGAGACGGGTCATGTGGTCGGTCTGCGGCATCAGCCGGCTGGGGATGTGCTCCTCGGCGACGAAGCCGGGGACCTCGCCGGCCAGCGTCGCGGGGTACTGCGAGGCGTCGAAGCGGGTGACCGGGCCGATACCGGAGCGGCCGTCCAGGGTCGCCTTCCAGTAGTCCTCGGTGCCCAGGCCGTTGGGTGCGGTGATGCCGATGCCGGTCACCACGGTCGTGGCGGTCATACGGCGCTCCTCTCCGGGCGGGCCAGCACCATCGCGCTCTGGAACCCGCCGAAGCCGCTGCCGACACTGAGGACGGTGTCGGTCTTCTGCTCGCGGGCGGTGAGCGGGATGTAGTCCAGGTCGAGTTCGGGGTCGGGCTCGTGCAGATTGGCGGTGGGCGGCAGCACCGAGTGCTCCATGGCCAGCGCACAGGCGGCGATCTCCAGCGAGCCGATCGCGCCGAGCGAGTGCCCGATCATGGACTTGATGGAGCTGACCGGGGTGCGGTAGGCGTGCGCGCCGAGGCTCCGCTTGAAGGCGCCGGTCTCGTGCCGGTCGTTCATCTTGGTGCCGGAGCCGTGGGCGTTGATGTAGTCGATGGCGGTGGGGTCGATCCGCGCCTCGTCCAGGGCGGCGTCGATGGCCTGCGCCATCTCACGGCCGTCCGGCTTGAGGCCGGTCATGTGGTACGCGTTGCAGCGCGCGGCGAACCCGGCGATCTCCGCGTAGATGTGCGCACCGCGTGCCCGTGCGCTCGTCAGCTCCTCCAGCACGAGGACGGCCGCGCCCTCGCCGAGGACCAGTCCGCTGCGGGTGCGGTCGAAGGGGCGGCAGGCGCTCTCCGGGGTGTCGTTGCGCGGGGTGGTGGCATGGATGGCGTCGAAACAGGCCGAGGTGATCGGGGAGATGGGCGCCTCGGTGGCGCCGGCGATCATCACGTCACAGGTGCCCTCGCGGATCAGCTCGACGGCGTGCCCGAGGGAGTCGAGTCCGGAGGTGCACCCGGTGGAGATGACGGCCGCGGGGCCCTCGGCGCCGGCCGCCATGCCGACCTCGGCGGCCATCGAGCTGGGCACGAAGTGCCGGTAGAGCTCGGGGACCGCGTAGGTGTGGTCGACCTGCCAGCTGCGTCCGCCGTTGCTGACGACGACGTACTCGCGCTCCAGGCTGGTGGTGCAGCCGACCGCGCTGCCCAGGGAGGTGCCGATCCGGCCCGGGTCGAGGCCGGCGGTGTCCAGGCCGCTGTCGGCGAGCGCCTCGCGGGTGGAGACGACCGCGAACTGCGCGGCGCGGTCCAGCCGGCGGATCTCCTGGGGCGTCAGTCCGGCCGCCACCGGGTCGAAGTCGCACTCGGCGGCGACCCGCGAGCGGAACGGGGAGGCGTCGTAGAAGGAGATCGTGCGGGTCGCCGACCGGCCGGCGGTCAGCAGGTCCCAGTAGTTCTTGATGCCCACTCCCCCGGGCGCCACGGCCCCGAGTCCTGTGATGGCGACTCTGCGCATCGCCGCTACCTCGCCTTCGACGGGGCCGGGTACCCCTGCGGGTACGGGCCTGACAGAACGTTGCGGGCCACGGTGTTCCCTTCGGTCGGTCCGCTCCTCGATGAGCCCGGCGGCCGGGGCCGGGGCCGGGAGGGGTGTCCCCCCGGCGCCCCGCCGCCGCGGCGGACAGCTTCGGTGGCCGTTCGTGGCGCTTCCCCCGCTGCCGGCTCCGCCATGGTTCGGCCCTCGCCTCGATACCCGCTCGTATGTGCGTGGATCTGCCGACGGGGATGCCGTGTGTGCTGGTCAGCGGGCTGCCCGCGGCTCTATGTCGGGACGATGCCGTGCTTGCGGTCGGGCAGTTCGGCCTTCTTCTCGCGGAGCATGGCCAGGGACCGCACCAGCACCCGCCGGGTGTCGCCGGGGTCGATGACGTCGTCGACGAGGCCGCGTTCGGCCGCGTAATAGGGGTGCATCAGCTCGGACTTGTACTCCTTGACCAGTCGCTCGCGGGTCGCGTCCGGGTCGGGGGACGCGGCGATCTCGCGGCGGAAGACGACATTGGCCGCGCCCTCGGCGCCCATCACCGCGATCTCGTTGGTGGGCCAGGCGAAGGACAGGTCGGCGCCGATGGACCGGGAGTCCATGACGATGTACGCGCCGCCGTAGGCCTTGCGCAGCACGACGGAGATACGGGGCACGGTGGCGTTGCAGTACGCGTGCAGGAGCTTGGCGCCGTGCCGGATGATGCCGCCGTGTTCCTGGTCTACGCCCGGCAGGAAGCCGGGCACGTCCACCAGCGTCACCAGCGGGATGTTGAAGGCGTCGCAGGTGGTGACGAAGCGGGCGGCCTTCTCCGAGGCATGGATGTCGAGCACGCCGGCCAGGGTGTTCGGCTGGTTGGCGATCATGCCGACGGTCTGCCCGTCGAGCCGGGCCAGGGCGCACACCACGTTGCGGGCCCAGCCCTCGTGCACCTCCAGGTACTCGCCGTCGTCGACGATCTCCTCTATCACCGCGCGCATGTCGTAGGCGCGTCCGGGGTCGGCGGGGACCAGGGTGGTGAGCGCGTCGGTGCGCCGGTCCGCGGGGTCCTCGCCCCGTACGGGCGCGGCGAGTTCACGGTTGTTGCGGGGCAGCAGCGACAGCAGCCAGCGGACCTCTTCCAGGCAGGCGGCCTCGTCGTCGAAGACGAAGTGGGCGACGCCGGAGGTCCCGGCGTGCACATCCGCGCCGCCCAGACCGTTGTGGGTGATCTTCTCCCCGGTCACGGCCTGGACGACGTCCGGTCCCGTGATGAACATCTGGGCGGTCTCGCGCACCATGAACACGAAGTCGGTCAGCGCCGGGGAGTAGGCCGCGCCGCCGGCACACGGGCCGAGCATCACGGAGATCTGCGGGATCACCCCGGACGCGCGGACGTTGCGGCGGAAGATCCCGCCGTAGCCGGCGAGTGCGGTGACGCCCTCCTGGATGCGGGCGCCCGCGCCGTCGTTGAGCGAGACCAGCGGGGCGCCGGACGCCTCCGCGAGGTCCATGACCTTGTGCACCTTCGTCGCGTGCGCCTCCCCCAGCGCCCCGGCGAACACCCGGAAGTCATGGGCGTAGGCGAAGACGGTGCGGCCGTGCACCAGGCCCCAGCCGATGATCACGCCGTCGCCGTGCGGCTTGCGGGACTCCAGCCCGAAGCCGGTGGCACGGTGCCGGCGCAGCGGTTCGATCTCGGTGAAAGTGCCCTCGTCGAAGAGGAGTTCCAGCCGCTCGTGGGCGGTCAGCTTGCCCTTGGCGTGCTGCCGGCGGGTGGCGGCCGCGTCGGGGCCGCGGCTGACCTCCTCCTTGAGGCGGTGCAGTTCGTCGGTGGCCCGGCCGAGGTCGGGGCGCGGCGGGGCGAGCGGCGGGGTCGCGGTTTCCTGAAGGATCGTCATCGGCCGAACGTAGGAACGGCGGCTCGAACCCCGCTGGAGAGCGCGCGGCGGCGGCTGCCGGGCGCTCGTGGCCCGGCCCGGCCGCGGCGGCCCGCGGCCGCCGTCAGCCGGTGGCGGTCAGCGACTGCCCGAGGTCCACGTCGCCGGACAGTACGGCGTGCTGGAGCTGCTGGAGCCGGGCCGACGGCTCGATGCCGAGCTCCCCGACGAGCGCGTCGCGCAGCCGCTGGTACGCCTCCAGCGCACGCCAGGAGCTGCCGGAGCAGTGCAGTGCGGTCATCAGCTGGGCGCAGAAGTTCTCGTGCATGGGGTGCCGGGCGGCGAGGAAGCAGAGTTCGGGCACCACTTCGGTGTGCCGGCCGAGTTTGAGGTCGGCGTCGATCCGGCGCTCCAGACAGGCCATCCGGTCCTCCTCCAGCCGGAGCACCTCCAGTTCCAGTACGCCTCCCACGGGCACATCGACCAGCGCGGGCCCCTGCCAGACCGCCAGGGCCTTGCCCAGCAGGGCGGAGGCGGCGGCGTAGTCATGGGCGTCGTAGGCGCCGCGTCCCGACAGGGCGAGCTGCTCGAACTCCTGGACGTCGACCTGGCCGGGCTGGACCTGGAGGAGATAGCCGCCGTGCTGGGTGACCAGGACTTCCTTGGCGTTGCGCACGGGGTCGCCGTCCAGGGCCACCGCGATCTTGCGGCGCAGCTGGAGGATGTAGGTCTGAAGGGTGGTGGCCGCGCTGCGCGGCACGTTCTGCCCCCAGATCTCCTCCATCAGCGTGGGCACGGTCACCACATGGTCGCCCTGTAGCGCGAGCAGCGCGAGTATCTGGCGCGGTTTGGCGGCGCTCGGCACCAGCGAGACACCGTGCTCGTGGGCGGTCAGCGGGCCCAGAACCTTGATTTCCATGCGTGCTCTCCCCTCGTGAGTCACAACCGCCGGCCACGGGGCCGCGGGTCATCTCGAGCTTCAAGCGAGGTTCGCACCGGGGAGCGCACGAGCCCAGTGAGCCACTCATGAACACAATCATGAAAATGTCATGCCGATGTGGTGAGCCAGGCACTGGGGCCTGTGCCTCCGGCGCCCGCAGAATACTGCCTCACCGGACGCCGGGTCGTCGTGCCGAGTAGTTCAGGCCACCCCGACGGACCGTCCGACAACGGAGGGAACAGTCACATGCCCGCGACGCACCGGACCATGTCCGCCCAGACCACGACCGACACCGCCGCCGACCTCTGCCGTTTCGCCGAACTCGTCGCCCGTGCGGGCCTGGAGCCCGACCTGAAGCGCCGCTACACCAGTGACCCGGCGGCCGTGTTCGCCGAGTTCGGGCTGCTGGGCGCGGAGCCCGTCTACACCGCGCCGTCGCTCGTCATCGAGGATCTCGGACGGCCTGACGCCACGGCCACCACGCTCCTGACCGGTATCCCGTACGCCGTCTGACGCCGTGGAGACCACGGAGCCCTTCGTCGGCTTCCGCCGCCATCTGCGTGCCGAGGTGGTGCCCGACGAGGCCACCTACCTGCTGTCCGGGCGGGGGGTCACCGCGCTGTTCGGCCGGCCCGCCGAGGTCGTCGCGCCGCTCCTCGACGGGACGCGGACACTGTCGAACCTGCTGACGGAGGCGGCCCGGGAGCTGCCCGCGATGCAGGCCGGTGCGGTGGTGGCCGAGCTGGCGACGGCCGGCCTCATCGGCTACCGCCCCGATCCCGGTGTGCCGTCCGACGGTGCGGCCGCGGCCTTCTGGGATCTGGCGGAGGTCTCCGGCCTGCGGTCCGCCCCGCCGCGCCTTCGTCCCACGGTCGAGATCGTGGCCGTGGGACGGTGTGCGGCCGACGGGCTGCGCGCCGCATGCACGGACTCCGGGCTCACGGTGGTCGCGCCCGGCCCCGGCGGCGGCTCGTCTCCGGGCACGGCGGATCTCTCCCTCGTGCTCTGCGACGACTACCTCGCCCCGGACCTGGCGGCGGTCGACACCTGGCACCGTGCACAGGGCCGGCCCTGGCTGCCGGTGCGGCCCGGCGGCGCCGAGCCGTGGGCCGGACCGGTGTTCCGGCCGGACGCGGGCGCCTGCTGGCGCTGTCTGGCGGACCGGCTGCGCGGTCACCGGCGGGGCGAACTGGCCGTGCAGCGCGCCCTGGGGGCGGACCGCCCGGTGGCGGCGCCCGAGGCCTCCCTGGCCGCCGGCCGCGCCATGGGCCTTCAACTCGCCGTGCTGATGGCGGCGACCTGGCTGGGCGGGGTACGACGGGAGAGCCATGACGCGATCTGTGCGCTGGACACCCTGACGCTGCACACCCGGCACCACCTCGTGCACCGAAGACCCCAGTGCCCCGGTTGCGGTGACCCGGGGCTGGTGGCGCGGACGGTGAACCGGCCGGTGGTGCCGGTCTCGCGCACCAAGGCCGCGCACGGCGGCGGCAATCACCGGGCGCTGCCCCCCGAGCAGATGCTGGCGCGCCACGGCCATCTGGTGGGGCCGGTGACCGGCGTCGTCAGCGAGATCCGGCGGGCGGACAACGCCCCTGCCGCGCTGCACTGTTACACCTCGGGGCACAACGTGGCGCTCGGCGGCGGGCTGGGCTGGCTGCGCGGCGGGCTGCGCAGCCTCAGCGGCGGCAAGGGCGTCACCGCGGTCGAGGCGCAGGTCAGTGCGCTGTGCGAGGCCGTGGAGCGCTACTCGGGGACGCGGCAGGGCGATGAGCCGGTGATCCGTGACTCGCTGCGGGCGCTGGGCGGCGACGCGCTGCACCCCAACAGCTGCCAGTTGTGGGCGGCACGCCAGTTCCGTGACCGCGCGAGGTGGAACGCGACCGCCTCCCCGCTCCAGCGGGTCGCCGCGCCCTTCGATGTCACCGCGCCCACCGACTGGACCCCGGTGTGGTCACTGACCCAGCGCCGTCAACGGCTGCTGCCCACCTCGCTGTTGTACTTCGGCCCCGCCCCGGACGGCACCCCGCCCGCGGTGCCGGCCGACTCCAACGGCAACGCGGCCGGCAGCAGCCTGGAGGACGCCATCGTGCAGGGCTTCCTGGAACTGGTGGAGCGGGACGCGGTCGCCCAGTGGTGGTACAACCGGACCCGGCATGCCGCACTGGATCTCGATGCCTTCGACGAACCGTGGATCGCCGGGCTGCGCACGGCCTACGAACGGGATCTGCACCGCGAGGTGTGGGCGCTGGATCTCACCTCGGACTTCGGCATTCCGGTGGTGGCGGCCGTCTCCCGGCGGCGGGACAAGGCCGCGCAGGACATCACCTTCGGCTTCGGCGCGCACTTCGACCCGAGGCTGGCGCTGCGCCGCGCCCTGACCGAGATGAACCAGCTGCTGCCGCCGGTGCTGGGCGCCCGCGAGGACGGCACGGGGTACCTCACCCGGGACCCTGACCTGCTCGCGTGGTGGACCGGGGCGACGGTGGGCGGGCAGCCGTATCTGCGGCCCGACGGCGGGCAGTCCGCGCGCACACCGGGGAGTTACGGCTACCGGCCGCGGGCCGATCTGCGCGACGACATCGCGGCGGCGGAGCGGCTGGTGGCCGAACGGGGGCTGGAATTGCTGGTCTTGGACCAGACGAGGCCGGACGTGGGCATTCCGGTGGTGGCGGTGCTGGTGCCGGGGCTGCGGCACTTCTGGACGCGGTTCGCCCCCGGCAGGCTCTTCGACGTCCCGGTGGCCGAGGGGCGGCTGACGCGGCCGACCCGCTACGAGGACCTGAACCCCGTCCCGCTCTTCGTCTAGGGCCTACGTCCGCCCGCCCCTGAGCCATATGCCAGAGGCCCCGCCCAGCTCCTAAAACCCGCTTCACGGGGCGGTCCAGGCCTAGGTTTGGCCATACTATGCTGTCACGTCCGAGAGCCGCGCAGCCAAGGCACGGGGGGGCATATATGGGTGTCACCGGCGTTCCGTCCGATGCCGACGCGGAGCCGTCACATCAGCGTTCGCGGTGGCCCGCGCGGCTGCCCGACCGTGACCTGCCCGCGCCGCGGCTCGCCCGGACCATCACCATCGTGGTGCTGTTATGCCTGTCGATCGTGGTGTCGCTCAACTCCCTTGAGTACAGCGCCAATATGCCGACCTTGGCCGCGTCGGTGGCCATCGTGCTGGCCGTGTTCTTCCTGCAGTTCCTGCACTCCTCGTCACGGGCCCAGCGCTGGACGACGCGGACGCGGGTGCTGATGCTGCTGACCCAGGCGGTTTTCACCTACGCACCTGTCCTGATCTTCCACCGCACCTGGGTCAGCATGACCGGCCCGCTTGCGGGATCGATTCTCCTGCTGGTGCCGTTTCCGCGGGCGTGGATCCCGTTCGCGGCGACGGTCGCCGTGCCCGCCTCCTTCCAGCTGGTGGTGTCGCTCAGTTGGCTGGAGACGTCGTATCTGGTGCTGTCGACGCTCTTCACGGGCCTGGTGATCTACGGGCTGTCCCGGCTCACCGACCTCGTCCAGGAGGTGCACCGCTCCCGCGCCGAACTCGCCCGGCTGGCCGTCTCGCAGGAGCGGCTGCGCTTCTCGCGGGACCTGCACGACCTGCTGGGCTACAGCCTCTCCGCGATCACGCTCAAGAGCGAGCTGATCTACCGGCTGGTGCCCGGCCGGCCGGAGCAGGCGCGCGACGAGGTCGCCTCCCTGCTGGACATTTCACGTCAGGCACTGTCGGATGTGCGCACGGTGGCCAGCGGGTACCGTGACATGTCGCTCGCCGCCGAGGCGGATTCCGCCGCGGCGATCCTGGCCTCGGCGGACGTGCAGGCGGAGGTCGAGATCGCCTGCGGACATCTGCATCCGGTCATAGACACCGTGCTCGCCACCGCACTGCGCGAGGGTGTCACCAACATTCTCCGCCACAGCAAGGTCGAGACCTGCCGCATCAGCGCCGTCACGGAGGACGAGAGAGTGACGCTGACCCTGACCAACGACGGGGTGCCCGACGATCTGCCCGCGCTCTCCCCCCACAGCGGCAGCGGCATCGGCAATCTCAAGGCCCGGCTCGGCGCGGTCGGCGGCCGGCTGGAGGCGGAACGGACGCGCGACGGGTGCTTCCGGATGGTGGCCGAGGCGCCGACGCGGCCGATCGCCGCGCGCACCACGCAAGACCGGATGGCCGCGAGACCCGCGGCCTGATCGATGCCTGCCCGGCTCCGCGCCGGGCACCTGCCGGCCGGGGGAGACCTGCCATGCTCGCCGTCAAGATCCTGCTCGCCGAGGATGTGCACATGATCCGCGGTGCGCTCATCGCCCTTCTGGAACTGGAACCGGATCTGCGGGTGATCGCTTCCGTGGACCGCGGCGACAAGATCGTGGAAGCCGCGCTCGCCAGCCGGCCCGATGTCGCCGTCGTCGACATCGACCTGCCCGGCATCGACGGGCTGACCGCCGCCGCGGAGCTGCACCAGCGCCTCCCGGACTGCCGCACCCTGATCCTCACCAGCCTCGGGCGGCCGGGGACGCTGCGCCGCGCGCTGGCCTCCCAGGTGACGGGCTTCCTGCTCAAGGACGCGCCGCCCGACCAGCTCGCCCAGGCGGTGCGGAGCGTGGCGGCGGGGCGGCGCGTCATCGACCCGCAACTGGCCCTGGCCGCCTGGGACTCCCCCGAGAACCCGCTCTCGCCCCGCGAACTGGAAGTGCTGCGGCTGGCCGCCCGGGGCGCGGACGCCGCGGAGATCGCGGGCTGTCTGTTCCTCTCGCAGGGCACCGTCCGCAACTACCTCACCGCGATCGTCACCAAGCTCAACGCCCGCAACCGGATCGACGCGGTCCGGATCGCGGAGGAGGCCGGCTGGATCCCGTAGGGGACGGCCGGCGGTAGCCGCACGTCCGGCACGGGGTCAGCCGGTCGTGTCCAGCAGCGCGTCCAGCAGCCCGGCGTCCAGCGCCGTCTGGACGGACAGGTCGGTGCCGCCGCCGAACCCCGCGTCCTGCACGGCGACGCTGACGACGTATTTGTCGTCGACGGCGAAGGTGGCAAAGGCCCAGTCGTCGGCCCCCGCGTCCCGCCCGTCCGGCCCGACCAGCCGGGCCCAGGTGCCGTCCAGCGCGAAGCCGAACTCGGTGAAGCGGAACCGCAGGCCCTGCCCCAGCGCCTTGCTGTACGCCTCCTTCAGCGTCCACAGCCGCACCAGCGTGTCGTTGCGGACCCCGTCGTCCGCGGCATCCAGCCGCTGCCGCTCGAAGGGGGTGCAGCCCTGCGCCTCCGAGCCGGTGCCGGCCATCCGGCGCGCCGCCAGTTCCACGTCGACGCCCACCCGCCCGCGGCTGGTGATGCCCACCACCATCACCTCCTCGGTGTGGCTGAGGCTGATGTCGATCTGGTCGCAGCCGCGGACGAACGGCCGGCCGCCGGGCTGGTAGGCCAGGTCCACCAGGTCCGGCGCGGTCTCGATGGCCAGCGCCGCGGCGTAGCGCAGCAGCAGCCGCGAGGCCAGGAACCGTTCCTTGGCCCGCGGGTGGGTCAGCGTCTGGTAGCGGTGCCAGTCGCGGCCGAGCACGGGGCGCACCAGGGCCACGTCCTGGATGTGCGGCAGCCACTGCGCCAGCCGCCCGTAGACGAGGACCACACCGGTGGCGGCCAGGTCGTCATGGACGGTGTGCCACGGTCCCTGCGGGCCGGCGACGGCCCGGGGGCGGCGGAGCGGGGGCCCGGCAGCGGGGGACGCCGGCGCCATGTCAGGCCCGTACCAGTGGGTCGGACAGCGGGCCGGCGTCCAGCGCGGAGAGCACGCCGGCCAGATCGACGGCGTTGCTCTCCGGGCCCCGGCACACCCCGAGGCAGACGGGGCCGGCCGAGCCGCCCATCCGCCGTACGAACGGGGTGAGCACGACCTTCGGGCCGATCTCCACGACATGGCTGGGGGTTTCCTGGTCGAGCAGTTGCCGTGCCGCGTCGGCGAACCGGACCGGGGCGGTGATCTGCCGGCTCCAGTACGGCGCGTAGAGCGGCTGGGTGGTGAGCCTGCCGTGCACCGTGGAGTAGTAGGGCAGCCGCGGGGCGCCGCCGGGCAGCCGGCGGGCCACCGCCTCGAAACGCGGCAGCATCGGCTCCATCAGCGGCGACTGGAAGGAGTGCGACACCTCCAGCAGGGTGCAGCGGATACCCCGCTCCTCCAGCCGGACCCGGACCCGTTCGAGGCCCGCCAGTTCCCCGGAGAGCACGGTCGCCCGGGCGGCGTTGATCGCGCCGATGACGACGCCCGGCTCACCGGCGATCGCCTCGGTGGCCTCGTAGGGCGCGGCGCAGGTGGCCATCATGCCGCCGTTCGACGCCGGGAGGTACTGCATGAACGCCCCGCGCAGGGCGACGAGTTTGGCGGCGTCGGCGAGCGGCAGCGCCCCGGCGGCGGTCGCCGCGGCGTACTCGCCGATGCCGTGGCCGAGCACCGCGACCGGCCGCACCCCGGCCTCCTCCAGGGTGCGGGCGAGGGCGTACTGCACGGCGAACAGCGCGGGCTGGGTGAAGGCGGTCCGGTGGATCCGGCGGTCACCGCTGAGGATCAGGTCGACGACGGACAGGCCGGTGTAGGGCCGCAGCACGTCGGCGGCCTCGTCGAGGTAGCCGCGGTAGCCGGTGGAGTGCATGTAGAGGCCGGCGGTCATTCCCGGGTGCTGGCAGCCCTGGCCGGTGAAGACGAAGGCGGCGCGGATCCGCCGGCCGCCGCAGGGCCGGATGTCGCGGAGCTGGAGGTAGCGGGTGAGCTCCCGCACGGTGGGGTAGTCCCAGATGTCGGTCGGGTCGATCAGCGGGCCGAACTCCTCCTCGATGTCGCCGTAGAGGCTCAGCGCGGCCACCGAGTCCAGTCCGTACTCCGCGAAGGCGACGTCGGCCGCGACCGGCCTGCCCAGGTAGTGCCGTAGGCGGGCGGTGAGCCAGCCCTCGTAGTCCGGTTCGTTCGGCGGGGTGGCCGGCGGCGTGCTGTGCATGGCGGGCTCCTCAGGGCAGGTCGGGTACGTCGGTACGGCGACGGGGCGCGCGGGTGGTCAGGCCAGCGCGGATCCGTACAGGTCGTAGCTGCGGCGGCCGTGGAGTCTGGCCAGCACCTCGGCCAGCACCCGGTCCTCCTCCGCGGCCGGGCGGTCGGGCAGCGGCAGGCCCAGGCGGCGGCCCAGGCGGTAGAGCGCGGCGGTCGCCCAGGACGGGTCGGCGAGGAAGGCGTCGGAGCCGGCGCGCTGCTCCCGCCACACCCCCAGGCAGGCGGCCGCGGTCAGAACGAGGGAGTAGCGGTCGGCCAGCCCGAACGCGTGCGGGCTGGCCAGCGCCTTGCGGTCGTCGGGGGCGATATCGGTGAACGCCTCGCGCAGATCGGCGAGTTCGGCGGTGCAGGCGCGGGCGAGGAACCGCAGCGTGCCGCCGGGGGACGCGGCCGTGTCGCCCTCCAATTCGTCGGTGCAGGCCACCAGGGTCGCGGCGAGCGGATCGCCGTCGCCGAGCAGCGCGGGCTCCGACAGGTCCAGCGGCGGCAGCCCGTCGTGGATGCGGAACAGCGCGGCCGGTGCCTCGGGGTCGGCGAACCAGGCGTTGCGGGCGAAGTACGGCAGCTGTGGCAGCAGGCTGACCTGGCGCCCTGCGCTGCCGGCGTGGCCGAGCGAGGTGACCGGCAGATCCCGCAGCTGCTTCTGGAACATGGCGTACGCGCCGGCCTCGGCGAAGGTCGCCTTGCCCAGCACCGCCGACATCTCGTCCATGGACTCGGCGAGCAGCTTGGGGGCCTGGTAGGCCGCGGCGGCGGCGTAGGCGCTCATCTGACGGGGCAGCAGATGCAGCGCGCGGGTGGCGACGGCGGCCAGGCAGTCGCTGAGCAGAAGGTCCAGGAACGCGCCGGTCAGCACGTCCCGCACATGCCGTACGTCGAGCGAGGAGCGGCCGTCGGCGCGGCGCCGGGTGGCGAACCGGGCGACGGTGCGCAGCGCGGTGTCCGCGCCGGACAGCACGATGGACGGGATCAGCCCCCGGATGACGAGGGAGGAGCGCAGGCTCAGCTCGTAGCCGTCGCCGAGGGAGCCGACCAGGGACTCGCGCGGGACGACGCAGTCGGTGATGCTCAGGCCGCTGAAGTCGGTGCTGCGCATGCCGTTGGTGGCGCGGCGGCCCAGGTTGCGTACCCGGCCTGCGGGGAGCCGGTCGCGGTCGAGCAGCAGCACGGAGTGGGTGCGGCCCCTGGTCTCGCCGGTGCGCGCGAACACCACCAGGCCCGCGGAGCGCGCGGCGTTGGCGATGACCGATTTGCTGCCGTTGAGCAGGAACCCTTCCTCGACGGGCGCGGCCGCGAACTCCTCGCGGACGAAGGCGTTGCCGTGGGCGACCTCGTGGCGGGCGACCGCGATCCGCCGGCCGTCGAGCAGCAGCCGGGCGGCCAGCGCGCACTGGTCGTCCTGGCCTCCGGTCCACACCGGGACGGCCGCGAAGAAGCAGTTCAGTCCGTAGCCGAAGCCCAGGGAGGCGTCGCGGCGGAAGACCGGGCGCAGCACCCGGCCCAGGACGTCCATCCGCGCCAGCCGGCCGCCGTGGCGCTCGGGCACGAACTCGGCGTCGAAGGCGTAGGAGTCCAGCACCGCTTCGGCCGCGGCCAGGGACTCGCCGGCGGCGTCGGCGGCGAGCAGGGCGTCCTGTCCGCAGGGGTTTCGGGGGTCGTCCAGCGGGCCGAACGCGGACTCCAGGCGGTCGATGCGGTCCTGCGCCGGGCCGCTCATCGCACGCTCCCGACCGGCAGCAGCTGCTGGACCTCGGGCTCGATCTGCTGGTGCAGCGGCCGTAGTTCGCCCTGGAGGAACTGCCGTCGCATCGCGGCGCGTTCGACCTTGCCGCTGGTGGTGCGGCGGACCGTACCGGGCCGTACGAGCAGCACCGCGCCGGCCCGTACGTCGTACTCCTCCGTGAGGGCCGCACCGATCGAGGAGGTGAGGGCGGCGAGGTCGATGTCGTAGCGGCTGCCGGCCCGCAACTCCTGCACGACGACGACGCGTTCGGGCTCGCCGGGGACCACGAAGGCGGTGACGGCGCCGAAGAGGGCGCTGAGGCGCTGGACGGTGGTCTCCAGGTCCTGCGGATAGAGGTTGCGGCCGGCCACCACGATCATGTCCTTGAGGCGGCCGGTCACATAGAGCCGGCCGTCCTCGCGGGTGCCGAGGTCGCCGGTGCGCAGATAGCCGCCGCGGCCGGCCGCGGTGGTGCCGTTGAAGGCCGCGGCGGTCTCGGCGGGGCGGCGCCAGTAACCGCGCGCGATGCTGTCGCCGCTCAGCCAGATCTCGCCGATCCGTCCGTCGGGGAGCGGCTTGCGGGTGGCCGGGTCGACGATCAGCAGTTCGCCGTCGGCGGGCTCCCCGCAGTCGGTGAGCAGGCGCCGTGGTGCACCCTCGGCGGGGGCCCGCAGCTCATGGGTTTCCAGGGCGGCGGCGTCGGCGGTCAGTTCGCGGCGCTCGGTCCCGGCCGGTGCGCCGGACGCCAGCAGGGTCGCCTCGGCGAGGCCGTAGCAGGGGGTGAGGACCTCGGGGCGCAGGCCGGCCGGGGCGAACCGTGCGGCGAACGCGCGGAGCGTGGCCGGGCGCACCGGCTCGCCGCCGCTGACGGCGGTCTCCCATCCGGACAGGTCCAGGGTGGCGAGCTGCTCGTCGGTGACGCGCCGTACGCACAGGTCGTAGGCGAAGTCCGGGGCGCCGCTGACCGTGACGTGGTGCTGCCCGATCGCCTCCAGCCAGCGCACCGGGCGCCGGACGAACGCCTCGGGTGAGAGCAGCACGCTGCTGCCGCCGAGCCACAGCGGATGCAGCAACTGGCCGATCAGGCCCATGTCGTGGTGGAAGGGCAGCCAGCCGCCGAGGCGGGCGCCGGGCAGGGTGTGCAGCACCCGGCTGATCGCCCGCTGGTTGGCGAGGAGGTTGTCGTGGGTGACCACCACTCCGCGGGGTTCGCGGGTGGAGCCGGAGGTGTACTGGAGGAAGGCGACCGTGTCGCCGGGCAGGTCCGGTTCCTGCCAGGCCCGGGAGGCGGGGACGACCTCGGCGGCGAGGCAGGGGATATGGCCGTGGCCGTGCCGGGCGAGCAGCCGGGAGACGTCCGGTGCACCGGCCCCGTCCGCCAGGGCGAGGAGGGGCGCGGCGTCCTTGACGATGCCGGCGAGGCGGGCTTCCAGGTTGCCGCGGCCGTCGGGCGGCGGCACCGGGACGGCGAGGGCGCCGGCGTAGAGGCAGGCCAGGAAGCTGATGGCGAACAGCCTGCGGTCGCTGTGCACGATCAGCACGCGTTCGCCGGCGGCCCCCCGGTCCTGGAGCCAGCCGGCCAGCCGCCGGGCGCCCTCGTCCAGCGCCCGGTAGGTCACCACTTCGGGCTGTGCCCGCCCCTCGTATTCGGGCAGCACGATCAGCGCTTCCCGGTCGGGCGTCTGGGCGGCCCTGGAGCGGACGAGTTGGGTGAAGTTGTGGTTGCCGTTCAACGCCTCCCCCTCACATGTCGTGGTGTACGGGCCCGGTCGGCCCCTGCGGCGGTGCGTTGCGGTCGCCGGGCGCGGCCCGTCCGGCGGTGTGCGGCTGCCGGTGGTGCGGTGCGCGCGGCGGCCGCGGGGTCATGGCGTGGACCAGCCGACGGGTGAGCGGCGCGGGCCGTGTGCGCGGCCCCATCCGGCGCGGGGCGGCAGCGGCTCGCCGGCTCCGGGGCCGGCCGCTTCGCCGGCCCGCAGCACGGCGAGCAACACGGTGGTGACGGCGGCCAGTTCGGCCTCGTCCGGTCTCCCCCGGACCACGGTGAACCGTATGTCGTTGGCCATGCCCGCAGGATGCGCCGGGGCGCTCGAAGGGAACTCGTGTCCGGCCGCAAAGATCGCTATACGGTCCGGACGCGGGCGGAAACGGCCGGAGCCGAGGACCGGTGGGTCCTCGGCTCCTGGGGTGCGCGTGCGCGCCGGCGTCAGCGGATGACGCGCTGGTAGGCCATGTGCACGGTCCGTTCGGTGGTGACGTCGGCGATCTCGGAGACCTCCCGCAGCCGGTCCTCGGCCTGCGGGTCGTGCAGCGCGGAGACGCAGGCGTCGCCGTTGCGCCACCACGACAGCCCGAGGTAGGTCATGGGGCTGAGGGTGGAGCGCAGCAGGTCGCTGCCGCCGAACCCGCCGAGCCGGGACCAGCGGTCCGTCAGCGCGCCGAAGCGGTGCTCGAACTCCGCGCCCGAGCCGCGGACCCGGGCGTGGGTGAGCACGACATCGGCGTCACCGACGGCGGCGTCGTGGTGCAGCAGCCGGCCCAGGCTGACGGCCTGGTCGGCCTCGGTCTCGACGAGCGCGCCGAGGCGGCGCACCCGGTCCAGGAAGGTGTCGTCGTGGACGACGTCCAGGAAGTTCCGCAGACTGCGCCAGTGTCCCAAGTGCACGTAGACATGGGGCTGTTCGACGAGCCGCACCGTCACCAGGAAGTCGAACCCCTGTTGTCTGCGCAGGAATTGGGAGTGCTCGTGGAACTCCCGCTCGAACTTACCGGTGTCGCCCTTGACGCGGAACCGGTTGATGACGGTGACGGGCCCGTTGAGGTCACGTCCGGGCATGTGCTTCCTCCGCGAACTGCTTGGCATGGCGCAACGTGGTCGAGCTGTTGGTCCCCAGTGCCCTGCGCACCAGGGTGCGGGCCTCTTCGAGCGTCGCCTCGGCCCCGAGCGTCTGGCGCACCCCCTCGGGATCGAGGGTGACAGTGTGCCAGGAGGTGGCGACCACACCCGTGCCGTGCGGCCCGCGTGGCGTGATTTCCCAGCGGCCGGTGTGGCCGGCCATCGCGACGGGCACCCGAAGCTGCTTGTAGACGATCTCCGCGCGGTCGGGGAAGCAGACCCGCACGGAGGTGGTGTTGTGGGTGGAGCCGTCCGGACTGCGGGTGTCCATGTCCAGGTGCTGGAGGCCCGGTTCGTCCTCGGTCAGCTCCAGCCGTGCCACGTGCGGCAGCCGCTCGGGCCAGCGGTCGGCGCGGTCGAGGAAGGCGTAGACATCGGCGGCGGCACCGTCGATCTCCACCGAGTCGCTGAAGGTGAAGGTGGTCTCGTGGCGCCGGCCGGCGAGTTCGGCGGCGTTCTTCAGCGCCTCCAGTTCGGCGCGGCTGTTGCGGTCGACCGCCTGCTCGATGAGGGCGACGGCGGCCGGATCGTCGCCGACGGCCCGGTAGTCGTGCAGCAGCACCACCCGGCAGCCGCCGTCGTCATCGGGCTGTATCCGCCAGGTCCCGCCCATCGACGCCACGGGCGCGGCGGAGACGACCTGGCGGAAGGTGATGGTGTGGGTGGCGGGGTCGAGGGTGCGGCGCGACGTCCAGTTGCGTACCTCGCCGTTGGCGAACGCCCAGATGTGCAGCAGCTGTTCGCCCCGGGCCTCCTCCAGCACCTCGGCATGCACGGTCGGCCCGAAGACCTGCGGCCAGGCGGTGACATCGGCGACCAGGGCGTAGACGGTGCCGGGCGGGGCGGCGACCGTGACGGTGTGCTCGGTGACATGGGTTGTGCCGGTGGTGGTAACGGTCGGCGCCACGGCGGACCTTCCCTTCGTTACGCGCCGCGCAGGCGGCGGCATCAGACTGGCAGGGGGTGCTTGAGCAGAGCTGGAGTGCGGGTCGGACGGGGTCCGGACCGGCGGCGGGCGGGCCTCAGCCCTGCGCCCAGGCGGGGCGGTCGCAGATCTCCACCACGGCGGCGCCCCAGCTGTAGCCCGCGCCGACGCCGATGAGCACGACCCGGTCGCCCGGCACGGCCCGCCCCGAGGTCACGAGGTGGTCCAGGCCTGCGAACTGGTCACCGGCGCCGAGGTGGCCGACGGTGCGGCTCCACTCCCAGGTGGTGCGGGCGGGGTCGATGCCGTACGGCCGGTAGTAGATGGCCTCCAGCCGGCGGCGGCCGAAGTGCGGCAGCACCACCCACTCCGCCTCGGCCAGCTCCAGGTCCGCGTCCGCCAGGGCCTGTTTGACGACGGTGCGCTGGCCGGTGTTGGCGCGGCTGATGGCGAAGGACATACCGACCCGGCCGACGAAGGCGCGCTTGGCCTCCTCGAAATCGACCGGGGTGCGGTGGCTGAACGGGGCCGGGCCGAAGGGTTCGTCGCCGCGGTGCATCGGCTCCAGTTCGGGGTCGGCGAGCAGCGCCAGCGACCGCAGCCGGGCGAAGCCGCCCTGCCGGGAGAGCACCAGGGCGCTGGCCCCGTCGGCGTAGGGGGTTCCTGGGTCGGTGCGCCAGCGGTCGATGCCGGGCGCGCAGAACCGGTCGGCGGCGCTGAGCAGGGCGTCCCGGCGGCCTGCGGCGGCGGTCAGGTAGGCGGTGGCGAGGTCGAGGGCGGCCATCCCGCCGTTGGACATCTGCCGGATCTCGATGGCCGGGCAGGTGTTGCCGACCGCCTCCCGCTGGATGTAGGAGGCGACCGGCCACAGGTCCTGGCCCTGGTGGTAGGTGTCGGCGTGCAGGATCAGCGCGACGTCGCCCGGGGCGGACGCGGCCCTGGCGAGAGCCGCGCGGGCGGCCGCCGCGCCCATCTCGGCGGCCGACTCGTCCGGCGAGTGGGCCACCGACAGCATGCCGGTCGCCCGCGCCACCTGGGGCGGGCAGCTTCCGTCGGCGACGGCGTCGGCGATCGCTAAAGAGGAGGGCAGCCTGGTCGCGGTCCCCCGGATGAAGATGTCGTCCACTCGCACAGCCACTCCTGGAGTGTGGTTCGCGGCCGGCGCGGCCGGGTGCCCGGCGGCGCGCCGGCGGGTTCAGTCGGCAACGGCGGCGGTCGGCAGCGCCCGGTAGCGGTCCTCTCCGGTGCGCGCACCGGAGATCAGCACATAGCGGACCGCGTCGAGCAGGGCCCGCCAGGACGCGGCGACGGTGTTCTCGTCCACGCCGACGGTGCCCCAGCGGCGCTGCCCGTCGCTGAAGGTGATCAGCACCCGGGCGGCCGCGCCGCTGCCGCCGCTGCCGGGCAGCACCCGCACCTGGTAGTCGACGACCGCCAGCGCGGTGAGCTCGGGGAAGAACGGGTCGAGTGCGGTGTGCAGCGCGCGGTCCAGGGCGTTGACCGGCCCGTTGCCCTCGCCGGCGGCGCTCAGCGGTACCCCGTCGACCCGCAGCCGTACGGAGGCCTGGGTGCGGGTGCCGCCACCCGGCTGCCGGTCGACGCCGACCCGCCAGGTCTCGACGTCGAAGGGACACTCCAGCGATCCGGCGACGGCCCCCTGGAGCTCCTCGCGCAGCAGCAGTTCGAACGAGGCGTCCGCGGACTCGAAGCTGTAGCCGCGGCTCTCCAGGTCCTTGATGCGGGCGGCGGCGCGGGCGACCGGCTCGGAGCCGGCCTCGACGTCGTAGCCCAGTTCGCGGGCCTTGAGCTCCACGGAGGAGCGGCCTCCCATGTCGGAGACGAGGGTGTGCATCGCGTTGCCGACCAGCGCCGGGTCGATGTGCTGGTAGAGGCCGGGGTCGACGCGCAGTGCGGAGGCGTGCAGGCCTGCCTTGTGGGTGAAGGCGCCGGCACCGACGTACGGGGCGGCGGCACGCACCGGAATGCCGGTCAGTTCGGCGACGGACCGGGCGGACAGGCTCATCTCCCGCAGCTGTTCGAGCGAGACCACCTCCAGGCCGCGCTGGAGCAGCAGATTGGCCGTGACGGTGAAGAGGTCGGCGTTGCCGCAGCGTTCGCCGTACCCGTGGGCGGTGCCCTGGACGTGGTCGGCGCCGGCGTCGACGGCCGCGAGGGTGTTGGCGACCGCGCAGCCGGAGTCGTTGTGGCAGTGGATGCCGAGGCGGACGCCGGTCGCGGTACGGGTGTCGTCGACCACCGCGCCGATCCGGTCCGGCAGTCCCCCGCCGTTGGTGTCGCACAGCACCACCGCCTCCGCGCCCGCGTCGGCGGCGATCCGCACCACCTCCAGGGCGTATTCGCGGTTGAGGCGGTAGCCGTCGAAGTAGTGCTCGGCGTCGACGAAGACCCGCCGGCCGGCGTGCACGAGGAAGCGCACGGTACTGCCGATCATGGCGAGGTTCTCGGCGAGGGTGGTGCGCAGGGCCAGTTCGACATGGCGCGGATGGCTCTTGGCGACGATGGTCACCACCGGTGTGCCGGCGGAGACCAGCGCACGCACCTGCGGGTCGTTGGACACCATCGCGCCGGGCCTGCGGGTGGCGCCGAACGCGGCCAGCTGCGCGGTGCGCAGGTCCAGTTCCTGTTCCGCGCGGCGGAAGAACTCGGTGTCCTTGGGGACCGCTCCCGGCCATCCCCCCTCGATGAACCCGACGCCGAAGGCGTCCAGATGGCGCGCGACGGCGAGTTTGTCCTCGACCGTGAGCACCATGCCCTCCTGCTGCGTTCCGTCGCGCAGGGTGGTGTCGTAGAGCTGGAAACGCTGCTCGGCCATGGTCCCTCCGTCCCTGACTCACGCCGCCCTCGGTCGGCGGCTCGGAGCGGTCACGGTCGGGCGGTGGGGTGGAGCGGGGATGGAGGGCCGCTCAAGCCGCCGCGGGCCCTGCCGAGGGGCCGCCGGGCGCGGGGGGCACGGGCGGGTCGAGGGGCGCAGGACAGCGGGACCGGCCGGCGGCAGAAGGTGGGCAGGACGACGGGACCGCCGGCCGGCGCCGGGCCGGCCGGCGGTGGACCGGGGTGGACCGGAGCCCGCCGGGCACGCTGCTGTGCCTGCTCGCCGCCTCGCGCTCAGGCGGCGACCTCGACGCTGGAGTGGTCGCCGACGACGAGGCGGGAGCAGCGGGTGCGGACGGCCGACGAGACCGTCGCGTCCCGGCCGATGACCGAGCCGCGGACCCCGCCGACGCGCCGGACCGTCGCCCCGTCCAGCATGATGGAGTACTCCACCTCCGCCGCGGTCAGCACACAGTCCCGGCCGATGGAGGTGTGCGGGCCGATGTGGCTGTCCTCCACCACGGTGCCGGCGCCGATGATGACCGGGCCGGTGATGCGGGAGCGGATGACCCGGGCGCCCTCCTCGATCACGACCGGGCCGGACACCTCGCTCGCCCCGTCCACGTCGCCGCGCACGGACGGCGCGAGCCGGTCGAGGAGTTCGCGGTTGCAGTCCAGGACGTCCTCGACCTTGCCGGTGTCCTTCCAGAAGCCGGAGTAGATCCGTGCCCGTACCTCCGCACCGTGGGACACCATCCACTGGAGCGCGTCGGTGATCTCCAGTTCGCCGCGGGCGCTCGGCTCGATCGCGGCGACCGCTTCGTGCACGGCCGGGGTGAAGAAGTAGACGCCGGTCATCGCGAGGTCGCTGCGCGGCTCGGCGGGCTTCTCCGCGAGCCGCACCACCCGGCCGTTCTCGTCGATCTCGGCGACCCCGAACGCCCTGGGGTCGGGCACCTTGTGCACCACCACCTGGGCGGCGGGCCGGTCCTCCCGGAACTGCCGGGCGATGTCGGCCACCCCGTCGGTGAGCATGTTGTCGCCCAGATACATCACGAAGTCGTCGTCGCCGAGGAAGTCCTGAGCGATGGTGATGCAGTGCGCGAGGCCGAGCGGTGCGTGCTGCCGGATGTAGGTGAGCTCGACGCCGAGGCCGGTGCCGTCGCCGAGCGCGGCCGCGATCTCCTGGCCGCGGTCCCCGACGATCACTCCGACCCGGGTGACCCCGAGGGCGCGCAGGCCTTCCATCACATGGACGAGCACCGGGCGGTTGGCGATCGGGATCAGCTGCTTGGGCATGGAATGGCTGAACGGGCGCAGCCGGCTGCCCAGCCCGCCGGCCAACACGAGTGCCTTCATGGGAAGTCCTTCCTCACCGCGTCGCCGGCCGCCGCTGCACGGCGGCGGGCGGCCTGGGACCTGCCGGCGCAGAATGCGGCGGGCGGGTCGCGGCGCGCTCAACCCCCGCTGGTTTTCCGGCGCCTGAGGGGAGACACCCCAAAGGGCTGTCCCGCAACCCCTGGCGGGGCAGCCCTTGGCCCGCCGGCCGCGGCGGGCAGGGCTCAGCCGGCCGGGGCCGGCTCGGCGGCGGCCAGCCGGGCGCTCTCCGCTTCCGTCAGCCCCCAGTCGGCGAGCAGCCGCGGGCAGGGCCCGTCGGGCGCCGCCGCCGGGTCCGGCCCTGCGGGGGTGCGCCCGAACCGGGGTGCCGGGGCGGGCTGAACGCCCTCGTCGGTGCTCAGGAAGGTGCCGCGTGCCCGGTGGTGCGGGTGCCCGGCGGCCTCCCGCAGACTGAGCACCGGGGTCACGCACGCCTGGGTGCCGTCGAAGGCCGCGGTCCACTCCGCGCGGGTACGGGTCGCGAACCGGTCGGCGAACTCCCGCCGGAGAACCGGCCAGTTGGCGGGGTCGTCACGGTCCGGCAGCCGGTCGGCGGCCAGTCCGAGACCGGCCAGCAGCGCCGTGTAGAAGCGCTCCTCCAGCGCGCCGACCGCGACATGTTCGCCGTCGGCGCAGGTGTAGACGGCGTAGAAGGGCGCCCCGCCGTCGAGGAGGTTGCCGCCCCGGTCCGCTCGCCACTGGCCCGCCTGCGCCATGGCCAGCAGCATGCCCGTCAGCGAGGCGGTGCCGTCCACGATGGCCGCGTCCACCACCTGGCCCAGCCCGGAGCGCGACCGTTCGAAGAGCGCGGCGAGGATGCCGGCGACCAGCAGCATCCCGCCGCCGCCGAAGTCACCGAGCAGGTTGACCGGCGGGACCGGAGCGCCGCCGGCCGGCCCGATGGCGTGCAGCACGCCGGTGAGGCCGATGTAGTTGATGTCGTGGCCGGGTGCCTGCGCCAGCGGCCCGTCCTGGCCCCACCCGGTCATCCGGCCGTACACCAGGGCGGGGTTGCGGGCACGGCACACCGCGGGTCCGACGCCGAGCCGCTCGGCCACCCCTGGCCGGAAGCCCTCGACCAGCACATCCGCACCGTCCACCAGCCGCAGCAACAGCCTGGTGCCGGCCGGGTCCTTGAGGTCCAGGGCGACCGGGCGGCGGCCGCGGTCGAGGATGCGGTGCCATGCGGCGAAGGCACGGTCCTGGCCGGGCCGGTCGACGCGGATCACCTCGGCGCCGAGGTCGGCGAGCATCATGCAGGCGTACGGGGCGGGGCCGATCGCGGCGAGTTCGAGCACCCGCAGTCCGTGCAGCGGGCCGCCGCTCACCGTGGCTCCCGGTGGCGCGGGACAGGTGGGGCGGGTGGGACGGAAGCGGAGCGGGGCGGCGTACCGGCGGGCGAGCGGCCGGCGGAGGAGGAAGGCGGCATCCGCGGAGGGTGACAGCGGGCGCTGCACCGGGCCTTGAGGGGCTCTCGCGCCGCGCCGACACCCGCCCGCGCGCGGTTCGAGCCGGAGGCGAGTTCCCCGGTCCATAGTGGGCCTGCCCCTCCTGCACCACGACCGAAGGAATCCGATGGCCACCCGGATGCCGGCGAGCAGCCGCCCGCACAACGGCGAGGACGGCACTCCCGTCCTCAGCACCCGCGCCCTCAACCGTGCCCTGCTGGCACGCCAGTTGTTGCTGCGGCGTCACCAACTGGGCGTCCTCGACGCGGTGACCCGGCTCGTCGGACTCCAGGCCCAGGCACCCAACCCGCCCTACATCGGCCTGTGGACCCGCCTGGACGGGTTCGCGATCGAGGATCTGGCGGGTGCACTGGAGGACCGTTCCCTGACCCGTATCGCCGTGATGCGCAGCACGGTGCATCTCGTCACGGCGCAGGACTGCCGCACGCTGCGTCCGCTGACCCAGCCGGCTCTGGACCGCGATCTGTGGGTGGGCAGCGGGTCCGGCAAGGCGGTGGACGGGGTGGTGGACCCGGCCGAACTGGCCGACGCCGCACGCGCCGCGCTGGCCGACGCGCCGCTGACGACCGCGGAGCTGGGCGAGGCGTTGCAGCAGCGCTGGCCCGGGGTGGCGGCGCGGCATCTGGCCTACGCGGCGCGCACGCTGCTGCCGCTGGTGCAGGTGCCGCCGCGGGGGATCTGGGGAGTGGGCGGCCGGACGCGGTACGCCACCGCCGAGTCCTGGCTCGGCGAGCCGCTGACGGCCGAGCCCTCCCTCCAGGAGGTGGTGCTGCGTTATCTGGCGGCGTACGGCCCGGCCACCGTCAAGGACGTGCAGATCTGGTCGGGGCTGACCCGGCTGCGGCCCGTGCTCGACGGTCTGCGGGACCGGCTGCGCATCTTCCGGGACGGCGCCGGCCACGAGCTGTTCGACGTGCCCGGAGCGCCGCTGCCCGACCCGGGCCTCCCCGCCCCCGTGCGGTTCCTGCCGGAGTTCGACAACATCCTGCTGTCGCACGCCGACCGGGGCCGCATCATCACCGACGAGGACCGCCGGCGGATCTTCACCCGCAACGGCATCGTCCGTGCCACCTTTCTCGTCGACGGCTTCGTCCGCGGCATGTGGGCCATCGACCGCGACCGCAGCGGGGCGGTGCTGCGCGTCGAGCCGTTCGCTCCGCTCGGCGCGCCGGACCGTGCCGCCCTGTCGGAGGAGGGCGCCCGCCTGCTGGCGTTCGCCGCGGCCGACGCCCGCGCGCACGACATCCGCTTCGCACCGCCCGGAGGGTGACCGCACCCTCCCGTCACGGCCGGTGCGCCTGGTACGACCCCCTGCCCCGGGCGGACGAGCCGCCCGGCCTTCCCGAGAGGAACCCGCCATGCCCCACGCACCGTTCGCCGGCCGGACCGTCGTCGTCACCGGAGGCGGCACCGGCATCGGCCGCGCCACCGCGCTCGCCTTCGCCGAGCAGGGCGCCGCCGTGCTCGTCACCGGCCGCCGCAAGGAACGGCTGGCCGAGACCGCCGCCGCGCACTCCGCGGTCGTCCCGGTGACCGCCGATGTCACCACCGAGTCGGGCGCCGAGGCGGTCGCCGAGGCGGTGCGCGAGCGCGGCGGCACGGTGGATGTGCTGGTGCACAACGCCGGCATCTTCCGCTTCAGCCCGCTGGCGGCACTGGACGTGACCGCCGCCCGGGAGGTCCTCGACACCAACGTGATCGGCCCGGTCCTGCTCACCAAGCATCTGCTGCCGCTGCTGCGTTCGCCGGGCGGCAGCCTGGTGCTGGTCTCCAGCCGCGGCGGCCACAACCCGGGCCCCGGCAGTTCGCTGTACTCGGCCAGCAAGGCGGCCGTGCACAGCCTCACGCGCAGCTGGGCGGCCGAACTGTCCGCACAGGGCATCCGGGTCAACGCGGTCGCCCCCGGCTTCGTCCGCACCGACGCCTACGCCGCCAACGGCCTGGCGCCGCAGGAGGTCGAGGGCCTGTTCGCGGGGGTCGCCCAGGGCATCCCGCTGGGCCGGGTCGCCGAGACCGACGACATCACACCCTGGATCGTCCAACTGGCCCATCCGTCGTCCGCCCTGGTCACCGGGCAGGTCATCACCATCGACGGCGGGATGGACGTGGGCGGGCCGCAGGGCGGCTGACCCGCTGCCACACCCTGGTCCAGCCGGGCTCGACCCGGCGTTCAGGGCGCACTCCTAGCCTCGGTGCGACCGAGGCAAGCCGCAGCGCTGGAGGGGACGTTCCTATGAGCCCGGCCATCACCCCGTACCGCATCGACATTCCGCAGCCGGAGATCGACGACCTCCGCCGGCGGCTCGCCCGGACCCGCTGGCCGGAGGCGGAGACCGTCGCCGACCGGTCCCAGGGCGTCCCGCTCGCGGTCATGAAGGACCTGTGCGCCCACTGGGCGGAGCGCTACGACTGGCGGGCCACCGAGGCCCGGCTGAACGCGCTGCCGCAGTTCCGTACGGAGATCGACGGGCTGGGCCTCCACTTCCTGCACGTCCGCTCCCCGCACCCCGGTGCCGTACCGCTGCTGATCACCCATGGCTGGCCCGGCTCGGTGGTGGAATTCCTCGACATCATCGGCCCGTTGACCGATCCCGCGGACCCGGCCGACGCGTTCCACGTGGTGTGCCCGTCGCTGCCGGGCTACGGCTTCAGCGACAAGCCGTCCGAGGCCGGCTGGACCGCCGAGCGGATCGCGGCGGCGTGGCAGGAGCTGATGGCGCGGCTGGGGTACACCCGCTATGCGGCGCACGGGGTGGACTGGGGTTCCTTCATCTCGGCCGTGATCGGCGAGACCGACCGCGGCAGCCTGCTGGGGCTGCATCTGACGATGCCGTTCGCCCGGCCGCCGCAGGAACAGGCCGAGCTGTCCGAGCGGGACCTGGCCGGGCTGGCCGCCATGAAACGGTTCCAGCAGGAGGAGGGCGGCTACTCGGTCCTCCAGACCACCCGGCCGCAGACGCTCGGCTACGGGCTGACCGACTCCCCCGCCGGCCAGCTGGCGTGGATGGCCGAGAAGTACTGGGCGTGGAGCGATCACGACGGGGACCTCGAGAAGGTCATCTCCCGCGACCGGCTGCTGGACGCCGTGTCGGTGGCCTGGTTCACGGCGTCGGCCGCGTCGTCGGCCCGGATCTACTGGGAGAGCCAGAACAAGCTCGCGCTGGCGCCCGTCCACGTCCCCACGGCCGTCGCCAACTACCCGAAGGACGGCCGGATGCCGCGGCCCTGGATCGAGGGCCGCTTCACCGATCTGCGGGACTGGAAGGACCACGAGCACGGTGGTCACTTCCCGGCTCTGGAACAGCCCGAGAACCTCGTCCGCGACCTGCGCGCGTTCTTCCGCACCCTGCGCTGACCCCTGCCTCTTCTGGAAAGGACCCCTCGTGACGACTTCTGCCACCGGACCCGGCGCGGCCACCGACGCCAAGACGTTCCCCTATCAGCGCAGGTGCCCCTTCAGCCCGCCGGTCGAGTACGCGGCGATGGCCGAGCAGGATGTCTCGGAGGTGACGCTGACCGGCTCCGGGCTGCGGGTATGGACGGTGACCGGCTACCACACCATCCGCAAGCTGCTCACCGATCCGCGGGTCAGCGCCTCGCGCAGACACGCCAACTTCCCCTTCTACTTCGTGGCGCCGCCGGAGTACCGCACCGAGACCTCGTTCATCGGGTACGACGGAGCGGAGCACACCACGACCCGGCGCAAGGCCGCGCTGACGTTCACCAACCGGCAGGTGCAGCGGCTGCGCCCGCGTATCGAGCAGATCGTCGACGAGCACCTCGACCTGATGCTGGGCATGCAGCCGCCGGTCGACATGCACCGGGTGTTCTCGCTGGCGGTGCCGATGACCGTCATCTGTGAACTCCTCGGCATCCCGCAGGACAAGCACGACTTCTTCATCAAGCACGGCACCGCCCTGCTCGGCGGCCACAGCTCCACGGAGGAGCGGCAGGCCGCGATCGTCGAGGTCAACGCCTATGTGGACGAGCTGATCCAGCTCAAGAAGCGCGAACCGGGTGACGATCTGCTGAGCCGGGCGATGGCCGACTACGCGGCGTCCGGCGAGGAGTACACCGACCGGGACCTGTTCAACATGGTGCGGCTGCTGATGAACGGCGGGCACGAGACCACCGCCAGCCAGATCTCGCTGGGTACCGCCTGCCTCCTGGAGAACCCCGACCAGCTGCAACTGCTGCTGGACGACCCGGCGCTGGTCAAGCCCGCCGTCGAGGAGCTGGTGCGGTTCGCCACCATCGGGGACACCGCGGTACCGCGCGTCGCGCTGGAGGACCTGGAGATCGGCGGGCAGGTCATCCGCAAGGGCGACGGCATCCTGTGCCTGGGGCTGGCCGCCAACCGGGACCCGGAGACCTTCCCCGAGCCGGAGAAGCTGGACATCACCCGCGGCAGCCGCAAGCACCTCGGCTTCGGTCACGGTGTGCACCACTGCATCGGCGCGGACCTGGCGCGGCTGGAGCTGGAGATCGTGTGGAGCAAGCTCTTCCGGCGCATCCCGGACCTCCGGCTGGCCAAGCCGTTCCTGGAGATCCCGCGCAAGGAAGGCGCGGTCATCTACGGGTTGTGGGAGCTGCCGGTCACCTGGTGACACTCCACGGGCCCAACCGGCGCCGCAGCGGCGCCCGTTGGCACCTCCGCACGCTTGTCCGCCGGCCGTCATCCGACGAGGAGAGCTCCATGGCCAAGATCACCTATCGGCATCCGAACGGAACCGAGACCGTCGTCGACGTCCCGGTGCCCAACACCGTGATGCGCGGCGCGAAGATCAACAACATCGACGGGATAGAGGCCCAGTGCGGCGGTTCCGCCCAGTGCGGCACCTGCCATGTGTACATCGACGAGGCCAACGCGCTGCCGCTGCCCGAGATGCACGAGTCCGAGGACGACGTCCTCTACGGCACCGCCGCCCCGCGCCGCGCGAACAGCCGCCTCAGCTGCCAGCTGCCGGTCTCCGAAGAGATCGACGGGCTCGTGGTGCATCTGCCGGAGACCCAGAGCTGATGGCAGCGCCGTCGGTCGTCGTCATCGGTGCGGGGCAGGCAGGCTCGGACACCGCCGCGGCGCTGCGGTCCCAGGGCTTCGGCGGGCGGATCACCCTGGTCGGCGCCGAGGGCGTCCTTCCCTACCAACGGCCCCCGCTGTCCAAGCAGTTCCTCGCCGGGACCCGGAGCAGCACCGATCTCGCACTGCGCCCCGCCTCGTTCCACACCGCCCAGGACATCGAGTTCGTGGGCCAGGATCCGGCCGTGCGCCTCGACCGGGCCGGCGCCCGCGTCCTCCTCGCGTCCGGACGCTCCCTCGGCTATCAGCACCTGGTCCTGGCCCTCGGCGCCCGCCCCCGCCGGCTCACCGTTCCCGGCGCCGGGCTGGACGGGGTGCTGACCCTGCGCACCCTCACGGACGCCGGCCGGCTGCGCGACGGCATGCGCGACGCCGGGCATCTCCTGGTGATCGGCGGCGGTTTCGTGGGACTGGAGGTCGCCGCGACGGCACGGGCGGCCGGGCTGGAGGTGACCGTCGTCGAGGCCGGGGCCCGCCTGTTGGCGCGTTCGGTCAGCGGCGCGATGTCGGCTCATCTGCTCGCCGAACACCGCGCGCACGGCGTCCGGGTGCTGCTCTCCCGCGAGGTGACGGCCCTGCGCGGCGACGGTGCGGGTCATGTGCGGGAGGCCGAACTGGACGGCGGGGAGCGGATCGCGGCGGACCTGGTGGTCGTCGGCATCGGCGCACTGCCGGAGGTCGGGCCGGCCGCCGACGCCGGTCTGGCCGTGGACGACGGCATCCTCGTCGACGCCTTTCTGCGCACCAGCGACCCCGCCGTCCATGCGGTCGGCGACTGTGCCCGGTTCCCCGGCCCGCACACCGGGCGCCCGGTCCGCCTGGAATCGGTGCAGAACGCGGCCGACCAGGCGCGGTGTGTGGCGGCCACGCTCTGCGGGAATCCCCGGCC
The DNA here is from genome assembly GCF_019880305.1 of Streptomyces decoyicus. Lineage (NCBI taxonomy): Bacteria > Bacillati > Actinomycetota > Actinomycetes > Kitasatosporales > Streptomycetaceae > Streptomyces > Streptomyces decoyicus. The sequence goes on along the minus strand of NZ_CP082301.1, from coordinate 7,495,923 downwards.
GTACGCGGCGCTGCCGTGGTTCTGGACCGAGCAGTACGGGCTGCGGTTGCAGATCGCCGGGCTCGGCGACGGCCACGACCGGGTGCTGACCGTCGGCGATCCGAGCACCGGGCGGTTCTCCCTGCTCTGTTACCGGGGCCGGCAGCTGCTCGCCACCGAGTCGGTGAACCAGCCGGCCGACCACATGATCACCCGGCGGCTGATGGGCGCGGGAGGGCCGCTGCCGGCCCCCGAGGAGGCGGCGCGGCCCGGATTCGGCTTCAAGGCCTTTCAGCAGGCCGCCAGCGTGTGACGCCGCGGCGCAGGGCCCGCCCCCGCTGCCGGGGGCGGGCCCTGCGCCGCGGTGGTCAGGAACGGGTTCCGGTGTCGTGCGCCTGCACGCTGCGGGTGAGTACGTCGTCGGCGTCGTACTGCCGGGAGACCCCGCTGCTGGTGAAGGTGTCGCCGGTGAGCCGGGCGCTCTGGTCGACGCTCACCCGGCCGAGGTAGTCGCCCCGTTCGCTCCACATGGGTTCGGCGATCCGGAAGGTGAAGCGCCCGTCCCCGGTCCGGCTCCAGCGCCCGGCGCCGCCGCCCACGATGAACGCCGTACCGCCCGGGGTGAACTGCACGGTGCTGTCGTAGGTATGGCCCTCGAAGGACACCTTCAGTGCCCATCGCCCGACCGGACTTGCCGCGGCCATCCGCCCGGCACCTGCGGCCGGGGCGCCCGTTCCGGCCGGGGCGACGGCCGTCGACGTACCGGTCATCGGCACCGCGGCCAGGACGGCCGCGGCCACGACGACCGGCGTCCTGCGGCGTCTCCCTGTGTCTGCCGAACGCTTCATGCTGTTCCTCCCCCGCGCGGCGCGCGTGTGCTGTGGTGAACCGGTCGGGACAGGCTGCGGCCACCGGCTCGACGGACGCTCGAGGGACGCTGCACGCACCGCGCTCCAGCCGGGCGCGAGACGGCCTCGGGACACTGGGCGGCCCCGGGCCGATCCGAAAGACACGCCCTGGCCCCCGAGGAGGCCCGATGCTGCTCCCCCGCACTCGCCCCGGCCGCGACGACCGCATCCTTCGGCCGGCGGCGGCCGGCACCTGGCGGGCGCTGGTGCGGCGGCCCCGGGAGACCTCCGCCAGCACCTTCGTCTTCACCGAGCGGGGCTCGGCCCTGCTGCTCTCCGGCACCGCGGGCTGCGGCTCGTGGAGCGCCACGGGGGCGTCGGCGTTCTCCTACCGGATCTCCGAGCCCCTGTGGGACGCGGACGGCCGTTTCCGGGGCTGGGTGGACATCGACCAGACAGCCGTGTTCCGGGGTCCGGGGTTCACCAGCTGCGGGGTGTCCCGCGTCCATGACGCGCACGGCGTCCTGAGGTACCGCGTGCCGGTGGCGGTCCTCGCACGCCGGTGGGGGTGAGGGGCCGCGCGGGGAAAAGGGGCGGGCACCGGAGATCCGGTGCCCGCCCCCGTTCGTACGGGTGGTTCGGCGTGTCCTCAGGCGTGCGCCAGGTGCAGGGCGACGTTGCCCCGGTAGGCACCCTTGAGCAGCGACATCAGGGCGGCGGGTGCGGCCTCGATGCCGCCCTCGACGGCCGTGTGCGGGAAGACGAAGGTGCCTTCGGCCACCCACATCGCGAAGTGCCGCGTCCACTGGGTGATCTGCTCCGGCGTGTGGTACGTCGCGAACGGCCGCAGCTCCAGATGCTTGGTGATGGCCGTCATGAGGTCGAGCCGGGGATGAGCCTGTGCGCCGTTCTGTGCGGACAGCGCGCCGCACAGCGCGAACCGCGCATGCGGGGCCGCGACCTCGATCGCGGCCTCGAACTGCTCGCCGCCCACGTTGTCGAAGAAGACGTGGATGCCGTCCGGGGCGAGCTCGCGCAGCCGGTCGACGACCGGGCCGTCGTGGTAGTCGAAGGCGTCGTCGAAGCCCAGCGCGCCGACGAGGTAGTCGACCTTCTCCTTGCTGCCCGCACTGCCGATCACCCGGGCCGCGCCCCGGCACTTGGCGATCTGCCCGGCGAGCGAGCCCACCCCGCCGGCGGCACCGGAGACGAACACCACGTCGCCCTTGCCGACCCGGGCGATGTCGGCCATGCCGTAGTAGGCGGTGGGGCCCTGGCTCAGGTAGTACACCGGGCTCGGGAAGAGGTCCGGGTCGACCTTGAAGTACGTATTGGCCGGACCGCAGGAGTACTCGCTCCAGCCGGTCATCGACTGCACGATGTCGCCGACGGCCAGGTCCGGGCTCGCGGACCGGACCACCGTGCCCAGCGCGCCCCCTCCGAGCCGCTCGCCGACCTGGAACGGGGGCAGCGGCAGCGGGCAGTCGGCCCGCATCAGATCCTGGTAGGCCGCCGCCAGCGGCAGATGGTCCGTACGGACCAGGACCTCGCCGGGGGCCGGCTCGGGCACCTCGACCTCGACGATGTCGAAGTGGCCGAGGGTCAGTTCACCCTCCAAGTGCTCGGACAGCCGTACTTCCCGCGCCTTCTGCGGAATGCCGGGACCCACACCAGCGCTCATGACTCTCCTTCGTGCCGTCGGCAGCCTGGGCTGAAACCTCCCCAGGGATATCCCGGCCCGCTCGCGGCCGCCTCGGGCGCCGGTGCAGCGCCGGGCGGGGCGGCGGGCCGGGGGCCGTCATGCGCCGGGGGCGGCCTGCTGGAGGTCGAAGGCGTTGGCGCCGTCAAGGGATTCCCGGATCACGTCGGCATGGCCGGCGTGCCGGGCCGCCTCCCCGATCAGATGCAGCAGGATCCACCGGACGGTACGCGGCTCGTCCTGCGGGCCCCACGGGGTCTTGGGCATCGGCACCCGCTCGTCGAAGTCCTTGACGGCCCGCACCGCCTGCGCCACTTCCGCGCCCACCCGCTCGTGCTCGGCCAGCAGACCGGCCACCGTGGCCGTCGCGGGCACCTCGAACTCGGCCTGTCCGTCGCGCTGAAGCCAGTCGGCCCCCCGGCCGGCGATGACCGGGATCCATTCCGGCTCTCCGCGCACGGCATGGGTGATCAGCGAGGCCAGCGACAGTGTGCTGACGCTGGGGGTGCTGCGCGCCTGTTCTTCGGTGAGGCCGACGAGCGCCCGGCGCAGCACCGCGCGGTGCTCCTGCCAGGCGGCCAACAGCTCTTCACATTCATCCATCCGCGGGTCCGCCGGGGTCGGCATGCCGATCGCCTCTCGTCCGTGCTGGTGGTACGGCCTGCACAACGCCGCAGGTCCGGCCGGGGACACGCGGCGCCGTCCGACACGCCCGCCCCGGGCCGGGTCCGGAAAGTCCCGCCCCCAGGGCGTGACGCCCTAGCGCCTCTCCAGGACGCGTCCAGCTCGGCCGGTCACCGTGGACGGCGCCACAGACCCGACCGGCGACGGTGGCGCGCCATGACCGAAGGAGCCGATGTGTCCCAGGTAACGCAGGCAACCGTGCAGCGGGTGACCGCGGATCTGTATGTCGAGGTGCAGCAGTTCTACGCACGGCAGATGCCGCTCCTGGAAGCCCGGAAGCTGGAGGAGTTCCTGGAGACCCTGACCGAGGACGGCTCGATCGAGCACCGTCCCGGCGGCTGGAAGCTCGAAGGCCGCCGGCAGCTGCTGACCGAGATGCAGGCCCGCCGGGGGGACCCGGAGCGGCCGCTCGTCGAGGAGATCTCGGCCCGCGAGGCGCGGGAGCAGAACGTCTCGTATTACGACGGCCTGATCTACCGGTACTGGTTCGACCGGATGCACATCGAGCCGGTCGGCGAGGACACCCTGAAGGTGCGCTACCAGGCGATCGTGAGCATGACCGACGCCGCGGGCAAGGTCAGCTTCGAGCCGACGACGGTCGTGGACGACGTCCTGGTCCGTATCGACGGTGAGCTGTACACCCGTTCGCGCGTCGTCACACATGACTCTCCCGCCTGGGCCGACAAGATCCACAACCCGTCCTGAGCAGCCCGGCCGGCTGCCGGCCGCCCTGGTCCGATCCGTTCCGAAAAGGCCGCACACCGCGGAGGTGCCCCTTGTCCGCCTGCCCCGTTTCCGACGCCTTCCCCTTCCCCGGCTCGTCCTATCAGGGCCCGGCCCCGCACTACGCCCGGCTGCGCACCGAACAGCCGGTGGTACGGGTGCGGACGGCGGGCGGTGTGGACGCCTGGCTGGTCACCCGTTACGAGGACGTCCGGGCCGCTCTGGCCGACCCCCGGCTCAGCAGGGCGGAGACCTGCAAGCCCGGCGCGCCGCGGATCGGCGGCTCGATGACCACCACGCCCGAGATGATCATTTCGCTGGACGGCGCCGAACACGCCCGGCTGCGCAAGCTGGTGGTCGGCGCGTTCACCACCCGGCGGGTCGAGCAGATGCGGCCCGGTGTGCAGAAGGTGGCCGACGAGCTGCTGGACGACATGGCGGACCGCGGCGGCCCGGTGGATCTGGTGCAGCAGCTGACGGTGCCGCTGCCGCTGACGGTCATCGGTGAGCTGCTCGGTGTCCCGCGCGAGGATCTGCGGCAGTTCGAGACCTACGCCCGCGCCTTCGCCACGGTCGACGACCGGGCCGGCGGCGAGGAGTCGCTGGCCGGCCTGGCCAAGCTGAACGAGTACATCGTCGGCCTGATCGCCGACAAGCGGGCCGAGCCCAGCGACGACATGCTCTCGGATCTGATCGCGGCCCGCGACAACGACGACCGGCTCAGCGAACAGGAGCTGGTGACCTTCGGTTTCACCCTGATCGGCGCCGGCTTCGACACCACCGCCAACCAGCTCGCCAACTCCGTACTGGCGCTGGTGGCCGGGCACCGCGACCAGTGGCACGCGCTCGTCGAGGACCACAGCCGGATACCGGACGCCGTCGAGGAACTGCTGCGGCACGTCAACCTGTTCGCCACCGACACCTCGGGATTCCCGCGGATGGCCGTCGAGGACCTGGAGATCGGCGGAGTGCACATCGCCGCGGGCGAGCCGGTCCTGCTGTCCCTGGCCTCCGCCAACCGCGACCCGTCGGTCTTCGACGACCCGGACCGGCTGGACCTGGCCCGCGGCCGCAATCCGCACATCTCCTTCGGCCACGGCATCCACTACTGCCTCGGCAAGCAGCTCGGCCGGATGGAGATGGAGATCGCCCTGGCCGGGCTGGTGCGGCGCTTCCCGGATCTGCGGCTGGCCGTGCCCCAGAGCGAACTCCCCTGGCACACGGGCGAGATCAACCACACCCTGACCAGCCTTCCGGTCACCTGGGGGGCCTGAGGCCATGGCCACCGCCACGCCCTCCCGTACGGCAGCGGATCTCGCGGAGCGCTGTGCGCGCTCCGCCGCGGTGACCGAGGCCGGCTCGTGGCTGCGTACCGCCGAGGTCCCCGGCTGGATGGCGGAGCGCCACGCGTCCCACCGCTTCGCGGTGCGGCGCATCCCGTTCGCGGCGCTGACCGGGTGGTCCTTCGCCGCCGGGACCGGGAACCTGCGGCACGACAGCGGGCGCTTCTTCACCGTGGAGGGGCTGCAGGTCTCGGTCGGCACCGGGCCCTTCCCGCACTGGCAGCAGCCCATCATCAAACAGCCGGAAGTCGGCATCCTGGGCATCCTCGCCAAGGAGTTCGACGGTGTCCTGCACTTCCTGATGCAGGCCAAGATGGAACCGGGCAACCGCAATCTGCTCCAGCTGTCACCGACCGTGCAGGCCACCCGCAGCAACTACACCAAGGTGCACCGCGGCGCCGATGTGCGCTACCTCGACCACTTCCTGCGGCCCGCCCCGGGCAGCGTGGTGGCCGATGTTCTCCAGTCCGAACACGGCTCCTGGTTCTTCCGCAAGAGCAACCGGAACATGATCGTCGAGACCCGCGACGAGGTGCCGGTGGCCGAGGACTTCTGCTGGCTGACGCTGGGGCAGATCGGCCGGCTGCTGCGCCGGGACAACGTCGTGAACATGGATGCCCGGTCGGTCCTGGCGTGCGTACCCACGGGCGGTGCTCCGGGGTCCGGCGCACCGTACGGTGACACGGACCTGCTGTCCTGGTTCACCGCCGAGCGCTCCCGCCACACGGTCAGCGCCGAGCGCATCCCCCTGGACGTGGTGGCGGGCTGGCGGCGCGGGCCGGACACGATCGAGCGCCCGGACGGCCGGTACTTCCGCGTGGTGGCGGTGGCCGTCGAGGCGGGCAGCCGCGAGGTGACGGGCTGGAGCCAGCCCCTGATCGAGCCGTGCGGAATCGGCGTCACCGCCTTCCTCACCCGCCGCGTCGGAGGCGTCCTCCAGGTGCTGGTGCACGCCCGGGTGGAGGGCGGCTTCCTCGACACCGTCGAACTCGGGCCGACCGTCCAGTGCGTGCCGGGCAACCACGCCGCTCTGCCGCCCGGGGACCGGCCGCCGTTCCTCGACACGGTGCTGACGGCCGGGCCCGGCCGCATCCGGTACGCGGCCGCCCACTCCGAGGAGGGCGGTCGCTTCCTCAACGCCGAGAGCCGCTATCTGCTCGTGGAGGCCGCCGACGACATGCCGGAGGAGCTACCGCCGGGCTACCGCTGGGTCACGCCCGGCATGCTCGGTGCGCTGGTCCGGCACGGTCACTACCTCAACGTCCAGGCACGCAGCCTGCTCTCGCTGCTCACCACCGGCGCGGCCGGCCTCCAGGACTGACCGCAGCACCGGCGGGGCGGTGCGGCCTCGAGTGCCGGTCGAGTACGGGCGGCAACAATGAGGCGCATGTCCCAGCTCTCCCTGCGCACGCTCAACCGCACCTATCTGGAGCGGCAGTTACTGCTCGACCGCGCCACCCGCACCCCCCTCGAAACCATCGGCCATCTGACGGGGCTCCAGGGCCAGGAGCCCGACGCGCCCTATGTGGGCCTGTGGGCGCGGCTCGCGGACTTCCGGCACGACGGGCTGACGGCGTTGCTGCACGACCGTTCCGTCGTCCGCGCCAAGCTCCTGCGCAACACCCAGCACCTGGTGCGCGCGGAGGATTTCCGTACGCTGCACCCGCTGCTGGCCCCGGTGCTGGGCAAGGCCCGCCAGGGCGCGTTCGGGCGGGCCATCAACGGACTCGACACGGGCGAACTCGCCAAGGTGGGGCGGGAGTTGATGAGCGGCGACGGGCTCACCCGCCCGCAGCTGGGCCGTGCGCTGGCGGCGCGGTTCCCCGGTCGGGACAGTCTCGCCCTGGCCTATGCCGTGCAGTCGCTGGTGGCGCATGTGCACCCGCCGCCCAGCGGCGTCTGGGGCCACCGCGGCGCCACTCCGGTGGTCCTCGCGGAGGAATGGCTCGGCCGCCCGATGGCCGCGCTGCCCCGCATCGACGACGTGATCCTGCGCTATCTCGCGGCCTACGGGCCGGCCGGGGTGAGGGACATCCAGGCGTGGTGCGGTCTGACCAGGCTGCGGGCGGTGGTCGACGGCATGCGGTCGCGGCTGCGGGTGTACCACGACTCCTCGGGCCGGGAGTTGTTCGATGTGCCCGGCGCTCCGCTCGCCGACCCGGACCGGCCCGCGCCGGCGCGCTTTCTGCCGCCCTTCGACAATCTCGTCCTCGGTCATGCGGACCGCACACGGGTGATCGACGACGCGGACCGCCGGCGGGTGATCACCGGCAGCGAGGTGCGCCCGGTGTTCCTGGTCGACGGCTTTGTGCGCGGCATCTGGTCGTGGCGGGACGGCACCTTGGAGGTCACACCGTTCCGGCCGCTGGCACCGGACGAGGCAGCCGAGGTACAGGAGGAGGCCGGGGCGCTGCTCGGCTTTCTGGCGGGGCCCGGCGGAGCGGGCACCGCGGGGCGGAAGCGCGCGGTGCCCGCGGCGGGCCAGGTCCTGATCGGCTGAGCTGCGCACCGGGAGCCGGTGACCCCGGGCGGCGGTCACCGCTCCCCGCGCCGCCCGGCCGTCCGTCAGGCGCTGTACGAGCCGTCCGCGGCGCCCACGGTGTCCCACATGTCGCGGAACGACGTGGCCAGGGCGTGGCGCGGGCGCCAGCCCAGGGACCGCTCGGCCCGGGAGCGGTCCACCTGGATCCAGTCCGCGCCGGCGCTGCGGCTGGGTACGTCGTCGACGCTGACCCGGACCGCGTCCGGGGGCAGGCCGCTGACCGTGATCAGGGTGCGGACCATGGTGCGGATGTCCACCGCCGCGCCCCGGCCGATGTTCAGCAGCGGTTCGGCGGACCGGACCGCGGCCGCGGCGAGCACCGCGTCGGCCGCGTCCCTGACGTCGACGTAGTCGCGGCGGGCCGCGGCCACCGTGACGTCGAGCCCTACGTCCGGGTCGGTCCGCCGCAGCCGTGCCGCCAGGGCCCCGAAGAAGCTCTCCCTGGCCGGGTGCGGCCCGACGGTGTTGGTCAGCCGCAGCACGGAACCCTGGACCTCCCCGCGGCGGACGGCGTCCAGCACCAGGCGCGACGCGGTCAGCTTCGCCCGGGCGTACAGCGATACCGGGCGCGGCGCGACGTCCTCGTCGAGGGAGGTGCCGGCCGGGACCGGGCCGTACTCGTGGATGGTGCCCAGGTGCACGAGCCGGACCGGGTCCGGGAGCCGCGGCAGGGCGGCCAGCAGCCGTTCCACCGGGCGGACGTTGGAGTGCGCCATCTCCTCGGGCGTACTCCCCCAGCCGAGGGTGGCGTTGACGACCGTGTCGACGCCTTCGTCCGCCAGGATCGCGGCCAGCCCGGCCCCCGTGCAGCGGGCCAGGTCGAGCGGGAGGAACGGATGGGGGCGCAGGTGCGGGGCGTCGCGGCGGGCGATCGCGACGACGTCCGTCCCCCGGGCCGCGAAGGCCGCGCACAGGTGCCGGCCCACGCAGCCGGTGGCGCCCAGGACCGCGACCCGGCGGGGCATGTCTGTCGTGGTCATCGAGGCCTCCGTCAGACCCGTGCGCAGTCCGCGTAGCGGGGCAGCAGCCCCTGGGCCGTGGCCTGCGCCAGGCCGGGGGCGACACGGTCCCGGTCGGAGAGCACGAAGTCGGTGCCGGCCGGCCACGGCAGGGCGAGCTCCTTGTCCAAGGGGTCGAGGGCCAGCTCCCGTTCGGCCCGGTAGCCGGTGGACACCAGATACGACATGACGGTGTCGTCCTCCAGGGCGAGGAAGGCGTGTCCCACGCCTTCGGGGTAGTAGGCGGCCCGGCAGGTCCCCTCGTCCATGTCCACGGTGTCCCGGGCGCCGAACGTCGGTGATCCCAGCCGCAGATCGACCACCACGTCGAGGGCCCGGCCGCGGGCACAGTGGACGTACTTGGCCTGGCCGGGAGGCGCCGTGGTGAAGTGCACACCGCGCAGCACCCCGCGGGCCGATCTGCTGTGGTTGGTCTGCGCCACGGGGAAGGGACGGCCGACGGCGGCGAGGAACGCCTCCTCCTGCAAGGGCGAGACGAACATCCCCCGCCGGTCGGCGTGGACTTCCGGGGTGAACTCGAAGGCGCCGGACACGGCGAGCTCTCGGGTGCGCACGGCGCTCACCACCGATCCTGACGGGGCGTCGGACCGATGGCGGGCGGCCCGTACGACGCGGTCGCCGCCCTCACAGGACGGTGATTTCCGGGAGCGGGAAGACCAGCTTTCCGCCGTTGGCGACGAAGGCGGCCTCCCGCTCGACGTAGCCGTCACGGTAGATCCACGGCAGCACGAGCAACTGGTCCGGTGCGAGCGCCTTGGCGTCGGCCTCGGACACGATCGGGATGCCCGTGCCGGGGGTGAAGCAGCCGGCCTTCTCCTCGTTGGGTTCGCCGATGCACGGCAGGTCGTCCGGGCCCAGACCGCAGTACTGGAGGATGACATTGCCCTTGGTGGAGGCGCCGTAGCCGACGGTCAGCCGGCCCGCCTTGCGGGAGTCCGCGAGGAACTCCACCAGTTGGTCGCGGGAGTCGGCGGCCCGCCGGGCGAACGCCTCGTAGGGCGCCGGGGTGTCGAGCCCCAGCTTCCGCTCATGGGCGCGGATGCGGGCGAGGGCGGTGTGGTCGACGGGCAGCCGGCTGCCCTGCTTGGCCAGGGTCAGTGAGAGGCTGCCGCCGTAGACGTCGGTGAGCCGGGCCCCGATGACCACGAGCCCCGCGCGCTCGGCCATCCACTCGATCTGCCGCAGCGCGTAGTACTCCAGGTGCTCGTGGCAGACCACGTCATAGGCGCTGGCCTCCAGCATGGCGGGCATATAGCTCTGTTCCATGACCCACACGCCGTCGTCATCGAGGATGGCGGCGACGTCCCGCATGAAGTCGAGCGGGCGCGGGAGGTCGTAGAACATCGCGATGGAGGTGACCGCTTTGGCGCGCCGGGTGCCGAACCGCTCGGTGAAGACCTGCCGGGAGAAGAAGTCGGTGACCAGCTCGGCGTCCGTCGGGTAGGAGGCGCGGAACTTCTCCCCCGACGGGTCGATGCCGACCAGCGCGAGGCCGTTGCGGGGGTAGCAGCCGAGCAGGGTGCCGTCGTTGCTGCCGATGTCCAGCACCAGGTCGCCGGGGGCGAGTTCGACCAGTTCGGTGATCGCCGCCACCTTGCCGCGCAGGTGCTCGATCATGAACGGCCGGATGCCGGAGCGGTATCCGTAGTGCTCGCCGTACATCAGCCCGAGGTCGGCGGTGTGCCGCAGCTGGAGCAGACCGCAGCCGTCGGGCGAGCACATCACCAACTCCAGCGGGACGGTGGGCACTTTCTGTTCCGGCGTCGCGGGGAAGACGCCCGTGAGGGCGGAGGGGCCCAGGTCGAGCACGGGCAACAGCGTGCGGTTGTCGCAGATGCGGCAGGCATCGATGACCATTCGTCCTCCAGGGCGCGTCGAACGGCGAGCCGGGCCGGCTCGGACGGGACCCACCGTCGTGGACGGGACTCGAACGCCCGTGGAGCGTCGCTGAAGACCTGCGCCCCCACGGTCCCGCGGCCGGCCGCCCCTGCCCCGCCCCCGTGGAGCGGAGGCGGAGCCCCCGGCTCCGGCGGCACCCGAGCGCGGCTCTAGCGCGGTCCAGCAGGCTCGGTAGACACGCCCAAACCCCCGTATCAGGAGAGGCCCATGAGCTCCGCCCGCGAAACAGCGGCAGAACCGGTCGCGGATGCCCGGCGCTGGATGGCACTGGCCGTATTACTGACCGCTACCCTGCTGGATCTGCTCGACGCGACGATCATCAACATCGCGATCCCGAGCATCCAGCGGGACATCGATGCTTCCTACACCTCCATTCAGTGGATCGCGGCAGGCTATACGCTCGCGTTCGCCGTCGGCCTGGTCACCGGTGGCCGGCTCGGCGACATCTTCGGGCGCAAGAAAGTCTTCCTGCTCGCCATGGCCGGTTTCACCCTCGCGTCCGCGCTGTCGGGCCTGGCGACCGGCCCGGACGTGCTGATCGTCTCCCGCGTGCTCCAGGGCGGGATGGCCGCCATGATGGTCCCGCAGGTGCTGTCGATCATCCATGTCACCTTCGCTCCCCAGGAGAGCGGGAAGGTCTTCGGGATGTTCGGTGCCGTCTGCGGCATCGGTGCGGTCTCCGGCCCGGTCATCGGCGCCCTGCTGACCGAGTGGAACCTCTTCGGTCTCGAATGGCGCCCGATCTTCCTGGTCAACCTGCCGATCGGGATCGCCGGTCTGATCCTCGGCCACCGCTTCGTCCGCGAATCCAAGGCGCCCAGCGCGCCACGCCTGGACCTGGCGGGCGTCACCCTCGTCACGCTCGCCCTGTTCATGCTGCTCTTCCCGCTCACCCGGGGCCGTGACCTGGGCTGGCCGGCGTGGTGCTTCGCTTCCCTCGCCGGCAGCGTCGTGCTGTTCGTGCTGTTCGTCCTGCACCAGCGCTCCAAGGTCCGCAAGGACGCCTCCCCGCTGCTGGAGCTGTCGCTGTTCCGCATCCGGAGCTTCGCGGCCGGCATCGTCGTCCAGCTGACCTTCGGCACCTCCTTCGGTCTGTTCTCCCTCACCGGGGCGCTCTATATGCAGGTCGGTCTGGGCTGGACGCCGTTGCGGGCCGCGCTGACGAGCCTGCTGTTCGGCGCGACGATGGCCGGTGTCGCCATGGTCGCCGTGCCGAAGCTCGTACCGCGGTTCGGCCGGAAGGTGCTCCAGGCCGGGGCGCTGCTGATGATCGTCGGGCTGGGGCTCTACGGCTTGATCGCCCACCAGCAGGGCACCGCCGTCACTCCGGCGCAGATCGCCGTCCCCCTCATCGTGGGCGGCTGCGGCCTCGGCATGATCATGGCGCCGCTGACCAGTGCGGTGCTGTCCGAAGTGCCCGGCCGGCATGCCGGTTCCGCTTCGGGGCTGATCAACACGATCAACCAGGTGGGACTGTCGCTCGGCCTCGGTCTGACGTCGGTGGCCTTCTTCAACGTCGTGGACGACGCCGGGAAGCCGGCCCCGACCGGCGGCGCGCCCTTCATCACGGCGTTCACCCACTCGCTGTGGTGGGTGATCGGCGGTATGGCGCTGGCATTCCTGCTGATGTTCGCCCTGCCGAAGGCAGCGCAGGCCCAGTTCGCACCGCCCGCCGAGGACGGCGCCGAGGACACGGCCGCCCCCTCCGGCGCCGCATCGGCCGACGACGAACCGGCGCTCCGGAGCGAGGCCGCGCCCGCCGCGAACGCACCGACGCCCTCCGTCGGCTGACATCCCGTAGCCGCGCCCGCCCGTGCCGGCCCGTGGCCCCCTCCCGGGGCTCGGGCCGGCGTCGTGCTGCCCCGGGACACGGACCCGCGGTTCGAGCGCCGGTCTAGGCGGCCACGAGCCCGGATGGGTAGGTTCACCAGTCCGTCTGCCGCCGGGGACGGCGCCGCGAGGAACAAGGAAGTGATCACTGATGAGCGACACCACGCGCGACGCCGTGCGGCTGCGGTGGCCGGCGGTCTCCGCCCGGCGTCTGGAGCGCAGCGCACTCGCCGCGCCGTCACCGCATCTGGACCCCGCCGGGATCGTCGGCGCCCTGTGCGGCGCGCACGCCCAGGTGCTGAGCGCCGCCGAACTGTCCATCGGCATGCGGGGCGAGGGGCTCACCCGGAGCGTGGTGCGCAAGGCGCTGTGGGACGAGGCCGGGCTGATCAAGATGTACGGGCCGCGGGGCACCGTCCATCTGCTGCCGGCGGCGGATCTGCCGATGTGGGTGGGCGCCCTGAGCGCGCTGCCGTCCTCCCCCAGTCCGTTCACCAAGGACGTCCGGATGACCCCCGAGCAGACGGAAGACGTCGTCGCGGCCATCGGGGCGGCCCTGCGGGACGCCGAACTGACCATCGACGAGCTCAGTGAGGCCGTCATCGCCGCCACCGGGCCCTGGGCCGGCGATCTGGTCATGCCGGCCTTCCAGGGGATGTGGCCGCGCTGGCGGCAGGCCATCACCCTCGCCTCGCACCGCGGGCAGCTGTGTTTCGGTCCGAACCGCGGCCGCAAGGTGACCTACACCCACCCGCAGCATCTGACCGGTGGCCACGCCGCGGAGGGCACGGCGTCGCTGGCCCGGCTCGTGGAGCGGTATCTGCATGCCTACGGTCCGGCCACTCCGCAGAACTTCGCGCGTTGGCTCAATGTCTCACCGCGCTGGGCCACCGAGCTGTTCGACTCCCTGGCCGGCGCGCTCCAGCGCGTCGATCTGGAGGGCTCCGCGGCCTGGGTGAACGCGGGCGACACCGACACGCCCGGGGAACCGCCGTGCGGGGTGCGGCTGTTGCCGTACTTCGACTCCTATGTGGTGGCCTGTCAGCCACGTGACCGGCTCTACCCGGGGGCCATGGCGGAACGCGCGCTGACCCCCAGCGGCCAGGCAGGCAACTATCCGGTCCTCCTGGTCGACGGCGTGGTGAGCGGCGTCTGGCACCAGCGGCGGTCCGGCCGCCGGCTGGCCGTCACCGTCGAGCCGAGCACCGAACTGACGGCCGCGCAGCGCGCGGAGCTCGACGAGCAGGTGGAGCGGCTGGCGTTCGTGCTGGAGGGGACGGCCGAGCTGACGATCGGAACCGTCAGCGTCGGCCCGCACGCGTGACGGGTGCCTCACCCGGCCCGGCCGGACTCCGCAGCTCCGCGGCGACCGGCCGGGCTTTCTCGTGCGCGGCACGCCGTGCTCACCACTCCACGGGACCGCCGTCGTTGAGGAACCGGCCGGTCGGCCCGTCCGCCGCGAGGGTGGCGAGCCGGACCTCGATCTCGGCGCCCTCTTCGGCCGTCCGCTCTCCGACGCCCCGGTTGATGTCGGTGGCGACGAAGCCGGGCGAGCAGGCGTTGATCTTGACAGCCGTGCCCCGCAGTTCGTTCGCGTAGAGCACGGTCAGCATGTTCACCGCCGCCTTCGACACGCTGTACGCGGTCATCGCCGGCATCTCGGACCCGGCCAGCCAGGCGGGCATTCCCATCTCGCTGGAGACGTTGACGATCCGGCCCGCCGCCGAGCGCCGGATGAGCGGCAGCAGCGCGTTGGTGACCTCGACCAGTCCGAACACATTCGTCTCCAGGGTCGCCCACAGGGCATCGCGGGAGACCTCGCTCGGCGCGCCGGCCGGCCATTCGACGTTGATCCCGGCGTTGTTGATGAGGATGTCCAGCCGTCCGTACCGCTCGTCGATGTGCCGTGCGGCCGCGGCGATGGTGGCCGCGTCCGTGACGTCCAGATGCACCGCGTGCGCGTCGGAGCCCTCCTCGCGCAGCGCCTTCGCGGCGGCCTCGCCGCGCGCCGGATCACGGGTGCCGAGCAGGACGACCGCGCCCTGGGCGCCCAGCCGCCGGGCGGCCTGGAATCCGATGCCCTTGTTGGCGCCGGTGATCAGTGAAATCTTCGCTGTGGCAGTCATGGAGCGAGGCTGTCACCGTGCGCTAGGGCGCGGCTGGTCCCTGGCTCAGCACTCGTGACGGCACCGGCCGGCGCGCTCCGGAGGGGCCGGTCCGCACACGGCGCGGGGCGCCACCGCGGCGCACGCCGGTGGCGCCCCTGTCTCGGCGGCTCAGAGCGCGGCGCCGGTGGGCGCCGCCTCCACGATGCTCAGGGACGAGTCCGTGCCGATGACCCGCTTCACCCGGAACCCGGCCTCCGTGAGCAGCTCCGTGTACTCGTCCTGTGTCCGCTCCTGGCCGCCCGCCATGACGAGCATCGCCAGGTCGAACGCCTTGCTGGAGTGCGGGGTGTCCCCGACGGGGATCACCCGCTCGATGAGCAGCAGCGTGCCGTCCGGCTTCATCGCCCGCCGGCAGCCGGTGAGGATGCTGACGACCTCGCGGTCCGTCCAGCCGTGCAGTACGGACTTCATCATGTACAGGTCGCCGCCGGCGGGCAGCTCACCGAAGACGTCACCGCCGACGATCTCGCAGCGGTCGGTGAGCCCGGCGTCGCCGATGCGGTGGCGCTCGACGACATGCGGAAGGTCGAACAGCACACCGGCGGTCTCCGGGTGGGCCGTCAGCACCGTGGCCAGCAGGGTGCCGTCACCGCCGCCGATGTCCACCAGCCGGGCGGTGCCGGAGAAGTCGTAGGCCGCCACGATCGCGTCGCGTTCGATACGGCTGTGCTCGTGCATCGCGGTGTCGAAGTCCGCGCCCTCGTCGGGGTGTTCCTGGAGATAGTCCCAGACGGGCTGCCCGAAGGCGGTGGTGAACGCCCCTTCGCCGGTGCGCAGCACCTCCTCGGCGTGGTTGAACGTCTTCGCGGTCAGCCGGCCGGCCTGCGCCACGGTCGCCCGGACGGACCGCGGGTGGTCGGAGCGCAGGCACTCACCGACCGGCGTGAGGCCGAACCGGCCGGTCTCCACCTCGGTGAACACCCCCCGTCCTGCGAGCGCCCGCAACAGGCGGTAGAGGGCCTCGGGCCGGGTGCCGCTGGCCTCGGCGAGCTCCGCCGTCGGGCGCGGGCCGTCCGCCAGCAGGTCGGCGAGCTTCAGCTCCGCCGCCAGATGCAGCGCTCGTGCGTAGATGAAGCTCTCACTGATTTCCAGCAGTTGCAGACTGCCGTCCTGTGCGATGTCGCTGCCCATCGGCTGATCCCACTCCTTCTTCCGTCTTCCGTTGCGCTGAGGTCTTTCCACCGGGGGCACCGGGGCCGGTGCCGTGCCGCGTGCGGTCAGCGGGGGACGGCCTCGACGAGGCTGTCCGGGCCCGAGCTGTGCAGGACGCGGGTGAGCCGCAGCCCCGCTCGGTCGAGCAGCTCGCGGAACTCCGCTTCGGTGCGCTGCCGGCCCGTCGTACCGATCAGGGTCTCCAGGTCGAGGAGCTTGCCCACGGACGGTTCCGGCCCGTCCGGCAGCACCGGTTCGCCCAGGAGCAAGGTGGCGTGGGCGGGCATGGCCGCGCGGCAGTTGCGCAGGATGCGTACCGAGGCCTCGTCGTCCCAGTCGTGGATGACGGCCGTCAGCACATAGGCGTCGGCGCCCTGCGGCACCGCGTCGAAGAAGGAGCCGCCGGCCACCTCGCAGCGGTCGGCGACACCCGCCTTGGCCAGGACGGGGGCGGAGCGCTCCACGACGTCGGGGAGGTCGAAGAGCACCCCGCGCAGTGCCGGGTAGGAGGCGAGGATGCCGGAGAGGTAGGCGCCGTTGCCGCCGCCGACGTCGACGACGGTGCCGAACCGCCCGAAGTCGTAGGACTCCAGCGTCGCGTAGATAGCGGAGGCCACGGACGTCATCGCCGCGTCGAAGATCGCGGCCTCTTCCGGGTGGCTGCGGTAGTAGTCGAACTGCGGCGCCCCGTGGACCCGCTCGAAGGCCGCCTCGCCGGTGCGGACGCTGTCGTACAGGCCGCTCCATGCGGCCCGGTGGAAGCCCGATCCGAAGTGCTCCGCCAGCCCGCGCAGCGACGGGGTGCTGTCACTGCGCAGCAGCTCGCCGGCCGGGGTGAGCGCGAAGCGCCGGCCCGCCAGCTCCGCGAACACCCCGAAGTCCCCCAGGGCGCGCAGCAGCCGGTAGAGGGACGGCGCATGCGCACCGACCTCGGCGGCGATGTCGTCCACGTGCCGGGGGCCCTGGGCGAGGGCGTCCGCCACACCGAACCGGGCCGCCACGCCGATGGACTGGGTGACGAAACCACCCATCAGGAGTTGCATGAGTGCCGCCTCCGGCGGTGCCTCGGCCGTCGGCCCTGCCCACCCCGGGTCCAGCTCACTCGCCGTGTCGGTCATCGCCTGTTCCCTTCCACTGCCACCAGCGCTCCTTCTGACGTCGTCACAGTGCAGGACACCCCTCAACGAGCGCTTGAGACCTGGTGCACCTCCGGGGCCGGGGGTGCGGGCGCGGGAACCATCCGGACCGGGACATGGGGCAGGCCGCGCATCATGGCGCTGTGGTGCCAGACCAGTTCGTCCGGCGCGACGTCCAGTGCGAGGCCGGGGCAGCGTTGCAGCAGGGCCCGGATCGCGGTCCGCGCCTCCAGCCGGGCGAGCGGGGCGCCGAAGCAGTAGTGGATGCCGTGCCCGAAGGCCAGGTGGCCGCGGTGGTCGCGGCGGATGTCGAAGCGGCCGGGGTCCGGGTAGCGGCCGGGGTCGTGGTTGGCGGGGGTGTTGCCGACGAGGACGAGCTCTCCGCCGCCGGGAATGAGGGTGCCGGCGATGTCGACGGGCCCGGTGGTGAACCGGTGCAGCGAGGTACCGGTCGGTCCGCTGTGCCGCAGCATCTCCTCCACCGCACCATCCAGAAGGCCGAAGTCGGCTTGCAGTGCGGCGAGTTGGTCCGGGTGGCGGAGCAGTGCGAGCATCCCGTTGGAGATCAGTCCCGCGGTGGTCTCGTGACCGGCGATGAGCAACAGGACGGCCATGCCGAGGAGTTCGTCCCGGGACAGCCGGTCGCCGTCCTCGCCGGTCGTCCGGATCAGCGCGCTCAGCAGATCGTCACCGGGCCGGCGGCCCTTGTCCTCCAGCAGCCGCATCAGATAGCCGGCCAGTTCCCCCATGGCCGCTTCGGCCCGTGGTCCGCCGGAGCGCTTGGTGACCTCGGTGGACCACTCGTGGAACGTCTTCCGGTCGGCGTAGGGCACCCCGAGGAGTTCGCAGATGACGGCGGCGGGCAGCGGGAACGCGAAGTCCTCCACGAGGTCGGCACGGCCGCCGGGGCGGCTCAGCATGGTGTCGATCAGCTCGTCGGTGATCTCCCGTACCCGGGGGCCCAGGGCCTCGATACGGCGCGGGGTGAACTCCTTGACCACCAGTCTGCGCAGCCGGGTGTGCCGGGGCGGGTCGGAGATGAGCATGTGCGGCGCGGCCGCGGGATCGCCCTCGTCGGCGCCCGCGGCATGGCGCCAGTCGTTGGAGAGCCGCGGATCGGACAGCGCGGCGCGGGCGGCTTCGTAGCCGACGACCAGCCATGCCTCGAAGCCCTCGGGAAGCCGCACCCGGTGCACCGGTCCCCGGGCCCGCAGCTCGGCGTACACCGGGTGCGGGTCCCGGGTGAACTCCTCCCCCAGGGCCGCCAGGTCGACGATGCGGTCTTCACTCACCAGGACACCTCCGTACGGGGCCGACACGTCAGGCGGCACCGTAGGGAGCCGCGGTGGAGCCCGGGTCGGCCGCCGATCGCAGCTGCGCACCGCGGCGGATGGCGTGCAGCAGCCGTGCCTGCTCACGGATGCCGTCGTCCGGGCAGGTCCGCCGGGCGCGCACGGCCGCCGCGAAGGCGCTGACGGTGTTGCGCACCTGGTCGTCGGGGGCGAGCCGGATCTCCCGGGTGCCGCTGCCGTCCTCCAGGCGGACCAGGGGGGTCAGACCGGCGGGCGGGGTGAAGGCCCGCTCGATGACGATTCGGCCCCGGGTGCCCCGGAGTTCACAGACGTTGCGGTACACGTGGTCCAGGCCGAACGACAGCTGGGCGCTCACCCCGTCGTCCCTGACCAGCAGCGCGGATCCGGTGGTGTCCACCCGGCGGCCCGGACCGCGGGCCAGGACGGCACCGGTGACCCGCAGCCCGCCGCCGAGGTGGTGGACGGCGGCCCGGACGGGGTAGACCCCGGTGTCCCAGAGGGCGCCGCCGCCCAGTTCGGGCCGGTAGCGGATGTCGTCGTCGGGCAGGCGCGGGACGGCGAAGGCGGCGTGCAGGGAGCGCAGTTCACCGATGGCGCCCTCGCGCACCAGGTCCCGTACGGCGGTGTGCTGGCGGTGGTGCGGGAACATCACGTTCTCCGCGACCACCAGACCCCGTGCCGCGGCCAGCGCGAGCAGCCGGTCCGTGCGCTCGGGGTCGAGCGCCAGGGGTTTCTCGGCCAGGACGTGTTTGCCCGCGTGCAGCGCGGCCTGCGCCCAGTCGGCGTGCAGCGCGGCGGGCAGCGGAAGGTAGACGGCGTCCACCGCCGGGTCCTCCAGCGCGGCGGCGTAGCCCTGGACGTGCCGGCACCCGAACTCCCGGGCCAGCTCCGCGGCGCGGGCGGCATCTCTGCTCGCCACCACCACCGGCGTCACACCGGGCGTACCGGCGAAGGCGGGCAGCATGCGCCGGCGGGCGATGCCGGCACAGCCCAATACGGCGATCCGGACGGGCGGGGGCATGGCTCCTCCTGCGTCGGTGGCCGCACCCGGCGGCGGGGCGGTCGGCCCGACGGTAGGGGGGCGCCCTCGAAACCGGCTCGTCCGTGTGCGGAGCCCGTCCGGCACGGGGTGGATGACCGTGACTCGAGCGGTCGTTGAGGTGCGCGCCCGAGGCTGGGCCCCCAGCGACGCCGCGTGCGGCGGTGAGGAGGCACAGGAGATGAACCAGTCGGTGGCCGGCCAGACCGCCACGGCGAGCACCCCGGTGGGCACCTGGAGGGAGGAACTGCTCCTGGAGCGGGGGACGTACACCAGCACCCTGCGCTTCACGCCCAGCGGCCGCACGCTGCTGCTGGCCGGACCGCGGCCGGGCTGCGTGGGCGCCGGAACCTGGACCGCGACGGGGGCCGGCCGTTTCTCCTTCCGGCTCGCCGAGCTCGTCTTCGACCCGGACGGCACCTTCACGGGCTGGGTGGACATCGAGCAGCACGTCGTCCAGACGGGAGACACCTTCACCAGCTCCGGGGTCTCCCATGTCTACGACGCCGACGACCAGCTGCTGGAGCGCGCGGAGGTCGCGGCGCGCGGGACCCGCAGCCGCTGACGGACCGCCCCGGCCGCGCCCCCGGCGGGCAGGCGCTCAGGCGCGGTACGACCCGCCCTGTGCCGTCGCTCATGCGGCGGTCGGCACCGTGGGAGACACGCAGCACCGCCCCACCCCGGGCCCGCAGGCGGGCCTTTCCGTACACCTCGGAGGACAAAGATGACATCTGCTCACGGCGACGCCGCCGAGCTCAGCGCACAGCTGTCGGAGCACATGAACGGCTTTCTGTACTCGGCGGCGCTCTACACGGTGACCCTGCACGGCGTCGCCGACCATCTCGCCGGCGGCCCGCGCTCCCCCGAGGAGCTCGGGGAGCTCACCGGTCTGCACGGCCCGCACCTGGGCCGGGTGCTGCGCTACCTGTCCACCCGTCAGGTGTTCCAGGAGGACGCGGAGGGACGCTTCGGCCTCACGCCCATGGCGGAGCTGCTCCGCGCCGGGGTGCCCGGCTCCCTGCGCGACAGCTTCCTCATGCTGGGCGACGACCTGTACTGGAAGCCGGTCGGCCGGCTGCACGAGACGGTCCGCACGGGACGTACGGCCTTCGACGAGATCTTCGGCGCGCCCTTCTTCGCCCATCTCCAGACGGACCCGGCCGCCGCCTCGCTCTTCAACGCCGGGACCGCGGGCTTCTCGCACCTGGTGACCGAACATGTCGCACAGAGCTGTGACTTCCCCGACGGCGCCACCGTCGTCGATGTCGGCGGCGGGCGCGGCGGTCTGCTGCGCTCGGTGCTCGCCGCGCACCCGCAGGTCACCGGCACGCTGTACGACCAGGCGTCGGTCATCGCCGAACACCAGCTGGACCACCCGGAGGTGGCGGGCCGGTGGGCCACCGCGGCCGGCGACTTCTTCGAGTCGGTGCCGGCCGGCCACGACCACTATCTGCTCAAGTCGATCCTGCACGACTGGAGCGACGAGAACTGCCTGCGCATCCTTCAGGCCGTGCGCGCGGGGATGCGCAAGGACAGCAAGCTGCTGGTCGTCGACCCGGTCATCCCGCCGGGCAACGAGTTCGACGCCAGCAAGACCA
The DNA here is from genome assembly GCF_019880305.1 of Streptomyces decoyicus. Lineage (NCBI taxonomy): Bacteria > Bacillati > Actinomycetota > Actinomycetes > Kitasatosporales > Streptomycetaceae > Streptomyces > Streptomyces decoyicus. The sequence goes on along the minus strand of NZ_CP082301.1, from coordinate 7,474,951 downwards.
TCGACGTGATGATGATGGCCGTCTACGACGGCAAGGAGCGCACCCAGCGGGAGTTCGAGGAGATCCTCACCAAGGCCGGGTTCAAGATCACTCGGATTCTGCCGACACCGTCGCTGATGTCGGTCATCGAGGCGGTCATCGCCTGATCCGCCGGCCGGCCCGGCCCGGCCCCGCTCCCCCTGGCGCCGCCCTTGGCGCACCCCCGCCCTGCCCCGGACGCGCGTCACCGGGCAGGGCGGACGGCTGCCGGGAGACGGCGATGAGGAGTCGAGTCCCCCTCGACGGCCGCATGTGAGGCTCGGGCCGCATCGTCGTGGAAGGTCCCCCAGCGCGGCCGATCCACGGCTTCCGCCACTCGGGCCGGACAGCAACGGGCCAGACAGCAAAGGGGAACTCCATGCGCGTACTGATCGTGGTGTGGCCACTGACCGCACATCTGTATCCGGCCCTTCCGGTGGCCTGGGCACTCCAGGGCGCCGGCCACGAGGTCCGTGTCGCCTCGCATCCGGACCTGACCGGCACCATCACCGCCGCCGGACTGCCCGCGGTTCCGCTCGGCACGCCGGAGACCATCGCCTCCCCCGCGGCCGTCGGCGATCATCTGCTCCCCGCGGAACACCGGGAGCGGCTCGCCGCGGCACTGGACATCGACCAGGACGGCGACGCCGACGTCTGGGCCACCGTCAGCACCTACACCCTGGCGTCCTCACGCGTCTTCCACCCGGCGGACGGCTCCGCGACGGAAGGCTGGGGCGGGGTCGACGACCTGGTCGCCGCGGCCCGTGACTGGCAGCCCGATCTGGTGCTGTGGGACCCCAACTGGCCGGCCGCCGCGGTCGCCGCACGGGCCTGCGGCGCGGCCCACGGGCGGGTGTTGTGGGGGCGTGACTACCTGGGCTGGGCCTGTCATCGCATCGACCGGCGCCGCGCCGCGCTGGCCGCGGCGGGGCTGCCGGACCCGGTGGCCGAGATCATCCGCCCGGCAGCCGAACGCCACGGTGTGCGGGTCGACGACGACCTGCTGCTCGGCCAGTTCACCCTCGACCCGACGCCCGCCGACATGCGGCTGCCGAGCCGGGCCCGTACCGTCCCGGTCCGGCGCATCCCGTACACCGGCGCGGCAGCCGTCCCGGCCTGGCTCCGGTCGCGGCCCGGCCGTCCGCGGGTCGCGCTGACCCTGGGCGCCACCCAGCGCATGTTCGACAACGACAAGGTGCTCGTACCGGCGCTGCTGGAGATGGTGGACGGGCTGGACATCGAGGTGGTCGCCACCCTCGACACCTCCCAACTGGCCGGGCAGCGCCTACCGGACAACGTCCGTGCCGTCGACTATCTGCCACTGAACCTGCTGCTGCCGAGCTGCTCGGCGATCATTCACCACGGCGGTATCGGCACTTTCACGGCGGCCGTCGCCCACCGCGTGCCGCAGCTGGTCGTCGGGGACGAGCTGCGCGTGGCCTACGCCGCCAACTCCGCCTATGCCGTCGGCCATGGCGCGGGCCTCGCGGTGGATCCCCAGCAGCAGTCGGTGGCGGAGATGCGTGCGCGCTTCCGGCGGGTCCTGACCGAACCGTCGTTCCAGGACAGCACCCGGCGGCTGCACGCGGACTGGCTGGCCATGCCCAGCCCGAACGACACGGTGCCCGTGCTGGAGAAGCTCGCCGGTCTCCACCGCGCCGCCCGCTGAACGCGCCGCCCGCACCCCGGTACCGGTCCGCGGCCGCCGTCCATCGTCCGCCGTCCGCCGTGCGGACGCGGCCGGGACGGTGCCGGGCGGCGGCTCCCGCTGGGGGCGGCCGGCATACCGGTCCGGAGCGGTTCCAGAGCCTCTCAAGGCGCCACCGCAACGCTGACCTCATCACGAGAACGGAGATCCCCGGTGGTAATCAAGCGGCCCGACTCCCCGACGACTTCCTCCGCGATGCGTGCCCTGCGCGCCCAGCAGCCGCAGTGGACGGCAGCCACAACCGACGACGGCCTCCCGGTCGAGTACGCGGCCCTCGAGGTGCCCCGGGACCACGCCGATCCCGACGGAGAGCGGCTGACCCTGGCGCTCAGCCGCCACCGCGCCACCGACCCGGACCGCCGGCGGGGCATCCTGCTGGCCGTCAACGGCGGCCCCGGCGGTGACTGGGGCCTGGGCCGGGGCCTGGTGGCGAAGTTCGCCGGCACCCCGCTGCACGAGGTCTACGACCTCATCGGTTTCGACCCGCGCGGCACCGGGGCCTCCACCCCGCTGCACGCCGAAGTCACCCTCCCCAAGGCGCCGTTCGACTCCCGTCCGCCCGACTCGGCCTTCGGCGCACTCGCCGAGGACATGCGGCGCCGCGAACTGGCCTGCGAGCGAGCCGGCGGCGAGCTGCGCCGCCACATCAGCACCGCGAACACCGCCAGGGACATGGACCTCGTCCGGTCCGTCCTCGGCGAGGACCGGCTGAACTTCATCGGGTACGCGTACGGGGCGTATGTCGGTGCCGTCTACGGCTCGCTCTTCCCCGAGCACCTGGACCGCAGCGTCCTGGACTCCTGCGTCCACCCCGGCTGGACCTGGCGCGAGCAGTTCCTGTGGCAGGGCGACGCCGTCCGGCGCAACGTGGACGCCTGGGCCCGCTGGGCCGGCGAGCGGCACAGCCACTTCGGCCTCGGCACCGACGCGACGGCCGTGCTCGCCACCGTCGAGGACGTGGCCGCGCGCCTGGAGCGCCAGACGGACGGGCACCGGGTGCGCACTCTGCTCGACGGGGCGGTGGGCAACCGCGCGACCGACCGCGCGCAATGGGCCGAACTCGGCCACCTGGTACGGGAAGTGCGGGCCGCCGCGCTTGCCGGGGACCCGGCGAAGACCGGAGAGCTGCTGTCCGAGCAGGGCACTTGGCGCCCCGGCGACAGCGAGGGCGATCTGCGCTGCGGGGTCCTCGAAGCCATCACCCTGGAACACGACTGGCCCACGGACCTGGAGACCTACTTCACGGACATGCGGGAGTTCCGCAGGCGCTACCCCTACGGCTACGGAGTGCTGCGGGCCCAGCCCTGGGTGGGCGCCTTCCGTACCTTCACCGCGCCGGAGCGCCCCGTCACCCTCACCCGCCGGGGCTATCCGGCCGGGCTCGTCGTCCAGGCCGACGGCGACCCCATGGACCACTACGCCGGCGGTGTCGCCATGGCCGAACGGCTCGGCCATCACCTCGTGACGGTCGAGGACTCCGGCGACCACGAGGTGTTCGCGCTGGCCGGCAATGCGCAGGTGGACGCCCATGTCCACCGCTATCTCGTGCACGGCACCCTGCCGCCCGCGCGCACCGGCGTGCCGGGAACCGCCGCCCGGCCGGACCTTCCGGCCGACGCACCCGCCGCACCCGCCGCGCCCGCCGCCACCCTCCCCGTCTGACACCCGGCCCCACCACTCGCCACGCCCCGAGGAGCAGCCCGCATGACGACAGCAGCCACCGGCCAGGAATTCAAGGTCGCCGACCTTTCCCTCGCCGCTTTCGGCCGCAAGGAGATCACCCTGGCCGAGCATGAGATGCCCGGTCTGATGGCGATCCGCAGGGAGTACGCGGCGGCTCGGCCGCTGGCCGGTGCGCGTATCACCGGTTCCCTGCACATGACCGTGCAGACCGCCGTTCTGATCGAGACCCTGGCGGCGTTGGGCGCCGAGGTCCGCTGGGCGTCCTGCAACATCTTCTCCACCCAGGACCACGCCGCCGCGGCGATCGCGGTGGGCCCGGACGGCACGCCCGAGGCGCCGGCCGGTATTCCGGTCTTCGCCTGGAAGGGCGAGTCCCTGGAGGAGTACTGGTGGTGCACGGAGCAGGCGCTGACCTGGCCGAACTCGCCCACCGGCGGCCCGAACATGATTCTCGACGACGGTGGTGACGCCACCCTGCTGGTCCACAAGGGCGTCGAGTACGAGAAGGCCGGCAAGGTTCCCGGCGTCGAGACGGCGGAGAGCGATGAGCACCGCGCGGTTTTGGAGCTGCTGACGCGCACGCTGGCCGAGGCGCCGCAGAAGTGGACGAACCTGGCCTCCGAGATCCGCGGTGTGACCGAGGAGACCACCACCGGTGTGCACCGTCTGTACGAGATGCACCGTGACGGGGACCTGCTGTTCCCGGCGATCAACGTGAACGACGCCGTGACGAAGTCGAAGTTCGACAACAAGTACGGCTGCCGTCACTCGCTGATCGACGGCATCAACCGTGCCACCGATGTCCTGATCGGCGGCAAGACGGCCGTGGTCTGCGGCTACGGCGATGTCGGCAAGGGCTGTGCGGAGTCGCTGCGCGGCCAGGGCGCCCGGGTGATCATCACGGAGATCGACCCGATCTGCGCGCTCCAGGCGGCGATGGACGGCTACCAGGTCACCACCCTCGAGGACGTCGTCGAGACCGCCGACATCTTCGTGACCACGACCGGCAACAAGGACATCATCATGGCGTCGCACATGGCGCGGATGAAGCACCAGGCGATCGTGGGCAACATCGGCCACTTCGACAACGAGATCGACATGGCCGGCCTGGCCAAGCTCGAAGGCATCGTCAAGGACGAGGTCAAGCCGCAGGTGCACACCTGGACGCAACCGGACGGCAAGGTCCTGATCGTGCTGTCCGAGGGCCGCCTGCTCAACCTGGGCAACGCCACCGGTCACCCCTCCTTCGTGATGTCCAACTCCTTCGCGGACCAGACGCTGGCCCAGATCGAGCTGTTCACCAAGCCCGCCGAGTACCCCACCGACGTCTACGTGCTGCCCAAGCACCTCGACGAGAAGGTCGCCCGCCTCCACCTCGACTCGCTCGGCGTCAAGCTCACCGAGCTGCGCCCGGAGCAGGCCGCCTACATCGGCGTCCAGGTCGAGGGCCCGTACAAGCCCGACCACTACCGCTACTGACCACCCCCGGAACCGCCGACACCAGGAGTGCACATGTCCCGCCGCCTGTTCACCTCGGAGTCCGTGACCGAGGGCCACCCCGACAAGATCGCCGACCAGATCAGCGACACCGTGCTCGACGCGCTGCTGGCGGTGGACCCCTCTTCCCGGGTAGCCGTCGAAACCCTCATCACCACCGGGCAGGTGCACCTCGCCGGTGAGGTGACCACGACCGCCTATGCGCCGATCGCCGCCCTCGTGCGCGAGAAGATCCTCGACATCGGCTACGACTCGTCCGCCAAGGGCTTCGACGGAGCCTCCTGCGGCGTCTCCGTCTCCCTGGGCGCCCAGTCCCCCGACATCGCACAGGGCGTCGACACCGCCTACGAGAAGCGGGTGGCGGACGGCGCCTCCGAAGCCGGCGACGCACTCGACGCCCAGGGCGCCGGCGACCAGGGCCTGATGTTCGGCTATGCCTGCGACGACACCCCCGAGTTGATGCCGCTGCCGATACAGCTGGCCCACCGGCTCGCCCAGCGGCTGACGGAGGTCCGTAAGGACGGCACCGTTCCCTACCTGCGCCCGGACGGCAAGACCCAGGTCACCATCGAGTACCTCGGCAACCAGCCGACCCGCCTGGACACCGTCGTGGTCTCGTCCCAGCACGCCTCCGACATCGACCTGGAGGCCCTGCTGGCCCCCGATATCCGCGAGTACGTCGTCGAGCACGTCCTCCGGCAGCTGGCCGACGACGGGATCAAGCTGGACACCGAGGGCTACCGGCTGCTGGTCAATCCGACCGGGCGCTTCGAGGTCGGCGGCCCCATGGGCGACGCGGGCCTCACCGGCCGAAAGATCATCATCGATACGTACGGCGGCATGGCCCGGCACGGCGGCGGCGCCTTCTCGGGCAAGGACCCGTCCAAGGTCGACCGCTCCGCTGCCTATGCGATGCGCTGGGTGGCGAAGAACGTGGTCGCCGCCGGACTGGCCCGCCGCTGCGAGGTCCAGGTGGCCTACGCCATCGGCAAGGCACAGCCCGTCGGCCTCTTCGTCGAGACCTTCGGCACCGCTTCGGTGGCCGTCGACCGGATCGAGAAGGCCGTTTCCGAGGCCTTCGACCTCCGTCCGGCCTCCCTCATCCGCGACCTCGACCTGCTCCGCCCCATCTACGCCCGGACCGCCGCCTACGGCCACTTCGGCCGGGAGCTGCCGGAGTTCACCTGGGAGCGCACCGACCGGGTGGTCGCCCTGCGCAAGGCCGCAGGAGTCTGAGATGCGCATCGCCGTCAGCGGCTCCATCGCCACCGACCACCTCATGGCCTTCCCCGGAAGGTTCGCCGACCAGCTCCTGCCCGACCAGCTGGACAAGCTCTCGCTCTCCTTCCTCGTCGACGCCCTGGACGTCCGCCGCGGCGGGGTCGCCGCCAACATCGCGTACGGCCTCGGTGTCCTGGGGCTCAGCCCCGTGCTGGTCGGGGCCGTGGGCGACGATTTCGCGGAGTACCGGGTCCGGCTCAAGGAGCACGGGGTCGACACCGACGTCGTCCATGTCTCCGCGACCCGGCAGACGGCACGCTTCCTCAGCCTGACCGACCGGGACATGAACCAGATCGCCGCCTTCTACGCGGGCGCCATGACGGAGGCCAGGGACCTCGGCATCCCACAGGTCGTCCGGCACACGGGCGGCCTCGACCTGGTGCTCGTCTCCCCGAACGACCCCGAGGCGATGCTGCGGCACACCCGCGAGTGCCGCGCCGCGGGCATCCCCTTCGCCGCCGACCCCTCCCAGCAGCTGGCCAGCCTGGACGGGGAGCAGGTCAGGAACCTCGTGGACGGCGCACGCTGGCTGTTCACCAATGAGTACGAGGCCGCCCTCCTCCTGGAACGCACCGGATGGCAGCGCCAGGACGTGCTGCGCCGGGTCGGGACCTGGGTCACCACACTCGGTGCGGACGGCGTACGGATCGACCGGGACGGCGCGCAGCCGTGCCGGGTGCCCGCCGTCCCGGCCGGGACGACCGCCGATCCGACCGGTGCGGGCGACGCCTTCCGCGCCGGTTTCCTCGCCGCGACGAGCCACGGCCTGGAACCGGCGGCCGCGGCACAACTGGGCTGCGCGCTGGCCACCGCCGCGCTGCGTACGACGGGCCCGCAGGAGTACGACGCACGGCCCGCCGGCCTGCTCGCGGACCTCACCACCGCCTACGGGCCCACCGCCGCACGGCTGTTCACGCCGTGGCTGGGAGCACGCTCATGACCGCCCGCGTCGAGTCGCTGCGTGCGGCCCTGGCCTCGCGGGTGGTGGTCGCCGACGGTGCGATGGGCACCATGCTGCAGGCGCAGGACCCGACCATGGAGGACTTCCAGCAGCTGGAGGGCTGCAACGAGATCCTCAACGTCACCCGGCCCGACATCGTGCGTTCGGTGCACGAGGAGTACTTCGCGGTCGGTGTGGACTGTGTGGAGACCAACACCTTCGGTGCGAACTTTGCGGCGCTGGCGGAGTACGACATTCCCGAGCGGGTCTTCGAGCTGTCGGAGTCGGGTGCGCGCATCGCGCGGGAGGTGGCGGATGAGTTCACCGCCTCGACGGGTCAGCAGCGCTATGTGCTGGGGTCGATGGGTCCGGGGACGAAGCTGCCGACGCTGGGCCATGCCCCGTATGTGACGCTGCGCGATGCCTATCAGCAGAACGCCGAGGGGATGATCGCCGGCGGTGCGGACGCGCTGCTGGTGGAGACGACGCAGGACCTGCTCCAGACGAAGGCCGCCATCCTGGGTGCGCGCCGTGCGCTGGCGGTCACGGGCAGTAATCTGCCGGTGATCTGTTCGGTGACGGTGGAGACGACCGGCACGATGCTGCTGGGGTCGGAGATCGGTGCGGCGCTGACGGCGCTGGAGCCGCTGGGCATCGACATGATCGGTCTGAACTGTGCGACCGGTCCGGCGGAGATGAGTGAGCATCTGCGGTATCTGGCGCGGCATTCGCGGGTGCCGATCGCGTGTATGCCCAATGCGGGGCTGCCGGTGCTGGGCAAGAACGGTGCGCATTACCCGCTGACGGCGGGGGAGCTGGCCGATGCGCAGGAGACGTTCGTTGCGGAGTACGGGCTGTCGCTGGTCGGGGGGTGCTGCGGCACGACGCCGGAGCATCTGCGGCAGGTCGTCGAGCGGGTGCGGGGGATCGCTCCGCCGGTGCGGGAGCCGCGTCCGGAGCCGGGGGCGGCTTCGCTCTACCAGACGGTGCCGTTCCGTCAGGACACGTCGTATCTGGCGATCGGTGAGCGGACCAATGCCAACGGGTCGAAGAAGTTCCGTGAGGCGATGCTGGAGGGCCGCTGGGACGACTGTGTGGAGATGGCCCGGGACCAGATCCGTGAGGGTGCGCACATGCTCGACCTGTGTGTCGACTATGTGGGCCGTGACGGTGTGGCGGACATGGAGGAGCTGGCCGGCCGGTTCGCGACGGCCTCGACCCTGCCGATCGTGCTGGACTCCACGGAGCTGAACGTCATCCGGGCGGGTCTGGAGAAGCTCGGTGGCCGTGCGGTCATCAACTCCGTCAACTACGAGGACGGCGACGGGCCCGAGTCGCGCTTCGCGAAGGTCACCGAGCTGGCGGCCGAGCACGGCGCGGCGCTGATCGCGCTCACGATCGACGAGGAGGGCCAGGCCCGCACCGTCGAGCACAAGGTCGCCATCGCCGAGCGGCTGATCGCCGATCTGACCGGTAACTGGGGTATCCACGAATCGGACATCCTCATCGACTGTCTGACCTTCACGATCTGCACGGGTCAGGAGGAGTCGCGCAAGGACGGTATCGCCACCATCGAGGCGATCCGTGAGCTGAAGAAGCGTCACCCGGACGTCCAGACGACGCTGGGCCTGTCGAACATCTCCTTCGGTCTGAACCCGGCCGCGCGGATCGTGCTGAACTCCGTGTTCCTGGAGGAGTGCGTCAAGGCCGGTCTGGACTCGGCGATCGTGCACGCGAGCAAGATCCTGCCGATCGCGCGGCTGGAGGAGGAGCAGGTCAAGGCCGCCCTCGACCTCGTCTACGACCGCCGCAGCGAGGGCTACGACCCGCTCCAGAAGCTGATGGAGCTGTTCGAGGGCGTCAACACCAAGTCGATGAAGGCCGGCCGGGCCGAGGAACTCCTGGCGCTGCCCCTGGACGAGCGCCTCCAGCGGCGCATCATCGACGGGGAGAAGAACGGCCTGGAGGCGGACCTCGACGAGGCCCTCCAGGACCGTCCGGCCCTGGCCATCGTCAACGACACCCTGCTGGAGGGCATGAAGGTCGTCGGTGAGCTGTTCGGCTCCGGGCAGATGCAGCTGCCGTTCGTGCTCCAGTCCGCCGAGGTGATGAAGAGCGCGGTGGCCCATCTGGAGCCGCATATGGAGAAGTCCGACGACGAGGGCAAGGGCACGATCGTGCTGGCCACCGTCCGTGGTGACGTCCATGACATCGGCAAGAACCTCGTCGACATCATCCTGTCCAACAACGGCTACAACGTCGTCAACCTCGGCATCAAGCAGCCGGTCTCGGCGATCCTGGAAGCCGCCGAGGAACACCGCGCCGACGTCATCGGGATGTCCGGTCTCCTGGTCAAGTCCACGGTGATCATGAAGGAGAACCTCGAAGAGCTCAACCAGCGCAAGATGGCGGCCGACTTCCCCGTCATCCTCGGCGGCGCCGCCCTCACCCGCGCCTACGTCGAGCAGGACCTTCACGAGATCTACGAGGGCGAGGTCCGCTACGCCCGCGACGCGTTCGAGGGCCTGCGCCTGATGGACGCCCTGATCGCCGTCAAGCGCGGCGTGCCCGGCGCCACCCTCCCCGAACTCAAGCAGCGCCGGGTCAAGGCCGTCCCCGCCCAGGTCGAGGAACGCCCGGAGGAGGCCCCTTCCCGCTCCGACGTCGCTCTCGACAACCCCGTCCCCGCCCCGCCGTTCTGGGGCACCCGTGTCATCAAGGGCATCCAGCTCAAGGAGTACGCCTCCTGGCTGGACGAGGACGCCCTCTTCAAGGGGCAATGGGGCCTCAAGCAGGCCCGCACGGGCGACGGTCCGACCTACGAGGAGCTGGTCGAGACCGAGGGCCGCCCCCGGCTGCGCGGCTGGCTCGACAAGCTCCAGACCGAGAACCTCCTCGAAGCGGCCGTCGTGCACGGCTACTTCCCGTGCGTGTCCAAGGGCGAGGACCTGATCCTGCTGCACGAGGACGGCACCGAACGCACCCGCTTCACCTTCCCCCGCCAGCGCCGCGGCCGGCGCCTGTGCCTGGCCGACTACTTCCGCCCCGAGGAGACCGGCGAGAGGGACGTCGTCGGCCTCCAGGTCGTCACCGTCGGCTCCAGGATCGGCGCAGCAACCGCCGAACTCTTCGAGGCCAACTCCTACCGCGACTACCTCGAACTCCACGGCCTGTCCGTGCAGTTGGCCGAAGCACTCGCCGAATACTGGCACGCCCGGGTGCGCAGCGAACTCGCCATCGGCTCCGGCGATCCGGCGACCCTGGACGGCATGCTGCGCACCGAGTACCAGGGCTGCCGCTACTCCTTCGGCTACCCCGCCTGCCCGGATCTGGAGGACCGCGCCAAGATCGCGGTCCTGCTGCGGCCGGAGCGGATCGGTGTCGAGCTCTCCGAGGAGTTCCAGCTCCACCCCGAGCAGTCCACCGACGCCCTCGTCGTCCACCACCCCGAAGCCGGCTACTTCAATGCGGGAGGCCGGGGATGAACACCCTTCGCGACACCCTGGCCACCGGAGCGCGCTCGCTGTCCTTCGAGTTCTTCCCGCCCAAGTCCGCGGCCGGTGAGCGGGCCCTGTGGCAGGCCATCCGCCGTATCGAGCCGCTGTCGCCGACCTTTGTCTCCGTGACGTACGGGGCCGGCGGCTCGTCCCGCGACCGCACGATCGACGTCACCAAGCGGCTGGTCGGCGAGACCACGCTGCGGCCGGTCGCGCATCTCACCGCCGTCGGCCACTCGGTCGCCGAACTGCGGCACATCATCGGGCAGTACGCGGACGCGGGCGTACGCGATGTGCTCGCCCTGCGCGGCGATCCGCCCGGCGCGCCCAACGGCCCCTGGCGCCCGCACCCGCACGGGCTGCGCCACGCCCAGGAGCTGGTGAGGCTGGTGAAGGAGTCGGGAGAGTTCAGCGTCGGGGTGGCCGCCTTCCCCGAACGGCATCCCGCTTCGCCGGACTGGGACAGTGACATCCGCCATTTCGTCGCCAAGTGCCGGGCCGGCGCCGACTACGCCCTCACCCAGATGTTCTTCCGCGTGGAGGACTATCTGCGGCTGCGTGACCGGGTCGCCGCGGCCGGCTGCGAGACCCCGATCATTCCCGAGATCATGCCGGCCACCGATGTCCGCCAGATCCGGCGCTTCGCCGAACTGAGCCATGCCGCGTTCCCCGAGGATCTGGCGCACCGGCTGGAGGCGGCCCGTGATGACCCCGGGGCAGCCCATCGCATCGGCGTCGACCACGCCACCATGATGGCCGAGCGGCTGCTCGCGGAAGGAGCCCCCGGCCTGCACTACATCACCCTGAACCGGTCCACCGCGACACTGGAGATCCACCAGAACCTCGGCCTGTCCGCCGCCGTCGCACGGCACCGACCGGACCGACACCAGTAGGAGGACGACCCATGCATCCCCTGGTCCCGGCGGAGGCCGGCACATGAAACTCCTGGTGACCGGCGGCGCCGGCTTCATCGGCTCCCACTACGTCCGTACACTCCTCGCCGGCGGCTACCCGGGCCATGAGCAGGCCGCGGTGACCGTCGTGGACAAACTCACCTATGCGGGCAACCGGGCGAACCTGCCGGCGAGCCATCCGCGGCTGACGTTCATCGAGGGGGACGTCTGCGACCGGAGCCTGCTCCTCGGTCTGCTGCCGGGCCACGACGCGGTGGTCCACTTCGCCGCGGAGTCCCATGTCGACCGCTCGCTGACCGACGCCGGCGCGTTCGTCCGCACCAACGTCGGCGGCACCCAGACGCTGCTCGACGCCTGTGTCGCCGCCCGCATACAGCGGGTCGTGCACATCTCCACGGACGAGGTGTACGGGTCGATCGCCGAGGGCGCCTGGACCGAGGACCACCCGCTGCTGCCCAACTCCCCCTACGCCGCGTCCAAGGCGTCCGCCGATCTCGTGGCCCGCTCGTACTGGCGCACCCACGGTCTCGATCTGTCGATCACCCGCTGCTCCAACAACTACGGCCCCTACCAGCACCCCGAGAAGCTGATACCCCGGTTCGTCACGAACCTGCTCCAGGGAGAACCGGTGCCCCTGTACGGGGACGGCAGGAACGTACGGGAGTGGCTGCACGTCGACGACCACTGCCGGGCCGTCCAGCTCGTGCTGACCCGCGGGAAGGCCGGCGAGGTCTACAACATCGGCCAGGGCAACCAGCGCTCCAACCGGCAGATGACCGAGCTGCTGCTGGAGCTGTGCGATGCGGATCCGCACCTGGTGCGCTCGGTGCCCGACCGCAAGGGCCACGATCTGCGCTATGCGCTGGACGACGGCAAGATCCGCCGTGAGCTGGGGTATGCGCCCGCGGTCTCCTTCACCCGGGGCCTGGGCGAGACGGTGGCCTGGTACCGCGACAACCCGGCCTGGTGGAAGCCGCTGAAGGGCGATCCGCAGTGAGCGGAGTGCTCTTGGCCGTACCCGGTGCGCGGCTTGCCTGAGCGGCAGCCGCGCACCGGGCGCAGGCGAGGCCCCGGTCGCCGGGCGGACGGGCAACGGGTAAGGGGTGGTGCGGCCCGCGGGCCGCACCACCCCTCTTCGCTGCTGCCACCCGGATCTCAGCCGCCGGCCGCGCCCAGCAGCACCGCCGAGTAGTTCTTGCGGGCCGCCGTGTCGTACTGGAGCGCAATGTGACCGGCCGCGGAGGTGACGTCGCGCCACAGCCGCTGGAGCGGTGAGGACTCCCCCAGGCCACCGGTGCCCGCCGCCCGGACCAGCAGGCCGACGGCGTCGGTGCACAGCTCCGCGGCGAAGGTGGCGTTGCGCTCGTTGCGGGCCATGTGCTCGGGGGTGAAGCGGCGCTCGTCGAGCACCTCGGCGTTCTGCTCGACGAGGTGGCGTGCGGCGTCGATCCGGCCGGAGGCACGGACCAGCAGCAGTTCGTTCGACGGGTTGCGGCGCCGGCCGGTCATGGTCGCCGCGCTCGCGGCCAGCGCACCGGCGGCGGCGCCCACGACCGGTGCGATGAAGGTGAGTCCGCCGACGGCCTGGAACGGCACGTTGTGCGCGGCCACATCGGAGTCGATGCTGCGGCCGGCCAGCATGTCGGCCCGGTCGAACGACAGATGACCGGGGACGGCGACCCCGTCCACCGACACCGTGTGGCTGCCGGTGGCGCGCATCCCCACGTTGTCCCAGGTCCGCTCGATGGTGCAGACCTCGCGCGGCAGGGCGAAGAACCGCATCAGGGGCGGCCCGTCGACGCCGGCCGGGCCGCCGGCCACCGAGGCGCACACCAGCACCCGGTCGGCGAAGTCGATGCCGCTGACGTACGCCCAACGGCCCGAGAGCCGCCAGCCGTCGCCGTCGGGCACCGCACGGCCGCCGGGCATCAGCGCGGTCGCGATCACCGGGTCCGGGTTCGCGCCCCAGACCTCCTGGTGGCCGCGGACGGGCAGATGACTGGTGAAACGGGCCGAGTAGGCGCTCAGCGAGGCACACCACGCGCTCGCCGCGCAGGCCTCCCCGATCGTGAGGACCGCGCGGGTCAGCTCCGCGAACGTCCCCTCGGCGCCGCCCCAGGACCGCGCCACGAAGTGCCGGGCGAAGCCGGCGCCGCGCAGCGCGTCGATAACGTCCGGGGAGAGTGCGCCGGCGCGGTCCGCCTCGGCCGCGTGCACGGCCGCGAGGATGCGCACCTTCTCCGCGGCCGGGACGAGCCCGGTGTCCAGCTGTGTATCGGCAGGCATCCTCATGTCCTCCTGTGATGGCGGGTCCGTGGTGCTGTGATCCGTGCGGTGAGCTGCGCTGTGACCGGTCAGGGTGCGGGGGCTGCCTAGAGGTCGGCTGGACCGTGGCCGGGGCGACGGGAACCACCACGCGCGGCCGGACCGGCGCGGGCCGGAACCGGCGAGGCCCCGGACCGCGCCGTTGGGGTCCGGGGCCTCGGTAGGCAGGGGCGTACGGGGTGCGGGCGTCCCTGCGCGGTGGCGCGGCGCGTCCTGGGGTGGTGGACGCACCGCGCGCCACACGGCGGCGGGGCACCGCCGCGGGAGTCGGCGGCGGACGGGGGAAGAGGCGGGCCGCAGGCATCGGGCCGGCCGCCCGTTCCGTCTGCCGTCTGTCTTCTGCCGTCGGCTGTCAGATGGCGCGGGCGAACCGCTCCAGCGTCTCCCCCGGGCTCGGCCCGTCCAGGGCCTTGAAGATGCCGAACGCGCCCTCGCCGTGCCGGTGCAGCTTGACGTGGGCCAGCTCCACCTTCGTGGTGTGGGCGTCGACGGCCGTGAAGTCGACCTCGATCTCGCTCGCCCGCTCGTCGTCCGGGATCGACTGCCAGTGCCCGTCGATGCGCCAGGTCATCACGAGGCGGCGCGGCGGGTCCCACTCCAGGACCCGGCCCCAGGCGATCTCGTTGCCGTCCACGTCCCACTCGTAGTAGCGGCCGCCGACGCCGGGTTCGAAGGCGAGGCCGGCGCGTTCCTTCTTGACGAGGATGTGCGACGGCGGCCACCAGTCGGCGGGCCGCTCGGTGAACACCTTGAAGCAGTGCTCGGGTGTGGCCGCGACCGTCACCGACTTGCGTACGTCCGGGATCGTCTGCGGCGGTGTCGGTGCCTGTGTCTGCTCGGGCACGGCTCCTCCTTCATTCCTTCAGGGCTGGGCGCACCGGCACGCTGACCCGTCCGCCTCGACACCGCGTCGAGCCCCGCTCGACCTCCGCCGTACGCCACCCGCACGGTCGCTGCCCCCGCCGCAACGCTCCAGAGGCAGTCGAGATCCGCGCAAGGCCGCGCCGCCACCGTCGGCAGTCCGCGGCCACGACAACGGGAGAGCACCATGACTGACGCACCACGACGAGTCGCCTTCGTCACCGGCGCCACCAGCGGGATCGGCCTGGCCGTCACCGAGCTGCTGGCCCGTCAGGGCAGTGCCGTGTTCGGCGTGTCCCGGGGCGAGGAGAATGTGCACAGCACCGTCAAGCGACTGCGCGCGGAGGGGCTGGAGGTCTCGGGTACCACCTGCGACGTCTCCTCACCGGAGCAGATCCGCGCGGCGGTCCGGCAGGCCGTCGAGACCTACGGCCGCATCGACATCCTCGTCAACAACGCGGGGCGCAACGGCGGCGGCGAGACCGCGAAGATCGACGACGCGACCTGGCTCGATGTCATCGACATCAACCTCAACAGCGTGTTCCGGGTCACCCGCGAGGTGCTGACCACCGGGCGGATGCAGGACGGCACCTGGGGCCGGATCATCAATATCGCGTCGACCGGCGGCAAGCAGGGAGTGGTGCTGGCGGCGCCGTACTCCGCCTCGAAGCACGGCGTCGTCGGCTTCAGCAAGGCCGTCGGTCTGGAACTCGCCAAGACCGGGATCACCGTCAACGCGGTCTGCCCCGGTTTCGTCGAGACGCCGATGGCACAGCGCGTACGCCAGGGCCACGCCGAGTACTTCGGCATCTCGGAACGGGACGTCCAGGACAGGTTCGAGGCCAGGATCCCGACCGGCCGCTATGTCACCCCCGAGGAAGTGGCCGGCCTGGTGGGCTACTTGACCACCGACGCCGCCGCCTCGGTCACCGCTCAGGCGCTCAACGTCTGCGGCGGACTCGGCAATTACTGATCCGGCACCCCGCCGCGGACGACAGAGACGGAGCCCCACCGATGACCGACCCCGGCACCACCCTCCTGGAAGTTCCCGACACCGCCACGTTCCGGGCGGCGATGGGGAACTTCCCCACCGGCGTCACCCTGCTGACCCAGGGCATCGGCGACGGGACGATCGTGATGACGCTCAACAGCCTCGCCTCGGTCTCCCTCGACCCGCTGCTGATCCTGGTGTCCGTGAAGAAGGAAGGCCGGATGCGGCCGAGGATCCGGCACGGCGGCGGCTACGCCGTCAACGTACTCGGCGAGCAGCACCACCGGCTCTCCACGGAGTTCGCCCGCCCGGACCGCCCCGAGGGGCAGCAGGCGATGGCCCGCATCGGCGCCGTCGAGGGCACCACCGGCAATGCCGTCATTCCGTCCGCCGTGGCCGCCTTCGAATGCCGGCTGGACAGCGAATACGAGGCCGGGGACCACGTCCTGCTGATCGGCCGGGTGGTGTCCGTGCACCGCGCGACCGACCGGGCCCGGCCGCTGGTCTTCCACCAGGGCCGCTACACCCGGCTCTCCGGCGTCCAGGAGACCGCGTGAACGCCCCCGTCGCCGCCCTCCGCGCCCCGCTGCCGACGGTCGAAGCGCCCACCCTGCGGGAGCTGGCCGACGGCGTCTTCGTCTACGAACAGCCCGACGGCGGCTGGTGTCTGAACAACGCCGGAGTGATCACAGGAGGCGGCAGGTGCGTCCTCGTCGACACGGTCGCGACCCGCGCCAGGGCCGAGCGGCTGCGCGACGAGGTGACACGCGTGGCGCCCGGCGGCCCGGACACCGTGGTCAACACCCACTTCCACGGCGATCATGTCTTCGGCAACTCCCTCTTCACCCCCCGCGCCACGGTCATCTCCCATGAGGGGACCCGCAGCGACATGGCCGAGTCGGGGCTCGGTCTGTGCCACCTGTGGCCGGACGTCGACTGGGGCGAGGTCACCCTCGCCCTCCCCGACCAGACGTTCACCGAGCGGCTGACGCTGCGGGCCGGTGAACTGAGCGTCGAGCTGCTCCACGTCGGCCCGGCCCACACCGCCGACGACGTGGTCGTCTGGGTGCCCGAACGCAAGGTGCTGTTCACCGGCGACGTGGTGTGGTCCCAGGTGACGCCCTACGTCCTGATGGGCTCCCTCACCGGTTCCCTGCGCGCCCTGGAGCGGCTGCGCGCCTTGGGGCCCGAGACCGTGGTCTGCGGCCACGGCCCGGTCGCCGGGCCCGAGGTACTGGACGCCACGGAGGACTATCTGCGCTGGGTGGGCCGGCTGGCCGAGGACGGTCTGCGGGCCGGCCGCAGCCCGCTGGAAACGGCCCGCGCCACCGAACTGGGCCGCTTCGCCGGCCTGGTGGACGCCGAGCGCCTGGTCGGCAACCTGCACCGCGCCTACGCCGAGGCCACGGGTCTGCCGCCCGGCGCCCGTATCGACGTCGCGGCCTCCTTCCAGGAGATGGTCGCCTACCTCGGCCGTCTCCCGGCCTGCCACGCCTGACGCCGCTCCCCCGTCGGGGCGGCGACCGCGTCCCGGCAAGCGGCGAGGGCGGTGGGAGAACTCCCACCGCCCTCGCCGCCGCGTGCGCCACCGGACTCCCCCTGCGCGTACCGCTGTCCGCGCCTCACGCCGTACCGGGGGCCGTGCCGTCAGAAGGCGACCGGGCTGTCGCGGTGGATCACCCGCGACTGCGTCAGCAGCTGCCCGTCCCGTCGCACCAGCACATCCTCGACCGTGAAGGTCGGTTCGAAGGTCACCACGCCCTCCCGGTCGGTCCGGGTGACCAGGGAGTAGTACGACACCCTCAGCTCTTCCCCCTGCCGGCCGACGGGCTCGATCAGCAGATGGTCGAACCAGTGCCGTACGGCGATGTCTCGGTAGCGGGGCAGCGCCGCCCGCATCCCGGCGACCATGGCCTCCCGCCCCTTCGCCAACTCGCCGTTGGCGTGCAGCACTTCACCGTCCTCGGTGAACGTCGCGGCGAAGCCCTCGATGTCCAGGGCGTCCACGCGGCGCATCTGGCGCGCGTAGAAGGTCCGCACCTCGGCGTAGAGGTCCCCGGTGACCTGACTTTCCGTTGCCCGTACCACCTGCGACACGGCTGCTCCCTCCGCTGAACGCCGACCGCCACGGAAGGCGACCCGGTCACGGCCCACTCTTCCGCCCGGGACTTCAGTACCTCTCCAGCGGCGCTGGAGCTCGGCTGCCGTCAGCCGATCGCTCACCCTGCACCGACTTGACTGGGCCATTGGTACAGTCACGACGCCCAGGAAGCCGACCTTGTGAGGAGCCGTTGCAGGATGGCCGTGGATGCCCTCGATGCCAGGATCCTGCGGCTGCTGCTGGAGCAGCCGCGCACTAGCGTGCGGGAGTACGCGCGTCTCCTCGGTGTCGCCCGGGGAACCGTCCAGGCGCGCCTCGACCGCCTCGAACGGGACGGCGTGATCACCGCCTACAGCCCCCTGCTGTCCCCCGCGGGGCTCGGCCACCCCGTGCTCGCCTTCGTCCACATCGAGGTCACCCAGGGGCATCTGGAGGAGGTGGCCGACGCGCTGGCGGAGGTCCCGCAGATCATCGAGGCGTTCTCGACGACCGGTGGCGGGGACCTGCTGACCCGGGTGGTGGCACGGGACGCGGCGCATCTGGAGGATGTGATCCAGCAGCTGATCAGCGTGCCGGGCGTGGTCCGCACCCGTACGGAAGTGGCGCTGCGCGAGCGGGTGCCGCACCGGATGCTGCCGCTGGTCGAGGCGGTGGGCACCGCCGCGGGGCCGCGATGAGGCGCCGCTTGGCATCCTGGTGGGTATGAGCAGCTCCCCCGCGTCCCCGGCCGCGCCGGCCCCACCCGCTCCGGTGATCTTCGACCTCGACGGCACGCTGGTCGACAGCGAGCCCAACTACTACGAGGCCGGGCGCCGGCTGCTGGCCGGGTACGGCGTGCCGGACTTCAGCTGGGAGCACCACACGCGCTTCATCGGCATCGGCACCCGCGAGACGCTGGAGATCCTCAGCCGGGAGTTCGGTATCGACGCGCCGGTCGAGGAGCTGCTGGAGGGCCAGAACGGCACCTATCTGGAGCTGGCGCGGGCGCACACCGCGGTCTTCCCCGAGATGCGCGCTTTCGTGGAGCGACTGTCGGCGGCCGGGCATCCGATGGCGGTGGCGTCCGGCTCGTCCCGGCCCGCGATCCGGGCGGTGCTGGCCGGTACCGGTCTCGATGCGCTGCTGACCACGATCGTGTCCGCCGAAGAGGTGGCCCGTGGCAAGCCCGAGCCGGATGTGTTCCTGGAGGCGGCGCGCCGGCTCGGTGTCGATCCCGGGGACTGTGTGGTGCTGGAGGACGCGGCGCCCGGTGCGCGCGCGGCACACCGGGCGGGGATGCGGTGCATCGCCGTCCCGTATGTGGCCGCCACCGCCGACGACCCGGCGTTCACGAGCGCCGGGCTGCTGTTCAAGGGCGGTCAGGGGGAATTCACGGCGCGGGCCGCGTACGAGTGGCTCGGGCAGCCGGTCCGCTCTTCCCCCTGACCGGCGCGGTCACTCCAGGCCGAGGGACTTGCATTCGGCGGCGAGGTCGCCGGCGCAGAGCAAGTCGGTCCGGACCGTGCCGTCGCGGACGACGGTGTCCTTCATGTTCTTCCGGGTGACGATCTGCGCCTTGAACAGCGTGGCGGGGATACCGGACTTGCTGCTGTTGTCGGCGGTGGTCGACGTCAGGGACTTGATGCTCTTGCCGCGCAGCAGGCGGAAGGCGATTTCGGCGGCGGTTTCGGCCTCCGGCCTGACTTCCTTGTAAATCGTGAAGGACTGGGTGCCGGCCACCAGCCGCTGCAACGCGGGGAGTTCGGCGTCCTGGCCACCGAGCGGCACATTCTTGAGACCGGCCGACTTGAGTGCAGCGGCGATACCGCCCGCCATACCGTCGTTGGCCGAGTAGACCACGTCAAAACCCTCCGGCCCCTCGGCGTTGATGACGTCGGTCATCTCCTTCTTGGCCGCCTTCGCGGACCAGTCGGGGATGTCCTTCTCGTAGACGATCTTGTGGACCTTGCCGTCGAGGACGCTGTGCGCGCCCTTCTTGTAGGACGGCGCGTTCGGGTCGGTCGGGGAACCGTTCATCATGACGACGTCGGAAGTGGCCGCCTGGGAACCGAGGGCGGCGAGAATCCCCTGCCCCTGGAGCCGGCCGATCTTCTCGTTGTCGTAGGAGACATAAGCCGCGACATCGCCCTCGGCGAGCCGGTCGTATGCGATGACCTTGACGCCCTTCTTGGCGGCCGAGTCCACCCAGCCCTTGACCGCCGCGGCGTCGACCGGGTCCAGGATGATGACCTTGACACCCTTGTCCACGAGGGCGTCGAACTGTCTCTTCTGGGCGTCGACCTTCTGCTCGGCATTGTGGTAGTCGAGCTTGCATTCGAGGCAGAGCGAAGCAATGCGCGAAGAAATAATGCGGCGGTCGAACTTCTCGTACCGGGCCGCTTTGCTCTCCGGCAGGAGCAGCCCGATGGAATCCTTGCCGGCGCCGGCGTCCTGTTGCTCACTCCCACAGGCCGCCAAGGGCGCCGCGAGCGAAAGCGCCATTGCGCCGGTGAGGGCGCGCCGCATTATTGCATTCATTTCCGGTACCTCCAAAGGGGCCGCCTGACCGGCCCAGAACGGCTGAAGTGAACGCTATCTGCGGCCCTACCGTCAAGAATCGAAGCAAGAACGATATGGAAGCGAGGTGTGCCTTGACTCTCTGAACCCCCGTCACTCGACGGCGTTCCGGACAGGACCGAAACGGTCAATTCATTCCGGAACACTCCGGAACGCTCCCGTTCTCACCCCCGCCACGTCGGCCGTGTCAAAGCGGGAGAAAACCGGGCCCTTCACCCCCGGCGGTCCTGCCAACCATGCGATATCCGAACGGAGTTGGCAGACCGCACCGGAAAGCGAACTCGCGCGCGGGCAGGCACGACGGTGTTTCGCCGCACCTGCCGCCCGCAAGAAGAGCGGGAAATAGATGCTGGGCACAGCTTTCCGGGGCGACCGTCAGCCGAGCGGGCAAGTGGTCAAGACCAATCGGAGCCAGGCCGGCGACGTCCGGGCGAGGGCCACGGCACAACCCTTTCCACTCCGCAGTCAAATACGGCGGCAGAAATGGGGAATTCCGGGGAATGTCTTCAGCATAAATTTTCGACCCGGGCCCTCTTCGTCAAGAGAACCCGGGCCATGACAATCCCCGTATCGCGTGAAGCACTGCGCGCGCACCAGCCGGATGGGCCGGACGCAGGGCCCTGGGACCGGACGCGGCCGCACCGGGTCAGCCCACCCAGCCACCCGTCAGGCCGAGCACCGCCGAGCCGTCCAGGTCGGTGAGCTTGGTGCCGGTGAAGCCGCGCGCCCAGTCCGACGTCTGGATGCGGAACGCGGGACGGTCCGCGGTGAGCGCCTCCAGTACGGCCTCGGCGGCCTCGGCCGGGGTCTGCGCGCTGCCGGCGAACTGCGCGACGGTGCGGTCCAGGTACGCCTTCAGCGCGTCCGCGTACGGGCCCGCGGCGGCGACCTCGCCCTCCAGGTCGACCCCGATGTTGTTGACGAACTCGGTCGCCACGGCGCCGGGCTCGACGACGGAGACCGTCACCCCGAGCCGCGCCGCCACCGGCGCCAGACTCTCCATATAGCCCTCGACGGCGAACTTGGCCGCACAGTAGGCCTCGTTGAAGGGCTGCCCGACGACCCCGCCGACGCTGGTGACGGTGACCAGACGACCGCCGGTGGCGCGCAGATGAGGCAGCGCCGCCTTCGAGACATGCAGCACGCCGAAGAAGTTGACCTCCATCACCTTGCGCACCTCGGCGACGGCCTCGTTCTCCAGGGTGCCGAGGTGTCCGGCCCCCGCATTGTTGATCACGGCGTCGAGGCGGCCGTGATCGGCGATCACCCCTTCGACCGCGGCGGCAACGGAATCCTCGTCGGTGACATCGAGCTGCCGGACATCGAGCTCCACCCCCGCCTCCGCGGCCGCCTCGCGCAGCGCGGCGGCACGGCCGGTGTCGCGCAGCGTCGCCACGACCTGCCAGCCGGCCCGCGCCGCGGCGACCGCGGCGGCCAGGCCGATGCCGGAGGACGTGCCGGTGATCAGAGCAACCTTGGAAGACATGGCAGACCTTTCGGCTCCGTATGACGGAGCAAATTAAGTGCGTGTACACACACCATAGACATTACGTGCGCGCACACGCAACCGGTAGCCTTGCCGCATGGCGAAAAGGAAGCTCACCCAGGCCGAGATGCCCGTGGCCGACCACGCGTTCTACGGGCTGGTCTGGGCCGGAACCGTCCTCACCGAACGCGTGGACCGCGCCCTGACCAAGGCCCACGACCTGCCGGTCTCCTGGTTCGAGGTGATGCTCTGGCTCGCCTCCAGCCCGGACCCGGTCCCGGCCTCCGTGCTCGGGAACAGCACCATGCTCAGCCGCAGCCAGGTCTCCCGCGTCGTGGACGCCCTGCAGAGCCGCGGGCTGGTCACCCGCACCCCCTCCGCACGTGACGCACGCTCCGTCGAGGTGTCTCTCACCCCGGAGGGCCACCAGCTCTTCGAGGAGGCCGAAGCCACCCGCCGCTCCTGCCTGGCCCCGGTCTTCACCGACCTCCTCGACCATGAGGACCTCGAAGCGCTGAGCACGGTGTGGCAGAAGCTCAAGGCCCACAAGGACGGCTAGGACGACCGAGGGCCGTCCCGTATTCCCTGGCGGGCCATGGGCGGACCAGGGGGCCAGGGCGGACCGGACGGCGCCGTCGGCGCCTCAGTGGGCGATCGTCCGGGCGATGTCCAGCGTGAGACGCTGCCAGGGGTCGCGCGGGTCCCGCGTGGTGAGGTCGCTGATGCGGCGCAGGCGGTAGCGCAGCGACTGGGGATGGAGGCCGAGCCTTCGGGCGGCGGCGTTCGCGGAGCCCGTGTCGAGGTAGGTCGTGAGCGCTTCCATGAGGTGGTGGCGGCCGGGCTGGACGAGCGGGCCGAGGATCAGCCGGCCGATCTGGTCGGGAGTGCCGGCGGGACGTCCGCCGAGCAGCGCCAGCACCTGGGCGTCACCGTCCGTCAGGACCCGCGCCGGGTGGTGGGCGTGCGCGGGCGCCGTGTCCAGGGCATCGGCCGCGAGCCGGTAGGCGACGGCGATACGGTCCGGGCTCTCGCCCGAGATGGCACAGCCGCGCAGGCCCCGCTCGCCCAGCGCCCGCGGAGCGGCCCCACCGGCCGCGGCGGGCACCAGCAGGACCACGCGCGAGCCCCGGACCGTCGCCAGCGAGGTGGCCTCACCGCCGTGGCCGTCGAGCGAGACGAGGAGCCCGACGGCCGTCTCCTGCGTCACGGCCGCGCCGTCCCCGTCGGCCGGCTCCGCCACCAAGAGGCAGTAGGGGTCGGGCAGTTGCCGTCCCAAGCGGGCGGCCCGGTCGGTCAGCGCGCCGACGGAGGCGTGCCGCCCCGCGATCAGGTCGTCGAGGAGCAGCCGCAGCGCGCGGTCGTGGTCCGCGGTGAGATCTTCGCTGGTGGCGGTATAGGCCGTGGCCATCTCCTCGGCGAGCGTGTCGAGGGTGGTCAGCGCCATCCGGGCGAGTGCGAAGGCATCCGGTGCGCCCGGCGGGGGTGTGGCGGCCGCGACCTCGTCCGTCATCACCGTCGCCGCGACGCGGTAGGCCCGCAGGACCGCCTGCATCGGGCGGCCGTCCGCGGCCCGCGCCGCCGCGATACCGCGGAACCGCCGGAGGTCGGCCGGGGTGAGTGCACTGTCGGTGACCCAGAGATGGAGCAGCCGGTCCAGCGCCCAGGCGGCGATGGCACGCACCTCCTGGAGCCGGCTGTCGTCGAGCACGGCGTAGGCCGGGACCTGCTCGCGCACGGCGGTGAGGATCGCCGCGACGACCCGCGGAGCGGCGATCAGCTGCTGGCGGATACGTTCCCGTTCCTTCATCACAGGGTGATGATTCCACCCGCGTGTTGTGCGCACCACGGTGGACGGGTGTTGTCACTGTCGCCAGGATCTCGGGTGAGCACGCAGTCTCAGCGACGAGAGGCGGGACGTACGGATGGCGAAGCACTGGGCGGACTTCCAGTACGAGATCTATCTCCACGGCATGACGGGCGCCGTGCCGCGGCTGCCGACCGATCTGACGCGCCTGGAGGAGCTCGCGGAGCGGCGCCTCGGCCCCGGCCCGGTCGGCTATGTGGCGGGCAGCGCGGGCACCGGCAGCACCGCCGACGCCAACCGGGCGGCACTGCACCGCCGCCGGATCGTCCCCCGCATGCTCCGCGAGGTGGACGAACGCGATCTGTCCGTCGAGGTGTTGGGCCGCAACCTGCCCGCGCCGCTCGCGCTCGCGCCGGTGGGCGTGCTGTCGATCATGCATCCGGAGGCAGAGCCCGGTGCCGCACGGGCCGCGGCGGCGCAGGGCGTTCCGTACATCCTGTCCTCCGCCTCCAGCACCCCCATGGAAGAGGTCGCCGAGGCGATGGGTGGCGGGGAGCGGTGGTTCCAGCTGTACTGGGCGAAGGACCGCGAGGTCACCAGGAGCTTTCTGACCCGCGCGAAAGCGGCCGGCTACACCGCCCTGTTCGTCACGCTCGACACCCCGCTCCTCGCCTGGCGGCCGCGCGATCTCGACCAGGCGTACCTGCCGTTCCTGCACGGCGTGGGCACCGCCAACTACTTCACCGATCCCGCGTTCCGGGCGGGCCTCGCCAAACCGGTCCACGAGGACCCGAACGCGGCCGTCATGCACTTCCTGGGGATGTTCGCCGACCCCGCCAAGACCTGGCCCGACCTGGCGTTCCTGCGCGAGAACTGGGACGGCCCGATCGTGCTCAAGGGCATCCTGCACCCGGAGGACGCCCTGCGGGCCGCCGAGGCGGGCATGGACGGTGTGGTCGTCTCCAACCACGGCGGCCGCCAGATGGCGGGCTCCGTCGCCGCCGCCGATGCGCTGCCCCGGGTCGTCGAGGCGGCGGCCGACCGGCTCACCGTGCTCTTCGACAGCGGCATCCGTACCGGCGACGACATCTTCAAGGCGCTGGCCCTGGGCGCGAAGTCGGTGCTGGTGGGGCGGCCGTACGCCTATGGGCTCGGCCTCGACGGCCAGGCGGGCGTCGAGCATGTCATCCGCTGTCTGCTCGCCGAACTCGACCTGACCCTCGCACTGTCCGGGCACTCCCGACCGGCCACGCTGACCGCCGACGACCTCATCAAGGAGTCCGCATGACCACCACGCCGGACCCGGCCCCCGCCACGGAGCCGCACACCGTGCACCACGTCCTCGCCGTCGTCTCGCCGCACGTCGGTGGCCGCGCCGCCGGCGCCGCGCTGGCCGGCCTCTTCCCCGGGCGGACCCGGGTCACCGTCGTCGAGAGCACCGACGAGGACCCGGCGGCCCTGCGCGACGCCCATCTCCTCATCACCGGTCTGGCTCCGGTCACCGCCGAACACCTCGCCGCCGCACCGTCCCTGGAGCTCGTCCAGTGCGCCAGCCACGGCTTCGACTACGTCGACCTGGACGCGGCCCGCCAAAGGGGCATCCCCGTCTGCAACATCGGCTCCAGCGGCGCGGAGAAACAGAACGTCGCCGAGCAGACCTTCGCCCTGATGCTCGCCCTGGCCAAGCAGCTGGTCCCCGCCCACACGGCCCTCGTCGAGGCCGACTGGGCGCTGCCGCGCCTCCAGCAGTCCATCACCGAGCTGTCCGGCAAGACCCTCGGCATCATCGGCCTGGGCCACATCGGCGAGGAAGTCGCCCGCCGGGCCGTCGCGTTCGACATGCACATCGTCTACGCCGGGCCGCGGCCGGTGGCCCCGGAGACCGCGGCCCGCCTCGGCGGTGCCCGGCATCTGAGCCTCGACGAACTGCTGCGCACCTCCGACTACGTCACCCTGCACGCCCCGCTCACCGACGCGACCCGCAACCTCCTCGACGCGGAACGCCTGGCCCTGCTCAAGCCCACCGCTTTCGTGATCAACACGGCCCGCGGCGCCCTCATCGACCAGGACGCCCTCGCGGACGCCCTGACATCCGGGGCCCTCGCCGGCGCCGGTATCGACGTCTTCGACCCCGAACCGCCCACGGTGGCCCTGCGCCTGCTCAAGGCCCCGAACGTGGTGCTCTCCCCGCATGTCGCGGGTGTCACCCGCGAGACGCTGGTCCGCATCGCCCTGGCCGCCGTCCAGAACGTCATCGACCACCTGGCGGGCAAGCCGCTGCGGGACATCGTCTCGTAACGGCCACCCCGCCGCCGGCCACCACCGGCGCCCGCGCACTCCCGCACGACCGGCCCGAGCCGCGTTGGTGCGGGAGCAGCCGGACGCCTCCGTGGCTGCCCCCGGCCCTCGCGCCCTGCCCCGGGCTCCCACCGGGCTCGTTCGCGCATTCCGGCCATTGTTCGGCGCACGGTACCGGTCCGGCCTCAGTTGTGATCACCATGGTCGGCGTCTCGCCCACCAGGCCGGTCACTCCGGTCAGCTCGTCACCGGCCTCGCGTCCGGGAAGCCCCGGCGGGACCTTCGCCAAGGCACCCCAGGCCGTCCCGCGCTCCGTGACGGCCGCACCAGGAAAGGCTGGTTCACGCTCGTGGAACCCCGTGGAGGCACCCGTTGGGCGATGGGTGGACTGCTCGCCGGAGGCATACTCGTCAACTTCCTCGACCGCACCGCGATATCGGTGGCGAGTTCCTCGATCGCCGCCGACTTCGGGCTGGACCTCCAGCAGCTCGGTGTGGTGCTCTCGGCCTTCACGTGGTCGTACTGCCTGGTCCAGTTACCCGCCGGCCTGCTGGTGGACCTCCTGGGAGTCTCGCGGCTCACCCGGATCGCTTCCGCGTTATGGGCCGTTGCCGGTCTGCTGACCGCGGTGGCCGGCGGGGTCGGCCCGATCATCGCGGCACGGCTGCTGCTCGGGGTGGCCGAGGGGCCCTCGATGGTCGGCGCCTCCAAGGCGACCGCGGCGTGGTTTCCCCTCAGCGAGCGCGGTATGGCGACGGCGATGTTCGACGGAGCCACCAAGCTGGCCAACATGGTGGCGTTCCCGGTGCTGGCGTTCGTGATGAGCGAGTGGGGCTGGCGGGCCGGTTTCCTCTTCACCTCCGTGATCAGCGTGCTGTTCACCGCCGTGTGGTGGTGGGGTTACCGGGACCCGTCCGCGGCCCGCTCGCTGCGTCCGGCGGAGCGGGAGTTCATCCTCGAGGGCGGGGCACGGGACCTCGACAGGGGCGGGGCCCGGCAGTTCCGCTCGGCGCTGCGCTCCGGCAGGATCTGGCTCCTGTCCTGCGGTTTCGCCTGTTACGGCTACACCATCAACATCGTGCTGACCTGGATGCCGGAGTTCCTTCAGCGGGAGTTCGGAGTGCGGCTGCTCCAGTCCGGCATCTACTCGATGATTCCGTGGGCGGTGGCGACGGTGGCCGAACTCATCGTCGGGGGCTGGCTGGTGGACCGGCTGGTGCGCCGGGGCCGCAACCCGTGGACGGTCCGCAAGACCGTGCTGACGTGCGGGCTGGCGCTCGGCGCGACGATCGGCGCCGCGGGGAGTGCCGGGTCCCCCGCCGTCGCCGTCGTCTGGATGTCCCTGTCCCTGGCGGGCCTGGCCATCGCCGCGCCCGTCGCCTGGGGTCTGCCTGGACTGCTCGCACCTCCGGGGACGGTGGGGGCGGTCAGCGGACTGATGAACTTCCTCAACACGGCGGCCACCGCCGGCGGCGTCCTGCTCACCGGCCGGCTGGCCCAGGCGACCGGATCGTTCCACGCACCGTTCCTCTTCGCGGTCGCCGTACTGGCCGTCGGGGTCGC
Organism: Streptomyces decoyicus; assembly: GCF_019880305.1. Lineage (NCBI taxonomy): Bacteria > Bacillati > Actinomycetota > Actinomycetes > Kitasatosporales > Streptomycetaceae > Streptomyces > Streptomyces decoyicus. The sequence continues at coordinate 7,447,428 of NZ_CP082301.1, read as the reverse complement.
GCTCTACTGGAGGGCGCTGCGCCCGGCCGCGCTGCCGGACGCCGGCCCGGCGCGGAAACTGCACCGGGTCTGAGCCCCTGGCCCGCCGCCTCGTGCAAACACAACGCACCCGCACCACATGGGCAGTTGCTGTGTCTGTCGTCACAGATTCGCCCTGCTGAGCCGGGGAATCCCTAGTATGGATCGGCAGTTCTCGGCAGGGGGGCGTGGAAAGCAGTTATGCACACCGTCGGCCCGATCCGGCCCAGGTCTGACACCACACCAGAGCTCCCCCGGCAGTCGCCGGAGCTGACCGATCCTGCCCCGGACACCACCGGTCCGGCGTCGAATACCGCTGCGGTCGAGGTTTGCCGTCGATGAACGATACGTCCGTCTTAGCGTCCTGCCTGGCGCGATTATCCTGGCCGCCGGAGCGGCTTGCACGGGAGATCAACAAGAGGTGCGGCACCGGCACCATCAGCAGCAAAGCCCCCTACAACTGGCTGAAGGGGGCCTGTCCCCGGCGTCGGCTGCCGTACATCGTCGCCAAGATCCTTTCCGACCAGCTCGGCGAGTCCGTCGCGGTCGAAGCGCTGTGGCCGGAGCACTTCCCGGCCGCGGCACCACCCTGTCAGCACATCCCCGCTCAGCGGCGCACCCTCTCGTCCGCCGCTCGCCCGGCCGCACTGGACCCGGTCACCGCGTCGGTGGACTGGCTGGTGGCCGACGACGCTCCGCCGCCCTCCCGCACGCGCGGCGCCGAGGTCCCGGATGTCGCGGTCGACATGCTGACCGCCAGGATCCAGCAGCTGCGTCAGCTGGACGACAGTTGCAGCAGCGGGCTCGTACTGGACTGGGCGCTCCAGGATCTGCAGTGGGCGAAGAAGCTGGCCGGCACGTACTCCTACGGCCCCGCGACCGGCCTGCGACTGCACCGGATCATCGCCGAACTCGGCCAGCTGACCGCCTGGTTGACCGCCGACCAGGGCATGGACGAGCTGAGCAATTCCCGCTTTCTGACCGCTCTGGGCGCCGCACGTGCCGCCGGGGACCGGCCGCTCGCCGCGTACATCATCTCCTGTATGAGCTACCGGGCCGCCTGGGCCGGGCGGGCGGAGGAGGCGCTGCGTCTGATCCGCATCGCGCGCAAGGGGTCGGCGCAGGAGGACATGGGCATCGGCCGGGCGCTGCTGGCGACGCGCGAGGCCAGAGCCCAGGCGAGCCTCGGCGACGAAGCGGGCTGTCAGCGGGCCTTGGAGGAGGCCGCCGAGCTGAGCCGGGCCGGCCGGCCCTCGTCCGACCCGCCGTGGGCCTATTGGCTGACGCCCGCGGTGATGGTGGCCGATGCCGGGCGGGCCTGGCTGGAGTTGGGGCGCCCCCGGCGGGCGGAGTGGCATCTCGCCCACGGGATCGACTTGCTCCGGGGCAGCCAGCCACGCAACCTTCTGCTGCACAGCGCCTCGCTGGCCGAGGCGCGGCTGGCGCACCGCGAGGTCGACGGCGCCGCGGAGGCCGCCGCGGATGCGCTGACCCTGGCCGAGAGCGTCACCTCACAGCGCGCCCACTCCCGGCTCATGGCACTACGGGGGCGGTTCGGGCGGTATGACACCCCGGTGGCGCGCGAGATCGTGCAACGGGCCGACGATCTGCTGGACGCGGACCGGGCCCGGACGGCGTGCTAGACGGTGAACCCCAGGGCGTGTCAGTGAGCCCGTCGGCCCCCACCGGCAGTGCAGTGGCACGGGCAGCCGTCCCGCTCGTCACAGACTGAGGGACGCCCCTTCACCACCGCGTCCCCTTTGGCAGGACCCCCCACCCCGGAACGGCATCCAGGAGAAGCAGGAACATATGCGAGTCATTCACGAGGCACCCCTTGCCCCGATGACCACGCTGGGCATCGGAGGACCGGCTGCGGCCCTCATCGAGCTGCACGACCCCGCGGACTTCCCCGAGTTCGTGGCGCTGGCCGACACCTTCCCCGGCGAGCCCGTCTGCCTGGGCGAGGGGAGCAATGTGCTGGTCAGCGATGCCGGATGCCACAGCGCCGTGCTGCGGATGAGCACCAAGGGCGTACGTATGGCCGGGAACACCGCCGATGGACGGGTGCTGGTCGAGGTCCAGGCCGGTCATCTGCTCGCCGATCTGGTCGCCACCACCATCGCCGAGGGCCTCACCGGTATGGAGATGCTTGTGGGCATCCCCGGGACCACCGGCGCCACACCGATCCAGAATGTCGGCGCCTACGGTCAGGAGACCGCCGACACCTTGGTGCAGGTGACGGCGTGGGACCGGACGTTGCGCCGCATGGTGACCATGGATGCCGCGGAATGCGGGCTGGGCCACCGCACCAGCGTCTTCAAACGCTCCCGTCGGTGGACGGTGCTGAGCCTGGTCTTCGCGCTGCGCCGGTCGGAGCTGAGCGCACCGGTCACCTACCGTACGGTCGCCGCCGCACTCGATGTCCCGGTCGGCAGCAGGGTGCCACTGGACGAGGTGGCCCAGGCGGTGCTCACCGTCCGACGGAGCAAGGGCATGGTGCTGGGTTGCAGCGGCACCGACGACCGGTCGGTCGGCAGTGTGTTCCTCAGCCCCGAGATCTCCCCCGCACAGGCCGACAGCCTGCGGGCACGTCACGCGCCGGTGAACCGTTTCCCCGACGGCTCGGTCAGGGTGAGCGCGAGCTGGCTCATCCGGCAGGCCGGCTTCGGGCTGCGCCGCCCGATCGTCCCGGGCGTACGGATTTCCTCGCTGCACTACACCCTGGTCGCCGAGGAGGGTGCGACCGCCGCCGGCTTCCGTCAGGCGGTCGACATCGTGTTCCAGGAGGTGCTGCGCCGCACCGGGGTGCGACTCACTTCCGAAATCGACTTCCTCTGAACCCGCCCCTCTCCGGGAGGGCGGGAGAAATCACCCTTCCTCGCCTTTTTCGCGCCCTGGAAATTAGGCATATCCGCTCACGTGCGCACAAGCGGTTTTGCCGACGCGAATTCCCGGCAGCTCTCGGGTGCTCGTTTTCCGGGGAGGCGGAGCTCACTCGCCCTGTTGCGGCGAGGGCAATTCGTCGGCGAAATCCGGCCGCTGCAAGGGAATTCCCAACGAACCGGATTTAGCCATTCCGGTCACATTAACCGGAGCATGCCTCCGAAGCTTGACACGACATGCGCCCTCCGGTGGAATATTCCGGCGGTTGCGAAATACCTCCGCAACAACCGGGAATGCTCCGGGATTAAAGCATCTTTCTTTGGAGGGGACCATGGAGAACATCATCACCAGCATGGACGAATTCGACCTCGACCTCGACATGGAAATCACGGATTCGGCCACGGTCGCCATGAGTGCGCAGGAGTCGAAGCTCATGACGCAGGTCTGTCCCGTCACCTCCTGGCACTGCTGAGGTGCGAGTGCGGGGCGGCGCCGAGGACTTCGGCCCGCCGCCCCGCACCCTCGGCGGGCGCGGCGGCAGGGGTGGAACGGGGCGGGGAGAATCGTGAGCGGCAGGACCGACGTCGAATTCACGTGCGGGGAGGTGGCCCTGGTACGAGCGGCGGCCCTCCCGCTGCCCTCGGAGGACGCACCGGCCCGGCAGTCCCGGCCGCCCGTCGGAACCCCGGACGAAGAGGGCTGGCTGCACCGGCAGGTGACCCGTCTCGCCGCCGATCCACGCCTCATGGAGGCGGTGGGCCTGGCCAGCGCGAGCCTGGCGGCGGATGTCGCCCGGGTCGTCGCGGGAGAGCGGCTCAGGCTCAAGTCCCTGCGCCGTATCGCGGTGTCCCTGACGAAGTACCACTCGCGGATGTCCCACCGTCCGACCCCGTTCGGCCTCTTCGCGGGCGTAGCACTCGCCGGCTTCGGATCCGCGCCCTCGCCGGGACCGGCCGGTGGCGTTCGCAGTGTGACCCGGCCGGACGCGGACTGGCTGGACGGCGTGCTGGAGACACTGCTCGACGTCCCGGCCGTACTGGAGCGTTCGCGGCTGACGGCCAACAACCTGCACACCGTACGGGACGGCCGGCTGGTCCTGGTCGACCGCCATGACCGCGCCGGGAAACGGCAGTTGTCGGGCTCGGTGCGCCACACCCGGGTGGTCCGGCACCTCCTGGCGGCCACGGCACTGCCCACCCCCTTCCCCGAGCTGGTGGAAGACGGAAAGCGGCAGTTCCCGCAGGCCCCCGAGGGCGCGGTCGAAAACAGCATCGCGCAGCTCGTACGCGGCCACTTCCTGCTCAGCGACCTGATACCGCCGCCCGACTGCACCACGCCCCTGGCCCATGTGTGCGACCGGCTGCACGGAGCCGACCACCCGACGGCAAGTCAATTGCATGCCATCAAGGCCGAGTTGGACGCACTGGACGCCACGCCGCCGGACGCCCGGCGTACCCGGCTGACCACGGTCTCCGAGCGGATGCGTGCGGTGCGGCCGGCCACGGACGTTCTCCACACGGACCTGGCGCTGGAGATGCGGCCGACCCTGCCGTACGACGTGGGCCGGGAAGCGGAACGCGCCGCGACGGTGCTGTGGCGGACCTCTCCCGTTCACCGGGGCAATCCCTGCCTCCGCGACTACCATCTGGCGTTCCTGGAGCGGTACGGCACCGACCGACCGGTCCCGGTCCTGGAACTGCTCGACGACACCCGGGGCCTGGGGCTGCCCCCCGGCTACCGTCAGCACAGTGCCCCGCCGCCCGCCCCGCTCTCCCCCGAGGCCGTCGCGCGCGATCGCGTGCTGGGTGAGCTGCTGATGGACGCCGCCCGCCGCGGCAGCCGGGAAGTGGTGCTCGACGAGGAGACCGTACGCGCCCTGGAACCGGCGGAGCGCGGACCGGCCCCCCTGAGCATGGAGGTGGGGGCCGAGCTGGTGGCAGCGGGCCGGGAGGCCCTGGACGGCGGGGACTTCCATCTGGTGCTCGCGCCTCAGGCGGTGTCGCCGCTGGCCGGAGCGATCTTCAGCCGGTTCGCGCCGGTGCTCGGCCGGGCGGCGGCCGGGCGGATCCAGGAGCTGGCCCTGCGGGCCGAGCGGACCGCGGCGCCCGGCGAGATCCCTGCCTGTGTCGCCTACCGGCCCAGGGTGGCGCGCTCGGCCAATGTGTCCGCCGTCCCGCAGTGGCTGTCCCATCGCATCCCGTTGGGCGTCGGCCCCGCCGAGTCCGGGACGGCACACGATCTGCGCCTGGAGAACCTGGCGGTGTGCGCCGACGCGGACAGCCTCCACCTCATGGACAGGCCGTCGGGCCGCAGGGTGCGGCCGCTCTCCTACTCGATGCTCAACCCGGGCAGCGGCCATCTTCCGCACGTGGCCCGGTTCCTGCTGGACATCGGGCAGGAAGGGCGGGCCTTCTGCGCACCGTGGAGCTGGGGAAGCTGGGCCTCGGCTCCCGCGCTGCCCCGGGTGCGCCACGGCCGGACCGTGCTCTCCCCCGCACGATGGCTGCCGGACCGGGCCCTGGTCGCCGCGGCCGGCCGGGAGGACGGGGAGTGGGGCGAACAGGTCGGCCGGTGGCGGCGGCGCTGGGACGTCCCACGGCAGGTGCTGGTCACCAAGGCCGACCACCGCGTCGCGGTCGACCTCGACGACCCCCTGCACCTCATGGTCCTCCGTGACGAGGTGCGGCGGGCGCCCGGCCTGACGCTGGTGGAACAGTTCGGGGACCGCGCGCAGAGACAGTGGTTCCGGGGACCGGAAGGCCCCCATGCCGCCGAGTTCTTCTTCCCGCTCTTCGCCGGGCCTGCCCGTCACGAAGCGCCGCACGGTGCCGGGCAGGTCCTTCCCCTGGCCGCGCCGGTCCCGCTCCTGACGGACGGCACGGACAGCGGCCGCGGAACGCGGGCGCACCTGCCCGGTGGCGAGTGGCTCTACGCGAAGATCTATGCGCCCCAGGCCCGCCAGCCGGAGCTGCTGGCCCGCCACCTCGCACCGCTGACCGACCCCGGACTGCTGCGCAGAGCGGGCGCCGACCTCTGGTTCTTCGTCCGTTACGAGGATCCGGCGCCTCACATCCGGCTGCGTTTCCACGGGAAGCCGGAAGCCCTGTGGCCGGTACTGCTGCCCGCACTCCACGCCTGGGCACAGGCACGCGAGGAGGCGGGGCTGCTCTCGAAGATGGTCCTGGACACCTACGAGCCCGAGGTCCAGCGGTACGGCGGACCGGCCGCGATCGAGCACGCCGAGCGGTTCTTCCACGCCGACAGCGAGTCCGTCGTCACCCTGCTGGCCATGGCCCCCGACCAGCTGGGCGATCCGGCGTTGCCGGCCGCGCTGGGCATCCTCGACATCCTCACCCACCTCGGCTCCCCGGACCAGGCGCTCCGCTGGCTGAGCAGCCCGTCGGTGCTGGAGCGCCGGGGCGACGTAACGCGAGACCGGAAACAGGCCGTCGCCGCTCTGCTGGGCCCGCACGCCAGGCCCCGGCCGCCGGCCGCCGCGGACGGCTGGGGCGTGGGATGGAGCACCCGCGGCCCGTCGCTCACCGGTCTGCGCGACGTGCTCTCCGCCGCGGAAGCGGACCCCGACCGGACGGGACGGATCGGCCGGAGCCTGGCGCATCTGCACTGCAACCGGCTGCTCGGTCCCCGGCCCGAACAGGAACTGACGGCACATGTGACTGCCCGTGAGGCGCTCGCACTGTGGCTCGGCCGGAAGAGGAACAACAGATGACCGTGACCGCACCCCACGCTCTGTGCGACACGGCGTCGGGAATCGCGTTCCGGGTCGCCGACCTGCTGAGCTCACCGGAGCAGGTGGCCGGCGCCGCCCGCGACGCCTTCGCCACGCTGCCGCCCGACCTCCCGCTGCCCGGCTGGCAGCCCGCTTCACTGCTGGCCGGACACCCCGGCATCGCCCTGCTGCACACCAGATGCGCCCGGACCGACGCCCGGTACGCGGCCCTCGGGCACGCCCATCTCGCGGCGGCCGTCGCGGCGACCACCGAGGCCGGCCCGGCCGCGGTCGGTGACCTGCTGCTGCCCGCGCGGCTGCACGCGAACGCACACGGCGGATACGCCCGCCTGCTGGCACGCTCCGCCGAGGTACACGCCGCCTACGTACGGGCACGTGCGGCCCGTCTGGTGGCACGACGGCAGGAACACGGCCCCGGACTGGCGTACGGCGACTACGACGTGATCGCCGGCCTGGCGGGAGAGGGACGCGGCCTCCTGCTGGCGGCCGACCACGGCGACGAGCGGTGCGCACAGGCACTGGGCGACGTCCTGGACTTTCTGATCGGCATCAGCCACCCCGTCCGGCCGGCAGATGGCGACGGACACCAGGTGCCGGGGTGGTGGTGCGCACCCGACCGGTATCTCCTCCCGCGCGACCGCCAGGAGTTCCCCGGAGGGGACTGCAACGTCGGTGCCGCCCACGGGATTTGCGGTCCGCTCGCGCTGCTGTCACTGGCGCACCGCTCCGGACACCGGGTACCGGGCATGCAGGACGCCATCCGCCGCATGGCCGAATGGGTGCTGAGCGTGGGCTACACCGACGGCCGGGGCATGCAGTGGCCCGGCCGCGTCGCTGTGCCGGATCACCCCGGGGAGCCTCCCCGGCCCCGGCCCTCCCCTGAAGCGGGAACGGGACTGGGATCGGGAACGGGAGCCGGAGCGGGAGCGGGAGCCGGAGCGGGAGCGGGAGCGGGAGCCGGATCGGAAGCCGAATCGGGAACGGGAACGGGAGCCGGAGCGGGAACGGTAACAGGAGCTCGGAGCAGACCCGGTTGGTGCTACGGGACCTCCGGCATCGCCTGGACCCTCCATCTGGCCGGCCAGGCGCTCGACGACCACCGGATGTCGGCCCTGGCAGAGGAGGCGGTCAGCGCCCTCGTGCACCGCCCACACGACGCGCTGGTGTCCGACGACCCGGGCCTCTGCCACGGCCGCGCCGGCATCCTGCACACCACCGTCCGCATGGCGGCCGCCACCGGGCGCGCCACATTGTGGGAGACCGCGGACCACCTCGCCCGGGAACTCGTCGCAGAATTCGATGACCGAACTCCCTTCGGCTACCCCCAAGTTCTGCGGCCCCCGTCGGCGTCTATCCCCTCGCCGCCGCCCGCACCACGCCGGATGCACCACCCCGGCCTGCTGGACGGCGCCACCGGTATCGCCCTAGTCCTGGCCGACTACGCCGACGCCCGCCGGGGCACCACACAGGCCGAGCGGAACGGCTGGGACGCGGCGCTCCTCATGAGCTGAAGCGGTCGGCGGATGCCGCCACCGTGCCCTTCCCGGGGAACGGACCAGGCGCGTCGGACAGGTCCTAGAACCCGCCAGGGGCCGGCCGGATGTCGAAGCCCGTCAGTCCCTCAGCCTCTTCCTCCTGGACGGACGCGGTGTTGACGGTCGCCATGGGGGGACCCTCGCGTGCCCAGTCCACCATCTCCTGTACGCGCTCGGGCTCCCCCTCGAACACGGCCTCGACCGTCCCGTCCGGCAGATTCCGCACCCAGCCGGCCACGCCGTGCTCGTCCGCCTTGCGCCGGCAGGTGTCGCGGAAGAACACACCCTGCACGTCTCCGGAGACCACCACGCGTCTGCGGATCATCCGTGCCTCACCTCGTTCACTCGCCCCGGCGGTACGAGCGCAGATATATCCCGGCCCCGCGGTCAGCGGGCGGAGCCACGCCCGGACGGCGTACGGCTCACGGAGCGTCCGGCGGCCGAGGCGGCGCGGGCGAACCGGACGGCGTCGAGGACGGCTGCCCCGCCCACATCGTTGTTGAAATACGTGTAGACGTCGGCCCGGTCCGGCCAGGTGTCGGCGATCCGCCGCGCCCAGCCGGCGAGCGCCTGTTTGCCGTAGCGGGGGCCGGATTGTGCCCGGCCCCCGTGAAGGCGCAGATACCCCCAGTCGGCGGTCCGCCAGAGGGGCGTCACGGGCCGGGAGCGCCGGTCCGCCCAGCACAGCGCGGCGCCCCGCCGCTCCAGCACGGCACGGATCTCCGTCGTCCACCACGAGGGGTGGCGGGGTTCGACCGCCACTCGCGCGTCGGCGGGGAAGCAGCCGAGGCAGGTGTCCAGCAGCCCGGCGTCCGCGTGCAGCGTGGGTGGCAGCTGGAGCAGGACCGGCCCGAGCCGGGGGCCCAGACGGGCGGCGCGCGACATCAGCCGGCCGACCGGCTCCTGCGGGTCGCGCAGCCGCTTGATGTGCGTCAGATAGCGGCTGGCCTTGACGGCCATCACGAACCCGTCGGGGGTACGGTCCCGCCAGTCCGCGAAGGTCTTCTCCTCGGGCAGCCGGTAGAAGGCGGCGTTGCTCTCGACCGTGGCGAACTGCCGCGCGTACTCCTCGAGCCACAGCCGCTGCGGCTGGTCCGGCGGGTAGAGGACACCGCGCCAGTCCTTGTACTGCCAGCCGGAGGTTCCGACGAGGACGGTCATGTCCGCATCCCTGCCCGGTGCGGGCCGGGGGCTACCAGCCGTCGCCCGTCGGGGGCGGCTGCCAAAGGGTCCGGTGCGCTCGGCAGCCGTCGCCGCACAGCGACGCTGTGATCTGCCTTCCATAACCGGCCGTACCGCACAACCCTTCGGCCCGCCAGGAGTCATGCTGCGCAAGCACCTGACAGCTCAGGTGATATCTCAGCAAGGTCTTCTTGATGACGTTACGCCAAGCCCCGACGGCCGCCGCGGCGGCAGCCGTCATCGCACCCGCCGCCGTACTAGGTCACGCCCGCCGCCGCGTCCGCCACGGAAGCCCCGAGACCGCCGGCACACACCCACGAGCCGCAGAAGACAGACGGCCCGGAGCACGGCGGCCGGTCGGCGCGGCCGGAGGAGGCGACGGGGCCGGGCGGGTCGTCCGGGACCGGAGGCCCGACCGCCGAGACCGGTGAGGCCACGAAGCCCGGTGCGGGGAACCTTGCGGGGAACCACACCAAGCCCGCGCCCGACGCCAAGCCCGGGAAGGAAACCGGTACCGAGCCCGGCACCACCCCCGGCGGGTCCTCCTCCGAGGAGGTTCCCCCGGACGGCCGATGCGAGAGCGCGCCCCAGCACCTCCAGATGGCGATCAAGGGGCTCCGGTCCGGGTTCGTCGCCGGTGCCGGCTGGAGCAATTCCTCCATCACCGTCACCAACACCTCCGACAAGGCCATGGAGAAGGTCCGGCCGCAGCCGTACATCTCCTCCGCCGAGATCGTCGACCGTCCGTACGAAGAGTTGGAGGCGCAGCTCCGCAATCCCGTGACGGGCAGGTGGCTGAGCTTCGAAGACGCCACGGTCGACAGCGAGTTCACCGGATTCCCCGTCGCCGCGCACAGCACCGTCACGCTGCCGCTGCGCGTCCGTGCGATCAATTCGGCCAAGCCCGGGGCGGGTTACGCCATCGTGGAGGGGATGTTCTCCCGCCAGGACGGCTCCTGCGGCCTCTCGCATCACGAGCGGTACGACTTCAAGATCCTCCCGGCGCGCGGCAAGCCCGGCAACCCAGCGGGCCCGGTAAGCCCAGTGAGAGCGCCGAGCCCGCCGGTGGCGCCGCGGACGGCCCCAGGCCGCAGGGTGGCGCCGAGGAGACCTCGGGCGCGGGCCAACTGGCGGCGACCGGCTCGTCCTCCGCGCTGCCGACGATCGCCCTGGTGGGAGGCGTGGCGATGGCCGTGGCGGCGGGCGCGATCATCAGCGTGCGCCGCCGCAGGGCCCCTGCGGGCTCTTCCGGGGGTGGCACGGGAGCCGCAGCGTAAGGAGGTGCGTACCGGGCCCCGGCGTCAGTCCGGGGCCCGGTCCACGACCACCCTGCCGCTACGGGCAGCAGCGGCAACCGAGGGCCTCGGGCGCCCGCCGCCCGCTCGCGGATCAGCCGGCCCATCGCCCCGACAGGAAGGTGACGGCGAAGACGGTCATCAGCGGCGCCGTGAGGCAGAGATACATGGTGGTGAACCGTGGAGTGCGCAGGCTCCAACCGGCCAGGAGGATCCACAGGGGCCACCACAGGAGCGTGGCGCGGGGAATGGACGTGTACCAGTACGAAGTGCCCAGTGCCCACAGGCTGAGGCCGACGTAGACAGCCTCGGGCCAGCGGCGCTGACGGGCCAGCACCCCGGCCAGCAGAATGCCGACGACCATGGCGAGGAGTTCGGCCTGGGACATCAGGGCGTACCCGGTGGGCAGTGACTCCTCGAAGGCGGCATGCCAGGTGTTCTGCCAGGCTTCCCAGGGGGCGTGGAAGTCGCGGTACCAGCCGCGTTCTTGGGCGTGCTTCCAGGCCATCCAGTCGCCGGTGTGCAGGTGGAGGTACCAGCTGTAGACGAGGGGCGCGAGGGCGGGCAACGCCAGCCAGGGCAGTGCGCGCCACTGCCGGCGGGTGCGGACGGTGAGGGCGAAGTGGACGGCCAGGGCGGCGACGAGAAAGAGACCGCTGACGCGGACGGTGCAGGCCAGGCAGGCCAAGGCGGCCGCGGCGGGCCAGTTCTGCCGGTGGGCGGCGAGCCAGGCAGGCAGGGCGAGCGCGAGGAAGAGCGCTTCGGTGTACCCCGCCGCCAGGAATATCGCGCACGGCGAGAGCAGGAGGAAGAGCACCGCGCGCCGGCCGGCGTTCCCGTCGGGCAGATACAGCCGGGCGACCCGGGCGAGGGCCAGGACGGCCACGGCTCCGGAGACGAAGGAGATCAGCAGGCCCGCGGTGGCCCAGTGCGGGACGACGGTATGGACGGCCCGCAGGACAAGAGGGAAGCCGGGGAAGAAGGCCTCTCGGTTGTCCCAGCCGTTCATCCACGGCCCGGCCTGACCGGGGAAGTAGCCGTCGCGGGCGATGTGCAGGAAGTGGCCCCAGTCCCACTGCTGCCACGGCGCGAATAAGTCGGCGACGTGCGGGGTCTTGCGGTCGTCGGGGAACAGCCACCGGGTGCAGTAGGCAGTGGCCCAGATCCCTGCCCGGGTGAGCAGATACAGCCACAGCACCTCACGGTCGGCGGGCCCGGGGACGAGACGTCGTCGCCAACGGACCGCCTGTCGTGGGCGGAGCAGAGAAGAGCGGTCGACCGTGCCGGCTTCGGTGGCTGTGCCGGCGACGCCCGGCGTCCCGGCGATGCTTGGCGTGCCGACTTCGGCCGCGGTGCCGACGACGCGTGCCGTGCCCGCTTCTACTGCGGTGCCGGCTGTGCGCGCAGGCGCTGAGCGCTGCCGTGGTCCGGCACCAGGCCTGGGGGTGAGGGACGGATGTTTCCGACGCAGGCGGGACGACAAGGCGGGCATAGCGGTATCTCCTGCTCGGATTCGGGCGTGCGGGACCGCCCGGCGGCCGGACCGCCGGGTCAGGGTGCGAAGGTCAGGGGGCGAGGGTCAGCGCGGTGGGGCCGTGGACGGGGGATCTGTGGACGTGGGGGGTGTGCCAACCGTGGGGGTGCCGGACGCTCCCGAGGTCTCCTGGCCGGTCCGGGGCGGCGCGGTGGTCGGTGCTCCCGTCGAGCTCCGGCCGGGAGCAGGCGCACCGGTCCCGGTTGAGGTGCTGCGGGGCGACGTCGGTACGGGGGTCGGCGTGAGCGTCGGCTTGGAGGGAGAAGGCGTGACGGCCGGGACGGAGGTACCCGAGGTGCCCGGCAGGAGTGCGGCAGCGGCAGCACCGGTGCCGGCGAAGACCAGGCAGGCGCCGACGGCGAGCGTGGCGATCCGGCGCCGGCGCATCCGCTCCCCGCGCCGGGTGACGAGCGAGACCGGCGCGAAGCGCGCACGGGCCTGTCCGGTGGAGGCGGCTTCCTGGAACAACGACCGCAGCAGGTCATGGGGTTCAGGCACCGGGGGCCTCCTCAATACGCGGGTCCGCCAGACGAAGGGAGAGCGCGGTGCGGCCCCGGACCAGATGCGTCTTGACCGTGCTGGCGGACAGCCCGGTCTCGTTCGCGATCTGCTCGACGGTCAGGTCGCACACGTAGTGCAGCGTCATGGTCCGACGCTGCTTGGCCGGCAGTTGTCGCAGCGCCTCCACCAGTGCCACGGACTCCGGTCCGGGCCCCTCGACATGCGGCGGGGCGCCGCTGCGCTGCCACGCGTCCGCGGTGCGGCGCCGTACGCGCCACCGGCTCACCGCCAGGCGCCAGGCGACCGTGCGGATCCACGCCTCGGGCTGACCGTTCCGGTCGAGCTGACGCCGCCGGCTCCAGCCCTTGGCGAACGCCTCCTGCACCACATCCTGCGCCTCGTGCTGATCGCCGAGCATCACGTACAGCTGCCCGGTCAGCCGTGCGACCGTCTGCGCGTAAAACTCTTCGAACTCCTCGACGGTCAACAGCCACTCCCCGGATCTTTTCGGTCTCACCAGGCTTACGCCTGGCGCACGGCATCCGGTCGACACGGGGGCGAAGATTCCGGCGTGACGGTCGTCACAGGTCACGGCGCAGTGGACACCCAGCCCCCTGGCCGAGCTCCACCCCTCGGCCGGAGCCTGCACATCGGCACATTCGGCCGACGCCCGTCCGCCTGCGGTACGCCCGGCCGGAGGCCGAGCTCAAGCGTCGCCCCGGACGCGCGCGTGAAGGTGCGTGTCGTGCCGGCCATCCTGTTGCAGACGCGCGCTGCGCAGGGTCCCCTCCAAGACGAAACCCGACTTGATGGCCACCCGGCAGGACGCCTCGTTGCCGACCGAGTGGGCAAGTTCGAGGCGGTGGAAACCGGCCTCCACCAGCGCCCAGGCGGTCACCGTGGCGACGGCGCGGGGAGCGACACCGGCCCCTCGGGCGTTCGGCAGGACCCAGTAGGCGCACTCGGCGAGGCCGTGCACGAGGTTCATCCGGCGCAGGGCCACCCGGCCGAGGATCTCGCCGTCGTCGGCCCGGGTGACGGCCCACTGGGCGTCCTGCTCCTGCTGCCAGGACCGGTGGGTGGCGGTGATCCACTCCTGGGCCTCGTCCAGCGACGTCACATGGTGCACGTGCCGGCGCCGGATCATCCGGTCCTGGAAGGCGCGTTGCAGGACGGGGGCGTCGTCCGCCTCCCAGGACCGCAGCAGCAACGCGCCGTCGTGCGAGGGGAGGGAGGGCTGAGAAGTACGTGAGAGGGTCCCGGCCGGGATCGTGGGCGCCATCGCTAAAGCCATGAGCGCATCATGTCCCACGACCCGGCGTGGAACGCCGGGAGAGCTGCGAAGGACGACGCTGGTCCAGCCGTCGCGCTTTGGGCCGGCCCGGCTGTCGGTGCCCTGGTGTTCACTGTCGCTGTCACGGCAACGGACCAGGCGAGGAGAGCCACATGAGGAGCCACATCAGGAGTGCCGCATGAGCATGGACGAGTGGATGAGCGCAGCCGGGGAGCCCACGGCGGAGTGGCTGGAGTCCTGCTTCGGTCCGGGCTCGCTATGGCGTCCTGCGGAGGCGGACCTTCCGGAGCGGCTGGAGCATGAGGAAACAAGGAAGTTCCTCACCACGGTCGGCTTCCCCGCGGTACGGATCGACGGGTTCCTCGAATTCGTCGACTTCGACTCGAGCGATCTGAAGGACGACGGCCCGTGGGCGGAAGACCCGGACGAGCTGTTCGGCCGGCGGACACCGGACGACGACTCTCCCCCCACGAAGTACGCGTTCATGTTCGGCGAGTGCCGGGGGTTCTCGTTGGTGGTGGACGGCGAGACGGGGACGGTCGACCTGTACGACCCGAACGGCTGGGACCACGCGGCGGGTTACGCAGGAGAGGCCCACTCCTGCCTCGCGACGCTGGCGGGCGCGCTGGGCCTGGCCACGAAGTTCGCTCCGCGGTTCGAGGAGCCGAAACCACTGGAAGCGCTGGCGGAGTTCCGCCTGGCGATCGAGGAACTGGACCCGCTCGTGGAGTCCGCCCTGTGGGAGAAGGTCACCGAAGCACTGGAGGAAGAGTACGAACTGGCGCAGGGGACGGGGCAGGCTTCGTGAGGCGCCCCGCGGCACCAGACATCCGCAGTTGACTCCTCCTCCTTCACCCGCTGCACCGGGCTACGCCGGACTGCGCTGGGCTGGACTACGCCGGACTGCGCTGGGCTGCGCTGGGCTGGGCTGGGCTGGGCTGGGCTGGGCTGCACCGAACTACGCACGGCCGGCTCACGCCACCGCCCGCTCCCCGGCCACCCCGCCACCTGCCGCGCCCTCACCCCCGTCCCCGCCCCCGTCCCGGTGTATGGGTGTCCGCGAACCGGTCAGCGGGACACCCGTGCCGCCCCGTCGTGCCGCGACGATCTCGGCCGCGATGGACAGGGCGGTCTCCTCGGGGGTGCGGGCACCGAGGTCGAGCCCGATCGGCGAGTGAAGACGGGCCAGTTCGGGGTCGGTGACGCCGGCTTCGCGGAGTCTGCGGTTGCGGTCTTCGTGGGTGCGGCGTGAGCCCATCGCGCCGACGAAGGCGACGGGCAGCCGCAGGGCCTCCTGGAGCAGGGGAATGTCGAACTTGGCGTCGTGGGTGAGCACGCACAGGACCGTGCGGCCGTCGGTCCCGGTGCGCTGGAGGTAGCGGTGCGGCCAGTCGACCACGATGTCGTCGGCCTCCGGGAAGCGGACCCGGGTGGCGAAGACGGGGCGGGCGTCGCAGACGGTGACGTGGTAGCCGAGGAACTTGCCCGTACGCACCAGCGCCGCGGCGAAGTCGATGGCGCCGAAGACGATCATACGGGGCGGCGGCACGCTCGACTCGACGAACAGGGTCAGGTCGGCCGTGCAGCGCGATCCGCTCTCCGAGACCGCGAAGGCGCCGGTGCGGCCCGCGTCCAGCATGGCGCGGGTCTCCGCCACCGCGGTGCGGTCCAGCTCAGGATGTCCGTCGAGGCCGCCTTCGTACGAGCCGTCGGGGTGGACGAGCAGTGCCCTGCCGAGCAGTTCGGCCGGCCCCCGGGCCACGCGGGCAACGGCCGCCGGCTCTCCCCGGGCCGCGGCCGACAGCGCCGCCGCGAACACCTTGCGGCCCGGCGCGTCCGCCGTCACCGGCGTGACCAGGACCTCGATGGACCCGCCGCAGGTCAGCCCCACCGCGAAGGCGTCCTCGGCGCTGTAGCCGAACTGCTCGAGCACCGTCCCGCCGTGCTGGAGCGCCTGGGTGCACAGGTCGTACACCGCGGCTTCCACACAGCCGCCGGAGACCGAGCCGATGACCACGCCCCGGCTGTCGACGGCGAGGGCGGCACCGGGGCTGCGGGGCGCGCTGCCGGCGACGGCCACGACGGTGGCGACGGCGAAGTCCCGCCCCTCCTCCGTCCAGCGGTTCAACTCGTCGGCGATGTCGAGCATCTAGGTCTCCTCATGGTTCGTGGGCCGGTGCGGGGCCCTGCGCGGCGGACGGCGTGGGGCCCCGGGCGTCCGGGCGGGCTCAGCCGGTCCCGCCCTCCCCCCTTCCCGCCAGCAGCACACGGTCCGGGCGGATCGGCAGGTCCCGGTGGCGTACTCCGGTCGCGTGCCAGACCGCGTTGGCGATGGCCGCCGCGGCTCCCACGATCCCGATCTCGCCGATGCCCTTGATCCCGACCGGGTCGTCCGGGTCCGGATCGTCCACCCAGTCCGCCTCGATGAGCGGTACGTCGGCGTTCGAAGCGAAGTGGTAGCCCGCAAGGTCGGCGCCGACATGGCTGCCCGAAGCCTGGTCCCTGACCGCTTCCTCGTGCAGCGCCATGGAAAGGCCCCAGATCATGCCGCCGATGAGCTGGCTGCGTGCGGTCAGCGGGTTGATGATCCGGCCCGCGGCGAAGATGCCGAGCATCCGCCGTACCCGGACCTCGCCGCTGGTCACATCCACCGCGACCTCGGCGAACTGCGCCCCGAAGGAGTGCCGTTCCTTGTTCGCCAGCGCGCCGATGGCCGCGCCGGTGTCCGAGCGCGCCGTGATCCCCTGCGGCGGGATGTCACCGCCCAGGGCCAGTTGCTCCCGCAGCTCGCTCACCGCGGCCGTGACCGCCCAGCCCCAGGAGCGGGTGCCCATCGAGCCGCCGGCGATCATCGCCGGGCCGAAGTCACTGTCCGCGATCTTCATCCGGATACGCGCCGGTTCCACCTCCAGCGCCTCCGCGGCGATCAGCGTCAGCGCCGTCCGCGCGCCGGTCCCCACGTCTGCCGCGGTGATCCGTACGGTGAACGTGCCGTCCGCCTCCGCCGTCACGGCAGCCGTGGACGGAACGGCCCTGGAAGGGAACGAGGCCGCGGCCGTCCCGGTCCCGAGCAGCCAGCGCCCCTCACGGCGTATGCCGGGCCGCGGGTCGCGGTCCGCCCAGCCGAACCTGCGGGCGCCCTCCTGGAAGCAGGCGAGCACATTGCGGCTGCCGAACGGCAGACCGGAGACCGGTCCCGCAGCCGGTTCGTTGCGTGCGCGCAGGGCGATCGGGTCCAGGCCGCTCTTCTCGGCGAGCTCGTCGAGCGCGGACTCCAGCGCGAACGAGCCGGGCGCCTCGCCCGGTGCGCGCATGAAGGTCGGGGTGGGCACGTCGAGCTTCACGAGGCGGTTCACGGTGTGATGCGCGTCGGCGTCGTACATCACGCGCCCCGGGTCGGCGCTGCGCTCGACGAATTCGTGCACCGTCGAGGTGAGGCTCTGCGCCTGGTGGTCGAAGGCACGCAGCCGCCCGTCGGCGTCGGCGCCGAGCCGGACCCGCTGCGCCGTCGGGCTCCGGTAGCCGACCAGCGAGAAGGTCTGACGGCGCGTCAGGACGACCCGGACCGGGCGGTGGAGGACGGTTGCGGCCATCACGGCACAGACCTGGTGGGGCCGGACCCCCTTGGCCCCGAAGGCGCCGCCGACATGCTCCGAGCGCACGCGTACCGAGGACGGATCGAGGGAGAACAGCTTCGCGAGCTCCTCCGCCACCCACATACTGCCCTGATTGGAGTCGACGACCTCGAGGCGTCCGCCGTCCCAGTGAGCCGTCGCCGCATGCGGCTCCATCGCACTGTGATGCTCTTCAGGTGTGGTGTACTCCGCGTCCACGACGACCGCGGACGCGGCGAGTTCGGCCTGAAGGTCACCCTTCGCCGTCTCCGCCTCCGAGCCGAGGAAACTCTCCGGTGTGTACGTACCGGGACGTCCGGCGAAGAACGCCACGTCGTGCGGCTCCTGGTCGTACCGGACCACCAGCGCTTCGGCGGCCTCCCTGGCCTGTTCGGACGTTTCGGCGACGACCAGCGCCACCGGCCAGCCCGCCGAGGGCACACGATCGTGCTGGAAGACCTGGAGTGTCGGGTCGGGCCGCCCCAACATGCCTGTGTAGTCCCCGTCGACGCGGGGCGCGTTGCCGTGGTGCAGGACGGTGAGGACGCCGGGCATGGCCAGGACGGGGTCGGCCTCCACGGCGCGGATCCGGCCGCGGGCGATGGTGGACAACACCAGCCAGCCGTAGGCGAGGCCGGCGAAGGGGATCTCCCCCGCGTACCGTGCCGTTCCGGTGACCTTTTCCCGGCCTTCTATACGGGTGTGGGCGGTACCGATGGCCCTCGTCACCGCGCTGGTTCCGGTCGTCGTGGTCATCGGGCGGCCTCCTCGGTGAGTTCGGTCAGCATGGCCACGACGAGGTTGCGCATCAGCGTCACCTTGTATCCGTTGTGGGGCAGCGTCTCGGCGGCTGCCAGCTCGGCGTCCGCGGCGGCGGCGAACGCGGCGGCGTCCGCCGGCCCCCCGGTCAGCACCCGCTCGGCCTCCCGGGCCCGCCACGGCCGGGACGCGACCGCGCCGAAGGCGAGGCGCACGTCGCGTACGACGCCGTCCCGGACATCGAGGGCCGCGGCGATCGAGCCGATCGCGAAGGCGTACGACGCTCGCTCGCGCACCTTCCGGTAGCGGGAGTGCGCGGCGACCGGAGCGGGCGGCAGGGTGAGGCCGGTGATCAGCGCGCCGGGCGGCAGCGCGGTCTCCAGGTGCGGGGTGTCGCCCACGGGCAGATAGAACTCCGCAAGCGGCAACTCCCCCGGACCGTCGGTGGTTTCGTACCGGACGACGGCGTCGAAGGCGGCGAGCGCCACCCCCATGTCGGACGGGTGGACGGCCACACAGTGCGCGGAGGCGCCGAGGATCGCATGGTTGTGGTGTTCGCCCTCGATGGCGGGACAACCGCTGCCGGGGACACGCTTGTTGCACGGCTTGGTGGAGTCGGTGAAATAGCCACAGCGGGTGCGCTGGAGGAGATTCCCGCCGACCGTGGCCATATTGCGCAGCTGCCCCGAGGCGCCGGACAGCACCGCCTGCGCCAACGCCGGGTAATGGCGCCGGACTTCGGGATGGGCGGCGAGCTCGCTGTTGGTGACGGTCGCGCCGATGCGCAGACCGCCGTCGTCCACGGCCTCGATCCGGCCGAGGGGAAGTTCACGTACGTCGATGAGCTGCGCGGGTCGTTCCACCCCGGCCTTCATCAGGTCGACGAGGTTGGTGCCGCCACCGAGACAGCGCGCATCGGGATCGGCGCCGAGCAGGGCGACCGCGCCGGGGACGTCGAACACACGCTGATAGCCGAATTCCCTCATACCGTCATCTCCGCGTCTTCCGTGCCGGCAGTGCCATCGGGGCCGCCGAGCCGGCCCGAAGGTGTGGGAGGAGACTGTGCCGCCTCGGCCTCCGCCGCCCGCGCGACCGCCTGCACGATCGACACATAGGCGCCGCAGCGGCACAGGTTGCCGCTCATCCGCTCCCGGATCTCGTCGGCGGTGAGCCGCGGCACTCCCGCTTCGGGCCGTATGTCGGCGGTTGCGGCACTCGGCCAGCCCGCCGCGTGCTCCTCGATCACCGCGATGGCCGAGCAGATCTGCCCCGGCGTGCAGTAGCCGCATTGATAGCCGTCGAGGTCGAGAAACGCCTGCTGCACCGGATGCAGCTCTTCCCCCTGCGCCACGCCCTCGATGGTGGTGATCACGCGCCCCTCGGCGGCCACCGCCAGCTGAAGGCATGAGACGGCCCGGCGGCCGTCGAGCAGCACCGTGCAAGCGCCGCACTGACCGTGGTCACAGCCCTTTTTGGTACCTGTCAGATCGAGCCGGTCACGCAGTGCGTCGAGGAGCGTGGTGCGGTGGTCGACGGGCAGCGTGTGCTTCTCTCCATTGATGTTCAGGGTGATGGCGCTGGACGTCGATAGGGCCATGATCAGCCTTCTTTCGCGTATGTGAGGCGCGGCGGGCGTCGGGGCGCGGGCCCTGATGCCGACGTGGTCGACCCGGAGGTCGAGCTGTCCTGTCAGGCGGGGGGCGGGAGCGTCGGACGAGACGATCCCGGAGACAGTGCGGAAGACGGTTTCGGGAGGAGACGGCGGGGTGCGTAGCGGCGTCGGCTCAGGCGTCAACGGCGTGCGTACTGGGCGAGGAGCAGGTCATGGGGGTCACCGGTCATCCCCACCGGCCGCATCTGCCGCTATGGTGGGCCTAAGCGGACAACTGTCCATTACGTGTGAACCTACCGGACAGCTGTCCGGTTAGCAAGGCCGTCATCGCAATTCCCGGAAGGAGGACGAGTGCAGGAGAAGAAGGACGCGCCGCTGCGCTCGGACGCGCAACGGAATCGCGAGCGCATCCTGGAAGTGGCGCTGGCGGAGCTGACACAGTCGGCCGACGCCCCGCTGAGCGCGATCGCAAGGAAGGCATGCGTCGGGCAGGGGACCTTCTACCGCCACTTCCCCAACCGCGAGTCACTGGTCCTGGAGGTCTACCGCTACGAGGTCCAGCAGGTCGCCGACACCGCCGCCCAGCTGCTGGAGACCCGCGCTCCCGACCAGGCCCTGCGGGAGTGGATGGACCGCCTCGCCCAGTACGCCATGGCCAAGGCCGGCCTGGCCGACGCGATGCGCAGGGCGACCAGCAAGCAGAACGCCCTGGCCGGCCTGGGGCACGGCCCCGTCACCTCGGCCGTCACCCTCCTGCTGACGGCGAACGAGGAAGCCGGCACCATCCGCGCAGGGGTGGCCCCCGACGACTTCTTGCTCGCCATCGCCGGCCTCTGGCAGATCGATCCCCACGGTGACTGGCAGTCGCGCGCCGGACGCCTCCTGGACCTCGTCATGGACGGGCTGCGCGCCGGCGCCCCCGGGGCGTGAGCGCCGCGACGCTCCGGGCCGAGGATTCGATCATGCGGGGGACGCCCCGGAGTCGTCGGTGGGCCCGTTCACGGTGTGCGCCGGATCAAGCAGCATCCTGCCGGTATGGACACATATCTGCGTTCGTGGACCGGGCACCGGCCCATCACCTCGCCGTTCGCGCGCCCGAGCGGCACGCGCGGGCGCCTCGCCGGACGGTTCATGCGGTGGACCAACAAACAGGACGATGTGCTCGACACCCTGGACGTCCAGCCGGGAGACCGGATCCTGGAGGTGGGGTACGGCCCCGGTGAGCTGGTGCGGCTGCTGGTCGCCCGGACCGGGGCCACCGTCATCCGGGGAGTGGACCCCTCGCCCGAGATGCGCCATGCCGCCGCCAGGGCCAACCGCGGTGCGGTCCGCACCGGCCGGGTCGCGCTGGACATCGGAACGGCGGACCACACCGGCCTCGCCGATCAGAGCATGGACCGTGTCGTGTCGGTCAACAACGTGGGCCTCTGGCCCGACCTGGAAGCCGGGCTACGCGAGCTGCACCGCGTCGTACGCCCCGGAGGCACGGCGGTGATCGCATGGCACGGCGGTGTGGCCCCGGGGCCCATCACGCGGCGGCTGCGTCTCCCCGACGACAAGCTCGACCGCATCGAGAGCGCCCTGCGCAAGCTCTTCACCGACGTGGCCCGTCGCGACGCGCGGAGCCTCGTCATCTACAAGGCCGTGCGGTGACCGCGGCCATGGCAGTCCCTTCCCCCTCGGCCGGACCCGGTGACTGCGGTTGCCGGCATCCCGTTGAGCGTGCTCAACGCCGGCAAGCTCCGGGCGGCCGTCGTCTGCTGTCACGACGCCCCACCTCCCCCGCGGCCAAGTCTGAGCACAACGTCATGAGTTCGCCTTTAGACTCGAAGATCACCGTGCCGGCTCACAGTTCAAGGAGATGGAATGACACAGCCTCCCTTCGCAACCCTGTCCACCGCGCTTGCGGCGCTAGGAATAGCCCTGGGCGTCTTCGCGGTCCAGTTGCGCGCAGACGGTTACGAGCAGTACGTCGAGTCCGTGGCCACCGCCAGTGTCGTGATGTTGATTACCGCGAGCCTGACGGTTGTGACATGGGTCCGCCACCGCCGCCAGCTGAACTCGGACTGAGTTGCACACACGCCGACGGGCGCCGGGGCATCAGCTCCGGCGCCCGTTGCATGCGGTGATCGCGCTCGCACCACCAGGAGTTCCGCCCGTTCGCCTGCCCGTTTGCTGACGAGGGGACCAGGGCCCGCCGGGTTGCTCCCGCAGGCAAATCGCATCCACTCCTTCACTGGTCCTCCTCACCATTTGACGCCTCTCGGCAGGGCCGGTCTACGGTGACCGACCCTCTATCCCCCCATGTTTCAGAGGTACAGCTCCATGCCTGAATTCAACCGCCGACGCTTCCTCCAGGTAGCAGGCGGCACCGCCGGCGTCGCGGCGTTGTCCGGCAGCATCATGCGGGCCGCCGGCATCCCCGCCGCGGGCCGGTCGGGAACGATCGACGATGTCGAGCACATTGTTGTGCTGATGCAGGAGAACCGTTCCTTTGACCACTACTTCGGCACGCTCAAGGGCGTCCGGGGGTTCGGTGACCCGCGGCCGTTGACGCTGGAGAGCGGCAAGTCGGTATGGCATCAGTCCGGCGGCGGGCAGGAAGTCCTGCCCTACCACCCGGACGCCGACGACCTCGGTATGCAATTCATCGCCGGGCTGGACCACGACTGGGAGACCGGTCACCAGGCGTGGAACAAGGGCAAGTACGACGACTGGATATCCGCCAAGACCTCCGGGGCGATGGCTCACCTGACCAGGGACGACATACCGTTCCATTACGCCCTGGCCGACGCGTTCACCGTCTGCGACTCGTACCACTGCTCTTTCATGGGCGCGACCGACCCCAACCGCTATTACCTCTACACCGGACACGCTGGCAATGACGGAAAGGGCGGCGGCCCGGTCCTCGGGAACGAAGAGGCCGGATACGACTGGACCACCTATCCGGAGCGGCTGGAGAAGGCGGGTGTGTCATGGAAGATCTACCAGGACACCGGCGACGGGCTGACCAAGGACGGGCTCTGGGGCGCGCTGGAGGACGCTTACCGTGGCAACTACGCGGACAACTCGCTGATGTTCTTCAACACGTTCCGCAACGCCGAGCCCGGTGATCCCCTCTACGAAAGGGCGTGCAACGGAACGAATCTCAAAAAGGGCGGCCGTCTTCTTGATGACCTTCGAGCGGACGTCAAGGACGGGAAGCTGCCGAAGATATCCTGGATCGCCGCTCCGGAAGCGTTCTGCGAACACCCCAACTGGCCCGCCAATTACGGTGCTTGGTACATCTCCCAGGTCCTTGATGCGCTGACGGCCAACCCCGAGGTATGGAGCAGGACCGCCCTGTTCGTCACCTATGACGAGAACGACGGCTACTTCGACCACGTACCCCCGCCCTACCCGCCGGCCGACTCCTCCTGGGGAGCGTCCACCGTCGACGCCGAGCCCGACCTCTTCCCCGGCGACAGCAGCTACAGCGCCGGCCCCTACGGCCTGGGCATGCGCGTCCCCACGGTCGTGGTCTCCCCGTGGTCCACCGGCGGCTACGTCTGCTCCGAGGTCTTCGACCACACGTCCATCATCCGGTTCATGGAACGCCGCTTCGGCGTCCACGAACCGCACATCTCGCCCTGGCGACGCGCCATCTGCGGCGATCTCACCTCCGCCTTCGACTTCAGCCTCAAACACACCGAGCATGCGACGCTGCCCAGCACCGACGCCTATGAGCCCCCCGACAAGGAACGGCACAGCAGCTACACCCACACACCACCGGCCAACCCCGCCCTGCCCAAACAGGAAAAGGGCACCAAGCCCACCCGGCCCCTCCCCTACACCCCCCTCGTCACGGCGGCCGTCCAACCCTCCAGCGGGAACATCACACTCGCCTTCACCCCGGGCGACGACACCGGAGCCTGCTTCCTCGTCACCTCCGGAAACCGCCAGGACGGACCCTGGACGTACACCGCCGAGGCCGGAAAAAAGATCTCCGACACCTGGAGCACCGGCCCCTCCGACGGCCGGTACGACCTGACCGTGCACGGCCCGAACGGCTACCTGCGCACCTACGCAGGCTCCACCTCGACCGCGGCCCCGGAAGTCACCGGCCACCACGACAAGAACAGTGGCCGCATCAAACTCACCCTCACCAATCCCGGCAAAACCGCCTGCCACCTCACCGTCACCAACGCCTACGGGGGCAGGAGCAGCAACCTCACCATCGAGGCCGGCGGTCGACAGACGCGCTGGGTCGATCTGCGGCACAGCAAGCGTTGGTACGACCTGCGCATCCGGTCCGGCAACGACAGCACCTACCTGCGCAGGCTGGCCGGACATGTCGAGACGGGCGAGCCCGGCACCAGCGACCCCGCACTCCGCACCGCCTGACCTGCCGCCACCGCCAAGCCAGGGCCCGCCGCACCGGGCGGGCCCGTGCCACACGCACGCAGCACT
This sequence comes from Streptomyces decoyicus, assembly GCF_019880305.1. Classification (NCBI taxonomy): domain Bacteria; kingdom Bacillati; phylum Actinomycetota; class Actinomycetes; order Kitasatosporales; family Streptomycetaceae; genus Streptomyces; species Streptomyces decoyicus. The sequence continues at coordinate 7,423,001 of NZ_CP082301.1, read as the reverse complement.
CACCCCGACTGCCGGAACCCCCGCCCACGCCCCCGCTCTTCCCCATGGGTGCCGCCGGTGATCAGGGGCGCCGATACCGCCCGCCATACACCGCCGGCCTGATCACGTCCGCACATTTCACCCGTTCCGGCATTCAGCAGCGCGCACCGTAGCCGCTCGATTACCTTGCGTAGGCAACCGCCTGAACAGGCAATCACCGATCATGCACAGCGTGAAGCGCGAGGAGACCCCTGAGTGAAGCGAACCCGTATGATCCGCACGGTACTTGCCGCCCTCGGCATCGCCGTGGCCACGGCAACAGCCCCCACGGCAGCTGCCGCCCCACAGCCTCAGGACCGGACCCGCCCGACCGCCGCCCCCGGGCCCGCACCCTGCACCGGGGAGTACCACGGCGAGGCCCGGTTGGGCCCCCAGCGGCTGCCGAAGAAGTGGCAGGCACCCGTGGGCCCGCTCCTGAACGGGTGGAAGCGGACCGGGGCGCTGACGCCTTCGGCCTTCCTGAAGAAGTACTGGCAGGGGCCCACGGACAGCGGCAGCTGGAAGTACCCGCCCAACGACGGGTTCGCCGAGGTCAACGGCGAGATCGACAAGGAACCCACGAAGATCCGCGCGGGCCGGCGACTCGACCGCTTCGGCTCCGAATACGGCTCCTATCTGGCACCGGCCGGTGACCGGTACGCCGAGCGGGCGCTGCCCCCACAGAACCTCAACACGCGTGATGCGGCGGCGCCGTGCGACTACCACGTCTACAAGGTCACCAAGCCGTTCTGGGTGTGGGAGGGCAGCATTGCCCCCTGGTTCGAGCAACCGGGCGGCGGCGAACAGATCAAGCTCGACCCGACGTTCCTCACCCCGGGCGAAGGGCAGCGGCTCAATGTGAAGTGGCTGCTGGAGCACGGCTATCTCGCCTCCGTCCAGCCCTGACACGGCCGTGGAGCGCCACGAACTGCGCGCCGCACTGATCGCGGCGGGGGTGGCCGACGGCTACTACCGCATCGAAGGCGTCCACGAGCCCGGCCCCACGCCCCCCGATTTCCTGTACCTGCGCAGAGCATGGAACGGGGCGTGGGAGACCGGGTCCTACGAACGTGGCACCTACCAGCCCCTCTCACACCATCCCAGCGAAGAGGCGGCGTGCGCCCATCTGCTGCGGCTGCTGACCTGACCGCGACGGGGACTGGGGCGCCCACCTGCCACCGCCACCCTGACCGCCGCCCGCCGCCGCACCCCCACCCTTCCCCCCTGGCGCGTCCCCCTCACCGACGGGAGCAGCCCGCCGGCATCCGAGCCGGAAACGGCATAGGGCCCGCCACGCTTCCACGTGACGGGCCCCTTTCATATGCGCTCAGCGGCGGGCGAACTTCTGCCGGCCCGCAGCGCCGTTACTCGCCGGCGCCATCGACAGTGGCGACCGTGACCCCGCGCTCTTCGTCGTGGTGATCACCTTGCCCGACGCCCGGTTGTAGAACCGGCCCCCCGACCACTTCCACTGCATCGAGGAGTACTTGTGCCGGCACTCGCTGCGCGTGCCCTGCTTGACCTTCGCGCCCGTCGCATGACCGGCCGCAAAGAGGCACATCCCCGAGCGCTTGTTCCATACCGTGTACCAGCCCTTGGCGGCCTTCTTGAACGTGAACACCTGCGTGGGAAGCCCGTTCTCGCACCCGCGCAGCGTCATCGTTGCCGCTTCACTCTGCGAGCCGCCCATCGACCAGCACTTCGCGCTCTGCCCGTGGGTCCTGGCGAGCTGGATGTTGCCGTGGCTGCCCGCGGCCGACGCCGGAGAAACCGCCGACCCCACCATCGCCACCGAAACCCCCGCCAGCACCGCGGACTTCATCAACGTGCGCATTCTCTTCCCCCTTCGTGCGGGAGAGCTCCCACAACGGACCGCCCAGGTCACTTGTTGAGGACGACCTTGCTGGTGACCGTCGGGTCACCGATCGAGGCCCGCGCCTTCTTGCCCGGGTTGATGGCGTACTTGAAGTAGTAGCCCACCGTGGCCTTGCCGGTCTTGTGGCCGACCTGCACAGGGAACACGCAGGTCCCCGACAGTCCGTAGACCTTCTTCGCCTTGTGCGGGTGCGCCTTGCTTCCCACCTTGGAGTGCCATACGTAGCCCACCGGGATCGATGCGTGGGAGTCGTGGTACTTCCCCTTCAGCCCCTTGGCCACGCACTTCATCGGGCCGCGGGCGATGGATATCAGCTTCTTGTTCGTGATCTTCCACGACCAGGGCATCGGGTAGTACTTGGGGTACTTGCCCTTCAGCTTGACCTGGGCGTGCAGGATGCCGGCCTTCCGCTTCGCCTTGGGTGTCACGTAACCCTGGTGCTTGGGGGTGAACACGGTGGTCTTCTGGGCCTGCACGTTCGCCGGGGCGGCCTCGGCCGCACCCAGACCTCCCATGGCCACCATGACCACCACGCCGGACGCGACGGCGGTGCGGCCCAGACGGTTCATCTGCCGGGGAGCAGCGGTCTGCTTGCCGGGCGGGCGTAGCGTCGTGATCTGCAAGGTATCTCCATTCCGGGTAACGGAAAGGCGAGTTGACGCTCTTTCCGGGCTGTGCTGACAATGTGTGGTCTTGCAAGAGTCAGAAATGTTTTGGGGGAGTCATCACTAGTCATCCGGTTCACGGAACCGTCCAGTCGTGGGACAACGAGGAGGGATGGGGCGTCCTGGTCTCACCCGACATTCAGGGCGAGATCTGGGCCCACTTCTCCGCCGTATACGCGAAGCCAGGCGCGTTCACCTCCCTGGACCCCGGAGAGAGCGTCCTGTTCACCTGGGAGGAATTTCCGCAGGACGACTACTCCTACAGGGCAGTTCACGTACGCCGCCCCAGCGACCCGGAGACCGACTGGGAACCCGAGCAGGACGACGAAGACGCGGCCGACCTGCAAGACATCTGCATCGAACTCGACCCGGAGTGACAACAACAGCCCCCCTCAAACCTTCCGACCCCCGACAACGAACATAGGGGTGAGGAGGCCGAGTTAGGTAGATCCCTAAAGGTCACTGCCCCAAGGGGAGGGCAGCCGGGGGCCGCCCGCACTCCGCTGGAATCGGACCGCAGGCGGCCCCGGACCTATGCGGCGTGAGGCTTCCGGGCGCCCGGCGGACGGGGCCACCTCCCGGCGCACATTCACGCGATTTGAGCCTTTACTCCCGTACGCTCCGCGATCCCCAAGTCCCGTGAAGGCGACCGACTTCCCATACCTGCGCCTACAAGGAGAAGAACTTCCTTTTCCCGGGCCGTGAGCCTCTTCAGCTTCCACAACCCCTGCAGCGGAATTCCCCGAGCGCAGACAGGCGCAGACATCACTCCCCTCATCGGCCCGTTTGGTCATATCGGGCCCTTTCTGATCCTCGCCCACCCCACCCAAAAGCCGCCCCACCCCAAAAGCACCCCAAAGGACACTGCCCCTTCGGGAGGTGTCCCGCCGGGCGCTGCCTCAAGAGACAATTCCCGTCAACACGCAGGCTTCGTAAGGTCATTGGTGATCACACATTCCAACGCCCTTACCAGGAGTCCCACATGCTCACTCGCACCCCGGGCCGCATCGCCACCGGCGCCATCGCGACCCTCGCCGGCATCGCCGTCCTGTCCCCGATGGCCCACGCCGACAGCCACACCTCCGCGGCCCCCAAGAAGCCCTCCGAGCTCACCGTCCAGAGCTACACCAAGTACCTCAAGAAGCAGCACACCAGCCACGCCCGCACCACGCTGGTCAAGTTCAGCAAGCTCAACAAGAAGCAGAAGGCCGTCTTCCTCAAGGACCTCCAGGACCGCAAGGTCTACAAGGCCCTCCAGGGCAAGGTGAACGTCCGCTTCAACAAGCCGGTGACCACCACCGACAAGTACAACAAGGAAGTCACCTTCGTCACCCGGACGAACACCTCCATCGCCAAGGACAAGGCGGGCACCGCCACCGTCCGTTTCACCGTCACCGAGAAGATCTTCAACATCCCGGTGACCGCCGAGACGATCTCCCTCAAGTTCGGCACCGCCCCCAAGGCATCCAAGCGCGCCACGGCCACCGCCGGCGTCAAGAACGTCAACGCGGCCATCGCCATCGACAACAAGCGCGTCAACGTCAAGGGCAGCTTCGCCCAGACCATCTGGACCGCCACCCCGCAGGTGAAGTCCTTCGGCAAGAAGGCCGTCTACAAGACCGAGAAGGTCTTCGCCAACAAGTCCCGCGTGCGCGCCGGCCTCACCAACAACGGCTGACCACGTTACCCCTGACCTGTGCCAGGGGAGCGCAACAGCGAGGGCCCAGGGCACCCTCCCGCCCTGGGCCTCACCCCTTGGCCGAACACACCCCGAAGGAGCCCCACGTGAAGACCCGCGCCGCCCTGACCACTCTCGCCGCCGCCGGGATCCTCGCCGCCCCCACCGCAGCCGCCCACGCCGCCCCCGCAACTCCGCCCCAAGGCTGCCCCAAGGGATCCATCCAGTACGTCAAGGACAACGGGCCCGCAGGGAAGCTCCCCTACACCAAATCCATCGACCTGTGCGCCGGCAAGAAGACCAACAAGCTCTACACCGCCGACGGCGACTGGTACACCAAGAAGGCCACCGCGGGGCCCGTCTACATGAAGCTCATCATCGACAAGCCCAAGGCCAAGCCCTACGCCTACAACGGCAAGAAGTGGATCAAGGCCAAGAAGGTCGCCGGAACCGCCCACGTCTACCGGGGCGAATGGAAGATGAAGAAGGCCCTGGGACTCCCCAGCCACACCCGCGTCCACATCCAGATCAAGGGACACGGCAACACCCCTACGATCACCCTGTAGCGCGATCACCTGATCGTGGGCGGATAACCCCCAGCTTCAGCTGGGGGTTATCCCATCTCGTTACCGCCCTGCCGAGTAACCGAGCCGAGGGGGATCTCGCAGGGGTATCGGGGAGGGTGGGCGATCCCCTGCATCTTCGCGATTGCCTTCCGCTCATCTTCGCGATTGCCTCCGCTCGGCCGCGAGCCGTTTGTACATCTGGCGGATCCAGCGCACAAGGTAGGCGTTGGTGCGCATCACGAAGGGGATCAAGAAAGCTCAGCCGTACAGCTATGGCGACCGTCAAGCGTCCGTTGGGCGAGCTTGGCCCGGCACTCGCGTGGCGCGACGAGCTCCGGGAGTTGGCGGCGCGCGCGACGGCGTTCGGGCCTTGCCGACAAGGGAAAGAACTTCTGGGTTCCGCGGCTGCATCCGTAGGCCGATGGGACATCGGCCTGGGCCAACGACGCGTACCCGTACGCGGCCCCCACCGCTTCGCGAGAAGCTTGTCAGTTCCAGCGGACGGCAAAAGGCAAAGGCAGAGAGTTATCTCTCCCTGCCACTCCTAACGTATAGCGCACTGGGGGGCTTGCGGCAAGACCCGGGTGATGGCGCAAAATCGTCGGCCGAGGCCACAACCTGCGGAAATGGGGGGCATGACGTGCGTGTGTTGTCGACGTACGGGGGACGCGGTGACGTCGGACCAGTGGGGGGACTGACAGTGCGGTCGCGAGCGCTCGGGGCGGTGGTGCGGGGGTGCGCGCCGCCCGACCGGGCGGAGCGGTCGGCCGACTCGTCAGAGGGAGGGCGGCCGGCGTCGAGGACGTGCCTGACAAGAGGCTCGACAGAGCTGGAGGCGTCGGTGAGCCGATCGGTCGGCGCAGTGCAACGGAACACGACTGCCTCGGAGGTAGCGGGATGATCGAGCAGTACGTGTGGGATCTTCAAGAGGTTGACGAGACGCAGGTCGCGGTCGTCGGCGGCAAGGGCGCGCACCTGGGCGGGCTGTCGCGGATCGAAGGCATCCGCGTGCCGGGGGGCTTTTGTGTGACGACGGACGCCTTCCGGCGGATCATGGCGGAAGCGCCGTCGATCGACGATCGGCTCGATGAGTTGTCGCGCGTGAACCCGGACGACCGGGAGGCGATCCGCACGCTCAGCGCGCAGATCCGCCGGACCATCGAAGGGATCGCCATCCCGGGCGATCTCGCGGCGGCGATCACCCGCGCGCTCGCCGGGCTCGGCGAGCAAGCCGCCTACGCCGTCCGGTCCAGCGCGACGGCAGAGGACCTGCCGACGGCCTCCTTCGCCGGCCAGCAGGACACGTACCTGAACGTCGTGGGGCCGGCGGCGATCCTCCAGCACATCAGCCGGTGCTGGGCCTCGCTGTTCACCGAGCGGGCCGTGACCTACCGCCAGCGGAACGGCATCGACCACCGTACGGTCCGGATGGCCGTGGTCGTGCAGCAGATGGTCTTCCCGCAAGCGGCCGGCATCCTGTTCACGGCCGACCCCGTCACGGGCAACCGGAAGGTCGCCACCGTGGATGCCGGCTTCGGCCTCGGCGAGGCTCTGGTCTCCGGCCTGGTGAACCCGGACGTCTTCAAGGTGCGAGACGGCGAAATCGTCGCCAGGACGATCGCCGCCAAACAGTGTGCCGTGCACGCCCTGCCGGCCGGCGGTACCCAGGAAGTGGCGATCGACGCGCAGCGGCAGGAGCAGCCTGCGCTGACGGATGCGCAGGTCGTGCAGCTCGTACAGCTCGGGCGGCGGATCGAAGCGCACTTCGGCCGCCCGCAGGACATCGAATGGTGTCTGGCAGACGACGGCGTTGGCTTCCAGATCGTTCAGAGCCGCCCGATCACGACGCTGTTCCCCATCCCCATCCCCGAGACCGGCGACCAGGAGAATCACGTCTACGTCTCCGTCGGTCATCAGCAGATGATGACCGACCCCATGAAGCCGCTGGGATTCTCCATGTGGCAGCTGACGGCCATGGTGCCGATGCACGAGGCCGGCGGGAGGCTGTTCGTCGACGTCGCCCGGCGCCTGGCCTCGCCCGCGAGCCGCGCCGCCCTGCTGGACGTCATGGGGAGAGGCGATCCGCTGATCAGGGACGCTCTGGAGACCGTCCTCGGCCGTGACGATTTCGTCCCGTCGCTCCCGGACGCGGGTCCCGGCGGGCCGCCGGCCGGTGGTGCGTCCGCCCCCATCGAGACCGATCCGGCCATCGTCACCGAGCTGATCGAGCGCAGTCAGGTGTCCATCGCCGCCCTGGAGCGCGACATCCGGACGAAGACCGGACCGGCGCTGTTCGACTTCCTGCTGGAGGCCTTCGAGGAGCACAAGCGAGTCCTCAGTGATCCGCTGAGCATGCAGGCGATCATGGCGGGGATGGAGGCCACGTGGTGGCTCAACGACAAGCTGCAGGAGTGGCTGGGCGAGAAGAACGCGGCTGACACGCTCACGCTGTCCGCCCCCGACAACGTCACGTCGGAGATGGGACTGGCGCTGCTCGACGTCGCGGACGTGATCCGCCCGCTGTCGGAGGTGGTGACGTTCCTGCGGGCCGTCGAGGACGTCGGGTACGTCGGGTACGTCGAAAACACGGCCTTCCTGGACGAGCTGGCGAAGCTCCCGGGCGGGACCGAAGCGCGCGACGCCATCGAGACCTATCTCGACCGGTACGGCATGCGCTGCGTCGGCGAGATCGACATCACGAGACCACGTTGGCGCGAGCGCCCCACCACGCTCGTGCCCGTGATCCTCGACAACGTCAGGAACTTCGAGCCGGGCGCCGCCGAGCGGCGCTTCGAGCAAGGGCGGCAGAAGGCGCAGAAGAAGGAACAGGAGGTGCTGTCACGCTTGCGGGCCCTGCCGGACGGGGACCGGAAAGCCGACGAGGCCAAGCGGATGATCGACCGGGTCAGAACCTTCATCGGGTACCGGGAGTACCCGAAGTACGGCATCGTCAGCCGCTACTTCGTCTACAAGCAGGCCCTGCTGGAGGAGGCCGAGCGCCTCGTGCAGGCAGGCGTGCTTCCTGAGAAGGAGGACGTCTTCTACCTCACGTTCCAGGAGTTCCATGACGCCGTGCGCTCGAACCAGGTGGATGGCCGGCTCATCCAGCGGCGCAAGGAGGCGTTCCGGTCGTACCACGCGCTCACACCGCCCCGGGTGCTCACGTCCGAGGGCGAGGCCGTCACCGGGGCGTACCGGCGCGACGACGTGCCGGCCGGCGCCCTGGTCGGCCTGCCGGTTTCCGCCGGGACCATCGAGGGAAGGGCCCGCGTCATCCTTGACATGGCGGAGGCCGATCTCGAAGCGGGCGACATCCTGGTCACGCCCTTCACGGACCCCAGCTGGTCGCCGCTGTTCGTCGGAATCGCGGGCCTGGTGACGGAGGTGGGCGGCCTGATGACCCATGGCGCAGTGATCGCCCGGGAGTACGGCTTGCCGGCCATCGTGGGCGTGGAGCAGGCCACCCGGCTGATCCGGGACGGGCAGAGGATCCGCGTGCACGGAACCGACGGGTACGTCGAGATCCTGCCTTGACCGACCCCACTCCGCGTACGCGAAAGCGGAGAGCCTGAGTACCACGGTTCCCCCGCCGGCCGCTGTGCACCGCCTTGGCCCGCGCGCACCACAGAAGCCCCGCCGGAGCATTCCGGCGGGGCTTCGTCAGACAGATCAGCCAAGCCCGACTTGCCCGCACCCACCCTTCCGTCACGCCCTTCAGCGCTCTGACACTCAATGCGTGAGGACTCACCCTTCCAGCGATCGGCATGGGGACCACCGGGTCGTCGTCAAGGACCGGCCAGCATTTCTGCCCAGACGGCGGCACTACGGGAATCGCTCGCACAGCAACTCCTGCCACGGGTCGCACAACGCGCATGAGCGGGTAAGCGTCCCCGCGCTGGTGCTCGGCAATGGGCGAGGTCGTCGACTCAGGGCCGCTGGACACCACGGGTGGAGAGCTTTGACTGGCGTGCAGTCGATATGAGGGCGGCCTTTCAGGATTCGTCGGCCACAGGGTTGCTGCTGGTCGAGGCAGCTCTTCTACGCCGGTACACCATCACGCCGCTCATCGCGAGGAGGAGCACGGTGACCGCGCCCACACCGATCACCGTCTGCTCGGCAAACAGCCTTGCCAGCAGTTCCAGCGCGCCGATCCCGACCGTCGCGTATGCCAGCGCCCAGCCCGCTCCGCCCACGAACAGTGCGGGGAGGTAGCGCGACAGCGGCATGTGCATACTCCCCGCGAGGAAGTTGGCAGCGGTCTGGAATCCGATGGTCAGGAAGGAGGCGGCCACCACCGGTGCGCCCCACCGCTGAATCGCCCGCTCGGCGCGTCGGAACTTGGGCGTGGAGATCCGCTCCGCGAGCCTGCCACGCCTGGCACCGGCCCCGGCGAGCCAGCCGACGGCGAAGGTCCCTCCGGCACGCAGCAGGACGATGGCGTAGAGACCGGCAGCTGTGAGCGCGACCTTATCCACGACGGCTCGCCCGCCAAGCCGGGCCCTCGCCGTGGAGTACTTCTCCTGTCACCCGATGTCGCGATTCCCGCCCCAGCGGGCTCGCAAAGGGCACGAGGCTGGTCTCATACCTCACCTGCATCTGCTGGTCCGTCCCTGCATGCGTGTCGAAGCGGCACTGGTTCCCCAGCACGACGCAGAACGTTCCTGCGTCCAGGGGCCTTGCGGGTACGGCCTCTTGTCAGGACCACCCGGCACACCCAGATTAAGCGAACATGCGTACCCCGGGTACATGGCCGTCCTACGGCCGATGCGACGGGCACTCCCGCTTCGCCGAGAGCAGTCGCCGCCCAAGGGCATGCGGCGGGGCCTTCCACAGAAGTCCGCCTCTGGGGTGGTCGCGCGGAGGTATCAGCGCATGGCGTTGCCGGGAAGAGATGGGAGCCGGCCGCTGATGGCGTCGATGTGGTCGAGGGCGAGTACGGGAGCGAGCGGCCGGTCGAACTCTCGGGGCTCGGGCCAGAGCTTGGTGGCGGTGCTGGTGGGATCGAGTTGTGTCACCGGTTCCGTGTGCAGATCGTGTGAGTCGGCCTCGGCGACAAAGAGCGCGGGGTGTTGATCACGATGGTGGTCACGAGGTGGGTGCGGTGGGCTTCCGGGACCGTGTAGGGGTCACCGTCCACTCGCCCTCTGACCATGGCGGTCTTTGCCGCCCACGTTCCAGCACCGTCGCATCCATCTCGCCTACATGCCTGCGCCGGGCTTGTTGCGGCCGACATCCACGCCGACCCGGGCCCGGTGCGGAGACGGCGGGGACGGCGCCGGACGACAGCGGAACCGGCGCCGTCGACGAGCCGGGCGGCGGGCTCTCCGACCTCCAGCGGCGCATGGCTGGCGCCCTCTCCGGGCTGCTCGGGCGGGTGGGGTAAGCGCGCGGCCACCCCCAGGACGATCTTGGTCAGCCCAGGAAGCTCAGTCGGATCTGACGGTTGACATTGTCGACGTTGGTGTCCGCGAAACTCCGTTAAGGCACAGTGGATCTCGTTCTGAGACGATCACTTGAAGAGGTCCCCCCTCACCTGCCGCTCCACCGGACCAGAGTTGAGTGCGGGTACTCATGCGCATCGTCATCAGCCGGGGCACCCTGCACCCATGACCGACCCCCGGGCGGGTGCGGATGCTGCTGATCGCCGTACTCATCCTGGCAGTTCTCGCAGCAATCTTCCGTGCCCGCTGGACGGTGATCACACACTTGCTGGTGGCCCTCCCACATCACCGAGCAGTCCGCTGCACTGTCGAATTGGCGAGACACGGCCAGGCCACGCTCGCCGCTGCCACTCCGTCGGAGGGGCTGACTCCCGCCGGGCGGCCGGGTGATCCGGAAGAGGTCGCCGAGGAGGCGATCGACTGGCTACTGTCGCCCGCCGCGTCCTACGTCAACGGGGCCGTCCTCACCGTCGACGGCGGGGTGACCACGGTCGGCGTCGGCCGTGCCGCCTTCGACCACCGGATCGAGGCGCGCACCCCACGCCTGTAGCGGACTACCGGACAGGCCCGCTCCACAGGCTCCATGCCGGAGCCAGGACCCCCTGGCGGGGCCAGGGCCCCAGAAAGAGGCTGAGCCTGGCCGACGCCCCCGAGGCAGCCGGGCTCGTCGTCGGGAGATGTAACTGAGGGGCGGGGCCAGCCAGCCTAGCCTCCGGGCCGAGACACCATGCCGACGGTGGCGGCCAGGGTACGCAGGACGGTCGTGCCGGCGGCCACTACCGAGGAGACCGGCCATGCCACCCATCGCGTCAGATCGCCTCGCAGGTCGGGATCCACCTCGACGGTCACCCGGAGGTATCTGCTCTGTAGCGTGGTGACTTTGGTGGACCGGGGTGCGGCAACGTCCTGTCCGCGCTGCAATGCCGCGCGGTAGCTTTCCTTGCGCTGACTCATGCCTCATCCTGACGCTTGATCAGTTCCTCCGCGAAGTCCATGTACGCCGACCCCTTGGCCTGGACCGGGTTCCCGAATGACTGGGCGTACAGGTCGAGCCGCGCGATCTGGGTGTCCAGCACCTCGAAACCCCGCTCGGTAAGTGCCTCACGAGCATCGGCATCGGGCCCGGTGCGCGTGGCATCCGGACGGTTGGTGCGATTGAGCAAGACCGCCGTGCGGGCCGGCTCGGCACGCAGGGACTGCACGTCCGCCATCTCTCCGAGGATGGGTGCCATCCGGTCCAGTTCGATGGGGGCGGGGGTCACGGGCACGATCCACTCGCCGGCGTACCTCATGATGCTGCGGGTAATGCGGGGATGGTCCTCCAGCTGGGGCGCATCGAGCACGACGGCCTGCCGGTTGCCGAGGAAGTCGTTCACGCGCCGGTGGACATCCCCCACCGGCAGGGCGATCACCGGAAACGGAAAGCCACCGGCCAGCTCGCTCCAGCGCAGCGCGGAAGAGGCTGGGTCACCGTCGACCAGCAGCGGCGACAGCCCCGACTCATGAAGCGCGTGGGCCAGCCACACAGCACTCGTCGTCTTTCCGACGCCGGGCTTGAGGTTCACAAACGCACAGCTCAATGGCACAAGAACGGACAATAGCGGGCACAATCGTCCAGTTTCGGTCGGTACGAGGGCGTGGCGTCGTGGTTCACCCGCAAGCAGTGAGAAACAGCGGACGACCGTGGTGGTCGCAGCCGTCCGTAGGCACCGCTGGTTGCTCTTTCTTGCCCCCTCGCCGGATCGCTTACGGCCCCCACCCACCCGCACCGACTATTCCGCTCGGCCCCGCCACAGCCGGCCCACGAGCCTGGGGACCAGCGCGAAGGGTGGACGGCGCGGCCTCGGCCACCTGTTCGCGATCCTCGGTCGGCTCACCGAGAAGACGGTGACCCCGCATGGACAGGCTGTGCTACGCCGAATGCCAGCGCTTCCGCGCGGTCGCATGCGCCGCCGCACCGAGAATGTGTTCACCTGATGGGCGCTCGCGGGGGGGGCGAAGGAACGCAGCGCCGTCCTCCTGACTCGCCGCTCGTGACGCGTCACCCGCAGCGGGTGAATCGGCTTCTTGCGCCGCTTTGCAGGCGGCCCACGTGCTCTGCCACAGAGCGCGGGGGCGGCCGGCCGGCCCCGGCGAAGGCGTGTGCCGCATCCATCGCGTCGCGATCTCGGTCAACCACGCCCGCAAGCCGTTCCCTCAGCGAACCGCGGTCGCGCCGGCGTGGCTCGCGGGTGATGCATTGACCGGCTGAGACCGCCCTCATCACCAGAACATGTTTTGACTTCGCCCAGAACCCTCACGGTCAACGCTCGCTAGCCGAGGAAGCTCAACCGCACCTGACGGTTGACATTGTCGACGTTGGTGTCCGCCAACCTCCGTTAAGGCAACCCGCACGATACTCGGTGACACCTGTCGGATCCGAGGCGCCTCACGTGCACCTCAAGTACAAGGAGACCGCCCGGGGCGGGCTGGCGATGAACATCATCGAGTGCTGAGGTTGTGGGCCCTGAACAGCGCGTTCGTACCTTTCAGAGCTGTCAGGGCCTTCCCTGCTTACCCGGCGGAAAGTCCCTGGGATCTCCCCGGGACAGACGTGAAAGTCCCTGCAGAGTCCCCGGGATGCCCCCGGCCGGCGAGGGCCTCAAGGGAAGCCATCGACCCTCTCAGCTGACCAACGCGTCAGAGTCAGCTGGGCACCTTTAGGTACGCCCCCGACGTTGCGGAGCCTCGGCGGCTGCTCCGGCCCGTACCCGTAACCCGAACTGGTAGGTGCCCTGCTGCGACCTGACAACGCTGGTGATCAATTCAACTACCGACTCGGAAGGCATAGGGATCACATACTTCACCACGGTCACTGCCCACCGATCGCCAAGCTCTGGCTACGTCACAGGCTGCGGGGGCAAGCCGAGGACAGGACCACAGTCGTGGTCCCCACGCATGCGGGGTTGGCCCTCGGCAAGTCCGAGCACCCTAGACCGTGTCACGCGCCGACCGGTATCGAGGCGGCGATCACAACTTGCCTCGGTCGCTCCGAGTGCTGGACCAAAAGAAAGGCCCTGATTGCTCTGTCGGGTGAGGCCGAGGGTGGCCTGCATCTCCGCGCACCGTCGGGCGGAGCCAGCCGACGGTGCCGGGGGATGACCCCTGCGTGGCTGAAGAAACGGGTGCAGATGCGGACGACGCTCGTGCATGGGATGAGCGGCTGGGCTGGGCGTTCGGGCTGATAGCAGATCATCCGGCTACGAGGAGCGCGGCACGCGCTGGCCGCCGTCCTCGACCTGACCGCGTGCGCGGTGGCGGACCGACAGCGCACCCCGCGCTATGGCGACCTGGCGCAACCTCGCGGTCGGCGCCCTGCGACTGAACGGCGCGAAGAACATCGTTTCCGGCCGTCGCCGCAATGCGCGTGACGCCCGCCGCCCCCTCACGCTCCTCGGCCTCACCTGAGCACGAAGCGGACCTCACTCGACTACACCGAAGCCCTGAGGGCGGTCGCAGAATAACTTCAGGCTTGATCTTGGTCAGGCGGGCTGTCTCGCGAGGTCATAGAATGGAACGGCGCTTCAGCGTTCGTAAGTTATTTTCCGACGGCCCCCTGGGCCGCTCAGGGGTCGACCGGGGCCGGCGCATGCGTTCTCGGCGTCCTCTCAGGCCGAGACCGAGAGGTAACGCCGCCTCAGATGGTCGGGGTGTCGTCAACAATCGGCCGGTGAATCTCGACAACCGGCTTCCACCCCGCGGAGAACTCGATGAAGTCCGCACGGGTGGGGTAGGTGTCGATCGCGCGACGGTCACGCTTGGGGCTGTCGCTCCCCTTGCGCCCCCGAGGAATCTGCTCCTCGAAGATGTCGACCTTCACGTCGGGAACCTCCTTGAGGCCCTGGCGCCAGATCTGCACGACGTCGGCACCGAAGGCCTGCCGGGCCGCAGCGTAAAGGGCCGTGAGGGCCCCCTTGTCCCCACTAGGGACGAAAAGTGCCAGGTCCAGCACGACACCGGCGGACTGGAGGACCTCGATGGTCGCCGAGCCGTTCTCGTCGGCCAAGTAGATTCCGGCTTCATTCTCGTCGTCGGGAAGCCAGGAGACCTCTTCCTGAAATACGGTTCTCGCCGTGATCGAGCCGCCCTCGAAATCCTCACCGGACTTGGTCAGAAAAGCAGGGACATAGCAGTCGGGAAGCTTGAGTTCTGCCGTGTCAGCGGAAATGAAAAGCCTGTCTTTCACGCCGAGCTTCGTCACCTCTTCCAGCGAGAGGCGGCGAGCGGCGATCTTCTCCGTGTTCACGATTTCCCTTTCAGGTTGCATTGTCCCTCCGAACAAGAACGCTATCACGAAACCCTGAGGTCAACTGCCCAGTAATCTTTGGGTAGATGGCCTCCGACGACCTGCACGGGAGGATGTCGAAGCGAGTGCCACTCGGCCGGGAACACGCATCCGCCAGGTAGTGTCCCTCGTCATGCTGTTGGGGATCAACCGGCGGTTGCATTGCGGTGCGTTGGGTAGCGCGGAGGAACTAAAAGAGAGTTTACGGCAGATATCACCCATATCACCTTCGGGGAGGTGGCGGCGCGGTAAGGCGATCCATTCGTCGTGCTTCTCGAAGAGCGCAGCGGAAGCCAACCGGATGGTCCGACAACGGAACAACGGAGAGACCCCAACCGGCAACATCTGGATGAAGCGCGAACCGGAAGTCGCGTACTACCGCGCCCTCTTCGGTCCTTCGGCGTAGTCGGGTGACGCTCGGTTGCTGACGTCTCGTCATGTTGGGCGGGGTTCGGTACACAGCAGGCACGGACGTCCGCGATCATGGAGTTCTCTACGCTCTGTGACCTTGGACTGCCCGTGCCTGCCGACGCATCATCCCTGACCTCCCCCGCCTTTGAACAGCTCAGACCGCATCCGGAAGTGTCCAGGAGCGATCTTCCGACTCTGCTGGAACGCCTCGCGCAGGTCCCGGACCCGCGGGATCCGCGGGGAATAAGGCACCCTCTCGTGACGCTCCTGGCACTGACGTCCTGCGCGGTCCTCGCCGGAGCGCGATCCCTGCTCGCGGTGAGTGAATGGGTCGCCGACGCACCGCCGGCCCTGCTCGAACATCTCGGCACGGCCGTCGCCCCGCTGGTTCCGAAACGGTCCTGGCCCGCGGAATCCACGATCCGGCGACTGCTCGCCAGAATCGACGCGGACGCCCTGAACCGGGCGGTCGGAGCCTGGCTCGCGGACCGGCAGACCAGGGGACAAGAGCTGCGAGGGCTCGCGGTCGACGGGAATTCGCTGCGGGGTGCGGCCCGCGCGAAGGGACGGAAGATCCACCTCCTGGCCGCCTGCGACCACGTGAACGTACTGGTCCTGGCCCAGATGGACGTCGGTGAGAAGACCAACGAGATCACCCGCTTCCGGCCTCTGCTCGACACCCTCGACGCCCGAGTAGTTCCGACCAGAGGCCAGGGGCGCGGTGTTGGAGATTGGAGTCCGATGGCCGCGGCGGCGTTGCGTACGTCTCTCCCTTTCGAGTTCCTGCGTACGGTCATCACGCAGGTGTCCGACGACTCCCCGCCCACACGCATGGTTGTCGAGGCGATACGCACGGCACCCCAGGGCACGGACCGCGACGGCCTACTCATGGCCCTGCTCACGGGACCGCTCGCACAGTCGGCGCCCGAGTGGCTGTTGACCACGGCGGTGGAGAGCGATCTCAATCGCGAACCGCTGCCGCACATGACGACCGCCCGCATGGACTTGACCCGCATCGCCCTCTCTCACCCGGCTTGCCCGGATACATACAGGGCACGGATTCTGCAGGCGTGCACTGAGACGCGGCTCGGTGCACTTGGCCGGAGCGGCGGTGGAGCTCATCCACGCCACCGTCGCTGAGCTCCACCGCCGCTCGACAACGGGCCTGACCATCACCCCCGAGCTGCTGACGGCTCCGACGCCCGCCCAGCTCGTACTCGGTGAACACGGCCTGCACGAGGACGTGTTCGTCGCAGCCCTGGACTGCCTCCCGTTCGGGCCGGACAAGCACGACGGCAAAGAGGACGTCGATGCGTGGATGGACCGCCACCGTGCCGCATCCGACGCATGGGACAGCATGTGGACCGGCATCCTCCGGGCTCAGACCAGGCATCACCGCCGCCTGCTGGCCTGGTCCGCGCGGCACCCCGCCGCCGATCGTGTGGTGCGCGAGCACCTGCTCGGCTCCGTGCCGTGGCACGTCGAACCGGCATTGTTGGAGGAAGTCGCCGCACACGACCTGGAGTCCTTCGAGCGAGCGGTCCTCCTCACCCGGATCTTCCGGGCTTGCCGGGACGGGCTAACGCCCATGCAGGCGCAGGAGCGCTACGCCGAAGAACTGGCGACCGCGTCCCAGGAGGAGCGGGACTACGTGGAGCGATTCGTCGACGAGGAGATGCAGTCCGGGTACCTCCAGGACGTAATCTGCCGCTCCGCTGTCGCCTGGGTGGAGCGGGCCGGCAAAGGATCCTGGCGGTTCCTCCTCAACCCCGGCGAGGCCCAGCGCTTCGGCCGCCCCCGGGAATGGCTGGCGTCCCAGGAACTCGTCGCCGCCCTCGGCACCCGGTTCGCGACCGTCTGCCTCACCGCCCTCAGCCTCTGGGAGCCGGACCCCGACTCGCGCCATCCGGTCGTGCGCGATCTCGGCTGGTTGCAGGCCCTCCTCGTGCATCTCCCCGAAGTCCCGGAGGAGGCGCGGCAGAAGGCGCGTCTCGTGGTGCAGGAGGCCCAGCGGGCCCTGTCCGCCCGGACCGGTGCGTGCGGCTACCCCTCCGGCCATTCCGCATGGGAGGAGAAGCGGCGGGCCAAGGAACTGATCGACAGCATCATTCCGCTAGTCACCGATCCCGTTCCCGCCTTGCCAGGCCGACGCACAGCCTCCCTCGGCGACCCACAAGGCATCAGATTCAAGACATTGGCCGACGTCGACGAGGACGTTCTCGTCGCGTACCTGGAGCGGCACACGGGCAACGACACGCTCGTCGAGGAGGCCCTGCTCTCCTTCGCCGCCCGCTCCTATCGAAAGACCCTTACCTTCGACGCCGTACTGGCCCGCCACTCCGCCCCGCAGCAGGCACTGCTCGCCCTCACGCTGCACCTGCGCAGGCGCCTGGGCGGCGGACCCGACCTACGCGGACGCTGGGCCGAGATCATGCTGGGCCGGCCCAAGTGCCCTCCGGAGCTACTCCGGCTGCTGCCTGCCTGGTCAGTACTGAAGGCCCGCGGCCCGCGCTACGACACCACTCACGCCGTCGTCGCCGCCTACGTCACCGAGGCGCTCGGAGACAATGACGCGGCGTGGCAGCGGTTCGCAGCGAGCCCCATGTCCCACGCCGGTCCGGGCGCCTGGCATCGGCTCGGCGATCTCCTCGACGCGGCAGTCGACGGGACCGCGTGGCCGACGCCGCCGGGACGATGACAGCGGCCATATCGGTCCCCGCCTCGTGGTCATGACATCAAGCACTCTCCACGTATGCCAGCCCACTCTGCGAGGTCGTTGTGGCGGGCGGCAGCGCGGCTGCCAGCGATCCGCTGGCAGGTAGGGGCAGGCAGCCTCGTTTGGCGTGGCCGGACTTCCCACCTACAGTCGGCACCCCTCGTGGCCTGACGGGGCCGAAGGGGCCCGGAAGCGATCAGTCGCGACGTTATCGGTGGCCCCCCGATCACCTCTTCGACGAGATCGATCCGAGAGAGGCCGGGGCACCGTCTGGGCGCTTCAAGCACCGTGGGCCCGAGCTCATCACGCGGTCACGGCCACCAATGTAGGCACCCACCTCCGGCGATGCAAATAGCTCAATGATCGCCGCGCGGCCCCGCGCCGTCCGGCTCACAGGACCCGGTTCTGATCGGAGCAGGTGGCCAGGCGCGAACTCGAACTTCGTCACTGGCTGCGGGCCCCGGCCAGGAGGCCGCAGCCAGGCCACTCGTTCCACCGACCAGCGGAAGCTGCCCCTGAGGCACACCGCCCACAACCGCGTCTGGCTCGAGATCGTGCAGATCGCACTCGACCTCCTGACAATGGCGCCGATGCTCGCGTTGACCTGCCAGGCCCGCTGGGAGCCCGGCGGACTGTGTCTCAGTCTCTATATGCCCCGGCAACTCGTGCCTACTGGCAAACGTCGAATCACCGCCTCTTCGGCATGTCCCGGAAGGGCTGCGTCACCACCGCACTCGAACGACGCGCTCAGCTTCCCGGCCCAGTCTGACCACCGGATTCCCCCTTCCTACAGCAACAGCATTCCCGTCGGAGTAGCGGGAGCCGGCGACCACCCGAGACGACACTCGGACCACCACGCTGCCCACCCATAGCCGCAGAGCGCGGTATGGGCCGCCGACCCCGTGCGGCCCACCACGAAAGAGCGTCAGGAGTCGGTGGACTCGGCCGACTCCTGTTTCGCCAATCTGTCTCGCAGCTTTTTCGCAGCAGGTTTCACCTTGTTGTTCCACAAGGGCTTGGCATGAGGAGCAATGAGAAGAGCGCCTACCACGGCTCCGCCGATAGCCAACTCTTTCCAACTGGGCGCGGGGCTGTCGTCATCACCACTGCTGCTGCAGTCCACGAAGGGCTCGCACCCGAAATGGTCCTCCTCTTTCGCGGAAGAGCTTCCTAGGTCGAAGCCTCCAGGGTTGACTTGCATGTCAGCCTTGAGTGCCGCTGCAGTCTCGTCGCTCCAGGTGCGAGTTTCCCAGCTTGGGTTGTATTGCGCGTAACCGCCTGTGCCACGCGAGTGGTACTGCTCCTCCGCGTACTGCTGCCCCTTCTCGGTGAGCCCATAAGCGCCGGGGTTTCCGTCCAGGTAGCCGTGCTCCTTGAGGAGCGCATTCATTTCGCGAGCCGTTCGACCGAACTCCCAGCCCAGTACCCGTGCTGACTTACCCATAGATCAGCGCCCCTTTTTCCACTTCGGCCACACTCGGGCCGTCGCTGAACGACATGATGCGACGTTACCGGCAGCGCACTGGACTGCGGGCCAGTTCTGTTCATTCCTCGCGAGACGGCGGCCGACTCCCCGGGCCGGAGCGTGACATAGGAGGCGACCGCACGTTGAGGTGGAGAGCCGCGTCGTCAGGCATGGCAGCCAGTGC
Organism: Streptomyces decoyicus; assembly: GCF_019880305.1. Lineage (NCBI taxonomy): Bacteria > Bacillati > Actinomycetota > Actinomycetes > Kitasatosporales > Streptomycetaceae > Streptomyces > Streptomyces decoyicus. Next base: position 7,403,657 of record NZ_CP082301.1, on the reverse strand, counting down.
TAGGAGATTCCCCTCAGGCGTCCTGCGCCCCCGGACGCTTCTTCTGAAGATGCTCGCCGGGCAGAACGGCCGAGAGGTTACAGAGCCCTGGGAACAAGGAGGCGGCGGTCCAGGATCTTGCGGGCTTCCTTCCTGCGGGAGCGGCGGGGATGGAGCAGGGCGACGCTGACGATGACGACATACGCCGCGGTCCAGATACAGAGAAGCGTGACCACCGCCCAGGCGGCGGGGCTGCAGGTCAGCGGCGGGAGCAGAGTGATGATGGGCATCGCGTCCTCCTGATTCGTTGCCGGGGCTGTGCGCTCCGACGGTTTCCCCAGGGCACCAGGCGCGGCGCTGCTGTACCCCGTCAAGGTGGGGGGTCTCCAAAAGGGCCCGCCGCGGACTGAGAGGTTGAGTAGCCTCGCGGCATGCCTTCCAGGAGTGCTCCGAGCCCCGCTGATCAACAGCTCATCGACCACGCGCGGGAGCACGGCTATGTGGTGTCCGTGAAGCGGCTTGAGGTGTGGCGGCGGGCGGGTCTGCTGCCGGGGAACGTGGTGCGGTCGCTCGGTCGGGGGCGTGGGAGTGGGTCGGTTCCGCGGGAGGAGGCGTTCGTTCTGGTGGTCGCGCTCGCCCGTCTGGCCCGGCGGGGTGCCCGGCCGTCCGACCTGGCGCTGGCTCTGTTCGATGAGGGGCTGCCGGTTCCGGAGGAAGCCGTGCGGAAGGCGTTCGGTAGGGCGGCTCGGATTCCGGGTGCCGGCTTCGCCGAGGGTGGGCCGGACGCCGGGACGGACGAGGACGAGTGGGCGGAGCGTGTCGCCGACGAGGTGGTTGCGTCGGGGCACCGCGCCACGCTGATTCCCGAACGGGCTCGTCGCCTCGATCGGGGCATCGCACGTCACCTGAGCAGTAAGGGAGTGGTCTGGCCGCCGCCGGAGCTGGATGAGTTGGACCGGAACCCGGAGCCCTCGGGGCTGTCCGGCGGCGAGGCGAGCGCGGTCGCGGTGTCCATGGTGCTGCGCGGAGGCGCGGCTGTCACACCGCAGGGGGTTGGGGATGTGCTGCGGACGGTGCAGCCGGAAGGGTGGGGTAATCCTGTGGCGGCCCTGGCCGAGTACACGGTGGAGGACGTTCCGGCTGCGGAGCCGGTCTTCCCCGCTGACGGCGGGATGACAACCATCGCTGATGGCGATGCCCGCGACACACTGGCGCGGTTGGCGGAGACCATGCCGCTGGACGATCTACGGGCCGCTTGGGCAGCTGCCCAAGCGGCCCGGGACTGGACACTGGATCTGTGCGCTCGGGCTGAAGCCGAGTTGGAGGCGGGGGAACTTGGTAGCGCGGTCTTGGAGTGGCTGCTGGGCCGGACGCTGGCGTCGGGGCTGATGGTACTGAACGCCTTGCGTGATCGCGCCTGGTCACCATCCGACCGTGCGCTCTCGGCGCTGCTTCTGCTGTTGATGCGGCAGGCGTTCCGCGATCTCGACGAGAAGGTGCCGGGCTGCCAGTGGGAGCTGCTCGAATCTCCCGGGATGGCACCTGCTCCGCTGGTGCCGTTTCTCCGGCCGTAGCCCGCCTCAAGGACCCGATAGGAAAATCATGGCCGAGAGCACTCGTGGGGCTGTGGTCGCGGCAGTGGCTGAGATGGCCGTGCTGCGTGCCCTGGAACTGGTCGGTCGCCGGTTGCTCGCGCGGCGGAGTCGAGCGGTGCGGGGCCCTCTACAGGCCGTCCCTCCGTGGGAATTGCATATCCATCTGTCAGTCGGTGACACGGATCTGGATGTCCTCCTGCGGGACGCGTGGGCCATCCCGGAAGCCCTCAAGCTGCCCTCGTTGGTGATCGAGAGCATGGATCACCATGTGCGGATCCTGCTCGCCGCGGGCCTCGGGTACTGCCGGGACGACTTGATCAAGACGGTGGCTCGTCTGCCGCTAGAACAGCTTGCGTTTCCCTGGGATGCACTCACCGATACGGAGCAGGCTCATGCCCCGAACGAATGATCCCGTGGAGCTGAGGACAGCAGGCGTCCTCTGGTTTTGCACCGGTGAGACCGTTGAGCCGTATGACAGTTGCCCTCTGTGTGGTGAGTTCCATGATGTGCGGGCTGACCGCAACGGCCGCTACGACCTCATGTGCGGCCGTGATCTGGCGGTTGAGACCACTCTGGTCACCAGCAGTGTCGCCGAGCAGAACAGGCGTTCCTGGGAACCGTACTTGCAAGAGCGCCCAAAGTCCGAGTTGAGTCTGGGCTGGCATGTGGTCTTCGAGAGCACGGCGAAGGCAACCTACGGAGGTCGCAAGGAGGGCCCCCCCCCCCGCTTCAAAGATGCCCTGACCGTCATCAGCCCGGCACTGGCCGAACTGGAACGACGTGGAGTGACCAACTTCGGCCCCGGCACGGCCTGTATCGAGCAGCCAGTCCATGAAAAGGGATGTCCGTACCGGATCCTGGGTGCTGCTGGAGTGAGCTTCGGCTGTTCGGTGCCCAGCGAAGCGGGTACCGGCTTCATCAGCGCCGGACTGCTGACGGGGTACGACCAGATGCCGGCTTTCAACCCGGACCACTGGGCCAAGAGGGCTGAGAAGAACCTACGGCAGGAGAAGCCCGCACCGCCTTCTCCGGTCCCGAAACCACCCCAGATGGGCCTGGTGCAGTGGTCGTTCGATCCGGGCCTCATCGCCGTGCTGGAAGAGCGTCGGGACGAGGATGAACGGAAGTGGGCCGAGGTGACGCGGGCACTGTTTCCTGGTCGCCACACTGCTGCCGAACTGGACGAACTGGCCCGCCGGGAGGTGAGTGGGCGGATCGCCCTTGCACGGTCCCTGGCCTGGCAGAACCCACTTCCCGCGAAACCGCCCCCCCATTGGTGATGCTGATGGTTCAACGGAGCTGGTGGACCTGCTGAACGTCGAGTTTGGGCTGCACGAGGACCTGGCCTCGAAGCTCAACACGGCGTCCGACCGGCCGCGCCGTGAGGTGTTCTTCTGGCTCACATGGATGCGTTCTTCCGCATGGTGCCGCCTTGCCGACCCTGGCTTGCTGCCCCAGCGGCCTCCGAACGTACCGACCGGCATCACAGGCGTCTGGGTCGGTTCCCTGCTGGATGACGCCCACGTGCTGCACTGGGACCGTGACACCGGATGGACGCGTCACCCGCTCCCGAACCCTCTGCTCGTTCCCGAGTTCCCCGGCTGTTTCTGACCAAGAGCTGAGTTGCTCCACGGCCTGCTCGCACCCCCAACGAGCAGGGTGACACCCCGGTCAGTACCGATGAGGAACTATCCGAGGAGCCTCGCTTGGTTTCGTATCGTGTGCTGCCGACGTCGCGTACCGGCTGGTCGAGCCAGTCTTCTGGTTCATCCATGCGCGAAGGCGTGAACGCCGCTCGCGGTGACGGAAGTCGGGTTACTTCGAACCAACCGCCTCCGCTGCATCCCAGGCGTTGCCTCAGTTGCTACCCCTCGGCTCCGCCAAACTCCGATAAGGCAACTGCCAAGGTACCCGACTCCATACTGCACTCGACGTGTCAGGACTGTCGCCAGGTCTCGCAGGTCGAGTCAGCCGACAGCTACCCGCGAACGTGTAAGCAGCAGGCAAGCGTGGCAACGCAGGACCTGGACCTTCACGAAGGTCCAGGTCCTGCGAGGCAGCGACAAGCGATGGCACTGCTCCTCAGCTCCCGGACCTTGGCCGCCCACTCTCCCGTCGGCGTGATGGCGAAGGTCATCTGCTTCACCGCTGCCGAGATCTCCCTCATTGGCTCGCGGAGGTGCAGACCTACCCGGGCCATGGCGCCCACCGAGGTACCGAAAGAGCCGATTTGCACCAGACCGTGGGCTGATGAACCTGGGCCACATCATCGGGCATGGGACCTAGAGGATGGTCAGAGAGGCATCAAGAGAAACTGGAGAATGACATGCTTATGAAGGGTTAGTGTGCCATTCGTGCGAGATGAGACCTGGGAGACCGCAGTCAGGGCCGACGAAGGCCTCAGCCGCAGGGCAAAGGCCTTGGCCTGTACGGTCCCGCTCCACGAGTTGGACGCTCACAAGGGGAGACTGGAGTGGGCCGACGCAAAGGTCTATCTGATGGCGGAGATCGCCCTGCACACGATCGACCAGGTCGCGATCGCCATGGACTTCGACACAGGCGCCGACCACCAGCACGTCCTGGAGCGGGTCCAGCGCTTTGTCGCATTGCAGGCCCCCGAGCGGTCTTCCGCGGAGCACGCAAGGGTCGCCGAGTGGGTGCTGGAGAGCCTGGTCAATCTCGGGGACGTGGAACGGTCGTTCCACCGGCCCTACGGATCCCTGGATCTCGACGGCGTCTATCGCGTGTACACCTTCGACTTCAAGCTCATCGAGGAGCGCAGGGACGATGAGGGAAAGCTGTATCTGCGTGCATCGGACGAGGCGCTGAACGTCCTGGTCGGAGCGCTGGACACGGACGTCGAATCCGCCCAGATCGCCGCCGAGGTGAAACTGGAGAACCTGATCAAGCGGGGGCGGCTCGCAGACGCCAAGCTGGTGGCCGAACAGGCCCGTATCCGCACCATCCAGTGCGGGGAAATGATCCGAGCGCAACTGGAGGCCACCGAACGCGACGTGCAGACGGTGGACTGGCAGGAGAAGGTTCCCACGCTGCTCGATGCCGCGCTGGAGCACGTCGAGGAGCGGGTCAGGGCCGAGCGGGCGATCTCCACGAACATGGCCGAAGCCCGTGACGACGCCGAGGACCCTGCGTACAAGCGCCGCGCGGCGGAACTCGTGGATATCGTCGACGACTGTGTGCGGCGCCACATGAAACTCCATTCCTTTCTCATGGGCGCACGTGATTTCTTCCGGGAGCAGCAGGACCGTCAGCAGTTCACCCACGTGCTCCGGCCTCAGGTTCCGGACCTGTTCGGGGAACTACTCAAGCCCGTACTCGATCTGGCGATCGCCGACGCGGGCAGGCCGACGGACCGCTTCTTCACCGAATCGGTGGGGCCCACCGCGCGGAACGTGCCGGACCTGGCGGCCCTCGTCTGTCTACTGCTCCGGCCAGCACCGGAGCGCAGCCGGTTCGCGGGCGAGGTTCCTGATCCCGAACTGCACCCCTTGGAGGAGCAAAAAGGCTTCACCGACCGGCAGTGGGAGTTGGCGGAGAGCTTGCTCGATCTTCCGGACCGTGTCCGGGCGCTGTCCGGCCTGCTGGACGAGGCCGCGGCCCTCGACCCGGAGCTGCCCGAGCTTGTCGCGCTCCTTGGACTGCACGCCTTCAGCCCACAGACCGGAACGGCCCTGCGCCGCCGGGACGACCATGTCCTGCTGGCCGTACGCGACGACAACGAGCTGAACAGCCAGAGCTTTCTGGGTGACGACCTCCTCCTCACCACCGCACGGCTCAAGCCAGCCGGCGCGGACCAGCCGGTACCGGAACACACCACATGGACCCACGGGGGCGACGACCGATGAGCAATGGTCTGGGCATGTACAGCGATCACGACGCCGAAGAAGCGACGCGGCTGATCTCGTACGGGTTCCGGCCCAGGCTGCGCCCCCATCGGGACGCCGACTACGCGGCACTTGTCCGCCGCTACGACGAGGAACCGGTCTTCGAACAGTTGGTGATCAATAGCGCGGCGGGTCTGGGACTGCGGGTCATCGCCGTCACCAGACAGGCCGGCACCGTCCTCGGAGCCCTGCCCGGTTCGGCGTTCGAGACCAGGCTTGAGCACTATGCCAGGCAGGCACGGCAGACCCATCAGCGTGAGCCGGAGCGGATTCTGCACGGCATCGCCCATCTCGCCATCGCCGCACGCTGCTTCCCCCGGCCCGAGGACCTGGCCGACGATCACTACGTGGGCCAGGCCACCGTCTCATCAGTGGACGGATTCGTACGCCATGTCTGCAGGGAGCTCTCCGAGCGAGTGGCTCAGGCCGAGGAGAACAGTGACCCGGTGACCGACGCCCGCGAACTCGAACGGGCATGGCGTGTCTACCCGCGTCGCCCCGAGGCCGGCTCGACAGGGGACGGCCGTGTCGCGCTCACCACGACCGAGGCGATCGTGGGCAAGGCACTCCGATACCTGGTCGATCAGGGAATGTTGATCGAGTCGGAAGACGCCGAGCGCCGAGGGAAGATCTACCGCACGACGAGTCGCTACCAACTACAGGTGCGGGAGCTGGCCGCGATCGAGGCATATGACGAACTGCTGCGCCTGGGCGCCTCCGTCGAGCAGCACTCCACGGCCGCCCTCCGTCTTGCCGGCCCCGACACGCTGCACTGAGCCCGAGGATTCGTGACACACGATGTACTACGAACTGTCCCGCATCCGGCTGTGCTCGGTCGGCCCCGCAGGCGCCCGTTTCCAGGATGTCACCCTGGACTTCAGCGGCGTCGGGAAGCCAATCACACACGAGCAGGACGACTTGTTCGGCTCCGCGACCCAGACGCTGCGCCCGTCACCGGCGAGCGTGGTCTTCCTGGAGAACGGCGGCGGCAAGTCCGTACTTCTCAAACTAGTGTTCTCCGTTCTGCTGCCCGGTTGGCGGCCGGTGAAGGGAGCCAACGACCCGCGTCTTCTCGGCGACTACGTGCTGGCCCAGGACGTTTCACATGTTGTCCTGGAGTGGACGCACTCGCTGACGGGGCAGGTACTCGTCACGGGCAAGGTGATGGCCTGGAAGAACCAGACGGCTTCGCAGATCGCCGACAACCTCCAGGAGGGCTGGTACTACTTCCTGCCGCAGGAATCGCTGTCCCTGGACAGCCTTCCGATCACGGACGACAACCGCTACCTGTCGTTCGACGCCTACCGCAGGCAGCTGCACGACCTCCATGACGAAGACCCGCGGCTGGGGCTGAACTGGCCGAAGACCCAGACCGCCTGGACAGAGCTCCTGGGAAAGCTCGACATCGACTCCGAGCTCTTTCAGTACCAACGAGTGATGAACAGGGACGAGGGCGAGGCGGTACGGGCCTTCGACCTCGACTCCGACGCGAGCTTCGTCGACTTCCTCCTGGAGGCAGTGGCTCAGCACGACGGTCTGGCCGAACTGGCCGGACTGGTGGCGAAGCACGTGCACAAGCTCGCCCAGCGCCAGACGCTGCTGCTGGAGCAGGAGTTCGTGGAGCGGGTATTGGACATGCTCGAACCGCTCACCGAGGCCGCCCGTGCAGTGGACGGCGCGCGCGAGGACGTCGCACGGGCCCAGGGGGACCTCGAGAACTTCGCGAGCCGTGTGAAACGCCGAGTGCAGGACGACGAGAATCTGCTGAGGGAGCTGGACGAGCAGGCTGTGCGGCTGAAGGGGGATCTGGACGCCGCTGTTCATCTCGCCGAACGGTGGCGGCTGACAGCGGCCGAACAGCAGGTCACCCTTGCGGCTATGCACCTGACCAACGCCGAGGCCGACGTCGACCGGACCATCTCCGTACGGAAGAAGGCGAACGCCGTTGTGGCGGGATGGCAGGCTACGGCGGTTGTCCTGCGCCATCAGGAAAAGTCCGGCGAGGAGCGCGCGCTGCGTGACCTGGTCAACGCCGGCGAGGAAGAGGCGCGTCCGGCCCTTCGGGAGAGGGACGCCGCTGCCAGGGCATTCGCCGGCGGTCTCTTGGCGCTGGTGCGTACGGCGCGTTCCCAGGCCCTGAGCGAAGACGCCGAGGCGGAGGAACACGAGAAGGCGGAAGACAAGGCTCGTGGTGAGCGCGAGGAAGCGCTGAAGGCCGCCGCCGGTGCCCAAAGCGAGACGGACAACCTCAACCAGCTTATCCAGGGGGCCGGTTCCGACGCCGAGCAGGCCGTGTTGGCCGGGCTCGCGGGGAACGTCGAAGGCGTACCGCAGGCCGCGAAGGACGCACTCCGGGCTCTCGATGACGTCCAGACCAAGATCCGGACCCTCCAGGAAGAGGAGGACAGCCTCTCGACGGAACAGAGCGCGGCGCAGGGGGAGCTGGACAAGGCCAAAGAGGACGAAGCGACGGTGCGCGGGCGGGCGGAAGGAATTCAGGCCGATCTCGACCAGGTCGTAGGCCTCAAGGCCGAGTTGGAGTCCGAGTCGCGGCTCACGGAACTCCTCGACGGCGAAACCCCGGATCTGAAACGAGACGCTCAGGCTCTGGCGAACCGCCTCGGGGAGGTGGTCACGGAGGTCGAACGGGAGCAGATCACGCTGCGGGTAGAGGAAGCCCGCGACCAGCAGGCCCGCTTAGCCCTGGCCGACGGCCGTCTGCTGCCGCCGCCCGACCTCGTGACCAAAGCCTGCCAGCTGCTCCTGGCCGAGGGCATCGACGCCTGGCCGGGGTGGGAGCACCTCGCGGACTACCCCAAACGGAAACGGGAGGAGTTCATAGCCCGGGTGCCCCATCTCGTCAGCGGGATTCTGCTCAACAATCCCGACCGGCTCGCCGAGGCCCGTCACCTTCTTGCCCGGACGGCGCCCGGCGCCACGGCATACGTCGCGGTGGGGACCACGAAGGCGTTCGAGGACCTGGCCACGGGCCAGGAAAGCGGAACCGACTTCTTCCTCCCTTTCCACCCGGCCCTGCACGACCCCGACGCCGCGGAGGCCGAGCACCAAGCCATCGAGCAACGGCACGCCGTGCGTGTCGGGCGTCTCGATCGACTGACCGCCTCGAAGCGTGCTGACGACGTCCTCCGGCAGCGGATCATCGCGTGGCAGGAGAAGTATCCGGCCGGTGTACTCGCTGGGCTGCGTGAATTGCTCGCCCCGGCAACGGAGGAGGTCGTCGCCGCCCAGAAGCTCACGACAGACCGGCAACGGACCGTCACCGCTCTGATCAGGCGCCGCACCGAGAACTCCCGGAACCAGCGCGCAGCACACGACGAGTTCGAACGGCTGGGTGAAGCGAGCCGCCGGCTCACCGCCCTCGCGGAGAGGATGGCGCTGGTGCCGCAGTGGACTGACGCGCTGCAAGTCGGCGAGGCGACCCTGCGACACCAGAACGACCTGGCGGAGAAGGCGAAGAACGACGCCGCCGAGCACCGTCGCCTGGCCGCCGAATACAAAGGTGCGGCAGGACAACAGCGAAGGATCGCCGACGAGGCACACAAGGAGTGGGCGGGAATCCCTGGCGTACAGGAACTTATCCTCGACGAGGGAGTTCCCCATACGCCGATCCCTTTGTTGCGCAGTGCCTTCACTACGGCCTGCGACAACTACGCGAAGGCAGACGTCCCGGAGGAACTGCGCCGGGACCTTGGCCGAGCGGAGAAGGAAGCGACCGCCGCCCGCACCGAGTACACAGCCTTGGACGACACCACACGGGATCACGCCCATCGGCTCCTGCTGACGCCGGAGGCCACCGACGCCGTGACCCGCGCGGAGGCTCGGCAGCGTGCGGTCCGCGCCCAGGAGGCGGCCGAAAAAGCTGCTGGGCAGGCGCAGTTGCTACAGGGGAAGTGCGAAAGCACGCTGCGTGAGCGTCAGCACGAGCTGCGCCCGCTCGCGCGGGACGGGCTGATTGCCATGCCGTTGCCGTCCCAGCCGCACAACATCATCGCCGCCCAGGAGGCGGTGGCCCGTGCCATCACCGAGCACGCGGCCGCAGCGACCTTCGAGAAGGAATCACGTACCCAGCACGAAGGCGCCGAGCGGAGACTCGGCCTCGCGAAGGACGCGGCCAAGGAACTCGCGGTCCTCGCCACCACCCTGGAGAGCATCACTCCCCAGGAACCCGCGACGGAACCATACGGGGGCGATTCCGCAGCCGCGCTCGGCGAGCACCGCCGACTCGACCAGGCGAAGAACGCCGCCCAGGAGAACCTGACCAAGCATGAGCGAACCCTCCGCATCGCGAACGACCGGTTGACCAGGCACGCGGCCAAGGACACGTACGAATCCCTGGCCACTCCCGTGCGACGCCAGATCCTGAACCTGCCCTCTGAGCAGGTGACCGCCCAAGCTCCTGGCTGGCGTATCGCTCTCACCGCACGGCTGCGCAGCCTTGCCGACGATCTGGACCAGATCGGCCGCCACCGCCAGGTGATCATCGACCATCTCAAGGGCGAGGTCGACCGGACACTGGCCATCCTTCGCTCGGCCCAGCGGGTGTCCACACTGCCCCGCAGCCTTGGCGACTGGGCGGAACAGGAGTTCCTCCAGTTCTCCTTCGAGCGGCTCACGAAGGAACTGCTCGCGGCGCGCATGGGCGAGGTCGTCGACGAAGCCGCAGTCGGCCGTACCGGGGACGGGCGCAGAGTGCAACGTGACGGATTGTCGCTGCTGCTGCGCGGTGTTCATGCCGCCGTGCCCAAGGGGTTCAAGGTGTTCGTCCTCAAACCCGACATCGTTCTCCGTACGGAGCGGGTACGGGTCTCCAAGGTCAAGAAGATCTTCTCCGGCGGTCAGCAGCTCACCGCCGCCATCCTGCTGTACTGCACCATGGCGTCGCTGCGGGCCAACAATCAGGGCCGCAAGCGCAGCCGTCACGCCGGGGTCCTCTTCCTCGACAACCCCATCGGCCGCGCCAACGCCGACTACCTCCTCGACCTGCAACGATCCGTTGCAGAGGCGCTTGGCGTCCAGCTCATCTACACCACGGGCCTCTTCGACGAGAGCGCGCTGGGGCAGTTCCCTTTGATCATCCGGCTGCGCAACGACGCCGACCTGAGAGCCTCACTCAAGTACCTGATCGTGGACGAACGGATCCGTAACCGACTAGACCGGCTGGATCCCCCCGACGGCACGGGACGCCTCTCGGCAGCGAGGGTCTTCTCCCGCGACGCCGAAGACCCCCAGGAGCTCGGACGATGACGCAGGAGGCCCAGCCCAGGAAGGTGAAACTGCCGCGACGCGAACGCGAACTCATCACCCGTCTGCGACAGTGGGCCAAGGACAACCGACGCGGCAGCAGCGGAAAGATCCAGATCCCGCTGGACGCCGTATGGGCCGCGTTCCAGGCCATCCGCAACCGCAACCCCGAGGGGGACTTCGAGCAGGCTGTACTCGTCCACTGCCTGGACACCCTGGAAGGGCACGGCCTGATCAAGGGCTTCCAAGAGCGAACGCCCGAGAAGATCTCCCTACCCGTCAAGATCTGGCTCCTACCCGAGGCACGCCCGGCCCGCGTCGAGGAACCCATGCCTCGCTGGCACCACGAACTGCACTGGCTAGCGGACCAGTGGCGCCGAGCCACCCCCAAGCAGCGAGCCGCCTACATAGCCATCAACCTGTGGCTCAAGAGCGACCCCGATCTCTTCGCTGTGCCTATCCGCGAACGGGTCCTAGAGATCTTCGCGACCTTCGGGTCAGAGACCGACTTCCCCATGCCGGAGAAGACATTCGACGAGTTGAAATCCGGAATCCTCTTCTCCGACCCCGAACGGCTCGACACCGTCCTGAGGACCTTCCGTCCACCGCCGCCGCTGCTCACGGAGACCTTCCCCTTGGAGGAGGCCGACGGCCACTACCGCCGCGTCGGCACCGGCGACATCCTGCTCGTCGTCGAGAACTCGACTACCTGGTGGTCCATCGTCGAGTGCCTGCCCGTCCACCACCGCCTTGGCTACGTCGCCTGGGGCCTGGGCGGCACCTTCCGGGCCTCGGTCCGGGCCATCACTGCAGAACACCGCATCTCCGAGATCCGCTACTTCGGCGACTTGGACCTTAGCGGCGTACGGATCCCGCTCAGCGCATCGCGCACGTCCCTGGGACTGGGCCTTCCCCCCGTACAGCCGACCAAGGTGCTGTACGAAGCGCTTCTAGCCCTTGGTCGCCCCCACGCGGCAAAGGAAGCACCAGCTAGCTTGGCGGAGGCCGCCGAACTAGCAGACTGGCTCCCCACAACGCAGCGAGGTGAAGTCATCCGCCTCCTCGCCGAGGGAAAACGGCTCGCCCAGGAATGGGTGGGATACCGCTTCTTGAGCCGCAGCACGGACTGGTACGTGGATATCCGCTGAGGAAACAGGAAGACAGACATCAGCGGTCCATCAGAAGAGGTGCGGACGATAGGCGTAGCTGCAGACTAGTACTCAGTCATAGATCATCTCTATGATGCTTCTCCCGCCGCAGTCTCGATCAACACGCCAGCGCACTCGCCCTTCGGGCGCCCCTGTCTGATCCGCACAGAGACCGAGGACCTGTCACCCCTTCACGCGGTGGCGGGCCCTTTCGCGCTCATGGAACAGGAGCCCAACTCCGAGCAGGTCGCCTCGAGCCGGCAAGGTCTTTCTCCGAGCGGTCCATGGAGCCGAGGTGACCGTGCCCCCCTCGGGTGACGTTGCAGAAGCAGACCTGTCCGGCATGATGCTCCCTTCAGCTATGAACCGAGGGGGCACCACCGATGAGAAATGATGAAGTCGCGGGCCTGACGAACTTCCTCCAGGCTCGTATTGACGAGGACGAAGCTGCAGCACAGGCCGTGAAGCCCGGCGCGGCCGAGGACACCGCAGGGCTGAAGGCCCGGGTTCTCGCCGATGTCGCCGCCAAACGAGGTGTCCTGGGCTTCGTGGAGCGGATGCAGCAGGACGCAGAACACGACGACTTCATGGTTCACGGTCCCGCCATGATTGCGCTCTCTGCGACTGCGTTCCCGCTCCGCCACCTTGTTGCGGCATACGCCGCACACCCCGACTTCCGGCCTGAGTGGGAGTCGAACGAGGAGGAAGCCGGGCCGGACCAGAGGCTCAGTCGCTCCGTCCGGGCATAGGTCGCAGGGCTCACTGAGAGATCGAGGCCCGTCATTGCTTCACGCGGTGGCGGGCCTTCATTCTCCGGGCGCCCTCGGCCGGCACTCGCCGGCGGAACGGCTCGTTCGGCCAGGTCGCGTCAAGCGCGGCCGAGGAGTTCCTGGCGCCGGGCCAGCGTCCAGGCACACCAGTCGTCACGGTGAGTGGGCAGCCTCCCGTCGTCACCCATGTCATTGCCTTCGCCCCCGCGGTCTCCCCCGTCGCGGATGGCGAGGTGAAGGGCAAGTTCCTCGGCCGCCAGCGGCCCAGGAGAACTGGCGGCGCCACTGGAGGTCGGCGACGAAGGCCAGCTTCGGGTGACAGGCGAACACTCCCCAGTGGCCGTCGTGCTCGTCCGGCACTACGGGCCTGTCACCGAGTTCCTCGCGGGTGACATCCTCCCAGGCGTACGTCGCTGCCGGGACCGCTCGCCCGGCCCTGCCCAGAGCTGGGGCTCTCTCACTTGGTGCGGCCGGACATCACTCCCACTGTGACGGCAGACGCAGACCTACCCGATGAACGACAGACGGACCTGACGGTTTACATGTCGCGATTTGTATCCGCGAAGCTCTGTTAAGGCGTCCGTCAAGGCACCCGATCGCGCCCTTCACGTGATATGTCATCGTGAATCACGTCAGGGCGGACGAGAGCGAGAGAACTTGCAGGTCATGGCCCACTTTTCGACCAGGCCCCGCAAAGGTGTGGCGGCAGCACAACCCCAGGATCCGACTTGGAGCAGATTCATCGCCGCTCCAGATACGGCGCCAGGTGGTGTAGGCGCGTGTAGTAGTCAGGGTGCGAGGACAGGAGCTTGCCCGAAAAACTCCGCCTACCGCCGCGAGCGGCGGTTCTCGGGTCAATCGCAACCGTCTTGCCGCACCCGGAAAGAGCGGAAGTCGTCGCATGGCCGCCCTCCCCTTCCGCCGCCTGCATCATGTGCAACACCTCGGCGAGCATCGGCCCGAATCCAGCCGCTACCGCATGGTGATCCGCCCTCAGTTCGGTCCGACGGGTCACGGCGGCGAGGAGATACGGAGTGGCCACCAGCGTCAGGGTGAGGAACCAGTACTCCCATGCGACCGCCAGCACGATTGCGCCTACCGCAAGAAGCAGCACTGCACCCCAGAGGCTCATGCGCCTACGGCCCACGACGGTGACGAGCCGGATCAGCCTCCGCACAGCGGCCCACGCAAACCGCCCCGGAACCGCATACCACTGCCCCAGGATCAAGGACCACGCGTGACCGCGGACGTGGTGCCCCAGCTCATGAGCGAGGACGGCGGCCAGCTGACCATCAGACAGACGCTCCAGTGAAAACCGGGTGACGCCCACGATGTGACCCGCCGCGGCCAGGGCGTTGAGGTGATCGCTGTCCTCGATCCACAGCTCGTAGGCGCGGCCCTCTACACCCGTCCGCGCCGTCACCTCCCGCCACAGCGGTTCCAGCCGATTCAACTCCCTCGAAGTGGGGTGACGGAGGTTCAGCAGATGACGGGCCAGGGCTCTCTCGGTGGGTCGGTGAAACGCCATGGCACCTGAAGCGAGCCAGAGCAGGACCCCCAACCAGTCCATGCCGGGGAACAGGAGGTGGGAGAGTGTCGCCACGATCACCAGGCTGACGAGGAACGAGGGCAGCTGCAGCAGCAGTTGGCCCGCAGCCGTGGCGTCGATGCCCCGCTGCCGTTTAGCGAGGTGCACACGCCCACGGCGGCCGAGACCCTCCTGCGGCGCGCGCTTCTCGGAACCGGACCGCTGTTCCGGCTTCCCGGCGGGGTGAGCGGCCTCGGACGCCGTCGCGCTGCCCGGGTAGGGCGGTGCAGGCGGAATTGTTGCGTCCGGACAGCACGGGCAGGGAAAGGGAACAGCAGCCGGATAAGCCGGAGCTTCGGGCAGGGTAATGCGGCCGGGGTGGGCGGAGTCGAAGGGGGTGGTCATGAGAGATTCCTGTCTCGGCATACGGCCGGATCATGACGACGCGGTAAGAAGCATGCTGTCGCGGTGCGTTCAGCCGCCGAGCCCCGCGATGGGCAGAAGCACCACGCCCGCGCAGTAGGCAGCCAGACCGGCGCGGATCCACCGGTGTTTGGCACCGACGATGCGGCTGTTCTGGGCCAGCGCCTCCAGTACTCCGTCGGCCTGGTGTGCCTCGGTGACGGCGAGGGCCTCGGCGAGCCGGCCGCACTCCGCGGCACGGCGGATGTCGTCGAAGTACGTCAACGGCCGCCCCGGAGACCACCGGCTGGTGCCGTATCGGGGCAGGACGGCGAGGAGCAGGCATCCCAGTGCGCCGGCCAGAGCAGCCATGGCCACCCACAACAGCACGCTCCCCGGGGCGGAGAGCCCGGATAATGACCATCCTCGAGCCGCGAGCAGTCCACCGAGCAGGCTCACCGTCATGCTCATGGCCCCCAGAAGCAGCGACGCCTTGCTGTCCGCACGAGCTGTCTCGGAGCGCAGCTCCGTGAGCAGCCGGGCTCCCACCGTCGGAATGTGCACACCATCACTGCTCATCGCCCCTCCTCGGTGCTGTCGGCGGACGACCCGTCCCGCTGCTTGTGGAAATGCACCGGAGTGCCGGGGGGCCCGGCCCAGGGCAGGGAGCCCGATGCGGAGGGAGCAGAATCGATACCGGGCAAGTTACGTGCGAGGAGCCCCTCCAGAATCTCCACGGCCTGCTTGTTCAGTCCCGCACGCTGGTAGTCCTCCGGATTCCCTTCCTTCAGCACCTGCAGGGCGACCTCTGACTGGCTCCGGATCAGCTGCAGCTGGTCCCTCTGCAGGTTCTCCATGACCAGCCGGGAATCCTCCGGGTGCTGTGCCAGGTGCAGGGCCCACATCGCCACGCCGCCGTGCTGGAGGTAGTACTCGTAGTAGTCGACCTTCTTCGCCTCCAGCTCCCTGGCTTCCTCCTCCTGACGACCCTGCAGCATGACCAGTTCGTGATCGTGCCGGGCCTGCTCCACATGCCGCTCCGCCCTGAGCCGGTCTTCCCGCATCGCCACGTCGTGCGACAGTCCCAGCTGTTCGTCGCTGTACCGGATCCGGCGGAGCTCCCGCTGGTGGCCGATCGCCGCGTCGTCCAGCCTGAGCCGCACGGCGTACGACGTGCGCAGCCCCGCCTCCTCCCCCACATCGCCCGCTCTGGCGAGGACTTGGTACACGGCGCGTTCGGCGTCCGCGCTCCGGTCGAGCTGGAAACCGCGGCTGACCGGGTACATCAGCTGTTCCAGCCGGCGCCTCAGGAGAGCGGGCACGTCCCGTTCTCCGCTGGCCACGAACCGTTGCGGCCGGGATACCTGCCACGTCAGCTCGACCTCGGCGGTGAAGTCGAAGGCATCGTTGTCGCTGGGCAACAGCAGGGACACGGTGCAGGCGTGCACCCCCATGTCGACTTCGTAGACCGCGGTGTACCGCGTCGCGGTGAACAGGGAGCGCGTCGGCCGGTGGGGCGGCAGGTAGACCTCGAACTCCCCTTTGTCCATGGTGAATACCAACGCGTTGTCGATCCGGCTGTATCCCCTGCGGTGGTCGAACCGGGACAACTGGCGCACGGTCAATACCGGGTCGACCAGCTCGCTGTGCCGGTCTGCGCCCTGGTGCCAGTCGGGTTCGCGACGGAGGTCCGCCATGGTTCCTCTCTCCTCACTCAGTGGTGTTCCGAAACTTCGCGGCCCGTGACCGCAGACGAGAGGCGGCACCTCACAGCACGCCCCGCAGACGGTTGGCCACCGCGGGTGGGGCATCCGCACTCCCGCGGCGACCACGCAGGGTCAGGAGCATGTGATCGAGGCGCTTTCGGTCCTCGTCGGAGCCGACCAGCGTCGGAAGCAGCATCGCCAGCTCCCGCTCGGCCTGCGGATCGCCGTCCGCCTCACGAGCCCAGCCGGCCAGCGCCTTCAACGCATCGGCGGTGTACCCCAGATCGCCCAAGGCTGTCCGCCACAGCAGGGACAGCTGCTGCGCCTCCTCGGCCGGGCCCGCTGAGGCGGCAGCCGCGTACCACCGCAGCATCAGTCTGCCGTCGGCGCGGGTGCAGGCCAGGACGAATGCGTGCAGCGCCAGTCGGCGGCCGGAAGGCCCGTCCCGGAGGATGTCGAGCAGGCCCCGCAGCAGCCGGCTGCGCACCGGCGCCGATTCGTCGCTCAGCAGCAGCGCGGCGGACTCGGCGATGTGCTGCGCCTCCTGCTCGTCGTCCCCGGTGCGAGCGGCTTCCGCCAACGCCTTCAGCGCTTCGTCGGGCATCCTGGCGCCCACCAGGGCGTAGGCCCGGATGGCTGTCCAGCGAAGCCGTGGTCCGGCCTCCTCGTCGCACCAGGAGCGGAGGATCTGCGGGATGTTCGGCGCACCGATGGCATGCGCCGTCGCGAGGGCGTTGGCGGCGACGAGGCAGTCGCGATACACCTTCGACTTCGCCCAGCCCTCGATGAGCAGTGCCATCGCCGACGGCAGGTCGGTCTGGGCGAGCACCGCGGCCGTCACCGCGGCGCGGGTGCGTACCAACGGCCGGCCGTCCTGTGCGAGCTTCCGGAGCCACGCGAGCAGAGCAGGCCGCGCGGAGGGGTGACTCGTCCAGACCTCGCGGAGGACCTCGACAGCTGCTCTGGGCTCCTGGAATCGGGCCATGCGCTGGAACACGGGGCCCCACTCGGTGTGCTCCTCCTTCCGGTACTCGACGGCTCGGGCCAGTCGCAGGCGTTTGGTGATGGACGTCCCGAAGATGCCGACCTGGGGCTCCCTCCCGGCGTCCTCGGTTCTCTGGAACTCTGCGTACAGGGTGTCGCTGAGCTCCGCGGTCAGGGCGTAGGCGGCTTCGTCGAACGCCGCCAGGGAGATGAGGAAAGCCCTGTCCCGGAGAAGGGTCTCGTCGTCCCCGAACCATTCCCTGACCTGCTCGCGGACCAGCTCCGGGCCGACGCCCGCCAGCTTCTCCCGGGTGATCGTGCCGTCCGCGTGCCCGGCCAGGGCCTTCGCGAACTGTGCCGCCTCCCGCAGCTGGTGGTCGTCCCGGTCGAGGAACTCCCGGGAGAGATCCAGCGCCAGCAGCTCGCGCTCCCTCGGCGGGTCATCCACCAGGGCGTGCAGATGTGACCGGAGCACCGCCTGAGGCGACGGCGGTTGCCACGAGACGGCGTCGACGCCCCGCAGGATCGCGAGCAGGTCGACGGTGATGACCAGATAGGCACCCTTCTTCCGGAGAACGTCCCGCACGGCCCACAGGTCGATGTCGCGCAGCGGGTTCTCCCTGCCCGTCACCAGATCGCTGACGAGGTAGCCGTGCTGATCGCCGTTGACCTCGTCCATCAGCGCGGTCGGCCGGGTGTTGGGGTCGATGGCGCGTACGGGCACGGCATCCAGGGAGCGCAACAGCATCAGGGCGGCGCTGCGACGGCCGGTGAAGGGCGCGCCGTACAGCACGAGGACCCGCTCCTCCCGCAGCCGGTCGCGCAGGAGGTGCACGAGTTCCTCGTATCCGGCGAACTCCTGTGCCAGCTGGTCGAGTTCGGCAGGGGGAATGTTTCCGGAGATGTGGGTGGTAGCGCCGAAGCGGTAGTGGTGCTCCACCTTCGTGCCGAGGACAACGTCGCCTCCTACGCTGCCCCCGCTGACCCCGGTCTGATCGCCGCCGACGAGGCTGCCGCCGACGGCGGCCGGGACGTGTTCGTACAGATCACGCCGGGCCGCCCAGGGGTCCTGCGGGCGGTCATCCTCCGTTTCAGTGTGCTCGTCGTTCGTCTGCTCCTGTTTGCCGTCCGCCGGGTCGGTGTCGTCCTGAGGACGGTCCGATGGCTTGTCGCCGGGCTGCTCGCTCATGCCTGCTCGCTCCGGCCCTCATGCCGGACCGTCCCCATGATCACGTCGCCCGAGACATGGCCGCCGCTGACCCCGGTCTGACCGCCGTTGACCTGGCTGCCGCCGACCGACACCGTTCCGCCGTTGAAGGCGAATGCCGCCCCACTGCTCGAAGGCGCCCCGGCAGGTGCCGCCGGAGACTGCCCGGCGGCACCCTCATGCGCACCCCTGCCGCCGCGCCCGGCGGACGCCGGCTCCGGTACAGGGGTGGTGGTGCCGTCCGGCAGCGACCCATGCAACCACAGGTCGAGCCGGTCCTTCTTCACGGACACCGCCGCGTGGTGGAACTCCTCCGGGCGCAGTCCGCGGTGTCCGTGGCGAACCACGCCTTCGTAGACGGGGGCCGACACCCCCAGCACACAGTCCGCTTCCTGCCGCGCGAGCGCTTCGCGCAGGGCGTCGGCATCGAGCAGCCGGCAGGACTGGTTGAGGTCGTGGCCGACGAGCCCTCCCACCGTGCCCTGCTTCGGGTCGAAGGCGACCTCTCCTGCGGCCAGTACCATCCGCAGCCGCATCTGCGCACTGCTCGATGCCAGCCGATTGTACTGGCACAACGCATCCGGGATGGTCGTCAACAGGGCCCGAAGCAGCACCGTTTTCGGGATGTCGGCACTGACCAGCACGATCAGACCGTCCCCGCGGTCCTCTCGGTACTGCATGTTCCGCTCGACACCCGCCGCGGCCAGAGTGTCCTCCACCACGTTGTGCAGTTCCCGGCGCAGGCAGGCCTGCACCACATCGTCCCGTCGGCTGAAGTCCTCGATGTCCAGCAGCAGAATGGTGCGGTTGACGGGTTCCGTCAGGACCAGGGTCATGGGTGCCTCTCGGACGGTCGGGCTCGGTCCGGAGCACTATCTCGTGGGGGTCTGACAATGGAGAAGGAACACCTGCACACAGCGTCTGTAACCGATGGCACACAACTCGCCCCGGTTGCATGACCGTCAGCTATTCGCCGCCCGCTATCCGGCGCAGCTGGTCCGGGCGGACGATGACCAGTCCCCTGCGGCTGGTCCGGACGACGTCGCGTTCTCTCAGTTCCTTCAGAAGCCTGGCCACCGCCTCGCGAGAGGCTCCGACCGCGCCTGCCAGCTCGTGCTGGCTGAGGCCGCTGGTCAGGCGCACTCCCTCCGCATCCTGCACCCCGTGTGTGCGCGACAGCTCCAGAAGCAAGAGCGACAACCGCTCACGGACTCCGAGTGCGCCTTGCTCCACGCGTCGCCGGTCACTGGCCTGTGTCCGGTCTCCGATAAGGCTGAGCAGTTGGAGGGACGAGGCCGGGAATTCCGCAAGATGGCCCAGGAACCGGCCACGCTCAATCGTGACGGCCTCGACCTTCCCCAGCGCGGTAACCGTCGCCGAGCGCGGGCGGCCGCTGACTGCGGAGGCCTCCCCGACGACGTCGCCCGGACCCCGCAGGGCAAGCAGCGCTTCGTAACCATTGGCGGTGGAGCGGGTGACCTTGGTCCAGCCGGCGAGGATGACCACCACGTGGGTGGACGGTTCGTCCTGACGCACCAGTACAGACCGCGGGCTGTACTTCATGGGTCGGCCCAGCTCCAGCAGCGCGACACGTTCCTGCTGCTCCAACCGGGCCAGGAACGGAACTTGGTCGTCGAGCCTGCCGGTTCGTGACGGCGCCATGGGCCTGCACGACGCGGAAACGGCCGCTGCTCCCTGCTGCCCTGACACAGGGCCGACCACGCCGTCGGTTTCCACCCGCATGCCCCCAAGTCCAGTTCGCTGGCATTTCAGCGAAGCCTTCCCCTCACGCTGTGCATCCAGCCTATGACACACGGACCAGCGCACCCCAGTTGCGCGCTTCCTCCGGGTGCCGCCACAGCCCTACATCTGGGAAGGCGTGACACCGTCGACGTCGACCCCACCGAACGAACCGGCGCGGCGGGCACCCGGCCCTGCGCAGCCCTGTCTCCCGGGAGCGCGCGAGAGTCGGCAACCGAACCAGGCCTGGCAGGGACGACCGGCTCCAGGTCACCCCAGGAAGCTCACCCGTACCTGCCGGTGCGGATTATCCACGTTTGTATCCACCAAACAGATGGACTGCCAGGTGCCGAGGGCCAGTCGGCCCGCGACGACCGGGAGGGTGGCGTGGGGTGGGACGAGGGCGGGGAGGACGTGGTCGCGGCCGTGGCCGGGGCTGCCGTGGCGGTGGCGCCAGCGGTTGTCGGCGGGGAGGAGGTCGTGCAGGGCGGCCAGGAGGTCTTCGTCGCTGCCTGCGCCGGTTTCCAGTACGGCGATGCCGGCGGTCGCATGGGGGACGAAAATGTTCAGCAGGCCGTCGCGTCCGTCTGCTGCCTCTCGCAGGAAGGCCGCGCAGTCGGCGGTGAGGTCGGCAACGGTCTCCGTCGAGCCCGTGGTGATGTCAAGGGTGCGGGTGGTGAATGCGGTGCTCATGCCTCCATTTTGGTACGGAGAACCTGCCCTGGTTTGCAACCCCGCGGGCGTCGCCCGCAATGCTGCCTCAATGCTGCGGCAACAAAGGTCCACCAGCCGAGATGACGTTTGACCCCTCTCGCGGCGCACCGCTACGTTCAGCGACATGTCTACATCAGCCCTGCTCACCACGCGCGGTCACATCGACCTGCTGCGGGTGGCCTCTGCCGCGTGTCGCCGCGGCGGCTGTTGTTGATCATGATGCCGCGTTGCTGTTGATGCCGTTGCGGCGCCGTTGTCGTCGTCGTTACTGAGCCCATTGCTGAGCCCGTTGCTGAGGCCGTTCCAGGTTTCGTGCGCGTTGCGGGACTCCTCGTCGGTTTGCTTGCGGCTCTTCGCGGCTGTTTCGAGGCTTCGGCTTTCTGGTCTGGCTCTGGCTGCCTTTCGGGGTTTTTCAGGGGCTGTCGTGGCTCGATTCGGGTTCGTTCGTGGTCGGTGTGCCGAATTCCGGTCGGTCTTCCGCTTGCCCGGTCGGCTTGACCGGTTTGCCTCCTTGTCGTTCTGGCGCTTTGTCGCTTGTCGGTGCCTCTGCCGGGCTGACGTCGCCTGTGCGCTGTGGCGTCGGGCATCGGGCGACGGGCGTCCGTGCGTGTCGTTGGCTTCCGTTCCCCCGCCTCGCTGCCCCCGGCTCCGCTGTTCTCCAGCCCCCTCACCTGCCCCGCTGTTCTCGCCTTCCTCCCCCTCACCTCCCCGTGGAGCATTTATGACTCTCGATCAGGCCGTGGCCCGCGACGCGCCACCCGGTCTCGCTGCTGATGCAGAGCAACCGTCCCTTGCGAAGGGCGGCGTGGAGGCAGCGGTGACATCCGCTTCCGGCGCTGAGGGGCCGGAGCTTGCTCGCGTGGTTCCGGTTTCCGGGCGCCGGTGGTCGGTGCCGCGGTGGTTGCGTCGTACGGTGGGGCCCCTCGCGCTGCTGGTGTTGTGGCAGGTGCTCAGTGCGGGCGGTGTGCTGGAGGCCGACATTCTGGCGTCGCCCGGGACCATCGCTGCCACCGCCGGGGACCTGGTTGCGGACGGCACGCTGCCGTCGGCGATGTTGGTTTCGCTCCAACGGGTCGCGGTCGGACTGTTGTTGGGTGGCGTGACCGGCGTGGCGCTGGCGCTCGCGTCGGGGCTTTCACGGCTCGGCGAGGATCTGGTCGACGCGACGGTGCAGATGCTGCGGTCCGTCCCCTGGGTGGGGGTGATTCCGCTGTTCATCATCTGGCTGGGCATCGGCGAGGCGCCCAAGATTGCGTTGATCTCCTTGGGCGTTGCCTTCCATCTCTATCTGAATGTCTATGCCGGGATTCGTGGTGTGGATGCGCAGTTGGTGGAGGCCGGGACCTCGCTCGGGCTGAGCCGGTGGGGTCTGATCCGCCATGTGGTGCTGCCCGGCGCGCTGCCGGGTGCCATGACCGGGCTGCGTTATTCGCTCGCCACCGCATGGCTCGCGCTGGTCTTCGGCGAGCAGGTCAACGCCGACGACGGCCTCGGTTTTCTGATGAACCAGGCCAGGGAATTCTTCCGCACCGACGTGATCGTGGTGTGCCTCGTGGTCTACGCGATCCTCGGGCTCATCGCCGACTTTCTCGTTCGTACCCTCGAAAGGCTGCTGCTGCAATGGCGACCGACGTTCACAGGACAGTGACCGACACCCAGCACGAGGAGCGGCCGGGCTCCGCGGTCTCCGGTTCCGCCGTGCAGGTGGGCGGGCTGGTACGCGCCTTCGGCGACCGGGCCGTCATCGACGATCTCCAACTGTCCATCCGGCCGGGCGAGTTCGTGGCACTGCTCGGGCGCAGCGGCTGCGGCAAGTCGACCTTGCTGCGGGTGCTGGCCGGGCTCGACCGGGAGATCGAGGGCGAGGTACTGGTGCCGCGCCGCAAGGCCGTGGCGTTCCAGGCGCCACGGCTGATGCCCTGGAAGCGGGTCTGGCGGAATGTGCTGCTGGGGCTTCCGGGGCGGCCGGAACGCGACGCCGCCGTAAGGGCGTTGGAGGAGGTCGGGCTCGGCCATCGGGCGGACGCCTGGCCCAAGACGCTCTCCGGCGGGGAAGCCCAGCGGGCGTCGCTCGCCCGTGCGCTGGTGCGTGAACCGGATCTGCTGCTGCTCGACGAGCCGTTCGGTGCCCTCGATGCGCTGACCCGGATCAAGGCGCAGCGCCTGGTGTCCGAGCTGTGGCAGGAGCGTGGCTGCGCGGTGCTGCTGGTCACCCACGACGTGGAGGAGGCCCTGCTGCTGGCGGACCGGGCGCTGGTGATGGAGGGCGGCCGGATCGCGTACGAGACCACGGTGGACCTGCCCCGACCACGCGATATCTCCGATCCGCGCTTCGGCGCGTTGCGTGCCCGATTGCTCGACCGGCTCGGTGTGGAGGTCGCGGACGGCGGTGGAGGTTCCGAGGCGGATGCGGAGGGCGTGCCGGTGGCCGCTTCTCCCGGCGCGACCGAGGCCTCCCCTGCCGCGGTCTGACACCGCAGCGCATTGCGCGGCAGCACCTTCCGCGGCAGGCACCCCGGCACAGCAGCACCCCAGCGCCCCAGCGCCCCAGCGCCCACCTGACAACCGGTCCGCGTACCTGACTGCCGGCTCGCACCCATCCGCATCCCCCAGCCAGGTCAGCCCCCGATCCCGAGCCACCTGCTCACCCCCACCCACTCCCCGACCCCACGCCACCCCACCCCAGTCCCACCCCCAGAACGAAACGGACGCCCCATGAGAGCACGCCCTATCGCCCCAGCTGCCCTGTTGCTCCCGCTCACCCTGCTGCTGGCCGCCTGCGGTGGTTCGTCGGGGGCCTCGGGTGCCGGCGGGGGTGCCGGTAGCGGGACGGACGGCAAGGGGTCGCTGACCCTCAACGTCGGTGACCAGAAGGGTGGTTATGAGGCGTTGCTGCGGGCGGCCGGCGAGCTGGACGACCTTCCGTACAAGATCAAGTGGTCTACCTTCACCTCGGGGCCGCCGCTGTTGGAGGCGGTCAATGCCGGGGCCGTGGACGTCGGTGGGGTCGGCAACACCCCGCCCGTGTTCGCCGCCGCGGCGAAGTCGAAGATCAAGGTCATCGCCGGGACGCACAGCAGCTCGGACGGCGAGGCGGTCCTGGTGAAGAAGGGCTCACCCCTCAAGCGGCCGGCGCAGCTGAAGGGCAAGTCGATCGCCGTTGCCCAGGGCAGCTCCGCGCACTACCAGCTCATTGCCACGCTGAAGAAGGCCGGGCTGACGCCGAAGGACGTCACGCTCAACTACCTTCAGCCGGCCGATGCGCTCGCCGCTTTCACCCGGGGGAAGGTGGATGCCTGGGCGGTGTGGGACCCGTACACCTCGCAGGCCCTGGACCAGGCCGATGCCCGGGTGCTGACCAGCGGGCAGGGGGTCGTCAACGGACTGGGCTTCCAGGTCGCCGCGCCTGCCGCGTTGGACGACAAGAAGAAGTCGGCGGCGCTGAAGGACTACACGGACCGGGTGCGGCGGGCGCAGAACTGGGTGTTCAAGCACCCCGACGTCTGGTCGAAGGCCTGGGCGAAGGAGACCGGGCTGCCGGACAAGGTGGCGCTGGACGCGGTCAAGCGCACCCGGGGCACGGCGGTCGCGGTCGCCGTGGACAAGGACGCCATCGCCTCCGAGCAGCAGATCGTCGACTCGTTCGCGGCGCTGAAGCTGATTCCCCGCTCCTTCGACTTCGGGGAGTTCGTCGATCCCCGTTTCAACGGTGGCCTGCCGCCTTCGAGCACGGCGCCGCGTACCTATGGAAAGGCTCAGTGAGATGTCCGTACACCTGCACTGGTTTCTGCCGACCGGCGGCGACGGGCGGACCCTCGTCGACCGGCATGCCTACACCGACGGCGGCATCCGGCGGGACCGCATCACCCCGGTCAGCGGGGTACGGGCCCCCGACATCGAATATCTGGCCCAGATCGCCAAGGCTGCCGAGCAGTTGGGGTTCGAGGCGGTGCTCACGCCGACCGGTACGTGGTGCGAGGACGCCTGGCTGACCACGGTGGCGCTCACCCAGGTCACCGAGCGGCTGAAGTTCCTGGTCGCGTTCCGGCCAGGGGTGATCTCACCGGTGCTGGCGGCGCAGATGGCCGCGACCTATCAGCGGATCTCGCGTGGGCGCCTGCTGCTGAATGTGGTGACCGGGGGCGATTCGACCGAGCAGAAGCGGTTCGGCGATCATCTCGACCATGACCGCCGGTATGCCCGTACGGATGAGTTCCTACAGGTCGTACGGGGCGTGTGGGGCGGCAAGCCGTTCGACTTCCGGGGCGAGCACTATCAGGTCGAGGGCGGTCTGACGGCGCTGCCGCCGGACCCGCTGCCGCAGATCTTCTTCGGCGGCTCGTCCGCCGCCGCGGGGCCGGTCGCCGCCCGGAACGTGGATGTGTACCTCACCTGGGGCGAGCCGCCCGAGGAGGTCAAGCAGAAGATCGACTGGATTCGCGGGCTGGCGGAGAAGGAGGGGCGTACGGTCCGGTTCGGTATCCGGCTGCACACCATCTCCCGGGACTCCTCGAAGGAGGCCTGGGCGACCGCGGACCGGCTGCTCGACGACCTCGATCCGGAAACGGTCGCGGCCGCGCAACAGGCGCTGGGCAGGAGCGAGTCGGTGGGACAGCAGCGGATGCTGGCGCTGCACGGCGGCTCGCGCGACAAGCTGGAGATCTCGCCCAATCTGTGGGCGGGTGTCGGTCTGGTACGCGGCGGCGCCGGCACCGCGCTGGTGGGCAGCCATGCCGAGGTGGCAGACCGGATCGAGGAGTACCACTCACTGGGCATCGAGCACTTCGTTCTCTCCGGCTATCCGCACCTGGAGGAGGCGTACTGGTTCGGCGAGGGGGTACGGCCGGAGCTTGCCGCCCGTGGACTGCTGGCTGCGGGTCCCTCTCCGCTGGACGGCGTGCCGGCCGCCAATGGCCGACCGGCGTCCGCGCCGGGCGGTGCGCCGCTGCTGATCGCCGGCGGCCGCTGAGCGGGATCCGTGCGCTGCGCCCGGCAGTGGTTGCCGCCGGGCGGGATCTGTGGGGCGCCCCCGGCAGTCGTGGCCGGCGAGCGGGATCCGAAGATCGGCACGGGCCGGCCTGCCCGCGCCCCGCCGGGGCGGCGCCCCGCAGAACCGCAGCGCCGCGCGTTGCGCGTCGCGGAAGCCGGCCGCGTCCCCCGGGAAGAGATCCAACCCTCCCCGAGTTAGGTGAAACATGAACTACACCGGGGTGCGCGAGGTCGAGGTCGTGGTGATCGGTGCCGGGCAGGCCGGCCTGGCTGCCGCCTTTCATCTGCGGCGGGTCGGTGCGGTACCGGACCGGGACTTCGTGGTGCTCGATCACTCTCCGCGCCCCGGCGGGGCCTGGCAGTTCCGGTGGCCCACGCTGACGTACGACAAGGTGCACGGGATGCATGCGCTGCCGGGCATGGAGCTGTCCGGCGCCGACCCGCAGCGCCCGTCGTCCGAAGTGATCGGCGGGTACTTCGACAGCTACGAGCAGACCTTCGGGCTGCGGGTGCACCGGCCGGTGAGCGTGACGGCGGTGCGCGAGGGCGGCGGGGGTCCCCCGTGGACGAAGCCTGGCGGACGGACGGGGTCTGGTGGACGGACGGGGTCTGGTGGACGGACGGGGTCTGGTGGATGGACAGCGCCTGATGGGCGGACGGAGCCCGTCGGAGCCCTTGGGAGAGGACGTCTGCTGGTCGAGACGTCGGAGGGGGACTATGCGACGCGGGCGCTGATCAATGCCACCGGGACCTGGGACCGGCCGTTCTGGCCGCGGTTTCCCGGGCAGGAGACGTTCGGCGGCCGTCAGCTGCACAGTTCCCGCTACCCGGGGCCGGAGGACTTCCGCGATGCCCGGGTCGTGGTGGTGGGCGGCGGGACGTCGGCCGTTCAGCAACTGATGGAGATCGCGCCGGTCGCGGCCGCCACGACCTGGGTGACCCGCCGGCCGCCGGTGTTCCGCGAGGGGCCGTTCGGTGAGGCGCGGGGCCGGGCCGCGGTTGCCCTGGTGGAGGAGCGGGTCAGGCAGGGGCTGCCGCCGCGGAGCGTGGTGAGCGTGACCGGGCTGCCGATGACCGAGGCGATCCGGCAGGCCCGCGAGAGCGGCGTACTGGAGCGGCTGCCGCTCTTCGAACGCCTCACGCCCACGGGCGTGGTCTGGGACGACGGACGCGTCGTCGAGGCCGATGTGATCCTGTACGCGACGGGGTTCCGCGCCGCCATCGACCATCTCGCCCCGCTGCGGCTGCGCGAGCCGGGCGGCGGCATCCGGATGGACGGCACCCGCACGCTGCGTGATGCGCGGGTCCATCTCGTCGGTTACGGGCCGTCGGCGAGCACCATCGGCGCCAACCGCGCGGGCCGTGCCGCCGTCGGCGACATCCGCCGGCTGCTCGCCGAAGCCCCTCAACCGGCGGACGAGCAGGCGGGGTTGGCGGGCAGCCTCGCCTCGTAGGGCGGGCCCGCCCGCTCGACCGGGCGGCGGGCCCGACGTCCGGCAACGCCGACGAACCGTCCGCGCGGCGAGGCGTCGCGAGACCTCCCCGACCACGAGTCCTCTTCGCGTCCCGTACCCAGTCCTGTCTCGTACCCAGTCCTGTCCCGTACCCAGCCCCGTCCCGTACCCACCCCGGGCGCGTCTCGTATGCATCCCCGGCATGTCTCCGGACGGCTCCCCATGCGAACAAACGACCCCGGGCGCACCCGTTCCCCGGCAAGCATGATCGAAGAGGTGAGGGCTTCAATTGACTCATTGCGACCGGCAATGATGACGGGGCGCGAGCGGCGGGCTGCAGACCGTTACCGTGCCTCCGGCCGATACCCCTTGCTGGGCCGGAGAGTTGAGTCCCCCAACTTCAAGGAGAAGATTCCGATGGACATTCTCACCGCCCTCCTCGCCCACGTACTCCACCTCGTGGGTTGGCTCGTCTGACAGACCTCACTCCGAAGGCGCCGCCCCTCCCTGTCCCGGGACGGGCGGCGCCTTCATGTGCTCCACGGAGCTCGGTCCGCCGTGCTCGGTCCGCCGGACTCGGTCCGCCGGGCTCGGTCCCCGCGCCCCTCCTCGGGCTACCTCTCCAGCTTCTGCCGGGAGGTCTCCGGCAGCGTCAGATAGACGACGAACGAGACGAGGCAGAGCGCGGCCACGTACCAGGGGAAGAGGTCGGCGTGGCCGGCCTCCTTGAACCACGTGCCGACGTAGGGGGCGGTGCCGCCGAAGAGGGCGACGGTGAGCGAGTACGGGAAGCCGATGCCGGCGGCACGTACCCGCGCGGGGAACACTTCGGCGTTCACCGCCGCGGCGATCGCTGTGTAGCCGGTGAGCAGCACCATGCCCGCGCACTGCACCAGCAGCAGGGAGGCGAACGAGTCGGTCACCAGGTGCAGCAGCGGTACGGCCAGGACGGCGAAGCCCAGCGAGAAGCCGAGCAGCAGCGGTTTGCGGCCGATGCGGTCCGAGAGCATGCCGCCGAGCGGCTGGAGCAGGGCGAAGAAGGCGAGCGAGAGGGTGCCGACGGTGAGTGAATCGCCCTTGTCGAAGCCCGCGTTGACCTGTGCGTAGGTGGGCAGGTAGGTCGTCCACGTGTAGTAGGCGATGGTGCCGCCCGCGGTGATGCCGCAGATGAGCAGGGACTGCCGGGGATGGCGGCGCAGCGCCTCGAAGAGCCCCGGGCGGTCGGCCGCCTGCTGCGCTCGGGGAAGGGTCTCCTGGGCACCGCGCCGGATCCACAGACCCAGCAGGCTCAGCAGCGCACCGACGAGGAACGCCACCCGCCAGCCCCACTCACCCATCTGCTGTTCGGTGAGCAGCGCCGCGAGCAGCGCCGCCGTCCCGGAGGCAAGCAGCTGGCCGACGGTCGTGGACACGTACTGGAAGCTGGAGAACAGCCCCCGCCGGCCGGGCCCCGCCGATTCGACGAGGAAGGTCGTGGAGGCCGCGAACTCGCCGCCCACCGACAGGCCCTGTACCAGGCGTGCGACGACCAGGATGAGGGGCGCCAGTACTCCGGTGGCCGCGTAGGTGGGGGTGAGTGCCACCAGCAGGCTGCCGCCGCCCATCAGCAGGATGGTCAGGGTCAGTGCGGCCCGCCGGCCGCGGCGGTCGGCGAGCGCCCCCATCAGCAGTCCGCCGACCGGCCGCATGAAGAAGCCGACCGCGAAGACGGCGAAGGTGGAGAGCAGCGGCACCAGGGAGTTCCCCGCGCCCTCGGGGAAGATCTGCCCGGCGAAGTAGACCGCGAGGAAGGAGTACGCGTACCAGTCGTACCACTCGACGGCGTTGCCGATGGAGGCGGCGGCCAGCTGCCGCAGCCGTGACGGCGGGCGGACACCGTCCGGTGCCCGGTCCTCGGCTATGTATTCGGCACTCGACATGGTCCTCCGCTCCCGGTTCTTCTCCTTGGCCTGCTGCTGGGGCAGGATGATCCGACAGGTGATCATGTACCGCGGAAGCGGATGCCCGCCAGGGGCCGTGGCGGCCGAAAGGAGATGGCAACGTGCGTGTAGCACTGTTCGTCACCTGTATCAACGACATGCTCCATCCGCGGACGGGGCAGGCCGTGGTGGCGCTGCTGGAGCGGCTGGGGGTGGAGGTCGGTTTCCCCGCCGAGCAGAGCTGCTGCGGTCAGCCGCAGTACAACACCGGCTACCGGCATGCCACCGAGCCGTTGGTGCGCCGCTTCGACCGGGCGTTCCGGGACTACGAGTACGTGGTCACCCCGTCCGGCTCCTGCGCGGCGATGGTGCGCGACAACTACTCGCGGATCGGGGCGAAGGCGGCCGCCGAGGGGCGGGGCCGGGGACTCATCGACGCGGCGGCGGTCGCGGTGCCGAAGACGTACGAGCTCACCGAGTTTCTGGTGGATGTGCTGAAGGTGGAGGATGTCGGCGCCTATTACCCGCATACCGTCACCTATCACCCCACCTGCCACGGGCTGCGGATACTGGGGCTGGGCGACCGGCCGCGGCGACTGCTGGAGCACGTCAAGGGGCTGGAGCTGCGGGAGCTGCCGGGCGCCGAGGAGTGCTGCGGGTTCGGCGGCACCTTCGCGGTGAAGAACCCGGCCGTCTCGGCGGCGATGGGCGCCGACAAGGTCCGCAATGTCATCGGGACCGGCGCCGAGGCGGTCTGCGCGGTCGACAACTCCTGTCTGCTGCACATCGGCGGCACCCTCACCCGCCAGGGCTCGGCGGTCCGCCCGGTCCATATCGCCGAGATCCTGGCCAGTACGGAAGGGAGCGCGTGGTGAGCGGCACCTACCTGGGCATGCCGGCCTTCCCCCGGGCCGCTGAAATGTCCACCCGCGACACCCAGCTGCGCGCCAACCTCACCCACGCCACGCACACCATCCGTGACAAGCGGGCCAAGGCCGTTGCGGAGCTGGACGACTGGGCCCAGCTGCGGGCCGCGGGCGCCGCGCTGAAGGACCGTACGCTGCGCCATCTCGACCACTATCTGGAGCGGCTGGAGGCCGCGGTCACCGCCGCGGGCGGGCAGGTCCACTGGGCCGCGGACGCCGACGAGGCCAATCGGATCGTCACCCGGCTGGTACGGGAGACCGGCGAGACGGAGGTCGTCAAGGTCAAGTCGATGGCGACCCAGGAGATCGGGCTGAACGAGGCGCTGGCCGAGGCCGGTATCCGCGCGTACGAGACGGATCTGGCCGAGCTGATCGTGCAGCTCGGCCACGATCTGCCGTCGCACATCCTGGTCCCGGCGATCCATCGCAACCGCTCCGAGATCCGCGACATCTTCCGCCGGGAGATGGGCAGTTGGGGGCGTCCGGCACCCGAAGGGCTGACCGACTCCCCCGCCGAGCTGGCCGAGGCGGCGCGGCTGCATCTGCGGGAGAAGTTCCTGTCGGCGAAGGTCGGCATCTCCGGGGCCAACTTCATGGTCGCCGAGACCGGCACCCTGGTCGTCGTGGAGTCCGAGGGCAACGGCCGGATGTGTCTGACCCTCCCGGAGACGCTGATCTCCGTCGTCGGCATCGAGAAGGTGGTACCGAGCTGGCAGGACCTGGAGGTCTTTCTTCAGCTGCTGCCCCGTTCCTCCACCGCCGAGCGGATGAATCCGTACACCTCCATGTGGACGGGCACGACGGACGGAGACGGGCCGCGGACCTTCCATCTGGTGCTGCTCGACAACGGGCGCACCGACACCCTCGCCGACACCGTCGGGCGGCAGGCGCTGCGCTGTATCCGCTGCTCGGCCTGTCTGAACGTCTGCCCGGTGTACGAGCGGGCCGGCGGGCATGCGTACGGCTCGCCGTACCCCGGCCCGATCGGCGCCATCCTCACGCCGCAACTACGAGGCATGGAAGGCTCGTTGGAGGCTTCACTGCCGTATGCCTCGTCGCTGTGCGGGGCCTGCTACGAGGTGTGTCCGGTGGCCATCGACATCCCCGAGGTGCTGGTGCATCTGCGGGAGCGGGTCGTGGAGGGCGGGCCCGTCACCCGGGGCGGGGCGCGCACCGTCCTCAAACCGGCCAAGGGGCACGCCGCGGAGCGGGCCGCGATGCGCGCGGCGGCCTGGGCTTTCGACCACCCGGACGCGCTGCGCAGCGGAATGCGCCTGGCGGCCCGTACCCGTCGGCTGCATCCACAGCGGCTGCCGGGCCCGGGGCGCGCCTGGTCACGGACGCGCGATCTGCCTACGGTGCCGGCCGAGTCCTTCCGCGACTGGTGGCAGCGCACCCGCGGTACGGCATCGGAGCGCGGGATCTGGCCGGAGCACGGTACGTCGTCGGAGCAGCGAGGAGACGCCGAGTGAGCAGCCGGGACGTGGTGTTGGCGCGGGTGCGCCGGGCGCTGGCGGATGTGCCGCGCGGGGAGGGGCCGGGCGGTTTGCCGGTGGCGCGTGACTACCACCGGGTGCACGGGTCCCGTACGAGCGCGCAGAACGTCGATCTGCTCGCGGAGAATCTCGCGGACTACCGGGCGGTCGTGCACCGCACGGACGCCGAGGGGCTGCCGCGGCTGATCGGCCGGCTGCTGGCGGAGCGCGGGGCCCGGACGGTGCTGGTGCCGCCGGGTCTGGACGAGTCATGGACGGCCGGCAGCGACGTCACCCTCGTCGAGGACCGCGCATCGAGCACGCCCCGTGAACTCGACGCCGTGGACAGCGTGCTGACGGGCTGTGCGGTGGCCATTGCGGAGACCGGCACCCTGGTCCTGGACGCGGGCCCCGACCAGGGCAGACGCCGGATCACGCTGGTGCCGGACCATCATCTCTGTGTCGTCCGCGTCCCCGGCCAGGTGGTCGGCTCGGTGCCCGAGGCGCTGCCGCGGCTGGCGCCGGACCGCCCGCTCACCTGGATCTCCGGGCCGTCCGCAACCAGCGACATCGAACTCGACCGGGTGGAGGGGGTGCACGGGCCGCGGACCCTGGAGGTGATTCTGCTGGCAGCGGGGGCGGGGACGGGGACGGGGACGGGCTGAGCGAAGCAGCGGCCGGGGAGTGACTGCGACAGGTGTGCGACCCCGCTGTCAGTGGGGATTCCTACACTGATCGGGATGCCCTGCGCACAGGCCGTGCGGGGGCGCGCGCCCGGGGTGGGGAGGGAGCAGATGGTGCTGCGGCAGGTCTTACCACCACGGCGTTCCGGCACGACAGGCCGCTCGCCCGCACCGGATCCCGGACCGCCGCCCGCTGCCGCCGCGCCCGCCTCCGCAGTGTCCCGGCTGCTGACATGGTTGGGGCGGCTGGGCGTCCCGGCCGCCGCGTTCGCCGTGTTCCAGACGCTGCTGGGGATCCTGCCGCAGAACCTCGCGGGCGAGGCGGCGCGGTACTTCGTGGCGGCGACCGCCGGATGCGGGGTCGGCGCCGTGGTGTGGCTGGCGGCGGCCCTGCTGCGGACGCGCGCCGCGACCGCGGCCGCCGTCGCCGCACCCCCGGCCGGCCCCGCTCCCTCACCCGCCGGAACGCTGCCCGAGCTGATGGACGGCACGTACCAGGCACTGCGGCGCGGTCTCACGGTGATCGAGGTGTCCGGACGCGGACCGCTCACCGGCTGGCCGCACTCCCTCGCGGAGAACGATCCGCCGGTGCACCCGACGGCGTTCGGTACGGCGTACGGGCTGCATCTGCTGCTCGACATCGCGCCGTACGACGGCCGCATACGGGCGGGGCAGGTGGCGGAGACGCTGTGGCGGCTGCGGCTTCCCGGCGGCGGGTGGGCCGCCCGCTCCCAGGGCAGCGGGGCGCGGCCCGAGGTGACCGCGGTCGTGCTGGGTGCGCTGGCGCGGGCCGGTGCCGATCCGCGGCTGCTGGAGGCGGAAATACGCTCCTGCGAGGTGCTGTGGAACCCCGACCATGACGCATCGGGGCTGGCGAACACCTATGTCGTGACGAATGTGCTGCGCGGGCTGCTGCGGGCCGCGCCCGGCTCCACCGCGCTGGACGGGCTGCGCGAGGTGCTGGTCAACGGCGCCACCGCCGACCCGGCGCGCGGCAATCACCGCTGCTGGGGCGCGGCGCTGGCCACCGGCCGCGGCAATCCGGCGCCGTCCGCGGCGCACACCGCGCGGGCAGTGGTGGCGCTGGACCGGGCCGCACGCGTACTGGGCGAGGACGAGCGGCAGCGCACGGTGCGCGAGGAGGGGCTGCGGTGGCTGCTGGCCGGCCCCGCGACGCCGGCGGGCGGCGTGGCCGATCTGCAGAACTGTCAGGAAGAGGTACGGCGGCCGGACCAGGAGGATCCACTGCATCAGGAGCTGTTGTCCGTACGGCATTTCGCGGCCGCGTGGGTGGCCCGTGCGCTGATGACGGACGGCGCCCGGAAGGTCGCCGCCGAGGGAGTGGGGCTGCCGGCCTGGGAGGCGCAGCTGACCGCCGCCGTGGCGCGGGTCCACGGCATGCAGCGGGGCGGGGTGTGGCGGTGGGACGACGGGCCCATGGGGCACCCGGTGTGGATGGCGTACCAGGGCCTTTCGGTGCTGCGGCGGCATGCGCTGATGGTCTACCGGCCGTGAGGCGGACCGCCGGCTTCCGAGGGGCGGGGCCAGGCCTGCTGGTGCTCCCCGCCCGGTGAATGCCCAGGAGGCAGGTCGGGTCGGGTCAGCACGGGGCGGTCAGGGGCACGAGGGCGGTCGGGGCGGATGATGAGCGCCGGTGTGATCAGCCGGGGCGGTCAGGGTCGGGGCGGTCAGGGGGTCGGCGAAGGGAAGGCGGTCTCATGCAGGTCGAGGAAGCCCGGCGGCTGTTGGCGGAACGGCTGGGCGGCGGGCCGCGGCCGCCGTCACCCGAGTCGGCACGCGCGGTGACCGCCCAACTGGCGCACCCCGATACGCTCGGTCCGCTGGTGCGCCGATTATCCGCCGGCGATCTGGACCTGGCGGAGTGCACCCGGCTCTCGTACCGCCATGTGCTGGGCTTCGACAAGCTGTTGCTGCTGGCCGGCGCCCCGCGGTTCATGCTGCGGATCCATTTCTGGCACGGCAGGACCGGCCCGGTCCCCGAGGACATCCACAACCACCGGTGCGCGATCGCCTCGGCGGTGGTGCGCGGCCGCGTCCGGATGGAGTGCTACGAGCCGGCCGCGGACGGCGTACCCGCGACCGCCTACCGGGAGACGATCGACGGCCCCGGCGGCGCCTGGCGGCTCCGGCGGGTCGGGGACGCACGCCTGCGGCTCATATGCACGGAGCAGTACGGCCCCGGCCGGAGCTACGGCCTGGCCGCCCGTACGCTGCACCGGGTGGTGAGCGAGGAGCCTACGGTGACGCTGTTCCTGGAGACCGCCCCACAACGGTCGGTGACCGATGTGTACGTCAGGAACAGCGGCCACGCCACTAGCGCCGAGGCCGGGCGCAGCGGCTCCACCACGGACGGCGGCCCCGCCACGTACAGAACTTCCGCCACCGCCGGAGGTTCCGTCACGGGCACCGGTTCCGTCACGGACATCGGCGATGACCGGATCGCCGACGATGAGCCGGTCGGCCGCGATGGCCGGGGCGGTGGCGATATCAGGACCGGCGGCGCCGAGCGGGCCGGTCCGCCGCCCAAGACTCCGCTGCCGCCGGCCGTCTATCTTGCCGAACTCGACGCGCTGGCAAGGTCTTTGGGCTACTGAAGACTGGTGGCGCCGGGTAGCGGGAGCGGGCCGTCATGGCGCGGAGCCCGGCCGCGTCCAGCCGGCCGCCGAGCGCCTGGCGGATCACTTCGAGGTTGTACGCGTCCACCCCGATCTCGGCCAGTTCGGCGGGCCGTGCCCACAGATGGGCCTGGTCCGGGCTGGGCAGGACGACATCCAGCGTCAGCGGGCGGACGATGAAG
Source organism: Streptomyces decoyicus (assembly GCF_019880305.1). Lineage (NCBI taxonomy): Bacteria > Bacillati > Actinomycetota > Actinomycetes > Kitasatosporales > Streptomycetaceae > Streptomyces > Streptomyces decoyicus. The sequence continues at coordinate 7,368,453 of NZ_CP082301.1, read as the reverse complement.
TTCTCCTGGTGGTTGTGGACGCGGCGGCCCCGGTAGTCGCTCAGGAAGCTGGACGAGCCGGTGTGCGCGACGATGGTGCCGAGGATTCCGGTCTCTTCCTTCAACTCCCGCAGGGCACCGCTCTCGGCGGACTCCCCGCGATCGAGCTTCCCGCACGGCACGCCCCACGCGCCGGGCAGAAAGCGCTCGCGGTAGCTGCGGCGCACGATCAGCACACAGGCCTCGTGCACCACCACCGCCGCGGCCAGATACGTATCGGCTGCAATCTGGTTCATCGGACATCTCGCAATCCGAAGAGACGGGCACAGGCCCGTGGCGGAGGTCCACCGTACCGACGATGACGCAGCTACGGGCCGGTTTCCGGGGGCACCCGCCGGAGCACCGTGAGGCGGCTACCCCCGCGGGGAGACCGGGCGCTCGAAGAAGGTCTCCAACGAGATGATCGCCTGGGTTCCGCTGACCCCCTCGATCGCATACAGCCTGCGCAGGACGTCCTGAAGCCCCTCGGTGGTGGCGGTTCGCACCTTCACCAGGACGGAGGCGCTGCCCGCGATCACGTGTGCCTCCTGGATCTCGGGGACGGCCAGGAAGGCGGCAGCCGAATCGCCCATCCACGCCGAGGACTCGACCATGACGAACGCCAGGACTCCGCGGCCGAGGGCAGCGGGATCCACGTCCACGGTCGTACGGCGGATCACTCCGCGCTCCCGGAGCTTGCGGACCCGCTCATGGGCAGCACCGGCGGAGAGACCGACCGCCTTGCCGAGCGCCGCATAGGCCTGGGTGGCGTCCTGCTGGAGCAGGGCAACCGCCGTGTCACCCGTACCGAGCACGACGGAACCCTCACGGTGCTGGCCGACCGCTTCGACGGCAGGCGGCCCAACAGCCCGAACGATGCGGTCGTGCACTCCGACGGCACCCTCGGGTTCTCCGATCCGGACTTCGGAATCACCAGCGACTACGAGGGCCACCGCGCCCTCCGCGTCCCCGAGGCGGTCTCCGACATCGCCTTCGGCGGCCCGAAGAACAACCGCCTCTTCATCACCGCGACGACCACGCTGTACTCACTGGTGATGTCGGTGCCGGGGGCACCCCGGATCCGCCGCCCGCGTTGATTCCGCCAGGTCGGCGCCGCCCCCGGTCGAGGTCCGCACCGACCCTGCAGAGGTCTGCACCGACCCTGCCGAGGTCCGCACCAACCCTGCCGAGGTCCGCGCCGACCCTGCCAGGGTCCACCGGCCGGCCTCCTCGGACGGGTCGGGCCGCCGCCCCGGAGCATGTCCGGCGCATCGTCGCGGAACACGGCCCGGTGCCTGGTGGTGACGACACCAGGCCCGGCCCGTACTCCCCAGTCACCGCGCCGTGCCGTCACGCTGGCTGTCATGAACCCACGCACCACCTTGATCACCGGCGCCACCCAGGGGCTGGGCCGCGGTCTCGCACTCGACCTCGCCGCCCGCGGCGGCACCGTCCTGCTGCACGGCCGCGACCGCGGCCGCCTGGAGCACGTGGCGGCCGAAGTGCGGGCCGCCGCCCCTCAGTCCACCGTCCGCACCTACCTTGCCGATCTGGCCGACCTCGGCCAGGTGCACGCGATGGCGGCGCGGATCCGTGCGGCGGAGCCCCGGCTCGACGGCTTGATCAACAACGCGGTCGCGGGCGGTGGCACCGAGCCGCTCAAGCGCGAACTGAGCCACCAGGGCCATGAGTTGCGCTTCGCCGTGAACCACCTCGCGCCGTACGCCCTCACCCGCGATCTGCTGCCGCTGCTGACCGCCTCGGCGCCCGCCCGGGTGGTCAACGTCGCCTCGATCGGGCAGGAGGCCCTCGACTTCGACGACCTCATGCTGGAGCGCGGCTACGAGGGACTGCGCGCCTACTGCAAGAGCAAGCTCGCCCTGATCATGGCGACCTTCCACCTGGCCGCCGAACTGGAGGGCACCGGCGTCACGGTGAACACCCTCCATCCGGCCCATCTGATGGACACCGACGGAGTGCGCGCGTACGGCCTGACACCGGTCACCGGCATCGACGAGGGGGTACGCCCGACCGTCCGGCTGCTCGTCGACCCGGACCTCGCCTCCACCACGGGCCGCTACTTCGACCAGTTCACCGACACCCGGGCACACGTCCAGGCGTACGACACCGAGGCCCGGGAGCGTCTGATGAAGCTGACGCACGCCCTCATCGACCAGGGCTGACCGGCCGGATCGCGGCGGCGCGTACAGGCACGGACGGCCGCGCCCAGGCCGCGACATCGCGCCGCTCATGAGGCCTGTCGTCCGCAGAGCAGTGAGGCGAGAAGGGTGACCCTGGTCTTGGTAGGGATCGGATGCGTACCAAGACCAGAGGTCTGGGTAGCCCTCGCGCCCGCCCGCAGACTCTCTGTCATCGCCACCGGGCGCACGACAGAGAGGCAGCAGCATCATGAACCGCACCAGCACCGGCCACGCCGACTCCCGCTCCTGGAGGGCCGGTTGGTCGGCCGCCGTACAGCGCCCCAGCGAGGGGTTCCACAAGAACTGGGCGCTGGAGGGGTTCGCGGACCAGACCGTGCGCCAGATCGTACGGGTCACCGGCTCCGGCACCTCGGCCCGTATCAAGCTCTCCCACCGCTACGGGACCACGCCGCTGGAGGTGTCCGGCGCCACGATCGCCCGTACGGAACAGGGCGCGGCCGAGCAGACCGGCACGGTTCGACGGCTCACCTTCGGCGGGGCCGACACGGTGCGGATTCCGGCGGGCGGCGAGGTCTACAGCGACGCCGCGGAGTTGAGCGTGGCGCCGTTCGACTCGGTGACGGTGTCGCTCTACTTCGCACGGCCGACCGGCCCCGCCTCCTTCCACGCCCAGGCGTTCGCCACCACCTACCGGGCCGCGGGCGACCGGCTCGCCGCTGCCGATCCGGTGGTGTTCAGTGAGACGACGGTGTCCTGGTACTACCTCGCCACCGTGGAGCTGACGGACGGCACTCCGGCGCGGGACGACACGGTCGTGGTGTTCGGTGACTCCCTCACGGACGGGTTCGCCTCGACCATCGACGGCAACCAGCGCTACTCGGACGCGCTGGCCGAGCGGCTGGCCGACCGGGGCACTCCGCGCCCCGTGCTCAATCAGGGCATCGGAGGGAATCTTCTGCTCAGTGACTCGGCATGGTTCGGCGAGCGGGCCGGGGGCCGCTTCCGCCGCGATGTGCTCGGCCAGCCGGGAGTGCGCTCGGTGGTGGTGCTGGTGGGCCTCAACGACATCGGCTTCAGCGAGATCGACCTGCCGACGTACCGGCCGAACCCGGACCGGTCCGTCGCCGAACTCATCGCCGGTTACCGCGAGTTGATCCGAATGGCGCGCGCGGCGGGTGTGCGGGTCACGGGTGGGACGATCATGCCGTTCAAGGGGGCGGAGTACCACACACCGGCGGCCGAGGCGAAGCGCCGGGAGATCAATGAGTGGATACGCCACGCGGGCGAGTTCGACGCGGTGGCCGACTTCGCCGCGGCGCTGGCCGATCCGGCGGACCCGGACGCGCTCGCGCCCGCCTACGACAGCGGCGACCACAAGCACCCCAACGATGCGGGCTACCGGGTCATGGCGGCTGCCGTCGACCTCGTCGCGCTCTGATCCCGGCAGCCGACCGGCCGAGGCCAGGGGCGCCGCCCGGCCCCGGCCCTCACGGCCTCCGGGTTCGCGTCACCTCTCTTGAGCGGATGCGCTCCCGCCCTCCAGGCGCTCCACGACCCGGAAACCTTCGAGCACGACCATGGTGTCGTCGTCGACGGTGAATTCCGGGTCGCCGAGCTCGTTGCGCATGTCCGGGCCGTGCCAGAAGGCCTCGTGGGCGGCCCGCCAGGTGGCCACCGTCAGGTGGCCACCGTCAGGTGGCCCTCGCCCTCGGCCCGCGCATGCGCCCGGTCGACCTCCGCCAGGCGCAGCACCCGCACCCCGGTCACCTCGATCACGGCCACCGGCCGGCCGCCGGAATCGGGCATGACCGACCGCTGGCCGACGGACGGCACCGGCTCGGCGCAACGCTCGTACTCGGTCAGCAGCCCGGTCGTGGCGGTCTTGGTGCCGGAGAGCACCGCGGCGACCAGCCGGTCGCGCAACGGACCGGGGAATCCGAGGGCGAACTCCGGGAGATCCAGGCGGTCCTGAGGTGGGGTCATACCACGCAGCGTAGGCGCTACGGCCGCGGGGCGCCCGTGGTCCGGCGGGCCGCGTGGGCGGTGTGCAGGGCCCAGCCGATCAGGGGGGCCTGGCCGGGCAGCCGCGCGTAGGCCAGGGCCTTGAGCGGCGCCGGGCGGTGCCGCCAGTCGTGCGCCATCTTGATGTTTGCCGGGAAGACCGCGGCGAACAGGCCGGCCGCCGCCAGGGCGCCGGCCCGGCGGGTGCGCGGCAGGGCGACGGCGGCGGCGACGGCGAGTTCGGCGACGCCGCTGGCGTACGTCCAGGTGCGGGGGCTGCCGGGCAGTTGCCGGGGCACGAGCGCGTCGAACGGCTTCGGGGCGAGGAAGTGGAGGGTCCCCATCCCCGCAAGCAGACGGGCCAGCGCATGGGCGGAACGGTCGTCAGCGGTCACGGAGAGCTCCCTGATCGGACGGACAGAGGCGGAGCAGGAAGGGCAACGGGCGCGTCAGAACCCGCAGGCCGGGCGGCCGAGGAGTGGGTGCGGCGGCCACCCCGACCAGTGAACTGGCCGCCGCGACTCCGACCTTACCCGCGGGTCACTTACTGGGCCATCTCTTGATCGGCGGCCGGGGTGAGGTGTGCGTCACGCCGTACCAGCGCCGCATAGCGCCCGTCGGCGGCGAGCAGCTCGTCATGGGTGCCGCGCTCGGCGATCCGGCCGGCGTCCAGCACGACGATCTGGTCGGCGTCGCGGACCGTGGAGAGCCGGTGCGCGATGGTGAGGGTGGTGCGGCCCTCGGACAGCTCGTCGATGGCCTGCTGTACGGCGTGTTCGGTGCGGGTGTCCAGAGCGCTGGTCGCTTCGTCCAGGACGAGGACGGGCGGATCGCGCAGGATGGTGCGGGCGAGGGCGAGGCGCTGTTTCTCGCCGCCGGAGAAGCGGTAGCCGCGCTCGCCGACGAGGGTGTCGTAGCCGTCGGGCAGGGCGGCGATGTGGTCGTGGATCTGGGCGGCCCTGGCGGCGCGTTCGATCTCGTCGTCGGTGGCGTCCGGCTTGGCGAAGCGCAGGTTGTCGGCGACCGAGGCGTGGAAGAGGTAGGTCTCCTGGGAGACCACACCGACCGAGCGGGCGAGGCTGTCGAAGTCGAGGTCGCGGACGTCCGTGCCGTCGAGGGTGACCCGGCCGCCGGTCACGTCGTAGAGCCGTGGCACGAGATAGCTCAGGGTGCTCTTGCCGCTGCCGGTCGGTCCGACCACGGCGAGGCTGCCGCCGGCGGGGACGGTCAGATCGATGCCGTCGAGGGTGGGGGCGGCCGCGGGGTCGTAGCGGAAGCGGACGTTCTCGAAGCGGATCTCGCCGCGCGGCGCCGGGAGGCGGACCGGCTCGGCGGGCTCGGTGATGGCGACCGGCAGATCGAGGTATTCGAAGATGCGCTGGAAGAGCGCGAGCGAGGTCTGCATCTGTACGCCGGTGGACAGCAGGGAGACGGTGGGCCGCAGCAGGCCCTGCTGGAGAGAGACGAAGGCGACCAGGGTGCCGAGCGAGAAGACCGGGCCGCCGAGCCGGAGCACCATGCCGGCCGCCCAGTAGATCAGTGCGGGCATGGCGGCCATCACGATGCCGATGGTGGCCATCCGCCAGCGGCCGGCCATGTTGGCGCGGACCTCCAGGTCGACCAGGCGCTCGGACTCGTCGGCGAAGGTCTTGGTGAGGGAGTCGGCACGGCCCATCGTGCGGCCGAGCAGGATGCCGCTGACCGAGAGGGATTCGGTGACGATCGCGGACATCGCGGCCATCTGCTTCTGCCGCTGAGTGGTGATCTTCTTGCGTTCGTTGCCGACCCGGCGGCTGATCCAGACGAAGAGCGGAAGCAGCAGCAGCGAGACGACGGTCAGCCGCCAGTCGAGGGCGAGCATCGCGCAGACGGTGGCGATGACGGAGGTCAGATTGGAGACCAGGGAGGTGGCGGTGGTGGTGACCGTCGCCTGCATACCGCCGATGTCGTTGGCGATCCGGGACTGGACCTCGCCCGTGCGGGTGCGGGTGAAGAAGGCCAGCGGCATCCGCTGGAGTTTGGCGTAGACGGCGGTGCGCAGATCGTGCATGACGCGCTGGCCGACGGTGGTGGACAGCAGGGTCTGGAGTACGCCGAAGACGCTGGTGGTGACGGCGGTGACGATCATGCCGAGGGCGAGCAGGGTCAGCAGTCCCGTGCGCCGGCCGGGTATCGCCACGTCCAGGATCTCGCGGAGGAGGAAGGGGGAGGCGACCGAGACCAGCGAGGAGGCGCCGACGAGCAGGCCGACGAGGCCCAGCCGGGCGCGGTAGGGGCGGAAGAGAGCGAGGATCCGCCGCAGCTGGACCGGCTTTTCCGGGTCCTTGGGCGGTGGGGTCCACTGGGGTTCGTCGCTGCGCAATGGGCTCCTTCGAGGGGTGTGGCTGCGCGTGGGAGGGGCAACGGACAGGCAGAGTCCGGGACAAACAACGTGGAGCCTAGCTCATTGTTACCTATGCTCACAATGAATTAAGTCCTGTCATCCGCTATCCTCGCGCCATGCCCTCCCCCGAGCCGACGGTCAGCACCACCAACCTCGCCGAGCAGCTGGTACGGCTGACCCGCCGGATGCACCGCGCCCAGAAACACCACCTGGAACACCTCGACATCGCCTTCACCCCCGCACAGTCCCGGCTGCTGCGGATCGTCGACCACTACCGCGACACCCCGCCGCGGATGGCCGACCTCGCCGAGCGGCTGGAGGTCGTACCCCGGGCGGTGACCACCCTGGTGGACGCGCTGGAGGCACATGGCGCGGTGCGCCGGGTGCCCGATCCGGCCAACCGCCGGGTGGTACGGATCGAGCTGACCGGCACCGGCCGTTCCACGCTGCGTGCGTTGCGCAGCGCGCGCCGGGCCGCGGCGGAGGAGATCCTGGCCCCACTGACCGCCGATCAGCGCGAGGTGTTCGGCGACCTGCTGTCCACCCTGGTCGACGATCCGTGCAGACCGCATCGGCCGGACCGACCGGACCGACCGGACCGACCGCATTGAGCTGACGCGGAGTCAACCGGAGGAGTGCCGCCATGCCCCTGCTGGAGCCGAACCCCCAGAGCCTGCGCCCCACCGCCCCCGGCAGCCCCGCGCACGACCGGGTGGCCGGCCACCTGGCATCGGGCACCCCCGAGCCGCTGCGCGGTGACCTGATCGCGCTGCTCGGCCCGGACAAGGTGCTCCACAAGATCTCCGACCTGGTCCGCTACGCCTCCGACGCCAGCCCGTACCGCTTCGTCCCGCAGGTCGTGGTGGTGGCCGAGGACCTCGACGACATCTCCGCGGTCTTCTCCTACGCCCACGGAAAGGGCCGCAACGTCGTCTTCCGGGCCGCCGGGACCTCGCTCAACGGCCAGGCCCAGGGCGAGGACATCCTCGTCGACGTCCGCCGGCACTGGAGCGGGATCCAGGTGCTCGACAACGGTGCCCGCGCCCGGATCCGGCCGGGCACCACCGTGCTGCGCGCCAACACCACCCTGGCCCGGTACGGCCGGCTGCTCGGGCCCGATCCGGCCAGCGCGCTCGCCTGCACCCTGGGCGGTGTGGTCGCCAACAACGCCTCCGGGATGACGGCCGGCACCACCCGTAACTCCTACCGGACGCTGGCCTCGGTCACCCTCGTCCTGCCGTCGGGCACGATCGTGGACACCGCCGAACCGGACGCCGACGCCGAGCTGGCGCACGCCGAACCGGCGCTGTGCGCGGGTCTGCTGGCGCTGAAGGCAGAGATCGAGGCGGAGGGAGAGCTGGTGGACAGGATCCGCGCCAAATACCGGATCAAGAACACCAACGGCTACCGCCTGGACGCCTTGCTCGACGGCACGACACCGGTACAGATCCTGCGCGGGCTGATGGTCGGCTCCGAGGGCACCCTCGGCTTCCTCGCCGAGACCGTCTTCGACACCCTGCCGCTGGACCGGCGCACCTCCAGCGCGCTGCTGTTCTTCCCGACGCTGAGTGCCGCGGCCGCGGCCGTCCCCCGCTTCAACGAGGCGGGTGCACGGGCCGTGGAGCTGATGGACGGCAATACGCTGCGCGCCTCGGTGAGCGTGGCCGGGGTGCCGGCCGACTGGGCGGCGCTGCCCAAGGAGACCACCGCGCTGCTCGTGGAGTTCCGGGCGCCCGACGAGGCCGCCCAGGAGGCGTACGAGCGGACCGCGGCGCAGGTGCTGACGGAACTGGAGCTGGTCGCGCCGGTCGCGTCCGTCACCAATGCCTTCACCCGCGACCCGGCAGTCATCGGCGGCTACTGGAAGGCACGCAAGGCGTTCGTGGCCGCGGTGGGCGGTACCCGGCCGTCCGGTACGACACTGATCACGGAGGACTTCGCGGTGCCGCCGGAGCAGCTCGCGGACGCCTGTAGGGCCCTGCTGGAACTCCAGGTGCGGCACGGCTTCGACGCGGCGGTCGCGGGTCATGCCGCCCACGGCAATCTGCATTTCCTGCTCGCCTTCGACGCGGCGAAGCCGGCGGATGTGGCGCGCTATGCCGCGTTCATGGACGAGTTCTGCCGGCTGACGGTCCGGCGCTTCGACGGATCGCTGAAGGCGGAGCATGCCACCGGCCGGAACATCGCACCGTTCCTGGAACTCGAATGGGGCCCGCGGGCAACGGAGTTCATGTGGCGGATCAAGCAGATCGTGGATCCGCACGGCATCCTGGCTCCGCGCATCCTGCTCGACCGTGATCCGCAGGCGCATCTGCGCGGGCTGAAGACCATCCCGGAGACCGAGGCCGTCGCCGACCCGTGCATCGAATGCGGCTTCTGCGAACCGGCCTGCCCCAGCGGGGATCTGACCACCACGCCCCGCCAGCGGATCGTGCTGCGCCGGGAAATGCTGCGCCAGCCGCCGGGCTCCCCCGTCACCACCGAGCTGCTGGACTCGTACGGCTATGACGCGGTGGACACCTGCGCCGGCGACTCGCTCTGTCAGCTGTCCTGCCCGGTGGGGATCGACACCGGCGCGCTGATGAAGGACTTCCGGCACCGGCGCCACTCACCGCGCGAGGAGTGGGTTGCCGCGCAGACCGCCCGGCAGTTCAAGGCCGTCGAGAAGGCGGCGCGGCTGGCGGTGGCCGCCGCCGACCGGATCGGCGAGCGGCTGACGTCGTCGCTGACCCGCGCCGCCCGCAGAGCCGTACGCCCCGACCTGGTGCCCGAGTGGCTGCCGCGGATTCCCGGCGCGGCGGCCCGTACGCTGCCCGCGACGCGGCGGGCCGGGGCGGCCGCGGTCTACTACCCCGCGTGTGTGAACCGGATCTTCGGTGAGCCCGCCGGGTATCGGGGGCCGTCGCTGCCGGAGGCGGTGGTGGCGGTGTCGCAGCGGGCGGGCCGGCCGGTGTGGATCCCGTCGGACGTGGCCGGGACCTGCTGCGCCACGATCTGGCACTCCAAGGGGTACGAGCGCGGCAACGCGGTGATGGCCAACCGCATCGTCGAGGCGGCCTGGGGGTGGACGGCCGGCGGCACGCTGCCGCTGGTGGTGGACGCGTCGTCGTGCACCCTGGGCCTAGCCCGGGAGGTCGTGCCGTATCTGACGCCCGACAACCGCGCGCTGCACGCCGAACTGACGGTGGTCGACTCGGTCGTCTGGGCCGCCGAGGAGCTGCTGCCGCGGCTGGAGATTCTGCGCACGGTCGGCTCGGCGGTGCTCCACCCCACCTGCTCCATGCAGCACTTGGGGGACGAGGAGCAGTTGCGCCGGGTCGCCGAGGCGTGTGCGGGTGAGGTGGTGGTGCCGGACGACACGGGCTGCTGTGCCTTCGCCGGTGACCGCGGGATGCTGCACCGGCAGCTGACGGAGTCGGCCACCGCGAAGGAGGCTGCCGAGGTGACCTCGCGGCACTTCGACGCGCATCTGTCGGCGAACCGGATGTGCGAGATCGGCATGGATCATGCGACGGAGGGCCGAGGCTATTACTCGGCCCTCCTGGCGTTGGAGCGGGCCACACGGCCTGTTCCTCGGCCTCCTTCCGGAGCGCGCCTCAACGCGTGACGTGCAGCGCCACCGCGCCCCTGGCCGGGACCGAGAGGTGTGCCTTCCCGTCGTCGCCGACGGTGACCGTGTGGCCGTCACACGAAGACGGCGCGGCCGCGACGACATTGCAGTACGTGCCGGACGGCAGCGAGGTCGCAAAGGTCCGTTGCAGCTCGGCGTCACCGTTGTTGAGGGCCACGAACCCCTTGCCGCCCCGGCCGAAGGCGACGGCGCCGCCCCCGTTGTCCCACCAGTCCGTCAGCTCTGCCGCCCCCACCGCATTGCGGAACCCCACCATGCCGGTGATCGCCTGCTTGGCGTGCTGGTTGGTCCAGCCGCCGCTGCCGCTGGGCGGTCCGGCATCCTTGTCGGACCACTCGTAGCCGGAGTAGACGTTCGGTGAGCCGTAGGGCGAGGCGAGCATGAAGACGTTGGCGAGGGTGTGGGCCGCACCGTCCTTGTAGGTCAGCGTGGAGCCGTTGCGCTCGGTGTCCCAGTTGTCGACGAAGGTACGGGCCTTGTCGCTGCCGAGTTTGCCGTCCGCGACGGACTTGAGCTGAGCAAGGTTGCCACCTTGGAAGGCGCTCTTGAGGTGGCTGCCGTAGCGGAATTCGTCGACATCGCCGGTGCCGGTGTACTCCTCGGGCCGGACCGCTTCGCCGGCGCCGTAGATGACCTCCTGCACCCAGTAACCCGGGTCGCGCATCTTGCCCTTGATGGCGGCGAGGTCGGTGGCGGAGATGTGCTTGGCGGCGTCCACCCGGAAACCGTCCACGCCCAGCGACCGCAGGTCGTCGAGGTAATTGGCGATGGTGGTGCGGACGTGGTCGCTGCCGGTGTCGAGGTCGGCGAGCCCGACGAGTTCGCAGTTCTGGACGTCGTCGCGGTGGGTGTAGTCGGAGATGCTCTTGCGGCAGCCGTGGAAGTCCTGGTCCTGGAAGTAACCCGGGTAGTCGTACTTGGTGTAGTGGGTGCCGCCGGTGCCCGTACCGGAGCCGGCCGCCATGTGGTTGATGACGGCGTCGGCGACGACCTTGACGCCCGCGCCGTGACAGGCGCTGACCATCGAGGCGAACGCGGTCCGGTCGCCCAGCCGTCCGGCAATCTTGTAGCTGACGGGCTGGTACGAGGTCCACCACTGGTCGCCCTGGATGTGCTCGGAGGCGGGCGAGACCTCGACATAGCCGTAGCCGGCCGGGCCCAGCTGATCGCTACACGCCTTGGCGACATCCGCGTACTTCCACTCGAACAGCGTGGCGGTGACGGTCTTTTCACCGGGCGGAGCGGCCTGGGAGGGCCACGGCGCGAAGGTGGCGAGGCCGGCCGCGGCCAGCACTCCGGCCAGCGCCCCGCCCAGCACACGGGAACGTTGCTGCATCTTGCGGCTCCTTCGTCATGGGGCACGGCAGGGCACACCGCGCCCACGAGTGCAGCCACGCGCCGGGCCGCCGTGGGGGGATTCGCCTCGGAGCCTGCCGTTTACCTCGCGGACACGTCAAGGCTTTCCGCAAGGCTTTTCAGCGACTTGCGAAAGGTACTGGCGGCGGCACCCTCGGTGTTGCCGTAAGCCGTCCGGTATTGCGGCAAAGAATCCAAGAGTGCCGCATCAAGAGTCCAATCGGCCCTCTTGTGCCTCAGGCCGTCGGCCGACAGGGTCCTGACCGAGGTTCACGTATGCCCCGGCACACCAGCGCTCTCCTGGAGGACCGATGAACGAGGCACCATCGCAGAACCACGATGACAACGAGGCGGGCCCGAGCCGCCGTTCGGTGCTGTGGACCGCCGGTGCGGCGGGCGCCGGACTGGGGCTCGGCGGCCTCGCGTCCGGGACGGCAGCGGCGGCCGCACCCACCGCGGCCGGCTCCGCGACGGCCGCCGCCGCATCCTCCGACGCCAAGACCAGGACCATGATCGGGGTGCCGTTCGAGCGGCGCAGCACCGTACGCGTCGGCATCGTCGGGCTCGGCAACCGCGGCGGCAGCATGATCGACCTCTTTCTCGCGATGCCGGGCGTCCGCGTCGTCGCCCTGTGCGATCCGGTGAAGGAAAAGACCGCCAAGGCCGCCAAGAAGGTCACCGCCGCGGGACAGCCCGCACCCGCCGTCTACACCAACGGCGACCACGACTTCGAAAACCTCTGCAAGCGCGGCGACATCGACTTCGTCTACGCGGCCACGCCCTGGGACTGGCACTTCGAGATGGCGAAGACGGCCATGCTCAACGGCAAGCATGTGGGCGTGGAATGCCCCCTCGCGCTGCGACTGGACCAGCTGTGGGAGCTGGTTCATCTCTCCGAGCGCACCCGCAGACACTGTATGCAGCTGGAGAACTGCTGTTACGGCAAGAACGAGATGCGGGTGCTGCGGATGGCGCACGCGGGCCTGTTCGGCGATCTGCTGCACGGTGCCGGTGCCTACAACCACGATCTGCGCGGCCTGATGTTCGACCCCAAGTACTACGAGGGGCCATGGCGCCGGCTGTGGCACACCCGGCTGCGCGGCGACCTCTACCCCAACCACGGGTTCGGTCCGGTCGCCAACTACATGGACATCAACCGCGGTGACCGCGCCGTACGGATCTCCAGCTTCGGCACCCCCGCGCTCGGCCTCGCCGCCTACCGCAAGGAGCACATGCCGGCGAACGACCCGAGCTGGAAGGAGTCGTACATCGAGAGCGACCGGACGATCAGCCTCGTCCAGACCGCCAAGGGCCGGGTGATCCGGCTGGAACACGATGTCTCCACCCCGCACCCCTACAGCCGCATCAACAGCCTCGGCGGCACCAAGGGCGTCTTCGAGGACTACCCCGAGCGGATCTACCTCGAGCCGGACCAGAGCAACGACGAGTGGGGCGACTTCGCCAAGTACGCGGAGTGGGACCACTGGCTCTGGAAGGAGCACGCCAATCCGCCCGGCGGGCACGGCGGCATGGACTACATGCTGGTCTTCCGGCTGATGCAGTGCATGCGGCTCGGCCTCGTACCGGACTTCGACGTCTAT